>NZ_JASITA010000029.1 GCF_030063415.1 Streptomyces sp. H27-C3 | reverse complement strand
ATTTCACTTACCAGGTGCCCTCTTGCTCGGGTCTGATGGAAGCGTAAGAACTCCCATCATCCCAGGCCAGCGGGCACCTCTTCTGATTTCTCCATCCACAGCCCGACCACTACGCGGTGGATCGAGGCTGAGAGCGGCGTACGAGAACCTGGGTATCGCGGTCGGACTTGCCTACCCCGGCCGGGGTGAGGAGTCGAATCGGGCGATGCTCGACGGAATCCTCGAAACCGGACTCACCCCAACAGTGACGACGGACTACGCGCGCTGGAAGCCGCTGCACTGGGTGCTGGCCGTGCCGGACGTGATGGAACGAGGCGGCTTCGACGCAATTGTTGGAAACCCGCCCTTTCGCGGTTCGACCTACTTGTCTGGGGATCTGGGCGCGAATTTCCGCGATTGGCTTGTCAACGTCTTGGCTGCGGGGCAAAGCGGCAGTGCAGATATCGTCGCTTACTTCTTCCTGCGGGCTCATTTGCTGTTGACTCAGGAAGGGGGCCTCGGCCTGATCGCAACAAATACAGTTGCTCAGGGGGTTACGCGCAAAGTTGGGCTGGAGCAGATCGCAAAAGGCGGATTTACGATCACCCGATCGATTCAGAGTCGTCCTTGGCCGGCGACAAGTGCGAATCTGGAGTTTGCGGCCTGCTGGGGTAGTCGGGGGGTAATTAGCTCTAAAGTGTCACGAGTGTCAGACGGTATTCCAGTGGAACGAATTTCGACCCTACTAGAGCCGGGTGGTCGTGTTGAAGGTGAGCCCGTTGGTTTGGTCGAGAACGTCAAAGTTGCTTTCCAAGGTTGCAACGTATTGGGTAAGGGTTTTGTTTTGGACCCGGTTGAAGCCGCGGATTGGATCGGAGTCGACTCCTGTAACAAGGAAGTGCTATATCCTTATCCGGATGGCAAGAAGGATATCTATGGAAGTCCGAACCTCGAGGCCAGTCGCTGGGTGATTGATTTCAATGATCGGACGGAGTTTGAATCTAGTAACTATCATCTGCCCTACCAGCGCGTTCTGGAGGCAGTGAAGCCAGAGCGTGCGCGTAATAAGAACCGCCAGCGCAGGGAGCTTTGGTGGCGTTTCACTCGGAATGCACCTGCGATGCGGGAAGCTATTGCGCCACTTGACGAAGTGATCATTATCATTCAGACGAGTGCGACTCAAATTCCAGTGGTGATTCCCGCAAGGCAAGTCTTTAGTCACAAAACGGTGGTAATTGCATCGCAGGATCGAGCATTGCTGGCCGTGCTTTCTTCGTCGATTCATAGAATCTGGGCGACATGCTGGGGTTCCACGCGCACCGGGGATCCTGTGTATACGCCAAAAGATGTATTCTTGACTTTCCCTCGTCCGGATCTGGATCGAACGCTGTCGCGGCTTGGAGATGCTCTCGACTCCGAGCGTCGAGAAATCATGATTCGGCGCTCCCTTGGGGTGACTAAGCTCTATAATCTAGTAAATGACCCTGATGTTGAATCATTCGCTGATCGAGATATCGCTCGACTTCGGCAGATTCACACTGAACTTGACTCTGCAGTCATGGAGGCATATGGCTGGGGTGATGTTCTACTCAACCACGGGTTTCACACGTATCGACAAATGGAGCGGTGGACGGTCGACCCGAATGCTCGCGTGAAAATTTTGGATCGCCTACTGCAGGAAAACCACCGCCGCGCTGCCGTGCAAGGTGTGGCTCCACTGCCATCCGAAATTGATGACGAGGAAGAAGACGACGAGTGACCACGCCGCCGCCCCAGAGGTCTCCACAGGATGCGTCCTACCGTCTCGCCCGTGAGCCGGACGGTCGTTCCTGGACCGCTCGCGAAAACCTCGTCGACGTTCTGGAACGTGAGCTCCTCGGCCCAGCCAACGGCCCCGAGGAGATCCTCGACGGTGTGCCCGACACGGCTTACCTGATTGGTCGGATCGCGCCCGTCCGTCTCACCTCAAACCGTCAGGACCCCAGCGAGGAAGGGTCGGATGACCCCGCGACGGACGTCGGAGACGCAGTCGACGCTGACGCGGGCCGTGGTGTGCCGGTGACTGCCGTGGACGACAGCAGTGCGAGCTCGGACGAGGACAGCGTCGACGACGAGCCGCAGAAGCGTGGGCTGATGATCCCCGCGTCGATGGGGTTGCGGTGTCAGATCCCGGACGATCTCGACGTGTTCACGGTGACCGCGACCTGGGGCACCTACGAGCCGATCAACGAGAAGGACGGCCGCGGCAAGGAGGATGGCGACGGAGCCCCGGCTTCGCGGCAGCGCCGCTTCAAGCGGACTCCGGTCGAGATCGCCAAGACGGTCGCCGTTGCCGACCTCTTCTCATCCCGCACAACGACGATTCAGCTCAAGGACAAGGTTGTTCTGCGGATCGACCGCTACGACGACGCCGAGCGCGGCTGCCGTCTGATCGAGGTGGCGCTCTGCAACGACCGGGAGACCCCGCGCAAGATCCCCGTCGAGGCGTGGCTGTACCAGACGAAGATCTCCGTCGAGGCCGGCGGCGAGGCGGTGTTCCTGCCTGTCACCGACGTGATGGGGGACGCCCGGCCCGAGCGGGACGACGAACTGCGGCGCCTGCGTCTCCAGTACCGGGACCGTCTGGAGTTCGCGATCGGGCGTACCTGCTCGGTCGACTGGTCGGTGGCCGAGGGTTCTCGGCGCGCGAATGCGGTCTGGACGACCTGGCTGCCTACGACCCAGACGCCGCAGACGGCCGCCGAGGAGATCGAGTCGGCGCTCCTCGACATGCGTGCGCTGGAGACCGCGTCCCCCGAGCAACTGCGCTCCGGCCTTATGCCCATTGTCGCGAGCTACACCGCCTGGCTCGACGGCGAGCAGGAACGTGCCGAGGCGCTGCCGGAGCACTTGCGCGCGGAGGGGCATGACGCCGTAGCCGAGGCCCGGCGAGTGCAGCGGCAGCTCGCCGACGGGCTGGAGTTCCTGCTCGGCGACGACGAGGCATTGCGGTGCTTCCGGTTCATGAACCTGGTGATGGGCGACCAGCGTGTCCAGTCACAGGTGGCCCAACGCCGGGCGAATCACCCCGAAGAGAGCCTTGAGGAGGCCCGTACGGCGATCCTCGATGACAAGGGTTCCAAGGCACACGCGTGGCGTACGTTCCAGCTCGCGTTCGTGCTGATGCAGCTGCCGCTGCTGTCCGACCCAGCGGCCGAGAAGCGCTCCGGTGACCTTGCCAAGGCGCAGCTTCTGTTCTTCCCCACCGGTGGTGGCAAGACGGAGGCGTACCTCGGCCTCGCGGCGTACACCTTCGCCATCCGTCGGCGTCAGGGCGTCGTGAACGCCTTCGACGGGCCGCTTGATGGTGGGTCCGGCGTAGCCGTGCTGATGCGGTACACACTGCGGCTGTTGACCGCGCAGCAGTTCCAGCGCGCGACAGCTCTGGTCTGTGCCGCGGAGCTCGCGCGGATGCGGGACCCGGCGACGTGGGGCGACGAGCCGTTCCGGATCGGGTTGTGGGTCGGAACGGATGTGAGCCCGAAACGGTTCGACGAGGCCGCGACCCAACTGGAAAAGGTCAATGCGGGGCGGGGCTACCGGCTGACCGTGCTGCAGATCCAGCGCTGCCCGTGGTGCGGCACCCGGATCGAGGCACGCGATGTGCGCGCCGATCCGAGCGTGCGCCGCGTGTACGTCTACTGCGGGGACGAGCTGGCCGAGTGCCCGTTCTCCGAGGGAGCTGAGGTCGCCGACGGGCTGCCCGTGCTCACCGTCGATGAGGAGATCTACCGGCTCGCGCCCGCGTTCGTCATCGCCACGGTCGACAAGTTCGCCCGCCTGGCACGTGAGGGCGAGGCAGCCTCGCTCTTCGGGTACGTGTCCCGGCGCTGCGAGCGCCACGGGTTCGTCCACCCCGACTACCAGCAGTGCGACATCAAAGACGGCAGCAAGCATCCGAAGCGGGAGAGCCTGCCGGCCGCCGCCGTACACCCGGTCACCCGGC
Source organism: Streptomyces sp. H27-C3 (assembly GCF_030063415.1). Classification (GTDB taxonomy): domain Bacteria; phylum Actinomycetota; class Actinomycetes; order Streptomycetales; family Streptomycetaceae; genus Streptomyces. The sequence goes on along the minus strand of NZ_JASITA010000029.1, from coordinate 94,244 downwards.
TGAGGCCCCCGGACCTGATCATCCAGGACGAGCTGCACCTGATCACCGGCGCGCTCGGCACGACCGTCGGCCTGTTCGAGGTCGCGATCGACGTGATGACGGCAAGGCGCACGAGCGAAGGCACCCCCGCCCGCCCGCTCCTCGTTGCCTCCACTGCAACCGCCCGCAACGCACCTGACCAGGTACGCGCGCTGTACGGCCGGGACGTCACGGTCTTCCCACCGCAGGTCCTCGACGCGGGTCACACGTTCTTCTCCAAGGAACTCCCGGTCTCCGAGAAAGCGCCGGGGCGCGCTTACATCGGGGTCAATACGACCGGTGTCCGTCTGACCACGGCGGAGATCCGCGTCTCCGAGGTCCTCATGGCCGGCGCGCAACTACTGATGAATCGCTCCGGCGACGCGGCCGACCCGTACATGAGCCTCGTCGGCTACTTCAGCGCCACCCGTGAACTGGCGGGTATGGCAAGGTATATGGGTGACGACATCCAGACCGCGTTGGCCAAGCGACGGCCCTGGTCGAAGCTCCCGAGTCGCACAGGAACCAACTACGGGGCACTTCACGTAGCTGAACTGACCTCTCGGGTGGCCAGCGCGGACATCACCTCCACCCTGGACCAGATGGCGGTGCCGTTCGACCCCCGCTTCGACTCAGCCGTCGGCAAGCGCGAGCTGCGGGAACTGCGCGAGGCGAAGAAGCAGGCACCCGAGCGTGAGGTCAATCCGTACGACGTGGTCCTGGCCACCTCGATGCTCCAGGTCGGCGTGGACGTCACCCGGCTCGGTCTGATGCTCGTCGTGGGCCAGCCCAAGAACACCGCCGAGTACATCCAGGCTTCCTCGCGTGTCGGCCGTGACCCCGGGAAGCCTGGTCTGGTCGTCGCGCTCGGCAACTGGGCACGCCCCCGCGACCTCGCCCACTTCGAACAGTTCCGGCACTACCACGAGACGTTCTACGCCCAGGTAGAGGCGCTGTCCGTCACCCCGTTCTCGGTGACGTCACTGGAGCGCGGCCTGGACGGCGTATTGGTCAGCGCGGCCCGCGTGCTCCAGGCCGTACGCACCGACAGCCTTTCCCCCGAGAGCGGCGCGGCACGCATCGAGGCCGAGCAGCACTTCGCCGACGACCTCATCAACGCGCTCGTCAGCCGCATTCGACGGGCATCCGACGAGGACGCCGCCGACCGGGCGCGACTGCGGCTCAATAATCGGCTCGACCACTGGGGCAAGCGTCGCAAGCACCTCGCGGACCTGCGGAAGTCGCTGGTCTACGAGAGGGTCACAGACGACACCCGGCACGACGCGCTCATGATGAGCGCCGAGAACGCCAAGTCCCGCATCGACACCAGCAACGCACCACCCTTCGTGGTGGCCAACTCGATGCGTGAGGTCCAGCCGGAGATCAACCTTCTGGTCAGTCCGATCAAGGAAAACCTGGTGTACATCGCACCCCCCACCGCCCCACGATGGGTGATGCCCGAGGAGAGCTCCTGATGACGACCGATGCGACGCGTTTCGTCTACGACGCCGCGAGCGCCGTCGACCCACTCGGTGACCTGGAGCAGGAGGCTGAGAAGGCTGCCAAGCACAACCGCGCCAAGGTCGGCTCGGGTCGGCCCTCCTCGCTCCTCTACACCTACGGCCCCGGCTCGATCATGGACCTCCCTCAGTTCACGATCATGTCCACCGGCCTTGACGACTGGGACCGCATCTGGCGGCGCCGCGACGCCGCGCCCCCGCAGATCCACGCGCCTCGACTGCGCGAGGTGGTGCGCATGCTGCTTCGCTCGCCCGACGTCCAGCTCCGCCCTCACCCCTGGCAGCCCAAGCGCCTCAGCCTGTCCACCGAGGGCAACGACCTCGGCGTGCCAGCCCGGGTGTTCCCGCAGTGGCTGCGCTGCACCGGGTGCGACACGCTCGGGTTGATCTCACAGTTCGACTACCGCAACACCCATCCCTTCCGAACTGACCTGGCCTGCTTCGAGCACACCAAGTGCACCGGCCGGGCCGGAAAGCGGACCGGCAAAGCTGCCCGCCGCCCTGCAGTCCCCGCCCGCTACCTCCTCGCCTGCGCTGACGGGCACCTCGATGAGTTCCCCTACGAGCTGTGGGTTCACCGCGGGCAGCCGTGCAGCCAGGCCCAGCATCCGGCGCTGAAGATGGTCGACCGGACAGCCGGCAAGGGTGCCTCGGCGGTCATCCACTGCGGGGCCTGCGACATGAAGCGGCCAATGAACGAGGCCCAGGGCGAAGCCGGTAAGACCAAGCTGCCTCGGTGCCGGGGCCGCCACCCCCACCTGGACGCCTTCGAGCCCAAGGGCTGCGGCAACGAGACGCGACTGATGCTCGTCGGCGCCTCCAACCTGTGGTTCCCTGCCACTCAGTCGATCATCGTGATGCCGGAGTCTCAGCAGGAGAAGGCGAGCGACCTCGCCGACCGCATCCGCACCACCCTGGGCGAGAAGCTGGCCAAGTATCGCAACAACCTGGACATGATCCGAGACCTCCTCGACGGCTCTCTGGAGGTTGCACACCTCTCCGACGAAGAACTGGAAGTAGCCGTCGAAGCGGCAGCTGCCCCGACCGTCACCCCGGAGGAGCAGGAAGAGCAGATCCGGGATTGGGACCCGGTCGATCTCTTGGTCCCCGAGTGGCGCTACCTGCTCAAAGACTTCTTCGGCGCCCGCGACGAGGACGAGAAGAGCGGCCTGACCCTCTCCAAGCGTGACCGAGACCACGCCCTCCAGCCCGAGATCACCCGGGTCCTTGCGGTGGAACGCCTCCGCAAGGTCAACGCCCTGGTCGGATTCACCCGCATCGACGACATGGACCGAGTCGGCGACCTACCGCGTCGGCTCGCCCCCCTGACCCGTACGCCACGGCCCGCTTGGACCGTAGCCACCGAGGACCGAGGCGAGGGCATCTTCCTCCAACTCGACGAAACCGGTGTCGCCGCATGGGAGGAGCGAGTCCTGGCCACCGACCTCTGGGAGGCCCACCGCGCGGCCCACGAACGCAACTTCGCGCGCCGCTTCTCCGAGACCGCCGCGAACGTCAAAGCCGACTCCCGTCTGAAGCCGCCGCGCTACTGGCTCATCCACACCTTCGCCCATGTCCTGATCCGTGAGCTCGCCATCACCTGCGGATACTCCGCGGCCAGCCTCAGCGAACGTCTCTACGCGTGGCCGGCCGCCGAAGGCCGGGAGCCCGCAGCCGGACTCCTGATCTGCACTACCGCCTCCGACTCCGACGGCACCCTCGGCGGCCTGGTTCAGCTCAGCGAGCCTGCCCGGCTCCAGCATGTCGTCGCCAACGCCCTCGAAAAGGCGGCGCGCTGCTCCTCCGACCCGGTCTGCTCGATGCGCACTCCCCAGGACCCGGAGGACTTCCTCCACGGTGCCGCCTGCCACTGCTGCGTCATGGCATCAGAGACTTCGTGCGAGAGGGCCAATCGGTTCCTGGAGCGCCGCTTCCTCATCGACCTCCCGGGCAGCGATCTCGGGTTCTTCACCCTCCATGAGTGAGGCAATAGCGGCTGCGGGACGACTCGGTCAATTACTTACCGGCACCGAGGCCAAGGGCATCGCCGATCGCCTCGCCGACGGTGACACCGTGACCACGGCCCTCAAGGTCGTCTCCGTCGGCCGTAGAGCAGAAGTCCGGGGTCTCCTCGATGCCATCGCCCTTGGCGACGACGCGGTCCGGCACCACGTTCCGGTCCTGCGAGCGGTGCAGGGAGCACGCGCACTGCCGACGGCGTTGTCTCCGCTGTGGACGATGCCTGGCCACCTCGCGCAGAGTGGACCGCTCACCACTTCCGTACCCAAGCTCGTGGAAGGCGCCCGCCAGGCGGTCACTTGTTCGACGTTCAACTTCCAGCGCAGTTCGGCCCTTTGGGAGGGCCTCCGCAAGGCAGCCCAACGCGCCGAGGTCGAAGTCCGGGTCTACATGGACACGAAGGCAGCAGACGGAAGCGATCAGCACTGGTCGCCGACGACGTCGGAAGTCGCCACCCACCTGAAGCCCGCAGAAGTGTGGCGAACCAAGAAGTTCGATGGGAAATACGTCCGCAACCATGCCAAGTTCCTAGCCATTGACCATCGGCTCCTCCTGGTCACCAGCGCCAACTTTTCCTGGAGTGCGGAGAACAACAACGTCGAATTCGGCATTCTCATCGACAACCCGAACCTCACTGAAGCCGTCGAGCACGAGCTTCGAGAAGCCGAGAAGGTGCTGTATGAGCAAGTGCAAGCCAGACGGTAGGCACCATGTCGGTTCTCTGTGCGGATGGGACGAGGGCTGGGCGCGCCGCCGCCGGTCCGTACGTCGAGTGGAGGCTTCTGCTGCCCGTCCGTGACGTGCGGGTTGATCCGTACCGGCTACGCCAGGGGGTTTCTCTGGAGTGCTTTGCTGGGAGCGGACTCCCCAGCAGATCCTGTGGGAATCCGACAACGCCGGTGGTGCAGTCCTTGGTCGCCAGCGGAGCCCGCCTCGGTGGCCAGCCGGTGGCCGGACGCCTTTGGACGACGTAATACGAGGCAACGCAGGCCAAACAGCTTCACATGCTCTGATCAGGTGGAACGTCATCGCACAGCACGACTCGGTACCGCACAACATGGATGCTCACGGTCTTGTAATGCGTAGGTCGTCGGTTCGAATCCGACAGGGGGCTCCAGCAACGCCCCGGGACGATCCGAAACGGACCTTCCCGGGGCGTTTGTCGTACCTGTGCTGTACGTTCAGCGCGCGCTGTGGGGGGATGCCCGGCGCAGGCGCGGCACCACAGTGCCGCCTTTCATCGTGGGGAAATCCGTATGCGCAGATTCTCCGACCGGGAGGGCAGGCGTCTCGGCGTCGTGCTCAGCCCTCTGTGCTCTGTGCTCTGTGCTCAGTGGCGGCCCGCCACCCGGTCCGCGATGCGGGCGACGCGGTCCGTCCGGGTGTCGTGTCCGGCGGCCTCGCGACGGTCGGCGCCGCGGTAGGCGGCGTACATGCCCTGGACGCCCAGCCAACGCAACGGCTCCGGCTCCCACTTGCGCACCTTGTGGTCGACCCAGGGCAGCGTGGTGAGGTCGGTCGGGCCGCTCTGGCCCGAGTCCTGCTGGATCAGGTCGCGGAGCGTACGGGCCGCGAGGTTGGTCGTGGCGACGCCACTGCCGACGTAACCGCCCGCCCAGCCGAGGCCGGTGGCGCGGTCGAGGGTGACCGTGGAGCACCAGTCGCGGGGCACGCCGAGCACGCCCGACCAGGCATGGTCGATGTGGATCCCGGCCGTGGTGGGGAAGAAGCGGACCAGGATCTCGCGCAGCGCCTCGATGGTCGCGGGCTGGGTGCGGCCGTCGTTGTCCGTCTTCGAGCCGAAGCGGTACGGGACGCCCCGCCCGCCCAGGGCGATGCGGTCGTCGGCGGTGCGCTGCGCGTACATGTACGCGTGGGCCATGTCGCCGAGGTTCTCGCGGCCCTCCCAGCCGATGGTGTCCCAGACGGACGGCGGAAGCGGCTCGGTGACGATCATGGAGGAGTTCATCGGGAGCCAGGAGCGCTTCTGGCCCTTGATGTTCGCGGTGAAGCCCTCGGTGCAGCGCAGGATGTACGGGGCGCGGACCGTGCCGTACGCGGTGATGGCGTGCTTGGGCTTGATCTCGGTGACCGGCGTCGACTCGTGGATCGTGACGCCCAACGCCTCGACGGCCGCCGAGAGCCCCTTGAGGAGCTTCACGGGGTGCAGCCGTGCGCCGTGCGGGGTCCAGGCCGAGCCCACCGCGCCGGTGACCCGGACCCGCTCGGCGGTGTCGCGGGCGCCGAGCAGCAGGCGGTCCTTCTCGCCGAAGGCCGTCTCCACCGAGTGGAAGTCCTTGAGGCGGGTCAGCTGGGCCGGGGTGTAGGCGACTTCGAGTACGCCCCCCTGGTGGATGTCGGCCTCGATGCCCTCTTCGGCGGCCACCCGTACGACCTCGTCGACGGTGTCGTTCATGGCCTGCTGGAGGCGTACGGCCGCGTCGTGGCCGTGCAGCTTCGCGTAGCGGTCGCGGCCCGCGATGCCGTTGTACAGCCAGCCGCCGTTGCGCCCGGAGGCGCCGTAGCCGCAGAACTTGGCTTCCAGGAGGGTGATGTTGAGGAAGGGGACAGCCTTCTTGAGGTAGTACGCCGTCCACAGCCCTGTGTATCCGCCGCCGACGATGCAGACGTCGGCCGTCGCGTCTCCGGGCAGCGGCTCGCGTGGGGCGGGTATGCCCTCGTTCGCGTACCAGTAGGAGATGCCGCCGTTGACGGTGCTCATGATGTCCCTGCGTTCGGTTTTTGCTCAGCTGCTGATCAGCGGTGGTGCCGGGACGCTAGCGGGCGGAGGCGGGGTGCGGCAATGGCGGGGTGGTCATCAGGTGGGGTGGGCACGGTGGGTGGGCAGGTGGGGTGGGCGCGGGTGTTCAACCGTGGTGGGTGCGGGCGCGCAGCCAGGTGGCCGGGTTCCAGGTGGCCTCCCGGTCGCCGCCGCGGGTGAGCGGACAGCAGGCGAGACCGATCAGCACGGATGTGAAGTGTCCGAGGTCGGTGAAGGTCCTGCCGGTGATCAGCGGTGTGCCGTACACGACCAGCACGACCACCAGGTAGGCGTACCGCCAGGGCGGCGCGATCCGGTGGGTGAGGACGGCGACGACGCCCGCCAGCGCGTACTCACCCCTACATCAAGCGCGTTGGCCGACGACTGCGGTGCGAGGTCGTGGCGGATCGCCCACAGCGGCACGCTCTGGCTGATGAGGGTCGCCCCGGTGTGCGCGCCGGCGGCGACGGCCAGCCAGCGCAGGGTCCCGAGCCGGCGTTCCGCCTGGGCGTGGAAGACCGTGTACAGCGCGGCGTACGGAAGCCACCTGCCGCCGTCGATCCACAGCGCGCTGGAGAAGAGGACGCGGCGCGGATTCTCCGCCGGCTCGTGCAGATTCGTCGAGCGCTGCCGCTGGAACTCCTCCTCGAAGGCCGGCGACATCCGGTGCGTGGCGAAGGCGGTGACGAAGAGGATCGCGAGCCAGATGTAGGTGCCGGGGGCGCTCCGGACATAGGCCCAGACATGGGCCCGGGCGCGGGTCAGGGCCGTCACGGAAATACGCATGTGCAGATTGACGCACGTCCGTAGGATCTGCCGCGTGATCGACATTACCGATGTTCCGGACGAGCTGGCACAGTCCCAGGCCGACGCGAACGGGGCTGCCGGGCGCGACTGGATCGCGGGACTCCCCGAGCAGGCCAACGCGTACGTGGAGCAGTGGCGGCTGCGGCGCACCGGCCCCTCGATGCACGGCATGACCGCGCTCGTCCTCCCGGTGGAACGGGCCGACGGGACGCCTGCCGCCCTCAAGCTCCAGCTCCTCGACGAGGAGAGCGCGGGCGAACCGGTCGCGCTGAAGCTGTGGGGCGGCGACGGCGCCGTACGGGTTCTGGAGCACGACGAGGCGAGTGGCGCGCTGCTCCTTGAGCGGCTGGACGCGAGCCGGCATCTGTCGGCGCTGCCCGACCCCATGGAGGCCGTGCGGATCATCGCGGAGCTGCTGGCGAGGCTGACCGCCGTACCCGCCCCGGAGGGAATGCGAAGCCTCGGTGACATCGCGGGCGCGATGCTCGACGACGTACCGCACGCACTGCGGGGGCTGGTGGACCAGGCGGAACGACGGCTGCTTGAGCGGTGCGCGGGCGCGGTGCGGGAAGTGGCGGGGGAGCCCGGCGACCGGCTGCTCCACTGGGACCTGCACGAGGACAACGTGCTTGCCCCGTTGCCGGGCTCCGGACGCGAGCCGTGGATCGCCATCGACCCGAAGCCCCTCGCGGGCGACCCGGGCTTCGACCTGTGGCCCGCGCTCGACAACCGGTTCGACGCCGCGCAGGTGCTGCCGCGCTTCGATCTGATGACAGAGGTGCTGGGGCTCGACCGGGAGCGGGCGCGGGCCTGGACGCTCGGGCGGCTGCTGCAGAACGGGTTGTGGGACGTGGAGGACGGCGAGAGCAGGCTTCAGGAGGAGCAGGTGGTGATCGGGAAGAGGCTGCTCGGGGCCACTCCCTGAGTTCCCTTAGGGTGCGGTCATGATCCGTACTGCCACAGCCACCGATGTCCCCGTCATTCACGAGATGGTCCGCGAACTCGCCGACTACGAGAAGGCGCTGCACGAGGTGCGCGCCACCGAGGCCCAGCTGACCGAGGCGCTCTTCGGCGAGCGCCCGGCCGCGTACGCGCACATCGCGGAGACGGAGTCGGGTGAGGTCGCGGGCTTCGCGCTGTGGTTCCTCAACTTCTCGACGTGGCGCGGGGTGCACGGCATCTACCTGGAGGACCTGTACGTACGCCCTGAGGTGCGGGGCGGCGGCCATGGGAAGGCGCTGCTGACCGAGCTGGCGCGGATCTGCGTCGAGCGGGGTTACGAGCGCCTGGAGTGGTCCGTCCTGAACTGGAACCAGCCGTCGATCGACTTCTACCGCGCGCTGGGCGCGCAGCCGCAGGACGAGTGGACGGTCTACCGGCTCACGGACGGGGCCCTGGCCGAGCTCGGGGGCTAGTGCCGCGGCAGGCAACGTTTGCCCGTCAAGGAGCGGCGTCCGGTGCGTGCTCCTGGTGCGCCGGCCGGAAGTCCGCGTACTGGACGTACTCGGGCTTTCGGCCGGTGCGGCGGGAGTGCGTGCTGGGCGTCGCGACGGGGCGAACGTTGCCTGTTGCGGCACTAGTGCCCTGTGTTGTCCCGATCGCGGCGTTCGGTGCTCTCGGCGTGCCGATCGCCGCGTCCAGTAGGACCGTGGCCGCCGCGCGGGCCTGCCGGGACGGCTCCGCGGAGCCGGTGATGCCCGCGGTGGCCATCGCGCCGTTGGCCAGGATGGCCAGCTGGGCGGCGAGCGGGGCGGCCTGTCCCGGCGCGGCGCCGGCCGCCGTGACCAGGTCGGTGAAGTGGTCAAGGAGTGACTGCTTGTTGGCGCGGACGACCTTGGCGACGCCCTCGGACACCCCGCCCATCTCGCCGTACGCGTTGATGAACACGCACCCCCTGAAGGTGGGCTCGGCGAACCACGCGTCGAGGTAGTCGAAGACCGAGAGCACCCGCTCGCGCGGGGTCCCGGCGGCGGCCGTGAGCTGCTCGATCTCGCTGCGTACGGTGTCGTCGCGGCGGCGCAGAACCGCCTCCAGCAGGTCGTCCTTGGACGGGAACAGCTGGTAGAGGCGCTTGAGCGAGACCCCGGACGCGGCACGGATCGCGTCCATGCCGATGGCCTGCACGCCCCGCTCGTTGAAGAGCCTCGCGGCGGCTTCCAGCAGCCTGGCCTCGGCCGTCTCGGCGTCCATTCCCTCAGCACCCCTTGCGTAGAGAACCATCGTTCTCGTACTCTACATCGCAACGAGAGAACGAGCGTTCTCTTCGGTTCTCGTTCTCGTTCCCGTTCCCGTGCTGCCCGGAGGTAGCCATGAGTGTGTTTGATGCCCGATACCGGACCGCCGTCGTCGACGGACTCGAGGTCTTCTACCGCGAGGCGGGCGACCCTACGCGACCCACCCTCGTGCTGCTGCACGGCTTCCCGAGCAGCTCGCACATGTACCGCGTGCTGATCGCCGAGCTCGCCGACGAGTTCCACCTGATCGCGCCCGACCACATCGGCTTCGGCCGCTCCGCCGCCCCGAAGGTGGATGAATTCACCTACAGCTTCGAGAAGTTGACCGAGATCACGCTGGGTCTTCTCGACCGGATCGGGGTCGACCGCTTCGCGATCTACATCCAGGACTACGGCGCACCGATCGGACTGCGGATCGCCAGTTGCCACCCGGAGCGGGTGACCGCGGTGATCAGCCAGAGCGGCAACGCGTACACGGATGGCTTCACGCCGTTCTGGGACCTGCTGTTCGCGCACGCCAAGGATCGCGAGGCGAACGAGCAGGCGGTGCGCGGGCAGTTGACCGTCGAGGCGACGCGGTGGCAGTACGAGCACGGCGTGCCCGCCGACCGGCTGGACCGGATCGGTCCAGAGAGCTGGCTGCTCGACCAAGCCGGGCTCGACCGGCCGGGGAACGCGGAGATCCAGCTCCAGCTGTTCTGGGACTACCAGTTCAACCTCGACGCGTACCCGGCCTTCCAGGAGTACTTCCGCACCCACCGGCCGCCGACCCTCATCGCGTGGGGCAGGAACGACGAGATCTTCGGCGCGGCCGGCGCGAATGCGTTCGCGCGCGACCTGCCCGACGCGGAGATCCATCTGCTCGACGCCGGACACTTCGCCCTGGAGACGCACGGCGAGGAAATCGCCGCTCTTGTACGGGAGTTCCTGCGGCGGGTGGGTGAGGGTGGGGACGTTGCTCTGGCTGTGGATGCGGACGCGGATCGCTGAGAGGTGCGGGCTGAGGCGTGGATGTGGCTGTGGATGTGGGCTCGGGCTCGGGGTCCCTACGGGACCAGGACCACCTTGCCCACCTTGCCCACCGTGCCGCGAGTCTCCAGCGCTCGGTGCGCCGCCGTCTCCTCGGCGAGCGGGTGGCGCTGGGCGGCGGGGACCAGACGGCCCGCGGCGGCCTCGGTCAGGGCGCGGGTCTCCAGGGTGCGCAGCGGGTTGTCGCCGCCGGCCTTGCGCATCATCGCCGAGCCGAGCACGCCCTCGGAGACGATGCCGCGCTCGGCCAGCTCCTCGTCGGTGCAGGCGAGCGGGCTGCCGTCGCGCAGGCCCTCCCCGGCCCAGCCGAACACGAGGTGCCTGCCGCCGGGGCCCAGCAGATCCACGGCCGCGCGGCCGGTGTCGCCGCCCACCGCGTCGAAGACGACGGTCGCCCGCAGGCCGCGCTCGTCCAGGAACGCGGGGGCGAGCGGGATCTGGCTCTGGACGAGCTGCTCACCGGCCGGGGCGAGGGTCGGGTCCTGTGCGGTGAACCGTTCGATCCAGCCGGGGGCGTCCAGGTCGGAAATGACGAACGGGTCGTGGTCTGAACGTCGCTGATCCGAACGTCGGTGGTCTGAACGTTGCTGATCCGAACGTCGGTGATCGCTCTTACCGGTGTGACGGGCGGGGCTCGCGGATGTGACATGGATGAGATGGATGAGGTGGTGGACCCGGCTCGGGACCTGGCTCGGGGCGGCTTGTCAGTGCCATGGTCCACAGTGGGTGGATGGCGATGGCACGGAAGACGAGCACCGACAACGCGCGAGCGAAGAGCGGCACGGCGAAAATGGCCCCGGTGGTGCGGCCGGTGCGGCGCGCCGATGTGCGGCTGCCGTCGCTCGCGCCGTTCGAGGACGGCGCGCTGGAATCGGAGGGGGACTACGACGGCCTTGAGTTCCGGGATCTCGACCTGGTGGGCCAGGAGGGCCGGGGCGCCCGCTTCATGGACTGCGGGATGTACGGCGTCGCGCTGGACGAGACCAGGCTGAGCAGGGCCCGCATCATGGACTCGGTGCTCGACGGGGTGCGGGGCGTGGGCACCGATCTGGCGGAGGCGTCACTGCGGGACGTGGAGCTGATCGACGCCAGGCTGGGCGGGGTCCAGTTGCACGCGTCGATGCTGGAGCGGGTGCTGGTGCGCGGCGGGAAGATCGACTACCTGAACCTGCGTACGGCGCGGCTGAAGGACGTCGTATTCGAGAGCTGTGTGCTGGTCGAGCCGGACTTCGGCGGCGCGCGCCTGGAGCGGGTCGAGTTCCGCGACTGCGTGATCCGGCGCGCGGACTTCTCCGCCGCCACCATGGTGGACGTCGACCTGCGTACGGTCGCCGAGCTGGACATCGCCCGGGGCATCGACCGGCTGACGGGCGCGGTGATCAGCCCGTCCCAACTGCTTGACCTCGCACCGGCGTTCGCGGCGCAGATGGGTGTGAAGGTGGCGGGTCCTGGGGCGTAAGAACTCGGGGCCTCAGGAGGGGATGCGGGGGAAGCGGGCCTGGAGGGCCCAGATCGCCGGGTTGTCGCCGAGGCCGTCGTGCAGGTCGGTCAGGTCGGCGATCAGGTCGTGCAGGAAGTCGCGGGCCTCGCGGCGCAGCAGCCGGTGGCCGAAGGTGATCGGGGCCTCGTCGGTCGTCATCCAGTCGGCCGCGATGTCGACCCACCCGAAGCGCCGCTCGAAGAACATGTGGTCCGAGGACTCGGTGAAGTCCAGCTCGGCGAACTGCGGCTTGGCGGAGCGGCTGCCGCGCGGGTCCTGGTCGAGCTGCTCGACGATGTCGCACAGCGCCCACGCGAAGTCGAGTACCGGCACCCATCCCCAGGCTGTGGACACTTCGCGGTCCGCCCTGGTGTCCGCGAGGTACACGTCACCGCAGAACAGGTCGTGCCGCAGGTCACGGACGTCCGCGCGCCGGTAGTCGGTCTGCGGTGGGTCCGGGAAGCGGCGGGAGAGGGAGTAACCGATGTCGAGCACGGTTCGATGGTGTCACGGTGGCCGGGTGGGTCCTGCCATACGCCCCTGAGCTGGGGAAACGTCCCCGCTCAGGACAGCAGTCGCTGCTCCTTCGCCACCGACACCGCGCCCGCCCGTGTGTCGACGCCCAGCTTGTCGTAGATCCGGCCCAGGTGGGTCTTGACCGTGGCCTCGCTGATGAACAGCGCGCGGGCGATCTCCCGGTTGCCAAGCCCGTGCGCGAGCTGCCCCAGGATGTCCAGCTCCCGTTCCGTCAGGGTCGGCGGCCGGGTGCCGCGCATCCGGGCCATCACCCGGCTGGCGACCGGCGCCGAGAGCGTGCTGCGGCCCTGCGCTGCGGAGCGGATCGCGGCGAACAGTTCCTCGGGGCGCTCCGCCTTCAGCAGATAGCCGGTCGCGCCCGCCCCGATGGCGCGGGTGATGTCGGCGTCCGTGTCGTATGTGGTCAGGACCAGGACGTGCGGCCCGCCGGCGGGCATCGCCGCGATGCGGCGGGTCGCCTCCACGCCGTCGATGCCCTCGCCCAGTTGCAGGTCCATCAGGACGACGTCGGGCTTCAGCTTGGCGGCCATGGCGACCGCCTCCTCGCCGTTGCCCGCCTCGCCGACGACCTCGATGTCGGGTTCGCTGCCGAGGAGGGCGAGCAGCCCGGCGCGTACGACCGCGTGGTCGTCGCAGAGCAGGATGCGTACGGGGTGCGTGGGGTTCGCGGGGGGTTCGGACGTCACGGTGTGTCCTCCAGGGGGATCGCGGCGGACAGGACGGCGCCTTCGCCGGGGGCCGATTCGATGGTCAGGGTGCCGCCCAACTGCTGCACGCGGGCGCGCATCGCGGGCAGGCCGTGCCCCCGGACACCGCTGTCGGGGGCGCCGCGCTCCGGTGCGAAACCGCGGCCGTCGTCGGCGATGTCGAGGACGACCTGGTCGCCGAGGTAGGTGAGGGTGAGCGCGGTGGTCTGCGCGCCCGCGTGTTCCCGTACGTTCGCCAGCGCGCCCTGCGCGATCCGCAGCAGCGCCGACTGCACCCGGTCCGGCAGCGCGACCGCCGTCCCGTCGACCAGGAAGGCCGCCGACTCGCGGCCGGCGAGCCTGCGCAGCGCCTCCTCCAGGCCGCCGCCCGCCGCCAGGTCGGCGGGGGCCAGGTCGTGGACGAAGCGGCGGGCCTCGGCGAGGTTGCGCTCCGCGATGCTCTCGGCCGTGCGGACATGGCGGCGGGCGGTGTCCGGGTCGGTGCTCCAGGTGCGGTCCGCCGCCTGGAGCAGCATCTGCTGGCTGGACAGACCCTGCGCGAGGGTGTCGTGGATCTCCATGGACAGCCGCTGCCGCTCGGCGAGGGTGCCCTCGCGCCGCTCGGTGGCGGCCAGTTCGCGCCGGGTGCGGATCAGGTCGTCGATGAGGGTGCGCTGGCGGGCGTCCTGGCGCTGCATATAGAGGAAGACGGCGGTCGCGACGGCGGCCACGGCGGGCGGGGCGAGCAGCAGGTTCGGGTCGAAGCCGCCGCTCGCCAGCTGGAGCTGCGCGGTGACCACGAAGACGGTGAGCAGCGTGACGAGTGCCAGGGCCGCGCGGGGCGGGAGCGTGCGCAGCCCGGTGTAGAACAGCGGAACCGCGCACCAGGCGAAGCTCGGCGCGAGCACCACCAGCACCATCCACACCGCCACCACCGCGGAGAGCCATACGAGGCGCCGCGGCGTGGGACGGGCGGCGCCGGGCGCGGCGGGCCCCAGGGCCGGGCCGAGCACGGGTCCGAGGACGTACAGCAGGGCCAGCGCGATGCTCAGCGCGATGATCCACGGGGTGCGGGCCTCGCCGGGGTGGCGCAGCAGGAACCGGGCGAGCGATGCGCCGAGCAGCAGGAAGAACGCCATGTGCATCACGGGGGCGAGCCAGCGCGCGTCGGGGTCCCGGTGCTCCTGCCGCGTGTGCTGCACCCTCGCCCGCTCCTCGCTCGTGTCCGCGCGCTCGTGTCCGTGCGTGTGTGTACGTGTGCTCGTGCGGGTGCCGCTCGCGCCTGTGCGCTCACGGACGCTCCGGCGAACCCTTGCCGACCTGCGCGTACGTCCCGTTCACGACGCGCCCACGTCCCCATGGTGACCCGGGGGGACCAGCCCCGCATCAACCGATCGGCTGACGGGGACGTCGGCCGTCCCGCACCCGGGTTGCAGCCGGTACGCCGACGGGGCGGGCCCGGCACCGGCCGGAGGATCGATAGCAGAGCAAGACACACCCGCTCGACCGATCCGAGGAGCCACCATGAAGAAGCTTTCGCCGCGTACCCGAGTCCTCACCGGCGCCGTCGCCGCTGCCGCCCTCGGCGCGGGCACCTTCGGCGCCGTGTCCGCGAGCGCCACCGCCCCGGCCGCCGCCCCCGCCGCCGCGGTCAAGGCCGACACCGCCAACCGGAATCTCACCCAGTCCACCCACCTGACCGTGGCCGCCGCGACCAAGGCCGCGCAGGCCTCCCTCGACGCCGCGAAGAAGGAGAACCAGCGCGTCACCGTCGCCGTCGTCGACCGCAACGGCAACACCGTGGTGACGCTGCGCGGCGACGGCGCCGGCCCGCAGTCCTACGAGTCCGCCGAGAAGAAGGCGTACACCGCCGTCTCCTGGAACGCCCCGACGTCCGAGCTGGCCAAGCGCCTGGCCCAGGCGCCGAACCTGAAGGACATACCCGGCACGCTGTTCCTCGCGGGCGGCGCCCCGGTGCAGGCCAAGGGCGCCCCGATCGCGGGTGTCGGTGTCGCGGGTGCGCCCAGCGGTGACCTGGACGAGAAGTTCGCGCAGGCGGGCGTCGCCGCGCTGGGCAAGTGAGGCGGTAACCCGTCCGGCACCGGCCCCTCGACCGGCTCATTCCGCACATAGGATCACCTGTGTGGACCAATGGACGCTTGTACGCCGCACCGCACCCACCGCCGCTGTCGCCCTGCTCCTGCTCACGTCCTGCACAAGCGGTGGCGTCAGCGGTGAGCCGGGCGCCTCGGGCGTACGCGATCCGTATTTCCCCAAGCTCGGCAACGGGGGTTACGACGTCGAGCACTACGGCCTGACCCTCGACTACGACCCGAAGTCCGGCCGTCTCCGGGGCACCGCGGAGATCACTGCCCGCACCACCCGGGACCTCAGCGCCTTCAACCTCGACTTCCACGGCATGCACGTCGACGCCGCGAAGGTCGAGGGTGAGAAGGCGGCCGTCAGCCGGGCCGGTGACGAGCTGACGCTGCGCCCCGGGGCCGAGCTCACCGACGGCGAGACCTTCCGCACGGTCGTCCGCTACTCCGGGGAGCCGGCCACCATCACCGACGACGACGAGTCCGAGGAGGGCTGGCTGCCCACCGAGGACGGCGCGCTCGCGCTCGGCGAGCCGACCGGCTCCATGGCGTGGTTCCCCGGCAACAACCACCCGCTGGACAAGGCGTCGTACGACATCACGGTCACCGTCCCCAAGGGCCTGAAGGCCATCTCCAACGGTGAGCTGAAGAGCGAGCGGACCCGCGGTGACCGCACCACGTTCCACTGGAACTCGGCCGAGCCGATGGCCAGTTACCTCGCGACCGTCGCCATCGGGAAGTACGAAACGAAGACTTCGCGCACCAAGTCGGGCCTGCCGGTCTTCACCGCAATCGACCCGACCGTGGCCAAGGACAGCGCGAAGGCCCTGGCGAGGATTCCCGAGATCATGGACTGGGGCACCGAGAATTTCGGGCCCTACCCCTTCTCCTCCGCCGGTGCGATCGTCGAGCGCGAGGACGACGCCGGGTACGCCCTGGAGACGCAGACCAAGCCGGTCTTCCCCGGCGCGCCCGATGAGGGAACGCTCGTCCACGAGCTGGCCCACCAGTGGTTCGGCAACTCCGTGACGCCCAAGTCCTGGCGGGACATGTGGCTCAACGAGGGCTTCGCTTCGTATGCGGAGTGGCTCTGGGAGGAGGACATGTACGAGGACCGCAGCGCCGACGAGAGCTTCAAGGAGGCCTTCGACGACAAGGCCAACTGGGCTTTCCCGCCCGCCGATCCGCCCACAGCGGCGGACATCTCGTCGGCTCCCGTCTATGGGCGGGGCGCCATGGTGATCCACAAGATCCGTGAAGCGGTGGGCGACGACGCCTTCTACGACATCGTGCGGGGCTGGGTCGCCACCCACCGTCACGGCAATGCGTCCACGGACGACTTCACGGCGTACGTCGAGAAGAATTCCGGCAAGGATCTGACGGGACTGTGGGAGACCTGGCTCTACGGCCAGGACAAGCCCGACTCTCCCTGAAGCGCTGCCGCACCTGACTACTTCACGTTGACGCCCGTCCAGGCGGCGGCGACGGCCTTGGCCTCCGCCCCGGCGACGTCGATCGAGGTGAGGGGCTTGGTGTTGCCCTCGCCGTCGCCGTACGTCATGCGGAAGCAGGAGTCGTCCCAGAAGGCGTTGACGTACGCGTTGACGTACGCGTTGACGTAGTGGACCCGCGAGTAGGCGGCCTTGCCGTCGCCCGCGATGCCGTTGCGCTTGAAGGCTTCCTTGTAGAGCCCGGACGGTGGACCGGGACATGCGGAAGGGCCGCGGCCGAAGCCGGGGCCCTTCGCGACGAGCCTGTGCAACAAGCCCGTTCAGCAAGTCATGCTCAACAAGCCCTGTTCAAGGCCTGTTCAACACCTGCGTGTTGTGCGTCGGAGTCAGAGGTTGACGCCGAAGTCCTGGGCGATGCCCGTCAGGCCGGACGCGTAACCCTGGCCGACCGCACGGAACTTCCACTCCGCGCCGCTGCGGTACAGCTCGCCGAAGACCATGGCGGTCTCGGTGGCGGCGTCCTCGCTGAGGTCGTAGCGGGCGATCTCGGTGCCGCCGGCCTGGTTCAGCACGCGGATGTACGCGTTGCGCACCTGGCCGAAGTTCTGCGAGCGGGCCTCCGCGTCGTAGACCGAGACCGGGAAGACGATCTTGTCGACGTCGGCCGGCAGACCTGCCAGGTTGACGTTGATCGCCTCGTCGTCGCCCGCGCCCTCGCCACTGCGGTTGTCACCGGTGTGGACGATGGTCTGGTCCGGCGTCGACTTGTTGTTGAAGAAGACGAAGTGACCGTCCGAGACGACCTTGCCCGTCGCGTTGACCGCGATGGCGGACGCGTCGAGGTCGAAGTCGGTACCCGTGGTCGTACGGACGTCCCAGCCGAGGCCCACTGTGACGGCGGTCAGGCCCGGGGCTTCCTTGGTGAGCGAGACATTGCCGCCCTTGCTGAGGCTGACTGCCATGGGGAGGTCCCTTTCCTAGTGCTGGAGGTCGTGCGGGCTTCGGATCCGAAGCTACCGTCACCCGTCCTAACGCCAACAGCCCACCGCTGGGTTCCAGGTCTCTTTGCTTTCTTTACCGAACACCCCACCCGACACCGGTGCGCCCCCGGTAAAACGGGTGACGAAAGGCCCCGGAACGCGGGATCATAGGACGCATGTCCGGTCCCCATGTCATCAGCGGCTCCGTCCTCCTGCCGGAGGCCGAGCTCATGTGGCGTTTCTCCCGGTCGTCCGGACCCGGTGGCCAGCACGTCAACACCACCGACTCCCAGGTGGAGCTGCGCTTCGACCTGGCCAGGACCGACGCGCTGCCCCCGGTCTGGAAGGAGCGGGCGCTGGAGCGCCTCGCGCCCCGGCTGGTGGGAGGCGTCGTATCCGTACGCTCGTCCGAGCACCGCTCGCAGTGGCGCAACCGCGAGACCGCGCTGGTGCGGATGGCGGCCCTGCTCGCCGAGGCGACGGCCCCGCCGCCCAAGGCGCGCAAGGCGAAGAAGATCCCCCGCGGCATCAACGAGCGGCGCCTGCGCAACAAGAAGGCCCGCAGCGAGACGAAGCGCGGCCGTACGGGACAGGGTTGGGGCTGAGCCCAAGCGTTCCTTCGGGACCTAGTGCCGCAACAGGCAACGTTCGCCCCGTCGCGACGCCCAGCACGCACTCCCGCCGCACCGGCCGAAAGCCCGAGTACGTCCAGTACGCGGACTTCCGGCCGGCGCACCAGGAGCACGCACCGGACGCCGCTCCTTGACGGGCAAACGTTGCCTGCCGCGGCACTAGCCCAGCTTGCGGTAGTTGCCCTTGAAGTACGTCAGCGGGGCGCCGTCCTCGCTCGGCAGGCCGACCTTCAGCACCCGGCCGATCACCAGCGTGTGGTCCCCGGCCTCCACCCGCTGCTCGGTCCTGCACTCCAGCGTCGCGAGCGCGCCGCCGACCAAAGGTGACCCGGAGACGGCGCCGCGGGTCCAGGGGATCTCCGCGAACAGCAGCCGGTCACTGAGCCGGGCCTTCATCGAGAACCGGCCCGCGATCTGGCGCTGATCCTCCGACAGCAGGGAGACGGCCCACACCGGTTGCTCGGCCAGCAGGTCGTCCATCCGTGAGCCGTTGCGAACGCTCACCATCACCAGCGGCGGGTCCAGCGACACCGACATGAAGGCCGTGGCGGTCATCCCGACATCCTCGCCGCGCGGGCCGCCGTCGGCGTCGTGCGCGGTCACCAGGGTCACACCCGCGGTGAGACGGGACATGGCCGCGCGGAATTTGTCATTGCTCACCCCCTCAGGATGGGGGATCGGCTCGCCGCTCGGGGCGGTGGCTGGGGCCTGGGGGGTGGAGGTTGTCTGTGGCACAGGTCGAACGCTAGTCCCGTGCACTCCGTGCCACATCGGGCCTGGGGACCAACCGGGGACCTCCTGGGTCCTAGGACCCAGGACCGAGGTCTTCCTGGGCGCGGGCGCGGGCGGGGTCGGGGGCGTGTCCGTGAGCGTGTCCGTATTTGCGTTTTTGCGATCAAAAAATACCTGGAGCGCTCCCACGCCCCTCTTCACTCCCTTTCACATCTGATGTGACTTGACTCACAGAGCCCAATATTTGTTGACCCTGTGTACCGGGTGGACAGCTCGCTGTGATTCAGTGGCCGTGATAGTGCAACAAGTGCGGCGATGAGAATCCTGGAGTTGCTGTCGAGGTCTCGGGGAGAGCGAACAATGGAGGCCGAGTCGGAGCCGTACGTGCGTCTGGCGACGCTGCGGCAGCTGCATCAGGTGGTGGCGGACCTCAATACCGCCCGTAGCCTGGCGGACACCCTGCAGGCCGTGGCCGACGGAATCGTCACGGGCCTCGGCTACGAGCTGGGCTGCGTGAATCTCGTACGCCCCGACGGCGACCTGGTGATCGCCGGGTTCGCGGGCAACCCGGCGGCAGAAGCCCTGATCACCGGCCGGGTCGGCTCCCGTTCCTCCTGGGAGCGCAGGCTCTCGATGGGTGAGGCCTGGGGCGCGCTGCGCTTCATACCGCACACCGAGGGCTGGGTCCTCCTGGACGACGATGTACCCCAGTGGCACACCGAGGGCCCCGAGCCCCGCTTCGCCGACGAATGGCATCCGCAGGACCGCCTCTACGCCCCGATGTACGCCTCGGGCGGCGGGCAGGAGCTCCTCGGCGTCATATCCGTCGACCGCCCGCGCAATGGCAGGCACCCCGGCGCATGGGGTCAGGAAGCGCTCCAGATGTACGCGTCCCAGGCGGCGATTGCCATCAGCAACGCCCGGCTGCGCGCAAATATGCAGCGCGCCCTGGTACGTCTCGAACGGGAGCAGCAGGCTCTGCGGTCGAGTGAGGAAAGCTTTCGCCAGGCGTTCGAGTACGCCCCGAGCGGGATGGCCATCGCCGAGATGGGCGGCGACCAGCACGGCCGCCTGCTGCGCACCAACGACGCGCTCTGTCGCCTCCTGGGCCGCCCCGCCTCCGCGATGCGGCGCTACTCCTTCGCCGACCTGGTGCACCCCGAGGACATCGGCACCCTGCTGCGCACCTCCGCCGAGGGCGGCCGCGCCGAGCTGAGGCTGGTCCGCCGCGACGGTACCTACGTCTGGGTCTCCCTGCGCAACTCCGTGGTGGCCGACACCGCCGACGGGCCGCGTTTCCTGCTCACCCACGTCGAGGACGTCGAGGAGCGCAAGCGCCACGAGCTCCAGCTCGCGCACCGCGCCTCGCACGACTCGCTCACCGGTCTGCCCAACAGTGCGGAGCTGCGCGCGCGGCTCAGCGCCCGGCTCTGTCGCCGCCCGCACTCGGTGCGCGCCACGGCGGTGGAGACGCTGGACGCGGCTTTCGAGCCGGCCGCGCCGGGGACGGTCATCCCCGAGCACGGCTTCGACTTCGACCCGCACGTGGACGCGGGCGCCCACGACCACCACGTGCACATGATCGCGCCGCCGGCCGACAGCGGCGCCGCCGACGACGGCACGAAGGGCCTCGCCGTCCTCTTCTGCGACCTGGACGGCTTCAAGTCGATCAACGACCGGTTCGGGCACAACACCGGTGACGCGGTCCTCGTCGAGGTCGCGCGCCGGCTGACGACCTGTGTCCGCGACGGCGATACGGTCGCCCGCCTGGGCGGCGACGAATTCGTCGTCCTGGCCGACGGCCTCGGCAGCGCGGACGCCGCCGACCTCGCCGTACGGTTGCGGAACGCAATCATTCCGCCGATCCGGGTCGACGGCCGGGCGGTCCGGGTCGGGGCCAGCTTCGGCATCGGCTGGGCGAGCTGCGGGATGACCGTCGACGAGGTGCTGAGCTCCGCCGACCAGCGGATGTACATCGAGAAGCGCTCGCGGGCGAAGGCCCACCGCCGGGCGGGCTAGACCCTTCCGGATTCTCTGCGGAACCCCGTGTACTACCGCGCTGTGGTCTGTGCCAAACCCTCGACTTGCCCGTTCGGGGTAGGCTCGCTCGGTCGGCGACGGCTGGCGAACATGGTGAGGAGTGACCAGGGATGACGGCCGGGAACAACGGCACGAACAAGCCTGAGGACGACGATCCGTTCGGCTACCTCTACGAGGACGGCAAGGCGGCAGGCGCCACCCCGCCCGGCTCGGGCGGCGGCTACGGCTACCCGGGTCCCGCCTCGCAGCCCGGGGTGCCCAGAACTTCGTACAACCAGGTGCGGACGGTCGGCGAGCGCCAGTACGGGAAGCAGCAGCCGCAGCAGTACGGCCAGCCGGCCCAGCAGCAGTACGGGCAGCAGGTGCCCCCGCAGCAGCAGTACGGCCAGCAGAACTACAGCCAGCCGAACGCGCACCACGCGGCCCCCCAGCAGGACCTCTCCGGCGCTCCCACCGGCCGGACGCAGGCGCAGGGCGGCGATGGCGGCCGTGGGCCCAACACCAAGGGCCTGCTGGTCGGCGCGGTGGTGGTGGTCGCGGTCGTGGTCATCGGCATCGGCGCGGCGCTGGCATTCGGCGGCAACGACGACAAGGACAAAGCCGAGGGCAACGAGCCGGGTTCCTCGGGTGGCGGCTCCTCGGAGGCCGGCACGGTCAAGCCGAGCAAGGACCCGGCAGACAAGCCGGACGAGCCCCTTGACCTGCCCAAGCAGGACGCGGCTTCGCTGAAGCTCACCGGTGTGTCCACGGACACAGCGATCCCCGGCGCCAAGTCTTCGAGCGGGGCGTACGTCCCGCTGAACACGCCGGGGGCTGCCGTCACGTGGACGGCGAAGGTGCCCAAGGCCGGTGCCTACTCGCTGTCCATCAACTACGGCGTGCCCGGTAAGGACGCCAAGATGTCGCTCACGGTCAACGGCAAGGACTCCGGCCGCAAGCTCAACCTGGGGAACTTCGCAAACGCGGAGGAAGGCGCCTGGGACAAGGGCTGGACCAACACCTACGCGTACGTGAACCTCCCCCAGGGGGAGACCACCTTCGTGATCTCCTGCGGTGACGGCGACTCGTGCGAGGCCAACCTCGACCAGGTCGAGCTGAAGGCCGGCCACATCAAGTGAGCCCCGCCCGCAAGAATTAGCCCCGCACCAGCCCCAAGAAGTGCGCCACCGTCCCGGCCATCGCCTCGCGAGCCGGGACGATGTACTTCCGGGGGTCGACCGCCGTCGGGTTCGCCTCCAGGTGGGCCCGTACCGCTCCGGTGAACGCCGTGTTGAGCGCCGTGCCCACGTTGATCTTGACCATGCCGGCCGCGACCGCCCGGCGGATCTCCTCGTCCGGTACGCCCGATGAGCCGTGCAGGACCAGCGGCACCGGGACCGCGTCGCGCAGGGCGCCGATCAGTTCGTGGTCCAGGGCCGCTGTGCGGTCCGTCATCGCGTGCGAGGAGCCGACCGCGACAGCCAGCGCGTCCACGCCGGTGTCGGCGACGTAGCCCTCCGCCTCCGCCGGGTCCGTGCGGACGCCCGGCGCGTGCGCGTCGAGCGGGGGCTCGCCGTCCTTGCCGCCGACCTTGCCCAGCTCCGCCTCGATCCAGATGCCGCGCTCGTGACCCCAGCGGACGGCTTCCGCGGTGGCCCGCACGTTCTCGTCGTAGGTCAGTTTCGACGCGTCGAACATCGCCGAGCTGAAGCCCGCCGGGTGCGCCGCGTGCAGCAGCTGGACCGACTCGATGTGGTCGAGGTGGAGCGAGAGGGGGGCGGACGACGCGCGGGCGACGGCTGCCGCGGCGGCGGCGATGGGGGCGAGGTCGCCGCCGTGGAACTTCACCGCGTTCTCCGATATCTGGAGGATGGCCGGCGCCCCGGCCCGCTCGGCTCCGGCGGCGATCGCCTCCGCGTGCTCCAGCGTGATGACGTTGAAGGCGGCGACGCCGTGGCGGGCGGTACGGGCCGCGGTGACGAGTTCGCCGGTGCTGACGAGTGGCATGGGATCCCCTGAGGTCGGAGCTGGTGCGGTTATGTCATGTTCGGGTGCGGGGTCACTTCGACCCGCGGCAGCAGGTCTTCGTACGTCTTCGAGTCGAATTCGCCCGCCGCCGGTGCCAGCACGGTCGCCGCCGACAGGGCCACCGCGCGGGCCAGCCGCCGTGGCCACGGGAGCCGCTCGACGAGCCCGGAGAGCAGCCCGGCCACCGCCGAGTCGCCCGCGCCCGTCGGGTTGCCCTTGCCCCTGGCGGGCGGGGCCGCGCGCCACCAGCCGTCAGGGGTGGCCGCGAGCAGGCCCTCCGGGCCCAGCGAGGCCACCACGGAGTGCGCGCCGCGGCGCCGGGCGTCGGCGGTCGCGCGCAGCGGGTCGTGGTCGCCGGTGAGCTGCGCGAGTTCCTCGGCGTTGGGCTTGATCAGGTCGGGGCGGGCGGCGATGCCCCGGCGCAGGGGTTCGCCGCTGGTGTCCAGGAGCGTGGGGACGCCGGCTGCCCTGGCCCGGCGGATCAGTTCGGCGTACGCGCCGACCTGGACACCGGGCGGCAGGCTGCCGCACAGGGCCACCGCTTCGGCTTCGCGCAGCAGCGCGTCGTACGAGGTCAGGAACGCGGCCCACTCGTCGGGCGTGACGACCGGGCCCGGCTCGTTGAGCTGCGTGGTGTCGCCGGTGGCGGCGTCGACGACGGCGATGGTGCGCCGGGTGTTCCCGGCCACGGGCACCAGCGCGTCGACGGGCGCGAATCCGGCAAGGAGTCTGCGTACGTCCGCGCCCGCCGACCCGCCCGCGAAGCCCGTCACGACGCTCTCGTGGCCGAGCGCCGCCAGCACCCTGGCCACGTTGAGGCCCTTGCCGCCGGGGCGCTCCGCGACGTCGGTCACCCGGTGCGAGGCGTGCGGGGTGAGGGTGGGGACGCGGTAGGTGAGGTCGAGCGCGGTGTTCAGCGTGACGGTCAGGATCACCCGAATCGCCTCCGGAGGGCCGATGGGAAGCGCGCACTCTCGGGTCGGCGCCTGTCGTGGCGATCATGCCAAAGAGATGGCGGTCGGCCCATAGCTCGCGGCCGACCGTCGGGTCTCACCTTGGTCTCGCTGGGCTGTGCGACCCGTGGGATCTGAGTGATCCGTGCGATCTGCGCGACCCGTGGGATCAGCCCGTTTTGGGCTCGATCACCCAGGTGCCCTTGTGCATGACGCCCTTGAGCCGGAAATCCGCGTCCAGCACCACCAGGTCCGCGTCCTTGCCGGGCTCCAGCGAGCCGACCCGGTCGTCCACGCCGAGCAGCCGGGCCGGGTTGGCGGAGATCGACCGTACGACGTCGTCGACCGGCAGCCTGTCGACGGTCACCGCGCGCCGGAACGCCGTGTCGAGCGTGAGCGTGGAACCCGCGATCGACCCGCCGTCGACGAGGCGCGCGACCCCGTCCTTGACCTCGACGGCGAGCGGCCCGAGGTCGTACATGCCGTCGCCGAAACCGGCCGCGTCCATCGCGTCCGTGATGAACGCGACCCGGGAAGCGCCCGCGTAGTGGTACGCCAGCTGGAGCGACGCGGGGTGCAGATGCGTGCCGTCGTTGATCAGCTCGACGGTGATCCGCTCGTCCTCGAGGAGCGCGGCGATGGGGCCCGGCGTGCGGTGGCCCAGCGGCGGCATCGCGTTGAAGAGGTGCGTGGCCACGGTGGCGCCCGCGTCGATGGCCTCGACCGTCTGCTCGTACGTCGCGTCCGTGTGGCCGATCGCGGCGATCACGCCGTGCTCGGCGAGCAGCCGCACGGAGTCGATGCCGCCGGGCAGCTCGGTGGCCAGCGTGAACATCTTCGCCGTGCCGTGCGCGGCGTCGATCAGCTTGCGGACCTCCGCCGGGTCGGGATCGCGCAGCAGGTCTTCGCTGTGCGCGCCCTTGCGGCACGGCGAGATGAACGGGCCCTCGAAGTGGATGCCCGCCAGATCGCCCTGCTCGACGAGCTCGGAGAGCAGCGCGGCCTGCTTGGCGAGGACGTACATCTCGCCGGTCACGGTGGACGCGGTGATGGTGGTGGTGCCGTGCTCGCGGTGCGTCTGTACGCCCTTGAGCACGTCGTCGGCGGTGCCGGAGGTGAACGACATACCGCCGCCGCCGTGCACATGCATGTCGACGAAGCCGGGGACGATCCAGTGCCCCGACAGGTCGAGGGACGGTACGTCGTCCGGGGCGGCGCCGACGATGCGGTCGCCCTCGACGATGACCCGGCCGTTCTCGACGGTCCCGGTCGGAAGCACCACCCTGGCGCCGGAGAGAACCTTGCTTGCAGCGCGTCCGGCCATCAGGCGGATACCTCCGTGGATTCCATGGATTGCGAGTCGAGCAGGTCCCAGGCGAGCAGCCCCGCGCCCAGGCATCCGGCGGTGTCCCCGAGGGCAGCCGGCACGATGTGGGGCAGTTTCTGGAACGTGACGCGTTGCGCGACGGCCGCCCGCAGGGGTGTGAACAAGGTTTCCCCCGCCTCGGCCAGTCCGCCACCGATGATCAGGGTGCCGGGGTCGAGCAGGGTGAGGGCGGTGATCAGCCCGTCGGCGAGCGCGTCGACCGCGTTCTGCCAGACCAGACAGGCCGCCGGATCGCCGGACACGACGGCCTTCGCGCAGTCGGCCGCGTCGGCCTCGGGGTCGCCGGACGCGGCGGCCCAGGCGGCGGAGACGGCGGACGCGGAGGCCAGACGCTCCAGGCAGCCGCGCTGGCCGCAGCCGCACGCGGGGCCGTCGGGGCGTACGACGATGTGCCCGATCTCGCCCGCGTTCCCGTGGGCGCCTGCCTCGATCCTGCCGTCGATGCCGATGGCCCCGGCGATTCCGGTGCCGAGCGGCACGAACAGGAACCGGTCGGTGCCCTGGCCCGCGCCGATCCGGCCCTCGGCCAGGCCGCCGGTGCGGACGTCGTGGCCGAGGGCGACGGGGGTGCCGTGCAGCCTGCGGCTGAGGAGCGCGCGCAGCGGTACGTCGCGCCAGCCGAGGTTGGCCGCGTAGACGGCGATGCCGCTCTCGGCGTCTACGATGCCAGGGACGGCCACGCCCGCCGCTGCGGCGCTCTCGCCGAGATGTTCCTCGCCGTACGCGCGCAGCTCGGCGGCGAAACCGACGATCGACTCGACGACGGCCTCGGGCCCCCGCTCCCTGGCGGTGGCCCGGCGCGCCTCGTGGAGCAGCGCGCCGTCGGCTCCGACCAGCGCGGCCTTCATTCCGGTGCCGCCCACATCGAGGGCGATGACGTGTCTCACGAGGGACAGTGTCGCGCGTCGACCGCAGAAAGGTCTAGTCCACTTACGTGTGATGGTTGCGCGGGGCGACGATTTTTTGGCTGGACGGGCTGGGGGCGCGGCACGGAGGGGCCGGGCGGGCCGAAGTCCGGCCCGCCCGGCCCCCGCCAGTTGGCCTAGGCCTCCGTCAGGATCACGCTGCGCGAGAGGTTCTGGGGGCGGTCCGGGTCGTAGCCCTTCGCCTCCGCCAGGACCACCGCGAGGCGCTGCGCGCGGATCAGGTCGGCCATCGGGTCCGCGGACGCGCGGTTGACCACCGTGCCGCCGACCCGGGCCACGTCACCGGCGAGCCCCTCGGGCAGCGTGCCGAAGACCCACGCCACCCGGCCCGGACCGGTGATCGCGATCGGACCGTGCCGGTACTCCATCGAGGGGTACGACTCCGTCCACGCGCCCGCCGCCTCACGCATCTTCAGCCCGGCCTCCTGGGCGAGCCCGTACGTCCAGCCGCGCCCCAGGAACGTCCACTGCTCCGCCGCGACGGCCGCCTCGGGCAGCGGCTCGGTGATCGCGAGTTCCGCGTCCACCGCGGCCTCGGCCACCGTCTTCACCCCGGCGGGCAGCGGGCCCGACGCCTCCAGGCCCGCCCGCAGGAACGCCAGCGCCGTGGTGGCGAAGCGGGTCTGGACGACCGACTCCTCGTCCGCCCAGTCGAGCACCGCGACGGTGTCCGCCGCGTCCATGACCGGCGTCTTGGGATCGGCGGTCAGCGCGAGCGTGGCGACCTTGCCGCGCAGCGCGCCGAGCAGTTCCAGCACCTCGGTCGTGGTGCCCGAGCGGGTGATGGCCACGACCCGGTCGTAGGGCCGGCCCACCGGGAACTCCGACGAGGCGAAGGCGTCCGTCTCGCCCTGCCCCGAAGCCTCCCGCAGCGCCGCGTACGCCATGGCCATGAACCACGACGTCCCACAGCCCGTGACGGCGACCCGCTCGCCCGGCTGCGGCAGTCCGTCGAACGCGGCTGCGGCCTCGGCCGCGCGTCGCCAGCAGGTGGGCTGGGTGGCTATCTCTGTCGCGGTACGGGACATCTGGTGCGGCTCCTCGTGATCGGGCGGTGCGAGATGACGTAGCTGTGCGGCAAGACGTGGCTCTGGGCCAAACAGTCGACGGGACGTGCATAGCAGCCTGGGTGCCTGTTGCGAAAGGTGTTGCAGAAGCGAGACCGGGGTGGTGTAGACCTCATTACCCGCAGTAGGTGAACATTGCAGCTCATACACTTGTCCGACATGCGTGGGGATTGTCTCGGGCAACGAATTCGAGGGTGGGAAAAGGGCTGTGCATCGGCGCTTCTTGGGTCTGACCGCAACAGCGGCAGCACTGGGCATGACAGTGGCGCTGGCCGGGTGCGGAAGCAGCGGCTCCGGCGGTGACGTCACCCTCAAACTCGTCGCCGCGGACTACGACCTCGACGGCGGTGACACCACCAAGCAGTACTGGGACGGTGTCGCCACCGACTTCGAGGCCGCCCACGAGAACATCAAGGTCGACGTCGAGGTCATCAGCTGGACCGACGTCGACCGCAAGGTCGCCGAGATGGTCGCGGCGGGCAAGGCCCCCGACATCGCGCAGATCGGCGCGTACGCCGACTACGCCGACCAGGACAAGCTCTACTCGGTGGACGACCTGCTCTCCATCCCCACCCAGGCCAACTTCCTGGCGCCGCTCGCCGACGCGGGCGAGGTCAGCAGGGTCGCGTACGGCATGCCGTTCGTCGCCAGCACCCGGCTGCTCTTCTACAACGAGACGCTGTTCTCCCAGGCCGGACTGAAGGCCCCCAAGACCTGGGACGACATCGAGAGCTCCGCCAAAACGCTCAAGGCGCGGGGCGTGAAGTTCCCCTTCGCGCTGCCGCTCGGCAGCGAAGAGGCACAGGCCGAGACCATGAACTGGATGCTCAGCGGCGGCGGTGGCTACACCGACTCGGTCGGTTCGTACACCGTCGACTCCGAGCAGAACATCGCGGCGTTCCGCTGGCTGAAGGACAACCTCGTCGGCGCGGGCCTGACCGGCCCCGTCGCGCCCGGCAAGCTCAACCGCAAGGACGCCTTCACCGCGTTCTCCGGCGGCCAGGTCGGCATGCTCAACGGCCACCCCTCGCTCATGCAGCAGGCCAAGGGCAAGGGCGTGAAGTTCGGCATGGTGCCGCTGCCCGGCCCCGACGGCAAGGCCAAGTCGAGCATGGGCGTCGCCGACTGGGTGATGGGCTTCAAGCAGAACGGTCACCGCAAGGAGATCGGCACCTTCCTCGACTTCGCCTACAGCGACGACAACGTCCTCGAATTCGCCGACAAGAACGACATCCTGCCGGTCACCGTCTCCGCCTCCGAGACGATGCTCAAGGACCCCGCGCACAAGGACCTGTGGCAGTTCCTGGAAGCCCTGCCGGACTCGACCCTTCCTCCGGTCGGCAAGACGTCCTGGGCGAAGGTCAGCGAGAGCGTCAAGAGGCAGATCGGTTCGACGGTGCAGCCGGACGGCGACCCGGCCAGCGTGCTGGGGGCGATCGGGCGCGAGGCGGCGGCGACGGAGAACGCGGAGTAGCGCGGCGCTGGAGGGGGTGGCGGGCGCCGACCTAAACTGGCCGTATGCCTGCCCCTCACCCTGACGACGACGATGCGTACGGCCCCGAGCTCCCGGAGCGCGACCGTGCCGTACTCGCCGTCGAGCGGCAGTCCTGGGCCGGGCCCGGCACCAAGGAACGGGCCATGAGGGAGCAGCTCGGCATTTCGCCGACCCGCTACTACCAGCTCCTCAACGCCCTCATCGACGACGCACGCGCGCTCGCGCACGACCCCGTCACGGTCAACCGGCTGCGGCGGGTGCGCGACGCCCGTCGTGAGCGGCGCTGAGCCCGGGCCCCCTGTCGGGGCGGCCCTGCGCCGGTAGGGTCATCTGCATGGGCAGCCAACCGCATTCCCTGCCGACCGACTTCATCCCGGCCACCGCCGGCGGCCGTGACGGCCTCGCCGCGTTGCTGGCCGAGCCCGAACGGGCCGTTGTCGGGCTCGACTTCGACGGCACACTCGCCGAGATCGTCGCCGACCCCGAGCAGGCCCGCGCGCACCCCGGCGCGGTGCCGGCGCTCGCCGCGCTCGCTCCGCGGGTCGGATCGGTCGCCGTGATCACCGGGCGCCCGGCGGGCGTCGCGGTCCGCTACGGGGGCTTCGCCGGGGTCCCCGGCCTGGAGCACCTCGTGGTGCTCGGCCACTACGGGGCGGAGCGCTGGGACGCGGTCTCCGGCACGGTGCACGCCCCCGCCCCGCACCCCGGTGTGCGGGCCGCCCGGGCGGAGCTGCCCGGCTTCCTCGACGGCATCGGCGCGTGGCGGGGCTCCTGGATAGAGGAGAAGGGCCAGGCCGTCGCGGTCCACACCCGGCGTGCGGCCGACCCGCAGGCGGCGTTCGAAGCGCTGCGCGGGCCCCTCGCGGAGCTGGCCGCCCAACACGGCCTCATCGTCGAACCTGGTCGCCTGGTCCTTGAGTTGCGTCCGCCCGGAGTGGACAAGGGGGTGGCGCTGGGCGAGTACGCGCACGAGATGGACGCGTCCTGCGTGCTGTACGCCGGGGACGACCTGGGAGACCTGGCGGCGTTCGCAGCGGTGGAGAAGCTGCGGTCGGAGGGCATCCCGGGCCTGCTGGTGTGCAGCGGCACGGAGGTCCCGGAGCTGGCGGAACGGGCGGACCTGGTGTTGCCGGGGCCTGCGGCGGTGGTGGAGCTGCTGGCGGAGCTGGCCAGGGTGACGGGCTAACGACCTCGGGGCAATGGAGCGTGGATCGGCGAGCGGCGTCCTGCGGCTTCGCGTCCTAGGCGGAGGAGGGAGGCGACGCGGATCGTCGTCGACCGACGACAACGCCGGAGGCGGAGTCGCAGGACGCCGGGAGCCCGCGCTATCGCCCCCGAGGTCGTAAGGAGCCCGGGTGCGGGTTGGCCGCGCAGCGGCTCGCCCGCACCGCACTCCCGCCGGCCCCGCCTCACACACCTTCCCGCAGCGCCTCCAGCTGTTCCAGGAACCACTGCTGCGGCGGGAGCGCCGTCGCCGCCTCGGCCAGCCGCTTCGTTCGTTCCGCCCGCTCTTCCGCCCCCATGGACAGCCCCGCGTGCAACGCGTCCGCCGTTGCCAGCACGTCGTACGGGTTGACCACGAGCGCGTCCTCGCCCAGCTCCTCGAACGCCCCCGCCTCCCGCGAGAGGACCAGCGCGCAGCCCTCGTCCGAGACGACCGGGACCTCCTTCGCGACCAGGTTCATGCCGTCGCGGATCGGGTTGACCAGGGCCACGTCCGCCAGCCGGTACGCCGCCAGGGAGCGGGCGAAGTCGTCCTTGACGTGGAGGATCACTGGCGTCCAACTCTCCGTACCAAACTCGGAGTTGACCGCGTCTGCCGTCCGCTGGACCTCCGCGGTGTACTCGCGGTAGATCGCCAGGTCCTGCCGCGACGGATACGCGAGGGCGACATGCACCACTCTCTCGCGCCACTCGGGCCGGTC
Source organism: Streptomyces sp. H27-C3 (assembly GCF_030063415.1). Classification (GTDB taxonomy): domain Bacteria; phylum Actinomycetota; class Actinomycetes; order Streptomycetales; family Streptomycetaceae; genus Streptomyces. The sequence continues at coordinate 63,459 of NZ_JASITA010000029.1, read as the reverse complement.
CCGCAGCAACTGCCGGTACGCCAGCAGCCCGCGCACGATGTTCTTCGACAGCTCCGTGCGGTCCACCCGCACCACCGCCTTGCGCCCCGCACCGATCTGCTCGCGCAGCGCCGCCATCCGCTCCGCCACGTCCGGCCGGTGCGAGCGCTCCCGCAGGAAGTCCGCGTCGGCCCCCAGGCCGTGCACCCCCAGCTCGGTCGAGGTGAGCGCGTCGGCGCCCAGCAGCTCCGTACAGCAGGCCGCGAACGCGTCCGCCCAGCGCCGGGTCAGGAACGCCGCCCGGTCCGCGCCGAGGATGCCGCGCAGCAGCTGCGCGGCGATGTCGTCGGGCAGCATCCGGAAGTAGTCGACCGGCGCCCACGGCGTGTGCGAGAAGTGGCCGATCCGCAGATCGGGCCGCAGCTCGCGCAGCAGACCGGGGACCAGTGCCAGGTGATAGTCCTGGACCAGCACGGCCGCACCCTCGGCCGCCGACTCGGCCAGCGCCTCCGCGAACGCCGCGTTGTATTTCTCGTACGACGCCCATCGCGCCCGGAACTCCGCACCGAAGACCGGCTCCAGCGGCGTCTGGTACAGCAGATGGTGGACGAACCACAGCGTCGAGTTGGCGATCTCGTTGTACGCGTCGGCGTACACATCCGGGTCGATGCCGAGCATCCGCACCCGCTGCCCGCCGGTCTCCGCCGGGTCGAGCATGCCGCCGGTGCGCCGCACCGCCTCGCGGTCGCCTTCGCCGAGCGCCGCGCACACCCACACGGCGTCCGTGCCGGGGCCGATCGCCGACAGGCCGGAGACCAGACCACCCCCGCCCCGGCTGGCCGTGAGCGAGCCGTCCTCGCCGAGCGCGTACGAAACGGGGCCGCGGTTGGACGCGACGAGAACCTGAGCACCGGGCTGGGAAACCATGTCGCGAACCTAGCCCGTCCTGGATACGCTCAAACGTACGGGCGGTCCCCGGCGCACTGTGCGATCAGGCCGCGCGCCGCTCCTGGTACTCCTCGATCTCCCGCATCGGCGGCCGTTCCTCGGTGTCCACGGCCGTGGTGCGCGCTACGAATCCCTCCGCGCCGCGCTCGAACTGGGTGAGCGCGGGCCGCACCAGGTGCCCCCGGGAAAGCCGCAGCTGGGCCGTCCGGTAGATCGCCGCGGCCATCCGCCCCAGCGCCTGCCCGTCCTGGTGGCGGTGCTTGCGTACCCCCACGTCGACCTGGGCCAGCGCGTCCAGACCCACCGTGTGCAGCGAGTCGACGAGCAGGCCCAGCTCCACTCCGTAACCGACGGGGAACGGCAGCCGCTCCAGGAGCGAGCGCCGCGCCGCGTACTCGCCGCCCAGCGGCTGGACGAACCCGGCCAGCTGCGGCCAGTGCAGATTGAGCAGCGGCCTGGCCACCAGCTCCGTGACCCGCCCGCCCTGGCCTGCGGCCTCGCCGAGCGGGCGGTCGTACATCGCCTTCACGAACTGCACATCGGGATCGATGAGCAGCGGTCCGACGATGCCCGAGACGAATGATGCGGAGAAGTCCCTGAGGTCCGCGTCGATGAAGCAGACGATGTCACCACTGGTCACCAGCAGTGACCGCCACAGCACCTCGCCCTTGCCCGGGACCGCGGGCACGCGCGGCAGTATCTCGTCGCGGTGCACCACCCGCGCGCCCGCCGCCGCGGCCACCTTCGCCGTGGCGTCCGAGGAGCCGGAGTCGATCACCACCAGCTCGTCGACGAGCGGCACGGCCTCCATCAGCTCACGGCGGATCGTGGCGACGATCGCGCCGACCGTGGCCTCCTCGTCGAGGGCCGGCAGGACGACACTGATGGTGGCGCCGCGCCGCGTCTTGGCCGCCATCAGCTGGTCGAGCGGGCGGTCCGCCGCAGACCAGGACCGCCGGGACAGCCAGCGCTCCACCTCTTCCAGCACGTGCGTTCTCCCTGCTGTGTGACTGCCGTGTGATCCATCTCGCGGTGCGGACGACTACCTCAACCCTCCGGGGGTTCGGTTACAGTCTTGAACAACGCGGATGACCGTCGCATGTCGGGGGCCATCACGCGGACAAATGCCCGGACCCCGGTCCGGTGCCATAGCGCTCATCCAGAGGGACTGAGGGAACGGCCCGTTGAAGTCCCGGCAACCACCCAGCCGACCGAGAGGTCACGGCGGGGAAGGTGCCAATTCCGTCTCGTGGCGAAATTCGTCGCGGGGAAGATGAGGAGAAAGGGCCTCGCCATTATGGCTTCGCAGACCGTCGCCGCTGAAGCAAGCACCATCGCTGAAGCGCACACCGTAAAAGCCGCGGTAGACCTCGGACCCGCCACGGCGCTTTCCTGCCGTGAGTGCGGAGAGCGTTTTGAACTCGGCCCGATCTTCGCCTGTTCTTCCTGTTTCGGTCCCCTTGAGATCGCATACGACCTCCCGCTCGGTGACGCGGAATCCCTGCGCAAGCAGATCGAGGCCGGCCCGGAGAACATCTGGCGTTACGCCCCCCTGCTGCCCGTCCCCGCCGACGTGGCGTCGAAGCCCAGCCTGAACCCCGGCTTCACCAAGCTCGTCAAGGCCGACAACCTCGCCCGCGAGCTGGGCGTCACCGGCGGTCTGTACGTCAAGGACGACTCGGGCAACCCGACGCACTCCTTCAAGGACCGGGTCGTCGCCATCGCCGTCGAGGCCGCCCGTGCCTTCGGTTTCACCACCCTCTCCTGCTCCTCCACCGGCAACCTGGCGGGCGCGGTCGGCGCCGCGGCCGCCAAGGCCGGCTTCCGGTCCTGCGTGTTCATCCCGCACGACCTGGAGCAGGGCAAGGTCATCATGGCCTCGGTGTACGGCGGCGACCTGGTCGGCATCGAGGGCAACTACGACGACGTGAACCGGTTCTGCTCCGAGCTCATCGGCGACCCGCTGGGCGAGGGCTGGGGCTTCGTCAACGTCAACCTGCGCCCGTACTACGGCGAGGGCTCCAAGACCCTGGCGTACGAGATCTGCGAGCAGCTCGGCTGGCAGCTGCCCGACCAGATCGTCATCCCGATCGCCTCGGGATCGCAGCTCACGAAGATCGACAAGGGGCTCAAGGAGCTCATCGCGCTCGGTCTGGTCGAGGACAAGCCGTACAAGATCTTCGGCGCCCAGGCCGAGGGCTGCTCGCCGGTGTCGACGGCCTTCAAGGCCGGGCACGACGTCGTACGGCCGCAGAAGCCGAACACCATCGCCAAGTCGCTGGCCATCGGCAACCCGGCGGACGGGCCCTACGTCCTGGACATCGCCCGCCGCACCGGCGGCGCGGTCGAGGACGTCAATGACGAGCAGGTGGTGGACGCCATCAAGCTGCTCGCCCGCACCGAGGGCATCTTCGCGGAGACCGCGGGCGGTGTGACCGTCGGCGTGACGAAGAAGCTGATCGACGCCGGTCTGCTCGACCCGGCCCTCACCACGGTCGTGCTCAACACGGGCGACGGCCTGAAGACCCTTGAAGCGGTGGCCCCGACCACGGGCCAGTCCGCCGTCATCCGTCCCAACCTGGACTCTTTCCGAGAGGCTGGCCTCGTATGAGCGTCAAAGTTCGCATCCCGACCATTCTTCGTCCGTACACCGGCGGCCAGGCCGAGGTCGCAGCCGAGGGCGCGACCCTCTCCGAGGTCATCGCCGACCTGGAGAAGAACCACACGGGCATCGCCGCCCGTGTGCTGGATGACCAGGGCAAGCTACGCCGCTTCGTGAACGTCTACGTGAACGACGACGACGTGCGCTTCGAGAGCGGTCTGGAGACCGCCACGCCGGACGGCGTCGGCGTCTCGATCATCCCTGCGGTCGCAGGCGGCTGATCCACGGTCGGCCCGCGGGTCGGCCGGCCCACCCAGAGTTAACGCGATTGCCCTCTCCGCGACAGAAGCGGAGGGGGCAATTCCCTATGGTTGAGCGCGGTACAGTTGGGGAAGCCCCCTCCGCTGTTTATGCCCGGCGCATATGAGAATGCGATCCCGCGCGACAAGAAACAGCCAAAGTGTTCGAGCGAATTGCCACCGAAGCGCGCTTTGTCCGGCCCGACTTGCCCTGGAATCCAGTGAATTCCCCGCAATCGGGTGTTCGGTCATGCCTGAGATTCTCGTCTGATTGACCTGTTGCAGAGGGCAGTTGGGCGGATACATTCAGCCGCGGTCGACGCGTTCCGGCGCACACCCTCTCCTGCTTCTTTCGAGGGCTGGCTGGGGGTGAGGTCTGACCCGGGTTCCGCGAAGTGCGGGCCTGTGCAAGGGCCAGTAATAGGGGAGTTAGGCATGGCTCAGGGCACCGTCAAGTGGTTCAACGCGGAGAAGGGGTACGGCTTCATCGCGGTCGACGGTGGTGCGGATGTTTTCGTCCACTACAGCGCGATCCAGATGGACGGTTACCGCACCCTTGAAGAAGGTCAGCGAGTTGAGTTCGAGATCTCGCAGGGCCAGAAGGGTCCGCAGGCGGACATGGTCAAGCTCGCCGTCTGATCTCGGCGCGATCGGCCACCGACACAACTCACGCACGAAGGGCCTGTACCCCATACGGGGTACAGGCCCTTCGTGCGTCCGGCGTTCGGCCGGTATGTCGGGGACGGCCTTGCGCCCCCACCCGTCGCCCGACCGCCACCCCTCACCGTCGTCCCTTCGGGACGGCCTTGCACTCAAGGGGGTCGAGTGCTAATCATTGGCGTTAGCACTCTCCTAGTGAGAGTGACAGAAGGACTGGGTCGGCGAGGCCCGCAGGCCTTGTGGGGCAAGGAACCACGAGGCAGGCAGGCCGTCCGTCGCGGGCGCCATTCAGTCCATCGCTCTCCACCCCAGTCCGGGAGGACCACTTCACATGGCTAAGATCATCGCGTTCGACGAGGAGGCACGGCGCGGTCTCGAGCGCGGGATGAACCAGCTCGCCGACGCCGTCAAGGTAACCCTCGGCCCCAAGGGCCGTAACGTCGTCCTCGAGAAGAAGTGGGGCGCCCCCACGATCACCAACGATGGTGTTTCCATCGCCAAGGAGATCGAGCTCGAGGACCCGTACGAGAAGATCGGCGCCGAGCTGGTCAAGGAAGTCGCGAAGAAGACCGACGACGTCGCCGGTGACGGCACGACGACCGCGACTGTCCTCGCCCAGGCTCTGGTCCGCGAGGGCCTGCGCAATGTGGCCGCAGGCGCCAACCCCATGGCCCTCAAGCGTGGCATCGAGAAGGCCGTCGAGGCCGTCTCCGCCGCGCTCCTTGAGCAGGCCAAGGACGTGGAGACCAAGGAGCAGATCGCTTCTACGGCCTCCATCTCCGCCGCCGACACCCAGATCGGCGAGCTCATCGCCGAGGCGATGGACAAGGTCGGCAAGGAAGGCGTCATCACCGTCGAGGAGTCGCAGACCTTCGGGCTCGAGCTTGAGCTCACCGAGGGCATGCGCTTCGACAAGGGCTACATCTCGGCGTACTTCGCCACCGACATGGAGCGCATGGAGTCGTCGCTCGACGACCCGTACATCCTGATCGTCAACTCCAAGATCAGCAACGTGAAGGACCTCCTTCCGCTGCTTGAGAAGGTCATGCAGTCGGGCAAGCCCCTGCTGATCATCGCGGAGGACGTCGAGGGCGAGGCACTGTCCACGCTCGTCGTCAACAAGATCCGTGGCACCTTCAAGTCCGTCGCCGTCAAGGCTCCGGGCTTCGGTGACCGCCGTAAGGCCATGCTCGGCGACATCGCCATCCTCACCGGTGGCACCGTCATCTCCGAGGAGGTCGGCCTCAAGCTTGAGAACGCCGGTCTCGACCTGCTCGGCCGCGCCCGCAAGGTCGTCATCACCAAGGACGAGACCACGATCGTCGACGGCTCCGGTGAGAGCGACCAGGTCCAGGGTCGCGTCAACCAGATCCGCGCCGAGATCGAGAACTCCGACTCGGACTACGACCGCGAGAAGCTCCAGGAGCGCCTGGCGAAGCTCGCGGGCGGCGTGGCCGTCATCAAGGCCGGCGCCGCGACCGAGGTCGAGCTCAAGGAGCGCAAGCACCGCATCGAGGACGCCGTTCGCAACGCGAAGGCGGCCGTCGAAGAGGGCATCGTCGCCGGTGGCGGCGTGGCGCTTCTCCAGGCCTCCGCGGTCTTCGACAAGCTTGAGCTCACGGGTGACGAGGCGACCGGCGCGAACGCCGTGAAGCTCGCCCTGGAGGCCCCGCTCAAGCAGATCGCCGTCAACGGTGGTCTTGAGGGTGGCGTCATCGTCGAGAAGGTGCGCAACCTGCCCATCGGTCACGGCCTGAACGCCGCGACGGGTGAGTACGTCGACATGATCGCCGAGGGCATCATCGACCCGGCGAAGGTCACGCGCTCCGCCCTGCAGAACGCCGCGTCCATCGCTGCGCTCTTCCTCACCACCGAAGCGGTCATCGCCGACAAGCCGGAGAAGTCTTCCGCGCCTGCCGGTGGCGGCATGCCCGGCGGTGACATGGACTTCTGAGCCACGGCTCAGCGGTACATGGCTGTACGGAACCGAGGGCGGCACCTTCCACGCGGAGGTGCCGCCCTCGGGCGTTTCGGGGGTACGGGTGAGCGGTGGCTCGGGCGTGTGCGGCTCTACGTGATGAGTCAGGCCGGGGAGTGGGCGACGAACACGACTTCCTCGCGGTCGTCGTCCAGGGCGATGTTCAGGGACGCGTCCAATGCCCCGGTAAGGCGCCGGAGCAGGCGCCGCAGCAGGAGCAGGGTCGGTACGGCGTCGGCGCCCTCGATGCGGGAGATCTTCGCCTGGGTGAGCCCGGCGCGTTCGGCCACTTCGGTCTGCGACAGACCGAGCTCTTCGCGGCGGTCGTAGACGGCCTTGGCGACGGCCATGGCCAGCCGGATCTCCGCACGTTCGGCGGCGGCCTCCGGGGACTCGGCGTACCCCTTGGCGAGCTTCTTCTCGCGGGCCAGTTTCCAGCGAGTGTGATTCATCGCGTGTCCCCTCATCCTGCTGGTCCAGAACGAGCGCGACCCGTCCACCCCGCTCGCCGGCGCACGCAAGCTGCGCGCGGCGCTGGGCGACCGGGCCGGCATGGTCACTGTTGACGCGGTCGGCCACGGCTCGTACGTCGCCAACGGCAAACGCGTGCGGGGATCGGGTGGTGACGGACTTCCTCGTCGCGGGCGCCCGCCCGGCGCGCGACCAGTCCTGCGCCGGGTCGTAGGCCGACCGTGGGCCCAGCAGCGTGATGTCCACCAGGGGCCGCTCCGAGCAGCCAGGACGGATGGGCGCGGTGGCGTCAGACCCTGGCCGGTTCGGGCTCCGGCTCGGACGTCGGTGGGGGTGTGGACGACGCCACCGGGGGTGTCGGCTCCGCCATCGGGGTCACGTTGAACTCCTCCAGCATCGGCTTGGTGAAGCCGAAGAAGTACGTCGCGAGGAAGCCCGCCAGATAGCCGACGAGCAGGCCGCCCGCGTAGATCGCGATCGTCGCGCCCAGGCCCTTGTTGCCGTCCATCAGCGGGAACAGGGCCCAGCCGGACGGGCCGATGGCCGTCGAGCCGACCTGGTCGCCGAGCTGGTTGAACAGGCCCACGAACCCGCCGCCGAACGCGCCGCCCACACACGCCGTGACGAACGGGCGGCCCAGGGGGAGCGAGACGCCGTAGATCAGCGGTTCGCCCACGCCGAGGAAGCCCGCCGGGAGCGCGGACCTGATGGTGCGGCGGATCGAGGTGTTGCGGGGGAGGCGGAGGTAGACCGCTGCCGCCGCGCCGACCTGGCCCGCGCCCGCCATCGCGAGGATCGGCAGCAGGACCGTGAAGCCCTGCTGCTCGATGAGGGTCGCGTGGATGGGGATGAGGGCCTGGTGCAGGCCCAGCATGACCAGCGGCAGGAACAGGCCGCCCAGGACGAAGCCCGCGCCCGCGCCGCCGTTGGCCAGCAGCCAGTTGGCGAAGTCGCCGATCGCCGTGGAGATCTCACCGGCCAGGAACATCAGGCCGAAGATCGTCACCAGGCCGGAGACCAGGACCGTCAGGGTGGGGGTGACCAGGACGTCCAGGGACTCCGGGACCCAGCGGCGGCACCACTTCTCGACGTACACCGCGAGGACCGCCGCGCCCAGCGCGCCCAGCACACCGCCCTGGCCGGGCGACAGCTTCTGGCCGAACGCCTCGATGTTCGCGACGCCCGGGAAGACGATGATCGCGGCCACCGCGCCGCCCAGGATCGGCGTACCGCCGAACTCCCTCGCCGTGTTGAAGCCGACGAAGACGGCGATCAGCGCCATGAAGCCGGACGCGATCGAGGCGAGCGCGGGGGTGACGGCCGGCAGCCAACCCAGGTTGATCATCAGGCCGTTGAGGCCCGCGATGATGCCGCAGCCGATGAGGGCCGGGATCAGCGGCACGAAGATGTTCGCGACGCGGCGCAGGAACAGCTTGAACGGTGTGGAGTTCCTGGCCTTGCGCTCGGCTCTCATGTCCGCGCCCTGCGCCGCCAGGTCCTCCGCTGTGACGACGGGAGCGACGGTGACGGCGGACGCGGCGGGCGCGGCGCATGCGGCTTCCCTGTCCCCCGCGACCAGTTGCTCGAACTCCGGGGTGACGCGGGCGACCGTGCCGGGGCCGAGCACGATCTGGTACGTGTCGTCCTCGACCACCCCCAGCACGGCCGGCAGCGCCCTCAGCTGTTCGTCCTGGACGAGCGAGCGGTCGCGCAGGCCCAGCCGGAGCCGGGTCATGCAGTGGACGATCGACGTGATGTTCCCGGCGCCTCCGACCAGCGGAAGGATCGCGGCGGCGGTGGCGCGGTTCTTGTTCTCGGTCATGGTGCGTGGTGCCTTGCTGTGCGGGGGGAGGGGCGGGTCAGGTGGTGCGCGGGGTGGCCGCTGCCGCGAGCGCCGCGCGCAGATGGCCCGCGGAATTCGTCAGCAGGGTGGCCGCCGTGGGGGCGTCCACCGCGCCGAGGATGACGAGGATGGCGCTCTTGACCTCGCCGTCGGTCGCGGCCAGCGCCGCCTCGATCTCGGCGTCCTTCGCCCCCGTCGCCAGCGCCACGATGCGGCGCGAGCGGGCCCGCAGCTTCTCGTTGGACGCGCGTACGTCGACCATCAGGTTTCCGTAGGTCTTGCCGAGCCGGATCATCGTGATGGTGGAGATCATGTTGAGGACGAGCTTCTGCGCGGTCCCCGCCTTCAACCGCGTTGACCCGGTGAGGAGTTCGGGTCCGACGACCACTTCGAGACCGTGCTCGGCGGCGGCCGCCAGGGCGCTGTCGGCGTTGCAGGACAGGCCGATGGTGAGCGCGCCGCGTGTACGGGCGTGCTCGACCGCGCCGATCGCGTACGGGGTGCGGCCGGATGCGGAGATGCCGATGACCGTGTCGTTCTCGGTGAGGCCGAGCCCGTCCAGGTCCTCGGCCGCGAGTGCCTTGGAGTCCTCCGCGCCCTCGACCGCCTTGACCATCGCGGAAGGGCCGCCCGCGATCAGGCCGACGACCTCGGACGGGTCGGTGTTGAAGGTGGGCGGGCACTCGCTGGCGTCCAGCACGCCCAGTCGCCCCGCCGTGCCCGCGCCCGCGTAGATCAGTCGGCCGCCACGGGCCATCCGCACGGCGGTGGCGTCGATCGCGGCGGCGATCTGCGGGAGCCGGGCGGCGACGGCGTCGGGGACGGTGCGGTCCTCGTCGTTCATGATGCGGGCGATCTCGGCCGTCGGGAGCCGGTCGATCTCGGCGAGCTCGGGGCGGAACGCCTCGGTGGTGAGCGTGGCGAGCTCGGCGCGCAGATCGCCGTACGGCGTGGAGTTTGCGTCGGTGGGGGTGCCGGTGCTGGTCATGGGGGGTGCGGCTCTTTCTCGTATCGCCCCGACGGGACTAGCGGCTGCTGCGGGGGCTGTGGCGGTGGGCGAGCGCCTCGTAGGAGGCGGCGAGCGCGGGGGCGGCCGTCTCGTACGTGCGCTGCGCGACGCCTATGAACAGGCAGTCCACGACGAGGAGTTGGCTCGTTCGGCTGGACATCGCGGCGGGCCGCAGCTCACTCTCGCGGGCGGTGGAGGTGGTCAGGATGTGATCCGCGTACTGCGACACGGGCCCGTCGGGGCGGCCCGTGATCGCGACGGTCGTCGCCCCGTGGTCGAAGGCGACGCGCAGCGGTTCGATGACGTCCCCGGTGGAGCCGGAGTGCGTGATCGCGATGGCCACGTCGCCCGAACGCAGCTGCACGGCGTTGGTGACGGCGAGGTGCGGGTCGCTGTGCGCGTGCGCGATCAGGCCGATGCGCAGCAGCTTCTGGGCGAGGTCCATGCCGACGAGGGAGGAGGCGCCCACGCCGTAGATGTCGACGCGCCGCGCCCCGGCGAGGGCGGTGACCGCGGCGCCGAGCTGGACGGTGTCCAGGCCCGCGGCTGTGTCGGCGAGGGTCTGCTGCTCGTCGTACGCCAGCTTGGTCACCACGTCCGCGATCGGGTCGTCGACCGCGATGTCGGCGGTCACCGCAGGGGCCCGGCCCGACTGCTGCTGGGCGGCGAGACCGGCGAGCGCCAGGCGCAGGTCGCGGTAGCCGGGGTAGCCCAGGAGGCGCGCGGTGCGGACCACGGTGGCTTCGCTGGTGCCGGTGAGCTCACCGAGCCCGGTGACCGTGAGCGCCGCGCAGCCGGCCGGGTCGGCGGCCACGGCTTCGGCGACGCGCTGCATGGAGCGGGTCATGGACGGCGCGAGGGTCCGTACCTTCGCGGCGAGGGCGGCCGGGGCGGGCGGAGCAGGCGGCGCCGAACCGCTCGTGAAAATTTCCTTCACTTTATTGGTCACTCCTGAAAGATATTTTCGCGACGGTGGGTCGTCAACCCCCCATTGGTCCAGTTTTTGACGCTGATCGTCGGCGGATTCCGGCCGTCCGCGCCGCGCGCGACAATGGGGGCATGGACCACGCACCCTCCTCTCTCGAACAGGCACTGCACGCCGCCCGCGCCCTGGTCATGGCCGACCTCGCCGCGCGTGACGTGGCCGAGGCCGATGTCGTATCGCTGGTCGAGGACGCGGTGATGCACCGCCGTTGGTGGGTGGAGCAGTGGCCCGACGGGGTCGATTTCGTGGCCGGGCTCGTGGCCCAGGACGTACAGGACGCCCTGCTCGAACAGCACGGCCGCTGGCCGCTGTGCCCGGTGTGCGGCGACGAGGACCCGCACGCCCTGGACATCGAGCCGGAGCTGGGCACCGACCCGCACTGGGTCTGCCCGAAGGCCGCGGTGATCGTCGCGCCGGTCGGCGGCCTGCGATGACGGTGTACATCGACCCGCCGACCTGGCCCGGCCACGGCCGGATGTGGTCGCACCTGGTCAGCGACGCGTCGTACGAGGAGCTGCACACGTTCGCGGCCGGTATCGGCTGCCCGCCCAGGGCCTTCGAGCGGGACCACTACGACGTGCCCGAGGTGCGGTACGTCGACGCGTTGGGCGCGGGCGCGGTGGAGATCGGCTCGAAGGAACTCGTCCGCAGACTCACGGCGGCGGGCCTGCGCCGGCCGAAGGGCCGCCCGGCGTGAGCGGGCTTCGGTGGTCTCGATGTGTTACCCGAGGGAACCTGCGGCATCGGGCGCGCGTCTAGCGGGACATGACAGCCGACACGCATGGATCGTCTGGACCGGCTGGATCAGCTGGACCGACTGGATCAGTTGGATCGTCGACCTGGTTGGCCGTGTCACTGGTGGCAGGGGTGCTGATCGGGCTGCTGGCCGCCGGGTGCGAGCCGAACGCACCGGACATGACACCCGAATCGCACAGCACTCGGCTCGATGCGCCTGGGGCGACGCGCCCGGCTTGAGGCCCGGCTTGAGGCACTCGGCTTGACCCGCCCGGGTCAGGTGCGGCGCGCGGCATCCGAATCCGAATCCGTACGGGTGGCCTTCGCGGAATCCGCCGCCGACCCGACAACGACCCGGGACCCGCCCCCGCGCTGTATCCGCAGCGAGACGACCACGGTCACCAGCGCCAGAGCCGCCATCGCCGCGCCCGCCCACGCCGTCGAGGCGAAGCCGAAGTCCGCGTCGATGACCGTGCCGCCGAGCCAGGGGCCGCCCGTGTTGCCCAGGTTGAACGCGGCGGTGGTGGTCGCGCCCGCCAGGGTGGGGGCCGCGCCCGCGACGTTGAACACGCGGGCGTTGAGCGCGGGCCCCGTGTAGAAGGCCGAGACGCCGAGCAGGAAGGCCAAGGCGACGGCGACCCACGCGGTGGAGGCGAAGAGGGCTAGGGCCACCAGGAAGACGGTGGAGGCCGCGATACCGCTGAGCAGAACGCCGAAGAGGTGCGCGTCGGCGACCCGCCCGCCGATGGCCGTACCGATCAGGGCGCCGACACCGAAGAGCCCGAGAACGGTCGGCACCCAGCCCGCGTCCAGCCCCGCCACGTCAGTGAGCAGCGGCGCGAGATAGCTGAACGCGCAGAAGACGCCGCCCGCCGCGAGCGCCGTCATGACGATGGCCAGCCAGACCTGCCGGTCGCGGTAGATCCCCAGCTCCCGCTTGAGCCGGGGCTTCTCGTCGGGCAGCGCAATACGCGGAATCAGCGTGGCCACCCCCACCAGCGCCAGGGCGGAGGCCGCCGCCACCGCCCAGAACGCCGACCGCCACCCGAAGCTGTCGCCGAGGAACGCCCCGAGCGGCACGCCCAGGACGTTCGCGATGCTCAGCCCGCCGAGCATGACGGCCATGGCACGGGCCCGCGAGTTCACCGGCACCATGGCGATGGCGACCGCGGCCCCCACCGCCCAGAACCCGGCGCAGGCGAGGGCGCTCACGACACGGGAGGCGAAGAGGAGCTCGTACGTGGGAGCCAGCGCGCCGGCGACCTGGCCGAGGCCGAAGACCGTGATCAGGGTGATCAGGGTCGTACGCCGGGGAAGCCGCAGGGTGGCCACGGCCAGCAGGGGCGCGCCGATCACCATGCCGATCGCGAAGGCGGAGATCAGCAGTCCGGCCTGCGGGATGGACACACCCATGTCATCGGCGATGGGCGGCAGCAGCCCGGACAGCATGAACTCGCTGGTCCCGAGGGCGAAGACAGCCAGGCCCAATATGTATACGGCCAGCGGCATGCGCGTGCGGGAGTCGGCGGAGTTCGGCATGACAGTTGCCAACGTCTTGGACGGCCATGACATTCCCGTCCCCTCCGTCCTCTCGACCGAGCGACTGAGGGCGCGGGAGGGGACGGAGGGGACGCGGGTGGTCAGACCGCGGGGCCCCCGGGGACCTCGCCGCCGCGCGTCGTGGCGCGCCGGATCGCCGACAACGCACATGTCACAGCCGGGAAGGGGCGGGTAGGGGAGCAGTGCCGCAGGCAACCCGCACCCGCCCACGCATCCCGCACCTACCCCGCCAGCAACTCCAGTTCCGTGGTCAGATTGTGCCGCGCCCGCGTCTCCCACTCCGCCCGCCCGTGCGGCGTATGGAACAGCTCGGGCAGGGCCAGCAGTTGGCGGAGCACCCCCGCGCGGCCCTCCCTGAACGTCTCGTCCGGTACGAAGCCGTACTCCCCGCGCACCGCCGCCGCGTATTGCGCGTACGGCGTCGGACCCGCCGCCAGAATGGCGAGGTCCGCGTCGCACAGGACCTCGCCGTTCGTGTCGCCGGGCTGCGGCGCGTGCGTGGTGGTGAGCCGGACCAGGCGCGCGACCTCCGCCGTGCGCGCCTCGTCGAAGCCCAGCTCCGCCAGCGCCCGCTCCGCGAGAACCGCGCTGCGCTCCTCGTTCTCGGACCGGTCCGGGCGGTAGACCGCGTCGTGGAACCACGCCCCTAGCCGCACCAGATCCGGGTCTTCCGCGTGCCCGGCGAGTACGTCGATGTGGTCGAGGACCGCGATCAGATGGTCGGTGGTGTGATACCGCCGCTGCGGCTCCGCCCAGCGCGCGAGGAGATTCTCCCCATACGGGCGCGGGTCCGGCGCCCCGGCGGCTCCGGAGGGCGTGGCGGCCAGCCAGCGGCGTAGCAGGTCGTTGTGCGCGGGGTGCTGTGTGGTGTCGGCCATGGTGCTCATTCTGCTCGGTCGGCCGGATGGCCGATCCAGGGCTCCCGCACATCCCGCACATCTCTTACATACCCCAGAGGGGTATGTTAATGTCCATCGTCGTAGGTACCCCCTAGGGGTATGTCGGAGAGAGGGGCAGGGTCGTGACAACTGTCAGTACAACCGTCAATCCCAAGCGCTGGTGGGCACTGGCCGTGCTCGCCACCGCGCAGTTCATGGTGATCATGGACACGTCGATCATCGGGGTCGCGCTCCCCGAGATGCAGAAGGACCTGGGCTTCTCCCAGGGCGAGTTGCAGTGGGTGTTCAACGCCTATGTGATCGCGTTCGGCGGTCTGCTGCTGCTCGGCGGCCGGCTGTCCGACCTGATCGGCGCGCGGAAGATCTTCGTCGCCGGCTGGGTGGTCATGATCGGCGGCTCGGTCGTCGCCGCGGCTGCCACCACCGCCTGGGTCGAGGTCGCCGGCCGCGGCATCCAGGGCATCGGCGGCGCGCTGATCACACCGTCCGCGATGACGCTGCTGATGATGCTCTTCGGGCACAACCCGAAGGAACTCGGCAAGGCCATGGCCTTCTACGGCGCCGCCGCCCCCGCGGGCGGCACCGCCGGAGTCTTCCTCGGTGGCGTGTTCACCGAGTGGCTGAGCTGGCCATGGGTCTTCATCATCTACATCCCGATCGGTCTCGTCACCCTCGCCGCCGTCAAGCTGCTGCCCGCCGTCGAGAGCCGTCGCGGCTCCGTCGACGTACTCGGCGCGGTTGCCGTCACCGCCGGTCTCGCGCTCGCCGTGTTCGCCGTCGTCCGGGCACCCGAGGTCGGCTGGGGCTCGACCGGCACCGTCCTGCAACTGGTCGGCGCCGCCGCCCTGCTTGCGCTCTTCCTGCTGATCCAGAAGTCCATCCGCGAGCCGCTGATGCCGCTCGGCGTGTGGCGCGTGCCGCGCCTCGGCTCCGCCAACCTGTCGATGATGCTGCTCGGCGCCGCGTGGATCCCGATGTGGTACTTCCTCAACCTCTACCTCCAGCAGGTGCTGGGGTACGGGGCGTTCGCGTCCGGCGCCGCTCTGCTTCCGATGACCGTGCTCCTGATGATCTTCATGACGATGATCACCGCACGGCTGATGGCCAAGTTCGGTTCCAAGCCGCTGATCGGCGGCGGACTGCTGGTCCTCGCCCTCGGGCTGCTGTGGCTGTCGGCCGTCGAGCCGACGGGCAGCTTCATGATCGACGTACTGCCCGCGTCGCTGGTCGCCGCGCTCGGTATGTCCCTCGCGTACATCCCGGCGATGATGACCGCGATGTCCGGCGCCCCGCAGGAGCAGGCGGGCCTGGCCTCCGGCATCGTCAACACCACCTACCAGGTGGGCTCGGCGCTCGGTCTGGCCGCGCTGACCGCACTCGCCACCTCGCAGGGCGCGGGTGAGCTGGGCGATCTGCCGGCCCTGACCGACGGGTTCAGCTCGGCGTTCATCGGCGCCGCCGGTGTGGCCGCGCTCGGTGGCGTCATCACGCTGCTGGTGATGCGCAGCGACAAGTCGGCCGCCGCCGCGGCGGCCGACCGGCAGGCCGCGCCGCAGGGCGAGCAGATCGGCGTATAGCCGATGGGCTGCCGCGCAGCCGAAGCGGAAGAACGTCAGCCACGGGGCCGCCCGATGTCTCTCCACCGGACATCGGGCGGCCCCGTTCCTGTGTGTGTGCGTGCGTGCGTGCGCGTGCGGAAGGAGCAAGTTCCATGGATTTCCCGACAGAGGTGTCGATGGATGTGCGGACCCGTGCCGTGCATGTGGTCAACGAACCGCTGGGGGAGGGGAGTCGGCCGCTCAGTGTGCCCCTCGTGCAGTCGTCCGCCTTCGCCTTCGACTCGGCCGACGAACTCGCGCGGGCCATGGCCGACCCCGACGGCGAGGCCGTCTACAGCCGCCGGGGCAATCCGACGGTCCGGGCACTGGAGCGGACCCTGGCCGGCCTGGAGGGCGGGGCGGCGGCGATGTCCACCGCGTCGGGGATGGGTGCGATCAGCGGGGTGCTGTTCGCGCTGCTGAAGCCCGGCGACCATGTGCTGGCGCAGCGCTGCCTGTACGGCGGTACGTACTCGGTGCTGGCCGATCTCGCCGGGCGCTTCGGGGTCGAGGTCCAGTACCTGGGCGGCGACGACGTGGGGGAGTTCGAGCGCGCCGTGCGGGGCACGACGCGCCTCCTCCTCCTGGAGACCATCGCCAATCCGACCGGCGAAGTGGCCGATCTGCCGGGCCTGTTGGCGGCGGCACGCCGGTCGGGGGTGGTGGGCGTGGTGGACAACTCCCTCGCCTCGCCCGTGCTGTGCCGGCCGCTCGAACTCGGCGCCGACATCGTCGTGCACTCGACCACGAAGTACCTGGGTGGCCACTCCGACGTGCTCGGCGGTGCGGCCGTCTTCGCGGACCCCGCGCTGCACCGCCGCGTGTGGACGCGGGCCGTCGAACTGGGCGCCACCGCCGATCCGTTCGCGGCCTGGCTGACCCTGCGCGGCATCCAGACCCTGCCGCTGCGGATGGCGCAGCACTGCCTCAACGCGGAGGCCGTCGCCCGCCGGCTGGCCGCGCATCCGGCGGTGGCGGCGGTGCACTGGCCGTGGCTGGAGAGCCATCCCTCGTACGGTCTCGCCCGCAAGGTCCTCTCGGGCGGCGGCGGGATGGTCTCCTTCGAGCTCGCCGGGGGGCGGGCGGCGGGCCGCGCCTTCGTCGAACGAGTGCGTCTCGCCCGGCTCGCTCTCTCGCTGGGCGGCGTGGAGACCCTGGTCACCCACCCCGCGTCCACCTCGCACCGCGAGCTGGACGGGCCCGCGCTGGCCGCCGCCGGGATCGGCGCGGGGATGGTCCGGATGTCCGTCGGTATCGAGTACATCGAAGACCTCTGGGCCGACATATCGCAGGCGTTGGACGGGAGTTGACGTGCTGCGGGATGGGTCGCGGAAACAGGCTGACGGAGTGCTAGATTTGGGTTGACAAAATAAATGGTTGATTCGTACATTGGTGGAGCTAGGGAAAACAACTCCTGAGCCCAAGGGGGCGCGATGCGCTACTTCGAGGACTTCCGTACCGGTGACGTCCATGAACTGGGCACCGTGACCGTGAGCGAGGAAGAGGTGCTCGACTTCGGCCGGCGCTTCGACCCGCAGCCCTTCCACACCGATCCGCGACTGGCCGCGCAGACGCCCTTCGGCGGACTGATCGCCAGTGGCTGGCACACCGCTTCGATGTTCATGCGGCGCTACGTCGACGGAATGCTCGCCTACAGCGCCTGTACGGGCTCGCCGGGCGTCGACGAGATCCGCTATCACCGGCCCGTACGCCCCGGGGACGTGCTCACCGCGAGGGTCGAAATCCTCGGTGGGTCACCCTCGTTCGGCAACCCCGCCACCGGCATCGTGCGGCCCCGCTGCCAGCTGGTCGCCGCGGACGGGACGGTCGTGTTCAGCATGATCCTGCACAGCATCTTCCGGCGGCGTCCCGCCGACTCCTCCGGCGCCTTCCCCGCGTCGATGTCCGCGGCGGAGGACCCGGTCCCGTGCGTGCGGCGCTGACCGCCCGGACACGGCCGTCCGCACCACCCGCAGTACCCGCGGCGAATCGTCCGCACCGAATCATCCGAAGTGAAGGGGGACCTCCCGTGGAGGCCGTATCCCGCACCGCCCAGTGGACCGCCGCCGCGCGGGCCCTGGAGACCGAGCGTGAGGACCGGCTGTTCGCCGACCCGTACGCGCGCACCGTCGCCGACGGCATCGGCTTCGAGCTCCTGGAGCGCTACGCGGGGGCCGGCACCGTGCCGTTCCTCGCGATCCGGACCACCTACCTGGACCGGGCGATCGTGCGCACGGTCGAGGAGCGATCCATCCGCCAGGTCGTGTTCCTCGCCGCCGGCATGGACACCCGCTTCTACCGGCTGCCGTGGCCGGACGGCGTCACCGTGTACGAGCTCGACCGGCCCGCGCTCCTCGACGCCAAGGCCACGATGCTCGCCGGCGAGCCGCAGCCGGCCGGGCGTGAGCGGCGTACCGTGCCCGTCGACCTCACCCAGGACTGGACCGGCCCGCTGAAGGAAGCCGGCTGGCGCTCCGACGAGCCCGTCCTGTGGGTGGTGGAAGGGCTGCTGTTCTTCCTGCCCGAGGACGCCGTACGCACCCTGATCTCGATCCTCTCGGCGCACAGCGCCCCCGGCTCCGTCCTGGTCGGGGACGTCATCAGCAGGTCGGCGCTGACCAACCCGCTGTCCCGGCCGTTCCTCAACTGCCTCAAGGAGGACGGCAATCCGTGGCTGTTCGGGACGGAGAGCCCCGAGGAGCTGCTGACCGAGTGCGGCTGGGACGTGCGCGAGGTGAAGCAGCCGGGCGAGGAGGGCGCGGACTTCGGGCGCTGGCCCTACCAGGTCGCGGCGCGCGAGGTGCCGAGAGTACCGAGGTCGTTCCTGTTCACCTGTGATGTGCCGGCCGCGGAAGGGGACACCCGATGACCGGGACCACCGACTTTCATCAGCGCGTCATCGGCGACGCCGCCGCCGCCGTGCGGGGCCTGACCGTCGCGCTGGGCGAGCGCCTCGGCCTCTACCGGGCGCTCGCCGAGCACGGCCCGCTCACCCCGGCCGACCTGGCCGCACGTACGGGCATCACCGCCCGGTACGCCGAGGAGTGGCTGCACGCCCAGCTCAGCGCCCAGTACGTCGAGCGGCACCCCAGCGCCGGGACGTACACGCTGCCCGCCGCCCACGCGCCCGTCCTCGCCGACCCGGCCGCCGTGACCTACGCGGCAGGGTTCTTCACGGCGCTCAAGGCGCTGTACGCCACCGAGGACCTGCTGGTCGACGCCTACCGGACCGGCGACGGCGTCGGCTGGGCCGAGCACGACGCGGCGCTCGACACCGGCATGGGCAGCTTTTTCGAGCCCACCTACCAGCACAAACTCATCCCCGACTGGCTGCCCGCCCTGCACGGGGTGACCGACAAGCTGAAGGCCGGCGGCACCGTCGCCGACGTCGGCTGCGGTGTCGGACACACCACCCTCCTCATCGCCCGTGCCTTCCCCGAGGCGACCGTGCACGGCTTCGACTACTCCGAGGAAGCCATCGCCATCGCCCGCCAGCTCGCCGAGGAGGCGGGGCTCAGCGACCGGGTGGTCTTCGACACCGCGTCCGCCGACGACTACCCCGGCTCCGGCTACGACCTCGTCACCTTCTTCAACTGCCTGCACGACATGGGCGATCCGGTCGCCGCCGCCCAGCACGTCCACAAGTCGCTGGACGCCGACGGCACCTGGATGCTCGTCGAGTCGAACGTCTCCCCGCAGGACGTGGAGGCCGGCACCCCGGCCGCGCAGATGTTCATGAGCCTGTCGGCCGTGATGTGCCTGCCGGTCGCCGTCGCCCAGCGCGGACCGCACGCCCTCGGCAACCACTCGGGCGAGAAGGCCTTCGGCGCCATCGCCGAGGAGGCCGGCTTCACCCGCTGGCGGCGGGCCACCGAGACGCCGGTCAACGCCGTGTACGAGGTCAGGCCCTGACCGCACGCACGTTCTGACCGTACGCACGCCCGCGCATCACGCGCCGACCGCGCACCCGCTTCCGCATCCACTCGCCAGGAGACCCCATGGCCACCTCCGCCCTGCCCAGAAGCGACCGCTTCGAGGAAGTCCTCACCCGGCTCAGCGCGAAGTCCGTCGAGGACTACTACAACCCGTACCAGCAGTTCGACTGGCCCGAGAAGCTCGAGGACAACCGGATGTGGATGAGCCCCGAACTGCTCACCCCGTACGGCACGGCCCACTTCGACGAGCTCGGCGAGGAGGCCCTCCAGCGGCTCTCCAAGTGGGAGAGCATCAACTTCTACAGCCTCAATGTGCACGGCATCCGCGAGCTGCTCATCGAGGTCGTCGGCCGGATCCACATGCCCGGCTTCGAAGTCCCCTCGGACTTCTTCCACCACTTCATCGGCGAAGAGAACGAACACATGTGGTTCTTCGCCGAGTTCTGCCGCCGCTACGGCAACAAGATCTACGGATCCACGGCCATGCGGGCCGACTCCGCCTGGGAGTTCGAGGTCGAGAACTTCCTCGTCTTCGCCCGGATCCTCTTCTTCGAGGAGCTCGTCGACTACTACAACATGCGGATGGCGCAGGACGAGACGCTCTGCGACACCATCCGCCAGGTCAACCGCATCCACCACCAGGACGAGTCCCGGCACATCGCCTTCGGCCGCGAACTCGTGTCGCTGCTGCACACCCGGATGGTCGAGACCGTCAGCGAGGACCGGCTGCGCGAGGTCGAGGCGTATCTCAAGCGGTACGTCGTCTTCAGCGTCAACTCCCTCTACAACCCGCACGTCTACCGCGACGCCGGCATCAAGGACCCGCTGGCCCTGCGCAACGCGCTGGTCGCCGACGAGCTGCGCCGTCCGCACGAGCGCAGGGCGATCCGCAAGCCGCTCG
The DNA here is from genome assembly GCF_030063415.1 of Streptomyces sp. H27-C3. Taxonomy (GTDB): domain Bacteria; phylum Actinomycetota; class Actinomycetes; order Streptomycetales; family Streptomycetaceae; genus Streptomyces. The sequence goes on along the minus strand of NZ_JASITA010000029.1, from coordinate 43,057 downwards.
CCTTCTTCCTCAAGACCGGCATCTTCTCCGACGACGTGCTCCCGCTCATCTGACCACCGCCCCTTCCGCTCCGACCCGGCCTCCCACTGAGAGGTGGCTCATGTACGTGACACCGACCATCACGACCGGCCCGACATCCGGCTCGGCCGGCTCACCCGGCGAGCAGTCCGGGCTCCCGTCCCTCGGCCCCGAGGGCACCGCCCTGCTCCGGCTGCTCGACGACACCTTCGAGAGCTGGGGCGTGGCGGCGGGCGCGAGCCCGATGACCATGCCACCGCTCCTGCCGGCCGCGGACCTGGCGCGGCTCGACTACTACGAGAACTTCCCGCACCAGGCCGTCGTCGCGGCCCCCCTCGACATGGACCGCCGCGAGGACTCGACCTTCTGCGGCGAGACCGGCTGCTTCCCGTGCGACGCCCTGCAACCCGCCGCGCTCGGCCTGCCGTCCGCGTCCTGTTACGCCGTCTACCTCGACCACGAGGGCCGGCAGGTGCAGGACACCACCCTGGTGACGGTCGTCGGCTGGTGCTTCCGCAAGGAGCGCGTGTATGAGGGCCTGCGCCGCCAACTCGGCTTCCGTATGCGGGAGATCGTGGCCATCGGCAGCCGCGAGCACGCCGAGGAACACCTGTGCGCCTTCACCGATCGCATCACCGCGTTCGCCCGCGCCCTGGACCTGCCGCTGCGCAAGGAGGCGGCCAGCGACCCGTTCTTCGACAAGGGAGGTTCCAAGGCGGTCCTCCAGCGCCTCTCGCCGGTGAAGCACGAGTTCCTCTACGAGGACCTGGCCATCGCGTCGGTCAACACCCACCGGAACTTCTTCGGTGACCGGTGCAACATCTCGCTCGCCTCCACCGGCGGCCCCGCGTTCACCAGCTGCGTCGCCTTCGGCCTGGAGCGCTGGCTCTCGGCCCTCACCCGGCGGCACGGTGGCTGGGACGCCGCGACCCACGCGGTCCTGAAGGCGATCTCCGCCACGGACACCACCACCACGTCCGCACGGGCGTTGCACGGCGGGCCGGCCAGGCCGGTGGTCTGACATGCCGGCCCGTCCTGTGGCGCCCTCAGCGGGCGGCCTGGGCTGGGCGAACCTCGGTATGGACATCGTGTCCGCCCACCGCGTCCGCAAGCTGCTCGCCGAGCACGGCGAGGAGTTCTTCACCCGGATGCTGGGCCCCGGCGAACTCGCCGACTGCCGCACCTCCACCGGGCTCGACGTACTCGGCCTCTGCGGTCGCATCGCCGCCAAGGAAGCGGCGTTCAAGACCCTGCGGGTGCGCAACCGGTTCCTGCCCTGGCTGGACATCGTCATCCGTCGCGCCGACGGCGGCTGGCCGCTGGTCGAACTGCGCCGCTCGGCAGCCGTCATGGCGGGCGATTCCGGCATCACCGGGATCACCGTGAGCATCAGCCACGACGTGGAGTACGCGGTGGCGGTGGCCGCGCCCATCACCGGCGACACCACGGGCCCCGGGTCCCGTCCCGAGCCCACCACCCACTCGCCGCCCCTTCGAGGCGTTCTCGCGCGGAGCGCCGTCCGAAGCCCGCTCCACATTCCCCTCGTACACAGCACTGTTAGGAGACCACCCATGTCCGACGGCCTGCAGCAGATCAAGGACTGGATCCTCAAGCGGCACACCGACCGCGAGGACATCGCCACCGACCTCGACCTCATCGAGAACCGGCTGATCGACTCGCTGTCCTTCGTCGAGTTCGTCTTCCTGCTGGAACAGCTCAGCGGCCGGTCCATCGAGATGGAGACACTCGAAGTCGACGCGATCCGCACCCTCGGCGCCATTGAGAGCAACTTCTTCTGTGCGGAGGTGAAGTGACATGACGCGTCGGCTCTTCACCTCGGAGTCGGTCACCGAGGGACACCCCGACAAGATCGCCGACCGGATCAGCGACACGATCCTCGACGCGCTCCTCACCCAGGACCCGCACGCCAGAGTCGCCGTCGAGACCCTGATCACCACCGGTCTGGTGCAGATCGCCGGCGAGGTCACCACCCGGGCGTACGCGCCGATCGCCTCGCTGGTGCGCGAAGCGATACTCGACATCGGCTACGACTCGTCGACGAAGGGCTTCGACGGCGCGTCCTGCGGCGTCTCCGTCGCGATCGGCGCGCAGTCGCCCGACATCGCACAGGGGGTGGACGCGGCGGGCAAGTCGGGCGACGCGCTCGACCTCCAGGGCGCGGGCGACCAGGGCCTGATGTTCGGCTACGCCTGCGACGACACCCCCGAGCTCATGCCGCTGCCCATCCAGCTGGCGCACCGTCTCGCCCGCCGCCTCACCGACGTCCGCAAGGACGGCACCGTGCCGTACCTGCGGCCGGACGGCAAGACGCAGGTCACCATCGAATACGACGGTGAGCACCCGGCCCGTCTCGACACCGTCGTGGTCTCCACGCAGCACGCCGCCGACATCAGCCTGGAGTCGCTACTGGCCCCGGACATCCGGGAGTTCGTGGTCGAGCCGGTGCTCAAGGCGCTCGCCGAGCAGGGGGTGAACCTGGAGTGCGACGGCTACCGGCTGCTCGTCAACCCGACCGGACGCTTCGAGGTCGGTGGCCCGATGGGCGACGCGGGTCTCACCGGGCGCAAGATCATCATCGACACGTACGGGGGCATGGCCCGGCACGGCGGCGGCGCCTTCTCCGGCAAGGACCCCTCCAAGGTGGACCGCAGCGCCGCGTACGCGATGCGGTGGGTGGCGAAGAACGTCGTCGCCGCCGGTCTCGCCCGCCGGTGCGAGGTGCAGGTGGCGTACGCGATCGGCAAGGCCGAGCCCGTCGGCCTGTTCGTGGAGACGTACGGCACCGAGAGCGTGCCCGTCGAGCGGATCCAGTCCGCCATCACTGAGGTCTTCGACCTGCGTCCGGCCGCCATCATCCGCGACCTGGACCTGCTGCGGCCGGTGTACGCCGCCACCTCCGCGTACGGCCACTTCGGCCGTGAACTGCCCGAATTCACCTGGGAGCGCACCGACCGCGTCGATGCGCTGCGTCACTCCGCAGGGGTATGAGATGCGTATCGCTGTCACGGGCTCCATCGCCACCGACCACCTGATGACCTTCCCCGGGTCCATCACCGACCAGCTGCTGGCCGACCGGCTGGACCGGGTCTCCCTGTCGTTCCTCGCCGACGACCTCGACATACGACGCGGGGGCGTGGCAGCGAACATCTCCTTCGGCCTGGGGCTGCTCGGGCTGCGCCCGGTACTGGTGGGCGCGGTCGGGGCCGACTTCGAGCCGTACCGCGTGCACCTCAAGGAACACGGCGTCGACACCGAATCGGTGCGGGTCAGCGACACCCTGCACACCGCCCGGTACGTCTGCACGACCGACCGCAGACAGAACCAGATCGCCACCTTCTACGCCGGCGCCATGGCCGAGGCGCGCGAGATCGACCTGTGCGACGTGATCACCCGCGGCGGCCGGCTCGACCTGGTGATGGTCTCCCCGGACGACCCGGCGGCCATGCTCCGGCACACCCGCACCTGCCGCGGCCTGGGCATCCCGTTCGCCGCCGACCCCTCGCAGCAACTGGCCCGGCTGGCGCGCGAGGACGTACTGGAACTGGTGGACGGCGCCCGCAGGCTCTTCACCAACGCCTACGAGACGGCCCTGCTCCTGGAGCGGACCGGCCTGACCGAGGACGAGGTGCTGCGCCGCGTCGGGAGCTGGATCACCACCCACGGCGAGGACGGGGTACGGATCAGGCGCGCCGGACGCCCCACGATCGTGGTCCCCGCGGTGCCGGTGACGGGGGTCGTCGACCCGACCGGGGTCGGCGACGGCTTCCGCGCCGGCTTCCTCGCCGGGACGGCGTGGGGCCTGCCGGAGGTGTGCGCGGCGCAGCTGGGCTGCGCGGTGGCCGCGACCGTACTGGACTACGTGGGGACCCAGGAGTACCGCCTGTACCGGGGCTCGCTCCTCGCGAGGATCAGGACGGCGTACGGCCCCAAGTCCGTGGCCCGTGTCGTACCGCATCTGCGGGAACTGTCGTGAGCGCCCGGCGGGTCGAGCTCCTGCGTGCGGCGCTTGCCTCGCGTGTGGTGGTGGCGGACGGTGCGATGGGCACGATGTTGCAGGCGCAGGATCCGACCATGGAGGACTTCGAGCAGCTGGAGGGCTGTAACGAGATCCTGAATGTCACCCGGCCGGACATTGTGCGTTCGGTGCATGAGGAGTATTTCGCGGTCGGTGTGGACTGTGTGGAGACGAACACCTTCGGGACGAATTACGCGGCGTTGGCTGAGTACGACATCGCGGAGCGGGTCTTTGAGCTGTCGGAGGCGGGGGCGCGGATCGCGCGTGAGGTGGCGGACGAGTTCACGGTGTCGACCGGGCAGCAGCGCTGGGTGCTGGGTTCGATGGGTCCGGGGACGAAGCTGCCGACGCTGGGGCATGCCCCGTACGTGACGTTGCGGGACGCGTATCAGCAGAACGCCGAGGGCATGATCGCCGGTGGCGCCGACGCGCTCCTGGTGGAGACGACGCAGGACCTGCTCCAGACGAAGTCCGCGATCGTCGGTGCGCGGCGGGCGATGGAGGTCGCGGGGATCAGTCTTCCGTTGATCTGCTCGGTGACCGTGGAGGCGACGGGCACGATGCTCCTTGGTTCGGAGATCGGCGCCGCCCTCACCGCCCTGGAACCGTTGGGCATCGACATGATCGGGCTGAACTGCGCGACGGGCCCGGCCGAGATGAGCGAGCACCTGCGCCATCTGGCGAGGCACTCACGCGTCCCCCTCTCCTGCATGCCGAACGCGGGGCTGCCCGTGCTGGGGTCGAACGGGGCCCACTATCCGCTCTCGGCAGGGGAGTTGGCCGACGCGCAGGAGGGCTTCGTACGCGACTACGGACTTTCGCTGGTCGGTGGCTGCTGCGGTACGACGCCCGAGCACCTGCGCCAGGTCGTCGAGCGGGTGCGCGGGGTGCCGCTGACCGCGCGCGAGCCGCGTCCCGAGCCGGGAGCCGCTTCGCTCTACCAGGCCGTTCCCTTCCGGCAGGACACTTCGTTCCTGGCGATCGGGGAGCGTACGAACGCCAACGGGTCGAAGAAGTTCCGCGAGGCGATGCTGGAGGCCCGCTGGGACGACTGTGTGGAGATGGTCCGTGACCAGATCCGTGAGGGCGCGCACATGCTCGACCTGTGTGTGGACTACGTCGGCCGTGACGGGGTCGCGGACATGCGGGAGCTGGCCGGCCGGTTCGCCACCGCCTCCACCCTGCCCATCGTGCTCGACTCCACCGAAGTCGACGTACTGCGGGCCGGGTTGGAGAAGCTGGGTGGGCGGGCCGTCATCAACTCGGTCAACTACGAGGACGGCGACGGCCCCGAATCGCGCTTCGCGAAGGTCACCGCACTCGCGACGGAACACGGCGCCGCGCTGATCGCACTGACCATCGACGAGGCCGGGCAGGCCCGTACGGTCGAAACGAAAGTGGGGATCGCCGAACGGCTGATCACGGACCTGACGGACAACTGGGGGGTCCATGAATCGGACATCCTCGTCGACGCCCTCACCTTCACCATCTGCACCGGGCAGGAGGAGTCCCGCAAGGACGGCGTCGCGACGATCGAGGCGATTCGGGAGTTGAAGCGCCGCCGCCCCGATGTGCAGACGACGCTGGGCCTGTCCAACATCTCCTTCGGCCTGAACCCGGCGGCGCGCGTTGTCCTCAACTCGGTGTTCCTGGACGAGTGTGTGAAGGCGGGACTGGATTCGGCGATCGTGCACGCGTCGAAGATCCTGCCGCTCGCCCGGCTGGGCGAGGAGCAGGTCTCCGTCGCCCTGGATCTGATTTACGACCGCCGCAGCGAGGGGTTCGACCCGCTGTCCCGTTTCCTCGAACTCTTCGACGGTGTCGACACGAAGTCGATGAAGGAGGGCAAGGCCGAGGAGCTGCTCGCGCTGCCGTTGGGTGAGCGTCTGCAGCGGCGGATCATCGATGGTGAGAAGAAGGGCCTGGAGGCGGATCTCGACGAGGCGCTGGAGAGCCGTCCGGCGTTGGAGATCGTCAACGAGACGCTGCTGGAGGGCATGAAGACGGTCGGTGAGCTGTTCGGCTCCGGTCAGATGCAGCTGCCGTTCGTGCTCCAGTCCGCCGAGGTGATGAAGACCGCGGTGGCGCATCTGGAGCCGCACATGGAGAAGACCGACGACGACGGCAAGGGCACGATCGTGCTGGCCACCGTGCGCGGTGACGTCCATGACATCGGCAAGAACCTGGTCGACATCATCCTGTCCAACAACGGCTACAACGTCGTCAACCTCGGCATCAAACAGCCCGTCTCCGCGATCCTGGAAGCCGCCGAGGAACACCGCGCCGACGTCATCGGCATGTCGGGTCTGCTGGTCAAGTCCACGGTGATCATGAAGGAGAACCTCCAGGAGCTGAACCAGCGCAAGATGGCGGCCGACTTCCCGGTCATCCTCGGTGGCGCCGCGCTCACCAGGGCGTATGTCGAGCAGGACCTGCACGAAATCTACGAGGGCGAAGTCCGCTACGCACGCGACGCCTTCGAAGGCCTGCGCCTGATGGACGCACTCATCGCGGTCAAACGCGGCGTCCCCGGCGCGACCCTTCCCCCACTCAAGCAGCGCAGAGTCGCCGCCCGCCCCGCCGCCGCGACCCCTGCCCCGGCCGAGGGGCCCGCGCGTTCCGACGTCGCCACCGACACCGCCGTCCCGACACCGCCGTTCTGGGGCACACGGGTCGTCAAGGGCATCCAGCTCGCCGACTACGCGACCTGGCTCGACGAACGGGCCACCTTCATGGGGCAGTGGGGCCTCAAGTCGGCCCGCGGGAGCGGCCCTTCGTACGAAGAGCTGGTCGAGACCGAGGGCCGGCCCCGGCTGCGGCAGTGGATGGACCGCCTCCAGACCGACGGGCTCCTCGAAGCGGCGGTCGTGCACGGCTACTTCCCCTGCGTGTCCAAGGGCGACGACCTGATCATCCTGGACGAGCGGGGCAGCGAGCGCACCCGCTTCACCTTCCCGCGCCAGCAGCGCGACCGGCACCTGTGCCTGGCCGACTTCTTCCGGCCGGAGGAGTCGGGGGAGACGGACGTGGTGGGGCTGCAGATCGTCACCGTGGGAAACAGGATCGGGGAGGCGACCGCCGAACTGTTCGCCGCCGACTCCTACCGCGACTACCTCGAACTGCACGGCCTGTCCGTGCAGCTGGCCGAGGCCCTCGCCGAGTACTGGCACGCGCGCGTACGGGCCGAACTCGGCATCGCGGGCCGCGAGCCCGACTCCCTCGACGGGATGCTGCGCACCGAGTACCAGGGCTGCCGTTACTCCCTCGGCTACCCGGCCTGCCCCGACCTGGAGGACCGCGCCAAGATCGCCGACCTGCTGAAGCCCGAGCGGATCGGCGTACACCTCTCCGAGGAGTTCCAGCTGCACCCCGAGCAGTCCACCGACGCGATCGTCGTGCACCACCCGGAAGCGAGCTACTTCAAGGCCGGCGGGGGGCCCGGATGAGCTTCTCCTTCGAGTTCTTCCCACCGAAGACGCGGGCGGGCGAGCGCGCCCTGTGGGAGGCGATCCGCCGCGTCGAGCCCCTCGCGCCCGACTTCGTCTCCGTGACGTACGGCGCGGGCGGCTCGTCCAGGGACCGCACGGTCGCCGTCACCCGGCGGATCGCCGCCGAGACGACACTGCGGCCCGTCGCCCACCTCACCGCCGTCGGCCACTCGGTGGCCGAGCTGCGCGCGATCATCGGGCAGTACGCGGACGCCGGGATCCGGGACGTCCTCGTCCTGCGCGGGGACCCGCCGGGCGACCCGCGCGGGCCCTGGACCCCGCATCCGCAGGGCTTCACGTACGCCTTCGAGCTCGTCGAACTCGTCCGCAGCCTGGGCGACTTCACCGTCGGCGTCGCCGCCTTCCCGGAAGGGCACACACGCTCGCTCTCCCCGGAGAGCGACCTCGCGCACTTCATCGCCAAGTGCCGGGCCGGTGCGGACTATGCCATCACCCAGATGTTCTTCGACGCGGACGACTACCTCCGCCTCCGGGACCGGCTGGTGGCGGCCGGCTGCGACACCCCCGTCGTCCCGGAGATCATGCCGGCCACCGACGTACGCCAGATCCGCCGCTTCGCGGAGCTCAGCGACGCGGCGTTCCCCGAGGACCTGGCGCACCGGCTGGAGGCGGCCAGGGACGACCCCTCGGCCTCGTACCGCATCGGCGTCGAGCACGCGACCGCGATGGGCCGCCGCCTCCTCGACGAAGGGGCGCCAGGACTGCACTACATCACCCTCAACCGGTCCACGGCCGCCCTCGAAATCCACCGCGACATCCAGCACACCCACCCCTCCAGAGACGCTAGGAGCGCTCATGCCGTCTGAGTTCACGGACTTCAAGGTCGCGGACCTCTCCCTCGCCGCCTTCGGGCGCAAGGAGATCACCCTCGCCGAGCACGAGATGCCCGGCCTGATGTCGATCCGCCGCGAATACGCCGCCGCCAGGCCGCTCGCCGGGGCCCGCATCACCGGCTCGCTGCACATGACGGTGCAGACGGCCGTGCTGATCGAGACGCTCGTGGCGCTCGGCGCGGAGGTCCGCTGGGCCTCCTGCAACATCTTCTCCACCCAGGACCACGCGGCGGCGGCGATCGCGGTCGCGGGCATCCCGGTCTTCGCCTGGAAGGGCGAGACGTACGACGAGTACTGGTGGTGCACGGAACAGGCACTGACCTGGGAGAACCACCCGGGCCCCAACATGATCCTGGACGACGGCGGCGACGCCACCCTGCTCATCCACCGGGGTGTGGAGTACGAGAAGACGGGGGCGGTGCCCGACCCGTCCACGGCCGAGTCCACCGAGTTCCGCGTGGTGCTCGAACTGCTGGGCCGCACGCTGCGGGAGACGCCGCGCCGCTGGACCGAAATGGCCGCCGAGGTGCGGGGCGTGACCGAGGAGACCACGACGGGCGTGCACCGGCTGGTCGCCATGCACCGTGACGGCGCGCTGCTGTTCCCGGCGATCAATGTGAACGACGCGGTGACGAAGTCGAAGTTCGACAACAAGTACGGCTGCCGGCACTCGTTGATCGACGGCATCAACCGGGCCACCGATGTCCTGATCGGCGGCAAGGTCGCGGTCGTCTGTGGTTACGGCGATGTGGGCAAGGGGTGCGCGGAGTCGCTGCGCGGCCAGGGCGCCCGCGTGGTCATCACCGAGATCGACCCGATCTGCGCACTCCAGGCCGCGATGGACGGCTACCAGGTGACCACCCTCGACGAGGTCGTCACCACGGCGGACATCTTCATCACCACCACCGGCAACAAGGACATCATCCTCGCCGCCGACATCGCCAGGATGAAGCACCAGGCGATCGTCGGGAACATCGGTCACTTCGACAACGAGATCGACATGGCCGGTCTCGCGGCCATCCCCGGCGTCGTCAAGGACGAGGTCAAGCCCCAGGTCCACACCTGGACCTTCCCGGACGGCCGGACGGTCATCGTCCTGTCCGAGGGCCGACTGCTGAACCTGGGCAACGCGACCGGCCACCCGTCGTTCGTGATGTCCAACTCCTTCGCGAACCAGACCATCGCGCAGATCGAGCTGTACACGAAGCCGCAGGACTACCCGACGGATGTGTACGTGCTGCCCAAGCACCTCGACGAGAAGGTCGCCCGGCTCCATCTCGGGGCGCTGGGGGTGCGGTTGACGAAGCTGCGGCCCGAGCAGGCCGCGTACATCGGTGTCCCCGAGGAGGGCCCGTACAAGCCCGAGCACTACCGGTACTGAGGGCGAGCCATGTCCGACATCCGTGACCCGGAGCTGCCCGGCCGGCTCCTGCGCACCGAGCGCGACGCCCTGCTGCCCCTGTTGCGGGCACTGCCGCCCGAGTGCTTCGAACTCCGCACGGCCTGTCCCGGCTGGACCGTGCGCCAGGTCCTCGCCCACTGTGGGGCGGCGCTGGTCCGTATCGTCGATGGCCGCCTGGAAGAGGGCGTTTTTCTGCCGGAGGCCAATGCCGCCGATGTCGCGCAACGCGAACACTGGCCGCTGTCGCGGATCCTGGACGAGCTGGAGCGCGGCTTCACCGAGGCGGGCCCGGTGATCGCGGCGGGCGACGGCGAGCTGGACACGGTCGCGCTCGGGGAGTGGGTACACGCGGGCGATGTGCGCGAGGCGTGCGGCCGGCCCGGTGCGTACGCCGGTGACGGCACGGCGTACGCCCTGCCGCTCCTCGCCAGGGCAAGCCGCAGACGCGATACGCCGCTGCTGCACGCCACGCTCACGGGCCGCCCGGAGCCGCTGATCCTGGGCAACGCCGCCGACGGCCGCCCGGCCGCCCGCTTCCACGGCGACGCGGCGACCTTGATCCGCATCCATGCCGGCCGCCCGCTCGTCGCCACCCGCTACCGGTTGAGCGGGGCGACGGAGCAGGAGCTGCTCATCTATCGGTGAGCAGGGGCGAGCCCCCGGACTCCGGGACACCCTTCGGGGGACCGGGGTTCGGGGGCGGATCCCCGGTGTGGGAAGGGGCGGGCAGCGGAACAGCGCCGCAGCAACCCACGCCCATGCGGCCACCACCCGCGCGGCCACCACCCGCGCGGCCACCACTCACGTGACCCGCCGCCCCTACCCGCCGTCCACGATCTGGAACGCCTCCGCCAACCGCCCGGCGGGCAACCCCGCCGCCCTCCCGTGCTCCGCCAGCCACTTCCGCAACAGGCCTGCCAGGTCGTCGAAGTGGGCCGTCTGGGACGTGTGCAGGCGCAGTGCTTCGACCTTGCGGGCGAAGACCGCCGTGACGTCCACGTACTGGTTCGGCGTCGGGCCCGTCATCAGCCACAGCTCCGGCACGATCCACGGCTCCAGGCCCTCCTGCTTGAGGAGTTCGGGGTGCGCGAAGGGGTTGCGGGCCTCCGGGTAGACCGCCCGGAGCGCCGCGTCGCCGACCGCGCGGTGGTCCGGGTGGAGGTCTGCGAGGCGCCCCCAGTTGATCTCCGGGCTGGGGATGATCGCCCGCTGCGGTCGTACCTGCCGGATCACCCGGCACAGGTCGCGCCGCAGCTCCACGCTCGGCTCGACGAAGCTGTCGGGGTGGCCGAGGAAGCGCACGTCCCGCACCCCGCTGAGCTTCGCGGAGTGCGTCTGCTCCGCGCGGCGCAGATCCGCCATGGCCTGCCGGGGCAGTTTCTCGTCGTATCCGCCCGCACCACCGTCCGTGACGATGCAGTACGTCACGGACGTGCCGCGCGCGATCCAGTTCATCACCGTGCCGCTGACGCAGAACTCGATGTCGTCCGGGTGCGCGGCCACCACCAGCAGGCTTTCCGGCGCGCTGCGGTCTGCTCGGCCGGTCGCGGGGGCGGTTGCCGGTGCGGTCGCGAAGTCGGTCATGGGGACAGCCTGTTGGGCTCGGGAGCCCGTCGGCAAGACGGTGGCGGTGGCGTGATCTGGACATGGCGCTTACGCGCCAGCAAAATAATTGGTAGCTTCAAATTATTGGGCACGTCCAGTAATGGTAGGAATCGGAGGCTTCCGGCATGTGTAGAATCTTCGGCTCCTTCGCCACCCGGGTGACCCGCCCCGAACTGGCGGAGGTCTCGGCGCGACAGCGGCACGGCGGGCCCGACGAGCACGGCACGCTGGTCGGCCCCGGCTGGTCGCTGGGGTGCGACCGGCTCGCCGTCACCGACCCGGCGCACGGCCGCCAGCCCTACCGGCTCGCCTCGGTGCCCGGAGTCCTCGTCGTACTCAACGGCGAGATCTACAACCACCACGAGCTGCGCCGCCGCATGGCCGCGCGCGGGCACCGCATACCGGGCGCCTGCGACGGCCAGGTGCTGCCCGCGCTGTACGCCGAGTACGGCGCCGACTTCGCCGCGCAGCTGGACGGCATGTTCGCCATCGCCGTCGTCGATGTGCGCCCCGGAGGCCCGCCCCAACTGGTCCTGGCCGTCGACGACATGGGGATGAAAGGCATCTACTACCACTCCGGAAGCGGCGGAAGCGGCGGAAGTGGAAGCGGCGGCGGAGTGCGGTTCGCCTCCGAGCTGCCCGCGCTGCTCGCCTTCCGTGACGTGCCCGCCGACCCGCGCGAAGAGGCCCTCGACAGCGTCCTGGCGACCAGGACCCCGCTCGGCGAGGCCACCGCCCTGCGCGGCGTGCGGACGCTGCCGCCCGGTGCCACGGCGGTGGCCACCGGGGCGTACGGGCTGAGGGTCCACCGGCGTACGCCCAGGGCGCCCGCCCCGCGCGGTGACGCCCGCACCGTCCTGCGGCGCGAAGTGCGGCGGCTCGCCCGCGCCGACGTGCCGCTGTGCGCCATCACCAGCGGAGGCCTGGACTCCGGGCTGGTCACCGCGCTGGCCGCCGAGCACGCACGGGCCGTCGGCGCGCCCCCGCCGCACAGCTTCCACCTCACCTACCGGGGGCGCTGGCCGGGAGCCGAGCACGGGTACGCCCGCGCCGTGGCCCGGCGGGCCGGCACCGTCCATCACCAGGTCGAGCTGGATCCGGCCGAGTTCGCGGAGCTGCTGCCGCGCGCCGTCCAGCACCTCGGCCAGCCCAACGCCGACCCGATCACCCTCTCCACGTACGCCCTCTTCCGCGCCGTCCGCGAGGCCGGCTTCACGGTGGCGCTGACGGGGGACGGCGCGGACGAGCTGTTCGGCGGATACGACCGGGTGCGCGCCGCGCTGGCCGCACCGCCCGGCGCGGACTGGGTGAGCCCGTACGTCGAGGCACTCGCCGCCGTGCCGCGCCCGCTGCGGGAGTGGCTCTACACCCCGGCGTACCGGGCGCTCATCGCCGACCGCGGCTCCGACAGCGAGCGGATCGCGGCGGACCTCCGGGCCGCGCCGACCGCCCGGATCGCCACGGTCACCGGCTTCGAGACCCGCCACCGGTTGCCCGCGTACCACCTGCGGCGCGTCGACCACCTGAGCATGGCGTGGGCGGTCGAGGCCCGGATGCCGTTCTGCCAGCCCGCGATGGCCGCACTCGCCGGGCGGCTGCCGGCTGCGGCGAGGACCGGCAAGCGCGCGCTGTACGCGGCGGGCCGCGGCCTGGTACCCGAAGCGGTACTGCGCCGTCCCAAGCAGCCGTTCACCCTGCCGCTCGGCGCGATGCTCACTGCGGGCAGCCCGCTGATGGAGCTGGCCCGCGACACCCTGTCCCCGGGCCGCGTCCACCACGACGGCCGGTTGCGGGCGGACCGCGTCCAGGCGCTGCTGGCGCGACAGGCCGCCCGGCCCACGGACACGACTGCGCTCGCCGTGTGGGCGCTGCTGGTCCATGAGCTGTGGAGAGGACAGCCGGCCGCCGGATCCGTGCCGGTGCGCGTCGCCGCGTGATCGCCGATGCGGCGCGGGCGGACGCGGTGCGGGCCGGTGCGGTGCGGGCCCGTGTGGGACGGCAGGGCCCTGTGCGGGCCGGTGTCGCACGGGCGGGTCTCGTGCGGGCCGACGTCGTACGGGCCGAGGGTGCGCCTGGACCGACCCTCGTCATCAACCGCGACCACGTCCCGGCCGGGGCACTCGCCCTGCGCGCCGAGCTGACCGCCGTGCGCCAGTGGCTGGAGAGCAGCGGACGCGGCGCGATCCGGAAGATCGCCCTGTACGGGACTTCCGCCGACCCCGCCCACGACCTCGACTACCGCTTCGTGCAGTGCCTGCCCGACGGCGGCTTCGACTTCCGCAGCGGCTGCGGGCACTCGATGCTCGCCTGCGTCGTCGGCGCGCGGCGCGGCGCCGGGGCGACCCGGGTGCGGGTGGCGAACACGGGCAACGGCGGGGACACCGTCGTGTGCGAACCCGCCGCGGACGGCTCGTACACCGTGCACTTCGACCGGTCGCCCGCGCTGCCGCTCGCCGGCCTGCTGCCGACCGGCACCCCGGTCCAGCGGATCGGCGCGGACCCGGCGTCGGTGTCAGTGGTGAGCCTGGGCAACCCCTATGTCTTCGTCGACGCGACGGAGTTGGGACTGCGGAGCCGCGACGAGCTGTTCGACGCCGGGACCGAGGACTTCGTGCGGCTGCTGCGGCTGCGCGCCGCCGCCGCCCGGCTGCTCGGGCATCCGCCGCGCGGCGCCCTGCCGAAGATCGCGGCCGTCGGGGCGTACCGGGACGGACGGCTGGCGGTGCGCGCGCCGACCGTCCCCGGCTGGCACCCCGCACTGGCCCTCACCGGCGCCGTATGTCTCGCGGCGGCGACCACCGTGCCCGGGACCGTACCCAACAGGCTCGCGCGGACAGCTGGTTGTGCGACCGGAGCGCTGCACATCGAAACGCCCGGCGGCGCCGTCGTCGCCGCAGCCACGCCCACCGCCGACGGCGCCGCGCTGCGCCGCGTCAGTGTGTACGGCAAGCGCGCCCACGTCGTCGAACGGGCCGTCGCGCTGCCGTGGCGTATCCACGTCACGGCGTGAATGCGCACCTCGATTCCGGGGCTCCGCCGTTCTTCCTCTGCCACTCTGGTGGGGAGCCTTCCGCCGGTAATTCCCTTGGGCGCGGCTGGAATTCACTCGCATTCGGATCCTGACCGGGGAGTAGAAGAGGATGAAATTCGAGAACCTACGGGTCGTGATGACCGGGGCGTCCCGTGATTTCGGCCGGGCACTCGCCATCGGATTCGCCCACCTAGGGGCCGAGGTATATGTCTCGGCCCGCACCGTGGAAGCGGCGGAACGGACCCGCACCGAAGTGCTGGGGGCCGCCCGGGACCGTATCCACGCCTTCGGCTGCGACCTGAGCGACCCGGCCGAGATACGGGCCTTCGCCCGGCAGGTCGGCGAGCACACCGACCATGTGGACCTACTGGTCAACAATGGTGCGCGCTGGCTGGACGGGATGGAGCTGGAGGAGGCGTCGGACGCCCAGATCGTCGAGACGATCGAGTCGACGGCCGGCGGGACCGTGCTGATGGTCAAGCATTTCCTGCCTCTGCTGCGGCTCTCCTCGCGGCCCGACATCGTCAATATGGTCGCGGTCCAGGGAATGGGCGGCGGTGGCGCGCCCGCCGTGCACGAGGCCTTCTACGCGGCCAAGAGCGCCCAGGCCGGATTCGCCGACATTCTCTCCCGCCGGCTGCGCCCCTCCGGCGTCCGTGTCTTCTCGCTCTTCCCGCCGGACTTCGCCACGTCCGATCCGCGCTCCGCGGAATGGGAGGGCATAGGCAGGGAGACCGGAGAAATACCGTGCCCCGACGAGAAACTCACGACCCAGGCGCTCTTCGAATGCATCGCCTACGCCGTCGAACAGCCGCGTGACTGCTACATCCGCTCCTTCCACTTCGAGCCCCGCTGATTGAGCCCCGCACAACAGCGTCAAGGAGGTCCGTCCATGAGTACACCTCTCTGGATCACTGCGACCCCGCCCGCCACCCACGGTGAGCTCCACGTCGGTCATCTGGCAGGCCCCTACGTCGCCGCCGACGTGCTCAGCCGTTTTCTGCGCGCCGACGGGCAGCCCGTCCTGTTCACCGCGGGCACCGCCGACCACGCCACCTCGGTCGAACTCCGGGCCCTGCGCGCCGGGCGCAAGCCCGAAGAGGTCGCCGAGGGCTACTACGCGGCGATCGCCGCCGACTGGCTGCGCTCCGGCGTGGAGTTCGACCACATCGTGAGGCCCCGGCGCGACCGCGGGTACAGCCGCTGGATGCAGGACCTCTTCGGCCGCCTGTACGCCGAAGGGGTCATCGCCGCCCGGACCCGTCTGCTGCCCCACTGCGAGCCCTGCGACCGCTGGCTGCACGGCGCGCATGTCACCGGCCGCTGCCCGCACTGCGGCGCCGTCAGCGACGGCGGGATGTGCCGCGAGTGCGCTCGGCCCAACGACTGCGGCGACCTCATCACGCCCACCTGCGCGCTGTGCGGGACCGTGCCGCGGCTGCGCCGCTGCCGGCGGCTCTACCTGCCTCTTGAGCCCTTCAGGGAGCGGCTGGCCGACCACTGGGCGGCGGCCGAACTGCCGCCGAGACTGGCCGCGTTGTGCGAGAGCCTCGTCGAGGACGGGCTGCCCGACGTGGCGGTGGGCCACCCGGGCGACTGGGGCGTCCCGGTGCCCGACGTGTCCGGCAACGGATTCCCCGGCCATCGCATCGACGCCTGCTTCGAGGCCGCCGCCATGCACCTTTTCGGGTACGGCTTCGACAAGAAGCCGCTGCCCGAGCAGACCATGCACTTCTGCGGCTTCGGACACGCCTTCTGTCACGCGGTGCTGCTGCCCGCGATCCTCCTCGCGCGGGGCGTGAAGCTGCCGCAGGACTTCTGCGTCAACGAGTCCTACCGGATCGGCGGTGAGAGCGTCACCAACGGCAAGCGGCACGCCGTGTGGGCGCTGGACCTGCTCACCGAGTACGGCTCCGACACGGTGCGCCGGCACGTCATCGGGGCGCGCCCGCAGGGCCGCAGCACCGACTTCGACCGCGACCGGCTCGCCGTCGCCCGCCATGTCCTGGACGACACCTGGAACAGCTGGCTGTCGGGGCTGTTCGCCGCCGTGCGCGAGGAGTGCGCCGGTCTGGTCCCGGCGGCCCTGCCCGGGGGCGCCGGTTGGGAGGTGCAGCGGCGCAGGCTGGCGCGGGCCGTGCAGGAACTGCGCGAGGCGTACGGGCCCGAGTCCTTCGACCCGCGCCGGGCCGTGGCGGTACTCGACGAAGTCGTGCGCTCAGCGGCCGACTTCGGACACGTCAACAGCCACGAGGGCCGCCGCCCGGGCGGCGGCGGGCGCCATCTGCCGCCGCTGGTCGCGCAGTTAACCGTGGCTTGCGCCCTGGCTGCCTGGGCCGGTCCGGTGATGCCCGAGGGCGCGGACCGGCTGGCGGACGTGCTGGGCGTCGCGCGAGGCCGGGCAGTCGACCTGGACGCGCTCGCGGCGCCCGCACCCGGCACCCGGCTGGCGCCCCCCACCGGCCCGGTCTTCGGCTTCTGACCCACCCGCTCCCTCGCCCGAACCGCACTGTCCATCGACCCGCACCACCCCACCGACCCGCACCACCCGTCCGACCCGCACCACCCGACCGACCCGCACCACCCGTCCGACCCGCACCACCCGTCCGACCCGCACCACCCATCCGTACGAACCCGCCGCGTGGTCGGGCGTCGGTACCCGCGGCAGTGGATACCCGCGCGGCGGGGCACGTGGCCCACCCACCCGGGAGAGCCCACGTGCCTTCGCCTCTGCGCGTCGCCCTGCTCAGCGTCCACACCTCGCCGCTCCATCAGCCCGGTACGGGCGATGCGGGCGGCATGAACGTCTACCTGGTCCAACTCTCCCGCGCCCTGGCCGAACTGGGCGCCGAGGTCGACCTGTTCACCCGCTGCCGGGGCGAGGGACACCCGCCCCAGGTACCGCTCGCCCCCGGAGTCCGGGTACGGCACCTGCGGGCGGGCCCGCGCCGGGCGTTGCCCAAGGAGGAAATGCCGGGCCGGCTGGTGGAGTTCGCCCTCGCCCTGCTGCGCGCCGAGTCCGGCCGCGCGGGTCGCCCGTACGACCTGCTGCACTCGCACTACTGGCTGTCCGGGCAGGTCGGCCTGCTGGCCGCCGCGCACTGGCGGATCCCGCTCGTCCACACCATGCACACCCTCGCGCGGGTGAAGAACGCGGCGCTCGCCGCCGGGGACGTCCCCGAGCCGGAGCTGCGGATACGCGGTGAGGAACAAGTGGTGTGCGGAGCCGACCGGTTGATCGCCAACACCGCCGACGAGGCGAACGCGCTCCGTGGCCTGTACGGCGCGACCCCGGTCCGTACCGACGTGGTGCGTCCCGGCGTGGACACCCTGACCTTCTGCCCCGCCGACGGCAGGCAGGCGGCGCGGGCCCGCCTGGGCCTTCCCCGGGACGCCTTCGTGCCGCTCTTCGTCGGCCGGATCCAGCCGCTGAAGGCCCCCGACGTGCTGGTGCGGGCGGTCGCCGAGCTGCTGCGGATGGCACCCGGGCTGCGCCGCCGGCTGGTGGTGCCGGTGGTCGGTGGTCTCAGCGGGCCCGGGGCCGACCGGCCGGGGAGCCTGCCGGCGCTCTGCTCCGAGCTGGGCGTGCTGGACGCCGTACGCTTCGAACCCGCCAAACCTCAGACGGAGTTGGCGGACTGGTACCGGGCGGCCGATGTGCTGGTGGTGCCCTCCCGCAGTGAGTCGTTCGGCCTGGTCGCCCTGGAGGCGCAGGCCTGCGGCACACCCGTGCTCGCGGCCGCGGTCGGCGGTCTGCCGACGGCGGTGCGGGACGGGGTCACTGGCCTGCTGGTCGACGGCCACGACCCTGCGGCGTACGCGCGTCGGCTGCTGTGGTTCGCCCAGCGGCCCGCTGCCGGTGCGCAGCTGGGCCTGGCGGGTGTACGTCATGCGCGCGGCCTGAGTTGGCAGTCCGCGGCGGCCGAGACGCTCGCCGTCTACGAGCGCGCGGCTCGGGCCCCTCGGGCGGGAAGGAAGGGTGGGGCAGGCACGGCGGCACGTCCCTGCCCCGTCGGCCGCCCCGTCCTGGAGGAGCAGGAGAGCCGAGGCGCCAGCCTAGCACGTCTTTTGGTTTGACCAAAAGAGCGGAGTTCCCCAATATGTAGTGGCGGGAATGTAATTCCGTTTCTCCCGGGCGCCGATGACGCACTTACGTCATGGCAAGTCCACGCCTCGCGTAACGCTGGTGTCCGTCACCCGGGCGGGAGAGTATTCAACTGTCTTCACCGCAGCACCCGGCGGCACGGGTCAGGGGAAGACGGAATATTCATTCTCTTCCTGGAGGAATCATGTCTGCTTTCACACCCACCACCGGCATACGCACCGTCGTTCGTCAGCTGGCGGTCGCGGCGACCCTCTGTGCGGCCGTCGCGGCTCCCGCGGCCTTCGCGGCGGACAGCTCATCGGTAGCCTCCGCGACGGTGTCCTCCGCCGAGGACAACGTCTGGCCGGCCCCGTCGCCGAAGCCGGTCCCGCCGCTCAACTGACCTGATCAGACGGGCAATGGCACGCCGAAGGGCCCCGGCCCCCACCCGGACAGGGTGGGGCCCGGGGCCCTTCGGCGCGGTAGGTGTCAGGCGGTGCGGCACTCGGGGCAGTGGCCCCTGAACACGATGTCCGCACTCGTCATCCGCCAGTCCGTCAGGCCTTTCTTCGGCGGACTCGGGGCCTTGGCCTCGACATTCTCGACCCGCCCGCAGTCGACACACAGGGCGTGCTGATGCGGCTCGCCCATGACTTCGAATACGGCGGGCCATCCGGGTCGCTCGAATTTCATGACCAGGCCCGTTTCCAGGAAATGCCGGAGCATTTCGTAGACGGCCTGGCTGGTGAGTGTGCCCAGCCTTTCGCGGGCCGCGGCGGTAATCGCCTCGACATCCAGGTGTCCGCCTGCAGCGAGCACCTGGAGCACCTCCATGCGGGGGCCCGTGACGCGCAGTCCTACGTCACGGAGTCGCTGGATCACCGCTTCGCGGTCGGTCAGCAATTCGTCGAGTGCCATGACTCCCGCCACCATCTGGTCAGCCCAAAACTTTGCGGGCATCGTACCTCTTGTCGGACCAGAAGGGACTTGGCGCAGCAGAAGGGACTCGGCGGAAGGCTTCGGCCGGGGCGAAGGAGAGGGCCGACGGGCCGGGCGGAACGGGCTCAGTCCAGCCAGCCGAGCCGGGTCGCCCTGACGCCCGCCTCGAAGCGGCTGGAGGCGCCGAGCTCCTGCATGACCTCGGAAAGCAGCCGGCTCACGGTGCGCAGGGAGACGCCGAGACTGCGGGCGATCTTCTCGTCCTTCATCCCGGTGGCGAGCATGCGCAGGGCGGCCTGCTGTTGTTCGGTCAGGCCGTCACCGCCCTGCTCGGTGGACGCGGAATCCCCATAGGGGGTGGCGGTGTGCCAGCAGTATTCATACAGCGCGATATAGGAACGCACGAGAGCGGGACCGCGGGCGACAATGGCACCGACCGAGGGATTCTCCGGATCCAGCGGGATCAGCGCGATGTCCTGGTCCGCGATAATCATGTTCATCGGGACCACGGGGGAGAGGCGCAACTCGACGCCGGACTCCGCCTTCAGGCGAAAGAACTCGGCCATTTCAGGGACTGCCGTGAACCGCTGATTGTGGATGCACCGCACCCGTACGCCCTTGTTCACCTGGCTGCGGTCGCGATCCAGGGCGCGCTCCGGAATCTCCCGCTGCAGCGAGCCCGGGACCATGGAGAGCGAATCGTGGCGCATGGTGTCCGACATGTCTGCCAGCACCTGTTGGATGCGGCGGTAGTCGGTGACCACCTCGACCTCGACCTCGGACTGGGTCAGGGCGCCGCCGTGCAGAAAGCGGTCGGCCAGGGTGTCGAGCACGCCGTAGGTGCGGTCGGCCTCCGCCAAGTGGTCCTTCAGGCGGCGCTGTTCGCGGCGCAGCAGCCGCAGCAGAGCGGTTTCGGGGGCGACGACGGTGACCGTGTCGGATTCCGACTCGGGGCGTTCGCCGCTCTTGAGCGCCAGGCTGCTGTCGTGGTTTGAACCGGTGGCGACCATGAGCCCCAGCGACGTCAGTTCGTCACGACATCGCTCACGCTCGGCCGGGGCCAGATCCAGTTCACCGGCCACCTCGTCGAAGCTGGAGGCGCCACGGAGGCGCAGTTCTTGATAGAGGAAGAGGGTGGGATCGTCCGCGCGTGAACGTGTCCTGGCATCGTTTCTGCCCACAGCGCAGCAACCCCCCTCATCAACAGTCGCACCCCCGCCTGACCCTGCCACAGCTTCGTCCGGCCTTCGCCTGGCTTGATCCGCGTGTGACGCGCATCACGTACGGTGTGTGCGCGGCCCGCCGACGACTCTCGCACGCCGCACCCGCCTCACGCGCGGCAGATCAGCAGCACGCTCTGGGTCCGCTCGTCGATCCGCTGCTGGTGGCGGTCGCTGATGTGCAGGCCCGCCGCGCCCAACTCCGAGGCCAGCACAGCCGGGTCGACGATCCACTTGTCGGTGTGCAGCACCACCCGGTGCGTCGAGGACTTGCCGGTCCTCGACGAGTGGTACGTGATGCGCTCGCTCATGGCGCACAGGTCGAAGCTCTGCTGGGCGATCACCCACTCCTCCACCCCGTCGAACCGGGGCACCTGGAACGCCCAGCTGCGCTGCGGGTGTTCGGCCAGGGCGGCGGGATCGTGCGCGGTGTAGTCGAGGGCCAGCGCGCCGCCCGCGCCCAGATGCGCGGCGATCTCCCGCAGCATCGCGGGGCGGCTGTGCGGCGGTACGGCCGCGACCATGGCCCCGGCCAGCAGCGCGAGTTGATACTCGTCCCGCAGTCGCAGCCGCAGCAGGTCGGCGCGGGTCGTCCGGATCAACCCGTGCACCCGGGGCCCGATGCGCCCTGCCCAGGCGCGCAGCGCGGTCAGCGACGGCTGGTCGCGGTCCACGGCCTCCACCGCGAAGCCGTGCCGGGCGAAGGGCACCGAGAGCCGCCCGGAGCCGGACCCCAGGTCGAGCACCGGGCCGCCGGTGGCCCTGGCCAGGCTCAGATACGGGACGATGTCGGCGCTGTGCGGGCCGAGGAGGCAGTCGTGCAGCCAGCCGGAGCCGGCGTCGTGCGGGGCCACGGACTCCAGTCCGGGCAGGTGGGGCGCGGTGCCCGGGACGGGGAGGCCCCGGGACGGCAGGGTGGACGTGAGCCCGGCGGGCACGGTTGGCGCGGACATGCTGGCCTGTGTGTGCATCGCTCCTCCAGGTGGCTCGGTCTTCCCTGCCGTCCGGGCGGGCACCCGTGCCGCCGGGGCCGCGCTGCTGGACAAAGCGTGTCCTGCCGGACGGCCGCCGGGCCAGCTCCGGGCGCTGCGTGTCCACGCGTTGGCGTGGATCTGCCAGGGGAGGGCGGGCAGCGGGGCGGCGCACGGACGGCGTCGAGGCGGAGCGCGTCGTAGGAGGGCGCGCGGATCGGGGCGTACGGATCGGGGCGGCGGGGGAGGGCGCGCGGATCAGGGCGCGCGGATCAGGGCGCGCGGATCAGGGGGTGCGGATCAGGGTGTGCGGGGCGGTCGCAGCGTGCGGGCCAGCCTGGTCCCGTCGCCGGTGAAGCCGTGCCGCTCGTAGAACGGCAGCGCGGGGTCCTTCGTGGTGGGCAGTGAGATCGACTGCCGCTCGGCCTCGTGGGCACGCATCCGGTCGGTCGCCGCGGCCAGCAGCGTGGAGCCGATGCCCTCGTGGCGACGGGACGGCAGCGTGCACAGTGCGTACAACTCGCCGTGCCCTGCCAGGGGTACGCCGCCCGCCGCCGTGCCGACCACCGTGCCGTCCGCGTCGACGGCGACCAGCCAGCCGAGCCAGCCGGGCGCACCGCCGCGAATTCCGATTTCCGCATTGATGCGGGTGAGCGGGCAATGGCGGCTCACCAGTCGCTCCACGTCCGTACTTCCGAGAAGTCCGGTATAGCTGTCGCGTATCGCGGTGGCGAGCAGCCGGGAAATTGCGGACGCCTCGGCCGAAACCGCGGGCCGCACCTCCACGGAGTGCATAGATTCCGTACCTTCCCGGCGGGCAGGATCGCTCCAACCGCCCCAACACTAGCGGTCAATTCGAGGCGCCGAGGCCCCGAATGCAATCTGCCGCAATCTACGAATTTACTTAGTAATTCAGTAGTGGGGGTGAGTGGTGGGGATTATCCGGGAATGGAGCAGCAGGCCATGACCAGGGGGGCGATCGCGCCCACCGCGCCGGACACGGTGAGCAGTCCGCGCAGCACGGGATGGCCCGCGCGGTTCGGTAACAGGATGCGCCGCATGCGGACCACCGCGGAGGGGCCGCCCGCCGCGAACGCCGCGCGCGGCACCTGTCCGGCCGCCATCGCGTACAGCGCCGTCGCCAGTGCGTCGCGTGAACAGCGGCGCAGCGCGCGGTCGTCGGCGGCCATCTCCAGGAGCAGGGGCAGCTCGCTGCCCACCCGCCGGGCCAGCGGCAGCCCGCGGAACACGGTGGAGAACGCCTCGGCCGCGGCCACCAAGAGGTGGTGCCGGCCCGCGATGTGCGCGCGCTCGTGTGCCAGCGCCGCCGCCAACTGCGCGTCGGTCAGGGTGTGCAGGGCGCCCGAGCTGACCACGACCTGCGAGCAGCGGCCCGGCAGGCAGTAGACGACGGGCGTCTCGTGCGCCAGGACCGTGGCCCGCAGCCGGGGTTCCGGGCTGCCGACCAGCCGCAGCAGCTCGGCGTGGCGCGAGCGCGACCTGCGTGAGCGCATCAACTCCCGGGCGAGCGCGGAGACGGGCAGCAGCGGGACGGCCGCGGCGGCCAGCGCGGCGGCGGTCTCCACCGTACTGAGGTTCAACAGGCCCGCACGGGTGGGGAGATGGAAGGCGACCCCGTTCCAGGGGACGGCCGACTCCACCAGGCCGAGCAGCTGGTGGCTGGACTCCTTGGGCAGGATCAGCTGGGCCACCAGCAGGGCCACCCCGCCGGTGAACGTCACGGCGAGCGCGCCCCACACCCCGACCGCGAGCCGCGGCGCCTGATGCGTCCAGCGGGCGCGCCCCAGCAGGTGGGGCAGCAGGATCCCGGCGAGCAGGACGACGCCGAGCGGCGGGAGGACGTGGTGGTTCATGAGGGGCCGCCGGTGCCCGGACGGGCCACGGAGCGCAGTGCCGCGTCGAGTGCGGCCACGTCCTCGTGGGACATGTGCTCGACGAAGCGCAGCAGGGCGGCCTGCCGGTCCTGGCTGTTGCCCAGGGCGTCCTGCATCATGCCCGCGGTGTACTCCTCGCGGCTGCGCACCGGTTCGTACACCCAGGCCCTGGAGACCTTCTCGCGGTTCAGCCAGCCCTTGCGGTGCAGGATGTCCGCGACCGTCATCACCGTGGTGTAGGCGACGGGCCTGCTGAGATTGATGTCGTCGACGACCTCGCGGACCGTGGCGGGCCGCCGCCATCGCCACAGCCGGTCCATTATTTCGGCTTCGAGTTCGCCCAGCCGTCGCACGGTCTCCCCCTCGTCGGGCCTTGCCGGTTCGGAACGGCCACATCGTACGGCCGGTCAGGCCCGAGTGACAGGTACCCCCGGAGGGTATCTTGGTGTGATGTTCTCTTTCACGAAGGAAATCGCCGCCCACGGAGCCGGGTACGGACAGGGCCGCCCCTGCGCGAAGGTCTGCGGAGTGGGAGCGGCCGAGGTGGTGCTGCTCCGCCAGGTGCTCGGGCTGTGTCTGCGCCTGAGCGTCCGGCTGTCCGGTGACTGTCCTTCGTACAAGGGCGGCTGATCCTGCCCGTCCGCGTCCGCTGTCGTGCGGGCTATGCCCGCAGCAGCCGGGCGATGGCCTTGGAGGCCTCGCCGACCTTGGTCCTCGCCTGGTCCCCGCCCTGCACGATGGCCTCCGACACGCAGCAGTTGAGGTGCTCGTCGAGCAGGACCACGGCGCAGGACTGGAGTGCGGCATTGGTCGCGGACACCTGGGTGAGTACGTCGATGCAGTACGTGTCCTGCTCGACCATCCGCTGTAGCCCCCGCACTTGGCCCTCGATGCGGCGCAGGCGTCTGACGATGTCGTCCTTCTTCGGTTCGTAGCCGGCCACTGTGGGTCTCCGTCTCCTCCGTCTGCTCTGCCGGTCGGTTCAGCTCTTCGCGGCCTTGAAGCCGCGCAGCCGCAGGGAGTTGCCGACGACGAAGACCGAGGAGAACGCCATGGCCGCTCCGGCGATCATCGGGTTGAGCAGGCCGGCCGCCGCGAGCGGCAGGGCGCCCACGTTGTAGGCGAAGGCCCAGAAGAGGTTCGACTTGATCGTGCCGAGGGTCTTGCGGGACAGCCGGATGGCGTCCGCGGCAGCGAGCAGGTCGCCCCGTACGAGCGTGAGGTCGCCCGCCTCGATCGCGGCGTCCGTGCCGGTGCCCATGGCCAGGCCCAGGTCGGCCTGGGCGAGCGCGGCGGCGTCGTTGACGCCGTCGCCCACCATGGCGACGCTGCGGCCCTCGGCCTGGAGCTTCTTGACCACGTCGACCTTGTCCTCCGGCATGACCTCCGCGAAGACCTGGTCGATGCCGACCTCCTTGGCCACCGACTCGGCGACGGCCTTGTTGTCGCCGGTCAGCAGGATCGGGGTCAGGCCCAGCGCGCGCAGCCTGCGGATCGCCTCGGCGCTGGTCTCCTTGACCGCGTCCGCGACCTCCAGGACCGCCCTGGCCTCACCGTCCCAGGCCACCGCGATCGCGGTACGTCCCTGGGCCTCCGCCGCCGCCTTGGCCCGTTCCAGCTCCACGGGCAGGCTCATCGCCCACTCGGTGAGCAGCCGGTCCCGGCCGACCAGGACGGCGTGGCCCTCCACGATGCCCTGCACGCCCAGGCCCGGGATGTTCGCGAAGTCCTCGGGGGTGGGCAGGGTGCCGAGCTTCTCGGCGGCGCCCGCCGCGACGGCCTGGGCGATCGGGTGCTCGGACGCGTGCTCCAACGCCCCAGCCAGGCGCAGCACTTCGGTCTTGTCGGTGGTGTCGGTGGTGTGCACGGCGAGCAGTGTCATCTTGCCGGTGGTGACGGTGCCGGTCTTGTCGAGGACGATCGTGTCGACCTTGCGGGTGGTCTCCAGGACCTCCGGGCCCTTGATGAGGATGCCGAGCTGGGCGCCGCGGCCGGTGCCGACCATGAGCGCGGTCGGAGTGGCCAGGCCCAGCGCGCAGGGGCAGGCGATGATCAGGACGGCCACGGCCGCGGTGAAGGCGGCGGTCAGGCCCGAGCCGTTGCCGAGCCAGAAGCCGAGCGTGCCGAGTGCGAGCGCGATGACCACGGGGACGAAGACGGCGGAGATCTTGTCGGCGAGGCGCTGGGCCGCGGCCTTGCCGTTCTGCGCGTCCTCGACGAGCTTGGCCATCCTGGCGAGCTGGGTGTCCGCGCCGACCCGGGTGGCCTCGACGACCAGTCGGCCGCCGGCGTTCAGGGTGGCGCCGGTGACGGAGTCGCCGGGCCCGACCTCGACCGGGACGGACTCGCCGGTGAGCATGGCGGCGTCGACGGCGGAGGTGCCTTCGACGACCGAGCCGTCCGTGGCGATCTTCTCGCCGGGGCGTACGACGAAGTGGTCGCCGACGGCCAGGTCCGCGGTGGGGATGGTCTCCTCACGGCCGCCGCGCAGGACAGTGACGCTCTTGGCGCCGAGTTCCAGCAGGGCCTTGAGCGCCGCGCCCGCCTTCCTCTTGGAGCGGGCCTCGAAGTAGCGCCCGGCGAGGATGAACGCGGTGACGCCCGCCGCCGCCTCCAGGTAGATGTTCCCGGCGCCGTCGGAGCGTCCGATGGTCAGCTCGAAGGGGTGTGTCATGCCGGGCGTGCCGGCCGTGCCGAAGAACAGCGCCCACAGCGACCACAGGAACGCCGCCGACGTGCCGACCGAGATCAGGGTGTCCATCGTCGCCGCGCCGTGCTTGGCGTTGGTCCAGGCGGCGCGGTGGAAGGGCCAGGCGGCGTACGTGACGACCGGGGCGGTCAGGGTCAGGGACAGCCACTGCCAGTACTCGATCTGGAGGGCCGGGACCATCGCCATCGCGATGACGGGGACGGCGAGGACGGTGGCGGTGATCAGCCGCTGGCGCAGCGGCCGCAGCGCGGCGGCGTCCGCGGCCTCCGCGTCGCCCTCCGCCTCCGGTGAGGCGCTGCCCGCAGTGCGGGGCGGGGCGGGCTCCTTCGCGCTGTAGCCGGTGGCCTCGACGGTGGCGATCAGGTCCGCCACGGAGATGTCCTCGCCCCGGTAGCTGACCTTGGCCTTCTCGGTGGAGTAGTTGACGGTGGCCTCGACGCCGTCGATGCGGTTGAGCTTCTTCTCGATCCGGGCGGCGCAGGAGGCGCAGGTCATGCCGCCGATGGCGAGTTCGACCTCGGCTCCTGCGCCGGTCGTCGTGGTGGTCACGTCTGCTCCTCGGGTTGCAGTCGATTAATACCCCTAGGGGGTATTCTCGATGGGTCCATATATACCCCCCCTCCCTATCCGGCGCAAGTGTCGGAACGGACTTGACGCGATACCCTGGGGGGGTATCTTTCAGAGTGTACGAGAGGCCCATCGCCCAGAGGCTCATCGCCCACCCGAGGAGACCGTCATGAACACCGGAGTGAAGATCGCCGCCTTCGCCACCGCGCTCGCCGCCACGTTCGGCACCGCGTACGGAGTGGGCCAAGGGATCGGCCCCGTGGTCGCGAAGGAGCGGCCTGCGGCGGAGCACGGCGAGCACGAGGGGTCGAAGCCGGGGGAGGGGGCTGCGGAGAAGGCGGACGCGGCCGCCCCCGAGACCCCGGGCGGCCTCCAGGTCGCCGAGGGCGGTTACGCGCTGGCCCTCGAAACCCCGCGCATTGAGGCCGGTGACCGTACCGAACTGCGCTTCTCCATCAAGGACAAGAGCGGCCGCAACGTCACGGCGTACCAGCGCGAGCACGGCAAGGAGCTGCACTTCATCGTCGCCTCGCGCGACCTCACCGTCTACCGCCACCTGCACCCGACGCGCGCCGCAGACGGCACCTGGAGCACGCCCGCCGAACTGCCTGCCGCCGGCGGCTACCGGGTCTTCGCCGACTTCAAGCCCGCGAAGCAGGGCGCCGAGGGGGTGACGCTCGGTGCCGACCTGGCCGTGGGAGGCGACTCCGAGCCCGCCGGGCTGCCTCCGGTGAAGGCCACCGCCGAGGTGGACGGTTACGAGGTCACCCTCGCGGGCGGGCTGCGCCCCGGTGCGGCACGGGAGCTCAAGCTGTCCGTGGCCAAGGACGGCAAGGCCGTCACCGACCTCCAGCCCTACCTGGGTGCGTACGGGCACCTGGTCGCCCTGCGCTCCGGTGACCTCGCGTACCTGCACGTCCACCCGAACGGCGAGCCGGGCGACGGTGTCACCAAGGCGGGCCCCGAGGTGTCCTTCACGGCGACGGCGCCGAGCTCCGGTGCGTACCGGCTCTTCCTCGACTTCCAGCACGAGGGCAAGGTGCGGACTGCGGCCTTCACGGTGAATGCGGGTGGCGCGGCCGAGCCGGGCAAGGCGAATGAGACGGACAAGGCGGAGAAGGGTGAGAGTGGCGACCACGCCCACTGACCCGACGCGCCGTCTGTGCTCTGATGCGCAGGTGGGGGTGCGCCCCGTACGCTGGCTATTGGACTAGACCTGTAGAGGTCTTCTTGGAGAGTCAAGGATGGGGTCACATGATCAACCGTGCAGTCCTGGAAGTGATCGCTCTCGACGCGCGGGACGCGGTCGCGGCCCAGTCCGGAGGGGCTGACCGCCTGGAGCTGATCACCGACATGGCGGCGGACGGCCTGACCCCGTCCCGCGAGACCTTCGGGCGGATCCGGGCGGCCGTGGACATCCGGCTACGGGTGATGCTGCGGCTCGCCGACGGGTTCGCCGCGGGGGACGTGGACGCGCTGGTGGAGGCCGCGCGCGGTATGCGGGCAGAGGGGGCGGACGAGTTCGTCCTCGGGTTCCTGGACCCGGACGGCAGCCCCGACCTGGTCGCCGTCGAGCGGGTCGTCGCGGAGATCGAAGGATGCCCGTGGACGTTCCACCGGGCGATCGACCGCGCAGCCGACCGCGACGCGGCCCGCAAACAGCTCGCGGAGCTGCCCGGCCTCGACACCTACCTGACCGCGGGCTCGGCGGATGGCGTCGACGCGGGACTGCCGACGCTGCGCGCCGAGGCGGCGGCGTCGTCGCGGGGCGCGCCTGGTTACGCGCCGCGGATCCTGGTCGGCGGCGGGCTGCGGCTCGAACATGTGCCGGAGCTACGGGCGGCGGGAATCACGGCGTTCCACATCGGCGGCGCGGCCCGGCCGGGCGGCTGGTCGGAGCCGGTGGGCGCGGCGGCGGTCCGGGAGTGGCGGGAGCGGCTCGACGCGTAACGCGGGGCGCCTCCGGCGGGGGGTGCGGGAGTGGCGGGGCTCGCGGGCGGGAGTGCCGGGTCGTGGGTGCGTGCGGCGGGACCTGGGTGCGGGTGTGCCGGGTCGCGGGTGCGGGGACAGGCCAGGCGCTCCGGGTCGTCCGGTACGGAGACCTGGAGAGGAGAGGGGCGCGTTCCGGTAGCACTCGGGCAGGGTGCCGTCCGGCGTACCCGGCGTACCAATCCCGCCCCGGGGCTACGAGCCCAGCGCCCCCGGCAGTGGCCGCGTGTGCAGGATTGTCAGGCCCGATACCGCTCGGGTCAGGGACACGTACAGCCGGCGCAGGCCCGTTCGTTCGTCGGGCTCCGCCGCGACCACCGCGGCCGGCTCGTCCAGGACCACGTAGTCGTACTCCAGGCCCTTGGCCAGCGACGCCGGGACCAGGGTCAGGCGGGCGTCCGCCGTTGTCTCCTCTCCCGGGGAGAGGTACGCGTGGCCCGCCGCCGTCAGCGCCGCCGCCAGGCCCGGGATGCGGGAGTCGGCCGCGATGAGGCCGATCGAGCCCTCGTGGCGCAGTGAGTCCTCGCAGGCAGCCACGACCGCCAGGGGCAGTTTCTCCGCGTCGTCGACCGGGACGACCGCCAGTGAGCCGGGGCTCTCCCGTACCGACGAGACCGGGGCCAGGCCCGGCGAGATCGCCGGGAGGAGCAGCGACGCGTACGCGATGACGTCGCGCGGTACGCGGAAACCGGCCGTCAGCTCCTCGATCACCGCATCCGCCTTGCCCAGGTGCCGCAGCGCCTCGGGCCAGCTCGCCGTGGCCCACGGCGTCGTGCCCTGCGCCAGGTCGCCGAGGACCGTCGCCGAGCCCGTCGTGCAGCGCCGCCCCACCGCCCGGTACTGCATGGGCGAGAGGTCCTGCGCCTCGTCGAGCACGACATGGCCCAGCGAGGGCGTACGGGAGACCAGGTCCGACGCCTCATCGATGAGCACCGTGTCCGCCGCCGACCACTTAGCCGACTTCACACTCCGCACCGGCTTCGCCCAGCGGATCGTCTCCTGCTCCTGGGGCGAGAGAACGCCTTTCGCCTGTTCCGCCAGGAAATCCGTGTCGGACAGCAGACGCAGGACCAGCTTCGCCGGATCCACCGCCGGCCAGACCGCCTTGACGGCCGCCTTCACCGCCGGGTCGCGGGCCACCGCGTCCTGCACCCGGTCGTCCGGCGCCTCGCCCGACTCTTCCATGCGCACCAGCACCGCGTGCGCGATGCGCTGCGGCAGTGCGTCGTGCGCCGCTCCGTACCGGATGTCCCGGTCCAGCAACTCCCGTACGGTCTCTTCGAGTTCGTGCGCCGGGATCCGCCAGCGCCGCGACCCGCGCACCACCATGACCGGCTCGGTGGGCATCGTGACGTGCGAACGGACCGCCCGCCGCAGCACCTCCGCCATCCGCGCGTCGCCCTTGATGATCGCCGCGTCGGCCTCGTCGGTGCCCCGCACCTCCACCTGCGCGACGCGTGCCACGAGGTCGTCGACGGTCGCCTGTTTCACCTCCAGCTCACCGAGCGCGGGCAGCACCTGCTCGATGTAGTGCAGGAACGACTTGTTCGGCCCGATGACGAGCGTGCCGGTCCGGGCGAGCCGCTCGCGGTGCGCGTAGAGGAGGTACGCGACACGGTGCAGGCCCACCGCCGTCTTCCCGGTGCCGGGGCCGCCCTGCACACAGACCGTGCCGCCGAGCCCGGACCGTACGATCTCGTCCTGCTCGGGCTGGATCGTCGCGACGATGTCCCGCATCGGGCCGACGCGCGGCCGCTCGATCTCCGCCTGGAGCAGCTTGCTGGTGCGCGTGGCCTCGGTGGGATCGGACAGATGCTCGTCCTCGTACGCCGTGAGCTCACCGCCGGTGTAACCGAAGCGGCGGCGCAGCCCGACGTCGAGCGGGTCCTTCTTCGAAGCCCGGTAGAAGGGCTGCGAGACGGGCGCGCGCCAGTCGATGACCATCGGGTCGCCGTCGGCGTCGTGCACATGCCGACGGCCGATGTAGAAGCGCTCGCCCTCCGCGCCCTCGGCTTGGTCCGAGCCGACCACGTGCAGATAGTCGAGGCGGCCGAAGAACAGTGGGGTGTGCGAGAGGTCGGCGAGGGCCCTGATGCGCTCCTCGATCTGCGCGCCGAGAACGGCGGCGTTCACCCAGTTCGCGGTGACGTCACGGATGTCGAGGGACTTGACGTCCTCGCGCATGGCCCGCAGCGCGCTCCGCGATGACGTGAGGTGGGCGCGCTCGCGAGCGAGGGGGTCGACGGCGTCCAGTGGCTCGCGGGCGTCGAGGGCAGAGCTGGGGTCGGATTCGTGCGCGGGCACGGTGTTGCCTCCGGTGGTACGCAGGCCTGCGGGCCGCGGCCCGAGTGGCGCGGGGGCGCGGTGGTCCGGTCGGCGGTGGGTCACGGCATGGCTGCCGCCCGGTTTCCGTCCGGGCGGTGGCGCTCCACGAAGGGAGGCGGCAGACCGAGGATTGTAGTCGCGGGGCTGCGGGCGGGCGAACGATTAATCCAGGAGGAGCGGCCCGGAGACGGGTCTCAGGGTAGGCGTACGACCCCAGGGGGAGCCGGGGTGTGCGTGAGTTCCGACTGCGGAGCGATGTGGTCCGCCGACCCGAAAACCATGATGGAGACATGAGTACAGCGACGTTCACCCCAGGTCCCTCGGTCCGCCGCAGCCGCCCCCTCACGGGCGCGACCGCCCTCGGCGCGACCGGCCGCCACCCTCACCCGATCGGCACCGCCCTGCGCGCCGTCAAGGTCTTCGCGAGCGCCGCGTTCAGCGTGGCCGTGCTCGGGGAGTACGCGGAGGAGGCAGGCGTGAAGCGCCACTGAGGCATACGCCGACACGCACGCCCGACGCGTGCGGTACCGGCCGTCCGACCATCTGGTTTGCCGGGACCCCCTCGCTGATCCACTAGGGTCGCGGCCGTGGAAGACAGCAGCGTGATGTCCCCCCGTTCGACGGCCGTCTCGGGCATTGCGCTCGTCGTGTCGCTGGTCGCGCTGACGGCGCTCTGCCTGGTGCAGCACATCCCCATGGCCGACACGCTCGTGTACCGGGCGGAAGGCGCAGCCGTCGCGAACGGCACCGATCTGTACGGCTTCACGGTCACCGAGTGGCAACTGCCCGCCACCTACCCGCCGTTCGCCGCGATCCTCTTCGTACCGACGACCTGGCTGCCGCTCGGCGCCCTCAAGGTCGTCTTCGCCGTGGGCAACGCCGCGCTCCTCGCGCTGCTGGTTCATCTCTCCTGCCGGTTCGCCCGGCTCCCGGCCCGGCCCGCGCTCGTTCTCGCGGGCACCGCCGTGGGTCTGTGGCTCGAACCCGTCTTCCAGACCATCCTTTTCGGGCAGATCAACCTCGTCCTCGTCTGCCTCGTCCTGTGGGACCTCTCCCGTACGGACGACGCCATCGGCAAGGGTTTCGGCCTCGGCATCGCGGCGGGCGTCAAGCTCACCCCCGCGATCTTCATCGTCTATCTGCTGCTCACCGGGCGGGTACGGGCCGGGCTCACCGCGCTCGCCTCGTTCATCGGCACGGTGCTGCTCGGGGCGCTCGTACTGCCGACGGCCAGCATCGACTTCTGGACCCGGCGGATCTTCGAGACGGGGCGGGTCGGCAAGGCGTGGATCGTCGACAATCAGTCGCTCCAGGGCCTGCTCGCGCGCGTGCTGCACACCGAGGAGCCCGGCGCCGTATGGCTGGCCGCCGCGGTGCTCACCGGCGTCGCCGGGCTCTGGATCGCGCGCCGCGCGGCGGTCGGGGCGGGGTGCGAGACCTGGGGCGTGCTGGCCACCGCGGCGACGGCGCTGCTCGTCTCGCCGATCAGCTGGTCGCACCACTGGGTGTGGTGCGTGCCGCTGATCGCCGTGCTGATCGCGGAGGGCCGGGGCCGGATCGCCGCGGCGGTGGCAGCGGTGTTCCTGGGGCGCAGCCTGTGGCTGGTGCCGCACCAGGGGGAGCTCGATCTGCGGCTGGCGTGGTGGCAGCAGGTGCCGGCCTCGCCGTACGCGCTGGTGGCGTGCGCGCTGCTGGCGTACGCGGCCTGGCGGCTGCGGACCGGTCGGGCAGTGCCGGCCGCGGACCTGCCGTCCCCGCGCACCGCGCCGAAGGCGGCCCCGCTGAGCCGTACGCCGGGCACGGGCAGAAACGACTGACCGGCCCCGCGCCGGGCTCCGGCGGAGGCGGGCCGCGGGGGGTTATTTGCCGCCGTCCGCCATCAGTTCGTCCGCGTCCACGATGCGGTACGCGTAGCCCTGCTCGGCCAGGAAGCGCTGGCGGTGGGCCGCGAAGTCCTGGTCGATGGTGTCGCGCGCGACCACCGAGTAGAAGCGCGCCTCGTGCCCGTCCGCCTTCGGCCGCAGCACCCGGCCGAGGCGCTGCGCCTCCTCCTGCCGGGAGCCGAACGTGCCCGACACCTGGATGGCGACCGTCGCCTCCGGCAGGTCGATCGAGAAGTTCGCGACCTTCGACACCACGAGCACACTGATCTCGCCCTGCCGGAACGCCTCGAAGAGCTTCTCGCGCTGCGCGTTGGACGTCTCGCCCTTGATGACCGGGGCGTCCAGATGCTCACCCAGCTCGTCGAGCTGGTCGATGTACTGGCCGATGACCAGCGTCTGCTCGCCCGCGTGCTTGGCGACCAGCGCCTCCGTCACCTTCCGCTTCGTCGCGGTCGTCGCGCAGAAGCGGTACTTCTCCTCGGGCTCGGCCGTCGCGTACGCGAGCCGCTCGCTCTCCGTCAGATTGACGCGGACCTCGACGCAGTCGGCGGGCGCGATGTAGCCCTGCGCCTCGATCTCCTTCCACGGCGCGTCGAACCGCTTCGGCCCGATGAGCGAGAAGACGTCCGACTCGCGGCCGTCCTCACGCACGAGCGTCGCGGTCAGGCCGAGCCGGCGGCGCGCCTGGAGGTCCGCGGTGAACTTGAAGACGGGCGCGGGCAGCAGGTGCACCTCGTCGTAGATGATCAGGCCCCAGTCGCGCGAGTCGAAGAGCTCCAGGTGCGCGTAGACGCCCTTGCGCTTCGTCGTGAGGACCTGGTACGTCGCGATGGTCACCGGGCGGATCTCCTTGCGCGTACCGCTGTACTCGCCGATCTCCTCCTCGGTCAGCGACGTCCGCTTGACCAGCTCGTGCTTCCACTGGCGGGCCGAGACGGTGTTGGTGACCAGGATCAGGGTGGTGGCCTTGGCGACCGCCATGGCGCCCGCGCCCACCAGCGTCTTGCCCGCGCCGCAGGGCAGCACGACCACACCGGAGCCGCCGTGCCAGAAGCCCTCGACGGCCTGCTGCTGGTACGGGCGCAGGGCCCAGCCGTTCTCCGCCAGCGCGATGTCGTGGGCCTCCCCGTCGACGTAACCCGCGAGGTCCTCGGCGGGCCAGCCCAGCTTGAGCAGCGTCTGCTTGATCTGGCCGCGCTCGGAGGGGTGGACGACGACCGTGTCCCCGTCGATCCGGGTCCCGACCAGCGGCTGGACCTTCTTCGAGCGGAGGATCTCCTCCAGCACGGGGCGGTCGGTGGAGGTCAGGACGAGGCCGTGGACGGGGTGCTTGGAGAGGGTGAGGCGGCCGTAGCGGGACATGGTCTCGGCGATGTCGACGAGGAGCGCGTGCGGGACGGGGTAGCGGGAGTACTCGACGAGCGCGTCGATGACCTGCTCGGCGTCGTGGCCCGCGGCGCGTGCGTTCCACAGGCCGAGCGGGGTAAGCCGGTAGGTGTGGATGTGCTCGGGCGCGCGCTCCAGCTCGGCGAAGGGCGCGATGGCCCGGCGGCAGGCGCCGGACTGCTCGTGCTCGACTTCCAGCAGGAGGGTCTTGTCGCTCTGGACGATGAGGGGTCCTGAATTCACGCGCGCCTCGGCCCTTTCTGCGGTGGTTCGGCCTGAGCGGCCAAACGTCCAGTGTGCCGTACTGCGTGCGATGCGGGTCGCGCGTGCGTTCCGCATACGTCTTGGGGTGCCCACCGAGTGACCATGCCGGGGCGGGGTACGGGGGAGGTCATGACATCCGAAGCCGGTACTCGTGCCACGTGGGGTCAGGCCATGCTGCGGGCGCTCGCCGTGGCATTGGCATTTATTGGTCTGGTTCTTTTCTCGGCGGCCCTGGCGCGGCTGACGCTCGTCCCGTCGCACGCCTCCGAAAGCCTTGTCACCACCAACTTGCGTCCTGGTGCGTCATTGCGGCAGTACGCGGAGGACTACACGTTCCTCGCGGCCTGCAAGCAGATCGGCGGCAACATCGTCCTCGGCATGCCCTTCGGCATGCTGCTCCCGGTCCTGGTGCCGCGCTCACTGCGGCTGATCCGGGTGGTCGCCTTCACCGTCGTGGTGATGATCCTTGTGGAGCTGGCGCAGGGCGCGATCGTGTCGGGCCGCGCCTTCGACGTCGACGACGTGATCCTGAACACGACGGGCGCGTTGATCGGTTATGTGCTGCTCGGGCGGCGGCTGGGGCGGATCGCTCGGGCGCGGCGGGGCGAGACGAAGCCGGGCGAGAAGAAGCCCGGGGAGAAGAGGCCCGGGGAGAAGCCGAGGACGAGTAAGCCTGGTACGAGGAAGCCGTGGGCGAAGAAGCCTGGCACGAAGAAGTCGTGGGCGAGGAAGCCCGGTACGAGGAAGCCGTGGGCGAGGAAGCCCGGGGCGAAGGTGCGGGCGGACAAGGCTTAGCCGCTGCGCGGGGCTTGTTCCCCTACCCACCCCATTCCCGGCTGTGACACTTCGCGGCTGCCGCCGGGTGGGGGGGCAAGCCCCGGACCCCGGACGGCCAGCAGGCGTGTCCTCAAACGCCGGACGGGCTGAAAGATTCCTTTCAGCCCGTCCGGCGTTTGAGGACTTCGGGAAGAGGCGGGGAGGGGAACAGCCCGCTGCGGGCGCCCCCACCCCCGGCCCGATCTACGGCACGTCCACCAGCTCCGCCACACCCGTGATCCGGTGCAGCGGATACGTGCGGACCTCGTCCGCCGTGTGGTCGTACGCCGTCACGAACCCGCCCTCGACCCGCACCGGAGCGATGACCCGCTGACTCGCCGCCCCGTCCGCGTTGACGTACCCGATCCACACCGCGGACCCGGTGAGCGCCGCCGCCTGGACGGTGGCCAGGGTCTCCGCGGATGTGGTGCGGGGCAGGACGCCGCCGCCCGTGGCCGTGCCGATGTCGGGGCTGCCCGTGCCCGCTGCCGCCGCCACCGCCGGGCTGACCTTGCGTACCGCCGTCGACGCCATGTCCCCGGCCCGGATCGCCCGCAGTGCCGCGCTCAGCAGGGTGTCGTCGGGGGTCGGCGGGCCCTCGGGGACGGGCACGGGCGCCGTGCGCGGCGGGGTGCGGTACGCGTCGGCGCGGGTGATCATCACGTCGCCGGACACGGACTCCGCGGCGGGCGCGAAGCCCATCGCGCGCAGACCGTCGAGAAGCGTCACCGGGTCGGTCTGCGCGGCCAGTACGGTGGGAGCGAGGCGGCGCAGCCCCAGCGGCTGCGACCGCTTGTCGGCGAGGATCTCGCCGAGCATCGCGTCGTCGTCGCAGCGCACATACGCACAGGCCGAACCGACCCGCAGATGCCCGTGCTTCCTCGCCACGTCGTCGATGAGGTAGCTGAGCGGCTGCGGCACCGGCGTGCGGCTGTGGTCGGTCAGGAAGGTGTGCAGGTCGGACGCGGTCAGCCCGGCGTCGAGCGCACGGCGTACGGACGCGGGCGTGAACCGGTAGACGGTCGCCCCGCCCTTCGACTCGACGTCCGCGAGCACCCCGAGCGTCTCGGCCAGCGGCCGCTGGAGGGGGCCGGGCGCGACGGCGGTGAGGTCGGCCTGCAGGAGTACGTGGTCCAGCGGCATGGGGATGAGCGGCGCGAGGAGGTCCGCGGCGCGTACGGCCGCCGCGGCGCTCTCGGCCGCGGAGATCTGCGCGGGTGTCCGCGCGGCGGCGCCCGCCTGGCCGAGCGCCTGCCCGGCGGACTGGGCGGGGGGCTGCCCCGGGGGGCGGCCGGTGGACTGGGCGGGGGCGCGACCGGCGGGCCGCACCGCACCCGGCGTCGCGGCACCCCGCGCGCCGTCCGTCGCCGTGGCGTGTCCCAGCAGCGCACGGCCGTGGCCGGACAACGCGCCGCGGCCGGTGAAGCCAATGAGCTCGGCCTCGTTGAGGGTCCACAGGGCCATCCGGGAGCGCAGGTCGCCGCTGGTGTTCGCGGATACGCCCCCCTGGGCCGACTGCGCGTTCGCCGCCCGCAGCGGACGCTCCCAGCGCAGCCGGGCCAGCACCGTTTCCGGGGCGGGCGCGGCTGCCTCCGGGAGCGAGGCGAGCAGGTCGAGGACGCGGCGGCGCACCTCGGGGGCCGCCGAACGGTCCAGCTCGGGGCCGAGCGCGGCGAGCGCGCGGCCCTTCGCGTCCTGGCCGCCGATCAGGCCCGCGGTGCGGGTCGCGTACAGCCAGGCGGAGGCGATGCGGGTCCAGCGGTCCTGCGGGGGGAGGCCGAGCCACTCGTCGTACGCGGGGGTCGCCGCGTACCGCTCGTCGGCCTCGCCGTCGGGGG
Source organism: Streptomyces sp. H27-C3 (assembly GCF_030063415.1). Taxonomy (GTDB): domain Bacteria; phylum Actinomycetota; class Actinomycetes; order Streptomycetales; family Streptomycetaceae; genus Streptomyces. The sequence goes on along the minus strand of NZ_JASITA010000029.1, from coordinate 5,736 downwards.
CCAGCAGGCCCGCCGCGTAGGCGAGTTCGACCCAGAAGGCCGCCATCGGCTCCGGCATGGACAGCGCGGCGGCGGTCCGCTTGAGGTCGCGGACGCTCAGGCCGCCGGAGCGCATGACGGCGGGGCCGCCCTCGTTCCAGTCCTTGAGAAGGTCCTCGATGGTCGACAGCGCGGCGTACGCCTGACCGGCGGCCGTGCCGTCCACCACCTGTGGACGGTATTCGGCGGCGGCCACCACGGCGGGCGGCGCGGGCTCGGCCGAGCGGTGCGCGCGCCCGCCCCGCATGTGCAGCGCGGCCTCACGCGGCAGGACCACCGTGCGGGGGCTGGTGGGCAGCAGCAGACCCCGGTCGCGCAGCCACCGTACGGGCGGCGTCGGGTCGGAGGTGACCTCGCCGTACGGCGGGCCCCAGACCAGCCGCTCCAGCACCATCAGGGCCTCGGGCGGTGCCGTGTCGAGCAGCGCCGACATCCGGTCGCGGTCGGTGAACAGCGAGGTCAGGGCGCTGATGGCGGACACCGGGTCATGGGTGGTGGGCAGCCCGGCGGCGGCCATGATCTCCTGCAGCCGGGTCGGCGACATGCCCGTCCCCGCGGTCGCCTCGGCCACGGTCGGGCCCAGACCGGTGGGGGACGGGTGCGTCGGTGACGGCGCGAGGAGTTCGCGGGCGGTACGCACCAGTCGCAGCCGGTCGTTCGCCCCCCACAGCAGCGCCTGTTCACGCAGCGTGGCCACCGCGACCGGAACCGCGTCGGCGATCCGGGGGTCGCCCTCGTCGCCGGTCATGAGGTCGCGGAGCGTCTCGTACGGGGCGGGGTCCGGGGACACGGCGAGCGCCTCCGCGGTCTGCAGCGTGAACCGGTCGAGCCGCTCCAGCGCACGCACGACGGAGGCGCGGGTGGCGGCCCGGGTGGCGAGCTGGCTCAGGTCGTTCGGTACCGGCGACAGCAGGTCCGGGCGGGCGCGCAGCAGCGCGGTGAGGGACGCGTCGGAGCGGGGGCGCAGGGCTTCCGCGAGAGTGCGGGGTGCCGATACGGGTGCGGAAGTGGGCATGGGCGTGGCAGTACCTTGCGTAGTGCTGGTCGCGCCGGCGCCGGACTTCGGGGCCTCCGCGCGGCTGCGTGGTGGCGTAGTGCCTGTTCCTTCGGACACGTGCGCCTCCCGGTTGCGCTCGCTGGTCCCCATCCGCCCCACGTTAGCCGGTGTGGCGCTACGGTCGGTGCAGGGCAGATGGAGGGTGAGGGGACGGACCGCCGGTGGGGATCGAGAGCGATCAGCTCGTCTACGACTTTCTGAGCCGGGTCGGCGACCTGGCCCAGCGACATCAGCTGCCCTCGGGGACACGGATGCGGTTGGTGGCGACCCTGCGTGACCAGATTGACCACCAGCGCTCGAAGCATGGCACGGACAGCCCCGCCACGGTGCGGCGGATCATCGGCAGAATGGGATCCCCCGGCGAGCTCGTACAGGCGGCGGCGTCCGGGACCCTGCCCGGACCTGCGACGAAGCCGGTCGCGCTGCCGGAGCAGCGGGACAAGGAGTCGGGCCGGGCGGGGCGTGTTGGACGGACCCGCCGAATCCCCCGACCGCGTGGCACGGCGGACACCGACGTGCCCGTGGAGTCGGCCCCGTCGACCGCCGCGTCGCCGCCGCATCTCGCCGGCACCGACGAGCTCGGCCCGCAGGGCAGCGAGCCCGACTGGTGGCGGGTCGAACCGGGCCCGTTCGGAGCGGGCATCTCGGTGCCCGGCTTCGTGGGCGGCGTGGAGATCCCCGAAATACTCAAGCCCCCGCCCGATGAGAACGATGAGAACGACGAGAACGCGGACGGCGACTCCGAGAACGAGTACGGGGACGACGTAACGGGCGCGGACGACGTCCCGCGCCGCAGGCGTCCGAGGTTCCGGCGCCGCGGGGCCGTTGTCGTCACCGAGGCCGAGGTGCTGCGCCCGCGCGCGAACGTCCTGCTCCTGACGGCCGCCGCCCTGCTCGTCGTCGGCGCCGCCATCGGCAACCTGGTCGTGCTCGGCGCCGGCTGGCTGCTCGCGTACGCCTCGCGCGGGGTCAGCCGCGCCGAGGCGAAGTGGATCGTGCTGGGCCTGCCGGGCCTGGTCGCCGCGGGCGGTGTGCTCTGGCTGTGGGGCCGGTTCGACGGGCGGTGGGGCGAGCCGATCGCGAAGGACGCGATGGGCGCGGCGCTTTCGGAGACGTGGCCGGTGATCCTGCGGGCCGCGGCGGTCGCCTCCGCGCTGTACCTCGTGTGGCGGGCGCGGAGGCGGTGACCGGCCAACCGGTGTGGTGGAGGCGGTGACCGGGGGCCGGGCGCGGCGGGTGCGGGGGCGGTAGCCCGGAGGACGGACCTACTTCGTCAGGTCGGCCTGGAGCTCGTCGAGGATCTCGCCGGCCGCGGTGTATCCGATGCCCTGGATCCACAGCTGGTCGTCGACGCCGAAGACCTCGCCGGCCTTCACCGCGGGCATGTTCTTCCAGAGACCGCCGCTCAGCGTCTGCGTCTCCTTGGACTTCTTCGGGTCGCCGTACGTCGAGTGGAAGATGACATCGGCGTCGTCGATAGTCCGCGCCCCGACCGCGAGGCTCAGCAGGACCGAGAGCAGCAGCGCCACCACGGCCACGGTCGTCCAACCGATGCGACGGGTCACCAGAGCGCGTCTGGGGTGGCTGGCGGCTTGCATCTGACCCAATCCGAAGGGTGGTAAGGCTTGGCTAAGTGTACGGGTGGGGCCGGTCAGCCGGGTCGGCACAATGGCTCCCATGGCTCCCATGGTTCCCGCGACAGAGCTTCCACTGACGGTCGGATTCGACCTCGACATGACACTGATCGACTCCCGGCCCGGCATCAGGGCCGCCTACCTGGCACTGTCCGCGGAGACGGGGGTGCACATCGACGCGGATCTCGCCGTCACCCGGCTCGGGCCGCCGCTGGAGCAGGAGATGGCGCACTGGTTCCCCGACGAGCAGATCCAGGCGATGGTCGACCGCTACCGGGAGATCTACCCGGCGTACGCGATCGAGCCGACCCTCGCCATGGCGGGCGCGAAGGAGGCGGTCGCGGCGGTACGGGCCGCGGGCGGCCGGGCGATCGTGGTGACGGCGAAGCACGAGCCGAACGCCAAGCTCCACCTGGAGCACCTGGGTATCGAGCCGGACGCGGTCGTCGGCTGGCTGTGGGCGGAGGCCAAGGCGGAGGCGCTGCGCGAGCACGGCGCGTCGGTGTACGTCGGCGACCACACCGGGGATGTGCGCGGGGCACACGCGGCGGACGCCCTGGCCGTGGCCGTGCCGACCGGGCCCTGCACGGCGGACGAACTGCGTGAGGCGGGCGCGGACGTGGTCCTGGCGGACCTCGTCGCGTTCCCGGACTGGCTGCTCGGCCACCGCACGGCGCGGACCTGACGGCGGTTTACGGCACGGCTTACCGCACGGCGCGAGCCTGCCGGCGCTGCACGGCGATCGATTGCAGCACTCCGGCGGCGGCGATCACAAAGCCGAGGCCCATCAGCATGCACACGGCGTATGCCACGGGCGGGAACGGGCCGGTACCGAGGAACAGTGGGGCCACCGTGACCAGTGTGGCCAGTGCGCCGACGAAGAAAACGATCGCACCGACCCGAACCAGCCGGTCGCCTGAGTCGGCCTTGGCCGCCTGGGTTTCATTACTCACTCCGTCAGGGTAGTTCCCTGCCCGGAGGAACAATCCGGCGACGTCTTGTCACCAGCCTCTGGACCATTAGCCTTGGTGGGAGCGGGTCTTGCGACCCGCTGTACTGCTATCCAGAGCCGTTTTCCCGTTTCCCGGTTCGGCCGGGACCCGACGAGTACGAGGACGAGGACAGACGTGCCCAGCGGCAAGGTCAAGTGGTTCAACTCGGAGAAGGGCTTCGGCTTCCTCTCCCGCGACGACGGCGGCGACGTCTTCGTTCACTCCTCGGTGCTCCCTGCCGGAGTCGACGCCCTGAAGCCCGGCCAGCGCGTCGAATTCGGCGTCGTGGCGGGCCAGCGCGGTGACCAGGCGCTGTCCGTCACCATCCTCGACCCGACCCCGTCGGTCGCCGCGGCGCAGCGGCGCAAGCCGGACGAGCTGGCGTCGATCGTGCAGGACCTGACGACGCTCCTGGAGAACATCACGCCGATGCTGGAGCGCGGCCGCTACCCGGACAAGGCGGCGGGCAAACAGATCGCGGGCCTCCTGCGAGCGGTGGCGGACCAACTGGACGTGTGACGCCTGGGGCTTCCCGCGCCGGCCCGGCCCGGCGCGGGAAGTCAGCGGTAGATGCCGTCCCTCAAGGGGGACACGACCGCCTCCGGCCGGTGCATCCAGGTGTGCTGTCCCCCGGGTGTGACGGTGAGGCCGAAGCTCCCGGCGTCGGGTCTGCCGATGGCGACGTACTCGCGGTGTACGACCTCGATCTCCGTCCACAGGTCGCGCGGACCGTACTGCCAGACGTCTTCGCCCGTCGCGGTGGAGGTCGCAGACCCGTCCTCGCCACGTGCCCACACGTGGACGGTGCCGTCGGTCCGGGTGTGCTGCATCCAGACACCCGGAAGGCGGGCCCCCGCGTACAGGGCGAAGCCCAGAGACAGCAGCTCCTCGGGGTCCAGGCCGGCGCTCCGGGAGCGAGCTGTGGAGGAGTCGACCTCTACGGTTGCCGCCGCCCGCTGAGAGCGCATCGGCATGTACGAGGCCCCGCCCTGAAAGTGCCCCCATGCCCGTCCGTCCGCCTGGACGGTGAGCTGGACCAAGGCGCCGCTCCAGAAGTCGCGGTACAGCGGAGCCACGATGGTGCCGCCGGGCCGGACCTGCTCCACGAACGCGTACGGCACACGCCGGAGCGAGCAGGTGGAGATGAGCCGGTCGAAGGGTGCCTTGTCCGGCCAACCCTCCTCTCCGTCACCGAGCCGGAGGTTCGGCACGCACCCGATCGCGCGCAGGTGCTCGGCCGCCATGGCAGCCATGAGCGGGTCGATCTCGACGCTGTGGACGTTGCGATCCCCGAGGCGCTCGGCCAGCAGAGCTGCCACGTGCCCTGATGCCGTGCCGATCTCCAGAACCCGGTCATCATGCTCGACCTGGAGAAGGCCGAGCATCTTGGCGACCATGGACGGCATCGAGTTGGACGAGGTGGCCACGCCCGGCCCGTCCTCCTTCCCGTCGTCCACCTGAATGACCACTGGCTCGTCGCTACTGACGAGGTCACACCAGTCGTCGTCCGTCTCGACGGGCTCGCACCGTTCCGGGCCCTGCCGCCAGATCTCGCGCGGGACGAAGCGGTGACGCGGCAGCTTCTCCCACACCTGCCGCCAGGGCGGGGGCAGGAGGCCGCGCTCGTCCAGTGACCGAATGAGGGCGGCGTGACCTTCCTGTGCGCGCGGAGGGATCACTTCTTCGGCCCCGACCCGTCAGGACTCGGCTCCGAGGGGCTCGGGGGAGTCCACGGCTTGTCGGAGGGCTGACCGCTGTGCTTTCCGCTGTCGGTCATGGGGAATCTCCTTCTCTGGTGCGGTTAACGACCTCCCCCGCGATAGGGAGTGGATCAGCGAGCGGAGTCGCAGGACGCCGGGAGCCCGCTCCGTATCGCGGGGGAGGTCGTTAGGGCTCGCAGAGATTCAACATGCGTGTTTGATGTTGTCCGGGGGTTCGGTGCCGTAGGCATCGAGGTAGGCGGCCACGTCTGCGGGGGTGGTGAATCGTGCTGTGGAGCGAGGGACGGTGCATT
>NZ_JASITA010000028.1:70822-109106 GCF_030063415.1 Streptomyces sp. H27-C3 | reverse complement strand
CCGGACGCAGCAGTGCCGGACCGTTCGGCGCCCGAGGAGACGCCCCGACACGGCACCGCCCCCCGGAGCCACCTGCACGCCCACCCCCGCCCGACCGACCGAGACCCCCGCGCCCCGGGGCCCGTAAGGTATTCGCAGAGGGCTAGAACACCGCCCCACCAGCGCCGCTCCACCGCCGTGGCGGCCCCGCCCCGCACTCTGCCCCGCCCGAGGAGCCGCACGTCATGACCGCGCACGCCGCCGCAGGCGACCCGCACCCCGCCTACCCCGTCGGACTCCGCCTGGCCGGGCGGCGGGTCGTGGTGGTCGGCGGTGGCCAGGTCGCCCAGCGCCGCCTCCCGGCGCTCATCGCGTCCGGCGCCGACATCGTTCTCGTGTCGCCCTCCGCCACCCCGTCCGTCGAGGCGATGGCCGAGGCGGGCGAGATCCGCTGGGAGCGCCGCCCGTACGCCGACGGAGACCTGGCCGACGCCTGGTACGCCCTGATCGCGTCCACCGACACCGACGCGAACAACGCCGCGTCCGCCGAAGCCGACCGCACCAAGACCTGGTGCGTACGCAGCGACGACGCCGAGGCGGCCACCGCCTGGACCCCGGCCACCGGCCGCAGCGAGGGCGTAACCGTAGCGGTTCTCACCGGCCGAGACCCCCGCCGCTCCGCCGCCGTCCGCGACGCGATCGTCGAGGGCCTGCGCGACGGCACCCTCGTCGCGCCGCACCACCGCGACCGCACCCCGGGCGTGGCCCTGGTCGGCGGCGGCCCCGGCGACCCGGACCTGATCACGGTCCGCGGCCGCCGCCTGCTAGCCGAGGCGGACGTCGTCATCGCCGACCGGCTCGGCCCGCGCGACCTCCTCGACGAACTCCCGCCGCACGTCGAGGTGATCGACGCAGCGAAGATCCCGTACGGCCGCTTCATGGCCCAGGAGGCCATCAACAACGCCCTTATCGAGCACGCCAGGGCGGGCAAGGCCGTCGTACGTCTCAAGGGCGGCGACCCCTTCGTCTTCGGCCGTGGCATGGAGGAGGCCGAGGCCCTCGCCGAAGCCGGCATCCCGTGCACCGTGGTCCCCGGCATCTCCAGCTCCATCAGCGTCCCGGGCGCGGCCGGAATCCCCGTCACCCACCGGGGCGTCGCGCACGAGTTCACGGTGATCAGCGGCCACGTGGCCCCCGAGGACCCGCGTTCGCTCGTCGACTGGAAGGCGGTCGCGGGGCTCCGCGGCACCCTCGTGCTGCTGATGGCCGTTGAGCGGATCGGCGCGATCGCCGCCGCCCTCACGGCGTACGGCCGCTCGCCCGAGACCCCCGTGGCGATCGTCCAGGAGGGCACGATGGCGACCCAGCGCCGCGTCGACGCGACGCTGGCGACGGTCGCCGAGACGGCCAAGGCCGAGGACGTACGCCCGCCCGCCGTCATCGTCATCGGCGATGTCGTCACGGTGGGGACGAAGTACGAGGCGGCGGCCAAAAAAGCACGAGGCGGCCAGTAACCCCCGGTAACGCATCTCCGTCCCGGCCGTTGGCACCGCACCCACGACAAGGCAGTATCTCCCTGTGGCTGATCTCATCTCCATCGACGACCCCGACGACCCGCGCCTGAGCGACTACACGGGCTTGACCGATGTCGAACTCCGGCGCAAGCGCGAACCCGCCGAGGGCCTCTTCATCGCCGAGGGCGAGAAGGTGATCAGGCGCGCCAGACAGACCGGCTACACGATGCGCTCGATGCTGCTCTCGGCCAAGTGGGTCGACGTCATGCGTGATGTCATCGACGAGGTCCCGGCCCCGGTGTACGCCGTCAGCCCCGACCTGGCCGAACGCGTCACCGGCTACCACGTGCACCGCGGCGCCCTCGCCTCCATGCAGCGCAAGCCACTCCCGGAAGCCGACGAGCTGCTCCGCAGCGCCCGGCGGATCGTCGTGATGGAGGCGGTCAACGACCACACGAACATCGGCACCATTGTCCCTTTGGGTCTGCAAAAGCATGCAGGTCAACGGGTCGCCGTGTTCGAAGACATCGTCGATCACGCCAACTTGGGGGCCGCCTTCCGTAACGCAGCAGCTCTCGGCATCGATGCGGTGCTCCTCACCCCGCGCTGCGCCGACCCCTTCTACCGGCGCGCAGTGAAGGTCTCCATGGGCGCGGTCTTCCAGGTTCCATGGACGCGCCTGGAGTCATGGCCGAAGGGTGCCGAGCTCTTGCGCCAGGCCGGATACACCACAGCCGCACTCTGCTTGAGCGAGAAGGCGATCCCCCTTGATGAGATCGCCGCGCGGGACTACGACAAATTGGCCTTGATCTTCGGCACGGAGGGAGACGGGCTTACGCAGGAAGCACTCATGGCGGCCGACGAACACGTCCGCATCCCGATGCAGGCTGGAGTCGACTCGCTGAACGTCGCGGCGGCGTCTGCCGTGGCCTTCTACGCGACACGGCCCCGGACCGCCTAATACCCGAGATCGGGGGCGTAGGTACGCGCTCCCAGCGAGACAGAGACCATCGCCAGTTCCCCAAAGCGCGTACGCTGAAGGCGAGGTGATTTCGATGTCGTCGCTGCAAGAGAACGTCCGCAATCATCGTCGCCGGGCAGGGATGAGTCAGGAGCAACTCGCCGAGGCGGCGGGCCTGTCCGTGGGCGTGATCCGTAAGGTCGAGCAGGGCGGAAACGTCCAGGTCGAGACTCTTCACATGCTCGCGCGGGCTTTAGGCACCACCACATCCAGCCTGTTCGCTACTGAGGCGCCCGAGCCGATCCACGTGAATGCGGGCGATGGCCCGAAGCTCTCCGAGCTGCGCCGGGCGCTCATGCCGCCGATTGGCCTGCGGGAAGTGCTCGTCGAGGCCGAACAGGTGCCCACCCTGGCCGTCATTCAGCACGACATCGACGACAGCCACGCCCTGTACCACTCTGATCGCTACGACAGTGTGGCCAAGCGGCTTCCCGGCATTTTGCTCAATGCTGAAGCCGCTGTCTCTCTTGCGGAAGACGACGACGCACGCCAGAAGGCCATCGTCGTGCGCGCCAGCGCTTTCCTGCTGACTGGGAAGTACCTCACTCAGGTCAGGCGCTACGACATGGCCTACCACGCCCTCTCGTTGGGCATCAGGGATGCCCGCGAAGCAGGCGAGAAGCACATTGCCGCTACAGGCGTCGTCGGCATGGGTTGGCTCCTCCTACGCCAGGACCGCTTCGATGAAGCCGAGCGTCTGGCCACAGTCACAGCCGCAGAGATCGAACCTCGCATCTCCAGCGCCACCCCCGGCCAACTCGCGCTTTGGGGCGAGCTACTCCAGCGCGTAGCCTCCGCCGCAATGCGCAACAACCGGCCGGACGTCGCCAAACAGGCTCGACGCATGACCGCGACGGCTGCGAGCGCTCTGGATGCCGAGCATGTCAACTTTCGGGAGCACTGGACCACCTTCGGGCCGGTGACCGCTGAGGCTAAGGCAATTGAAGACCTGGCCCTGATCGGGGACGCGCGCGGCGTGCTCCGCCGGGCAGACGATGGCCCCGTGGGACAGAAGGCGCTGAAGCGGTTTGGTCGGCCGAGTGCGAATAACTGGGACCGACACCGGCTCGACGTTGCGAAGGCTCACGCCACGCTCGGGTCGCATCAGGACTCGATGGATGAGCTGAACACGATTCGTCGCTCGTCGCCTGAGTGGCTGAAGCACCAGGCCATGGCTCGGTACGTCATGCTGGACATTCTTGGCCGACGCAAGCGAACGCTGACTCAGGACATGCGCGAAATGGCCTCTCATTTGGGCGTCGCCGGGTAACTACTACCCTCCGTAGCACTTTCTGTCGGAGCGTCAGGGAACTAACACGAGGCGTGCCTGGTCGTCTGTTCTCGCGGCTCGTAACTTCGTCATTATGGCGAGCAACCAGCAAACCGAGCCCCGCTTTGAGACCGGCTCGGTGATGAGGGATACGGACACCGGCCGCGTCGGTGTAGTTCAGCGTGCCCCCGAGGGCCCGGTCCGCTTACATGCCTTGTCCAGTGATGAGCATTGGGATGCCGACCCTGACGACCTTGTGGAGCTCAGCTCGATAGAGGCTCTGAGCGCCCGCGTCGGGGTGGTCAACTATCACTCCAAGCACAAGCCGTGACGGGGACGGCACCGCCGCGAGGCGTCATCAGGTCTGTGCAGTGGCATCTCGCCCCGGACGAGGAGCCGGACGCAGAGCCGCTGACGTACGCCATGCAGTGCGTCGTGTGCTCCGAGGAGTCGGAGCGTTCAGAGGGGTGGGACGAGCCGCAGGCGTGGGCTCTGAGCCACTCGGGCCGAAACCCCTCCCACTGCACGTATCGCGAGCTGATCACTCGCCCCTGGCGGTCCTGGATGTCCTCGTGATCAGACGAGCGGTCTACCGCCTGGCCGGCCCCCTCTTGATCATCGCGATTGGCGCCTCGATAGGTCTCGTCATCACATTGGCGATCGTCGGACAGCCAAACCGCTGACCCCCTAAGCCGGGTCCGCCCCACGCGGCAGCCGCACGGCTCCCCACGCCCGTGTGGGGCGGACCCTCCCACGCCCGCCCCGGCCGCCCTTGAGCTCTGCTCGGCGGTCGGGGCGGGGAGCAAAGCGCAGTGCACCACTCCTATGTGAGGGGAACGCGCATGACCGCAGTAGCGAACGACATCAAGGCTGGCCGAGGGCTTGTCGACGAAGCACTGTTCGGCAGCATCACGAACTTCGTGATGCTCCACGACGGCGAAACCCCCGAGCGCGCCGAGCGGATCGCGGACCAGGCCATCGCCTTCGTGGCCACCAGCGCCACCGCCACGGCTTCGATGATGCCCAGCGATGACGTGGACAAGGGGCTTCACGCCTTCATCCTCCACACCAGGGAGCACCACGCGTTCTGTGACCGCGTCGCCGGCCGATTCCTGCACCACACACCGGCCTCTGCCCCCGTCGAGGGCGGGCGTCCGCTGGAGCGCGTCACCGCCAGCGCTCGCGCGATGAAGGCCGCGGGCTTCCAGGTCTTCGACGGACTGTGGGAAGTCGACGGCACCAACGCAGCCCAATGCGATTCAGACGACGGGCGCCCCTACTAGGTGGCACTCTGCCGATAGGACGCGGCCGGCCTGCACCCTGGGTCGGCCGCGTCCGCATGGAAGGAGTAGGAATCTTGTCGGACTCAACCCACGAACTGCCGATCGTGGTGCTCGATGCGCTGATGCCCACGAGTCAGCGCCTCGTACTCAACCGCCGCGGTTCCACGGTCTGGCAGGTGGAGAACCGTAGCGGCCAGTACGCCGTGAAGCTCGGATACCCGATCGAAGCGACACTTGAGTGGCCCGCCCAACCCTGGACGGCGCTGGCGCCCATGCGCGAGGGGAACGTTCTCTACCAACTCGACGTCGACGACATCGCGTACGGCGAGTGGGAGCACGGAACGTGGAACATTCAGCCGTGGTACGAGGGGCCCGATCTGTATCGGCTGTGGGAGCCGTGCCGCGCTCCGGGGGCGTCGTTCGAACCGCAGGTAAGCGTGGCCTTGGATTGCGTCCAGGCCCTGGCCGAACTCCACTTCAAGGGGTGGGCCCACGGAGACGTGCAGCCGGCCCACTTCATCGTCGGGCCGCAGCGAACACACCTCATCGACCTCGCGCTGGCCCGTGGCGGGCGCGTACCGAAGGCGATCGACTTTCCGTTCGCGGATGTCTAGTCCACTACGAGGCGCCGGAGATCTCCCGCAGCGTGCTCGACACCGGAGAGGCGGAGCCGACACCGGCGGCCGACATCTATGCACTCGGCGCCTCCCTTCTCATCTCCGCCACCGGACGGCGCGTGGTCGACTACCCCGACAACGCCCCCCGCCCCGCCCAACGTCGCGCGATCGTGGACGGTCGGCGCACGGCCGTGACCATGCCAGGACGGTTCGCCGCGTTGGTTCGAGAGATGCTCAACTACAAGCCGGAGAACCGGCCCACGATCTACGAGGTCGGGAAAGCGCTGAGCTAACCCCGGAACGAGGAAAGAGCCCCCTGGCCATCAGGCCAGGGGGCTCTCGTCGTGCTGTGTCAGCCGTGCATCTTCTTAGCGAGCTTCGCCTGCTGCTTCATCAGCTTGGTCTGCAACTTGGCCTGCTTCTTCGTCGCCTTGGCGTAGGCGGCCGTGCGCTCCTTGTCGGAACGGAAGTCCACGACACCCAGCGTGGTGACGGACATGCTCTTGCGAATGATCCCCACGAAAACCCCTCCCCTTGGAAAGATCATCGTATCGGGCAGGTGTCCACGTCAGGTCGTCGTGCCCAACTCTCGCAGTTAGGTGGGTATTTGGGTGCGACTCGTCTCGTCCGGTATGGTGTGGGCGTAGCGAAGTTGCGGGTCCATCACCCCCGCGCTCTCACTAGAGCGGCTAATTCCAGCCGGTCGCTCGTATCGCTTCGCTCGTATCGCTTCGCTTGCATCGCTTAATCCGTTCACTGGACTGCGATCAGTGAATGCACCGCCGAGCTTTGTCGGCGGCTGGCGACAGATCTCGACCTGCGACTCCTCCGGAGACGCCATCCTTGCGGGATGGCCTTCGCGCGAGTCTGTCCACCTGTCATAGGTGGCTGGTCGAGACTGTCATGTTCTCCCCGGCCCCTCGATTTGTTCGGGAGATCAGTCCGGTGAGTGCCACTCAGAAGAAGGTCTACGCAGTCGCCTTCTGCATCACGCTTTCGCTCTTCCTCGGCCTGGCTTCAGGGGTTGTGACCGCCGCCCTGGGTGCGTCGGTGCTGGCGAGCGTTTCGGCTGGCGGTGCTGCTTTCCTGGTGATTTGCGGCATTGGAGTCGCGATCATCGGCCTCTTCGACTTCCCGGATGACCGGAGGGAATCGCAGCAGGGGGCGCCCCAGCTATGAGTGCTTACGCGTCGGCCAACTCGACCTCAGCGTCGTATCCGTCGATGTACAACTCGCCGTTCAGGTGGGCCGCCAACTTGCCCACCGCCCGCTCGGTTGCCTGCTGAGCAGACTGCTTCCGCACGTCTCGTACGGCGCCGATCTCGTCGTAGGACCAGTCCAGGCCATAGCGGAGGAGTAGCGACTGCCGCTCGACGACCGTGAGCCCTGCTGTCTTCCAGCCGTGCCGATGGTCGGCGCGATCTTCCGCAGCGCGGCCGCCCTGGGCATGGACGCGGTACTGCTCTCCCCGGACTGCGCCGACCCGCTCTACCGCCGCTCGGTCAAGGTCTCCATGGGCGCGGTGTTCTCGGTGCCGTACGCGCGGCTGGAGGCCTGGCCGAAGGACCTGGAAGCGGTACGGGAGGCGGGCTTCAAGCTGCTCGCCCTCACTCCGGACGCGAAGGCTTCGTCGATCGACGAAGCTGCCCCGCACCGTCTCGACCGGGTGGCGCTGATGCTCGGCGCGGAGGGCGACGGACTGTCCACCCGGGCGCTGGTCGCGGCCGACGAGTGGGTACGTATCCCGATGGCGCACGGCGTGGACTCACTGAACGTGGGCGCGGCCGCGGCGGTCGCGTTCTACGCGGTGGCGTCGGGCCGCCCGCAGTCCTGATCCAAGGCAAACAGCCTGACCAGGCACGCAAACAGCCTGACCCAAGACAGACAGCCTGACCCAAGACAGACAGACAAACAGGCCACCCCGGCCTGCCGCCCGCTCAGCGGAGCCGAGGGCCGTACGAGCTCTGCACCCCGTCGGCCCCGGGCCCCTGCTGCTGCACGCCGAGTCCCTGGGCCGGTCCCTGGCACCCCTGAGCCGCCGCGATCCCCAGCGCCACCATCAGCGTCACCACGACGAACACGACGATGCGCTGTCGCAGCAGTCGCGGATTCGCCGGGCGCCGCACGCCCGAAGCGGTCCGCGTGCCGGGCCTGGTGCCGGGCCGCCCACCCGTGCGCGAACCGGAGCGTGTCGTGTTGCGGGCCTGCGGGGGGCGTGAACCTGTGCGCGCCGACGAGGAGCGCGGGGCCTGCGCGCGGGTAGCGTGCGGGCCGGTCGCACGCCCCTGCTGGGTGTCCTGCTCGGCATACCGCTCGGCGAGCCGCCCGGTCGGCCTTTCCTGGTCGACCCGCTGGGCGTGCGGCCGGCTCTCACCGCCCCCCTGGGCCTCCCGCGCGGCGATCTCCTTGAGCCGCATCGAGAGCTGCAGCGTGCTGGGACGCTCCTCCGGGTCCTTGGCGAGGCAGGCCTGCACCAGCGGCGCCAGCGCATCGGGCACCCCCAGCAACTGCGGCTCCTCGTGCACCACCCGGTAGAGCATGACTTCGGAACTGCCCTGCCCGAAGGGCGAATCGGCGGTCGCGGCGTACGCGAGAGTGGCGCCCAGCGCGAAGACGTCCGTGGCCGGCGTGACCGCCGCGCCCCTGACCTGCTCGGGCGCGAGGAATCCGGGGGAGCCCACCGCCGTACCCACGTGCGTGAGAGTGCTCGCGCCGGTCGCCCAGGCGATGCCGAAGTCGATGATCCGCGGGCCCTTGGGCGACAGCAGGATGTTCGAGGGCTTGAGGTCCCGGTGGACGACACCGGCCTCGTGCACGGCCAGCAGCCCCTCCGAGAGCGCCGCACCGATCGAGGCCACCTCGGAAGCGGGCAGCGGACCCTCTTCGGCGACTTTGTCGTGCAGCGAAGGACCGGGCACGTACTGCGTCGCGAACCAAGGCCGGTCGGCCTCCAGATCGGCTGCCACCAGCCGCGCCGTACAGCCGCCGCGGATGCGCCGCGCTGCGGACACCTCGCGGGCGAAGCGCGACCTGAATTCCTGATCCTCCGCCAGGTCCGGCCGGATCACTTTCAGGGCGACCCGCTGACCGCGCCGGTCTGAGCCCAGATATACGACGCCCATGCCCCCGGCGCCCAGCCGCCGGTGAAGCCTGAACGAGCCGACGACACGCGGGTCCTCGCGCCGGAGCCGCATCATCGCCATGTCCGTCCCCTACCTCCGGTGGGGCCTCCCCCACCCCGCTGCTGACCGGTCCGTTCGACGTGGCACAGCTTACGTACCTGCGGGCCGGTGTGCTCATAGGCCGCGCCCTCGTGAATCGACCGATTGTCAGTGCCGGGTGGGAAACTTGAAGAGTGGTCAGGGGGCGCGGGATCCGCGCTCCCCGGCGCGTGCGAGATCTCAATGGTCCGTCGCAGAAGGGGGATTGGATCAATGAAGGGTGATCGGGTGGAGATAGTCGTGGACGCGGGAGACACGACCAGGACGTATGAAGTAGTGGCCTCCAGGGCAGGCCGCCGGGTGGAAACGGCGGTCCGCAGAGGGGTGGTCGAAGTGAGCGAAGTCACCCGCAGCGGCTCGGTGGTGCGCACCGCGCGGTTCATGGCGACCAGGGTGCTCGCCCTGGTCGAGCAGCCGGTCCCCAGGGAGGATGCCTCGGAGCACCAGGAGCGACCCCTCCGGGAAGACCCCAAGACATAGGGCCTGCTCTCCACCCAGGGGAGTACGTCACTGGGCGCCGGCTCATCCTCCGGGAGGCCCGGCAATCAGTACGCGGGCATGACGCCCGGCCGGCGCCGCGCCCCTAATGTTGAAGTCAAGCGGCGGGTGGAGCACTCGTCCCCCGAGGTCAGATGCCCGCCGCTGCAAATACGACAGGGGAGGGACCATGGCGGACACGGCATCGCGGGCAATGATCCGCACGCAAGGACGCAGGGCATTCGCCTCGTTCGGCGGCCGCCCGTCCGGTACGCGCCACCCGTTGGTGGCGACAGCCATGGTGCTTCCCCTGGCCGTGCTTCTCGTAGTCGTCTTCGGCGGCTGGGAAGCAGTGGTTACACAAGCGTCGTCCGTGGGTGTGATGCTCGGACGCTGAGCGGCGTCCATTGGCCCGGTAGAGCGGACCGGGCCGGAGTATCCGGCCATTCAACCCCGTGGGGACGGGGGTGCGGCGGGCGGCTGCGTCTGCCCGGACAGCTGGGGAGCTGTCCGGGCAGCGCCTTTTTCGCGCCCAGGTAAGCGGAACCTCGACCCAGTCATGCGCGAGATGACGCCGTGGGGACTCCGCCCGACACCTGGTCTCACCCGACGTCGATCCTCGGTCGGGACGCGCCGCGGGCTGCCGCCCGCAGCAGGCGGATTCCCGCAG
This sequence comes from Streptomyces sp. H27-C3, assembly GCF_030063415.1. Classification (GTDB taxonomy): domain Bacteria; phylum Actinomycetota; class Actinomycetes; order Streptomycetales; family Streptomycetaceae; genus Streptomyces. The sequence goes on along the minus strand of NZ_JASITA010000028.1, from coordinate 99,054 downwards.
GCTTCGCCCGTCGGCAGCGACGCGCCTTCCAGGCACCCGCGCGCCATGCGCCTTCACGCCGGGCTCTGCCTACCTGCCGGCTGCGGCCTCGGGGGAGATGCTGTCGTCGCGGCGCGTAGGCTCCCGGGCGGCATCCGGATATCCGCATCCGCATCCGCACCCTGGGGGAGAACGCCGCCGTGACCGTACCCGTCGTGCAGGCGCTGGCCGCCGTCGCCCATGACGTCGTGGCCGTGCCGGCGCCACGCATCCGGCGGGCCGCGGCCCCCTGTGCCTGTGCGCGGCCCGACGTGCTGGCGGACCGGCCGGACGGCACGGTCGTACGTCATGGGGATGTCGTCGCCAAGTCGCACGCCCCGGACACGGACGTCCCCGCTCTCTCGGCCCGCATCGCCGTGGCCGCCGATCCGCTGCTCGCGGGCATCCTGTTGCCCCCGCTGCGGGTGCCGGCCGCACGGGGCGCACTCACCACGTTGCTGCACGGGCGGCCCCTGAGCCTGTGGCCGTACGGGCGGCCCGTCGACCCCGAGGACCCCGACTCCGCGCCCTGGGAGGACGCCGGGGCCCTCCTGGCCCGGTTGCACGCGGTGCCCCCGGGTGCGCTTCCCGGGCCGCTGCCCCCGATGCGCGGTCCGGCGAAGGCCGCCCGCGCCGTCGCACGTATGGGCGCGGCGGGCCCCCACCAGGCCACCGCCTCCGTGCTCCGAGCCTGGGCCCGCCTCCCGACCTGGGCCCGCGACGAAGCCCCTGCGAGCCCCACGCACCCCACGAACCTCACGCACCCCGCAACCCCCGCGAGCCGCCCCGCCGCCCTCTGCCACGGCGACCTGCACCTCGGTCAGCTCGTCCGCCATCCCGCCCCCGACGGAACCTGGTTGCTGATCGACGTGGACGACATGGGCCTCGGCGACCCCGCCTGGGACCTGGCCCGTCCCGCCGCCTGGTACGCCGCGGGCCTGCTGGCGTCCGAAGTCTGGGACCGCTTCCTCGGCTCCTACCGCGCCGCGGGCGGCCCGGCCGTATGCGGGGACGGCGACCCCTGGCCCGAACTCGACGTCCCCGCCCGCGCCCTTACGGTTCAGACGGCCGCTCTCGCCCTGGCCAAGTCGGCCGCCGAGAACCGTCCGCTGGACGAGGTGGAGGAGATGGTGATCGAGGCCTGTGGCCGAATCGCGGCCCTACCGCCCGAGTTTGGGTTCGAGACCACGTCGTAGGCTGAGCGGACCGTCGCCGGGCATACATTCCGGCGATGCCGAACCGACGGCGAGGAGTTGAGCCGACCATGCAGTGTCCCAAGTGCCATGCACCCATGCAGACGTACAACCGCAATGGTGTCCAGATCGAGCAGTGCAGCGGTTGCCGCGGGATATTTCTCGACTACGGCGAGCTCGAGTCGCTGACCCGCCTCGAGTCGCAGTGGTCGCAGCAGGCACCGCCCGCACCGCCGGCCCCGCAGGCGTATCCGGCCGCCGTCCCGCAGGCCTACCCGGCTCCCGCCGCACCCGCCTGGGGCGCCCCGCAGCACGGCCACCACGGCCAGCACGGTCACCACCGCCAGAAGGGCTTCGGCCGGATGCTCTTCTCCTCCTGATCAGCTCATGGCTCATGACATCAGCCATGAGCCGTGACCAGGACATGAAGAGAACAGAACACGAAGAAGCCCCCGACCGTCGAAACGGTCGGGGGCTTCTTGCTGGTGCGCGATACTGGGATTGAACCAGTGACCTCTTCCGTGTCAGGGAAGCGCTCTCCCGCTGAGCTAATCGCGCGGGACGTTCACAAGATACAGGTACTGCACGTCATACAGGTACAGCTGGTGCGAACTGCGTGCGCGATACTGGGATTGAACCAGTGACCTCTTCCGTGTCAGGGAAGCGCTCTCCCGCTGAGCTAATCGCGCGGGACGGACACCCGGCCGATTGTGGCCGCGAATCCAGTGGACGATACTGGGATTGAACCAGTGACCTCTTCCGTGTCAGGGAAGCGCTCTCCCGCTGAGCTAATCGTCCTTGGAGGTGGAGACGGGATTTGAACCCGTGTAGACGGCTTTGCAGGCCGTTGCCTCGCCTCTCGGCCACTCCACCAGGAGTGCGTGCAGGGAGTCGGGAAGATCCCCACACCGAGCGGACGACCAGGTTCGAACTGGCGACCTCAACCTTGGCAAGGTTGCGCTCTACCAACTGAGCTACGTCCGCTTGCCCCGGGGCGTTTCCGTGTCCCGGCGACGTGTTGAACTCTAGCGGATTCCCGGGCCAGCACAAAAACGCGTTTGTGCAGCGTGCTGCGCTGTGTTCACCCCGAGGGCATCACGCCGCCACCCACCATAGACTCGCAGCCGTGCACGCCCTCCCTCCCCTGGCCCGCTTCGGCGGCCTCGTCGCCTCCGATCTGCGCGATGTGACCAGCGACGCAGCCGCTCTCGACTCCGCCGGCTTCTGGGCCGTCACCGCGGACTTCGAGGGACGGCTGCTGTGCGCCCGCTTCGGCGACGTACGGAGGGAAGCGCGGCCTGCCCCCGTGCCCGGCCGGTGGCACGGGCCCGACGCCGGTGGCTGGATTTCTTCCATGGACCGGGCCGCGTACACCGACGGTGTGCGCCGTATCCGTGAGCACATAGCGGCCGGCGAGGTCTACCAGGCGAACCTCTGCCGTGTCCTGACCGCCCCGCTGCCGCGTTACGCCACCGCCGACATCGACGCGCTCGCCGCACTGCTGGCCCAGGGCAATCCGGCACCGTACGCCGGCACCGTGCGGCTGCCCGCGCACGGCGTGGAGATCGCCACCGCGTCCCCCGAGCTCTACCTCAGGAGGGACGGAAGGACCGTCGAGTCCGGGCCGATCAAGGGCACCGGACGGACGGCCGACGACCTCCTGGAGAAGGACCACGCCGAGAACGTGATGATCGTGGACCTGGTCCGCAACGACTTGGGGCGGGTCGCCGTCGCCGGCTCGGTCACCGTGCCCCGGCTGTGCGCCGTCGAGCCGCACCCCGGCCTCGTCCACCTCGTCTCCACCGTGCGCGCCGAACTCACCCCCGACACCGGCTGGGCCGCTCTGCTGGCCGCCACCTTCCCGCCCGGCTCGGTGACCGGCGCGCCCAAGAGCAGCGCGCTGAAGATCATCGAGACGCTGGAGACCGCGCAGCGCGGACCGTACTGCGGAGGCATCGGCTGGGTGGACGCGGACCGCGGCACCGGTGAGCTCGCGGTGGGCATACGTACGTTCTGGATCGACCGCACCGACCCCGGCGGCCCGGTCCTGCGATTCGGTACGGGGGCGGGCATCACCTGGGGCTCCGACCCCGAGCGGGAGTGGGAGGAGACCGAGCTGAAGGCGAGCAGGCTGCTCGCGATAGCGTCGGGGACATATCGGGCAAGTGGAAGGACCGCGTCATGAAGCTCTGGGTCAACGGCGGGCTGTGGGATGCCGAGGCCGCCCGGGTGTCCGCACTCGATCACGGTCTGACCGTGGGAGACGGCATCTTCGAGACCGTGAAGGCGACCCGGGGGCGGACCTTCGCCCTCACCCGCCACCTCGACCGGCTGGTGCGCTCGGCCCGCGGGCTCGGCCTGCCCGAGCCGGACCTCGACGAGGTGCGCCGCGCCTGCGCCGAGGTGCTGGCCGCCAACCCCATGGAGCGCGGCCGGATGCGGATCACGTACACCGGTGGGCTCTCACCGCTCGGATCCGAGCGCGGGGACGCCGGGCCCACGCTGATCGTCGGACTGGGGGAGGCCGGGCGTCGCCCCGACACGACCGCCGTGATCACCGTGCCCTGGACGCGCAACGAACGTGGCGCGCTGACCGGGCTCAAGACCACGTCGTACGCCGAGAACGTCGTAGCGCTCGCCCGCGCCCGCGAACAGGGCGCCTCCGAGGCGCTGTTCGCGAACACCGTCGGGCAGCTCTGCGAAGGCACCGGATCCAATGTCTTCGTCGTGCTCGACGGACAGTTGTACACCCCGCCCGTCTCCGGCGGCTGCCTCGCCGGGATCACCCGCGCGCTGGCCGTCGAATGGGTGGGCGCGCAGGAGGCAGACCTGCCACTGGACGTGCTGGAACGGGCCGAGGAGATCTTCCTGACCTCGACCCTGCGCGACGTGCAGGCGGTCCACCGGGTCGACGCGCGGCAACTGCCGGACGCCCCGGGGCCCGTGACGACCAAGGCCATGCGGGTGTTCGGCGAGCGGGCCGCTTCGGACCTGGATCCGTAGAGCGCCGCGAAATCGGATGACGAGTGGTGTCGCGGCGGGTACAACTCCCGTGATGACCACAACTCTGCGGCCGACCGTGCCGCTTCAGCAGGGCGCCGACGGCGCCAAGTCGCGCCGCTACGAGGTGTGCGTGAACAGCCGCCCCGTCGGCACGATCGAACTCGCCACCGATGTCCGCCACGGGGCGGGGGCGGGCCGCGTCGCCGCAGTCGCCGTCGATGAGTCCGACCGCCGCCGGGGCAGGGCGACGGTCGCCATGCTCGCGGCCGAGGAGGTGCTGCGCGGCTGGCGGTGCGACCGCGTGGACATCTCGGTCCCGGCCGGCGCCACGGCGGCGCTGCGGCTGGTGGCGGCACTCGGCTACACCGAACGCAACATCGGCATGGGCAAACCGCTGCTCGGACCGCCCCCGGAACTGCCAGGCGGCATCTCGGCCAGAGCGATGACCACGAGCGAATTCGACGCCTGGCTGGCCCGCACCAAGGCCGGTTACGTACGCGGACTGACGCGGCGCGGATTTCCCGAGAAAGCGGCCCGGGCCAAGGCCGACGCGGACCATGCCGACAGTCTCGCCGACGGTTTCGCCACCCCCGACACCTACCTGGGTGTCCTGACCCGCGACGACGCGATCCTGGGCACGCTCTGGCTGGCGCTGCGCCACCCGTTCCTCGGCCGCGACGGAGGCTTCGTCTTCGATGTGGAGGTCGCTGAGGCATACCGGGGGCGGGGGCACGGCCGCTCGCTGATGCTCCTCGCCGAGCAGCGGGCGCTCGCCGCCGGAGCGGAACTCATCCGCCTCAACGTGTACGCGGACAACGTCCCGGCCCTGCGGCTGTACGCGTCGCTGGGGTACGAGCCGCAGATGCGGCACTTCTGCAAGCAGCTGCTCTGAACCCCCGGACCCGGGTCCGGGGGTTCGGGCCTGGCCCGGGGGCCGACCCGAGGCTCAGGCCTGGGCGAGCAGGCGGTCGACGATCTCCTCGATGCGCCCGCGCAGCCCTTCCTGGCTCTTGCCGCCGTCCAGCCGCTGGTCGTCGATGACGTACGTCGGCGTCCCGGTCACGCCGATGGCCTTGCCCTCGGCCTGGTCGGCGTCGACGATCAGCATGTGGCGCCCGTCGATCAGCGCGGTGTCGAACTCCTCGGCGTCCAGGCCGAGTTCACCCGCGGTCTCCACCAGGAAGGGCTCGCCCTTCTTCGCCAGCTCCCCGGTCCCGGCGAGCACCGCCGCCACGTACGGCCATCCCTTACCCTGCTCGAACGCCTCCTCGGCGGCCTGGGCGGCGGCGTGCGCGTGCTTGTGCTTCTCGAGGGGGAAGTGCCGCAGCCGCAGCTCCAGACGGTCGCCGTAGCGCTCGCGCAGCGCGTTGACGTCGTCCAGGGCGGTGTGGCAGTCGGGGCACTGGAGCTCGCACCAGAGGTCGAGGACGACGGTGCGGGTGGGGGAGGAGTCGCTCATGGGGCCAGTCTCCCAGCCCTGCGGCCGCGCTCCCACCGGGACCTGGGGATGACCCGGTCCCGGAGATCTCCCTGAGGTCGCACGGGGGCGTGGCCCCGGTGGCCTCCGGCGGTGCAGGATGGAGGGGAACGTTGTCCCTGAGGCTGGAGGACCGGATGCTGGCTGAGACCGTCTGTTCCGCGGTGTCCGCGGCCGGCCTGGGCGTCGCCGCGATCACCGCGTACCGCAAGCGCTTCCTGGCCGCGACCCGTATCGCCGCCTACTCGCTCGTCCCGGTCGGCCTGGTCATGACCGGGGTCGTCGAGTGGGTCTCGGGCATCGCCTTCAAGCCGAGTGTGTGGGTCGGCTTCGGGGTGCTCGGGCTCGCCTGGCTGCTCTTCATGACGACCCGGGCCGTCGAGCGCCGCACCGGCGGCACCCGCAAGGAGCGCAGGTCCGCGAGGGCGGCGCAGCGCGAGGCGGTGGCCCCGCAGGCGTCCGCACCGTCGCTCGGCCCGTCCTCGGCGCGGGGGCGGCAGGAGGCCGCGCAGCCGCAGGGCCGGCCCGCGGCGCAGCCCAAGAGCAAGCCGAAGGCCGCCGCGCCGGCCGAGGACTTCAGCGACATCGAAGCCATTCTGAAGAAGCACGGGATCTGAGCCACGGGATCTGAGCCACGCGATTTGAGGCACGGGATCTGAAAGCGGCGCGCGGGACCTGTCAGGGTCGGATCTGAAACCGGCGCCGGATCCGGCCGCTACCCGGACAGGACCTGTCAAAGTCGGGCACTGCGCAAAGCGAAGTGATCCCCGTGGGTAACGGGCAGGCGGGGATCTGGCGAACTCCCCCCGCGAGCGGGCGTGTTGGTCATCAAGAGTGCCCGCACTGCGTCATCATCGCCCCGAGATGCTGGACACGTCCCGGGGTGAACCCCCCGCACCCACCGAAGAACCGCGCGGCTGCCTCTTCGCGCTCTCCCAGCCACCCCTGATGATCTTTCTCGGGGTGATCGGCTCGTTGCTCCTGATGGCCGCGATGCACGATCTCTTGCTGCTGTGAGCCCTGCGGCTCTGTGTCCGACCGCTGTGATGCGGCCGTGCCGCTACGAGGCGTCCGGGTGCCGTGAGACGGCCGTGGTGAGCTGGGGAGTGCCTCGGCTCAGCCCGCGGCTTCCTTGCGCCGCGCCCGGTACGCGGCCACGTGCAGCCGGTTCCCGCAGGTGCGGCTGGAGCAGTAGCGGCGCGAGCGGTTGCGCGACAGGTCGACGAAGGCCCGCCGGCAGTCCGGGGCCTCGCAGCGCCGCAGCCGCTCCTGCTCGCCGGAGACCACGATGAAGGCCAGGGCCATCCCGCAGTCCGCCGCGAGATGGTCCGCGACCGAGGCGCCGGGCGCGAAGTAGTGCACGTGCCAGTCGAAGCCGTCGTGGTCGGTGAGCCGGGGCGTGGTGCCGGCCGCGGCCACCAGCTGATTGATGAGTTCCGCCGCGGCGTGAGCGTCCTCCGCCGCGAATGCCTCCGCGAACCGCGCTCTTACGTCCCGTACGGCCTTCAAATCCAGGGCGCCGAGATCTCCCACGTCGCTGACGTCGTGGAGCCTTACGAAGCCGTACAGCGCCTCGATGTCCGCGAGCCGGTCGGGCTGCTCGCCCTCCGCCGCTGTGTTCACCAGATCGACGACGACGTCGAGGGCGCGCCGGGTGTCGTGGGGGATCAGCACGAATTGCTCCCTGGCCTGCCGCGGGCGGGCGCCCGCCGATGCTGGCCGACTTTAGCGGGCGCGGCGGCGCCGCCCCCACGGTGGATTCCGTGCAGGCGGCGCCGGTGACTGCCTTGTGCGGTTGTCCGCTCCGCGCCGTCGCCCCGAGTCGGACGGCGATGAACGGCTCTCGACCTGGCTCAGTTCTCGGCCAGGATGTGGGAGAGCTCGGTGTCGAGATCGAAGTGACGATGCTCGGTGCCCGGTGGCACCGCGGCATCCGTCCGCTTCAGGAACGACTCGAGAGCTCGCGCCGGAGCTTCGAGAAGTGCTTCTCCTTCCGGGGAGCTCAGGGCGATGCATACAACGCCCTGACCGTGGCTGCGGGACGGCCAGACTCGGACGTCGCCGGTACCGGTGGGCCGGTGCAGGCCCTCGGCGAGGAGGTCGCGGGCGAACACCCACTCGACGGTTTCCTCGGCTCCGGTGTGGAAGGTGGCATGAACGGCATAGGGATCGGCCGTGTCATACCGCAGGCCCGCGGGTACAGGCAGTGAGGACTCGCTCGACACAACGAGGCGCAGGTGCAGCTCGCAGCTGACCGTGGTGTTCATAAGCGCCAGGGCCTTTCGCTCAGTGTGCGCTCGGGGATTCGCACGTCGGCGAAATCGACATGCCACCTACGGTGCCGTTGTAAACCCCTCTGACCGTTTTGCGGCCCTTCAGCTACCTCGTACGGCGGAGCGGCACTTCATCCGATACGGCCATTCCGGTGACGGGGTCCGGTCGGGTAGGTTGGGCCCCATGAATGCGGAGAGTAACGAGCGGGAGAAGGTTGCCGATCCGGCAGCCGCAGACCCCGCGACGGGGGGCGTGACCGGAGCCGATCGCGAGCTGGGATCGCGGGCGCCGCAGTTCATCAAGGCTTCCAGGACGCTGCACATCAGCTGGCAGGTGGGCGTTTTCGTCATTGGCCTCGCGGTCGTGGCGGCGGGCATCGTGATGCTGCCGCTGCCGGGGCCCGGATGGCTCGTGATCTTCGGCGGCATGGCGATCTGGGCCACCGAGTTCGTCTGGGCCCAGCTGGTGCTGCGCTGGACGAAGCACAAGGTGACCGAGGCGGCGCAGAAGGCGCTCGATCCGAAGGTCCGCCGACGCAACATCATCCTCACCACGATCGGCCTGGTGATCATCGCTGTGCTGGTCGGAATCTACGTTTGGAAGTTCGGCTTCGCGATGCCCTGGAAGATCGACGAGTAGCGCGTAATCCGGTTCGGGGGAGCCGCTGACATGGGGTAATGTTTGCGGTGCGCCCGGGCGATTAGCTCAGTGGGAGAGCGCTTCGTTCACACCGAAGAGGTCACTGGTTCGAAACCAGTATCGCCCACCGGACCGAAGGCCCGAAAGACGAAAAGTCTTTCGGGCCTTCGGCGTTCTCGGTCGTCCGGGCCCGCGTCCCGCCCGGCTCTCAGCGCATCCGGCCCAAGGTCTCCCGCAGCCTGCGGGCGTCGCGGAGCCGCTGCTCGTACGTCGCCCCGACGGCGAGCAGCAGCAGACCCACGAGGGCCGGCGGCAGCCAGCGCGGCAGCGCGCCGACGGCCTGGACGACGTACGGCGCGAGCTCGTGCAGCGCGTCCAGGGCGAGCACCGCACCGCCGAGCACCAGCAGCGCCTGCAGCCGGTGCCTGGCGCCGGTGAGCGTGACGGCCAGGGCCACCGCGCCGAGCAGCAGCGGGCGCAGCCAGTGCTGGTCGCCCCAGGCCGCGAAGAGGCTCGGCAGCAGCGTCGCCGCCAGACCGGGGCCGTACGCCGCCCAGGACGAGGCCTGCGGGTCGCGGCGGCGCCGCAGTACGCCGACCACGAGCGCGGACACCGTCACCGGCAGGGTGTACGCCTCCGGGGTGACCACGTCGGACGCGGCGAGCCGCACCCAGGTGGCCAGCACGAACAGCGCCACGGCGGCGTACCCGAGGGGTCGCCGGTCGGCCCGCACGGCGGTGCCCGCGACGATGACGCCGCACAGGGCCAGCACCAGCCAGAGCGTGGCCGCGTCCCCGGCGGCGAGGCCGATCGCGAGCAGGGCCGCCGCGGCGCCGGTGATCTCCAGGGGCAGTGCGAGGGCGCGGCGGGGGAGGCGGGCGGCGAGGACCGCGACCGCCGCAGGGACCGCCAGGACGGCCAACGCGACATGGTGGGGCGGAAGGTGGAACGAGGCGGCGACGGCGGCGGTGAACCCGGTCGCGTACACGGCGGCGGCGCAGGCACCGACGAGCGGCGTGACGCGGTCGGCGGCGTACGCGGCGTACCCGGTGAACAGGGCGAGCAGGACGCCGAGGACGGTGAAGGTGGCGGCCTCCGAGGCCAGGGACAGCATGGCGGTGGCGGCCGAGGTTGCGAGGGCGCAGCCGAACGCGGTCAGCGTGAGCTGTCCGTCGGCCGCCCCCCGTCGCGCGGCGGGGGGCGGGTCGCCCGGCGGTGTGGACTTCGGACGAGCGGCGGTGGCGGGGGACCCCGTGTCCGGGGCGCTGCCCGCGGGCGCCGGGTCCGGGCCGGGCCGACGTACCGCCACCGCGAGGGTCGCCGCGGTCAGCAGCACGTACAGCGACACGGCCGCCGGGTAGCCGAAGTCCAGTGCGGCCGGGGCGGCGAGCAGCGCCGACCAGGTCAGGGCCAGGGCTCCGCAGACGGATGCCGGACGCCAGGTGCGGTCGGTGGGGGTCAGGCGGTGCGCGGTCAGCAGGGCCGCCGCGGCGATCAGCAGGACCAGCGGGGTCAGCGTGGCCCAGGACCAGGAAAGCTCACCGGAGAGCGCCGCACGGATGCCGTCGGGCGCCCCCGACCAGACCCGCTCCAGCAGGTTCACGGGGCCCAGCAGGGTCGCAGCGACCGGCGGCAGCGCCCACACGGCGCCCCCGGCGACGACCGCGCCGCCCGCCCCCGCCAGGCCGAGCGTCATGGGGCGCGGCAGACCCGCCCGTACGACGGCCAACAGGGCGACCGCGCACAGCACATACCCGGGCACCGCCCACGCGTCGGGCACGGCGGTGCGGACCGTGCCGCCGACAGCCGCGATCACCGCGAGACCCGCGGCGACCGCGGGCGCGACGGCGTGGGAGGAGGGTGCGCGCCAGGCCGTGCACAGGCCCAGGGCGGCGACGGCCAGCAGTAGCGCGCCGGGGCGCAGCGCGTCGCCGACGCCACCCGCGGCCACCGCCATGCCCCCGGCGCCGATCAGCGCCCACCCGCCCATGAGCCAGGCCAGGGCGTAGGCGAGCGGGCGAACGGCGCGGCCCGTCGTCCACAGGGCGACCGCGACATCGAGCGCGGCCGTCGCCAGCAGCGTCCAGACCGCCGTCAGCGGTCCCGCCCCCGCCGCCAGGGCCCAGAGCAGGAACGGCAGTTGAGCGGTGATCAGCGCGGCGGGCAGCGGAATCCGCAGCCGGCCGAGCGCCAGACCGTACGCCGTCCACAGTGCGGCGAGCACGGCCGAGGCGATCGCCGCGTATCCGACACCGTCCACGTCGGCCAGCGCCACCCGGTGCAGCGCGTACGCGTCGAGCACCGTCAGTGCCAGGCCGAGCGCCGCCACCGACTCCGCCGTCGAGACGAGCCCGCGGCGCAGCAGCAGCGCCGGGGTCGCCAGAGCCAGAGCCGTCACCGCGCCCAGCACCAGGCTGCGCCCGCCGATGCCCATGTCGCCCCAGCTGACCAGGGTGAAGGCGATCGCGGCGATGGTCAGCAGGATGCCGCCGAGCGTCAGCGGCACATTCTGCGCACCCGGCGCGGACGCGTCCTTGGGGGCGCGCGGCACGTGCCCGGCGCCGAACCGGGGCGCCGTCTGCGCGCGGGCGAAGGGCGGGGCCTGCGGGACAGGGGGCCACAGGACGCTGATCAGCCAGGCCCTGCGGGCCAGCAACTGGGCGCGGCGGGCGTCCAGGTGGACCAGTTCGCGATCGAGGATCACCAGTTCCTCGGCGGGCGGTGGCGCGTTTTCCATGGTCGGAGTGTGGCCGGTGCCACACGCCCCGGCATGGGTCGCGGTACTCAGATCCATGGTGAGTACGCCCCGGTGCCCGCAGACTGCGGACATGGACTGGAGTCGTTACCGCTTTCGCACCGTGTGGGACCTGGCCGCCCCGCCCGCCGCCGTGTATGCCGCGCTGGAGCGCGCCGAGGACTATCCGCTGTGGTGGCCGCAGGTGCGCCAGGTGACCCCGGTCGACGAACGCACCGGCACCGCGAGGTTCCGCTCGCTCCTCCCGTACGACTTCGTCGTCACCGTCACCGAGCGGCGGCGCGACCCGGCGGCCGGGGTGCTGGAAGCGGCCATGACCGGGGACCTCGAAGGGTGGGCGCGCTGGACGGTGACGGCGCACGGCGCGGGGACGCGCGCCCACTACGAGCAGGAAGTGGAGGTGCGCAAGCCGCTGGTGCGACGGCTCGCCGTACCGGGGCGGCCCTTCTTCATCGCCAATCACGCGCTGATGATGCGAGGCGGGCGACGCGGCCTCGCCGCCCTGCTCGCGGTTTGAAGGAAACCCGCGGAGCCCTGTATGGTTCAGTGCGTTCCCGGGCGATTAGCTCAGTGGGAGAGCGCTTCGTTCACACCGAAGAGGTCACTGGTTCGAAACCAGTATCGCCCACCGGGGAAGGCCGGTCCGTCAACTGCGGACCGGCCTTCGCGCGTTCCGCTCAGGCCGCGGCCGGCAGATCGGGCCGCAGCGGCCAGGCCGGATCCACCGACTCCTCCGAGCCGTTGCGCGCGAACCAGGCCTGCAGGCCGCGCGCCTGCGCCGCGTGCCACACCGCCTGAAGGGTGTGCAGCTCGGCCGGGCTGAGCCGCTCCAGACGCGCCGCGAACCGACGCCCCACCGCCCGTACGACCTCCAGTGACGCCGTCGCGTCGGCGGCCGCGTCATGGGCGCCGTCCAGCTCCACCTCGTACTGCATGCACAGATCCGTCAGCGTGCGGCGGCCCTTGCGGTACCGGTCCAGATGTTTGTCCAGGACCCGCGGATCAAGCACGTGCAGCGGGCGGCGGTCCAGATAGTGTCCCAGGGGCGAGGCGCGGTGCCGGCGCAACTCCCGGTCGAGCAGCGTCAGATCGAAGGGCGCGTTCATCACGACCACAGGCCGGCCCGCCGCGCACTGCTCTGCGAGGGCGCGCGCTATCTCCTCGACGACCGGCGCGGGCCAGCGGCCGTTGTGCTGCAGATGCTCGTCGCTCAGCCCATGGATCTCGGTGGCCCCCGCGGGCACCGGAATTCCCGGATTGACCAGCCAGCGGGTGGCGCGCACCCGCATGCCGGGCGCGTCCTGGACGACGAGGGCGGCGGAAACGATGCGATCCTCCTCGACATCCACGCCCGTCGTTTCGGTGTCGAATGCGGCCAAGGAACCTTCGTACCAGCACGTCATGTCGTAACTCCTCTTGCTGCTTCGGCAGATGGCGTGCGTCCTCTGCCCGAAACGGTGATACCCGGGCCGTTTGCGCTGTACGCAGGGAGGAGACAACACAAGTGACGGGGAGTGAAGTTGACGGCCCGTCAAAGAAAACTGATCGGCACGGCCCGGAAGGCACACGTCAGCCATGGCGCTCGCGCAGCCCGACCCGGGCGGGCTGCTGCCCGAGCGGATCGCACCGCTGCGCGGCGGACTCGCCACCACTGCCTGCATGGAGACACTTCAGGTGGGCTATCTGCACGCGGTCGCGGCGGCCGCGGGATGCTCTCTCTCACAGCCGTTCCCGGACAACGGAATCGACTGGCACGTGAGCCACAGCGCTCCCGGGCACACGGTCGACGACGAAGTCACCATCAAGGTGCAGCTCAAGTGCACGTATCAGATCCCGCCCCGCCCGGCAGGACCCGCCTTCTCCTTCGTGCTCGACAACCCGCACCTGGAGAAGCTCGCCCGAAGCCCGGTCTCGGTGCACAAGATCCTGGTCGTGATGCTCGTACCAAGGACCCAGGAGGACTGGCTGCGCGCCGGCCACGACCGCCTGGACCTGCGGCACTGCTGCTACTGGACCAACCTGGCCGGACACCCGGTGACAGGCAGGCGCAGAACCACTGTGCGGATCCCGACCTCGCGGATATTCGACGACCGAGCACTCTGCGAGATCATGACCCGCGTCGGGGTGGGAGGGAAACCCTGATGCACTGGCCGATCGACGAACCCCTGCGGCCCCACCCGAGCACGGCGTCCGACGGCTTCGCCGCGGGCCCCGGAGTCTGGGACGCGGGCGCCGGCCCCGAACCCGCCCAGGTGGACCCCGCCGTCCTCGGCGCGCTGCTGCAGCGGCACGGCTGGCGGCGGCGTGGCGGCGCGGCGGGCCGCTACGCGCGCTGGACCCCGCCGGGCTCCGGCGGTGGCGGCGGTACGAGCCTGCTCGTACCGGAGAGCAGGGCGTTCCCGGACAGCGAGGACCTGCTCGGCGAGGCGCTCGTCGCACTCGCCCGCTGTCCCGCGCCGTCCGCCCGCGAGGTGCTGGTTTCCCTCGCCGTGCCCAGCGACGAGATCCGCTGGTGGCGTGATGTGCCGGACGGCCCGTCCGGGTCCGCCCCGTGGCCCGTGCAGGAGCAACTGCGCTCCGCGGCGCGCCAGATGCTGCTCGCCGCGGCCCTCGCGGCGCGCGAGCGCTCCGGGTACCACGGCGCGCGGCACCGGCGGCAGGCGCGGACGGTGCTCGATGGCGTACTGGTCGGGCCCACGCCCGGCGGGCGCAAGCTCACCGCGTTCGTGCCGGTCGATGCGGGGCGCGGCGCCGTCGTGCGGCTGCACCACGCGCTGCACGCAGCCCGCGAGGCCACCGACTACCAGCGGACGACCGGCGGCATGGAGGCCTTCGACGCCGCCGTCGCCGCGGGCGTGAGCCGCGAGCTGACCGAGGCGGTCATCGCGCTGGTGCACGGCTCGGAAGGCACGCGTGTCGCCCTGGACTGGTCGCCCGCCGCGGGCGTGCCGGATGGCTGTGCGGCGCGGCCCGAGCCGGTGGAGTTCTCGCCCGGCGACCTGCCCGCGCTGCGCGCGGCCGGGGCACGCTACCTGCTGGGCGAGCCGTCCGTCCCGGTACGGATCACGGGCACGGTGGTGCGGATGCGGCGCTCGGGGCAACGCGGTCCCGGCACGGTGCGGCTGCGTGTGCTGGCGGGCGCCGAGGTGGCGCACGTACGGATGGCGCTCGACGAGGACGCGTACCGGACCGCGGGTCACGCGCATCTGGTGGGCCTGCCGATTCGGGTCCACGGGCAGCTGGAGAGCCGGGGCGGTTTCCGGCGGCTGACCGGGGCGAGCGAGGTCGTACCCGTGCAGGTGGACGACGCGGAGCGGGACCGGCTGATGAAGTCGATGCACGAGAACCTCGACTTCTTCGAGGAGGCGTGCGGCGGCGAGTGAGGGGCGGGGCCCGGGGGCGCGGATCAACCGTTTCGCGATGCGGCGCCGGGGCTCGTTAGGATTGGCCATTGCGCGCGTAGCAACTTATGCGCGGCCCCCTCAGTCAGGAGTGACCGGTGTCAGACGTCCGTGTGTTCATCCAACGTGATTCCGAGCGGGAAGAGCGGGTGGTGACCACGGGCACTACGGCGGCCGAGCTCTTCCCCGGTGAGCGCACCGTCGTCGCCGCCCGCGTGGCCGGCGAGCTCAAGGACCTGGCGTACGTCGTCGCGGACGGCGAGGAGGTCCAGCCGGTCGAGATCTCCTCCGAAGACGGCCTGAACATCCTGCGCCACTCCGCCGCGCACGTCATGGCCCAGGCCGTGCAGGAGCTCTTCCCGGACGCCAAGCTCGGCATCGGACCGCCGGTCAAGGACGGCTTCTACTACGACTTCGACGTCGAGAAGCCGTTCACCCCCGAGGATCTCAAAGCCATCGAGAAGAAGATGCAGGAGATCCAGAAGAAGGGGCAGAAGTTCGCCCGGCGCGTCGTGACCGACGAGGCCGCGCGCGAGGAGCTGGCGGCCGAGCCGTACAAGCTGGAGCTCATCGGCATCAAGGGTTCAGCCTCGTCGGACGACGGCGCGGACGTCGAGGTGGGCGGCGGCGAGCTGACCATCTACGACAACCTGGACGCCAAGACCGGCGAGCTGTGCTGGAAGGACCTCTGCCGCGGTCCGCACCTGCCGACCACCCGCAACATCCCGGCGTTCAAGCTCATGCGCAACGCGGCGGCGTACTGGCGCGGCAGCGAGAAGAACCCGATGCTCCAGCGCATCTACGGCACCGCGTGGTCGTCGAAGGAAGAGTTGAAGGCGCACCTGGAGTTCCTCGCCGAGGCCGAGAAGCGCGACCACCGCAAGCTCGGCAGCGAGCTGGACCTGTTCTCCATCCCGGAGCAGATCGGATCGGGTCTCGCGGTCTTCCACCCCAAGGGCGGTGTCATCCGCCGGGTCATGGAGGACTACTCGCGCCGTCGGCACGAGGAGGAGGGGTACGAGTTCGTCTACACCCCCCACGCGACCAAGGGGAAGCTCTTCGAGACCTCGGGCCACCTGGACTGGTACGCCGACGGCATGTACCCGCCCATGCAGCTCGACGAGGGCACGGACTACTACCTCAAGCCCATGAACTGCCCGATGCACAACCTGATCTTCGACGCGCGTGGGCGTTCGTACCGTGAACTGCCGCTGCGCCTGTTCGAGTTCGGGACCGTGTACCGGTACGAGAAGTCCGGTGTGGTGCACGGTCTGACCCGGGCCCGCGGCTTCACCCAGGACGACGCGCACATCTACTGCACCAAGGAGCAGATGGCGGAGGAGCTCGACAAGACGCTCAGCTTCGTCCTGGGCCTGCTGCGCGACTACGGCCTGAACGACTTTTACCTGGAGCTGTCCACCAAGGACGAGACCAAGTTCGTCGGCTCGGACGAGGTCTGGGAAGAAGCCACCGAGACCCTGCGCCAGGTGGCCGAGAAGCAGGGGCTGCCGCTGGTTCCCGACCCGGGCGGCGCGGCCTTCTACGGCCCGAAGATCTCCGTCCAGGCGAAAGACGCCATCGGCCGTACCTGGCAGATGTCGACTGTCCAGCTCGACTTCAACCTGCCGGAGCGGTTCGGCTTGGAATACACGGGTCCGGACGGCACCAAGCAGCAGCCGGTCATGATCCACCGCGCGCTCTTCGGGTCCATCGAGCGGTTCTTCGCAGTGCTGCTTGAGCACTACGCGGGTGCGTTCCCGGCGTGGCTTGCCCCGGTGCAGGCGGTCGGCATTCCGATCGGTGACGCGCACATCCCGTACCTCCAGGAGTTCGCCGCCGAGGCGAAGAAGAAGGGGCTGCGGGTCGAGGTGGACGCGTCCTCGGACCGCATGCAGAAGAAGATCAGGAACCAGCAGAAGCAGAAGGTTCCGTTCATGATCATCGTCGGTGACGAGGACATGAGCGCCGGCACGGTGTCGTTCCGCTACCGGGACGGCTCGCAGGAGAACGGCGTGCCGCGTGACCGGGCGCTGGCGAAGCTCGTTGATGTTGTGGAGCGGCGCGTACAGGTGTGACGTGGTCCCCGCGCGAGCGGGGGTGATCCGGACCCGGAGAAGTTCGTCGGCTTGGACGAAGTGTGCTCCCCGCGCAGGCGGGGGCCGGCCCCCGGCGAGCACTAGCCCGCCGGGGGCCCCTTTTCGTCCTCCCGCGCGAACGTCTGGATCAGCCGGGACGAGAACGAGCGCGTACGGACGAATCCCAGCCGCTGTCCCGTCAGCCTCCACCGCACCAGGTAGTCGGCGCCGAGGGCGGCCCACAGGGCCGTGGTGGCCACCACGGCCCTGTGGACCGCCCTCGGGGCAGGCCGTGCGCCAGGATCCGGACCGCGTACGCGGTGAGGAAGAGCAGCGAGGCGGCGAAGAGCGGGATCTCGGTGCGCCGCTCCCAGCGCCGCAGCGGACTCTCATGATCGGCGTGCATCCCCCAGCATGGCCGCACGCCCACGGCCCGCGCCCCGGCGACACGGTCACCGGGAGCCAAGTCATATGCTTCACTCCATGACGATTGAGCCGGAGCAGCAGCTCGGAGTGGGGACTCAGGACGCGTTCCAGCGCCTGTGGACGCCCCACCGGATGGCGTACATCCAGGGGGAGAACAAGCCCACCGGTCCGGGCGCCGACGACGGCTGCCCGTTCTGCTCGATCCCGGCGAAGTCCGACGAGGACGGCCTGGTCATCGCGCGCGGCGAGCACGTGTACGCGGTGCTGAACCTCTACCCGTACAACGGCGGCCATCTGATGGTCGTCCCGTACCGGCATGTCGCCGACTACACGGACCTGGACGCTGCGGAGACCGCCGAGCTCGGTGAGTTCACCAAGCGTGCGATGAAGGCGCTGCGTGCGGCCTCCGGTGCGCAGGGGTTCAACATCGGGATGAACCAGGGCGCGGTGGCCGGGGCCGGTATCGCGGCGCATCTGCATCAGCACGTGGTGCCGCGCTGGGGCGGGGACACGAACTTCATGCCGATCGTCGGTCACACCAGGGTGCTGCCGCAGTTGCTGGGGGACACCCGCAAGATGCTGGCCGATGCCTGGCTGGCCCGGCTGGACACTCCCTGACACCCGGCCCGCGTCACGCGTCGTAGAGGTCTGCCTTCCTCGGCGAAGGGTCCTGGACCATGCCGCTGAGAATCATCGAGCGGTTGCTGAAGCGCTCGGTGTCCACGCCGTGGTCGTCGAGGACCCGGATGGCCGCCGTGTGCACCACGCGCAGCACGGGCGCGGCGGCCCGCATCGCGTCGTCTGCCATGAAGCGGTGCCGCCACGGCTTCTCGGCCCAGGCGTGCCGCAGGCCGAACGGCTCGGGCAGGGTGAGCTTGCCGCCGAAGAAGTCCAGCAGCGCCGGGAACCAGGTGAGCGGGGCCCGCACGGCGAGGCGCACCACCTCGGTGGCGTCGACCAGCGGCAGATTCCGGTCGGTGGTCTCCCAGAACTTGACCGTCTTGCTGACCGTGACGGTCTTGGGCGAGGGCTTGGTGGTGAAGAGGGAGTGCACCGGACCCAGCGCGTGACCCGTCACCTCGATGCGCAGCGTCTCGTGCAGCACGGTGACGGTGATCAGCATGGTGATGACCAACTGACCGTCCCAGAGGGTGAACTGCACGCCCAGGTAGTGTCGGTTGCCGGCGCCGAACTGCTGCTCGTTGCAGATCCGCTGTATTTCGTGGCCCTTGATCTGAAAGGCGTCCACGTTCTGGCCGCCGGGCCTCGCCACCTCGCCCGCGTTCTCGCCGACCGGTGCGACGATCCAGTGGCGTACGGACGGGGCGGGGAAGCCGCCGGTGTGCAGCGGGCCGCGCTCCAGCAGGCGGAGCTGGTCGTGGATGGCCCGTATGACGTCCCAGCTGCGGAAGCCGTGGATCTCCTTGCCGGCCTCCCGCGGATTGAGGTCCTCCGCGAGGTGCCAGCTGCCCCAGCGGGTGCCCATGCCCAGTATCCCCTTGGGGCCCGCGTAGAAGACGGAGTTGCTGTGCTGCTCGGCGGTGAGCTTGGCCAGCGACTGGCGCAGCTGCTCGGCGGCGGATTCGTTGGGGTCCCTGGGGACGGCCTCGGGGATCTTGGCGCCGACGCCGCTGCCGCCCTCAAGTAGGGCCAACCAGCGCGCCCGCAGGTCCTTGGCCGTGGACTCGCTGATCCGCTTCGCCCACAGCCAGCCGATGATCGGGGCGACGATCATCGCACGCAGGTAGATGGCCAGTATCCCGGTGAACGGGAGCTTGATCAGGAAGAGCACGGCGAGTCCGCCCGCGGCCACCAGGGCCGCCGTGGCGAGTGCGCCGGCCCGCTTGTCCTTGGAACCGGCGATCGTGCGCCGCAGCTGGAACAGGCCCAGCCAGAGCAGCAGTCCGGGCAGGAAGACCAGGCCGAAGGCGACGGTGATGCCGGTGAGTTTGGTGTCACGCTCCTTGCGGATGCGGGTGGCGGCGAGGCAGTGCTCGACGACGGTCTGCGGCTCGGTGCCGAAGGACTGGATGAGCGCCTTGCGGGCGCCGCCGAGCATCCGTACCTGCACGGCGCGCGAGAAGGCCTCGCCGAGGTTCGGCTCGAAGAGCGAGAGCCTGCCCTTCTTCACCTCGGACTTGTGCCACTCGCTGTTGGCCTTGAGGATGTCGGCGAGCGGGCTGTCGCGGTACGCGGCCGAGGCGAGGGCGTGCGTCGCCGCGGTCTGCCCCGCCGATCCCTGGAGCGGGATCTGCGCTCCCGGTGAGAAGTCGAATACGTCGTTCGCCACTGCTGCCCCCATCGCCGCATGCCACCGCTGCTGCGGCCTTTTCCCGACTATCGCGCCCCGCACACCAGCTGAGCTGGGATCACAGCGTATCCGGGGTGTTCCCTGCCCGTCATGGGACAGCGCAATGCCGCCCGCCGCAAGGTAATTGGGTGGGCGGCACCCGCAACTATGCTCCCTTTTCCGCCTGTTCGCGTATCTTGCCCGCCAGTTGCGGCGGCATCGGTTCGTGACGGGCGTAGCTGCGGCTGAACCGGCCGGTGCCGTGCGAGACCGACCGCAGGTCGACCGCGTACCGCCCGATTTCGATCTCCGGCACCTCGGCCCGTACGAGCGTCCGGCCGTGTCCCGCCTGCTCGGTTCCGACCACCCGGCCGCGCCGGCCTGACAAGTCGCTCATCACCGGGCCGACGTAGTGGTCGGGCACCAGCACCAGCACCTCGACGACCGGCTCCAGCAGGTGGATCCGCGCATCGGCCGCGGCCTCGCGCATCGCCAGCGCGCCCGCCGTCTGGAACGCCGCGTCCGAGGAGTCGACCGAGTGCGCCTTTCCGTCGAGCAGGGTGATGCGTACGTCCACGAGCGGATAGCCCGCCGCGACGCCGCGCCCGGCCTGCGCGCGCACTCCCTTCTCCACCGACGGGATGAACTGACGTGGTACCGATCCGCCCACGACTTGGTCGACGAACTCGATTCCGGTGCCGGGGGGCAGCGGATCGACCGCGATCTCGCAGATCGCGTACTGCCCGTGACCACCGGACTGCTTCACGTGCCGGCCGCGGCCCGTCGACCTCGCACCGAAGGTCTCGCGCAGCGACACCCTGTGGGGTACGGCGTCGACCTGGACGCCGTAGCGGCTGCGCAGCCGCTCCAGGGCGACGTCCCGGTGGGCCTCGCCCAGGCACCACAGCACCAGCTGGCGGGTGTCCTGGTTCTGCTCCAGACGCATCGTCGGGTCCTCGGCGACCAGCCGCGAAAGGCCCTGGGAGAGCTTGTCCTCGTCCGGTTTGCTGTGTGCCTCGATGGCCAGCGGCAGCAGCGGGTCGGGCATGCGCCAGGGCTCCATCAGCAGCGGGTTGTCCCTGGCGGACAAGGTGTCGCCGGTCTCGGCGCGGCCCAGTTTCGCGACGCACGCGATGTCGCCCGCGATGCAGTGGCTGAGGGCGCGCTGTTGTTTGCCGAACGGGGAGGAGAGCGCGCCGATCCGCTCGTCGACATCATGATCCTCGTGGCCGCGGTCGGTGAGGCCGTGCCCCGACACATGCACCGTCTCGTCCGGGCGCAGCGTCCCGGAGAAGACCCGGACCAGGCTGACCCGGCCGACATAAGGGTCGGAGGCGGTCTTCACGACCTCGGCCACCAGCGGCCCCTGCGGATCACAGGTGATCGGCGGGCGGGAGCCGCCCTGCGGGGTGGTGACCTCGGGCGCCGCGCCCTCCAGCGGGGTCGGGAAGCCGCCGGTGATCAGTTCGAGCAACTCGATCGTGCCGAGGCCCTCGCGGGCGCCCTCGGGCGCGGGCGCGGCGGCCAGCACCGGATGGAAGGTGCCGCGCGCGACGGCCCTCTCCAGGTCGTCGACGAGGGTCCGGTAGTCGATCTCCTCGCCGTCGAGATAGCGGTCCATGAGGGTCTCGTCCTCGCTCTCGGCGATGATCCCCTCGATGAGCCGGTTGCGGGCCTCCTCGATCCGCGGCAGCTGGTCCTCGCCCGGCGGGGTCTCCTTGCGCTCCCCGGAGGAGTAGTCGAAGACCCGCTGCGAGAGCAGACCGACCAGCCCGTTCACCGGGGCGTGCCCGTCGGCCCCCTTGGTCCCGTACAGCGGGATGTACAGCGGCAGTACGGCGTCGGGGTCGTCGCCGCCGAAGGCCTGCGCGCAGATCCGCGTCATGGCGTCGAAGTCCGACCTGGCCGCTTCGAGGTGGGTGAAGACGATGGCCCGCGGCATCCCGACCGCGGCGCACTCCTCCCACACCATCCGGGTCGCGCCGTCCACGCCGTCCGACGCGGAGACAACGAAGAGGGCCGCGTCCGCTGCCCGCAGACCGGCCCGCAGCTCCCCGACGAAGTCGGCGTATCCGGGAGTGTCCAGCAGATTGATCTTGATACCACCCCATTCGACGGGGACCAGCGACAGCTGGACCGACCGGCCCTGGCGGTGTTCGATCTCGTCGTAGTCGGAGACGGTCGCGCCGTCCTCCACCCGACCCGCCCGGTTGACCGCCCGCGCCGCCAGTGCGAGGGCCTCGACCAGGGTCGTCTTTCCCGCTCCGCTGTGGCCGACCAGCACCACGTTCCTGATGGATGACGGCCGGTCGGCCGCCGTTGCCCTGCCGGCGGCCCCGGAGTGTGCGTTCGCCTTGTCGCCCATGAACCTTGCCTCCCTGTTCCGTGCACGGTGAGGACAGAGGGCGCGGACCTGTGGGAGCCCCAGCGGCGTGGCGGCACCGGTGACGCCCGCGGTCTTCTGAGCTTTCCACTCGGGTCACGGTGCGTCCATACGTCGTACGCGATCGTCGGCAGGCCGGTGCCCCGGCGGTGGAGCCGCGCGGTCGTGGCTACGATGGGCCAGCCGGTGGCCACAGGGGCCGCACCGGCCACCGACCGTCGGGAAGGCCATGCTGAACAAGTACGCGCGTGCATTCTTCACGCGTGTCCTCACACCGTTTGCCGCATTTCTGCTCCGACGCGGGGTGAGCCCGGACGCGGTCACCCTCATCGGGACGGCCGGAGTGATGGCGGGCGCACTGGTCTTCTTCCCCAGGGGAGAGTTCTTCTGGGGCACGATCGTCATCACGCTCTTCGTCTTCTCCGACCTCGTCGACGGCAACATGGCGCGCCAGGCGGGCGTTTCGAGCCGCTGGGGCGCCTTCCTCGACTCCACGCTCGACCGGGTCGCCGATTCGGCCGTCTTCGGCGGGATCGCGCTCTGGTACGCGGGCTCCGGCGACAACAACGTGCTGTGCGCCGTCGCCATCTTCTGCCTGGCCAGCGGCCAGGTCGTCTCCTACACCAAGGCGCGCGGCGAATCGATCGGCCTGCCGGTCGCCGTCAACGGGCTTGTGGAGCGGGCCGAGCGGCTCGTCATCACTCTCGTCGCCGCCGGTCTCGCGGGGCTGCGCAACTTCGGGGTGCCGGGCATCGACATCCTGCTGCCGATCGCCCTGTGGGTCGTCGCGGTGGGCAGCCTGGTGACCCTCGGGCAGCGTGTCGTGACCGTGCGCCGGGAGTCCGCGGAAGCGGACGCCGCCGCGGCGAGTGGGAGCGGGGCGACGTCATGAGCGGGCTGAGCGATGCGAAGGAACGGCTGGCCGGCTCGCTGTACGGGCTCGGCTGGACCACCGTCAAAAAGCTTCCCGAGCCGGTGTCCGTCGCCCTCGGGCGCAAGATCGCCGACACCACGTGGAAGCGACGCGGCAAGAGCGTGCTGCGGCTGGAGTCCAACCTCGCCCGGGTGGTGCCCGACGCGAGCCCCGAGCGCCTCGCCGCGCTGTCCCGGGCGGGCATGCGCTCGTACATGCGCTACTGGATGGAGTCGTTCCGGCTGCCTGCCTGGAGCAAGCAGCGGATCGGCACCGATGTCCAGATCAAGGACGTCCACCACCTGGAGGACGGCCTCGCGGCCGGCCGGGGCGTGGTCGTCGCACTGCCGCACCTGGCCAACTGGGACCTGGCGGGCGCCTGGGCCACCACTCAGGTCGGCGTGCCCTTCACCACGGTCGCCGAGCGCCTCAAGCCCGAGACGCTCTACGACCGGTTCGTCGCCTACCGCGAGGGCCTCGGCATGGAGGTCCTCCCGCACACCGGCGGCAGCGCCTTCGGGACGCTCGCCCGGCGGCTGCGGTCCGGCGGTCTGGTCTGCCTGGTCGCGGACCGGGACCTGTCCTCATCGGGCGTGGAGGTGAAGTTCTTCGGCGAGAGCGCGCGGATGCCCGCAGGACCGGCGATGCTCGCCCAGCACACCGGCGCGGCGCTGCTGCCGGTCACTCTCTGGTACGACGGAACGATCATGCGTGGCCGGATTCACCCCCCGGTGGATGTCCCCGAGACAGGTACCCGGGCGGAGAGGACGTCCCAGATGACTCAGGCGGTGGCCGACGTCTTCGCCACCGGAATCGCCGAGCACCCGGAGGACTGGCACATGCTGCAACGTCTGTGGCTCGCGGACCTGTCCGACGAGGGCTCCGGGGAGGGCGAGTGAAGATCGGCATCGTCTGCCCGTACTCGTGGGACGTACCGGGCGGCGTCCAATTCCACATCCGTGACCTGGCCGAGCACCTCATCGGGCTCGGACACGAGGTCTCCGTGCTGGCTCCCGCGGACGACGAGACCGTGGTGCCGCCGTACGTCGTGGCGGCCGGCCGGGCCATTCCGGTGCGGTACAACGGCGCGGTGGCCCGGATGAACTTCGGCTTCCTGGCCGCGGCGCGGGTGCGGCGCTGGCTGCACGACGGCACGTTCGACGTGCTCCACATCCATGAGCCGACCACGCCCTCGCTCGCGCTGCTGAGCTGCTGGGCGGCGCGGGGACCGATCGTCGCGACGTTCCATACGTCCAACCCCCGGGCGCGGCTGCTGGCGGCCGCGTACCCGATGCTCCAGCCCGCGCTGGAGAAGATCAGCGCCCGGATCGCGGTGAGCGAGTACGCGCGTCGGACGCTGGTGGAGCACCTCGGCGGGGACGCGGTCGTCATCCCCAACGGTGTCGACGTGGACTTCTTCGCGAAGGCCGAGCCCAAGCCGGACTGGCAGGGGCAGACCATCGGGTTCGTCGGCCGCATCGACGAACCGCGCAAGGGGCTGCCCGTCCTGATGAGGGCGCTTCCCAAGATTCTCGCGGAGCGGCCGGACACGCGGCTGCTGATCGCGGGGCGCGGCGACGAGGAGGAAGCGGTCGCCACGCTGCCCAAGGAGATGCGTTCACGCGTCGAGTTCCTCGGAATGGTGAGCGACGAGGACAAGGCGCGGCTGCTGCGCAGCGTCGACCTGTACATCGCGCCGAACACCGGTGGCGAGAGCTTCGGCATCATCCTGGTGGAGGCGATGTCGGCGGGCGCGCCGGTGCTCGCGAGCGACCTGGACGCCTTCGCGCAGGTCTTGGACCAGGGCGCGGCGGGCGAACTGTTCGCCAACGAGGACGCCCACGCGCTGGCCTTCGCGGCCGTACGGCTGCTGGGCGACCCGCAGCGGCGCAAGGGGCTCCGGGAGCGGGGCGCGGTGCATGTGCGCCGCTTCGACTGGCTGACGGTCGCGGCGGACATCCTCGCGGTGTACGAGACGGTGACGGACGGGGCTGCTTCGGTCGTGGCCACGGACGAGCGACCGGGGCTCCGGTCCCGCTTCGGCCTGGCCCGGGACTGACCGCTCGCGGCCCGTCGCGCGTGATGGCGGCGAGAGGGGTGCGGGGAGACCTCGCCCCGGCGCGCGTGATGGCGCTGAAGAGGCACGCAATCCGCCGGGCGTGACGCGGGTCCGACTCCTCGTTGCCGTCGCGCGTGAAGCCGGGGCGGGCGCGGGGGACCGTCGTCCCCTCGACGTCCGCCGCCCAAGAGTCCTTCCGGAAGCCCGACCGGGCGCCGGGACCCCCGGTCGGGCCGGGGCCCCTCCCGCTCCCGGTAGCGTTGCGGCCTGTGACCGCAACTCTGATCTGGATCGTCGTAGCCCTCTTCGCGATTGGGCTCTACCTCAGCTGGACCGCAGGGCGCCTCGACCGCCTGCACGCCCGTATCGACGCCTCGCGCGCCGGGCTCGACGCCCAGCTGCTGCGCCGCGCCTCGGTCACCCAGGAGCTGGCCACCTCCGGCGTGCTCGACCCGGCCGCCTCGATCGTGCTCCATCAGGCCGCACACGCCGCCCGTCAGGCGGAGGAGGACCAGCGCGAGGTCGCGGAGAGCGAGCTCAGCCAAGCGCTGCGGGCGGTCTTCGGCGAGACCGCGCAGGTCGAGGCCGTCAAGGAGGTGCCGGGTGGCGAGGAGGCCGCCAGTGAGCTGGCCGCGGCCGTACGCCGCGTCCCGATGGCCCGGCGCTTCCTCAATGACACGGTCGGCTCGGCGCGGGCGCTGCGCCGCCACCGCACGGTCCGCTGGCTCCGGCTGGCCGGCCACGCCCCCTTCCCCCTCGCCTTCGAGATGGACGACGAGGCTCCGGTGGCGCTGGCCGACAGGCCAGGCACGTAACCAAAACGATCCACCGGGTCCCCATTGGCTATTGCAGTGGACTGGTCCGCCGGGGTTGTCTCGGGAGTGCAGGAACCGCCGTGCAGCAATCCGCAGTGCAGAAACTCCCGCTACTTTTTCACCGAGTGAGGTCCACCCGTGTCCAGCACCAGCACCCCTCAGGCCCCCGAGACCGGCACCGCGCGCGTCAAGCGCGGCATGGCCGAGCAGCTCAAGGGCGGCGTCATCATGGACGTCGTCAATGCGGAGCAGGCCAAGATCGCCGAGGACGCGGGCGCCGTGGCGGTCATGGCGCTGGAGCGCGTACCCGCCGACATCCGCAAGGACGGCGGAGTGGCCCGGATGTCCGACCCGAACATGATCGAAGAGATCATCGAGGCCGTGTCGATCCCCGTCATGGCCAAGTCCCGGATCGGCCACTTCGTCGAGGCCCAGGTCCTGCAGTCCCTCGGTGTCGACTACATCGACGAGTCCGAGGTCCTGACCCCGGCCGACGAGGTCAACCACTCCGACAAGTTCGCCTTCACGACCCCGTTCGTGTGCGGCGCCACCAACTTGGGTGAGGCGCTGCGTCGTATCACCGAGGGCGCGGCCATGATCCGCTCCAAGGGCGAGGCCGGCACCGGCAACGTCGTCGAGGCCGTCCGTCACCTGCGCCAGATCAAGAACGAGATCGCCAAGCTGCGCGGCTACGACAACAACGAGCTGTACGCCGCCGCCAAGGAGCTGCGCGCCTCCTACGAACTGGTGAAGGAAGTCGCCGAGCTGGGCAAGCTCCCGGTCGTCCTCTTCTCCGCGGGCGGCGTGGCCACCCCCGCCGACGCCGCGCTGATGCGCCAGCTCGGCGCCGAGGGCGTCTTCGTCGGCTCCGGCATCTTCAAGTCCGGCGACCCCGCCGCGCGCGCCGCCGCGATCGTGAAGGCCACCACCTTCTTCGACGACCCGAAGATCATCGCGGACGCTTCGCGGAACCTGGGCGAGGCCATGGTCGGCATCAACTGCGACACCCTCCCCGAGTCCGAGCGCTACGCGAACCGTGGCTGGTAGTCCCTGATGCGCAGCAACCCTGTGATCGGCGTCCTGGCTCTCCAGGGCGACGTGCAGGAGCACCTGATCGCCCTGGCCGTGGCCGACGCCACGGCCAGGCCGGTCCGGCGCCCCGAAGAACTCGCCGAGCTCGACGGTCTGGTGATCCCCGGCGGCGAGTCCACCACCATGTCCAAGCTGGCTTCCCTGTTCGGGATGCGGGAGCCGCTGCGTGAGCGCATCGCGGGCGGGCTGCCGGTCTACGGCAGCTGCGCCGGTCTGATCATGCTGGCCGACAAGATCCTCGACCCGCGCTCCGGGCAGGAGACGTTCGGCGGCATCGACATGATCGTGCGCCGCAACGCGTTCGGACGTCAGAACGAGTCGTTCGAGGCGACCGTCGACGTCGCGGGCGTCGAAGGCGGCCCCGTCGAGGGCGTCTTCATCCGCGCGCCGTGGGTGGAGTCGGTCGGCGCCGAGGTCGAAGTGCTCGCCGAGCACGACGGCCACATCGTCGCCGTGCGACAGGGCAACGCCCTCGCCACCTCGTTCCACCCCGAACTGACGGGCGACCACCGGGTGCACCAGCTGTTTACCGAGATGGTCCTGGCCGTACGCTGACGGGATCCCGGTAGGATCTCTGCCGAACGCAGCAGAATTGGTGACGCGAAGGAGACAGGCGGATGTCCGGCCACTCTAAATGGGCTACGACGAAGCACAAGAAGGCCGTGATCGATGCCAAGCGCGGCAAGCTCTTCGCGAAGCTGATCAAGAACATCGAGGTCGCGGCGCGCACCGGTGGCATCGACCCCGAGGGCAACCCGACGCTCGTCGATGCCGTTCAGAAGGCGAAGAAGAGCTCCGTCCCGAACAAGAACATCGACTCCGCGGTCAAGCGCGGCGGCGGTCTTGAAGCGGGCGGCGTCGACTACCAGACGATCATGTACGAGGGCTACGGCCCGAGCGGTGTCGCGGTGCTCATCGAGTGCCTCACCGACAACCGCAACCGCGCGGCCTCGGACGTACGGGTGGCCATGACCCGCAACGGCGGCTCGATGGCCGACCCGGGCTCGGTCTCGTACCTCTTCCACCGCAAGGGCGTCGTGATCGTCCCCAAGGGCGACCAGTCCGAGGACGACGTCCTCGGTGCGGTCCTGGAAGCGGGTGCCGAGGAGGTCAACGATCTCGGTGAGTCGTTCGAGGTGCTCAGCGAGGCCACCGACCTGGTCGCGGTCCGTACCGCGCTCCAGGACGCCGGTATCGACTACGACTCGGCGGACGCCAGCTTCGTGCCGACCATGCAGGTCGAGCTCGACGAGGACGGCGCGCGGAAGATCTTCAAGCTGATCGACGCGCTGGAGGACAGCGACGACGTGCAGAACGTCTTCGCCAACTTCGACGTCTCCGACGAAGTCATGGAGAAGGTCGACGCCTGACCCCTCTCCGCAGGGCGAACGCACGCAGCAGCGGCGGGCCGACGGGACA
>NZ_JASITA010000028.1:63615-70812 GCF_030063415.1 Streptomyces sp. H27-C3 | reverse complement strand
CCCCCCCCCCCCCCCCCCCCCCCCCGCCGCTTTGTCACTGGTAGCCGATAGCCTGCACAAACAGGTGATCGAGGGGAGGGGACGGCGTGCGTGTGCTGGGCGTGGACCCGGGGTTGACCCGGTGCGGTGTCGGCGTGGTCGAAGGAGTCGCCGGCCGTCCCCTGAAGATGCTCGGGGTCGGCGTCGTGCGTACGGCGGCGGACACGGAGCTGGGGGACCGGCTGGTGGCCATCGAGTGCGGAATCGAGCAGTGGCTCGACGAATACCAGCCACAATTCGTCGCCGTGGAGCGGGTGTTCAGCCAGCACAACGTGAGTACGGTCATGGGCACCGCCCAGGCCAGCGCCGTCGCGATGCTCTGCGCCGCCCGCCGCGGCCTGCCCGTCGCCCTGCACACGCCGAGCGAGGTGAAGGCGGCGGTCACCGGCAGCGGCCGGGCCGACAAGGCCCAGGTCGGCGCGATGGTGACCCGGCTGCTGCGGCTGGAATCCCCGCCCAAGCCGGCCGACGCCGCCGACGCCCTCGCGCTCGCCATCTGCCACATCTGGCGCGCCCCCGCGCTCAACCGACTCCAGCAGGCGCACACCGCAGCCCGCGCGCCCCGCATCCCCGTACGGAAGGCCACGCGATGATCGCGTTTGTCAGCGGCCCGGTGGCCGCACTCTCCCCGAACACCGCCGTCATCGAGGTCGGCGGCATCGGTATGGCCGTCCAGTGCGCGCCCAACACTCTGTCCACCCTGCGCATGGGCCAGTCGGCGAGACTCGCGACCTCCCTGGTCGTGAGGGAGGACTCCCTCACCCTCTACGGCTTCGCCGACGACGATGAGCGACAGGTCTTCGAGCTGCTGCAGACCGCCAGCGGCGTCGGTCCACGCCTGGCCCAGGCCATGCTCGCCGTGCACTCGCCGGACGCCCTGCGCCTCGCCGTGTCGACCGGCGACGAGAGGGCGCTCACCGCCGTGCCGGGCATCGGCAAGAAGGGTGCGCAGAAGCTCCTCCTTGAGCTCAAGGACCGCCTCGGCTCGCCGCTGGGCACCGGCGGGCACCTCGGCGCCCAGCGCATCGCGACCGGCCCCGCCCCGTGGGGCGAGCAGCTGCAGGCCGCCCTGGTCGGCCTCGGCTATGCGGCACGCGAGGCCGAAGAGGCCTTGGCCGCGGTCGCGCCGCAGGCCGAGGCCGCGCTCGCCGATGGCGTCCAGCCTCCCGTACCGCAGCTGCTGCGCGCCGCACTCCAGACCCTCAACCGCGCCCGCTGACCGAGAGATCCACACTCATGAACTGGGACGAGACCGGCCCCGAAACCGACCAGCGCCTGGTCGACTCCGGCACCGACGGCGAGGAGCAGGCCGTCGAGGCCGCGCTGCGCCCCAAGGACCTCGACGAGTTCGTGGGCCAGGAAAAGGTCCGTGAGCAGCTCGACCTCGTCCTGCGGGCGGCCAGGGCGCGCGGCGCCACCGCGGACCATGTGCTGCTCTCCGGCGCCCCGGGACTCGGCAAGACCACACTCTCGATGATCATCGCGGCGGAGATGAACGCGCCGATCCGTATCAGCTCCGGCCCCGCCATCCAGCACGCGGGTGACCTCGCCGCGATCCTCTCCTCCCTCCAGGAGGGAGAGGTCTTCTTCCTCGATGAGATCCACCGGATGTCCCGCCCGGCGGAAGAAATGCTCTATATGGCCATGGAGGACTACCGGGTCGACGTCATCGTCGGCAAGGGCCCTGGCGCCACCGCCATCCCGCTCGAACTGCCGCCGTTCACCCTCGTCGGCGCCACCACCAGGGCCGGCCTGCTGCCGCCCCCGCTGCGCGACCGCTTCGGCTTCACCGCGCACATGGAGTTCTACGAGCCGTCCGAGCTGGAGCGCGTCGTCCACCGCTCCGCCCGCCTCCTCGACGTGGAGATCGACGGCGAGGGCGCCGCCGAGATCGCCGGACGCTCCCGCGGCACCCCTCGTATCGCCAACCGCCTGCTGCGCCGCGTCCGGGACTACGCCCAGGTCAAGGCAGACGGCTTCATCGTCCGGGACATCGCCAGGGCCGCCCTGAAGGTCTACGAGGTCGATGCCCGTGGCCTCGACCGCCTGGACCGCGCGGTCCTCGTCGCCCTGCTCAAGCTCTTCGGCGGCGGTCCGGTGGGTCTCTCCACGCTGGCGGTGGCGGTGGGGGAGGAGCGCGAGACGGTCGAAGAGGTTGCGGAGCCCTTCCTCGTACGGGAGGGACTGCTGGCCCGCACCCCGCGCGGGCGGGTGGCGACTCCCGCCGCCTGGGCGCACCTGGGACTCGTGCCGCCGCAGCAGGGGCAGGGCGGAAGCGGACAACCGGGCCTCTTCAGGGCGTGACGGCGCGGAGGGTGGCCGGGGCAGGAACCACGGTGCCATGCTGGGCGTTGTTGCATTGATGCGGACTCGCTTAGACTCCGCCGATGCCGCCCTTCCAGGTCGGCACGCCCACCCCCGTATATCAGGCCGCCCATCTGTGCGGTCGTGCGAAGGAAGTTCCGTCCCGTGAGTATCGTGACCCTCCTCCCCTTCATCGTGCTCATCGGGGCCATGTTCCTGATGACCCGGTCCGCCAAGAAGAAGCAGCAGGCGGCTGCGCAGATGCGCAACGAGATGCAGCCCGGCACCGGCATCCGGACGATCGGTGGCATGTACGCCACCGTCAAGGAGGTGCACGACGACACGATCCTCCTTGAGGTCGCGCCCGGCGTGCACGCCCTCTACGCGAAGAACTCGGTCGGAGCGGTCCTCCCCGACGAGGAGTACAACCGCATCGTCCACGGCGACCCCGCGATCGAGGCCGACAGCCCGGTCGTGCCGGACGACGCCTCCTCGCTGACCGACTCCTCGGACGACGATGTCGCGCACATCGACCTCAGCAAGAAGCCCGAGACGGACGACGCCGAAGCGGTCGCGGTCACCGACGAGCCGGCTGTCGACGAGCCGAAGGACAAGAAGGCCGACGGCGAGGACGACGCGAAGAAGTAGTCACGTAGGGGGACCGTGGAGCGCCCACCGGCGTACCCCGGTCCCCGGATCGTGTCGACTTCCGCGGGGCAGTGCCTCACACACTTCGTGGCCGTCCGAGCGCTCACCCAGCGCGGGGCGGTTGGACAGGGAGAAACGAAAAGGTGGCAGCACCGAAGAAGGGCCGTAGGCCCGCGGGGGCTCCGGGGAGGCCAGGGCGCGCCCTGGGCCTGATTCTGGTCCTCATGGTCGCGCTTGTCGGCGGAATGTTCTGGTCCGGCGAGACCACGCCGCGCCTGGGCATCGACCTCGCCGGCGGTACGAGCATCACGCTCAAGGCCCAGAGCGAGCCCGGGAAGCCCAACGCGGTCAACAAGACCAACATGGACACCGCCGTCAGTATCATCGACAGCCGCGTCAATGGCCTGGGTGTTTCCGAGGCCGAGGTCCAGACCCAGGGCACCGACAACATTGTTGTCAATATCCCCAAGGGGACCAACGAGCGACAGGCCCGGGAGCAGGTCGGTACCACCGCTCAGCTCTACTTCCGGCCCGTGCTGGCGCTCGATGCCGGTGTCCCCGCGCCCAAGCCCTCGGGCAGTCCGTCCCCGGGCGCCACGGCCGGCGACAAGGCCGCGGACAAGGACAAGGTCACGGACGGCGAGTCCACGCCGACCGCGACCCCGTCGTCCACGACCCAGGGCCGCGCCGTCACCGACGCGCTCAAGAAGGATGAGACGCCGACCCCCAAGGCCAGCGGGTCCAAGACCCCCGAGCCGTCCGGCACGCCTGCCGCGGACCCCGCGACCGCCGAGCTGGGGAAGAAGTTCACCGCCCTGAACTGCGCCGACGACGTCGCGCGGACCAAGGCCGGTAAGGGCGTCAAGCCCGAGGACCCGACGATCGCCTGTGGCAAGAACAGCCAGGACCAGTGGGAGAAGTACATCCTGGGTCCGGCCGCGGTCAACGGCAAGGACGTCGACGACGCCAGTGCCGAGCTGGACACCCAGCGGGGTGGCCAGTGGAAGGTGAACATGGAGTTCACCGGTGGCGGGTCCAAGAAGTTCCAGGCGATCACCGGCAAGCTGTCGACGCAGCAGCCCCCGCAGAACCAGTTCGCCATCGTCCTCGACGGCGAGGTCGTCTCGGCCCCCTCGGTCAATCAGACCTTGAGTGCCAACGCCGAGATCTCCGGCAGCTTCACCCAGGAGTCCGCCCAGGAGCTGGCGAACATCCTGTCGTACGGCGCGCTGCCGCTCACCTTCCACGAGGAGACCGTCACCACGGTCACCGCGGCGCTCGGCGGTGACCAGCTGGAAGCCGGACTGATCGCCGGTGCGATCGGGCTGGTCCTGGTCATCATCTATCTGCTCGCGTACTACCGGGGACTGGCTTTCGTCGCGATCGTCAGCCTCTTCGTCTCGGCGGTCCTCACCTACTCGCTCATGACGTTGCTCGGACCGGGCATCGGCTTCGCGCTGAACCTGCCCGCGGTGTGTGGTGCGATCGTTGCGATCGGTATCACCGCGGACTCCTTCATCGTGTACTTCGAGCGCATCCGTGACGAGATCCGCGAGGGCCGCACCCTCAAGCCGGCCGTCGAGCGCGCCTGGCCGCGTGCCCGACGCACCATCCTGGTCTCGGACTTCGTGTCGTTCCTGGCGGCGGCCGTGCTGTTCGCGGTGACCGTAGGCAAGGTGCAGGGCTTCGCGTTCACGCTCGGCCTGACCACCCTGCTCGACGTGGTCGTGGTGTTCCTCTTCACCAAGCCGCTGATGACGCTGCTGGCCCGCACGAAGTTCTTCGGCCGGGGTCACACGTGGTCCGGCCTGGACCCGAAGCGGCTCGGCGTCCAGCCCCCGCTCCGTCGTACCCGCCGCGTCTCCTCCGCCCCCACCGACCCGAAGGAGGCCTGAGATGTCGCGACTCGGCAGCCTCGGCGCCCGGCTCTACCGCGGTGAGGTCGGTTACGACTTCGTCGGCAAGCGGATGATCTGGTACGGCCTTTCGATTCTGATCACCATCACGGCCATCGTCGGTCTGGCGGTGCGCGGTCTGACGATGGGCATCGAGTTCGAGGGCGGTGCCGTCTTCACCACGCCCAAGACGAGCCTCTCCGTCGCGAAGGTCCAGGAGGACGCCGAGAAGGCGTCCGGACACGACGTGATCGTCCAGGAACTGGGCAACGGCGGCATGCGGATCCAGATCAGTGGTCTGGACACCGCCACCGCCACCCCGGTCCAGGACGCGCTCGCCAAGGACCTGGACGTCCCGGCCGACAAGATCAACGCCGAGCTGGTCGGCCCCAGTTGGGGTGAGCAGATCGCCAACAAGGCCTGGACCGGCCTTGCGATCTTCATGGTGCTGGTGGTGATCTATCTGGCCATCGCCTTCGAGTGGCGGATGGCCGTCGCCGCCCTCATCGCCCTGATCCACGACCTCACCATCACCGTCGGTGTCTACGCGCTGGTGGGCTTCGAAGTCACACCGGGCACGGTGATCGGCCTGTTGACGATCCTTGGTTACTCCCTCTACGACACCGTCGTCGTCTTCGACGGACTCAAGGAGGGGTCCAAGGACATCACCAAGCAGACCCGCTGGACCTACAGCGAGATCGCCAACCGCAGCCTCAACGGCACGCTGGTGCGTTCCATCAACACCACCATCGTGGCGCTGCTCCCGGTGGCGGGCCTGCTGTTCATCGGCGGCGGTGTGCTCGGTGCGGGCATGCTCAACGACATCTCGCTCTCGCTGTTCGTCGGCCTCGCCGCCGGTGCGTACTCGTCGATCTTCATCGCTACTCCGCTCGTCGCCGACCTCAAGGAACGCGACCCGCAGATGAAGGCGCTGAAGAAGCGTGTGCTCGCCAAGCGGGCCGCCGCGGCGGCCAAGGGCGAGTCGGCCGAGGGTTCGGACCGGTCCGACGGCTCGGACGAGCCGCAGGACCGGGTCGAGGGCGAGGCCGCGCCCGCCGGTGCGGTCGTCGGTCAGCGCCCCGCCGACCGCGGCCCCCGTGGCCGAGGCAAGCCCTCGGGCAAGCGGCGATGACCAGCACCCAGGAGCTCCTGCTCAGCCGCATCCGGGACGTTCCGGACTATCCGAAGCCGGGAGTGATGTTCAAGGACATCACCCCCCTGCTCGCGGACCCGGAGGCGTTCACGGCCCTCACCGACGCCCTCGCGGAGCTGTGCGTACGGCACGGCGCCACCAAGGTCGTCGGCCTGGAGGCGCGCGGCTTCATCCTGGCCGCGCCGGTCGCGATCCGCGCCGGCCTGGGCTTCATCCCTGTGCGCAAAGCGGGGAAGCTGCCCGGGGCGACGCTCTCGCAGGCGTACGAGCTGGAGTACGGCACCGCCGAGATGGAGATCCACGCCGAGGACCTGGCCGCCGATGACCGCGTCATGATCATTGATGACGTGCTCGCCACCGGCGGCACCGCCGAGGCGGCGCTGGAGCTCGTCCGGCGGGCCGGGGCCCAGGTGGCAGGCGTTGCCGTGCTCATGGAGCTCGGCTTCCTGAACGGCCGAGCCCGGCTGGAAGGGGCCCTCAAGGGGGCACCGCTGGAGACTCTGATCACTGTCTGACCTGCACTGATGTACGTATGAGGCGGGCCCGGGGGCAATCCCTTGGCCCGCCTCATACGTCCCCGCCGCCCCCGGCCCCGGGCGAAGGCGAAGCCAGGGATCGTTACCATGGGATTTCCGGGCCTGACCGGGGGACCCGGATCCCCACGAGGAGCGCTCTTGCCAGACGAGGCCCAGCCACTCTCCCCCAGCGCCCGTCCGGGGGACCCCGAAGCCGCGCAGCCCGGCCCCAAACAGGCCGACCGGGCCGCGGCGGGCACGGTCACGCCCGCGAAGAGCGGCGCTCCCGCCGGCACCACCCAGGGCGCGGAGCCCCCCAAGGCGATCGGGACGACCGAGGCCCCCGGCACCACCGGGGCAGCGCAGGCCGCCGAGCCGGCCAAGAACGCCGAGCCGGCCAAGAACGCCGACAGCGTCAAGGCCGCCGAGTCCGCCAAGGACGCAGCGGTGACCCCACAGCCCAAGGCCGCCCCCGAGCCGACCGACGGCGCCTCTCCCGCCTCCGCCCCCAAGCCGGCCCAAAGCTCCGCCCCGCGCACCGGCGGCGGCTCGTCCAACCGCGTCCGGGCCAGGCTCGCCCGCCTCGGCGTGCAGCGCACCAGCCCGTACAACCCGGTCCTGGAGCCGTGGGGGGGGGGGGGGG
>NZ_JASITA010000028.1:5121-63605 GCF_030063415.1 Streptomyces sp. H27-C3 | reverse complement strand
GTGCGCAGCAACGACCAGAAGATCGAGACCACGACCCTGCGCCAGATCGAGCACGCCTACCAGGTCGCCGAGCGCTGGCACCGCGGTCAGAAGCGCAAGAGCGGCGACCCCTACATCACCCACCCGCTGGCCGTCACCACCATCCTCGCCGAGCTCGGCATGGACCCGGCGACGCTGATGGCGGGCCTGTTGCACGACACCGTCGAGGACACCGAGTACGGCCTGGACACCCTGCGCCGCGACTTCGGCGACCAGGTGGCGCTGCTCGTCGACGGCGTCACCAAGCTGGACAAGGTCAAGTTCGGCGAGGCAGCGCAGGCCGAGACCGTACGCAAGATGGTCGTCGCCATGGCCAAGGACCCGCGCGTCCTGGTCATCAAGCTTGCCGACCGGCTGCACAACATGCGCACGATGCGCTATCTCAAGCGGGAGAAGCAGGAGAAGAAGGCCCGCGAGACCCTTGAGATCTACGCGCCGCTGGCCCATCGCCTGGGCATGAACACCATCAAGTGGGAGCTGGAGGACCTCGCCTTCGCGATCCTCTACCCCAAGATGTACGACGAGATCGTGCGTCTCGTCGCCGAGCGGGCGCCCAAGCGCGACGAGTACCTCGCCATAGTGACCGACGAGGTCCAGTCCGATCTGCGGGCCGCGCGTATCAAGGCCACCGTCACTGGTCGGCCCAAGCACTACTACAGCGTCTACCAGAAGATGATCGTGCGAGGCCGCGACTTCGCCGAGATCTACGACCTGGTGGGGATTCGTGTACTTGTCGACACGGTCCGCGACTGTTACGCCGCCTTGGGCACCGTGCACGCGCGATGGAACCCGGTACCCGGCCGGTTCAAGGACTACATCGCGATGCCCAAGTTCAACATGTACCAGTCGCTGCACACGACCGTGATCGGCCCCAGCGGCAAGCCCGTCGAGCTGCAGATCCGTACCTTCGACATGCACCGCCGCGCCGAGTACGGCATCGCCGCGCACTGGAAGTACAAGCAGGAGCCCTCCGCCGGTGCCTCCAAGGTGCGTACCGACGTACCGAAGAACACCGGCCGGGGCCAGGACACCGTCAACGACATGGCCTGGCTGCGGCAGCTGCTCGACTGGCAGAAGGAGACCGAGGACCCCAGCGAGTTCCTGGAGTCCCTGCGCTTCGACCTCTCGCGCAACGAGGTCTTCGTCTTCACGCCCAAGGGCGACGTCATAGCGCTCCCGGCCGGCGCCACGTCCGTCGACTTCGCGTACGCCGTGCACACGGAGGTCGGTCACCGGACCGTAGGGGCGCGGGTCAACGGGCGGCTCGTACCGCTCGAATCGACCCTCGACAACGGCGACCTGGTGGAGGTCTTCACCTCCAAGGCGGCAGGGGCGGGCCCGTCCCGCGACTGGCTGGGCTTCGTCAAGTCGCCGCGGGCCAG
Source organism: Streptomyces sp. H27-C3 (assembly GCF_030063415.1). Classification (GTDB taxonomy): domain Bacteria; phylum Actinomycetota; class Actinomycetes; order Streptomycetales; family Streptomycetaceae; genus Streptomyces. The sequence continues at coordinate 62,184 of NZ_JASITA010000028.1, read as the reverse complement.
GAACAAGATCCGCGCGTGGTTCTCCAAGGAGCGCCGCGACGAGGCGATCGAGCAGGGCAAGGACGCCATCGCGCGGGCCATGCGCAAGCAGAACATGCCGATCCAGCGCATCCTCACCGGCGACTCGCTCGTCACCCTCGCGCACGAGATGCGCTACAGCGACATCTCCTCGCTGTACGCGGCGATCGGCGAAGGCCATGTCACCGCGCAGAGCATCGTGCAGAAACTGGTGCAGGCGCTCGGTGGCGAGGACGCGGCCAACGAGGACATCGCGGAGAGCTCGCCGCCCTCGCAGGGCCGCAGCAAGCGCCGGGCGAACGCCGACCCGGGCGTCGTGGTCAAGGGTGTCGACGACGTGTGGGTCAAGCTGGCCCGCTGCTGTACGCCGGTCCCCGGCGACCCCATCATCGGGTTCGTCACCCGGGGCAGTGGCGTATCGGTGCACCGCGCCGACTGCGTCAACGTCGACTCCCTGTCCAAGGAGCCCGAGCGCATGCTCGAGGTCGAATGGGCCCCGACGCAGTCATCGGTCTTCCTGGTCGCCATCCAGGTGGAGGCGCTGGACAGGTCCCGGCTGCTCTCGGACGTCACCCGCGTCCTGTCCGACCAGCACGTCAACATCTTGTCGGCGGCCGTCCAGACGTCCCGCGACCGGGTGGCCACCTCGCGCTTCACCTTCGAGATGGGCGACCCCAAGCACCTGGGGCACGTCCTGAAGGCGGTCCGCGGTGTGGAGGGCGTCTACGACGTCTACCGCGTCACCTCGGCCCGCAGGCCTTAAGGGGTGTCCGGCCGGTCTCCGTGGCGTCGCGGGGTCCGGCACGCACAGCTGCGGCGTTGTCGTCGGTCGCCGACGCTCCGCGTCGACTCCCTCCTCCGCGTTGCAGCTCCACCCGCCAGCCCGCGTCCCCAACCTCACGGGTCAGTACACCTGGGGCGGACAGCACCTGGGGCGGCCCCGATAGGGAAATCCGTATCGGGGCCGCCCCATGTGTGCGGAGGTTCCGGGCTCAGCCGCCGAACTCTTCCAGGCCCTTGAGCGCCTGGTCGAGCAGCGCCTGGCGGCCGTCGAGCTCACGGGCGAGCTTGTCGGCCTTGGCGTTGTTGCCCGAGGCACGGGCCGCGTCGATCTGCGTACGCAGCTTGTCGACGGCGTCCTGGAGCTGGCCGGTCAGACCCGCGGCGCGGGCACGCGCCTCAGGGTTCGTACGGCGCCACTCGGTCTCCTCGGTCTCCACGAGAGCCCGCTCCACCATCTGCATCCGGCCCTCGACCTTTGGGCGGGCGTCACGCGGCACATGACCGATGGCCTCCCAGCGCTCATTGAGGGAACGGAACGCGGCCCTGGCCGCCTTCAGATCCTTCACCGGCACCAGCTTCTCGGCCTCGGTCGCGAGCTCCTCCTTAAGCTTGAGGTTCTCGGACTGCTCCGCGTCGCGCTCCGCGAAGACCTCGCTGCGCGCGGCGAAGAAGACATCCTGGGCGCCGCGGAAGCGGTTCCACAGATCGTCCTCGGCCTCGCGCTGGGCGCGGCCCGCGGCCTTCCACTCGGTCATCAGATCGCGATAGCGGGCGGCAGTCGTCACCCAGTCCGTGGAGCCGGAGAGCGCCTCGGACTCGACGACCAGCTTCTCCTTGGCCTTACGGGCCTCCTCGCGCTGCGCGTCCAGCGAGGCGAAATGGGCCTTGCGCCGCTTGGAGAACGCCGAGCGGGCATGCGAGAAGCGGTGCCACAGCTCGTCGTCGGACTTCCGGTCGAGCCTGGGCAGGCCCTTCCAGATGTCCACCAGCGCCCGCAGCCGCTCACCGGCCGACCGCCACTGCTCGCTCTGCGCCAGCTCCTCGGCCTCGACGACCAGAGCCTCCTTGGCGTGCTTCGCCTCGTCGGTCTGCTGCGCCTTCTGTACCTTGCGCTCCTCGCGGCGCGCCTCGACCGTCTTGACGAGCGCGTCGAGGCGCTTGCTCAGCACGTCGAGGTCACCGACCGCGTGATGCTCGTCGACCTGCCGGCGCAGGTGGTCGATCGCGGTCTGTGCGTCCTTGGCCGACAGGTCGGTGGTCTTCACCCGCCGCTCAAGGAGGCCGATCTCGACAACCAGGCCCTCGTACTTGCGCTCGAAGTAGGCCAGGGCCTCCTCGGGAGAGCCCGCCTGCCAGGATCCGACGACCTTCTCGCCATCGGCCGTACGCACGTACACGGTGCCGGTCTCGTCGACACGGCCCCACGGGTCGCTGCTCACAGCGTCTCCTCCACATGATGCCTGTCAGGGGCGCGAAGGCCTCCGGGCATCGTCCACAGTTTCTTTTCGCGGGCCACAGGCGCCCCGCACTCCGCCAACATAGGCGAACCGCGGGGCGGCTGTCCGCATCCCGCACTGCCGGATTTACTTGGTGACGGTCGCCTTGTCGATGACGACGGTCGCATTCGGCGCCCCGTCACCCTGACCGGTCGCCTCACCAGCACCAGCGATCTTCTTCAGCACGTCCTGACCACCCTTGATGGTGCCGAACGGCGTGTAGTTGGCAGGCAGTTTGCTGTCCTGGTACACCAGGAAGAACTGGCTGCCCCCGGTACCCGGGCCCGCGTTCGCCATCGCGACCGTGCCGGCCGGGTAGACGCCACCCTTGAGCTTCGGGTCCTTCAGGTTCTCGTCGGGCAGCTTGTACCCGGGGGTGCCCGAGCCCTGGGCCGTCGGGTCACCGCACTGCAGGACGAAGATGCCGTTCGTCGTCAGCCGGTGGCACTTCGTGTGGTCGAAGTACCCCTTGGACGCGAGGAAGTTGAAGGAGTTGACCGTGCGGGGCGCCTTCGCCGCGTCCAGGCCGAGAGTGATGTCACCACAGGTGGTCTGCAGCTTCATCGTGTACGCGGCGGACTTGTCGATGGTGAGCGCCGGCTCCTTTTTGTACGACAGCTTCTTGATCGCACCGGCCGCCGGCTTCTCGCAGGGGTCGGGGCCCTTCGAAGGCGACACACTGGGCGTGGAGTCGGCGACGGTGTCCTTGCCGTCGTCCTTCTTGTCGTCGCCACTCAGGCTGCCGGTGGCGAACGCGGCGGCCCCGGCCGCCAGCACCACGGCGAGCGCCGAGGCGATCACGGCATTGCGCCGCCGCGACTTGCGCTTCGCGGCAGCGCGGCGCAGCTGCTGGCGTTCGAACTTTTCACGGGCGAGCTGCCGCCGCCGCTGATCGTTGTTGACCACCGGTGTCTCCTCGTACGTCTCGTCTGTCACTGCAGTCGGCCGACCTGAGCTTGCCCGTACCGTATATGGGTTACCTGTGGGATGAGCGGCGCCGGTAGGCTTTGATCCGCTGCCACTCGACGCGGCGATCTCTTGCCGGACGACACATAGAGGACGATCGTGCTAATTGCCGGGTTCCCCGCCGGGGCCTGGGGGACCAACTGTTACCTGGTCGCCCCCGCCGCAGGCGAGGAGTGCGTGATCATCGACCCGGGCCACCAGGCCACCGCGGGAGTCGAAGAGACGCTCCGGAAGCATCGGCTCAAGCCGGTCGCCGTCATCCTCACCCACGGCCACATCGACCACGTCGCCTCGGTGGTCCCGGTGTGCGGAGCGCACGACGTACCCGCGTGGATCCACCCCGCCGACCGGTACATGATGAGCGACCCGGAGAAGGCGCTCGGCCGCTCCATCGGCATGCCGCTGATGGGCGAGCTGACCGTGGGAGAGCCGGACGACCTCAGGGAGCTGACGGACGGCGCCGAGCTGAAGCTCGCGGGACTCGACCTCACCGTCTCGCACGCGCCCGGCCATACCAAGGGGTCGGTGACCTTCAACATGCCCGAGTCCGGCGATGTCCCGCCGGTGTTCTTCTCGGGCGACCTGTTGTTCGCCGGCTCCGTCGGACGCTCGGACCTGCCCGGCGGCGACCCCGCCGAGCTGCTCGGTTCGCTGGCCAGGGTGTGCCTGCCGCTCAGCGACCCGACCGTGGTGCTGTCCGGCCACGGCGCCCAGACGACCATCGGCCACGAGCGCGCCACCAACCCGTACATGCGGCAGGTGGCGGCCGGCCAGGGAGCGGCTCCCGCTCCACGACGAGGAATGTGACGAGAGATTCCGTGAGCACTTTTCAGGCCCCCAAGGGCACGTACGATCTGCTTCCGCCGGTCTCCGCGACGTACCTCGCGGTACGCGAGGCCATCGCGGCGCCGCTCAGGAACTCCGGCTACGGCTATGTCGAGACGCCGGGCTTCGAGAACGTCGAGTTGTTCTCGCGTGGTGTGGGCGAGTCCACCGACATCGTCTCCAAGGAGATGTACGCCTTCGAGACCAAGGGCGGCGACAAGCTGGCGCTCCGCCCCGAGGGCACCGCCTCCGTGCTGCGGGCGGCGCTGGAGGCCAACCTGCACAAGGCGGGCAGCCTCCCGGTCAAGCTCTGGTACTCCGGCTCGTACTACCGCTACGAGCGCCCGCAGAAGGGGCGCTACCGCCACTTCTCGCAGGTCGGCGCCGAGGCGATCGGTATGGAGGACCCGGCGCTGGACGCCGAGCTGATCATCCTGGCCGACCAGGCGTACCGCGCGCTCGGCCTGCGCGAGTTCCGCATCCTGCTGAACTCGCTGGGCGACAAGGAGTGCCGCCCCGTCTACCGGGACGCGCTCCAGGGCTTCCTGCGCGAGCTCGACCTCGACGAGGAGACCCGCCGTCGCATCGAGATCAACCCGCTGCGGGTCCTCGACGACAAGCGCGCCGACGTCCAGAAGCAGCTGGCGGGCGCGCCGCTGCTGCGTGACTACCTGTGCGAGGCGTGCAAGGCGTACCACGAGGAGGTCCGCGAACTGCTGACCGCGGCGGGCGTCGGGTACGAGGACGACGAGAAGCTGGTGCGCGGCCTCGACTACTACACGCGGACGACCTTCGAGTTCGTGCACGACGGTCTCGGTTCGCAGTCCGCGGTGGGCGGCGGCGGCCGGTACGACGGCCTGTCCGAGATGATCGGCGGCCCCGCGCTGCCGTCCGTCGGCTGGGCACTGGGTGTGGACCGCACGGTCCTGGCACTGGAGGCCGAGGGCATCACCCTCGAACTCCCCGTCACCACCAGTGTGTTCGCGGTGCCGCTGGGCGAGGAGGCCCGCCGGGCCCTGTTCGCGGTGGTGACGCGGCTGCGCCGGGAGGGCGTGGCGACCGACTTCTCGTTCGGTGACCGCGGCCTCAAGGGCGCCATGAAGAGCGCCAACCGGTCCGGGGCACGGTTCGCGATCGTCGCGGGCGAACGCGACCTCGCCGACGGCCTGGTCCAGCTCAAGGACCTCGAGTCGGGGGAGCAGGAGCCGGTCGCGCTCGACGCGGTCGTCGCCGAGATCCGGCGCAGGCTCGCCTGACGCACGCACGGAAAGCGAGGGCCCGGACACGTCGTCCGGGCCCTTCGCGTTTCCGGCGGGCGTCGTTCCACAGGCTTCCGGACGTCAACTTCGTGGCAGGGCCCACCCCTTACGGGCGTCACCGTCGCCGATGGCGCGCCTCCCGGCGGATGCCCAGGTCCAGGCCGTTTCCGCAGGCCGCGCATGCGTCCCTGAGTCCGTCCTTATGTCCATCGAACAGTGGAAACGGGTGGTGGTGCGGCACAATGACCCTGCCCGGCAGGTACTGAGTGATGGAACGGCGATATGACGACTGCAGTGGTAGGCGACGTGTCCTCCGACCGCGAGGGAGCGAGGAATACGGTCGGCAGCGGTCGCGCGCTGGCCCTGCTGTTGATGATCACCGGGGCGGCCGGTCTGCTGGCCTCCTGGGTCATCACCATCGACAAGATCAAGCTCCTCGAGGATCCGACCTTCACGCCGGGCTGCAGCCTCAACCCCGTGGTGGCCTGCGGCAACATCATGAAGAGCGAGCAGGCCTCGGCCTTCGGGTTCCCGAACCCGATGCTCGGCCTGGTCACCTACGCGATGGTCGTGTGCATCGGCGTGGGACTGCTGGCCGGGGCGCGTTACCGGAGCTGGTTCTGGCTCGGGCTGAACGCGGGCACGCTGTTCGGCGTCGGCTTCTGCACCTGGCTCCAATACCAGTCGCTGTACAACATCAACTCGCTCTGCCTGTGGTGCTGCCTGGCCTGGGTCGCCACCATCGTGATGTTCTGTTACGTCACCACGCACAACATCAAGCACCGGATCATCCCGGCCCCCGAGGGCCTGCGGAAGGGCCTGCTGGAGTTCCACTGGGTGCCTCCGGTTCTGTGGATCGGCGTCATCGGAATGCTGATCCTGACGCGCTGGTGGGACTTCTGGACCAGCTGACCAGCTGACCAGCTGACCGGCCGATCCGATGGCGTTGTCAGTGGGCTGGCATAGGCTTCATGCGTGGAGCCCGACCTATTCACCGCAGCCGCGGAAGACCGCCAGTTGAGGGACCCGTCCAGCAGTCCGCTGGCTGTACGGATGCGCCCGCGCACCCTCGACGAGGTGGTCGGCCAGCAGCATCTGCTGAAGCCGGGATCGCCGCTGCGCCGCCTGGTCGACGAGGGCGGCGGCGGCCCCGCGGGCCCCTCGTCCGTGCTCCTCTGGGGCCCGCCCGGCATCGGCAAGACCACGTTGGCGTACGTCGTGAGCCTGGCCACCCAGAAGCGCTTCGTCGAGCTCTCCGCGATCACCGCCGGCGTCAAGGAGGTCCGGACCGTCATCGACAGCGCCCGGCGCGCCTCCGGCGGCTACGGCAAGGAGACCGTCCTCTTCCTCGATGAGATCCACCGCTTCAGCAAGGCCCAGCAGGACTCCCTGCTGCCCGCCGTCGAGAACCGCTGGGTCACGCTCATCGCCGCGACCACCGAGAATCCGTACTTCTCGATCATCTCGCCGCTGCTCTCCCGGTCGCTGCTGCTCACGCTGGAGTCGCTGACCGACGACGACCTGAGCGCACTGATGCACCGGGCGCTCACCGAGGACCGCGGCCTGGGCGGGGCCGTCACACTGGCCGAGAACGCCGAGGCGCATCTGCTGCGGATCTCCGGCGGCGACGCCCGGCGCGCGCTGACCGCGCTGGAAGCCGCCGCGGGGGCGGCCATCTCCAAGAGCGACAAAGAGATCACCCTCGAAACGGTCGAGGAGACCGTCGACCGCGCGGCGGTGAAGTACGACCGGGACGGCGACCAGCACTACGATGTGGCGAGCGCGCTCATCAAGTCCATCCGCGGCTCCGACGTCGACGCCGCGCTGCACTACCTGGCGCGGATGATCGAAGCGGGGGAGGACCCCCGGTTCATCGCCCGGCGGCTGATGATCTCGGCCAGTGAGGACATCGGCCTCGCCGACCCGACCGCGCTGCCGACCGCCGTGGCCGCCGCCCAGGCCGTGGCCATGATCGGCTTCCCGGAGGCCGCTCTCACCCTGAGCCATGCCACCATCGCGCTGGCCCTCGCGCCCAAGTCCAACGCGGCGACGATGGCGATCTCCGCCGCCCAGGAAGACGTACGCAAGGGACTCGCGGGCCCGGTCCCCGCGCATCTGCGCGACGGGCACTACAAGGGCGCGGCCAAGCTCGGCCACGCGCAGGGCTATGTGTACCCGCACGACGTGCCGGGTGCCATCGCCGCCCAGCAGTACGCGCCGGACGCGGTGCACGGCAAGCAGTACTACACCCCCACGCGGTACGGCGCGGAGGCGCGTTACGCCGATGTGGTCGACAAGGTGCGCGAGCGGTTGCGCGGGGACGGCTCGTAGCGGGGGGCCGACCCGGACCGTCAACCCCGGTGCGCTCGTGGGCGCGCCGGAAGCAGTCGAAACCGGCAGGATCAGGGCCATGGTCCGACGATCCGCCTCCCCCCGCCGCGGCGCCGCGACGCTCCTGGCCTGCGCCGTCGTACTGCCCGGCTGCCACTACGACGGGCCGGCCGCCGCGCCGCCGAAGGCCGTCCCGCTGAGCAGCCCCGGCTTCCCGCCCTCGCCCGCCCAGGCACGCACCGGGCTGGCCGGCCTCGGAGTCGGCTGGGGCGAGAACTGGCAGACGTACAAGCGTGAGAGCTTCGGCAAGACCTGGTCGGACGACACCGACGCCCCGGGCGGGCGCAACGGTTGCGACACCCGCGACGACATCCTGGCGCGCGACCTGTCGGAGCTGCGCCGCGGCGACCGCAACCCCTGTGTGGTGCTGTCCGGGGTCCTGAACGACCCCTACACCGGCAGGAAGCTGCCGTACTCCTACCGTCGCGCCTCGCAGATCCAGACCGACCATGTCGTCGCGCTCGGCGCCGCATGGCGGGCGGGCGCCTGGGCGTGGACGCCGGAGCGGCGCCTTGTGTACGCCAATGACCTGGACGTCCTGCTCGCCGTGGACAAACAGGCCAACTACGACAAGAGCAGCAAGACCCCGGACAAGTGGAAGCCGCGCAGGGCGTACTGGTGCGAGTACGCCAGGCGCTGGACCGGGATCAAGGTGAAATACCGGCTGACCGTGACGCCGCCGGAGAAGCTCGTGCTCCGGGACATGCTCGTGGCCTGCCCGAAGTGAGCCGCTCGGACACCGGCCCACTCGGCCGGTGTGCCGGATCCCGGATGCGCGGCTCTCGGTGAGGGGCTCCTCAGTACGCCGCCGCGTCGAAGAGCTGATGCATGGCCCGGCGCAGCCCGATGATGTCGGTGACCGGCTCACGGAAGTCGAACCGCGCGTCGAAGATGCGCCCGCCGGTCGACTGGAAGCGCACCCGCAGCCCGAACCGGTCCAGTGCCACCGGCACCGCGCTCTGCCAGTCCCCTTCCGCCGGGTCCGCCCCTTGGCCCACCAGGCAGCCCAGTTCGCGCACCTGGTCGCTGTGCGCCGTGTGCAGATGCTGGAGGAGGTCGGCCTCGTGCGCCACCAGGGGATCCGCGGTCGCCGAGGCGAAGTCCTCGGGCTCCACGGAGCCGGTGCCCCACAGGTCGTCCACGCAGGCCTCGCCGACTTCGAGCCGCAGCAGCACGCGGCCGGGGGCGGCGATCCCGCGCATCGCGGTGAGCCAGCCGGTGACCCAGGCGCGGCCCCGGATACGGTTGGGGACCGAGACCGGCGCGACATCGGTGATCTCCAGCACAGCGGTCAGCTCGTCGTCCTGGGCGTGGGTGGCGGCGCGTACGGCCGGTGAGTCCGCGGGGAAGAGCAGGAACACCTCTCCGTCGGGCCCCACGCTCCGTTCCGACGGTGTCAGCTGCTCCGGACGGGCTCCGCCCAGCCCCGGGACGAGGAGCACCGCGGAGGAGGTACTCTGTACGAGAGTTCGTGTGCGTTCGGCTGCTGACGGCATCCGTGCGATTTCAAGTCCGCTGGGACGCGGCTGACCACGATCTGATCGGACCTCCGTCGCGTCGATGCCCTGAGCGTCGGCCTTCTTCGTGTTGTCCGTGACGTGACTGGTGTTCCCCGGGCGAGACATGCGATCTCCTTGAGTAAGGTGAGCCTAACCTAACCTACAACGGAGGTCCGGAGAACGTGCCTAACCAGTCGCGTCCCAAGGTCAAGAAGTCACGTGCGCTCGGTATCGCACTGACGCCGAAGGCTGTCAAGTACTTCGAAGCCCGCCCGTACCCGCCGGGCGAGCACGGCCGTGGGCGCAAGCAGAACTCGGACTACAAGGTTCGTCTGCTCGAGAAGCAGCGTCTGCGCGCCCAGTACGACATCAGCGAGAAGCAGATGGCCCGCGCGTACGACCGCGCCAAGAAGGCCGAAGGCAAGACGGGCGAGGCGCTGGTCGTCGAGCTTGAGCGCCGCCTCGACGCGCTGATCCTTCGTTCGGGCATCGCCCGCACGATCTACCAGGCCCGCCAGATGGTCGTTCACGGCCACATCGAGGTCAACGGTGGCAAGGTCGACAAGCCGTCGTTCCGTGTCCGTCCCGACGACGTCGTGATGGTCCGCGAGCGCAGCCGCGAGAAGCACCCCTTCCAGGTTGCCCGCGAGGGTGGTTACGACACCGACGGTGAGACGCCGCGCTACCTCCAGGTGAACCTGAAGGCCCTGGCCTTCCGCCTGGACCGCGACCCGAACCGCAAGGAAATCCCGGTCATCTGCGACGAGCAGCTCGTCGTCGAGTACTACGCCCGCTGATCAGGCGTACGTAGCTCAGTCAGAGCGACTCAGCCCGTCGTCTCCTCGCTCCTCACGGAGCGGGAGGCGGCGGGTTCGCGCGTGTGCGGGGCGTTTTTCCTGGGCGGTGATACCGCACACGGGCGCGGCAACACCGGGTGGGTCGGTCCCGCCAGCGCCCTGGCGACCGCCGTGTCCATGGCGAGCCCGGCGCCCTCGTGCCTGAGCTTCTCGTACGTGCCGTCGCCGAGGCGCTCGCGCGCCTGCTTTTCGCACAGCGTGTGCGGCTCGCTGTAGTACGCCGAGCCGAACAGGGGCAGTCCCACCGACGGCCAGATCCGCTCGGCCGGCCCCTGCAGGACGGCGGCCTCCGCCGGATCGCCCTGGTCCAGGGTCACCAGCGCCAGCAGCTCCAGCGTGAGCACCAGACCGAGCAGGTCGTGGAAGGTGTGGTCGATGGCCAGGCACTCCACGGGCAGCTCCCGGGTCCGTTCCGGTCGGCCGTGGGCCCGCGCCGCGTAGGCCAGGACGTACAGCGCGTACGCGAGAGTCCAGCGTTCCCCGTGGTCCTCGCAGGCCTCGGTGACCTCCTCGCAGATCAGCACGGCCTGCGCCAGATCGCCGCGGAAGGCCACCGCCATGGCCAACTCGACCTGCCCCATCAGCGCATTGCTGTTGAGCTCGCCGATCTCCCGGTAGCGCAGCAGCGCCTCACGCAGCAACTCCCTGACCAGGTCGGCGCAGCTGTCGACGAGGTGCTCGAACCCGTCGAGCACCAGCAGGAGTTCACGCCCGGCGAGATGTTCGAGGAGTACCTCGCGCGGTGGCCTGGTGGTGTGGTCGGTCAGCCCGAGCTCCTCGACGACCGCGTGCTCCAGCAGTTCGGGATCGGGGAGGGCGGACAGCTCGGCGAGCCACACCCCGTCGGCGTACCGTTCCTGCAGGACGCCCGCCGCGTGCAGCGCGAAGCGTGTCTTGCCGACGCCACCGACCCCGGTCATGGTGACCAGCCGGGCGCACATGAGCAGTCGGCCAAGTTCCGCGAGCTCCTCGTGGCGCCCCACGAATCGATTCAGTTCCGTCGGCAGATTGCCGTGAGCGGCGGACGGGGACCCGGGGCGAGAAGAGCGTCGCACAGAACACGGAGCGTACTGATACGTAAGCACTCCGTACAATCGTCCCGGACAACTCCCGCCTCTCGCAGGCGTAATGCGGTACGGGCGGTGAGCCCCGGCGCGATAGGCTCGCAGGACGATTTTTTTCACGTAAAGGGAGCGGTGCAAAGTGTCCGGTGGAGAGGTTGCCGGGATCCTGGTGGCCGTCTTCTGGGCGATTCTGGTCTCCTTCCTCGCCGTGGTGCTGGTGAGGCTGGCCCAGACGCTCAGGGCGACGACCAAGCTGGTGGCGGACGTGACCGAGCAGGCAGTCCCGCTGCTCGCCGACGCCTCCGCGACCGTGCGCTCCGCGCAGACCCAGCTCGACCGGGTCGACGCCATCGCCACGGACGTTCAGGAAGTCACCTCCAACGCGTCCGCGCTCTCGACCACGGTCGCGTCCACCTTCGGCGGCCCGCTGGTGAAGGTCGCGGCCTTCGGGTACGGCGTACGCCGGGCCATCGGCCGCAGCAAGGACATGCCGGCCCAACCGTCCCGGCGTGCCGTCATCGTCGGCCGGGCAGTGCCGTCCGACCGACGCAGGAAGCGGAAGGGCTGAAGCCGCAATGTTCCGCCGTACGTTCTGGTTCACCGCGGGCGCCGCAGCCGGTGTGTGGGCCACCACCAAGGTCAACCGCAAGATCAAGCAGCTGACGCCCGAGAGTCTCGCCGCGCAGGCCGCCGACAAGGCGGTCGAGGCGGGCCACCGGCTCAAGGACTTCGCGCTCGACGTCCGGGCCGGCATGGCGCAGCGCGAGAGCGAGCTGGGCGAGGCGCTCGGCCTGGAACAGCAGAACGATCCCGAACTTCCCGCGCAGCGACGCATCGCTGCCATCGAGCACCCCAAGCATTCGTACAACCGGAATGAGGACCACTAATGGAGTCGGCTGAAATCCGCCGTCGCTGGCTGCGCTTCTTCGAGGAGCGCGGACACACCGTCGTGCCCTCGGCGTCGCTGATCGCGGACGACCCGACCCTGCTGCTGGTCCCCGCGGGCATGGTGCCCTTCAAGCCGTACTTCCTCGGCGAGGTCAAGCCGCCCGCTCCGCGCGTCACCAGCGTGCAGAAGTGCGTGCGTACGCCGGACATCGAAGAGGTCGGCAAGACCACCCGGCACGGCACGTTCTTCCAGATGTGCGGCAACTTCTCCTTCGGGGACTACTTCAAGGAAGGCGCCATCAAGTTCGCCTGGGAGCTGCTGACCAGTTCCATCGCGGACGGTGGCTACGGCCTGGACCCCGAGCGCCTGTGGATCACGGTCTACCTGGACGACGACGAGGCCGAGCGGATCTGGCGCGAGGTCGTCGGCGTGCCCGCCGAGCGCATCCAGCGCCTGGGCAAGAAGGACAACTTCTGGTCCATGGGCGTGCCGGGACCGTGCGGCCCGTGCTCCGAGATCAACTACGACCGGGGCCCCGACTTCGGCGTCGAGGGTGGCCCCGCCGTCAACGACGAGCGTTACGTGGAGATCTGGAACCTGGTCTTCATGCAGTACGAGCGCGGCGCCGGTGAGGGCAAGGACGACTTCCCGATCCTCGGTGACCTGCCGTCACAGAACATCGACACCGGTCTCGGCCTCGAGCGCCTGGCGATGATCCTCCAGGACGTGCGGAACCTGTACGAGATCGACACCTCGCAGGTCGTCATCGACAAGGCCACCGAGCTGACCGGCGTGCGGTACGGCGCCGAACACGCCTCGGACGTCTCGCTGCGCGTCGTCACCGACCACATGCGTACGTCCGTGATGCTCATCGGCGACGGCGTCACCCCCGGCAACGAGGGCCGCGGCTATGTGCTGCGCCGCATCATGCGCCGCGCCATCCGCAACATGCGCCTGCTCGGCGCCAACGGACCAGTCGTCGCGGAACTGGTCGACACGGTCATCAAGACCATGGGCGAGCAGTACCCGGAGCTGCTCACCGAGCGCAAGCGCATCGAAACCGTGGCCCTGGCCGAGGAGGCCGCCTTCGTCAAGACGTTGAAGGCCGGCACCAACATCCTCGACACCGCCGTCACCGAGACCAAGGCCTCGGGTGCGCAGGTCCTCGCCGGTGAGAAGGCCTTCTTGCTCCACGACACCTGGGGCTTCCCGATCGACCTCACCCTGGAGATGGCCGCCGAGCAGGGGCTTTCCGTGGACGAGGACGGTTTCCGCCGCCTGATGAAGGACCAGCGGGAGCGTGCCAAGGCCGACGCCAGGTCCAAGAAGACCGGCCACGCCGACCTCTCCGCCTATCGCCAGGTCGTCGACGCCTCGGGCACCACCGAGTTCACCGGATACACCCAGACCGAGGGCGAGTCCACCGTCGTGGGCCTGCTCGTCGACGGTGTGCCCTCGCCGGCCGCCACCGAGGGCGACGAGGTCGAGATCGTCCTCGACCGCACCCCGTTCTATGCCGAGGGCGGCGGCCAGCAGGCAGACCAGGGCCGCATCAGGCTCGACTCCGGCGCGGTCGTGGTCGTGCGCGACGTACAGCAGCCGGTCCCCGGCATCAGCATCCACAAGGGTTCCGTGCAGGTCGGAGAGGTGACGGTGGGAGCTTCGGCGCACGCCGCCATCGACCTGACGCGCCGCAGGGCCATCGCCCGCGCCCACAGCGCCACGCACCTCACGCACCAGGCGCTGCGCGACGCTCTCGGCCCGACCGCCGCCCAGGCCGGCTCCGAGAACTCTCCCGGCCGGTTCCGCTTCGACTTCGGCTCGCCGGCCGCCGTGCCCGGCGCGGTCCTCACCGACGTCGAGCAGAAGATCAACGAGGTGCTTTCCCGGGAGCTGGACGTCACCGCCGAGGTGATGTCCATGGAGCAGGCCAAGAAGCAGGGCGCCATCGCCGAGTTCGGCGAGAAGTACGGCGACAAGGTGCGCGTGGTCACCATCGGCGACTTCTCCAAGGAGTTGTGCGGCGGTACGCACGTCCACAACACCGCCCAGCTGGGTCTGGTGAAGCTGCTCGGCGAGTCGTCGATCGGCTCGGGCGTACGGCGTGTCGAGGCCCTGGTCGGTGTCGACGCGTACCACTTCCTCGCCAGGGAGCACACCGTCGTCGCCCAGCTCCAGGAGCTGGTCAAGGGCCGTCCCGAGGAGCTCCCTGAGAAGATCTCCGGGATGCTCGCCAAGCTCAAGGACGCCGAGAAGGAAATCGAGAAGTACCGCGGCGAGAAGGTCCTGCAGGCCGCGGCGGGTCTGGTCTCCGGCGCCAAGGACGTGCACGGCGTGGCTCTGGTCACCGGCCAGGTGCCCGACGGCACCTCGGCCGACGACCTGCGCAAGCTGGTCCTGGACGTCCGCGGCCGCATCCAGGGCGACCGGGCCGCCGTGGTCGCCCTGTTCACCACGGTCAACGGGCGCCCGCTGACGGTCATCGCCACCAACGAGGCCGCCCGCGAGCGCGGCCTCAAGGCCGGCGAGCTGGTCCGTACGGCCGCCAAGACCCTCGGTGGCGGCGGCGGCGGCAAGCCGGACGTCGCCCAGGGCGGCGGGCAGAACCCGGACGCCATCGGGGACGCCGTGGCCGCCGTCGAGCGCGCCGTCGCCGAAACGGCCTGACCCGCCGTGCGCAGAGGCCGTCGCCTCGCGATCGATGTCGGGGACGCCCGGATCGGGGTCGCCTCGTGCGACCCCGACGGGGTCCTCGCCACGCCGGTGGAGACCGTGCCGGGACGTGACGTCCCGGCCGCCCACCGGCGGCTGAAGCAGCTCGTCGACGAGTACGAACCCATCGAGGTCGTGGTCGGCCTCCCTCGCTCCCTCAACGGGGGTGAGGGGCCGGCCGCGGCCAAGGTGCGGATCTTCGCCCAGGAGATCGCGCGGGGCATCGCGCCCGTCCCGGTGCGACTGGTCGACGAGAGGATGACCACAGTGACGGCCAGTCAGGGGCTGCGGGCTTCGGGCGTGAAGTCCAAGAAAGGCCGGTCGGTTATCGACCAAGCGGCCGCAATCGTCATCCTTCAGAACGCGCTTGAGGCCGAACGGGGCTCAGGTAAACCCCCGGGCGAGGGCGTCGAAGTGGTTGTCTGATCGCGATACGGTAACGTTCCGCGCGATGCGGCGGCGTTCGAACAACTGCCGCACAAAGAAGAGGCGGAACCGGTTGCCGTGCCCCACGCGCGATGCAGCCGACGCCTCGCGGCTCTATGGGGTTTGATGACTGACTATGGCCGGGGCACAGGTCGTGAACCGTGGCATCCCGAAGACCCGTTGTACGGGGACCCGGGGTGGGACGGACAGCAGGCCGCGCACGGCCAGGGTTCCTACGGCGGCCAGCCGCAACAGCCCCAGCAGCCGTACTACGACGGGCAGCAGCAGCAGCCCCAACAGCCGCAGCAGCCCTATTACGACGGGCAGCAGCAGCCTCAGTACGACGGCCAACGGCAGCCGCGGCAGCAGCCTCAGTGCGACAGCGGGCAGCAACAGCAACACCCCGGGTACCCGGACCAGCAGCAGTACAACAACGCCGGCTGGGACACGGGCCAGCAGCAGGGCGCCGTCCCGTACGACGTGAATCCGGCCGACCCGTACGGCGGACAGCAGCCCGGCTTCGGCGGCGAGAGCCCCGACTACTACGGCACACCCGAGGCGTACCCCCCACCGCAGCCGCCCGGCCGGCGCCACAGCGTGCCGGAGCAGAGCGACGACTGGGACGCCACGCCCGAGGCGGAGGCTCCCGAGGAGCACCCCTTCTTCGCCGGCGGCAGCGACCGTGACGGCGACGACGACGGCGCGTACGACGACGATCCGGGCGAAAAGCGCCGGGGACGCGGCGGCGACCGCCGGGGCAGGACCAAGAAGAAGAGCCGCACCGGCTGCGCCTGTCTGATCCTGTCGCTGGTGATGGCCGGTGGCGTGGGCGGGATCGCCTACTTCGGCTACGAGTTCTGGCAGGACCGTTTCGGCGAGCCCGCCGACTTCGCGGGCGGTGGCACGGGGTCGGTCGAGATCGAGGTCCCCAAGGGCGCGGGCGCGGCCGTGATGGGCTCCATCCTGGAGAAGGAAGGCGTGGTCAAGAGCGCCGGAGCCTTCGTGTCGGCGGCGGCAGGCAATCCCAAGTCCAGGGGAATCCAGCCGGGCATCTACCCGTTGAAGAAGGAGATGTCCGCCAAGGCGGCTCTCGAAGTGATGGTCAACCCGTCGAATCTCAATGCCCTGATCGTCAGCGAAGGTCAGCGGAACGTAAAGATCTACGCGGAGATCGACGAGCGGCTGAAGCTCAAGGACGGGACGACCGGGGACGTCGCGAAGAGCGAGTCCAAGAATCTCGGACTGCCCGCCTGGGCTAATGACAATACGAAGATCAAGGACCCGCTGGAGGGATTTCTCTACCCCTCGCGCTACGACGTGGGCGGCAGGTCGACCCCCAAGTCCGTACTCAAGGAAATGGTCTCGCGGGCGAGCACTCAGTACGCGAGCCAGGACCTCGAAGCGCAGGCCAACCGGCTCGGTCTCGACTCCCCGCTGCAGGTCATCACGGTCGCGAGCCTTGTGCAGGCCGAGGGGAAGACGCACGAGGACTTCCGTAAAATGGCGGAGGTCGTATTCAACCGTCTCAAGCCCGACAATGACCAGACGAATCAAAAGCTCCAGTTCGACTCGGCCTTCAATTACCTCAGAGGTCAGAGCAACATCAAGATCAGCGAGTCCGAGATCAACAGCAACCCGGACCCGTACAACACCTATTTCCATAAGGGCCTTACCCCCGGCCCCATCGGAAATCCGGGCTCCGAGGCGATGGCCGCCGCCCTGAACCCGACGAAGGGCGGCTGGCTGTATTTCGTGGCGACCGACGGTGAGCGCCAGACGGAGTTCGCCAAGACCATCGCCGAATTCAATAAGCTGAAGGACAAGTTCAATGAAAGCCAGGGACTCGACTGAGGCGCGCCGGGCGGCCGTTCTCGGGTCGCCCATCGCCCACTCGCTCTCACCCGTGCTGCACCGCGCCGCCTATCAGGAACTCGGTCTCGCCCACTGGTCGTACGACCGCTTCGAGGTGGACGAGGCCGCGCTCCCCGGCTTCGTGGAGGGGCTCGACGCCTCCTGGGCGGGGCTGTCGCTGACCATGCCGCTCAAGCGGGCGATCATCCCGCTGCTCGACGCGGTCAGTGACACGGCGGCCTCGGTCGAGGCGGTCAACACCGTCGTGCTCACCGAGGACGGCCGCCGCACGGGCGACAACACCGACATTCCCGGGATGATCGCCGCACTGCGTGAGCGGGGTGTGGACCAGGTGGAGTCCGCCGCCGTCCTGGGCGCGGGCGCCACCGCGTCCTCGGCGCTCGCAGCGCTCTCCCGCATCTGTACGGGACCGGTCACCGCGTATGTGCGCAGCGCGGCCCGCGCCGACGAGATGCGGCAGTGGGGGGAGCGGCTCGGGGTGCGGGTGCGCATCGCGGACTGGGCGGAGGCGGACCTGGCGCTGAGCGCACCGCTGGTCGTGGCCACCACCCCGGCCGGCGCCACCGACGACCTCGCGAAGTCCGTCCCCGACCACCCGGGCACGCTCTTCGACGTCCTGTACAACCCGTGGCCGACCGCTCTGGCCGGCGCCTGGTCGGCGCGCGGCGGCGCGGTCGTAGGCGGCCTCGACCTTCTGGTGCACCAGGCGGTCCTCCAAGTGGAGCAAATGACGGGCCGCGCCGTCGCACCGCTCGCGGTCATGCGGAAAGCCGGGGAGCAGGCGCTCGCCGCCCGCTGGAATTCTCCGGGTTCGTACGCATGACGGGGGAGAACATCATGGGCACGATTGATTTTGGGCTGCCACAGGCCTCCGGGGTCGGCAAGGTACTCGACGGGCTGTTCACCTTCGCGCCCGACTGGGTGCGGATGACGGTGCTCGCACTGGTCGTGGCCGGTTTTCTGGCCGTCTGGTCCGTGAAGCTCAAGCGGAAGACCGAATACCGGCGCGCGGTGCGCTCCGGGCAGCCGATTCACGCCGCCGCCCAGTACGGGCAGGGACGCGGCGCCGACCACCTCGGCTCGTACGCGCCCGGGGACGGCGATCGGGCCTGACGGTCGTCCGACTGCTGGACCTGGGGCCGGGCCGGGGGCCGGTCGTGGGAGGATCGGGGATGGCGGGCCAGGGCCGCGCACCCGGTCGCGCCGCAGCAGTTCGGGCGCGAGCATGAGGAGCATCGTTGAGCAGGTTGCGCTGGCTGACCGCGGGGGAGTCCCACGGCCCCGCACTCGTCGCGACGCTGGAGGGCCTTCCCTCCGGCGTACCCATCACCACGGACATGGTGGCGGACGCGCTGGCCCGGCGGCGGCTCGGCTATGGCCGCGGTGCCCGCATGAAGTTCGAGAAGGACGACGTCACCTTCCTCGGCGGCGTACGGCACGGCCTGACCATGGGCGGACCCGTCGCGATCATGGTGGGCAACACCGAGTGGCCCAAGTGGGAGCAGGTCATGTCGGCCGACCCGGTCGACCCCGACGAGCTGGCCAAGCTCGCCCGCAACGCCCCGCTGACCCGCCCGCGCCCCGGCCACGCCGACCTCGCGGGCATGCAGAAGTACGCACTCGACGAGGCCCGTCCGGTCCTGGAGCGCGCCAGCGCCCGGGAGACCGCGGCCCGCGTCGCGCTGGGCACGGTCGCCCGCTCGTACCTCAAGCAGACCACCGGCATCGAGATCGTCTCGCACGTCGTCGAGCTGGCCGCGGCCAAGGCGCCGTACGGCATCGTCCCGGTCCCCGGCGACGAGGCGAAGCTCGACGCCGATCCGGTGCGCTGCCTGGACGCGGCCGCCAGCGAGGCGATGGTCGCCGAGATCGACCAGGCGCACAAGGACGGCGACACCCTCGGGGGCGTCGTCGAGGTCCTCGCGTACAACGTGCCGGTGGGCCTCGGCTCGTTCGTGCACTGGGACCGGCGCCTGGACGCCCGGTTGGCCGCCGCCCTCATGGGCATCCAGGCCATCAAGGGTGTCGAGGTCGGCGACGGCTTCGGCCTCGCCCGGGTGCCCGGCTCCCAGGCGCACGACGAGATCGTCCCCACCGAGGACGGCGTGCGCCGTACGTCCGGCCGGGCCGGCGGCACCGAGGGCGGCATGTCCACCGGTGAACTGCTGCGTGTCCGGGCCGCGATGAAGCCCATCGCGACCGTGCCGCGCGCGCTGGCCACCATCGACACCGTCACCGGTGAGGTCGCCGCGGCCCACCACCAGCGCTCCGACGTGTGCGCAGTGCCCGCCGCCGGGATCGTGGCCGAGGCCATGGTCGCGCTGGTCCTCGCGGACGCGGTCGGCGAGAAGTTCGGCGGCGACAGCGTCGGCGAGACCCGCCGCAACGTGCAGGGCTACCTCGACACGCTGGTCGTACGGTGACCGGCCCTCTGGTCGTCCTGGTCGGCCCCATGGGCGTCGGCAAGTCCACGGTCGGCGAACTGCTGGCCGCGCGGCTCGGCTGTGCGTACCGGGACACCGACGCGGACATCGTCGAGGCCGAGGGCCGGCCGATCTCGGAGATCTTCGTCGAGGCGGGCGAACCGTACTTCCGTGACCTGGAGCGCGAGGCGGTCCGCGCGGCGCTCACCGAGCACACCGGCGTACTCGCCCTGGGCGGCGGCGCGGTCCTCGACGAGGGAACCCGCGCGTCCCTGGCGGGACACCCGGTCGTCTATCTCTCCATGCACGTGGGCGAGGCGCTCAAGCGGGTCGGGCTCAACACCGCGCGCCCACTGCTGGCCGTCAATCCGCGCCAGCAGTGGAAGCTCCTGATGGAGGCGCGACGCCCTCTCTACACCGAGGTCGCCGGCGCCGTCGTCGCCACTGACGACCGCACCCCCGAAGAGGTCGCACAGGCGGTCCTCGACGCACTGGAATTGAAGGAAGCATGACGGAGCAGGCAGCACCCACCCGTATCCAGATCGGCGGCAGCGAGGGCGCGGAGCCGTACGAGGTGCTGGTCGGACGGCAGCTCCTCGGGGAGCTCCCCGGGCTGATCGGCGAGCGTGCCGAGCGCGTGGCCGTCCTGCACCCGGAGGCGCTCGCGGGCACCGGTGAGGCGATCCGTGAGGACCTCGCGAGCCAGGGCTACGAGGTCATCGCGATCCAGCTGCCGAACGCCGAGGAGTCCAAGACCGTCGAGGTCGCGGCGTACTGCTGGAAGGCGCTCGGCCAGACCAACTTCACCCGTACCGACGTCATCGTCGGCGTCGGCGGCGGCGCCACCACCGATGTGGCGGGCTTCGTCGCGGCGACATGGCTGCGCGGGGTGCGCTGGGTCGCCGTACCGACGACCGTGCTGGGCATGGTCGACGCTGCCGTCGGTGGCAAGACCGGCATCAACACCGCCGAGGGCAAGAACCTCGTCGGCGCCTTCCACCCGCCGGCCGGTGTGCTGTGCGACCTGGTGGCGCTGGACTCGTTGCCGGTCAACGACTACATCAGCGGTCTCGCCGAGGTCATCAAGGCGGGCTTCATCGCCGACCCGGTGATCCTCGAACTGATCGAGGAGGACCCGGTTGGGGCCCGCTCGCCCGAGGGGCGGCACGCCGCCGAGCTGATCGAGCGCGCCATCCGGGTCAAGGCCGATGTCGTCTCCAGCGACCTCAAGGAATCGGGTCTGCGCGAGATCCTCAACTACGGGCACACCCTGGGGCACGCGATTGAGAAGAACGAGCGCTACAACTGGCGGCACGGTGCCGCGGTGTCCATCGGCATGGTCTTCGCCGCCGAACTGGGCCGTCTCGCGGGCCGCCTCGACGACGCGACCGCCGACCGGCACAGCGCGGTCCTGGAGTCGGTCGGGCTGCCGCTCACCTACCGCGGCGACCAGTGGCCCAAGCTCCTGGAGACCATGAAGGTCGACAAGAAGTCCCGCGGCAATCTGCTGCGCTTCATCGTCCTCGACGGTCTCGCCAAGCCGACGGTCCTCGAAGGCCCGGACCCGGCGGTGCTGCTGGCCGCCTACGGCGAGGTGTCCAAGTGACAGCGGCGACGCGGCGGGTGCTGGTGCTCAACGGGCCCAACCTCGGCAGGCTCGGCTCGCGCGAGCCCGATGTCTACGGGGCGACGTCCTACAGCGGACTCGTGGAGGAGTGCGGGCGGCTCGGCAAGCAGCTCGGTTTCGACGTCGATGTCCGCGAGACCAATGACGAGGGCGAGCTGATCCGCTGGCTGCACGAGGCCGCCGACGGTTCAATTCCGGTCGTTCTCAACCCGGGTGCCTTCACGCACTACTCGTACGGAATGCGGGACGCGGCCGCCCAGCGCACCGCGCCGCTCATCGAGGTGCACATCTCGAATCCGTACACACGCGAGGAATTCCGGCACACCTCGGTGGTCGCGTCCGTCGCCAGCGGCACCATCGCGGGCTTCGGAATCGGCTCCTACCGCCTGGCCCTGCGCGCCCTCGCCGACGAACTCGACGGCTGACAGGGCACTCTGGGCCTGCCCCGGCCGTTCACAGTGCAGCGGCCGGGGCAGGTACCGTTCAGTAGGCCTTGGCCGCCCCGGCCCAGCACGAGTCGCCTGTACGAGACGGAGTGGCACCGGATGCAGCACGCTATGGGGGCTCCGCTGCCACCGCCCCACGAGGCCGGCGCCGCGTGGGCGCAGGGCGCCCCGCACCCCGCCGGGCCCCCGGCACCCCACGGACCCCCGCAGGCCCCTCCAGGGCCCGCCCCGGCCCTCGGCTGGACGGCGCACGCCCCGCAGCACCCTCAGGGACCGGCGTCCCGGGACACCACGGGACACATACAGCTGCCGCCCGGCGGCCCCGTTCCCGTGCCCGCGCCGCCACCCGCCGCGGCGCCCGCCAACACCGGCAGCACGACGCTGGCCGTGCTCCTCATCGGCCCGGCCGGTGCGGGCAAGACAACCGTCGCCAAGTACTGGGCGCAGCACCGCCGGGTGCCGACCGCGCACATCAGCCTCGACGATGTACGCGAATGGGTCTGCTCGGGGTTCGCCGACCCGCAGTCCGGCTGGAACGACCACTCCGAGGCCCAGTACCGCCTCGCCCGCCGCACCTGCGGCTTCGCCGCCCGCAACTTCCTGGCCAACGGCATCTCGTGCATTGTCGACGACGCCGTCTTCCCGGACCGGCCCGTCGTCGGGCTCGGTGGCTGGAAGCGCCATGTCGGACCCGGGCTGCTGCCCGTCGTGATCCTTCCCGGCCTGGAGATCGTGCTGGAGCGCAACGCCCAGCGCGGTGGCAACCGCCGTCTCTCGGACGAGGAAGTCGCCCGTATCCACGGCCGGATGGCCGGCTGGTACGGCTCGGGGCTGCCGATCATCGACAACTCGCAGTACGACGTGCCGACCACGGCCCGGGTGCTGGACGAGGTGCTGGCGCGCTCCATCGCCAGCCCGCCCAGCTGGTAGCCGCCCGCTCAGATCCGGGGGAGCGCCCCGGACCTTGGTGCGGCGGCCCCGCCGCCCGGTCGGACGCGCTGAACCGGCCGGGTCGCGCGGGCGCTCGTAGGCTCGTGGCATGTCAGAGGTGTATGCGGTTCGCCGCGGACGGCTGCGTGACCGGTGTGCCGCAGCCGGCAGCGCCGCCGCACTCGTCTCCAGTCCCGCCAATGTCCGCTACCTCGCGGGCGGAGCGCCGCCCGGCGCCGTGCTGCTGCTCGGTCCCGGCGAGGTCGATGACGTCCTGCTCTGCCCCCGTACATCGGTGGCCGACCCCGCCGACGGCCGCCCCGACGAGTCGCTGCGGGTCACGGTCCTGCCGATGCCGGGAGGCGATACCGTCGTCGCGGCGGCCGGCCTCGTCGCCGCTTCCGGCGCGCAGTCCCTCGCCGTGGAGGAGCACCACCTCACCGTCACCCGGCACCGGGCGCTCGGCTCGGTCGCGCCGCGGCTGCTCCTGCACGATCTCGCGGGCGCCGTGGAGCAGCTGCGGATCGTCAAGGGCGAGGAGGAGATCGCGAGCCTGCGGACCGCGGCCGAGATCACCGACCAGGCCCTCGGCGAACTGCTCGAATCGATTCTGGTCGGGCGCACCGAGCGTCATCTCGCGCTGGAGCTGGAGCGCCGCCTCGTCGACCACGGCTCCGACGGCCCCGCCTTCGTGACCTCGGTGGCCACCGGTCCGAATTCGGGACAGGGCAGACACCGGCCTTCGGACAGGCGGGTCGAGGAAGGAGATTTCCTCTCCGTCTGCCTCGGCGCCAACTACCGCGGCTACCGCTGCGAGATCGGCCGTACCTTCGTCATCGGCTCCACGCCCGCAGACTGGCAGATCGAGCTGTACGACCTCGTATTCGCCGCTCAGCGGGCGGGCCGGGAGGCTCTGGCACCCGGCGTCGCCTACCGCGAAGTGGACCGTGCGGCCCGCCAGGTACTGGACGCGGCGGGCTACGGAGAGAACCTCCCGGCACGGACCGGACACGGTGTGGGGCTCGAAATCGAGGAGGACCCGGAGCTGGCACCTGCGGCCATGGGTAAACTGGACGCTTGTGTGCCGGTCACCGTCGAACCGGGGGTCCACCTCCCGGGCCGGGGCGGTGTCCGGATCGATGACACGCTCGTCGTTCGCCCCGAGGCGGACGGCGGACCCGAGCTACTCACCATCACGACCAAGGAACTGCTCGCGCTGTAGCCCTGTGCCGCAGCGTGCACCCGAGGTCCCACCAGCCTTCAGTCCAGGAGATTCCGCAACCGTGGCTTCCACGAACGACCTCAAGAACGGCCTGGTGCTCAAGCTCGACGGAGGCCAGCTCTGGTCCGTCGTCGAGTTCCAGCACGTCAAGCCCGGCAAGGGCCCTGCCTTTGTGCGCACCAAGCTCAAGAACGTGCTCTCCGGCAAGGTGGTCGACAAGACCTTCAACGCCGGCGTGAAGGTCGAGACGGCCAGCATCGACAAGCGCGACATGCAGTTCTCGTTCAAGGACGGCGACAACTTCGTCTTCATGGACATGGACACGTACGACCAGATCTACGTCGATCCCAAGGTTGTCGGGGACGCCTCCAACTTCCTGCTGGAGGGCTTCGAGGCCAGCGTCGCGATGTACGAGGGCAGCCCCCTCTACATCGAGCTCCCCGCCGCGGTCGAGCTGGTCATCAAGTACACCGAGCCCGGCGTCCAGGGCGACCGCTCCACCGGCGGCTCCAAGCCGGCCGAGCTGGAGACGGGCCACGAGATCGGTGTTCCGCTCTTCATCACCACCGGTGAGAAGATCAAGGTCGACACCCGTACGGGCGACTACCTCGGCCGGGTGAACAGCTAACCGTGGCTGCCCGGAACAAGGCGCGCAAGCGCGCCTTCCAGATCCTTTTCGAGGCCGACCAGCGCGGTGAGTCCGTGCAGACGGTCCTCGCGGACTGGATTCGGCATGCCAGGACCGACGACCGGCAGCCGCCGGTGACCGAGTACACGATGTCGCTCGTCGAGGGGTACGCGGAACACGCGGACCGAATCGAGGACCTCATCGCCACCTACGCGGTGGACTGGGCGATCGACCGGATGCCCGTCGTCGACCGGAACCTCCTGCGGCTCGGCGCGTTCGAGCTGGTGTGGGTGGACGAGACGCCCGACGCGGTGGTGATCGACGAGGTGGTACAGCTCGCCAAGGAGTTCTCCACCGACGACTCCCCGTCCTTCGTGAACGGCATGCTGAGCCGTTTCAAGGACCTCAAGCCGAACCTGCGCCGCGAGAACCGCGAATAGTTCCCGCCAGGGGGACGGCTGAAAAAGGGCCTGCGACACGCTGAGAGCGTGTCGCAGGCCCTTTTCGTGGCTTCTGCGGGTCCCGGGCTCCCGACGCGCTCACGTCTCGCGTACGGGCCCGTGGGGCGACGCGGGAACGCCGGGTTTGGCAGAGGCGAAAAGCCTCCGCCAAACCCGGCGTTACGTTTCTGCTGGGTCCGCTCAGACGTCGTCGTGAGCGACCGCACGGCGCGCGTCGGAGTCCAGCACGCCCCAGCTGATGAGCTGCTCGGTCAGGACCGAGGGCGACTGGTCGTAGATCACGGCCAGGGTGCGCAGGTCGTCCTGGCGGATCGACAGCACCTTGCCGTTGTAGTCGCCGCGCTGCGACTGGATCGTGGCGGCGTACCGCTGGAGCGGGCCGGCCTTCTCCGCCGGGACGTGCGCGAGACGCTCCAGGTCGAGCCGGAGTTTGGGCGGCGGCTCAGCTGCTCCGCCTGGCGTCGTACCGGGCAGGAGCTCCTGCACGGGGACCCCGTAGAAGTCCGCCAGCTCGGCGAGGCGCTGCACGGTCACGGCGCGGTCGCCGCGCTCGTACGACCCGACTACGACGGCCTTCCAACGGCCCTGGGACTTTTCCTCGACACCGTGGAGGGAAAGGCCCTGCTGGGTGCGGATGGCGCGGAGCTTGGCCCCGAGCTGTTTGGCGTATTCGCTGGACATATGGCTCCCCGGACGAAGACTGGTAACTCACTGTGAGGTTACGCAGCGTTACTTGGATGCGTCAAGCCGAATGGTCCGGACCGGTTCTTTCCGGGGGCCCCGAGAGGGGCGCGGAAACGCCCTGGTAGTGTGGATGACGCAATTTCGACGTCCTTTAAGATCCGTCCTGTGAGGCGGAGAAGGGGGTCCGTTTTCAATGGACGCAATGAATTCCGATGAGGCACGCCCTGTCCTTGAGGGTCCCGACATCGCGCGGGTACTGACCCGCATCGCCCACGAGATCGTCGAGCGCGCCAAGGGTGCCGACGACGTGGTGCTCCTCGGCATTCCCACCCGCGGTGTCTTCCTGGCCCGTCGGCTCGCCGCGAAGCTCGAAGAGATCACCGGCCGGAAAGTGCCGGTCGGCTCCCTCGACATCACCATGTACCGCGACGACCTGCGCAGGGGCCCCGCACGTGCCCTCGCGCGTACGGAAATCCCCGACGAGGGCATCGAGGAGCGGCTCGTCGTCCTCGTCGACGACGTGCTCTTCTCCGGCCGTACGATCCGGGCCGCGCTCGACGCGCTGGGCGACATGGGCCGCCCCCGCGCCGTACAGCTCGCGGTCCTCGTCGACCGCGGTCACCGCGAACTGCCGATCCGCGCCGACTACGTCGGCAAGAACCTCCCCACGTCGTTGCGGGAGACGGTCAAGGTCCAGCTCGCCGAGGAGGACGGCCGCGACGCCGTGCTGCTCGGCCTGAAGCAGACCGCTCCGGCCGGCGAGCAGTAGCGCTTTCCCGTACGGGCCCGAGCACCGGGTCCGTACCCGGCCGCGCCCTGCCCGCCTTCACTTCAGCGCCCCTCCACGACTCACGGAGCACCAGATGAAGCGCCACCTCATCTCGGCCGCCGACCTCACCCGCGACGACGCCGTCCTGATCCTCGACACCGCCGAGGAGATGGCCCGGGTAGCGGACCGGCCGATCAAGAAGCTGCCGACACTGCGCGGACGTACCGTCGTCAACCTCTTCTTCGAGGACTCGACCCGCACCCGTATCTCCTTCGAGGCCGCCGCCAAGCGCCTCTCCGCCGATGTCATCAACTTCTCCGCGAAGGGCTCGTCCGTCTCCAAGGGCGAGTCGCTGAAGGACACCGCGCTGACGCTGGAGGCGATGGGCGCGGACGCCGTCGTCATCCGGCACGGCGCCTCCGGCGCCCCCTACCGCCTCGCGACCTCCGGCTGGATCGACGGCGCGGTCGTCAACGCGGGCGACGGCACCCACGAGCACCCCACGCAGGCGCTGCTCGACGCCTTCACCATGCGCCGACGGCTCGTCGGCGCCGACGCGGGCATAGGGCGTGACCTGGCCGGCCGTCGCATCACGATCGTCGGTGACGTCCTGCACAGCCGCGTCGCCCGCTCCAACGTCCTGCTGCTGCACACCCTCGGTGCCGAGGTGACGCTCGTCGCGCCGCCCACCCTGGTGCCGATCGGCGTTGAGAACTGGCCGTGCGGGGTCAGCTACGACCTCGACGCGGTGCTGCCGAAGTCCGACGCGGTCATGATGCTGCGGGTGCAGCGCGAGCGGATGAACGCCGCCTTCTTCCCCACCGAGCGCGAGTACTCGCGCCGCTACGGCCTGGACGGCGACCGGATGGCGCGGATGCCCGAGCACGCCATCGTGATGCACCCCGGTCCGATGAACCGCGGCATGGAGATCACCGCGCAGGTCGCGGACTCCGACCGCTGCACGGCCGTCGAGCAGGTCGCCAACGGCGTCAGCACCCGGATGGCCGTCCTCTATCTGCTTCTGGGCGGCAATGAGCCCGCCATCTCGACCAACGCCCGCACCGAGGAGAACAAGTAACCATGAACAAGATCCTGATCCGCGGTGCGAAGGTCCTGGGCGGCGAGCCGCAGGACGTCCTGATCGACGGCGAGACCATCGCCCAGGTCGGCGCCCACATCGAAGCGGGCGACGCGACCGTCGTCGAGGCGGCCGGCAAGGTCCTGCTGCCGGGCCTCGTCGATCTGCACACCCACCTGCGCGAGCCGGGCCGCGAGGACTCCGAGACCGTCCTCACCGGCACCAAGGCCGCTGCCGTCGGCGGCTTCACGGCCGTCCACGCCATGGCCAACACCTTCCCCGTCGCCGACACAGCGGGCGTCGTCGAGCAGGTCTGGCGCCTCGGCAAGGAGTCCGGCTACTGCGACGTCCAGCCCATCGGCGCCGTCACCGTCGGCCTGGAGGGCAAGAAGCTCGCCGAGCTCGGCGCCATGCACGACTCCGCCGCCGCCGTGAAGGTCTTCTCCGACGACGGCAAGTGCGTGGACGACGCCGTGATCATGCGCCGCGCGCTGGAGTACGTGAAGGCGTTCGACGGCGTCGTCGCGCAGCACGCCCAGGAGCCCCGCCTCACCGAGGGTGCCCAGATGAACGAGGGCATCGTCTCCTCGGAGCTGGGCCTCGGCGGCTGGCCGTCCGTCGCCGAGGAGTCGATCATCGCTCGCGATGTCCTCCTCGCCGCCCACGTGGACTCGCGCGTGCACATCTGCCACCTCTCGACCGCCGGTTCTGTGGAGATCGTCCGCTGGGCGAAGTCCAAGGGCTGGAACGTCACCGCCGAGGTCACCCCGCACCACCTGCTGCTGACGGACGAGCTGGTCCGTACGTACAACCCGGTCTACAAGGTGAACCCGCCGCTGCGCACCGAGGCTGACGTGATGGCCCTGCGCGAGGCCCTCGCCGACGGCACCATCGACTGCGTCGCCACCGACCACGCCCCGCACCCGCACGAGGACAAGGACTGCGAGTGGGCCGCGGCCGCCATGGGCATGGTCGGTCTGGAGACCGCCCTGTCCGTCGTCCAGCAGACGATGGTGGACAGCGGTCTGAT
This sequence comes from Streptomyces sp. H27-C3, assembly GCF_030063415.1. GTDB lineage: Bacteria > Actinomycetota > Actinomycetes > Streptomycetales > Streptomycetaceae > Streptomyces. The sequence goes on along the minus strand of NZ_JASITA010000028.1, from coordinate 33,829 downwards.
CGACTGGGCTGGCGTCGCGGACCGGATGTCCTTCCGGCCGGCAGCCATCGGCCGCCTGGCGGGTCACGGCCGTCCCGTCTCGGCAGGCGAGCCCGCGAACCTCACCCTCATCGATCCGGCTTACCGTGGAGCCGTGGACCCCTCGGGCTTCGCCTCCCGCAGCCGCAACACCCCCTACGAGGGCCGTGAGCTGCCGGGACGCGTCACCCACACCTGGCTGAGGGGCCGCGCGACGGTCGTTGACGGGATTCTGGCGTGACACCTTTCATTCATCTGGCAGCCGAGGCCGCCGAGCAGAAGTCGGCCGAAGTGACCGACTGGGCCGCCCGCGTCGGCTGGGTCGTCGGACTGCTGCTCTTCATCACGCTCGTGTACTGGCTGATGCGCCAGGGCTGGAAATGGCGCGGCACCCTCCAGTCGGACCTGCCCGAGCTGCCCACCGCGCCCGAATCGCCCGGTGCGGCGAAGCTGAGCATGTGCGGCCGCTACCACGGGTCGACGACCGCCGGGCACTGGCTCGACCGGATCGTGGCACACGGTCTCGGCACCCGCAGCAAGGTCGAGCTGACGCTCACCGACGAAGGGCTCGACGTCGTACGCCCCGGGGCGAGCGACTTCTTCGTCCCCGTGGCGGCGCTGCGCGAGGCCCGTCTCGACAAGGGCATCGCCGGCAAGGTCCTCGCCGAGGGCGGCCTGCTGGTCGTGACCTGGCAGCACGGGGACCGGCAGATCGACTCCGGCTTCCGCTCCGACCGGGCCGCCGAGCACGCCGCCTGGGTCGAGGCGGTCAACACCATGAGCGACACCACCAGCAGGACCATCACAACGGAAGGCACCGCACGATGACGATCTCCACCCGGGGAGCCGGCAAGGCTCCCGCCGTACTCGTCCTGGAGGATGGCCGCAGCTTCCGCGGCCGTGCCTACGGGGCCGTGGGGGAGACCTTCGGCGAGGCGGTGTTCAACACCGGCATGACCGGCTACCAGGAAACCCTCACGGACCCGTCGTACCACCGTCAGGTCGTCGTGATGACGGCCCCGCACATCGGCAACACCGGCGTCAACGACGAGGACGACGAGTCCGGGAGGATCTGGGTCGCCGGTTACGTCGTGCGCGACCCCGCCCGCGTCCCGTCCAGCTGGCGCTCGCGCCGCTCCCTCGACGAGGAGCTGGTCGGACAGGGCGTCGTGGGCATCAGCGGCATCGACACCCGCGCCCTCACCCGTCACCTGCGCGAGCGCGGCGCCATGCGTGTCGGCATCTTCTCCGGGGATGCGCTCGCCGACGAGGCCACGCTGCTCGCCCGTGTCCTGCAGGCCCCCGAGATGGCGGGCGCCGACCTCGCCGCCGAGGTCGCCACCAAGGAGGCGTACATCGTCCCCGCGATCGGTGAGAAGAAGTTCACCGTCGCCGCCATCGACCTCGGCATCAAGGGCATGACCCCGCACCGGATGGCCCAGCGCGGCATCGAGGTGCACGTGCTGCCCGCCACCGCCACGGCCGACGATGTCTACGCGCTCAACCCTGACGGCGTGTTCCTCTCCAACGGCCCCGGCGACCCCGCCACCGTCGACCTCACGGTCGTCAAGGCGGTCCTGGAGCGCAGGACCCCGCTCTTCGGTATCTGCTTCGGCAACCAGATCCTGGGCCGCGCGCTCGGCTTCGGCACGTACAAGCTCAAGTACGGTCACCGCGGCATCAACCAGCCGGTGAAGGACCGCTCCACCGGCAAGGTCGAGATCACCGCGCACAACCACGGATTCGCCGTCGACGCCCCGCTCGACAAGGTCTCCGACACTCCCTTCGGCCGCGCCGAGGTCTCCCACGTCTGCCTCAACGACAACGTGGTGGAGGGCCTCCGGCTGCTCGACCGGCCGGCCTTCAGCGTCCAGTACCACCCCGAGGCGGCAGCGGGTCCGCACGACGCCGCGTACCTGTTCGACCGCTTCGTATCCCTGATGGAGGACCAGCGTGCCTAAGCGCACCGATATCCAGTCCGTCCTGGTCATCGGTTCAGGACCGATCGTCATCGGCCAGGCCGCGGAGTTCGACTACTCCGGCACCCAGGCCTGCCGCATCCTGAAGGCCGAGGGCCTGCGGGTCATCCTGGTCAACTCCAACCCGGCGACGATCATGACCGACCCGGAGATCGCCGACGCGACCTACGTCGAGCCGATCACCCCGGAGTTCGTCGAGAAGATCATCGCCAAGGAGCGCCCCGACGCGCTGCTGCCGACCCTCGGCGGCCAGACCGCGCTCAACACCGCGATCTCCATGCACGAGCAGGGTGTGCTGGAGAAGTACGGCGTCGAGCTCATCGGCGCCAACGTCGAGGCCATCAACAAGGGCGAGGACCGCCAGCTCTTCAAGGGCGTCGTCGAGGCCGTGCGCGCCAAGATCGGCCACGGCGAGTCCGCCCGCTCGGTCATCTGCCACACGATGGACGACATCATCGGCGGCGTCGAGACGCTCGGCGGCTACCCCGTCGTCGTCCGCCCCTCCTTCACCATGGGCGGCGCCGGCTCCGGCTTCGCGCACGACGAGGAGGAACTGCGCCGCATCGCCGGGCAGGGCCTGATGCTCTCGCCGACCACCGAGGTGCTCCTTGAGGAGTCCATCCTCGGCTGGAAGGAGTACGAGCTGGAGCTGATGCGCGACAAGAACGACAACGTCGTGGTCGTCTGCTCCATCGAGAACTTCGACCCGATGGGCGTGCACACCGGCGACTCGATCACCGTCGCCCCGGCGATGACGCTGACCGACCGCGAGTACCAGCGGCTGCGCGACGTGGGCATCGCGATCATCCGCGAGGTCGGCGTCGACACCGGCGGCTGCAACATCCAGTTCGCCGTCAACCCCGAAGACGGCCGGATCATCGTCATCGAGATGAACCCGCGCGTCTCGCGCTCATCGGCGCTCGCGTCGAAGGCCACGGGATTCCCGATCGCGAAGATCGCCGCCCGTCTGGCCGTCGGCTACACGCTGGACGAGATCCCCAACGACATCACCGAGAAGACACCGGCGTCCTTCGAACCCACCCTCGACTACGTCGTCGTCAAGGTGCCGCGCTTCGCGTTCGAGAAGTTCCCGGCCGCCGACGCCACCCTCACCACCACCATGAAGTCGGTGGGCGAGGCCATGGCGATCGGCCGCAACTTCACCGAGGCGCTCAACAAGGCGCTGCGCTCGCTGGAGAAGAAGGGCAGCCAGTTCACCTTCGTCGGTGAGCCCGGCGACAAGGCCGCCCTCCTGGAGACCGCGAAGGTCCCCACCGACGGGCGTATCAACACCGTCATGCAGGCGATGCGGGCCGGCGCCACCGCCGAGGAGATCTTCGGCGCCACGAAGATCGACCCGTGGTTCGTCGACCAGATGTTCCTGATCAAGGAGCACGCCGACGAGCTCGCCGCCGCCGAGAAGCTCGACCCCGAGCTGCTCGCGGACGCGAAGCGGCACGGTTTCTCCGATATCCAGATCGGCGAGATCCGCGGTCTGCGCGAGGACGTCGTCCGCGAGGTCAGGCACGCGCTCGGGGTCCGCCCGGTCTACAAGACGGTCGATACGTGCGCCGCCGAGTTCGCCGCCAACACCCCGTACTTCTACTCCTCGTACGACGAGGAGTCCGAGGTCGCACCGCGCACCAAGCCCGCCGTGATCATCCTGGGCTCGGGCCCGAACCGCATCGGCCAGGGCATCGAGTTCGACTACTCCTGCGTCCACGCCTCCTTCGCGCTCAGCGAGGCGGGCTACGAGACCGTGATGGTCAACTGCAACCCGGAGACCGTCTCCACCGACTACGACACCTCCGACCGGCTCTACTTCGAGCCGCTCACCCTGGAGGACGTGCTGGAGATCGTGCACGCCGAGTCCCTCGCTGGACCGATCGCCGGCGTCATCGTCCAGCTCGGCGGCCAGACCCCGCTGGGCCTCGCCCAGGCGCTCAAGGACAACGGCGTACCGGTCGTCGGCACCCCGCCGGAGGCGATCCACGCCGCAGAGGACCGCGGCGCGTTCGGCCGGGTACTCGACGAGGCCGGTCTGCCCGCGCCCAAGCACGGCACCGCGACGACCTTCGACGACGCCAAGGCCATCGCCGACGAGATCGGCTACCCGGTGCTCGTACGCCCGTCGTACGTGCTGGGCGGGCGCGGCATGGAGATCGTGTACGACGAGACCCGCCTCTCCTCGTACATCTCCGAGTCCACCGAGATCAGCCCCACCCGGCCGGTCCTGGTCGACCGGTTCCTCGACGACGCGATCGAGATCGACGTCGACGCGCTCTACGACGGCACCGAGCTCTACCTCGGCGGCGTCATGGAGCACATCGAGGAAGCCGGCATCCACTCCGGCGACTCCGCCTGCGCGCTGCCCCCGATCACCCTCGGCGGCTTCGACATCAAGCGGCTGCGGATCTCCACGGAGGCCATCGCCAAGGGCGTCGGCGTCCGCGGACTGATCAACATCCAGTTCGCGCTGGCCGGCGACATCCTCTACGTGCTGGAGGCCAACCCGCGCGCCTCGCGCACCGTCCCCTTCACCTCGAAGGCGACCGCGGTGCCCCTCGCGAAGGCCGCCGCCCGCATCTCGCTGGGCGCCACCGTCGCGGAACTGCGCGCCGAGGGCCTGCTGCCGAGGACCGGCGACGGCGGCACCCTGCCGCCGGACGCGCCGATCTCCGTCAAGGAGGCCGTGATGCCGTGGAGCCGCTTCCGTGACATGCACGGACGCGGCGTCGACACCGTGCTCGGCCCGGAGATGCGCTCCACCGGCGAGGTCATGGGCATCGACTCGGTCTTCGGCACGGCGTACGCCAAGTCGCAGGCCGGCGCGTACGGCCCGCTGCCCACCAAGGGCCGCACGTTCATCTCGGTCGCCAACCGCGACAAGCGCACAATGATCTTCCCGGCCCGCGAGCTCGTCGCGCACGGCTTCGAGCTGCTCGCCACCTCGGGCACCGCCGAGGTGCTGCGCCGCAACGGCATCAACGCCAGGGTGGTGCGCAAGCTGAGTGAGGGCGAGGGCCCGAACGGCGAGAAGACCATCGTCCAGCTCATCCACGACGGTGAGGTCGACCTCATCATCAACACGCCGTACGGCACGGGCGGTCGCCTTGACGGCTACGAGATCCGCACGGCGGCCGTGGCGCGCGGCGTCCCGTGCCTGACGACGGTCCAGGCACTCGCCGCCGCCGTCCAGGGCATCGACGCACTCAACCGCGGCGACGTCGGCGTCCGTTCCCTCCAGGAACACGCCGAACACCTGACCGCGGCCCGCGCGGAATAGGGCGAACGAGGGGGACACCGGTCGGTGTCCCCCTCTTCATTAGCCCCCTTCATGAGCGTCTGGCTCATGTACCCCTCCCGCCCCTCGTTCAGAAGGCACACGCAGCCCATGTACAAACTCTTCTTCAACCTCGTCTTCCGGCGCATGGACCCCGAGCAGGCCCACTACCTGGCCTTCCGCTGGATCCGGCTGGCGGCCCGCGTCCCGGTCCTGCGCACCTTCGTCGCGGCGGCCCTCGCGCCCCGCTACGGGGAACTGCGCACCGAGGCGCTCGGCCTGCGCATGCACGGTCCCTTCGGTCTCGCCGCCGGCTTCGACAAGAACGCCGTGGCGATCGACGGGATGTCGATGCTCGGCTTCGACCACATCGAGATCGGTACGGTCACCGCCCAGCCGCAGCCGGGCAACCCCAAGAAGCGCCTCTTCCGGCTCGTGAAGGACCGCGCGCTCATCAACCGCATGGGGTTCAACAACGAGGGCTCCGAGGCCGTCGCGGAGCGCCTGGGCGCCCGCAGGCCCGTTTTCACGACCACCGTCGGCGTCAACATCGGCAAGACCAAGGCCGTCGCGGAGGAGGAGGCCATCGGCGACTACGTCACCTCCACGGAGCGCCTCGCCGCCCACGCCGACTACCTCGTGGTCAATGTCTCCTCCCCGAACACACCCGGCCTGCGCAACCTCCAGGCCACCGAGGCACTGCGCCCGCTGCTCCGCGCCGTACGCGAGGCCGCCGACCGCACGGTCATCGGCCGTCGCGTCCCGCTCCTCGTGAAGATCGCGCCCGACCTGGCCGACGAGGATGTCGACGCCGTCGCCGACCTGGCCCTGGAGCTCGGGCTGGACGGCATCATCGCCACCAACACCACCATCGCCCGCGAAGGCCTCGGCCTGAAGTCGGACCCGGCCCTGGTCAAGGAGACCGGCGGACTGTCCGGAGCGCCCGTCAAGGAGCGCTCCATCGAGGTCCTGAGCCGCCTGTACGCGCGCGTGGGCGACCGGATCACCCTGGTGGGCGTCGGCGGCATCGAGAACGCCGAGGACGCCTGGCAGCGCATCCTCGCGGGTGCCACGCTCGTCCAGGGCTACAGCGCCTTCGTCTACGAGGGCCCGTTCTGGAGCCGCGCCGTCCACAAGGGCCTCGCCGCGCGCCTCGCCAACAGCCCGTACGCCACCCTCGCGGAGGCCGTCGGCGCCGGGACCAGGAAGGCCGCCCGATGACTGTGGAACCCTCCGGGGCCGCCGGATCCCCGGGCGCCGTTGAGACCTTCGGTGCGCGCTTGCGCCACGCCATGGACACCCGCGGCCCGCTCTGCGTCGGCATCGACCCGCACGCCTCGCTGCTCCACGCGTGGGGTCTGGGCGACGACATCGCCGGCCTGACGGCCTTCACCCGCACGGTCGTCGACGCGCTGGCCGACCGGGTCGCCGTGCTCAAGCCGCAGTCGGCCTTCTACGAGCGCTTCGGCTCGCGCGGCGTCGCCGTCCTGGAGAAGGCCGTCGAGGAGGCGCGCGCGGCCGGCGCGCTGGTGCTGATGGACGCCAAGCGCGGCGATATCGGCTCGACCATGGGCGCGTACGCCGCGACCTACCTCGACAAGGACTCTCCGCTCTTCAGCGACGCGGTCACCGTCTCGCCCTACCTGGGCTTCGGATCGCTGCGCCCTGCGCTGGACGCGGCCCGGGTCAGCGGCGCGGGCGTCTTCGTGCTCGCCCTGACCTCCAACCCGGAGGGCGCGGAGGTCCAGCGTGCGACCGTGGCCGACGGGCGCTCGCTCGCGCAGGTGATGCTCGACCACATGGCGGCCGAGAACGCGGGCGCCACGCCGCTGGGCTCGGTCGGCGCGGTGGTCGGCGCGACACTCGGTGACGCGGGCGTAGACCTGGCCATCAACGGACCGCTGCTGGCGCCCGGAATCGGCGCGCAGGGCGCGACCCCGGCGGATCTCCCGGGTGTCTTCGGGGCCTCCGTCGGCAATGTGGTCCCGAGTGTGAGCCGCGGCGTACTCCGCCACGGCCCGGACGTGGCCGGACTGCGGGAGTCCGCTTCCCGCTTCGCCGACGAGGTGCGGACGGCGGTCTCGGGGGCGTAGAGAGCCGCCCTTCGGGTGCCTGCCGCCGGGTTGTCGTGGCCTTGGCGGCGGGCGCACTGGCCGTGTTGACGGAATCCTGACCCAAAACCGGGGTGGTATGACCGAAATATCCCAACCAGTAGAGGCTGACCAGGACTTTTCGTCTGTTCTCGCTGACTGGAGCGGTCCTGGCCGCTAGTCTCCGTCGAGAGCAAACGCGCAACTCCGTTGTTCGTTGCTCGCCCTGGTGTGGGGCGACCAGCTTCCTCACCGGTCCGTATCCGACAGTTCGACATCCGAGGTGACGTAGGCGTGGCTCTTCCGCCCCTTACCCCTGAACAGCGCGCAGCCGCGCTCGAAAAGGCCGCCGCGGCTCGCCGGGAGCGGGCCGAGGTCAAGAATCGACTCAAGCACTCCGGTGCCTCGCTCCATGAGGTCATCAAGCAGGGTCGGGAGAACGATGTCATCGGTAAGATGAAGGTCTCGGCCCTTCTCGAGTCGCTGCCCGGCGTGGGCAAGGTCCGCGCCAAGCAGATCATGGAGCGTCTGGGGATCTCCGAGAGCCGCCGTGTACGCGGTCTCGGGTCCAATCAGATCGCCTCTTTGGAGCGTGAGTTCGGCGGCGGCGCCGCCTGACGTTCTCGGGCACTCCCGAGAAGCTGGATAATCAGCTCCATGGCTGCAACATCCCGGGGGACGCCCCCCGTACCCCCGGACGTACGTCCGCGGCTGACCGTGCTCTCCGGCCCTTCCGGGGTCGGCAAGAGCACGGTCGTCGCCCATATGCGCAAGGTCCACCCCGAGGTCTGGCTCTCGGTGTCGGCCACTACGCGCAAGCCGCGCCCCGGCGAGCGTCACGGCATTCAGTATTTTTTTGTCAGTGACGACGAGTTCGACAAGCTGATCGCCAACGGCGAGCTGCTGGAGTGGGCCGAGTTCGCCGGTAACCGGTACGGCACGCCCCGGCGTGCCGTGAGCGACCGGATCGACGCGGGTGAGGCCGTGCTCCTGGAGATCGACCTCCAGGGCGCACGACTGGTCCGTGAGTCGATGCCGGAGGCCCGGCTGGTCTTCCTGGCCCCGCCCAGCTGGGACGAGCTGGTGCGCAGGCTGACCGGCCGCGGCACCGAGGCACCCGACGTCGTCGAACGCCGGCTGGCCGCCGCCAAGATCGAACTCGCCGCCGAGGCGGAGTTCGATACGACCCTGGTCAACACCTCCGTCGAGGACGTGGCGCGCGAGCTGCTAACGTTGATGGAAGTTGCTTGATCTCTGTCCACTTTTTCGGAAGGTAGAGCGTGTCCTCTTCCATTTCCACGCCCGAGGGCATCATCAACCCGCCGATCGACGAGCTGCTCGAGGCTACGGACTCGAAGTACAGCCTCGTGATCTACGCGGCAAAGCGTGCGCGTCAGATCAATGCGTACTACTCGCAGCTCGGTGAGGGTCTGCTCGAGTACGTCGGTCCTCTGGTGGACACCCACGTCCACGAGAAGCCGCTCTCGATCGCCCTGCGCGAGATCAACGCGGGTCTGCTGACCTCCGAGGCCATTGAGGGCCCCGCTCAGTAGCACCACGCGCAGGAATAATTTTCACCACAGGCCCGGCAGCGCGACTGCCGGGCCTGTGGTGTGTCATATGACATGTCGTGGGACGTCGGTCCTGATTGCTCACGTCAGTTCTGGTTGCCGGCCTTTTGGGAGACGTAGTGGACAAGCCGAGGGTCGTACTGGGGGTCAGCGGGGGAATCGCCGCCTACAAGGCGTGCGAGCTGCTGCGACGGCTGACCGAGTCCGGCCATGACGTACGGGTCGTACCGACCGCGGCGTCCCTGAACTTCGTCGGCGGGGCCACCTGGTCGGCGCTCTCCGGCAACCCGGTCTCGACCGAGGTCTGGGACGCGGTCCATCAGGTCCCACACGTACGCATCGGACAGTCCGCCGACCTGGTCGTGGTGGCCCCCGCCACCGCCGACCTGCTGGCCAAGGCGGCCCACGGCCTCGCCGACGACCTGCTCACCAATACGCTGCTGACCGCCCGCTGTCCGGTGGTCTTCGCCCCCGCGATGCACACCGAGATGTGGGAGCACCCGGCCACCCGGGAGAACGTCGTGACGCTGCGCCGCCGCGGTGCGGTCGTCATCGAGCCGGCGGTCGGCCGGCTCACCGGTGTGGACACCGGCAAGGGCCGGCTGCCCGACCCGGGCGAGATCTTCGAGGTCTGCCGCCGGGTGCTGGCGCGCGGTGTGCGCGAGCCCGACCTGGCCGGCCGGCACGTCGTGATCAGCGCGGGCGGTACGCGCGAGCCGCTCGACCCCGTGCGCTACCTGGGAAACCGCTCCTCCGGGAAGCAGGGGTACGCCCTGGCCCGTACCGCCGTCGCGCGCGGCGCCCGGGTCACGCTCATCGAGGCCAACACCGGGCTGCCCGACCCGGCGGGCGCCGACATCGTCCGGATCGGGACGGCGGTGCAGCTGCGCGAGGCCGTGCTCAAGGCCGCGGCGGACGCCGACGTGGTGGTGATGGCAGCCGCGGTGGCCGATTTCCGCCCTTCGGTCTACGCCGAAGGCAAAATCAAGAAGAAGGACGGCCAGGAGCCCGCGGCCGTCGAGCTGGTCCGCAATCCGGACATTCTCGCCGAGATCTCGGCGGAGCGCGCCAGGCCGGGACAGGTGGTCGTCGGCTTCGCCGCGGAGACCGACAACGTCCTGGCCAACGCCCGCGAAAAGCTTCAGCGCAAGGGTTGTGACCTGCTCGTCGTCAATGAGGTGGGGGAGCGCAAGACCTTCGGCTCGGAGGCGAACGAAGCCGTCGTGCTGGCCGCGGACGGGGGCGAGACACCGGTGCCGTACGGTCCCAAGGAGGCCTTGGCCGACACGGTCTGGGATTTGGTGACAAGTCGGCTCGGTTAATTCTCTGTGCGGCTCGGTGGGCGGAAGGAGTCCCTCCGTGGCCGAAAACCCGGGGAAACACGACTTTTCGGCCTCTGGTGGGAGGCGGTGGTCTTACTGCACAATGCAGTGCCGCAGATCACGGGGCTCCCACGGAGCGAGACGCGTGGTCCGGTTGCCGGAAGGGACCGATAAACTGGTCCAGGACCGACGCCGGGCGCAGCTCCCGGCCGGTCCGCCAATGATGAGCCAGCAGCCGCTGCAACCCCAGGGAGCGTTGTGTCCCGTCGTCTGTTCACTTCGGAGTCTGTGACCGAAGGTCACCCCGACAAGATCGCTGACCAGATCAGCGACACGATTCTTGACGCGCTTCTGCGGGAGGACCCGGCTTCCCGGGTCGCCGTGGAGACCTTGATCACTACCGGCCTGGTGCATGTGGCCGGAGAGGTCACCACCAAGGCCTGGGCCGACATCCCCACGCTCGTCCGTAACAAGATCCTCGAGATCGGTTACGACTCCTCGAAGAAGGGCTTCGACGGCGCCTCCTGCGGCGTTTCGGTGTCCATCGGCTCGCAGTCGGCCGACATCGCGCAGGGCGTCGACACGGCGTACGAGAAGCGGGTCGAAGGCGATGAGGACGAGCTGGACAAGCAGGGTGCCGGCGACCAGGGCCTGATGTTCGGGTACGCCTGCGACGAGACGCCCGAGCTGATGCCGCTGCCGATCCACCTGGCGCACCGGCTCTCGCGCCGGCTGTCCGAGGTCCGCAAGAACGGCACTATCCCGTACCTGCGCCCCGACGGCAAGACCCAGGTCACCATCGAGTACGACGGCGACAAGGCCGTCCGCCTCGACACGGTCGTCGTCTCCTCGCAGCACGCCTCGGACATCGACCTGGACTCACTGCTCTCGCCCGACATCCGCGAGTTCGTCGTCGAGCACGTGCTGGGTCAGCTCATCGAGGACGGCATCAAGCTGGACACCGAGGGCTACCGCCTGCTGGTCAACCCGACCGGCCGCTTCGAGATCGGCGGCCCGATGGGCGACGCCGGCCTCACCGGCCGCAAGATCATTATTGACACGTACGGCGGCATGGCCCGGCACGGCGGCGGCGCGTTCTCGGGCAAGGACCCGTCGAAGGTGGACCGCTCGGCCGCGTACGCGATGCGCTGGGTCGCCAAGAACGTGGTGGCCGCGGGTCTCGCCGCGCGCTGCGAGGTCCAGGTCGCCTACGCGATCGGCAAGGCCGAGCCGGTCGGCCTCTTCGTGGAGACCTTCGGCACGGCCACGGTCGACAGCGAGAAGATCGAGCACGCGATCGGCGCGGTCTTCGACCTCCGCCCGGCCGCGATCATCCGCGACCTCAACCTGCTGCGTCCGATTTACGCGCAGACCGCGGCGTACGGCCACTTCGGCCGCGAGCTCCCGGACTTCACCTGGGAGCGCACGGACCGGGTGGACGCGCTGCGCGAGGCCGCTGGTCTGTAACCCAGCCCCGCTCGTCATCATTTGCCGTCACGGCCCCGGACCGCACTGGTCCGGGGCCGTACGCATGGCAGCGGGTCCCTGGTCTGTCAGTGCGGTCTGGTAGGAATTTGGCTGTGAGCAGCGAAAACGAGCAGCCCGAAGAGGCCGCGGCCGGGGTGCCGGAGCAGCTTGCGCTCATTCGGGAGAGCGTGCGCCAGGCGAAGGTGCCGCGGGCCAAGCCGCGGACGTGGCGGGGGGCCGCGCTGGCCAAGGAGTTGCCGGTCGCGCGTGTCGTGGTGAACAAGGGCGTGCTGCATCTGGATCAGTACTTCGACTACGCCGTGCCCGAGGAGCTGGACGCCGACGCGCAGCCGGGGGTGCGGGTGCGGGTGCGCTTCGGGGCCGGGGCGCATCAGGTGCGGGACGGGCGGCGGGAGGGCGGGGGGCTGATCGACGGCTTCCTCGTCGAGCGGCGCGCCGAATCCGACTATCAGGGGGCTCTCGCGGCGCTCGCCGGTGTGGTGTCGCCGGAGCCCGTGCTGAGTGCGGAGCTGCTGGGGCTGGCCCGTGCGGTGGCCGACCGTTACGCGGGGAGCCTGGCCGACGTGCTGCAGCTGGCCGTGCCGCCGCGCAACGCCAGGGCCGAGGGGAAGGCCTCGCCGGAGCCGTTGCCGGCGCCCGCGGTGCCCGAGCCGGGCACGTGGGGGCGGTATGCGAAGGGCGCCGCGTTCCTGGAGGCGCTGGGGCAGGGCGGCGCGCCGCGGGCCGTGTGGACGGCGCTGCCCGGCGCGCACTGGGCCGAGGAGATCGCCCGGGCCGTCGCCGCGACGCTGGCCTCCGGGCGGGGCGCGCTGATCGTCGTGGGGGACGGGCGCAGCGCGGCGCGGGTGGACGCGGCGCTCACCGAGCTGCTCGGCGAGGGGCGGCACGCGCTGCTCACCGCCGACGCCGGGCCGGAGAAGCGCTACCGGCAGTGGCTCGCTGTGCGGCGCGGTGCGGTGCGGGCCGTGGTCGGGACGCGGGCTGCGATGTTCGCGCCGGTGCGGGATCTGGGGCTCGTCGTCATCTGGGACGACGGGGACTCCAGCCACAGTGAGCTGCACGCACCCCTGCCGCACGCGCGCGAGGTGCTTCAGCTGCGGGCCGCGCACGACAAGTGCGGGTTCCTGCTGGGCGGTACGAGCTGCACCGTGGAGGCGGCCCAGCTCGTCGAGAGCGGCTGGGCGCTGCCGCTCGTCGCCGACCGCGAGCGGGTGCGTGCCACGGCGCCGCTGGTGCGGACGGTGGGCGACGCCGAACTGGCGCGGGACGAGGCGGCGCGGGCCGCGCGGCTGCCCAGCCTCGCCTGGCAGACCGTACGGGAAGGACTCAAGAGCGGCCCGGTCCTGGTGCAGGTGCCGCGGCGCGGGTACGTACCGCGGCTGGCCTGCGAGCGCTGCCGTACGCCCGCGCGGTGTGCGCACTGCGCCGGGCCGCTGGAGGCGCCGGACGAGCGGGACTTGATGTGCGGGTGGTGCGGGCGCGGGTCGACCGGCTGGCACTGCTCCGAGTGCGGGGGCAGGCGGCTGCGCGCGCAGGTCGTCGGCGCTCGCAGGACCGCCGAGGAACTGGGGCGGGCGTTTCCCGCGGTGCCCGTGCGTACGTCCGGGCGTGACCATGTGCTGGACACCGTGCCGGGGCAGCCCGCGCTCGTCGTGAGCACGCCGGGGGCCGAGCCGGTCGCCGACGGAGGGTACGCGGCGGCACTGCTGCTCGACGGGTGGGCGATGCTCGGGCGCCCGGACCTGCGGGCGGGGGAGGAGGCGCTGCGGCGCTGGATCGCCGCCGCGTCGCTGGTCAGGAGCCAGAGCGACGGCGGCACCGTGGTCATCGTCGCCGAGCCGACGCTGCGGCCCGTGCAGGCGCTGGTGCGGTGGGATCCGGTCGGGCACGCGTTGCGGGAGCTGGCGGAGCGGGCCGAGCTGGGCTTTCCGCCGGTGTCGCGGATGGCCGCGGTGAGCGGGCGGGCGGAGGCGCTGGCGGCGTTCGTGGCCGCGGCGGAGCTGCCGGCCGATGTGGAGCTGCTGGGGCCCGTCCCCATCGCGGCCCCCGATCCCGGCAGGCCGCGCAGGCCCGGGGATCCGCCGACGGGGGAGCACTGGGAGCGGGTGCTGTTGCGGGTGCCGCCGGGGAGCGGGGCGGCGCTCGCGGCCGCGCTCAAGTCGGCTCAGGCGGGGCGGATGGCGCGGGGCGGGGGGGAGTCCGTGCGGATCAGGGTTGACCCGCCGGACATTGGGTGAGTGTGTGCGGGCTGGGGTGTGCGGGCTTGGGGCGCGGGTGCCCTGCGGGGCTGTCCCCTACCCGCCTCTTCCCGTAGCTGGGGCTCCGCCCCAGACCCCGGTCCTCGAACGCCGGACGGGCTGAGAGTGGGTGGGGTGTGGCGTGCCAGGTCCCGCGCCCCGGTCCCGGGCCTCGAACGCCGGACGGGTCGAAGCGGGCGGGGTGGGGTGCCGACAGGCGGGGAACGGTGAGGGAACGCCGGGAACTCACCGGAATCGGTGCGGGAGCTCCGGACGGGCTGCGAGTGGCGGGGCTCGATGGGCCCAGGGCCCCTGGTGTGGCGGCCTCTGCCGTCCCATGGGCCCAGAGGCCCCGTTCGTGGTGGCCTTGGCCGTCCCGTTGTACGTGGGGTGCGTACGGCGGGACGGCCGGGGGAGTCGGTCAGCCGTTGCGGGGGCCCGGGAAGGCGCTGGGGCGTGCCTCCTCGCGCATCGACAGGCTGCTCGCCGTCGGCTGCGGCGGCATGGAGCGGGCGGCGGGTACGCCGGGCAGGCTCGGCGGGACCGGCAGTGTGCGGGTCGCGGCGGGCAGCGTCGGCTCCGTGTTGAGCTCGGTGTCGACGGGGATACCGGGCTGCGCCGTGCGGCGTGCGCCGTAACGTCGGTGCACCGCCTGCTTGGTGACCCCGAGCGCGGAGCCGACCGCGTCCCACGAGAAGCCGAGCGAGCGGTCGAAGTCCACGGCGGCTGTCACCAGGGTCTCGACACTGTCCCGCAGCTCCTGTGCAAGGCGGACGGTCGGGGCGGGTGCCCTGCCGTAGACGACGAAGCCCGCGGAAGGGCCGGAGCGGCGCGGGCGGTAGACGTTGCCGAGCTGTGCGGTGAGGGTGCGCAGCGCGTCCACCTGCCTGCGGACCCGCTCGATGTCCCGTACCAACAGATGCAGGCTGGCCCGCGCTTGGGCGTCGTGGGTGGCGTGGTCGGCCATGAACAAGCCTCTCGAACCGGCGTGGAATAAGGATCGGGCCGCATGTGCGGCCCGTTCTGGTCAATCTCTCTTGACCAACGCGTCACTGGGTGTCCGGGTCACGCTGCGGGGGCGTGTCCGTATTCGGGTGGGGCGCGCGAAGGCGCGTACGCCCCCCGGTGCCGAGGCCCGCGCAGGCCCCTAGACTGGTGCGTCTCTTGAATTCGTGCCTGGATTCCAAGCCCGATCGCGCACTTGGCTCCCCAGCATCCCCACCCTCCCGACCGAGAGGCTCGCGCCACCGATGAAGCTCGTCTTCGCAGGCACCCCCGAGGTCGCCGTCCCCGCCCTGGACGCCCTGATCGCTTCCGACCGGCACGAGGTGGCCGCCGTCCTCACCCGGCCCGACGCCCCCGCGGGACGCGGCCGCAAGCTGGTCGCGAGCCCCGTCGCCGAGCGCGCCGAGGAGGCAGGCATCGAGGTGCTCAAGCCCGCCAAGCCGCGCGACGAGGACTTCCTGGCGAGGCTGCGCGAGATCGCCCCCGACTGCTGCCCCGTCGTCGCGTACGGTGCGCTGCTCCCCAAGACCGCCCTCGACGTCCCCGCCCGGGGCTGGGTCAACCTGCACTTCTCGCTGCTGCCCGCCTGGCGCGGCGCCGCCCCCGTGCAGCACGCGATCCTCGCGGGCGACGAGGTCACGGGCGCGTCGACGTTCCTCATCGAGGAGGGCCTGGACTCCGGCCCCGTGTACGGCGTGCTCACCGAGCAGGTGCGGCCCACGGACACCAGCGGCGACCTCCTCACCCGCCTCGCTTTCGCCGGTTCCGGGCTGCTGCTCGCCACCATGGACGGCATTGAGGACGGCACCCTGCACGCCGTGCCGCAGAGCGCCGACGGCCTGTCCCTCGCGCCGAAGATCACCGTCGAGGACGCACAGGTGGACTGGACGGCGCCCGCGCTGCGCGTCGACCGCGTGGTGCGCGGCTGCACGCCGGCGCCCGGCGCGTGGACGGTCTTCCGTGGTGAGCGGCTCAAGCTGGTCGCCGCGAAGCCGGTGCCCGACCACCCGGGTCTGGCCCCCGGCGAGCTCGCCGCAGCCAAGAGGAATGTGTACGTCGGCACCGGATCGCACGCCGTTGAGCTCCTCTGGGTCCAGCCGCAGGGCAAGAAGCCGATGCTCGCCGCCGACTGGGCGCGTGGCGTACGGATCGCCCCGGGCGAGCGCCTCGGCGTGGCGGACGTACGCTGAGGGGGATCGTCCCCCATATCAAGCGGAGCACCTTTTACGTGAACGCCCAGCCTCCCAGCAGTCCCAGTAGCCCCGGCGGTTCCGCCAAGCGCCCGCACAAGCCGCACCGGCGTCCGAAGAAGGACCCGGTCCGGTTTCTCGCCTTCGAGGCGATGCGCGCCGTCGACGAGCGCGACGCGTACGCGAACCTCGCCCTGCCGCCGCTGCTCAAGAAGGCCCGTGCCAAGGGCGACTTCGACGACCGCGACGCGGCGCTCGCGACCGAGCTGGTCTACGGGACGCTGCGTCGCCAGGGCACGTACGACGCGGTCATCGCGGCCTGCATCGACCGGCCGCTGCGCGAGGTGGACCCGCCGGTCCTCGATGTGCTGGCGCTCGGCGCTCACCAGCTGCTCGGCACCCGCATCCCCACCCACGCCGCCGTTTCCGCGAGCGTGGAGCTGGCGCGCGTGGTGCTCGGCGAGGGGCGGGCGAAGTTCGTCAACGCGGTGCTGCGCAAGATCGCCGCGCAGGACCTCGAAGCCTGGGTGGCCCAGGTCGCGCCCCCTTACGACGACGACGCCGAGGCACACCTCGCCGTGGTCCACTCCCACCCGCGCTGGATCGTCGCCGCGCTCTGGGACGCGCTGGGCGGCGGCCGGGCCGGCCTGGAGGACCTTCTGGAGGCGGACAACGAGCGGCCCGAGGTGACGCTCGTCGCCCGCCCCGGCCGCTCCACCCCCAAGGAGCTCCTCGAAGCACTGGGGGAGGACTCCGGGCTGCCGGGCCGCTGGTCGCCGTACGCCGTGCGGCTGGCCGAGGGCGGCGAGCCCGGTGCCATCACGGCCGTGCAAGAGGGCCGCGCCGGCGTCCAGGACGAGGGCAGTCAGCTCGTCGCGCTCGCGCTGGCCGAGGCGCCGCTTGAGGGCCCCGACACCCACTGGCTCGACATCTGCGCCGGCCCCGGCGGCAAGGCCGCCCTGCTGGCCGCACTGGCCGCCGAGCGGGGCGCCGCGCTGCTGGCGTCCGAGAAGCTGCCGCACCGCGCCCGGCTCGTGGAGCGGTCGCTGGCGGGCAACCCCGGCCCGTACCAGGTCATCGCCGCCGACGGCACCCGCCCGCCGTGGCTCCCCGGCATCTTCGACCGCGTCCTTGTGGACGTCCCCTGCTCGGGGCTCGGCGCCCTGCGGCGCAGGCCCGAGTCGCGCTGGCGCCGCCGCGCCGAGGACCTGGAGGGCTTCGCGCCGCTTCAGCGCGCCCTGCTGCGCGAGGCGTTCACGGCGGTGCGCATCGGCGGGGTCGTCGCGTACGCCACCTGTTCCCCGCACCTCGCCGAGACCCGGGTCGTCGTCGACGACGTGCTCAAGGGGCACGGCGGCCAGCGGACGATCGAGGCGGAGTGGATCGACGCCAGGCCGCTGATGCAGAGCGTGCCGGGTCTGGGCGACGGCCCCGACGTACAGCTGTGGCCGCATCTGCACGGGACCGACGCCATGTATGTGGCGCTGCTGAGGCGTACCGCCTGACGGCGGCCCTCAGTCCGGGCCCACACCCCGCGCTCGGCCGGCTCGTCCGGGCCGAAGTGCGGCTTCGCGGGCCAAAGATCCACCGCCCGCAGATCACCAGGAGCGCCGGGAAGAGCGTCAGCATGGCCAGCAGGGCGACGGCGACCCCGATCGCGGCGACCGGGCCGAGCCCGCTGGTCGAGTTCATCTCGGCGGTCAGCAGCACGAGCATGCCGAGCACCACGGTCGCGCCGCTCGCCAGCACGGCGGGGCCCGCCCGGTACAGGGCCATCGCCATCGCCTCGTGCCGGTCCTCGTGTTTGCGCAGATCCTCGCGGTAGCGGGCGACCAGCAGCGGCACGTAGTCCGTACCCGCGCCGAACACGAGCACCGTGAGGATGCCCGCGCCCTGCCCGTTGGCCGTCAGCCCCGCGTCCCTGGCCAGCAGACAGATCAGTGCCTGGGCGCTGAACAGTGCCGCGATCACCGAAATCAGCGGCACGAACAGCAGCGTCGGACTGCGGTAGGTGATCAGCGACATCACGATCACCACGCCCATCGCGGCGATCAGGAGCGTCGAGTCGATGCCCTCGAACGCCTCCGAGAAGTCGGCCCAGATGCCGCCTGGACCGGTGGCGTACACCGCGAGACCACCGTCGTCGCCGCTGCTCGTCACCTCCCTGATGGAGTCCACGGCGGGCGCGATCCGCTCCCAGCCCTTCTCGTCCATCGTGATCGGTACGAACAGCTGCGCCGCGGCGCCCTTCGGGTCGAACTCGGGGCCCCGCACCTCGGCGCCCCGCACACCGTGTGCCCGCAGTTTCCGCACGGCCGCGGTGTCCTCGGTGATCCGCTGCCGGTCCGCGGCCGCGAGGCCGCCCGCACGCTCGTACACGACGACGGTGGGCAGCACCTCGGGCCTGAACTCCTCGGAGAGGTGCAGGACTTGGGTGGACTCGGCGCTGCCGGGCAGCCAGGATGCCGCGTCGTTGTCCTGTACGTCCGAGAGCTTCTGGCCGAGCGGCAGGGCCAGTACGATCAGCGCGAGCCACACCACCACCACCACGAGCCACTTGGTACGGCGCCCGCAGATCAGCCGGGCCACTCCCTGCCGCCGACGCCCCTTTACGTCCGCCACGCCGCCCCCATGTGCACTCGTCGCGCGTGGTGGTCGCCCCCGAGGTGCTGTGAAATCGCCAGGATGGCACGGGTCGCCTTGATCCCGGGGCGCTTTGGTCCGTACCGAGGGTGGGAACTGCCCCGGGGCATGGCAGGCTTGGGGCATGGCCGCGCAGATCAATCCGAGCATCCTGTCCGCAGACTTCTCCCGGCTCGCCGAAGAGGCGAAGGCCGTCGAGGGCGCCGACTGGCTGCATGTCGACGTGATGGACAACCACTTCGTGCCCAACCTGACGCTGGGCGTTCCGATCGTGGAATCTCTCAGCAGGGCGACGGACATCCCGCTGGACTGCCACCTGATGATCGAGGACGCCGATCGCTGGGCCCCGCAGTACGTCGAGGCGGGGGCGGGCTCGGTCACCTTCCACGCCGAGGCGGCAGCCGCGCCCGTGCGCACGGCTCGTGAGATCCGGGCCAAGGGCGCCCGCGCCTCCATGGCGCTCAAGCCGGCCACGCCCATCGAGCCGTACGAGGACCTGCTCCCCGAGCTCGACATGCTGCTGATCATGACCGTGGAGCCGGGGTTCGGGGGCCAGTCCTTCCTCGACATCATGCTGCCGAAGATCCGCCGGACCCGTCAGCTGATCTCCAAGCACGGCCTTGAGCTGTGGCTCCAGGTCGACGGCGGCGTCTCGGCCTCGACCATCGAACGCTGCGCCGAGGCGGGAGCCGACGTCTTCGTCGCCGGCTCCGCCGTGTACGGGACCGACGACCCCGCCGCGGCTGTCCGCATGCTGCGCAACCAGGCGACCGAAGCCACCGCCGCGGCGTCCTGGGCATGCAGCCACCGAGCCACGGCTCGGTGAACGGCGTCCTTCGGGGCAGATCAAGGGCGCGGGGATCTGACAGGATGAACCGCGAGTCCAGAGTGTGAACAGCAGTGAGGAGATCGCGGTGTCTGCAATGTCGGCGGGTCGGTCAGTCCCGCGGATGGGACCCGCTGAGCTGGTGCAGGCGGCGGCCATGGCCCGCCGCTTCTACCTCGAGGGCAAATCCAAGATCCAGATCGCCGAGGAATTCGGCGTCAGCCGCTTCAAGGTGGCCCGTGTCCTGGAGACGGCACTCGAACGCGATCTCGTACGGATCGAGATCCGGGTGCCCGCCGAGCTGGACGCGGAGCGCTCCGACGCCCTGCGCGCCCGCTACGGCCTGCGGCACGCGGTCGTCGTCGAATCCCCCGCGGACGCCGCACCGGACGCCCCCGCCGCGTTCCCCGGCAGTACCCTCACCGACCCGGAGAACCTGGGCCAGGTCGCGGCCGACCTGCTCGGCGAGCTGGTGACCGAGGGTGATGTGCTGGGCCTGGCCTGGGGCCGGTCCACCATCCACATGGCCGCGGCCCTGCACCAGCTGCCGCCGTGCACCGTCGTCCAGCTCACCGGCGTGTACGACGCGGGCACCGCGGAGCGCGGCTCGGTCGAGGCGGTACGGCGTGCCGCCCAGGTCTCCGGCGGTGAGGCGCACCCGATTTACGCGCCGATGCTGCTGCCCGACCCGGCCACCGCCGCCGCACTGCGCAACCAGACCGGCATCGCCCGCGCCTTCGAGTACTTCGACAAGGTGACCGTCGCCGCCGTCTCCATCGGCTCCTGGGAGCCGGGTATCTCCACCGTCCACGACATGCTCAGCGACGAGGAGCGCGCGCACTACGCCTCGCTGGGCGTCGCCGCCGAAATGTCCGCGCACCTCTTCGACGCGCAGGGCCGCCGGGTCGGGCGCGACCTGGGGGAGCGGTGCATCACTGTCGAGGCGGACCGGCTGCGGCGGGTCCCCGAGGTGGTGGCGATCGCGGGCGGACTGCGCAAGGCGGCCGCCATCGACGCCGTACTGCGGTCGGGGCTGGTCACCAGCCTGGTCACCGACACCGCCGCGGCGGACTTCCTGCTGAACGAGACGGCCCCCGGGCCGCGGCCCGCACTGAACCGGGCCGACCCGGACGACTGACAGCGGCAGGCTTTTCGGTGAGCTGGCGGAACAGACAAGCCGAGCTGCGGCGGCTTGGATGAACATTCACAAAAGGGCTCGCCGGTTCGCCACTTGCCGTTGGTGTCGGTGATGATGGTCTAGGAACCGCAGGCGGATCCGACGCCGATCGAGTGTCGGGCCGTGCTGGCTTCCCACCCGCCCATTTCCGAAAAACCGCAGGTGAGAGAGCTAGAATGCGTTTCCTCAACGACCTGAAGCCGCCGTATGACCTGACGTACGACGACGTATTCATGGTGCCGAGCCGCTCGGCCGTCGGCTCCCGCCAAGGTGTCGACCTCGCGGCCCCGGACGGCACCGGCACCACCATCCCCCTCGTCGTCGCGAACATGACCGCGATCGCGGGCCGCAGGATGGCCGAGACGGTGGCCCGCCGCGGCGGGCTCGTCGTCATCCCCCAGGACATCCCGATCGAGGTCGTCACCGAGGTCATCTCCTGGGTGAAGACGCGCCATCTGGTGCTCGACACCCCGATCATGCTGTCGCCCTCGCAGACCGTCGCCGACGCCCTGTCCCTGCTGCCCAAGCGGGCACACGGCGCGGGCGTCGTCGTGGACGCCGAGAACCGTCCCGTCGGTGTTGTCACCGACCACGACCTGACCGGTGTGGACCGCTTCACCCAGCTGTCCGAGGTCATGTCCAGGGACCTCGTCCTCCTCGACGCCGACATCGACCCGCGCGAGGCCTTCAACCGGCTCGACGGCGCCAACCGCAAGTACGCGCCCGCGGTCACCAAGGACGGCCGGCTCGCCGGCGTCCTGACCCGCAAGGGCGCGCTGCGCGCGACCCTCTACACGCCCGCCACCGACGCGGAAGGCAAGCTGCGCGTCGCCGCGGCCGTCGGTATCAACGGCGACGTCTCGGGCAAGGCCAAGCAGCTTCTCGCGGCAGGCGTGGACACGCTCGTCGTCGACACGGCGCACGGCCACCAGGAGTCGATGCTCGCCGCGGTCAAGGCCGTGCGGGCGCTCGACCCGCAGGTCCCGATCGTCGCGGGCAACATCGTCGCCGCCGAGGGTGTGCGCGACCTCATCGAGGCCGGCGCCGACATCATCAAGGTGGGTGTGGGCCCCGGCGCCATGTGCACCACGCGCATGATGACCGGCGTGGGCCGCCCGCAGTTCTCCGCGGTGATGGAGTGCGCCGCCGAGGCGAAGAAGTTCGGCAAGAACGTCTGGGCCGACGGCGGTGTCCGCCACCCGCGCGACGTCGCGATGGCGCTCGCCGCCGGCGCGTCCAACGTGATGGTCGGCTCCTGGTTCGCCGGCACGTACGAGTCGCCCGGAGACCTCCAGCAGTCCGCCGACGGCCGCTACTACAAGGAGTCGTTCGGCATGGCGTCCGCCCGCGCCGTACGCAACCGTACGAGCGAGGAGTCGGCGTACGACCGCGCCCGCAAGGCGCTGTTCGAGGAGGGCATCTCCACCTCCCGGATGTTCCTCGACCCGACCCGTCCTGGCGTCGAGGACCTGATCGACTCGATCATCGCGGGCGTCCGCTCCTCCTGCACGTACGCCGGCGCGAACTCGCTGGAGGAGTTCGCCGAGAAGGCGATCGTCGGCGTGCAGAGCGCCGCCGGTTACGCCGAGGGCAAGCCGCTGCACGCCAGCTGGAGTTGAGGCAGCACCACTTGTTGAACCGGCCGGTTTCCGTGCACTCTGCGGGGACCGGCCGCGGTGCGTCCCGGGTCCAATGCCGTGGCGAGGGAAGCTCGTTGTCGACAATTCGCGGACAGCGATGAATGACTTCCCTGCTTCCGGGTACCAGGCCACTTGCGCTTGCACCGGAGAACCAAGGGAGGAAATCGTGTCCATGGCGACCGCAGTCCCGAGCGGACTGACCCACGGAACAACGACATCCGATGTGGCGGAGCCGGAACTTCCATATGTGGAGAATCCGGCGGAGGTGGCTCCCAAGGACGCGCGCGAACTCTCGAAGATATTCTTCGAGCGGCTCGCGGTCCTGGAAGAGGGCA
The DNA here is from genome assembly GCF_030063415.1 of Streptomyces sp. H27-C3. Taxonomy (GTDB): domain Bacteria; phylum Actinomycetota; class Actinomycetes; order Streptomycetales; family Streptomycetaceae; genus Streptomyces. The sequence goes on along the minus strand of NZ_JASITA010000028.1, from coordinate 11,025 downwards.
CCCACGAGTACCAGTACGCGCGCAACACGCTGATCGAGCTCAACCTGGCGCTGGTGAAGTTCGCAGCGACGCGCTTCCGCAACCGGTCCGACCAGATGGAGGACATCGTCCAGGTCGGCACGATTGGTCTGATCAAGGCCATCGACCGGTTCGAGCTGACCCGCGAGGTCGGATTCGCCACCTTCGCGATGCCGTGCATCATCGGCGAGATCAAGCGCTTCTTCCGGGACACCAGCTGGTCCGTCCATGTGCCGCGCAGGCTGCAGGAGCTGCGGATCGACCTGGCCAGGGCGAACGACCTGCTGTTCCAGGAGCTCGACCGGGCACCGACCACCCCCGAACTGGCCGCGCACCTCGGCCTGGAAGAGAACGAGATCGTCGAGGGGCTGGTCGCCTCCAACGGCTACACGGCCGGTTCGATCGACATGCCGCTCGACGAATCCGGCAACCCGGGCTCCGCGACCCTCGCCGATCGGCTGGGCGAGACGGACGCCGAGCTGGAGATCGTCGAGAACGTCCAGGCCCTCAAGCCGCTGCTCGAAGAGCTCGGTGAGCGCGACCGCTGGATCCTGAGCATGCGCTACGGCGCGGAGATGACGCAGTCGCAGATCGGCGCCGAACTGGGTGTGTCCCAGATGCAGGTGTCGAGGTTGCTGACGCGCATCACGTCGCGGCTGCGGACGGGGCTTCTCGCCCAGGAGTGACGTATGCAGGGATGCCGTATGCAGGAATGACGTACGGCGCCCAGCGAGTGATGTGCGCGAGTGATTGATGTACGACGGTGTCTCGTCCGGTGACGGAGGGGGCACCGCCGTACGTCGCACCCGCGTACGCCGCACGCCTGATGATGTGTCCTGCCTTCGGCAGACCGGGCCTTCGGTGGACCGGGCCCTCAGTAGGCCGGGAAGGCCTGGGTCGGCCTCGGCCAGGTCGCCCGTACCTGCTTGCCCTCGGGCAGGGGCCGGACCTCGACCCGCCCCGCGAGCTTGAGCATCATGTGCCAGCCGAACCCGCCGCCCCCGGAGAAGTCGGGCTCGCGGGGTACCGGCAGCTGCGCGCTGGAGTCGTCCATCTCGACCACCAGCTCTTCCCGGCCCGAGTGCATCCGCAGCCGCCACCAGCCGGAGGTGTGCCGGGCCGCGTTGGCGACCAGTTCAGCGATCACGAGCAGCACCGCGTCGAAGTCGGCCCAGGGGCAGTTCTTGGCCAGATACTCGGCGGCGGCTTCTCTGGCCGTCGCACTGTTCGCCTGCGGCGAATCCAGGACAACCATGTGCGGGTCCTCAGTCATCAACGGCTCGCTTACCCGCCCTTCGCGAATTCATGACTCCCTGTCCCGTCGGGGCCGTCGCTACGGCAGGAAGTCCGCCTTCCGCAGCGCGCCGGCGACCGCCTCGGCCAGGACTCCATGGCCTGCGTCGTTGGGGTGGAGGCCGTCCGCCAGGTGCTCCGGTCTCAGCACCCCCAGGCCCGGCAGCAGGGCCAGCCGCGTGTCACCCGCCGCGACGAGGCCCTGGACCGTGCCCTCCAGAGCGGTGCGGAGATCGGCCAAGGTGGCGCCCAGGGCGTTCGCGCTCCGCTCGGCTCCGGGGCGCAGCACGGGGGAGACGACCAGCAGGGGAGTGCGTGGATGCCCCTTGCGTACGAGGCCGATGAAGGCCCGTACCGTCTCGTGCAGCAGGGGTGCCGAGAACGGGGGGCGGGACCAGCAGTTGGTGCCGAATGCCAAGGTCAGCAGATCGGCGGGGAGCGAAGCGAGCTGCTCCGCGGTGGCGAGCTCGCCGCGCGCGGCGCCCGCGTAGCCGAGGTTGACGGCGTCCAGGCCCAGCGCACGGCCGGTCGTTGCGGGCCAGGCATGCGCGGGGCGGGTGGACCACCAGCCCTCCGTGATGGAGTCGCCGTGCACCAGCCAGCGCGGCCGGTCCGGCGCGGGGGCGACGGAGCCGCCGATGGCGCGGACACCGAGGATCACCGGGGACCGGCCCTCCGGCGGATGGACGATGAAGGGGCCGCCCGACGCGGGAAGGCCGACATGTACGACCGCCTCCTCCGCCGGGTCGGTGAAGGACTCCGACAGGAGTTCGCCGCTGTCCCAGAGCGCGAAGACATGGGCGAGGTCGTGCAGTGCCTCGTTGGGGGCCGGGACCGTGGCGCGGTAGCGGATCTCGATCGCCGTGGCGCCGTGGGCGGTGAACTCCAGCCGCACGCCTATGGGCAGGCCCGCCCGCTGCACGGTGTCCCACGGCAGCCGGTCCAGATCGGCCGGGTCCGCGCGCATCGCGCGTCCCCCCTCGCCGCGCCAGGCCACTCCGCGCAGGAAGGGCTGCGGGTCGAGCCATGTCATCATTCGCCTCCGATGGCCGATGGCCGGTGTACGGGAACTTCACGCCGCTCGCCGTCCGCGACGAGTGTCTGCCCAGTGATGCACGCCGCCAGGGGGAAGGGGAGGAAAATTGACGCGGACGCGATGTCGGACATCTGCGGGGTCCGCACTGCACCGTCCGCGACCGCGTTGACACGTACCCCGTGCGGCCCGTGTTCAACGGCTGCCGACCACAGCAGAGGCACCGCACCGCACCGCACCGCACCGACCGCGCGGCGCGGCCAGGGCTGACGAAGCGTCAATGCGTACCCCCGTCCGCGCCCACCGCAAGGGGACAAAAGGGATTTCGAAAGGTGATGCGCAACAAAAACGCATCCGTCGCGGTTGCGCGCAATGATCGGTCGCGGATGCGCAAGGTTGCTGCATTACGGTCGGTAACTCGCAGCTCGTAGGGTTCAACGCTGTACGTGGAGTGGCGGGGACCGCCTGCTCGGCGGTTCCCGAGCTCTGGGCTGTTCTTGACGCCCCGAGGTGGACCGCTGTGGTCGCCGCCTTCCCGATCGGCAGCGACAAGGAGCCACCCCAGTGTTGGACGCAGCGCCATCCGTTTCCCCCCAACCGGAATTCGAGAGCCCGACTCTCGGCAGCCGGCTGATGCGGCGCAAGCCCGTCGACCAAATGGTCGCCGAGGGCGGCCAGGGCGAGGGTGGCACCCTCCGCCGCTCGCTCAGCATGTGGCAGCTGACGGCGATCAGCATCGGTGCGACGCTCGGCACCGGCATCTTCGTCATCCTCGGTGAGGCCACGCCGAAGGCCGGTCCGGCCATTGTGATCTCTTTCGTGCTCGCGGGCCTCACCGCGCTGTTCTCGGCGCTCTCCTACGCGGAGCTCGCCGGCACCGTGCCGGTCTCCGGGTCCTCGTATTCGTACTCGTACGCCACCATGGGCGAGATCGTCGCCTGGCTCTGCGGCTGGTGCCTGGTCCTCGAATACGGCGTGTCCGTCTCGGCCGTCGCGGTCGGCTGGGGGCAGTACCTCAACGAGCTGCTCGAAGGCACGATCGGCCTCACCATCCCCGAAGCCGTGTCCGCCCCGCTCGGCGAAGGCGGCTTCATCAACCTGCCCGCGCTCGTCGTCGTGCTGCTCGCCATGGTCTTTCTGATGCGCGGTGCCAAGGAGAGCGCCCGGCTCAACACGATCATGGTCATAGTCAAGATCGTCACGCTGGTGATCTTCTGCGTGATCGGTTTCATGGGTATCAAGGCGGGCAACTACGCCCCGCTCGCCCCGCTGGGCATCACCGGCATCATGGCCGGTTCCGCCGTCTTGTTCTTCTCGTACATCGGCTTCGACGCCGCCTCCACTGCAGGTGAGGAAGCCAAGAACCCGAAGCGGGACCTGCCGCGGGCGATCATGCTGTCGCTGCTCATCGTCACCGTGCTCTACTGCCTCGTCGCCCTGGTCGCCGTCGGCGCCATGCCTTGGCAGGACTTCGCGGGCACCGAGGCCGCCCTCTCCCAGATCATGAAGGACGTCTCGGGGCACACCTTCTGGGGTGTCGTCCTGGCGGCCGGTGCGGTCGTGTCCATCGCGAGCGTCGTCTTCGCCGTGCTGTACGGCCAGACCCGCATCCTGTTCGCCATGTCGCGCGACGGTCTGATACCCAAGGTCTTCGCCAAGGTTGACGCCCGCACTGGAACGCCCAAGGTCAACGTGATGATCGTGTCGCTCTTCTGCGGCACCCTCGCGGCCTTCATCCCGCTGGGCGAGCTCGCCAATGCCACCAGTATCGGTACCCTCTTCGCCTTCGCGCTGGTCAACGTCTCCGTGATCATCCTGCGCTACAAGCGGCCGGACATGCCGCGCAGCTTCCGCGTCGCGTTGTTCCCGGTGACACCGATCCTCGGCGTCATCGCTTGCGTCGGCAACATGTTCCAGCTGGATGGCATCACCTGGCTGTATTTCGGTGGCTGGATGGCCGTCGGGCTCGTGTTCTACTTCTGTTACGGCTTGCGCCGCTCCCGTCTGGCCACCGCAGAGAAGTGATCCACCCGCAGTGCGACTGAACGACCTCGACGAACGCATCGTCCACGCCCTCGCTGAGGACGCGCGCCGCTCCTACGCCGACATCGGCTCGATCGTCGGCCTGTCCGCGCCCGCGGTGAAACGCCGGGTGGACCGGCTGCGGTCCGTCGGAGCGATCACCGGGTTCACCGTACGGGTGGACCCGGTGGCCCTCGGCTGGGAAACCGAGGGCTTCATTGAGATCTACTGCAGTCGCAACACATCGCCCGCGGCGATCGAGCACGCGCTCAAGCGGTACCCGGAGATCGCGTCCGCCTCCACCGTCACCGGTGACGCGGACGCGATCGTCCAGGTCTTCGCCTCCGACATGCGCCACTTCGAGCGCGTCCTCGAGCGGATCGCGGGCGAGCACTTCGTGGAGCGCACCAAGTCCGTGCTGGTGCTGTCCCCGCTGCTCAGGCGCTACTCCTCGGGCGCGCCCACTTAGGGGGTGTCCGGCCGATCTCCGTGGCGTCGCGGGGTCCGGCACGCACATCCGCGGCGTTGTCGTCGGTCGCCGACGCTCCGCGTCGACTCCCTCCTCCGCCGTGCGGCTCCACGCACCAGACCCCGCTCCTTCACCCACAGGGATCGGCCGGACACCCCCTAGCCGCTCTGCTCAGCCCCGCGCCGACTCGTACACCGGCTGCCACGGCAGCACCTTGAAGTCGCCCGTGCCCGCCTTGACCTTCTCGAACGGGGCGGAGCTCATGCACTTGGGCAGGTTCTGTTTCTCCGCGTCCCGGCCGATCCAGCTGTACCCCAGACGGTCGTTGCTGCCCTGGTCGTGGACCGAGATACCGACCCGCTTGCCCTTGTTGGGCTGGTCGGTCTCGGTGATGATGCCCGTGACCACCGCCACGTTGCCGCCCGTCAGCAGGCAGTCGACCTTCCCCTTGGCCCATCCCGACGTACCGTCCGGGAAAACATGGCGGAAGCTGAACGTGCCGGACGCCTGCTCCGGGTCCATGTTGTCCTTCGCGGCGAGATGGGCGTCGAAGGCGAAGGTGATGTCGTCACCGGCCGGCCGGTACAGCTTGGCGGTGCCGGTCAGCGCGGCCGCCTCGCGCGCCTGGCCGGCGGGGACGGCGTCTCCGGAGGCAAGGGAGGTGCCGGCGGCCCCGGCGGTGATCAGCAGGGCGGCGCCGAGCGCGGCGATCTTCGTACGGCGGCGGGTGAGACGGTTCATGACGGCCCCTTCGGCGGGTGATGGCGGGTGGCCCGGCGCTCCTGTCCGGACGCCCTCCACTCTTCCGGCGGGGGGCGCCGCGCGCATCGCGCCGAGGTCTCCGTCGCCGCTCCGCCGCGCGGCGGGAACCGGGCCCGCGTCGTACACCTCAAGGCGTACGTTCCGTACGACCTCCATCGCCCTCGGTGATCACGCAATGAATCACCGCCACGGTGCCCTATTGCGCAACGGATCGACGGTCGCTCCGCAACGGTCGTGCCTTGTCCGTGCATGAGTACGGCCCGTACCGTCATAACGTGGCCCGCCCCCCCCCCCCCCCCCCCCCCGG
>NZ_JASITA010000028.1:0-5111 GCF_030063415.1 Streptomyces sp. H27-C3 | reverse complement strand
CCCCACCTGCCCGAGGTCTGCCATGCCGCTGCGTACCGCCCTGCTCCAGAGCTCCGGGCGTCCCGGCTCCGTCGCCGGGAACCTCAAGGTCCTCGACGAGGCCGCGGGCCGCGCCGCCGACGCGGGCGCCGCGCTGCTGGTCTGCCCCGAGATGTTCCTGACGGGTTACGCCATCGGGGCCGACGTGCACCGGCTCGCCGAGGCCGCCGACGGTGAGGCGGCCGTCGCCGTCGCCGACATCGCCGTACGCCACGGCCTCGCCGTCCTCTACGGCTACCCGGAGCGCGACGGCGAGCAGGTCTACAACGCGGCGCAGCTGATCGGCCCCGACGGCGCGCGACTGGCGAACTACCGCAAGACCCACCTCTTCGGCGGCTTCGAGCAGGAGTGGTTCACGCCCGGCGACACCCCGGTCGTCCAGGCCGAGCTCGGCGGCCTGCGGCTGGGCATCATCATCTGCTACGACGTGGAGTTCCCGGAGAACGTCCGTGCCCACGCGCTCGCGGGCACCGACCTGCTGCTGGTGCCGACCGCCCAGATGCACCCGTTCCAGTTCGTCGCCGAGTCCGTGGTGCCCGTCCGGGCCTTCGAGAACCAGATGTACGTCGCGTACGTCAACAGGACCGGCACCGAGGGCGAGTTCGAGTTCGTCGGGCTGAGCTGCCTCGCGGGCCCCGACGGCACGGCCCGCGCCCGCGCCGGCCGCCACGAGGAGCTGGTGTTCGGCGACGCCGACCCCGAGTTCCTGCGGGCCTCGCGCGAGAACAACCCGTACCTCCGCGACCGCCGCCCCGGCCTGTACACGTCACTCGGCTGACGCGCCCGCGCCCCGCCCTCTTTTCTTTCCGCCCTGCAAGGAGTCCGTACCCCATGACGTCCACGGTGCCCACCGCTGTCCAGCACATCGACGCGCAGCCGCCGATCACCATGTTCGGGCCGGACTTCCCCTACGCGTACGACGACTTCCTCGCCCACCCGGCGGGCCTCGGCCAGATACCGGCGACCGAGCACGGCACGGAGGTCGCGGTCATCGGCGGCGGCCTGTCCGGCATCATCGCCGCGTACGAGCTGATGAAAATGGGCCTCAAGCCCGTCGTCTACGAGGCCGACCAGATAGGTGGCCGGCTGCGTACCGTCGGCTTCGACGGCTGCGACACCTCGCTGACCGCCGAGATGGGCGCGATGCGCTTCCCGCCGTCCTCCACGGCGCTCAACCACTACATCGACCTGGTGGGCCTGGAGACCAAGGCGTTCCCCAACCCGCTGGCCCCCGAGACCCCCTCGACCGTCGTCGACCTCAAGGGCGAGTCGCACTACGCCGTGACCGTCGACGACCTGCCGCAGGTCTACCGCGACGTCATGAACGCCTGGAACGCCTGTCTGGAAGAGGGCGCGGACTTCTCCGACATGAACCAGGCCATGCGGGAGCGCGACGTTCCGCGGATCCGCGAGATCTGGGCCAAGCTCGTCGAGAAGCTCGACAACCAGACCTTCTACGGCTTCCTCTGCGAGTCGGAGTCCTTCAAGTCCTTCCGACACCGCGAGATCTTCGGCCAGGTCGGCTTCGGCACCGGCGGCTGGGACACCGACTTCCCCAACTCCATCCTGGAGATCCTGCGGGTCGTCTACACCGAGGCGGACGACCACCACCGGGGCATCGTCGGCGGCAGCCAGCAGCTCCCGGTCAGGCTCTGGGAGCGCGAGCCGCAGAAGCTCGTGCACTGGCCCGCCGGTACGTCGCTGAAGTCGCTCCACGAAGGCGCCCCGAAGTCCGCGGTGACGCGGATGCACCGCACCGCGGGCAACCGGATCACCGTCACCGACGCCTCCGGCGACATCCGCACCTACCGGGCCGCGATCTTCACCGCCCAGTCCTGGCTGCTGCTCTCCAAGATCACCTGCGACGACTCGCTCTTCCCGATCGACCACTGGACGGCGATGGAGCGCACCCACTACATGGAGTCGTCCAAGCTGTTCGTGCCCGTCGACCGGCCGTTCTGGCTGGACAAGGACGAGGTGACCGGGCGCGACGTGATGTCGATGACGCTCACCGACCGGATGACCCGCGGCACGTATCTGCTGGACGACGGCCCGGACAAGCCCGCCACCATCTGCCTCTCGTACACCTGGTGCGACGACAGCCTCAAGTGGCTGCCGCTGTCCGCCAACGAGCGGATGGAGGTCATGCTGAAGTCGCTCGGCGAGATCTACCCGAAGGTCGACATCCGCCGTCACATCATCGGCAACCCGGTGACCGTCTCCTGGGAGAACGAGCCGTACTTCATGGGCGCGTTCAAGGCGAACCTGCCCGGTCACTACCGCTACCAGCGGCGCCTGTTCACGCACTTCATGCAGGACCGGCTGCCCGAGGACAAGCGCGGCATCTTCCTCGCGGGCGACGATATCTCGTGGACCGCGGGCTGGGCGGAAGGCGCCGTACAGACCGCGCTCAACGCGGTGTGGGGCGTGATGCACCAACTCGGCGGCGCCACTGACGCCTCCAACCCCGGCCCCGGTGACCTCTACGACGAGATCGCCCCGGTCGAGCTCCCCGAGGACTGAGCGGGCGTCGGCGGGCCTGACCCCGGCCGGGCTCAGCCCGCCGGGGTCAACAGGCAGCGCCCGACGAGCCCCGCCGTGCCGTCCATGCGCTGCCTGAACTCGTCAGCCAGCTCCGGCAGTTCGCGCAGGCTCCAGAGCAGCCGGGCGGCGGACCAGGCGGCGTCGCGCGCCCGGTCCAGGCTCCATGAGCCGAGCAGATGGGTGAGCGGATCGGCGATCTCCAGGAGGTCGGGCCCGGGCATCAGATCCTCACGGATACGTTCCTCCAGCGCGACGAGCGTGTCGCCCACCCGGTCGAAGTCGGCCTCCAGATCGGCCGGCCGACAGCCCAGCGCATGGCAGGTGTCGACGACGGCCAGCGCCAGATCGTGCCCGATGTGCGCGTTGATCCCGGCGAGCGCGAACTGCACGGGGCTGATGCCCGGATGGTGCCTGTAGTGCATCAGCGGCCGCCAGCAGTCCGGTGGCCGTCGCCCCGCGATCGATGCGTCGACGGCGGCCAGGTATCGCTCGGCGAAGAGGACGTCGAGGGTGGCGGCGGTGCGGGCGTCGGGGAACACCCCGCAGTCGATGCGCCGGTCGATCTCCTCGGTGACCGTCAGATAGACCCCGTTGAAGACCGCGAGACCGTCGGACGGCGGCCAGTGGGAGTGGAATGCGCGCATCCGGGCGACGACGGTGCGCACGGAGGGTGGGGCGGGGTCGGCCGGGGTGGGGAAGTGCTTGATCTGCTGCCCGATCTGCGTCATACGGGCAGCGTCGCAGGCCGGGCCCTTCGCCCGGCGCGGGTGGCCGTGGCTTCCCCAGAACGGGCGAACGAGTGCGCGGGGAGGCGGGGGTGGGCCCCCGGACGCCCTTCGGGCGTGTCCTCAAGCGCCGGACGGGCCCAAAGAAAACTTTCAGCCCGTCCGGCGCTTGAGGACTTCGGGAAGGGGCGGGGTGGGAAACAAGCCCGCCGCGGGCTCCGCCCCCTACCGCTCCGCGTCGTACGACGACGTGCCCTCGTCCAGCAGTGGCTCCTGGCCCTTGAGATGCGCGGGGGCCAGCGCCCGCAGCACGTGATAGCCCGTGATGACCACGATCGTGCCGAGCGCGATCCCGCTGAGCTCGAAGTTGTCGGAGAACTGCAGACCGACCCCGCCGACGCCGATGATGATGCCCGCAGCCGCAGGCACCAGATTCAGCGGATTACGCATGTCGACCTTCGCGTTGATCCAGATCTGCGCGCCGAGCAGGCCGATCATGCCGTACAGAATGACCGTGATCCCGCCGAGGACACCGCCGGGAATCGCCGCCACGACCGCGCCGAACTTGGGGCAGAGCCCGAAGAGCAGCGCGAACCCGGCCGCCGCCCAGTACGCGGCGGTCGAGTAGACGCGCGTCGCGGCCATCACCCCGATGTTCTCGGAGTACGTCGTGTTCGGCGGCCCGCCGACCGCCGTGGACAGCATGGACGCGGCGCCGTCGGCCGCGATCGCGGTGCCCAGCTTGTCGTCGAGCGAGTCGCCGGTCATCTCGCCGACGGCCTTGACATGCCCGGCGTTCTCCGCGATCAGCGCGATGACGACCGGCAGGGCGACCAGGATCGCCGACCATTCGAAGCTAGGGCCGTGGAAGGACGGGAGCCCGATCCAGTCGGCGTTGCCGACCGCGGAGAGGTCCAAGCGCCAGTGGTCGACGGCCTCGGGCCCGCCCGCCGGGGAGTGGATCCGACCGAAGACCCGGTCGAAGACCCAGGAAATCCCGTACCCGAAGAGCAGACCGAGGAAGATCGCGATGCGCGAGAAGAAACCGCGCAGGCACACCACGGCCAGTCCGGTGAAGAGCATCACCAGCAGCGCGGTCCACTGGTCCTGGGGCCAGTACGTCGACGCGGTGACCGGCGCCAGATTGAAGCCGATCAGCATGACGACCGAGCCGGTGACCACCGGCGGCATCGCCGCGTGGATGATCCCGGCGCCGAACCGCTGCACCACCAGGCCCACGAGGAAGAGCACGGCGCCGACCACGAGGACCGCGCCGGTGACGGTGGAACTGTCACCGCCCGAGGCCCGGATCGTGGCGGCGACGCCGACGAAGGAGAGCGAACAGCCCAGATAGCTGGGCACCTTGCCCCGGGTGGCCAGCAGAAAGATGACGGTGGCGACACCGGACATCATGATGGCCAGATTGGGATCCAGGCCCATGAGTACCGGCGCGACGAACGACGCCCCGAACATCGCCACCACGTGCTGGGCGCCGAGCCCGGCCGTGCGGGGCCAGGACAGCCGCTCGTCGGGGCGTACCACGGCGCCGGGGGCGGGGTTCCGCCCGTCGCCGTGCAGGGTCCAGCGCACCCCGAGCTTCATGGTGGCTCCCGTACAGAATCGGTCGGAAAGATTCGGAAAAGATCAGCGTCATGCTAACGACCTCGGGGGCGATGGCGCGCGGGCTCCCGGCGTCATGCGACTCCGCCTCCGGCGTTGTCGTCGGTCGACGACGCTCCGCGTCGCCTCGCTCCTCCGCCTTGGACGCGAAGCCGCATGACGCCGCTCGCTGATCCACGCTCC
>NZ_JASITA010000027.1 GCF_030063415.1 Streptomyces sp. H27-C3 | reverse complement strand
TGTTTCGGTGGTCATAGCGTTAGGGAAACGCCCGGTTACATTTCGAACCCGGAAGCTAAGCCTTTCAGCGCCGATGGTACTGCAGGGGGGACCCTGTGGGAGAGTAGGACGCCGCCGAACAATTATTCAACGCTGGTCCCAGAACTTCGGTTCTGGGACCAGCGTTTTTTTATGCCCTGTCACTTGCTGTTCACGTTGTGCGACCACGATTCCGAGGTATGGGGACGATCGGAATGCTGAAGTCCGCGGGTGTCGGTGCCGGCGACGAGGTCATCGTGTCGGCTTATGGGAACGTCGAGGTGACAGAGGCGGTGCTCGCCGTGCGGGCACTGCCGGTGTTCGTGGACATCGACCCGGACAGCTACTGTCTGGATGCGGGGGCCGCTGCTGCCGCCGTGACGTCGCGCACAGCGGCTGTTGTGGTCGTACCTCGATTCGGCTGTCCGGCAGACCTGGGATGGCTTCAGGAGCTGGGGCGCCGGCATGGGCTCCTGGTGTCGGAGCGCCCCGATGCGCCCGGCGTCGAGGGGAGCGCGTTGGTACAACGGCGGGCCCAGGCCGCGTACTTCGACGAGCGGCTGACCGGAGTGCGGACTCCGGTGGCTCGCGCAGGGCACACGTATCAGCGGTACGTCGTGCGGGTCCCCGGCAATGGGCGGCCCGACCGTGACGCGTTCGCGCGTGCTGTGCGGCGCAAGGGTGTGGACTGCCAGGTGCCCGTGAAGACGCCCGTGCACCGGCTGCCGGGATTTCGGCAGGAGGTCTGTCTGCCCGAGACCGAACGCGCCGCGGACGAGACTCTGGCGCTGCCGGTCGGCGGCGGGCTCTCGCGGCGTGACCTCCAGCGCGTCGTGTCGGCGTGCAACGCGCTCGGGGGACTTCTTCAGCCCGCCTTCTGAGGGCTCTGCCCGGCATGGTGGCCGGGGCGGAGGGGGCGGTCCGGAGGAACGGGCGGTTTCGAAACGCGCGCAAACTCGGGTATGATCTATCCCGTTGCCACAGAGCAACAGGCCCCAATAGCTCAGTCGGTAGAGCGTCTCCATGGTAAGGAGAAGGTCTACGGTTCGATTCCGTATTGGGGCTCACAACGAAAGGCCCCCGCCTGTTGGCGGGGGCCTTTCGCGTACCCGTCGGCCCCGGGGGGCTTACTGGGCGTGCAGTTCGGGGACCCGCATGGCGAGGATGGCCATGTCGTCGGAGGCCGGTTCAGCGGCGAAGCGCTCGACGGCGCGCAGGATGCGGGCGGCCACCGCGCCGGCCGTCAGGCCCGTGCAGGTCGCCAGGACATCGGCCAGGCCGTCGTCGCCGAGCATGCGGGTGCCCTCACGGCGCTCGGTGACGCCGTCGGTGACGCACAGGAGCACGTCGCCGGGGTCCAGGGTGACAGTCTGCTCGTACAGCTCCAGGTCTTCCATGACGCCCAGCAGCGGCTGCGGTTCGGCGGCGGCCTCGACCGAGCCGTCCTGGCGCAGGCGCAGCGGCAGCGGGTGACCCGCGCAGACGATCTTGAGGATGGAGCTGCCGTCCTCCTGGGGCCACAACTCCCCGTACAGAAGCGTCAGGAAGCGGCTGCGGGCTCCCTCGTCGAGGATCGCCGCGTTGAGGCGCTCCAGGACGGCAGGACCGGAGAAGCCCTCGCGGGCGAGCAGGCGCAGTGCGTGGCGGGCGAGGCCGGTGACGGCTGCCGCCTCCGGGCCCGTACCGCAGACGTCGCCGATGGCGAAGCCGTACGCCCCGTCGCGGATCGGGAAGAGGTCGTAGAAGTCGCCGCCGACCTCATTGCCCTCGCCCGCCGCGCGGTAGATGACCTCGACCTCGACGTTCGGGACGTGCGGCAGTTCGGGCGGCAGCAGGCTGCGCTGGAGGGACTGGCTGATGGCCATGCGTTCGGAGTACAGGCGCGCGTTGTCGAGGGCGAGCGCGGCACGGCGGGAGAGGTCCTCGGCGAGCTCCAGGATCTCCTGGCGGAAGTGGTCGTCGGTGGGCTTGCCGAGGGTGAGCATGCCGATGACGCGGTTGCGGGCGACCAGTGGCAGGACGACGGTCTCGCCGCCGACCGCGGCCGCGGTGGCGAGCGTGGTGCCGATGCCCGAGCCGAGCTGTGGGGTGGAGCCCAGGCCGAGACTGCGCATGGACGTACGGAGCGCGGATTGGTGGGCCGCTTCGCTCGGGGCGGTCCAGATGCGGGCGCCCGGCGTCGGTACCGGATCCGGCGGGGCGATCTTGGACAGCAGGGCCTTGAGCCCGTCGATGCGTTCCTCGTCCTCGTGGAGCACATAGGAGAGATACGGCTCGGAGGACTGGTCGGCGATGGTGTAGACGGCGCACCAGGTGGCGAGCGTGGGCACCGTCATCTGGGCCATCAGCGCGAGGGTCTGGTCGCGGTCGAGGGTGCCTGCGAGGAGGTCGGAAGCCTCGACGAGGAACGAGAGCGAACCGCGGCGCAGTCGCTCCAGCTCGCCCAGTCGCGCGGACTCGACGGCCAGCGCGATGCGGTCGGCCGCGAACTGCAGGCGCAGCGCCTCCTCGTTGGAGTAGCGGCCGGCCGCCTCGGCGGCGACGCCGAGGGACCCGGTGAGGCGGCCCTCGACCTTGAGGGGGACGGTGACGACGGAGCGCATGCCGGTGCCGTTGAGGAGCGGTACGGCGCCGGGGACGGCCGTGAGGTCCTCGTGGACGGCGGGCATCCTGGCGGAGCCGTAGCGGCCGGTACCGGCCTCCACGGGGACGCGGGCGAAGCGCTGGCGGGCGGAGGGCAGGCCGGTGGTGGCCCGTACCTCCAGCTCCGTCTCGTCGTCGGTGGCGAGCAGCAGGAACGCGGAGTCGGCGTCGAGCATGTCGCGGGCGCGCTCCACGGTCCGCTGGAGCAGGCCGTCGAGGTCGTCGGGGGCGGGTGAGCCGATGAAGACCTCGAAGGGGTCCGCCGCACGGCTGTCCGTGAGCCCGCCGCCTGGGGTGTCCGTGGGGGTGCGCTGGGGGGACTGGATGACGGCGCGCTCCGCGTCGCGCACCAGCAGACAGACCGTGGACGGCTCGCCGTTCACGTCCCGGACCCGCAGATGGGACGCGTAGACGGCGATGACGCGGCCGTCGGAGCTGCGGATGCCGTAACTGCCCTCCCAGCGGGACAGCTGGAGGGCGTCGGCGATGCCGGTGGCGATGCCGGGGGTGTGCGGCCAGGCGGCGAAGTCGGTGAGCTGCTTGCCGGTGACCTGCTCGGCGTCGTAACCGAAGAGCTCGTCCGCGTCCTCGTTCCAGGCGCGGATGGCGCCGGCGCGGTCGATCTGGACGACGGCGACGCGCACCCGGCCGTCGGCGACCGGGAGCAGCTCGACGGGGAGCACGGGGCCGGCGGAGCGTATACCCACGGGGCGGTCTGGGAGGTCGAGTTGGAACCAGACCTGCTTGGTGCTGGGCGCGTACTCGACGCCCCAGCGGGAGGCGAGGGCGGCGCAGAGCAGGAGGCCGCGGCCGCCTTCGCGGTCGGGGCTGCCGAAGTGCTGGGGGGTCCCCTGGAGGGGCACCTCGCGCTCGGGGTAGCGGTCGGCCACCTCGACGCGTACGCCGTCTTCCGTACGCAGACAGAGCACGTCGGCGGTGGTGCCCGCGTGCACCACCGCGTTGGTGACCAGCTCGCTGGTCAGAACGACCGCGTCGTCCACGATGTCGGAATAGCCCCACCCCTGAAGGGTGTCCCGCACAAAAGCACGGGCGGTCGCGACCGACCGCCCGACAGGGTCGAAGCTGGCAGCGGCCCGCGCGGTGATCACAACACTCCTCGTTCGTGTCTCGACGCCCGGTTCTGCCATGGTCGGCCCGCCCCTCCGGTGCCCGGTGGTGGATCTCACGTCACCGCCCCCGCCGGGCGGACCGGGGCGGCTGGACAGCCGGATGCCAGGTTACTTACCTTCGCAGTCCGTGCGGATGCCGGTCACCAGTGTTTCCGCCCTCAAGGTGCGGGGAGGGTGTGCGAAGCTGCCGAACTGTTATGGCCGGGTTCGGCCAGGGTGAAACACTGGGAAAGCTTCGGGAGAAGCCCGGTGCGTAAGCCGGTGAGTACGGTCGACCCCTGCGGGAGGGACACGGTGGAGTCTGGCGCAGCCGCGCGGAGCACAACTACGCGCGCAAAAGGCGGACGGTCCCGGAGCAATGGGACAACCGAAGTGGACACAGCGGCCCTGAATAGGCTGCTGGCGGCACTGGTGACGATGAGAGACGGCAACTTCCGTAAGCGCCTGACGGTGTCGGGCGACGGGGTGATGTCCGAAATTGCGGCCGTTTTCAACGAGGTCGCCGACCGGAATTTGCATCTGACCGGTGAGATCGCCCGGGTGCGTCGCATGGTCGGGCGTGAGGGAAAACTGGCCGAACGGCTGGAAACAGGCGCCTGTGAAGGCTCTTGGGCCACCGCGATCGATGCCTCGAACGAGTTGGTCGACGATCTCGTACGACCGGTTTCCGAGGTCGGACGGGTGCTTTCGGCGGTCGCCGACGGCGATCTGGACCAGCGGATGGAACTGCGCTCGCAGGTCGCCGAGGGCTCCGGGCACCCGCTGCGCGGAGAGTTCCTGAAGGTCGGACGCACGGTCAACAATCTCGTCGACCAGCTCTCCGCTTTCACCGACGAGGTCACCCGAGTCGCCCTGGAAGTGGGTACCGAGGGCAAGCTGGGCGGTCAGGCCCAGGTCCGCGGAATGTCCGGTTCGTGGAAAGATCTCACGGATTCGGTCAACACCATGGCGTACCGGCTCACGGCTCAGGTGCGTGACATTGCTCTCGTCACAACGGCGGTCGCCAAGGGTGATCTGTCACGCAAGGTCACCGTGCATGTGGCCGGCGAGATGCTTCAGCTGAAGAACACCGTCAACACGATGGTCGACCAGCTCTCCTCCTTCTCGTCCGAGGTCACCCGCGTCGCACGCGAGGTCGGTACCGAGGGCGAACTGGGCGGGCAGGCCCAGGTGCCCGGTGTGGCCGGCGTGTGGAAGGACCTCACCGACTCCGTCAACCTCATGGCCGGAAACCTGACGGCGCAGGTGCGCGGGATCGCCGAGGTGACCACGGCGGTCGCCAACGGCGATCTCTCGCGGAAGGTGACGGTGAGCGCCCGGGGCGAGGTCGCCCAGCTCGCCGAGACCATGAACCAGATGACCGAGACGCTGCGTACGTTCGCGGACGAGGTCACACGAGTCGCGAGCGAGGTCGGCGGCGAGGGTCTGCTCGGCGGTCAGGCGCAGGTGCCGGGCGCGGCGGGGACCTGGAAGGACCTCACCGACTCGGTGAACACCGTCTTCCGCAACCTCACCACGCAGGTGCGGGACATCGCGCAGGTGACGACGGCGGTCGCCAACGGCGACATGTCGCAGAAGGTCACCGTCGATGTCGCGGGCGAGATGCTGGAGTTGAAGAACACTGTCAACACGATGGTGGACCAGCTCCAGTCCTTCGGCTCCGAGGTCACCAGGGTGGCGCGCGAGGTCGGTGTCGAGGGTCTGCTCGGCGGTCAGGCGCAGGTGGCGGGCGCGGCGGGGACCTGGAAGGACCTCACCGACTCGGTGAACACGGCCTTCCGCAACCTCACCGGTCAGGTGCGCAACATCGCGCAGGTGACGACGGCGGTCGCCAACGGCGATCTGTCGCAGAAGGTCACCGTGGATGTCTCCGGCGAGATGCTGGAACTGAAGAACACCGTGAACACGATGGTGGACCAGCTGTCTTCGTTCGCCGACCAGGTGACGCGCATGGCGCGTGACGTGGGAACGGAGGGCCGCCTCGGCGGCCAGGCCCGGGTGGACGGCGTCAGCGGCACCTGGAAGGAACTGACCGACTCCGTCAACTTCATGGCGGGGAATCTGACTTCGCAGGTGCGTCAGATCGCTCAGGTGACGACGGCGGTCGCCCGTGGTGACCTGTCGCAGAAGATCGACGTGGATGCGCGCGGCGAGATCCTGGAGCTCAAGAACACCATCAACACGATGGTCGATCAGCTGTCCTCGTTCGCCGACCAGGTGACGCGGGTGGCCCGGGGTGTGGGGACGGACGGCCGCCTCGGCGGTCAGGCGCAGGTGCCCGGCGTCGCCGGTGTGTGGCGTGATCTGACCGATTCGGTGAACGGCATGGCCGGGAATCTGACCGCTCAGGTCCGTAACATCGCGCAGGTCGCGACGGCGGTCGCCCGTGGTGACCTGTCGCAGAAGATCGACGTGGATGCGCGCGGCGAGATCCTGGAGCTCAAGAACACCCTCAATACGATGGTCGACCAGCTGTCGAACTTCGCGGAGCAGGTGACCCGGGTGGCCCGCGAGGTGGGCACCGAGGGCATGCTCGGCGGCCAGGCGGAGGTCCAGGGTGTCAGTGGCACCTGGAAGGATCTGACCCAGTCCGTCAACTTCATGGCGAACAACCTGACTTCGCAGGTGCGCAACATCGCCGAGGTGACGACGGCGGTCGCCAAGGGCGATCTGTCGAAGAAGATCACCGTTGATGCCAAGGGCGAGATCCTGGAGCTGGTGACGACCGTCAACACGATGGTCGACCAGCTGTCGTCGTTCGCCGACGAGGTGACCAGGGTCGCGCGCGAGGTGGGTACCGAGGGCATCCTCGGCGGCCAGGCACGGGTGCGTGGGGTCACCGGCATCTGGAAGGACCTCAGCGACAACGTCAACCTGATGGCGAACAACCTGACCTCTCAGGTGCGCAACATCTCGCAGGTCTCGGCGGCGGTCGCCAACGGAGACCTGACGAAGAAGGTGACGGTCGAGGCGCGCGGCGAGGTCGCGCAGCTCGCAGACACGGTCAACACCATGGTGACGACGCTGTCCTCGTTCGCCGACGAGGTCACCCGAGTGGCCCGCGAGGTGGGTACCGAGGGCGAACTCGGCGGCCAGGCGCGCGTTCCCGGCGTGTCCGGTACGTGGAAGGACCTCACCGAGTCGGTGAACTCGATGGCGTCCAACCTCACCGGCCAGGTGCGCCAGATCGCCATGGTCACCACCGCCATCGCCAAGGGCGACCTGACCAAGAAGATCGACATCGATGCGCGCGGCGAGATCCTGGAGCTGAAGACGACCATCAACACGATGGTCGACCAGCTGTCGTCGTTCGCCGAGCAGGTGACGCGAGTCGCCCGCGAGGTGGGTACGGACGGTCAGTTGGGCGGCCAGGCTCGGGTGCGTGACGTGGACGGCACCTGGCGCGACCTGACCGAGTCGGTGAACGAGATGGCGGGCAACCTGACCCGTCAGGTGCGCGCGATCGCCGCCGTGGCCACCGCGGTGACCCGCGGCGATCTCAATCTGAAGATCGACGTCGACGCGGCGGGCGAGATCCAGGTCCTGCAGGACAACATCAACACGATGATCGCCAACCTGCGCGACACCACCCTGGCCAACAAGGAACAGGACTGGCTCAAGGGCAACCTGGCGCGGATCTCCGGCCTGATGCAGGGCCGCCGCGACCTCGACGACGTGGCCTCGCTGATCATGAGCGAGCTCACCCCGGTCGTCTCGGCGCAGCACGGGGCGTTCTTCCTGGCGCTGAGCAGGCAGGTGGCCGCCGAGGTCGGCGCCGACGCGGACAGCGCGTACGAACTGCGCATGCGCGGCAGTTACGGCTACTCGTCGGGCTCCATGCCGACCTCCTTCAAGCCGGGCGAGACACTCATCGGCACCGCCGCCGAGGAGAAGCGGACCATCCTGGTGGACAACGTGCCGCCGGGCTATCTCAAGATCTCCTCCGGCCTCGGCGAGTCCCCGCCCGCGCATGTGATCGTGCTGCCGGTGCTCTTCGAGGGGAAGGTCCTCGGCGTGATCGAGCTGGCGTCCTTCCAGCCCTTCACCCAGATCCAGAAGGACTTCCTGAACCAGATCGCCGAGATGATCGCGACGAGCGTCAACACGATCAGCGTCAACTCGAAGACCGAAGTGCTGCTGGAGCAGTCCCAGGAGCTGACGGAGCAGTTGCGTGAGCGCTCGGAGGAGCTCGAGAGCCGGCAGCGGGCGCTCCAGGTGTCCAACGCCGAACTGGAGGACAAGGCCGAGCTGCTGGCGCAGCAGAACCGCGACATCGAGGTGAAGAACACCGAGATCGAAGAGGCCCGGCAGGTACTTGAGGAGCGCGCCGAGCAGCTCGCGGTGTCGATGCGCTACAAGTCCGAGTTCCTGGCGAACATGTCGCACGAGCTGCGGACGCCGCTCAACTCGCTGCTCATCCTGGCGAAGTTGCTCGCAGACAACGCCGAGGGGAATCTCTCCCCGAAGCAGGTGGAGTTCGCCGAAACGATCCACGGAGCCGGTTCCGACCTGCTTCAGCTGATCAACGACATCCTCGACCTGTCGAAGGTCGAGGCGGGCAAGATGGACGTCAGCCCGACCCGGATCGCGCTGGTCCAGCTCGTCGACTATGTCGAGGCGTCGTTCCGGCCGCTCACCGCGGAGAAGGGCCTGGACTTCTCCGTCCGTGTCTCTCCTGAGCTGCCCGCGACGCTGCACACCGACGAGCAGCGGCTGTTGCAGGTTCTGCGCAACCTGCTGGCCAACGCGGTGAAGTTCACCGACACGGGCGCCGTCGAGCTGGTCATCAGGCCGGCCAGCGCCGATGTGCCCAACGCGATCCGTGAGCAGCTCCTGGAGGCCGGCTCGCTGCGCGACGCGGACGCTGATCTCATCGCCTTCTCGGTGACCGACACCGGCATCGGTATCGCGGCGAGCAAGATGGGGGTGATCTTCGAGGCGTTCAAGCAGGCCGACGGGACGACCAGCAGGAAGTACGGCGGTACGGGTCTGGGGCTGTCCATCAGCCGGGAGATCGCTCGGCTGCTGGGTGGCGAGATCCACGCGTCCAGCGAGCCGGGCCGCGGCTCCACCTTCACGCTGTATCTGCCGCTGCACCCGAGTGAACTACCTCCGCAGGGCTACCCGCAGCTCGCGCCCGGTGGTCTGGAGCCGCTGCGCGGGAGCGCCACCGAGGACGGTTCGCTGGTGGAGGCCCTTCCGCCGGTCGACCCGGACTCCCGGTCCGGCTCCTCGCAGCCCGGTTCCCCAGGGCTGTTCAGGCGCCGCCGCAAGGCGCTGGGCGGCGCCGGGCGACTGCCCGCGCTGTCGGCGGGCAAGTCGGCGGCGGCGCCCGCGGAGCAGCCGTCACAGGAGCCCTGGGAGCTGATGAGCCAGTCGACGACGCCCGAGCCGCGTCGCGGCATCCAGTTCAACCATGAGAAAGTGCTGATCGTCGACGACGACATCCGCAATGTCTTCGCGCTCACCAGCGTGCTGGAGCAGCACGGCTTGTCCGTGCTGTACGCGGAGAACGGTCGTGAGGGCATCGAAGTCCTTGAACAGCACGACGATGTGACGGTCGTGCTGATGGATATCATGATGCCGGAGATGGACGGTTATGCGACGACCACGGCGATCCGTAGGATGCCTCAGTTCGCGGGCTTGCCGATCATCGCGCTGACCGCCAAGGCGATGAAGGGCGACCGGGAGAAGGCCATCGAGGCCGGTGCTTCCGACTACGTCACGAAGCCGGTCGATCCCGATCATTTGCTGTCGGTGATGGACCAGTGGATGCGTGGGGAGTGATCGTTGGTTGTATGAAAGCGAGCTGGTTGCTGACTGACTGTGGCCGGAGGCGTGTGAGGGCGCGATATTCGGGGAACCTTCTGGTCTCCCACCGCGTTTCTGCTACGTGCACGGTGACATAGCGGTGACTGGGTGTGGCGACAGGCGGGGTGCGGCTAGCATGACCGGCACAAGGATGGGTGACGCAAGAGAGTCGTCCCCTGGGGAGGCGCCCGGTGCGGTGCCGGGACGAGGAGGACGGGCCATGGTGCAGAAGGCCAAGATCCTCCTGGTCGATGACCGGCCGGAGAATCTGTTGGCGCTGGAGGCCATTCTCTCTGCGCTCGATCAGACACTGGTACGGGCATCGTCAGGGGAGGAAGCGCTCAAGGCGCTGTTGACGGACGACTTCGCGGTTATTCTGCTGGACGTTCAGATGCCGGGCATGGACGGTTTTGAAACCGCGGCCCACATCAAGCGGCGAGAGCGGACCCGGGACATCCCGATCATCTTTCTCACCGCCATCAACCACGGCCCGCACCACACCTTCCGGGGTTACGCGGCTGGCGCGGTGGACTACATCTCCAAGCCCTTCGACCCGTGGGTGCTGCGCGCCAAGGTCTCGGTGTTCGTCGAGCTGTATATGAAGAACTGCCAACTGCGGGAGCAGGCCGCGCTGCTGCGCCTTCAGCTGGAAGGCAGCAGCCAGGCGGGCGGCGCGGGCGACGTCAAGGAGCCTGCCGGTCTCCTGGCCGAACTCTCTGCGCGGCTCGCGGCCGTTGAGGAGCAGGCCGAAGCGCTCTCCAAGCAGCTCGACGACGACTCGGCCGACGCGGCCGCCGTCGCGACCGCGGCTCACCTGGAGCGCAAGCTGACGGGTCTGCGCCGGGCGCTCGACGCGCTCGAACCGGGCGCCGGCGGCAATGCGCCCCCGCTGTCCGCGCGGAACTGACGCACGGAAACGACAAGCAGGACCCACGCCCGGGATCGACACCGGGAATCGGCGGTCGGTGCCGGTGCGCAGGACTGATGCCCGGGACCGGGCAACCTGCCCCGGTGCACGCCCTGTCGCCCGCTTGAGGAAGTGTCAGCGCTGGCGTCAGTTCCGGGCCTCTCGTGGCACGACACGATCGGGTGAAGCAGTAGGCACACGTGTCCGCCGGGGTCCGCACAGGTAACCTCTAGCACCATGGCCTCACGTACGTCCGGCAAGGGCTCCCAGGGCACGGCGGGCACCGCGAAGCCTCGCGCCGGCCGTACAACTGGCGCCGCGAAGAAGGCAGCGCCCGCCAATAAGATCGCGCCCGCGAAAAAAGCGCCCGCGAGGAAGGCCCCCGCCAAGAAGGCGGTGGCCAGGCCCGCCCCCAAGGCCGCACCGTCCCCCACCGGGGGTGTGTACCGGCTGGTGTGCGCCGTCTGGCTGGGCATGGCGCACGGCGTGGGCGCGATGTTCCGCGGAATAGGGCGGGGCGCGAAGGGGCTCGACCCGGCGCACCGCAAGGACGGCCTGGCGCTGCTGCTGCTCGGTCTCGCGCTGATCGTCGCGGCGGGAACCTGGTCCCAGCTCCGCGGCCCGGTCGGCGACCTCGTCGAGATGCTGGTGACCGGCGCCTTCGGCCGGCTCGACCTCCTGGTGCCGATACTGCTGGGCGTCATCGGCGTGAGGGTGATCCTCTATCCCGAGAAGCCCGAGGCCAACGGCCGGATCGTGATCGGGCTCTCCGCGCTTGTCGTCGGCGTGCTCGGTCAGGTCCACATCGCGTGCGGCTCACCGGGCCGCGCCGACGGCACCGAGGCGATGCAGGACGCGGGCGGGCTGATCGGCTGGGCCGCCTCCATGCCGCTGATCTTCACCATGGGCGAGGTCCTCGCAGTACCGCTGCTTCTGCTGCTCACTCTTTTTGGGCTGCTGGTCGTCACCGCGACGCCGGTCAACGCGATCCCGCAGCGGCTGCGGCTCCTCGGCGTAAAGCTCCGGATCATAGAGCCGCTGCCGGGCGAGGACGAGACCGAGGACGACGAGCGCTATGACGAGCAGTGGCGCGAGGCGCTTCCCGAGAGCCCGCGCCGTCGGTCCGCGCGCCGGAGTGAAGCGCCCGAGGTGTACGACGCGGAGCAGGCCGAGGAGGAGGCGCTCACGCGCCGCCGCCGGCCCCGCAGAGCCTCCGTGCAGTCCGCTTCCGCGCGACCCATGGACGCCGTGGACGTGGCGGCGGCCGCCGCTGCGGCGCTCGACGGCGCCGTGCTGAACGGGCTGCCGCCCTCGCCGCTGGTGGCGGATCTGACGCAAGGGGTGTCCACCGAGCGCCCCGCCGCCGTGCCCGGCGCGCGGGAATCGGCGGGAGAGCCCGAGGCGACACCCACGCCCGCACCCGCGGCCGACGCAGGCCCGCCCGCCCGTCCGCAGGTGGCGGACCGGACGAAGGCGCGTCCCGACGAGTCCCAGTCCCAGCCGCTGCCGCCCCGGGCCGAGCAGCTCCGGCTGGCCGGTGACATCGCCTACTCCCTGCCCTCGCTCGACCTGCTGGAGCGCGGCGGGCCCGGCAAGACGCGCAGCGCCGCCAACGACATCGTCGTCGCCTCACTGACCACCGTCTTCACGGAGTTCAAGGTAGACGCCGCAGTCACCGGATTCACCCGGGGGCCGACGGTGACGCGGTACGAGGTGGAGCTCGGCCCGGCCGTGAAGGTCGAGCGCATCACGGCGCTGGCCAAGAACATCGCGTACGCCGTCGCCAGTCCCGACGTACGCATCATCAGTCCCATCCCCGGCAAGTCCGCCGTCGGTATCGAGATCCCCAACACCGACCGCGAGATGGTCAAGCTCGGCGACGTGCTGCGGCTGGCGGACGCGGCCGAGGACGACCATCCGATGCTGGTCGCGCTCGGCAAGGACGTCGAGGGCGGCTATGTGATGGCCAACCTCGCGAAGATGCCGCACGTGCTGGTCGCGGGTGCCACCGGCTCCGGAAAGTCGTCCTGCATCAACTGCCTGATCACCTCGGTGATGGTCCGGGCGACCCCGGAGGACGTCCGGATGGTGCTGGTCGACCCCAAGCGGGTCGAGCTCACCGCGTACGAGGGCATCCCGCACCTGATCACCCCGATCATCACCAACCCCAAGCGTGCGGCCGAGGCGCTCCAGTGGGTCGTGCGGGAGATGGACCTGCGCTACGACGACCTCGCGGCGTACGGCTACCGGCACATCGACGACTTCAATCAGGCCGTGCGGAACGGGAAGATCAAGTCGCCCGAGGGCAGTGAGCGGGAGCTGACGCCGTATCCGTATCTGCTGGTGATCGTCGACGAGCTCGCGGACCTCATGATGGTCGCGCCGCGCGATGTGGAGGATTCCATCGTCCGCATCACCCAGTTGGCCCGAGCCGCCGGCATCCACTTGGTGCTCGCCACGCAGCGCCCGTCCGTGGACGTCGTCACGGGCCTGATCAAGGCCAATGTGCCCTCCCGGCTCGCCTTCGCGACCTCGTCGCTGGCGGACAGCCGGGTCATCCTCGACCAGCCGGGCGCCGAGAAGCTGATCGGCAAGGGCGACGGTCTTTTCCTGCCGATGGGTGCGAACAAGCCGACCCGTATGCAGGGCGCGTTCGTGACCGAGGACGAGGTCGCGCTGATCGTTCAGCACTGCAAGGACCAGATGGCTCCGGTCTTCCGGGAAGACGTCGTGGTCGGGACCGCGAAGAAGAAGGAAATTGACGAGGACATCGGCGATGACCTGGACCTTCTGTGCCAGGCGGTCGAGCTTGTCGTCTCCACGCAGTTCGGCTCGACTTCGATGCTTCAGCGAAAACTGCGTGTCGGTTTCGCGAAGGCGGGCAGGCTCATGGACCTGATGGAGTCACGGAACATCGTCGGCCCCAGCGAGGGGTCGAAGGCGCGCGATGTCAACCTGAAACCGGACGAACTGGATGGCATGCTCGCCGAGATCCGGGGCGAGTCTCACCCGTAAGAGATCGCCGAGCAACCGTTTCTCTTGTTCGTACGTCAAGTTGAGGGGAGGGGAGCGGCAAATGGTCCCGCCATCGGGCTGTCAGACGATTCTGATGGCGTACAAAGACCGCCCTCCCGGTTGCCCCTCTCTTTCATACCCCCCCTAGACTGAACATCCAGCAGGTGGCTCACGCTCGAAAGGCGCCCCCGTGTCTATCGGCAACTCTCCCGAAGACGACCGGCCTTCGATCGGTCGTGCCATCCAGCAGGCTCGTATCGCCGCAGGTCTGACGGTCGACGAGGTCAGTTCGTCGACCCGCGTCCGCATTCCGATCGTGCACGCGATCGAGCAGGACGACTTCAGCCGCTGCGGCGGCGATGTGTACGCGCGCGGACACATCCGCACGCTGGCGCGGGCCGTCGACCTGGACCCGGCAGAACTGATCGCTCAGTACGACGACGCCCACGGCGGGCGCCCCTCGCCGACGCCCGCGGCACCGATGTTCGAAGCGGAACGGATCCGTCCCGAGCGGCGTCGCCCCAACTGGACCGCGGCCATGGTCGCCGCGATCGTCGCGGTGGTGGGCTTCGTCGGCTTCACGCTCTTCAGCGGTGGAGACGAGGGCAACGGCCCGGCGAATGTGGCCGAGGGGTCCACGTCCGGCACCAAGCCGACCACCAAGCCCAGCCCCAGCAAGCCTGCCGACCCCAAGCCCAACCCTTCGGACAGTGCCATCGCTGCGGCCCCGCAGGACAAGGTCACGGTCAAGCTGACCGCGAAGGACGGCAAGAGCTGGATCTCCGCGAAGGACCACAACGGACGGCTGCTCTTCGACGGGCTGCTGCTCCAGGGCCAGTCCAAGACCTTCACGGACAAGGAAAAGATCGACCTCGTCCTGGGTGACGCCGGAGCGATGGACCTCTTCGTGAACGGCAAGGACGTCAAGGACGAATTCCAGCCCGGACAGGTCGAGCGGCTGACCTACACGAAGGGCGACCCGGAGGTCGGCTGACCCGCCGGCCAGGGGCCTGTGCCCGGTACCGCACCGGGTGCGGAGCCGGGCGTGGGCCGGGTCGTGGGCCCTGCCAGCCCTCGCGGCGGGGGCGCGCGTCGGGACAAAGTAGGCTGGAGCCCATGTCCGAACGCCGCACCGTCGCCCTTGTCACTCTTGGCTGCGCCCGTAACGAGGTGGACTCGGAGGAGCTGGCAGGCCGCTTGGCAGCGGACGGCTGGCAACTTGTCGAGAACGCCTCGGACGCGGATGTCGCCGTCGTCAACACCTGCGGATTCGTCGAGGCCGCCAAGAAGGACTCCGTCGACGCCCTGCTGGAAGCCAATGATCTGAAGGGTCATGGCAAGACCCAGGCCGTCGTCGCCGTCGGCTGCATGGCCGAGCGGTACGGCAAGGAGCTCGCGGAATCGCTGCCTGAGGCCGACGCCGTGTTGGGCTTCGACGACTACGCCGACATCTCCGACCGCCTTCAGACCATTCTCAACGGAGGCGTGCACGCCTCCCACACCCCGCGAGACCGGCGCAAGCTGCTGCCCATCAGCCCCGCCGACCGGCAGGGCGCAGCCGATGTGGCGCTGCCCGGACACGCGCAGGACACGCCGCCCGAGGACCTTCCGGAGGGTGTCGCACCGGCCTCCGGTCCGCGGGCGCCGCTGCGGATCCGGCTCGGCAAGAGCCCCGTCGCCTCCGTGAAGCTCGCCTCCGGCTGTGACCGTCGCTGCTCCTTCTGCGCCATCCCCTCGTTCCGCGGCTCATTCATCTCCCGGCGCCCCTCCGACGTACTGGGAGAGACGCGCTGGCTGGCCGAGCAGGGCGTGAAGGAGGTCATGCTGGTCTCCGAGAACAACACGTCGTACGGCAAGGACCTCGGCGACATCCGGCTCCTGGAGACGCTGCTGCCGGAGCTGGCGGAGGTCGACGGCATCGAGCGCGTGCGGGTGAGCTACCTGCAGCCCGCCGAGATGCGGCCCGGACTGATCGACGTCCTGACCTCTACGCCCAAGATCGCGCCGTACTTCGACCTGTCCTTCCAGCACTCGTCGGCCGGTGTGCTGCGCTCGATGCGGCGCTTCGGCGACACCGACAGCTTCCTGCAGCTGCTGGAGACAATCCGCGCCAAGGCGCCGCAGGCGGGCGTGCGGTCCAACTTCATCGTTGGCTTCCCCGGCGAGAGCGAGGCAGACCTGGCGGAGCTGGAGCGCTTCCTGACGGGCGCACGGCTCGACGCGATCGGCGTCTTCGGGTACTCCGACGAGGACGGCACCGAGGCGGTCACGTACGACAAGAAGCTCGACGCCGATGTCATCGCGGAGCGGCTGGCGCACATCTCTCGGCTCGCCGAGGAGCTGACCTCGCAGCGGGCCGAGGAGCGGCTCGGTGAGACGCTCGAGGTGCTCGTCGAGTCGGTGGGCTCCGACGAGGACGACGAGGCCGCGGTGGGCCGGGCGGCGCACCAGGCGCCCGAGACGGACGGCCAAGTGATCTTCACGACAGGCCAGGGGCTGACCGTCGGTCGTATGGTCGAGGCAAAGGTGGTCGGCACCGAGGGCGTGGACCTGGTGGCCGAACCGCTCGGATGTCATGAGGAGGCGGGCAGATGACCGGAGTCCCGGCGTCCGCGGCGGGTGGGACCGCCAGGTCCGCGTCCGGCGCCGGCAAGCTGGGCGCTGTGGCCGTCGATCAGGCCAGCTTGTGGAACATCGCCAATATTCTGACCATGGTGCGGCTGCTGCTTGTGCCCGGGTTTGTCTTGTTGCTTTTCCACCATGGTGGCTATGACCCGGCCTGGCGGTCGTTCGCGTGGGCGGCCTTCGCCGTCGCCATGATCACGGATCTGTTCGACGGTCATCTGGCTCGTAGGTACAACCTCGTCACCGACTTCGGGAAGATCGCCGACCCGATCGCCGACAAGGCGATCATGGGCGCGGCGCTGATCTGTCTGTCGGCTCTCGGGGATCTGCCGTGGTGGGTGACCGCGGTGATTCTCTTCCGGGAGATCGGCATCACCCTGATGCGCTTCTGGGTGATCAGGCACGCCGTGATTCCGGCCAGCCGCGGCGGCAAGATGAAGACGCTGATCCAGGGCATCGCGGTCGGGATGTATGTGCTGGCGCTGACCGGCCCGCTCGCCTCGCTCCGGTTCTGGGTGATGGCGGCGGCGGTCGTGCTGACCGTGGTGACCGGCCTCGACTATGTGCGGCAAGCGGTGCTGCTGCGCCGGGCCGGCCTCGCGGCGGAGCGGGCGGCCGTACGGGCCGCCGTGGAGTCCGCGGGTTCGTCCTCGTCGGAGCCGACCCGGTGACCGAAGTCCGGCGGGCGGCAGTCGGCGTGCCGGCGCAGGTGCTTGAGCTGTTGGCGGAGCGCGGTGAGACGCTCGCCGTCGCCGAATCGCTGACCGGAGGCATGGTGGCCGCCGAGCTGACCGACGTGCCCGGGGCCTCACGGGTCTTCCGTGGATCTGTGACGGCGTACGCGACCGAGCTGAAGCGGGACGTTCTGGGCGTCGATGGAGCGCTTCTGGCGCAGCGCGGGGCCGTGGACCCTGAGGTCGCGCGGCAGATGGCGGCAGGCGTGCGGCGGGTGCTCGGGGCCAACTGGGGGATCGCGACGACGGGTGTCGCGGGGCCCGACGAGCAGGACGGGCAGGCCGTCGGCACGGTGTTCGTGGCGGTCGAGGGGCCCGGCGGAACCGGGAAAGTCGCCGCGTTGCGGTTGAACGGGGACCGAGCGGTAATCCGTATGGAGAGTGTACGGAGCGTGCTGACCCTGCTCTCCGGCGAACTGATCGAGAACGCGCGGGCACAGGATACGGAACAGAACGGGGGGAATTGATGTTTGCAGCCCTGAGTGAACACGACATCGCTCCCCGCACGGCCGCGGCGCGAGGCGGTACGGTGGGGCGTGAAGGATGCGGTTACGCGGTCCGAGGAGGGAGCCACCGATGATTCTGCTCCGTCGCCTGCTTGGTGACGTGCTGCGTCGGCAGCGCCAGCGCCAGGGCCGTACTCTGCGCGAAGTCTCCTCTTCCGCCCGAGTCTCGCTCGGCTATCTTTCCGAGGTGGAGAGGGGGCAGAAGGAGGCTTCCTCTGAGCTGCTCTCTGCGATTTGCGACGCGCTTGATGTACGGATGTCCGAGCTCATGCGTGAAGTGAGCGATGAACTGTCGCTCGCTGAACTGGCGGCGTCGGCAGCGGCGAGCGAGCCGGTGCCGGTGCGTACGATGTTCAATTCTGTTTCCGTGGCTTCGGTGGCCGGTGTGCCGTCGAAGCGGGTGACGATCAAGGCACCTGCGGAAGCGGTGGACGTGGTTGCCGCCTGACTCCGGTGTGAGTCCGGCCTGAGTTCGTGGCGCAGCCCCGGTTGGTCCTGAGGGACCGGCCGGGGTTCTTTCATGTCCCCACTCATGCGCGCTCTGGTTCGGACGCCCTGGTCCGGGCCGGTTTCCTCGCACCCAAGCGTGACCCTTTTGGGGTATATATGCCATGGTGGTGTGAAGTGTGGAAATCGGTTCCTGAGGAGGAAGCGGATGTCTGTAGTGAAGAGCACCCTGCCCGAGGCTGACCTCAAGGTGGTCGGCGAGGCGCTCCAGGGTGCGCTTGTGGACCTGGTCGATCTCTCCCTGGTGGCCAAGCAGGTCCACTGGAACGTGGTCGGACCGCGCTTTCGCTCCGTACATCTGCAGCTGGACGACGTGGTCGTCACGGCGCGGCAGCACTCCGACACGGTGGCCGAGCGATCCTCCGCGATCGGCGTCAATCCTGACGGGCGCTCCACGACGGTTTCGGAAGCGACCGCGATCCGTGAGGTGCCGGCCGGGTGGGTCAAGGACGTCGACGCCGTACGGATTCTTGTGGACGCGCTCGGCGTGGTGATCGGCCGGATGCGCGAGCGGATCACGGCCACCGGTGACCCGGACCCGATCACTCAGGATCTCCTCATCGGGCTGACCGCGGAGCTCGAGAAGCACGCGTGGATGTTCCAGGCAGAGAGCGCGTAGGGCGCGTGGCGGGGGTGCGCGCGCCGGATGTGCTTCCGGTGCGCCCTCCCGCCGGGTGATCGCACCCGGTTAGCGTCGGCCGCCGGAGGAGGCAGCCATGGCATGGCGTGACTTCTGGGGGCGTGGGGGATCTGAGAGGCGCGAGGGGTGTGTGTGGCGTGGGTCGGCGGTTCGGCGCGGGCCGTTGCTCGTCCTGGCGCTGCTGCTGGGCGCGCTGTGGTGGTGGGCCGTGCTCCGGCTGGCGCTGCTGCCGGAGCGGACCGGGGCCATTGAGGATGCGGTGGCCGCCGGCGGCTGGGGGCTGAGCCTGCTGCCGGTGCATGTGATTTCCGCGGCCTCGGCCGGGGTGACTACCAGGGCATCACGACGCCGCCGTTCGGGCGCAGGATCTGACCCGTCGTGAAGCCGGACGCGTCGGACGCGAGGTGCAGGATCGCGTGCGCGACATCCTCGGGCGCGCCCACGCGGCCGAGCGGGGACGCGCGGACCATCATGGACTCAATCCGGTGCTGGAGTTCCGCGTTGTGGCGTTCCGTCATGGGGGTGCGGATCCAGCCCGGGGCGACGGCGTTGACGCGGATGCCATGAGGGCCCAGTTCGGTGGCGAGTGTCTTGGTGAGCTGGATCACGGCGGCCTTCGCCGCGCTGTAGCAGAGCAGGCCGACGCTCGCGGAATCCACGGCGCCCGAGGCCATGGTGATGATGCTGCCCGCGGTCTTGGTGGCGATCATGGCGCGGGCCGCTTCCTGGCAGGCGTACAGAACGCCCTTGAAATTGACCGCCAGCACCCGGTCCAGATCCTCGTCGAGGGTCTCCAGCACCGTGCTGCTGTGCATGATTCCGGCGACGGCCGCGAGGATGTCCAGGCGTCCGGCCCGGGAGACCGCCTCGGCCAGCTGGGCGCGGTCCGTGACGTCGAGAGGGTGGGCATGCGCGGCGCCGCCCGCCTTGGTGATCAGGGCGGTGGTCTCGCGCAGTCCGTCCTCGTCGCGGTCCGCGCAGTGGACGGTCGCGCCGGCCTCCGCGATGAGCAGGGCGCCGGCGCGGCCTATACCGCTCGCGGCGCCGGTGACGAGTGCGGTGCGGCCGGTGAGGTCGTACGCCTTGAGGGGCATGCGGGGACGGTACGACCGAGTCTGATGGGTCGTCAACTGTGCTGTTCGGGCAAGGGGGTTACGGGGTCGGGCCCGATTGGCAGCGGGGGCACCAGTAGGTGGGGCGGGCGCGGCTGCCGTCGCCCTGCTCGGCGAGGCGCACGGAGGTGCCGCAGCGCAGGCAGGGGCGGCCCTCGCGGCCGTACACGTAGAGGGGTGGGGTGAGGGTGCGCAGGGTGGTGCGGCGTCGGCCCGGGTGGTCACGGTTCGCTTCGAGGAGGAGCTTGGCGGCGGCGACGAGGCGCTCGGGGGCGGGGAGTTCGCCGATGGGCAGCCAGGGGGTCACCCGGGCGATGAAGCAGAGTTCCGACTTGTAGACATTGCCGATGCCCGCGAGATTCCGCTGGTCCAGCAGCGCCTCGCCGAGGGGACGATCGGGGGCGGTGAGGAGACGCCGCAGGGCTTCGGCGGCGTTCCAGTCGGGACCCAGGAGATCGGGGCCGAGGTGGCCGACGGCCTGTTCCTCGTCCTGGGTACGGAGGAGCTCCAGGACGGGCAGGCGATAGCCGACGGCCGTGTGGTCGGCGGTGCCGAGGATGGCGCGGATCTGGTGGGCCGGGCCGCCGCGCCAGCGCTCGCCCGGAGCGTAGATCTTCCAGGCGCCGTCCATGCGGAGGTGCGAGTGCAGGGTCAGGTCGCCCTCGACGCGGGCGAGGAGGTGCTTGCCGCGCGGGGTGACGTCCAGCACGGTGCGGCCGGTCAGGTCGGCGGTGGCGAACCTGGGGACCCGGAGGTCGGAGCGGGTGAGGGTGTGGCCGGCGAGGGCGGAGTGCAGGCGGTGGGCGGCCTGCCAGACGGTGTCTCCTTCGGGCATGGGGTCCATCATGCGCGGGGTAGGGCGCGGGGCGCCTCCGGTGGGAGGGGAGCAGTGGTGGGGTGTCGGTGCGGGAGGAGCGGAGGGGGGTGGGGCGGGCGTGGGCTCTGTGGGGACGGTGGGGTGTGGGGCGGGCGTGGGCTCTGTGGGGACGGTGGGGTGTGAGGCCGGCGTGGGCTCTGTGGGGGCGAAGGGGCGGAGATGTGTGGGGCGTGGGCTTGGTGGGGCCGGTGCGGGTGTGGGTGGACGTGGTGGGGGCGCTGGGGGGGGGAAGCGGCGGACGTGGGCTTGGTGGGGGCGAACGGGCGGAGCGGTGTGGGGTGGCGTTGCGGTGTGTTGGGCGCGGCTGGGCTTTGTGGGGGTGCTCTCGCGGAAGTCCGGGTGTCGGCGCGGGTGGTGGTCAGGCGCGGAGGCGGAGGCCTCTGGGGGTGGCGTGGAAGCCCGCCGCTTCCAGGGTTTGGCCCAGGGGCGAGGTCAGGGCGGGGGAGCCGTTGGTGCGCTCCACCGTGATGGTGCCCAGGGCGCCACCACGGGCCGCCGTCGCGAGAGCTTCCGCCGCCGAGGCGAGGCGCGGGTCCGGGGCCGAGGGATCGTCCGGGGTGGCGGGCCAGGCCAGCAGGGTCTTGCCGCCGCGCTCCATGTAGAGGGTCAGTTCACCGTCGACGAGGACGACCAGGGATCCCGCTTTGCGGCCGGGCCTGTGGCCCGCTCCGGCGGGGGGCTCGGGCCAGGGCAGGGCCGCGCCGTACGCATTGGCCGGGTCGGCCGCGGCGAGGAGCACCGCGCGACCGGTGTGCTCCGCGTCCCCGCGGTCGCGGGCGGTGGCCGCCGCCCGCAGGCGGTCGACCGCGCCGTCCATCGAGAACTGGGCGGCGCCCAGTCCCTCCACGACATAACCGCGCCGCGCCTGCCCGCTGTCCTCGAAGGCTGCGAGGATCCGGTACGTCGCGGAGAAGCCGCCCTCGACTCCTTCGGCGGCGACCGCGCCCCGCGTGACCACGCCGTGTCGGTCCAGCAGGGTGCGAGCCAGGGCGTGCGCGCGGTGGGTGGGGTCCGGCTCTTTGGCCGGGAGCAGTGACCAGCGGCCGGACGCGGTGGGCGGGCCGGTGCGCGACGCGGTGCGGGCGGAGGCCGTCAGCGTGCCGTAGCGCCCGCGCGGCACGGTGCGTTTCGCCCGGTGCGCGGTGGAGCCGGCGGTGCGCCCGGAGCCGAGGAGGGAGCGCAGCGGCGCGAGGGTGTCGTTGGTGAGCCGGCCCGACCAGGCCAGGTCCCAGACGGCGTCGGCCAGTTGGGGATCGGTGCAGTCGGGATGGGTGGTGGCGCGGATCTGGTCGGCGATCTGGCGGAAGAACAGACCGTAGCCGCCGGAGAGTGTCGTGAGAACGGATTCGTGGAGCGCGGTCAGCTCAAGAGGGTGGGGCTGGGGGAGGAGCAGGGGGGCCGCGTCGGCGAGATAGAGGGAGATCCAGCCGTCCTTGCCCGGCAGGGCTCCCGACCCGGCCCACAGGACCTCACCGGTGGTGGTCAGCTCGTCGAGCATCGCGGGCGTGTAGCCCGCGACGCGGGACGGCAGAACCAGCTTTTCGAGCGCGGAGGCGGGGACCGGGGCGCCCTGCAGCTGCTCGACGGCGCGCACCAGCCCGTCGATGCCCCGCAGGCTGCTGCTCCCCAGGTGCTGCCACTGCGGGAGGAACGTCGCGAGCGCCGAGGGCGGGACCGGCTCCAGCTCGTGGCGCAGCGCGGCCAGGGAACGGCGCCGCAGCCGCCGCAGCACTGTGGTGTCGCACCACTCCTGGCCGATCCCGGCGGGGTGGAACTCGCCCTGTACGACCCGGTTGTTCGCGGCGAGACGCTGCAGGGTGCCGTCCGTGACCGCGGGCCCCAGGCCGAACCTGGCCGCCGCGGCGGCGGACGTGAAGGGCCCATGGGTGCGGGCGTAGCGGGACAGGAGGTCGCCGAGGGGGTCCTTGACCGGCTCGGTGAAGGCCTCAGGTACGCCGACGGGCAGCGCGGTGCCGAGCGCGTCGCGCAGGCGGCCCGCGTCCTCGATGGCCGCCCAGTGGTCCGCCCCGGCGATCCGGACGCGGATCGACCGGCGTGCGGATGACAGCTCGTCGGCCCACCGGGGCTCGGCGCCGCGCGCGACGAGCTCGGTGTCCGTCAGGGGCCCCAGCACGCGCAGCAGGTCCGCGACGCCCTCCATGTCCTTGATCCGGCGGTCCTCGGTGAGCCACTGGAGCTCCTGCTCCAGCTCGGTCAGGACCTCGGCGTCGAGCAGCTCCCGCAGCTCCGCCTGGCCGAGAAGCTCGGAGAGAAGCTTGGAGTCGAGAGAGAGCGCGGCGGCCCGGCGCTCGGCGAGGGGCGAGTCGCCCTCGTACAGGAACTGGGCGACGTATCCGAAGAGGAGGGAGCGGGCGAAGGGGGACGGCTCGGTGGTGGTGACCTCGACGAGCCTGACCCGCCGGGATTCGATGTCACCCATCAGCTCGGTCAGGCCGGGAACGTCGAAGACGTCCTGGAGGCATTCGCGCACGGCTTCGAGGACGATCGGGAACGAACCGAACTCCGATGCGACCTGGAGCAGTTGGGACGCACGTTGACGCTGTTGCCACAGAGGTGTGCGCTTGCCGGGGCTGCGGCGGGGCAACAGCAGCGCGCGGGCGGCGCACTCGCGGAAACGGGCGGCGAACAGCGCGGAGCCGCCGACCTGGTCGGTGACGATCTGGGTGACCTCGCCCTTGTCGAAGGCGATGTCGGATGCGCCCACCGGGGCCTGTTCGCTGTCGAACTCCGCGCGCTGGCGCGTCGGTTCCTCGTCGAGCAGGTCGAAGCCCATCAGGTCCGCGTCGGGCAGGCGCAGCACGATGCCGTCGTCGGCATGCATGACCTGGGCATCCATGCCGTACCGCTCGGCCAGGCGGGAGCCGAGCGCCAGCGCCCAGGGGGCGTGCACCTGGGCGCCGAAGGGGGAGTGGATGACGACGCGCCAGTCGCCCAGCTCGTCGCGGAACCGCTCGACGACGATGGTGCGGTCGTCCGGAACGTGCCCCGCTGCCCGTCGCTGCTCGTCCAGGTAGGAGAGCACATTGTCGGTGGCCCAGACGTCGAGCCCGGCGGCCGTCAGGCGCTCCCTGGCGGCCTCCGGGGTGACCGAGCCGATCTCACGGAGGAACGCGCCGAGCGCGCGGCCCAGTTCGAGGGGGCGGCCCAGCTGGTCGCCTTTCCAGAACGGCAGCCGGCCCGGCACACCGGGCGCGGGAGAGACCAGCACCCGGTCGCGGGTGATGTCCTCGATGCGCCAGGACGTGGTGCCCAGGGTGAAGACGTCACCGACCCGGGACTCGTAGACCATTTCCTCGTCGAGCTCACCGACGCGGCCGCCTCCCTTCTTCGGGTCCGCTCCCGCGAGAAAGACGCCGAAGAGGCCGCGGTCGGGGATGGTGCCGCCGGAGGTGACGGCGAGGCGCTGCGCACCGGGGCGGCCCGTGACCGTACCGGCGATGCGGTCCCACACGACGCGGGGGCGCAGCTCCGCGAAGGCGTCGGACGGGTAGCGCCCCGCGAGCATGTCCAGGACGGCCGTGAAGGCGGAATCGGGGAGCGAGGCGAAGGGGGCCGCGCGGCGGAAGAGGGCCAGCAGGTCGTCGGCCTGCCAGGTGTCGAGGGCGACCATGGCGACGAGCTGCTGCGCGAGGACGTCCAGAGGGTTGCCCGGGATGCGCAGGGCTTCGATGGAGCCGCTGCGCATGCGCTCGGCGACGACGGCCGACTGCACCAGGTCGCCCCGGTACTTGGGGAAGACAACGCCCGTGGAGACCGCGCCGACCTGGTGGCCCGCGCGGCCGACGCGCTGCAGACCCGAGGCGACGGACGGTGGTGACTCGACCTGGACGACAAGATCGACCGCGCCCATGTCGATGCCCAGCTCCAGGCTGGAGGTGGCGACGACCGCGGGCAGCCGGCCGGCCTTGAGGTCCTCCTCGACGAGAGCGCGCTGCTCCTTGGAGACCGAGCCGTGGTGCGCGCGGGCGAGTAGCGGCGGTGCGCCCTTGGCGGCGCCCGACTCGGCCATGATCTCGGCGGGGGAGTGCGCGTCGGGCATGGGCTCGCCGGTGGCGCGCTCGTACGCGATTTCGTTGAGCCGGTTGCACAGTCGCTCCGCGAGGCGCCGTGAGTTGGCGAAGACGATCGTGGAGCGGTGCGCTTGGACGAGATCGGCGATGCGCTCCTCCACATGGGGCCAGATCGACGGCTTGTCACCCGCGTCGTCCTCCTTGGCCGGGGCGCCGCCCAGCTCGCCCAGGTCCTCGACGGGCACGACCACCGACAGGTCGAACTTCTTGCCCGACGGCGGCTGGACGATCTCCACCTTGCGCTGCGGCGAGAGGAAGCGGGCCACCTCGTCGACCGGCCGGACCGTCGCCGACAGGCCGATCCGGCGGGCCGGCCTCGGCAGCAGTTCGTCCAGCCGCTCCAGGGACACGGCGAGATGCGCGCCGCGCTTGGTGCCCGCGACGGCGTGCACCTCGTCGAGGATCACTGTCTCGATGCCGGACAGGGCGTCACGGGCGGCGGAGGTGAGCATGAGGAACAGCGACTCGGGTGTGGTGATGAGGATGTCCGGCGGTTTGGTGGCCAGGGACCGCCGCTCGGCGGGCGGGGTGTCGCCGGAGCGGATGCCGACACGGATCTCGGGCTCCGGCAGACCATGACGCAGCGACTCCTGGCGGATGCCTGTGAGCGGGCTGCGCAGATTGCGCTCGACGTCGACCGCGAGGGCCTTGAGCGGCGATACGTACAGCACCCGGCAGCGCTTTTTCGGATCGGCGGGCGGGGGTGTGGACGCCAGGTCGTCGAGGGCGGCGAGGAAGGCGGCCAGGGTCTTGCCGGAGCCGGTCGGGGCCACGACCAGGACGTCGGAGCCCTCGGAGATGGCCCGCCAGGCGCCCTCCTGCGCCGCGGTGGGCGCGTTGAAGGCGCCCGCGAACCAGCCGCGGGTCGCGGGGGAGAAGGAGTCGAGCGCGGTCCTGACCATGTCCCCATCGTGCACTGGGCCACTGACATCGGGCGTCCGGAACATGGACGCGCAGGTCAGCGACGCGCGGACGGCGCAGAATGGACCCATGGCAACGGCGGCGGACGGGAAGGACGAGTGGGCGCGGCACTGGCAGTACCCGGGAGTGCCGGGCCTGGACCTGCTGCGGGCCCGCTATGTCCGCCATTCCTTCTCGCGGCACAGCCATGAGGGGTTCGTCTTCGGCGCGGTGTTCCGCGGGATCGAGGACGTGGTCATGCCGCACGGCACGATCCGGGCCCGCCCCGGCACCGTCGTCATGATCAACCCGGAAGTTCCGCACTCCGCCCATGCCGGGGTGCCTGAAGGCTGGTCGTACGCCACGCTATATCCGTCGGCGCAGGTGGTCGCCGACATCGCCGAAGAGACGACCTTGCTGCGGGGGACGGCTGTTTTCGCCGAGACGATCGTCGAGGACCCGGATACCGCGCGGCTCATCCACGCGGTGCACCAGGCGGCGGAGGAGGGCAACGCGCTCGCCGCCGACAGCTTGCTGCGCATAGCCGTGGCCCGGCTGCTGCGGCGGCACGGCCAGGCCCTGCCCGCCCGCGCGCCCGTCGCGGCCGGCGCCCACACCGCGGCCCTCGCCAAGGGCCTCCTGGAGGAGCGCATGGCCGAGCCGCCGTCCCTGGAACAGCTGGCGGGTGAGCTGGGCACCGGCCCCTTCGCGCTGCTGCGCGCCTTCAAGTCCGCCTACGGGATGCCGCCGCACACCTGGCTCACCAACGCGCGCGTGCGCAGCGCCCGCCGCCTCCTGGAGGCCGGGACGGCGCCCGCCGACGCGGCCGTCGCCGTCGGATTCACCGACCAACCGCACCTGAACAGGCACTTCACCCGGATCGTCGGAGTGCCGCCGGGCGCTTACCGGCGGGAGCGCGCAAGAACGTACAAGACCACGTAGGCCACCGCACGTAACGTCCGGGGCGTGGCAGAACAGACAGCACTCCCAGCACAACCGATACGCACCGACCCAGAGCCCAAGCCCGACAGCGCCGTCGTCCGCGACGCGCTGGGTGTCGGCGTCGCCGTCGGCCTCTCCGGCTTCGCGTTCGGCGTGACCTCGGCGGGCTCCGGCCTCACCCTCCTGCAGACCTGCGCGCTCAGCCTGCTGGTCTTCACCGGCGCCTCACAGTTCGCACTCGTCGGCGCGCTCGCGGCGGGTGGCAACCCCTTTACCGCGGCGGCGGGCGCCTTCTTCCTCGGCGTACGCAACGCCTTCTACGGGCTGCGGCTGTCCCAGCTCCTCGCACTCCCACGGTTCGTGCGCCCCTTCGCCGCCCACTGGGTGATCGACGAGACGACGGCCGTCACCCTCGCGCAGCCCACGCGTCGCAGCGCCCGGCTCGGGTTCACCGTCACCGGGTTGACCCTCTACGTGCTGTGGAACCTCACCACCCTCGCCGGCGCGCTGGGCGCGGAGGCCATCGGGGACACCGACGCGTGGGGTCTGGACGCCGCGAGTCCCGCCGTCTTCCTCGCTCTGCTCGCACCCATGCTGCGTACCGGGATGGAACGGGCCGTCGCCGCTCTGGCGGTCGTCTTGGCGCTCGGTCTCCTGCCGGTGCTGCCCGCGGGGGTGCCGGTGCTCGCCGCCGCGCTCGCCGCGCCGGTGGTTCTCATGGTCCAGGGCCGCAGAGCCCGCGACACGGCCAAGGAGGAGGGGCGATGAGCGTCTGGATCGCGATCGGCGCCACCGCCGTCGGCTGCTACCTCGTGAAACTGCTGGGGCTGCTGGTGCCAGCCGGGGCACTGGAGCGACCACTCGTGAAGCGCCTGGCCGCTCTGCTGCCGGTGGCCCTGCTGGCGGCGCTCACCGCCCAGCAGACCTTCAGCACCGGCCAGTACCTGATGCTGGACGCCAGGGGAGCGGGGCTCGCCGCGGCGGCGCTCGCACTGGCCCTGCGCGCCCCCTTCCTCGTGGTGGTCGGGGCGGCCGTGGCCGTCACCGCGGGCGTGCGCGCGTTGGGCGGATGACGGGGTAGGGCGCGCCTGCCCACGCGCTGCCCGGGCGGGCCGAGGCCCGGGTCAGGCCTCGGCCGATGCGCCACCGCCCCCGGCGCGGTCCCCGTCGATGACCCGCCCGTAGGCCCGCAGCGTCAGCAGCGCGTCGATGGTCAGCATCGGCCGGCACTCCAGAGCGGTCCCCGGAGCCCACTGCCGCCAGCGGATCGGCCAGCCCCCGTCCTCCTGCTGCTGGGCCGCGAGGAAGTCGAGCGAGCGACTCGTCTCCTCGTCGGTGAACCAGCCACGCGCCAGCGAACCGGGCACAGTGGCGAAGTCGTACGGGAAATGGTGCTCACCCGGCGCGTACCCCGGCGAGAGGGGCGGCTCGTCGGCCCGCTCCGGGTCCAGCACCACGAGCCGGTGCTCGCGCACCAGGCGGCCGAGCCGGTCCGCCGCCGCCTCGGCCCGCGCCCGGTCGGGCACGCCGTCCAGGAAGGCGACCGCCGCCCGGATCTCGTACGGGTGGGAACCGCGCAGCGCGTCGATGGCGGCCCAGCAGAAGTCGGTCGCCCTGAAGAGCCACGCGTGCCACACCTCGTTGCGGTGCAGCAGCCCCACCACGGGGCCGGTCGCCAGTAGTTCGCTCGGCGGGTCGTCGACGATGGGGGTGAAGGGCGCGGCGGGATAGCCGCGCAGCGAGGGGTGGACGGCGGGCAGCGCCCCGTCCTTGGTCGAGACGTCGGACAGATAGCGGCACATCCGCTCCACCCGCAGGCCCTCGCAGCGGCCGATGGAGTCGAGGACGGACAGCGCGTGCGCGGTGTGCAGCGGTTGGCTGACGGGCCCCCGCAGATCGGGTTCGAGCGCGTGTCCATAGCCGCCGTCCTCACCCTGGTACGCGGCGAGCGCCGCTTCGACCGCATCGCTGCCGCCGCCCAGGAAGTGGTAGGCGAACCGCCGCTGCTCGAGCACCCGGGCCGTCAGCCAGATGAAGTGCTCGCCGCGCGAGAGAAGGGATGCTCCGGATCCAGCCATGCAACGACCGTAGGGCCCAAAACGCTCACGGCAAGGTGTACGGACAGGGCTGCACTCTCAGGGGCGCGATACTTGTTTCATGCGGTTGACGATTTTCTGGGATCGGATGGCGGACCACTTCGGCGAGGCGTACGCCGACTCCTTCGCCCGTGACCATGTGATGACCGAGCTCGGGGGCCGTACGGTGCACGAGGCACTCGCCGCGGGGTGGGACGCGAAGGCCGTCTGGCGCGTCGTCTGTTCCGCGATGGACGTCCCTGCGGACAAGCGCTGACGCCAGGGCGGGCGGCCGGACCGTACGGGCATGGGCGAGACTGATCCGGTGGCACCCACTGACGAGTCCGCCGAGAATTCCGTCCAGAACGAAGAGTCACCGACCGCGTCGTCGCCCACAGCCTCCGCGGCGGCCCAGGCTTCGGTCCGTATGCCCCGTTGGCTGCCCCGCGCGATGGTTCTCGCACTCGCGCTCTATGCCTGTTTCCAACTGGGCGACTGGGCGTTCCACCAGCTCATCGGGCTGCTGACCAACATCCTGATCGCTTTTTTCCTGGCGCTTGCGATCGAGCCGGCAGTCGGTCGCATGGCCGCGCGCGGCATGCGGCGGGGCCTCGCCACCTTCCTGGTTTTCCTGGGCGTCGTGATCGCGGCGGTCGGCTTCGTCGTGCTGCTCGGTTCGATGCTGGCCGGGCAGATCATCGAGATGGTCGAGGACTTCCCCAAGTACCTCGACTCGGTGATCAACTGGATCAACCAGACCTTCCACACGGAGCTTTCGCGGGTCGAGGTCCAGGACAGTCTGCTGCGCTCCGACTGGCTGCAGAGGTACGTCCAGAACAGTGCGAGCGGCGTTCTCGACGTGTCGGCGACCGTCCTGGGCGGGCTGTTCAGACTGCTGACGATCTTTCTGTTCTCGTTCTACTTCGCGGCCGACGGACCGCGGCTGCGGCGCGCCCTGTGCTCGGTCCTGCCGCCGGCCCGGCAGGCCGAGGTGCTGCGCGCCTGGGAGATCGCGGTCGACAAGACGGGCGGCTATCTCTACTCGCGTGGCCTGATGGCGCTCATCTCCGGCTTCGCGCACTACATCCTGCTGGTGATCCTGGATGTGCCGTACGCGCCCGCGCTCGCCGTGTGGGTGGGGCTGGTCTCGCAGTTCATCCCGACGATCGGCACGTATCTGGCGGGCGCCCTGCCGATGCTCATCGCCTTCACGGTCAACCCCTGGTACGCGCTGTGGGTGCTCATCTTCGTCGTGATCTACCAGCAGTTCGAGAACTACGTGCTCCAGCCGAAGCTGACCGCGAAGACGGTGGACATCCACCCGGCTGTGGCCTTCGGGTCGGTTGTCGCCGGGACGGCGCTGATGGGCGCGGTCGGTGCGCTGATCGCGATTCCGGCGGTCGCGACACTGCAGGCCTTCCTGGGCGCGTACGTGAAGCGGTACGACGTGACGGACGACCCGCGGGTGCACGGCAGGCATCCACGCCGACGGGGTCTCTCTGGCCTCGTACGGCTGCGGCGGACCCTGCGCCACGAGCCGCGGCCAACGTCCCGGACGCCCGGAACGTCGGGGACACCCGGGACGCCGCTGTCCGGGGACGACGACTCCTGAGACTCGGACGGGGTGGGTGTGGTGCGCTTGACACCGAAATCGAACATCCATTCTCATGGAGTTCTGGCCCGGTTTCTCTCCTTGAGTTATCCACAGGCCAGGACGGCGTCGGGACGCATTGTCAGTGGCAGGGGTTAGCGTCTTGGATGTGAAGCGATCGACTCAAGCAAATCGGGTGGAACCCATGGCAGCAGGCACCGACCGCGAGAAGGCGCTCGACGCCGCGCTCGCCCAGATTGAACGGCAATTCGGCAAGGGCGCCGTCATGCGCCTCGGCGACCGGCCGAACGAACCCATCGAAGTGATCCACACCGGATCGACCGCACTGGACGTCGCACTCGGCGTCGGCGGGCTCCCGCGCGGCCGTGTGGTGGAGGTGTACGGACCGGAATCCTCCGGTAAGACGACACTGACGCTGCACGCCGTGGCCAACGCGCAGAAGGCCGGCGGCACCGTCGCCTTCGTGGATGCCGAGCACGCGCTCGACCCCGAATACGCCAAGGCACTCGGCGTCGACACGGACAACCTGATCCTTTCCCAGCCGGACACCGGCGAGCAGGCGCTCGAAATCGTGGACATGCTGGTCCGCTCCGGCGCCATCGACCTCATCGTCATCGACTCCGTGGCGGCCCTGGTGCCGCGTGCGGAGATCGAGGGCGAGATGGGCGACTCGCACGTCGGTCTCCAGGCCCGGCTGATGAGCCAGGCGCTCCGAAAGATCACTGGCGCATTGCACCAGTCCCAGACCACCGCGATCTTCATCAACCAGCTCCGCGAGAAGATCGGTGTGATGTTCGGCTCCCCGGAGACCACGACCGGTGGCCGGGCGCTGAAGTTCTACGCCTCGGTGCGACTCGACATCCGGCGGATCGAGACGCTGAAGGACGGCACCGACGCGGTCGGCAACCGCACCCGCGTCAAGGTCGTCAAGAACAAGTGCGCGCCGCCCTTCAAGCAGGCCGAGTTCGACATCCTCTACGGCCAGGGCATCAGCCGCGAGGGCGGCCTGATCGACATGGGCGTGGAGAACGGCTTCGTTCGCAAGGCCGGCGCCTGGTACACGTACGAGGGCGACCAGCTCGGCCAGGGCAAGGAGAACGCCCGCAACTTCCTGAAGGACAACCCCGATCTCGCCGATGAGATCGAGAAGAAGATCAAGGACAAGCTGGGTGTCGGCGTCAAGAAGCCGGTGACTCCGGCTGTCGAGCCCCCAGCGGACGCGGCGGTCGGCGGCGCGGCCGCGGGTACGGCAGTGGCCGCGGATGCGGTGACGGCCGACGCTGCGAAGTCGGTACCGGCTCCGGTGAGCAAGGCCAAGACGGCCAAGACCGCGGCGGCCAAGAGCTAAGCCATGACCCGGAGAATGGACTGGCCGGGGAGTACGGACGCAGAGGACAGCGGCAGCTCCGCCCCGTCGAGGGCCGGGGAGCGCCTGCCGCCTCAGGATCCCGGTGAGCAGGCGCGTGCGATCTGCCTGCGCCTGCTCACCGGGAATCCGCGTACACGCAAACAGTTGGCGGACGCGCTCCAGAAGCGGGACGTCCCCGAAGAGATTTCGGACGAGGTGCTGTCCCGCTTCGAAGAGGTCGGGCTCATCAACGACGCGGCCTTCGCGGACGCCTGGGTGGAGTCCCGCCACCACGGCCGGGGTCTGGCCCGGCGGGCGCTCGTGCGGGAGTTGCGGACCAAAGGAGTGGACGCGGCCCTGATCGACGAGGCCGTGGGCCAGCTCGACTCCGATCAGGAGGAGGAGCGGGCCCGCGAGCTCGTCGCCCGCAAGCTCCGCTCCACCCGCGGCCTGGAGCGCGACCGCCGAATGCGCCGTCTCGTGGGCATGCTCGCCCGCAAGGGGTACTCGGAGGGCATGGCCCTGCGGGTGGTCAGGCGCGCGTTGGAAGAAGAGGGCGAGGACGACACGGAGGGCGTGGAGTACGACCCGCTCTGAGCGACGCGTGGGCGTGCGTTCGGCCGTGCGGCCTGCTCTGAGCGACGCGGGGGGCGTTTGGTACGGCCTGCTCCGAGCAGAGCTGAGCGGAGGCCGGGTGGACTCGGACCGCCTTCGAGCGGCCCCGGCTTCGGACCTTGTCTCCCGGCCCCGGCCGGCCCGCGGCCACGGCTTCGGACTGGCCCAGGGCCGCCCGGTCGGACTACGGTATCGGCTCAACTGGCTTGCCCGCACTGGTTGGTGGGGTTAACCCCCGGGTAAATGTGCAGGTCGGACCCAGTGCACAGCTACTTGTGCACAGGCAATTGTGTACGTATGGCAAAGTACCCCGGTGGTACCGAGATCGCGGAGCTGGCCGCCCTCAAGGCGCTGGCGCAGCCGCGGCGACAGCAGATTCTTCGGCACCTGTCCCTCCACGGCCCGGCCACTTCGGCGATCCTTGCCCGAGCCCTCGGCCTGAACACCGGCGCCTGCGGCTCCCTCCTGGAGACCGGCCTTCGCGGCGCGATCGCCACCGAGCGTTACGCCGCGGCCCCTCTCGTGGTCTCCGCCGACCAGAACGTGCACAAGACCACCGTCAAGCACAAAGGCAACGGCAAGACCAAGACCAAGACCAAGACCAAGCCGATGGCGGAGCGAGCCTGGCTGCCCGCGCAGACCGTGGGGCGCGTCCGCGCCGTCGAAGGTGTACGCGCCGCCGTTCCCGAGCTCACCTTCCCCGCGCATCCCGTGGCCCCGGACGGCCGTTTCCTCCCGGCCGCCGACGGCCGGACCTTCTACGGCTATGCCTGGGCCTCCGCTGCCCTGACCCCATTCACCCTCACCCGCGGCGACTCCCCCAAGGCCCCCACCGACCTGGTCGTCGATCGTGGCCTCGCCGCCCGCGCCGATCTCGCCCCCGGCGACCGGCTCACTGTCCAGTCCACCCGGTCCCCGCGTACGTACCGAATCACCGGCATCGCGGCGCCCACGCCCGACGCGGGCCGCAGTGGTGATCTGCGCCGCCAGACGTCCCTCTTCTTCTCCACCGCGGAAGCCGAGCGGCTGGCCGCCCACCCCGGCCAGGTCACCGCCATCGGTGTGCTCCTCGAAACGGGCACGGACATCGGACGGCTGAAGAAGGACATCGCCCAGGCCGTCTCCGTCCTCGATCCCACTGGCGTCGACCGTCTCCAGGCCGAGCAGCAGCGCGGCAACGCCGAGGTGAACTACCTGGCCATGCGGCTGGTCCTGGCGTTCACCGCCATCACCGTCGTGAACGCCCTCGCCATGTCGGTCTCCGAACGCATCCGTGAGTTCGCGATGCTGAGGCTGGCCGGCGCCACCCGCCGTCAGATCCTGCGAATGGTTCGCGTCGAAGCCCTGACGGT
Organism: Streptomyces sp. H27-C3; assembly: GCF_030063415.1. GTDB lineage: Bacteria > Actinomycetota > Actinomycetes > Streptomycetales > Streptomycetaceae > Streptomyces. The sequence goes on along the minus strand of NZ_JASITA010000027.1, from coordinate 78,473 downwards.
CCTGCTCATCGCTGCCTCCCTCGGCACGGGCATGGCGCTCGCGGTGCTGACGGCGCTCAGTGTCGGCATGACGGGCAACGCGGCCCCTGCGGTACAGCCCTTGGTGTACGCCACCGTGGTCTGTGCCGCCGGGCTGCTCGTCCTGGTGGCGACGCCGCTGCCGGGCCGGGCGGCTCTGAAGGCCCGCCCGGCGGAGGGGGCCACGGCCAAGCAGTAGCCACCTCCCGGGCGGGTCCGGCCCACGCGCCAACAGCCCCGCACATCGGTAGGGGGGCCTTCCGCGAGGGCGTTCCTTACCGCCCCTACGTCGTCCTTACGGCCTCACCGGCGGTGTCACCGGCAGCCCCGCCGCCCGCCATGCCTGGAAGCCGCCGTCGAGGTCCGTTGCCCGGTGCAGCCCCAGCTGCCGCAAGGAGACGCCCGCGAGGCTGGACGCGTATCCCTCGTTGCAGATCACCACGACCCGCAGATCATGGTCGGTGGCCTCCGCGGCCCGGTGGCTGCCCTGCGGGTCGAGCCGCCACTCCAGCTCGTTGCGCTCGATGACCAGCGCCCCGGGAATCAGCCCGTCCCGCTCGCGCAGTTCGGCGTACCGGATGTCCACGAGCAGGGCGCCCGCCGAGGCTGCCTCGAAGGCCTCCTGAGGGCCTACGCGGTCGAGCCCCTCGCGGACGCGCCTCAGAAGTTCGTCGATGCCGACCGGCTTCCCGTTCACTGCCACTCCTTCGGACGCTCGACGTGCTCCAGGCGCAGCACCGCGCCGGTGCGGCTGTAGCGCCGCATCATCGGCAGCGGCGGGTAGTAGGCGTGCACGGAGATCGCGTGTTCGCCCGGGGACTCGTTCAGCACCTGGTGGACATGGTGGGCACCGAAGGCGCGCCCCTGGCCGGCTGTCAGCTGCCGCTCACGGTCGACGCCGTCGGCCAGTTCGAGGGTCTTCCAGCCCTCGGTGGGCAGGCGCGCCGCGAGTGACTCCTCGCGCAGTGAGCCTCCCGCGGCGGCGAAGGCTCCGTGCGAGCCGCCGTGGTCGTGCCAGCCGGTACCGCTGCCGGGCGGCCATCCGATGAGCCATGCCTCACTCCCGGAGGGCCCGTCGAGGCGTACCCAGGTGCGCCCCCCGGGGTCGAGCGGAAGGGAGGCCACGAGCGAGGCGTCGGCAGCGGTACGACGTACGAATTCGAGCAGTTCCGCAGAGGAGGGACCCGCGGAGGAAGAACCCGAAGCGCGGTCGGCAGGGGTGGTGGCGGCTGCGGCGCGCTCGGGCACAGCAGAAAGAGGTGCGGGGAGAGACACAAGGACCGTCCTGAGAAGTTCGCGTGGACGCGCGGCCATGAGCAGAGCACGGCACGGCGCGAGGAACGAGGGCGAATCAGCAGGACGGCTGACACACGCAGCCCGCATAGCGGACGAGGTCCATATGGACTCTCCGCCACAGGCGCACATTGGTGTCGGTCACGCTTCGGAGTACACCATGTGCGCCTGTGAGGGTCAATTGATGTCCGCAGTCCGGTCGGTCCGGCCGGTACTGTCGGCGTGGGGAGGGGCGCCCGCCGTGAACGGCGCGCCTCCGCGCGCCGCGTCCGCCGCCGCGTGCAGCTCGGCTGGCCGCACCCCGTTGAGCGCGGTGACCAGGTGCCCGTCGGGCCGTACGAGCAGCACAGTGTGCGCGGACGCCCCCGGGTAGCTCTCGACGACCAGCAGCTCGGCCGTCACGGGCAGGGCCGTCACCGCGGCGGCCAGTCGTGGCATCACCCCTGCGCTCATCCAGTGCCGCCGGTCCCATACGCCGGTGCCCGGTGCGACCAGCGTCACCAGCAGCCGCCCGCGCCCCAGCCGGTCCCGCAGCCTTACGGTCGTGCCGTCCGTCGCCGTCGCCCTGACATCCGCGATCGGTCCGCCCAGCGGCGTACCGACGAGCGTCTGCGCCTCGGCGTGCGGGGGTGCGAGGGGGGAGCGCGTGTACTCGGGTGGCGCCCCCAGCGCGCCGCGCCCCAGATGTCCGTCCGTCAGCATCTGATCGTGCCCGCGTGCGGTGCCCGGCAGGTACGTGCGCAGGCCGCCGCCACTGCGCAGTATCGGCAGCGCCTGGTCGGCGGCGCGCAGCCGGGCGGCGACGGCGGTGCGCCGCTCCGCCTGGTAACTGTCGAGCAGCGTCTCCGACGCCCCCAGGTGCCAGGCCTGTGCCAGCTTCCAGGCCAGGTTGTCGATGTCCCGCAGGCCCTCGTCGATGCCCTGGGTGCCCAGCGCGCCGAGCAGATGGGCCGCGTCTCCGGCGAGGAAGGCCCTGTCCACGCGCCAGCGGCGGGCCAGCCGGTGGTGGAGGGTGTATACACCGGTGTCGATCAGGTCGTACGGAGGTGTCTCGCCGCACCAGCCGGCCAAGGTGTCCCGCACCCGTGTCACCAGGGCCTCGGGTGTCACCAGCTCACCGCGCGCCGGCAGCAGCCAGTCCAGCCGCCACAGGTCGCCGGGCAGCGGCCGGGCGGTCACTTCCTCGCCGCCCGTGCGCCACGGCGGCAGCCTGTGGAGTAACGCTTCGCCGGGCCAGGGCAGCTCGGTGCGCAGCGCGGCCACGGCGTGCCGCTCCACCGCTGTACGCCCCGGGAAGCGGATGTCGAGGAGCTTGCGCACCGTCGACCGGGCGCCGTCGCAGCCGACCAGGAAACTGCCGCGCCACCAGGTGGAGCCGGGTTCCCGGGTGTGCGCGGTGATGCCGTCGGCGTCCTGCTCGACGGTGTCGAGACGACTGTGCGTGACGATCCGTACGAGCTCCTGTTCGTCGGCGGCGTCCCGCAGACCGTTGGTGAGCGCGTGCTGCGGCAGATGCAGCGGAGCGGGCGGGTCGCCGTCCTCGCCGAGGGAGAGATACCTGATGTCCTGCTTGCGCCGCATGGACCGCCAGCCGGCCCAGAGGGCCCCCTCGTCACGGACGGCGGCGCAACCGAGCCGCTCCACCAGCTCGGCGGTGTCCGGCCGCAGGACGGCTGTACGGGCCGTACGCACTTCTTCTTTGCCGGAGCCCTCGTCGAGTACGACGGAGGGGACGCCCTGGGCGGCGAGCGCCAGGGACAGTGCCAGTCCGACGGGACCGGCACCAACGACGATCACCGGGTCCACGGCGCGTCCCCTCCGGTCCGTACGGACTTGCGGGAAGTGGCAGTTTGAACCCGGTGCACGATCACAGAACGTATGCAACCCACTGCGAGTGCTTGCGTCAAGTGATGTAAGGCAGCGGCGCGGGGCCGCTGCCTTACGTATCGTCAGTTCTTCTTGTCGGCAGGCCCGTCGGGATCGGCGGCCCCGCCCTTGGCGTGCGGCCCGAGCGGACCCCCGGATGCGTCGAGCACACCGGGCGCCTCCAGTGGCTCGGCCGCCGCGGCCGGCGTGATGCCGGTCTTGGCCCGGCGGCCGCGCTTCTCCAGCCAAGTGGCCAGTGAGGACAGTGCAAGGCACATCGCGACGTAGATGGTGCCGACGACGATGACCACGGGAACGTACGGGCTCTCGTCGTTGACGATGATGTTGTTGGCCAACCTGCGGGCCGCGAACAGCAGCTCCGCGTACGTGATGATGTAGCCGAGCGAGGTGTCCTTGAGGGTCACCACCAGCTGGCTGATGATCGTCGGCAGCATGGAGCGCACTGCCTGCGGTATCAGCAGCATCGTCATGACCTGCGACTTGCGCAGACCCAGTGCGTATGCGGCCTCGACCTGTCCCTTGGGCACGGCGTTGATACCGGCCCTGAGAACTTCGGCCTGGACGCACGCGTTGTAGACGCTGAGTCCGATGACCAGGGCCCAGTAGGCCGAACTCTCGCCGATGAACCCCAGGTTGCTCTTGTAGGTCAGGAAGAGAACCCACAGCGCGTAGATGGTGATCAGCAGCGGGACGGCCCGGAACAGCTCGATGAACCCGGTGGCCACCGCGCTCACCGCCCGGTGGTCGGAGAGCCGCGCCACGGCCAGCAGGACACCGAGCACCAGCGACAGCACCGCTGCCACCGCGAAGACCTGCACGGTGGACAGGATGCCTTCGGCGATCCTCGTCCGGACGCCGGTGTTGTTGAAGATGTTCCACATCTCGGGCGCGAGGTAGCCCCGGTCGGCGAGCCGGAAGATCGCGAAGGCGATCAGTCCGACCACCAGGAGGGACCCGACCGCGCTGTAGATGCGGTTACGTACCCGGGCTTTGGGACCCGGGGCGTCATACAGGACGCTCGAACTCATCGTGCGACCTCCAGGCGCCGCTCGAGCAGCCGGAAGAGACCGCTGATGGTGAAGGTGATGATCAGGTAGGCGAGAGCCACCCAGAGGAAGATCGGGGCGATGGCGAAGCCCTGGTCGCTCAGCATCTTCTGCACACCGAAGAGCTCGGTGACACTGAACGCTCCCGCGATCGCCGAGTTCTTGGTGAGCGCGATGAAGATGCTGCTCAGCGGCGCGACCACGGTGCGGGTCGCCTGGGGCAGGATGATCATGCGCAAGGTCTGGAAGAACGTCATGCCCAGCGACCTGGCCGCCTCGGCCTGGCCGAGCGACACGGTGCTGACGCCGGACCTGACGGCCTCACAGACGAAGGCGGACGTGTAGCAGCTGAGCGCGAGCAGGCCCTTGACCCACGGGTTCATGCCGGTACCGAAAACGGCCGGCACCACGAACCAGACGACGAGGAACAGCAGCGTCAGCGGAGTGTTACGGAAGAGCGTGACCCAGGCGGTGCCGAAGAACCTCAAGGGCGGTACGGGAGAAACACGGAAACCGGCCATGACAACGCCCAGTACCATCGCGAACAGCGCACTGGCGGCGGTCAGCAGAACGGTTCCTATGAAGCCGTCACGGAACTCCGGCAAGTGGTCTAGCAATACATTCACGGGGAAGTCCTCGTGGGCGGCAGCGGACGGGCAGGGGGCACCACGCCCCGTACGCTCCCCTCAAGCGCGTACGGGGCCCGGTAGGTCGCCGGAAGGCGGCGCTGTCAGTAGCGCTCGAGCGCCGGCGGCTCGGAGAACGCCGAGCCCGAGAGACCGAGCGTCGCGTCGTACGCCTTCTTGTAGTTGCCGTTCTTCAGGTGCGCCTCAAGCGAGTTGTTGACCGCGTCGCGGAGCGCCTTGTCGTCCTTGCTCATGCCGATGCCGTAGGGCTCCTCGGTGAACGGCTTGCCGACCACCTTGAGCTTCGTCGGGCGCTGGGCGGCGTAGCCCTTGAGGATCGCGTCGTCGGTCGTGACCGCGTCGACCTCGTTGTTGATGAGCTGCTGCACGCACTCGGAGTACTTCGACAGCTCGACGGTCTTCGCGCCGTACTTCGGCTTCTTGATCTCCTGGAGGGGAGTGGAGCCGACGATGGAGCAGACCTTCTTGCCCTTGAGGTCCTCGGAGCTGTTGATCGAGGTCTCGTCCTTGCGGACCAGGAGATCGGCGCCCGCCATGAAGTACGGACCGGCGAAGCCGACCTGCTTCTTGCGCTCGTCGTTGATCGTGTACGTACCGACGTAGAGGTCCACGTCGCCCTTGGAGATGGTCGTCTCACGGACACCGGAGTCGACCGTCTTGAAGGTGATCTGGTCGGGCGAGAAGCCGAGGTCGGCGGCGACCATCTTGGCGATCTCGACGTCGAAGCCGGAGCGCTTGCCGTCCGTGTCCTCGAAGCCGAGGAAGGGCTGGTCGTTCTTGGCGCCGATGGTGATCTTGCCGGCCGCCTTGGCCTTCTTCAGGACCGGGGAGTCGATCTTGACGTCCTTGGCGACGGTGTACGTCGGAAGCTTGGGGGCTTCCTTGCCACCGGCCGGGTCCTTGGGCGTGTCGCCCGCGGTCCCGGACTCGCCACCACAGGCGGTGGCGGTCAGCGCGAGCACAGCAATGGCGACAGCGGCCGATTTGCGGAGCCTCATCGTGAACATCCTTATGTCGTGGTCGTTGGTCGTCAGTGGTGAAGGATCTTCGACAGGAAGTCCTTGGCCCGGTCGCTGCGCGGGTTGCTGAAGAACTGGTCGGGCGTGGCCTCTTCGACGATCTTGCCGTCGGACATGAAGACGACCCGGTTGGCGGCCGACCGCGCGAAGCCCATCTCGTGCGTGACGACCACCATCGTCATCCCGTCGCGAGCCAGCTGTTGCATGACCTCCAGCACCTCGTTGATCATCTCGGGGTCGAGCGCCGAAGTGGGCTCGTCGAAGAGCATGACCTTGGGGTCCATCGCCAGTGCCCGCGCGATCGCGACGCGTTGTTGCTGGCCCCCGGAGAGCTGCGCCGGGTACTTGTCCGCCTGGGAACCCACACCCACCCGGTCGAGCAGGGTGCGTGCCTGGTCCTCCGCGGCCTTCTTGTCCATCTTGCGGACCTTGATCTGGCCCAGCGTGACGTTCTCCAGCACCGTCTTGTGTGCGAAGAGATTGAAAGACTGGAAGACCATGCCGACATCGGCACGCAGGCGGGCGAGCTCCTTGCCCTCCTGGGGCAGGGCCTTGCCGTCGATGGTGATCGTGCCCGAGTCGATCGTCTCCAGGCGGTTGACGGTGCGGCACAGCGTGGACTTGCCGGACCCAGAGGGTCCGATGACGACCACGACCTCGCCACGGGCGACGGTCAGATCGATGTCCTGGAGCACATGCAGCGCGCCGAAGTGCTTGTTGACGTTGCTCAGCACGACCAGGTCGTCGGCTGCTGGTGCAGCGTCTTCGGCGGCCTTGGTCACTGAAACTCCGCTCATCGGCTTCTTGCTCCGTCCTCCTCGGTTGGGAGGACCCTAGTCACCCGCTGCGACCAGCGTCATTACATCTGAGCGGAAATTGAGCATTACGATCCGGCTTCGACAGGACAAAACAGGATGAGGTCGGGGGATACCGGGTCCATAACGGAACATGTGCGTAACGGGAAGTGCCTTGACTGAAGTGTGACGCATCGGCGTGGATGCAGCGAGACCAAAACGACCGATTCTCCGGAGGGGGGCCATGAGACTGCTGCTCGTCGAGGACGACGCCCACGTCGCTGGGGCCCTCGCCGCCATCCTCGCCCGACACGGATTCGAGGTCGTCCACGCCCGCAGCGGCGAGGAGGCCCTCCAGGCACTGCTGCCGGCAGGCAAGGAGCCCTTCGGGGTCGTGCTGCTCGATCTCGGGCTGCCCGACCAGGACGGCTACGAGGTGTGCGGCAAGATCCGCAAGCGCACCGCCACCCCGGTGATCATGGTGACCGCGCGGGCCGACGTACGCTCCCGGATCCACGGCCTCAACCTCGGCGCCGACGACTACGTCGTCAAGCCGTACGACACCGGTGAGCTGCTCGCCCGTATCCACGCCGTCAGCCGGCGCACGACGAGCGGCGACGCGCCCCCCGTGGGCGCCGACAGCGCCCTCGCGCTCGGCCCCGTACGGATCGAACTGCCCACCCGCCGGGTCACCGTCGACGGAACGGACGTACAGCTGACCCGCAAGGAGTTCGACCTGCTCGCGCTCCTCGCCCAGCGCCCCGGCGTTGTCTTCCGGCGTGAGCAGATCATCAGCGAGGTGTGGCGCACGAGCTGGGAGGGAACGGGCCGCACACTGGAGGTTCATGTGGCGTCGCTGCGCTCCAAGCTGCGGATGCCCGCCCTCATCGAGACGGTGCGTGGAGTCGGCTACCGGCTCGTCGTGCCGCCCGCGCTGCAAGGACCGTAGTTCCACGTGCGTACCCGCCTCCTCCCGCTGCTCATCGTGCTCCTCGCGGGCATCCTCCTCGCGCTCGGCTTCCCGCTCGCGGTGAGCGTGGCCGCGGCGCAGCAGCAGCGGGTGGTCGTCGACCGGATCGACGACACGGCGCGGTTCGCGGCGCTCGCCCAGTTCGTCACCGAACGCAAGAAGACCGAACGCGACACGAGCGGCGAGGACGAGCGGCGCAGGACCCTGGAGACCGAACTCGCCAGTTACAGCGGGGTGTACGGGATCAAGGCAGGGGTCTTCTACCGGGAGGGCGAGGACATGGCCAGCGCCCCCGCGGACTGGGCCGTCCCCAAGTCGGGTGAGGGCCGAGACGCCTTCCAGGAGGCGCTGTACAAGCGCCGCAGCCACGATCCACAGCAGGTCTGGCCCTGGCAGAACGGGCGGCTGGTCGTCGCGTCGCCGGTGGTGCGGGACGGTGACGTGGTCGCCGTGGTGGTCACCGATTCACCGACCGGACAGATGCGTTCGCAGATCCTCCAGGGCTGGCTGCTGATCGCGGCCGGCGAGTGCGCGGCGATGCTCGTCGCGCTCGGCGCCGCCGTCCGGCTCACCGGCTGGGTGCTCCGGCCCGTACGCGTCCTGGACGCGGCCACCCACGACATCGCGACCGGGCTGATGAACTCCCGGGTTGCGGCGGGGGGCGGCCCGCCGGAACTCAGGCGGCTGGCCCGCTCGTTCAACGAGATGGCGGACAACGTCGAGGACGTGCTGGAGCAGCAGCGGGCCTTCGTGGCCGACGCCTCCCACCAGCTGCGCAATCCGCTGGCCGCCCTCCTGCTGCGCATCGAGCTGCTCGCCCTTGAGCTTCCCGAGGACAACGAGGAGATCGCCTCCGTCCGTACGGAGGGCAAGCGTTTCGCCCAGGTACTCGACGACCTGCTGGGCCTGGCGCTGGCCGAGCACGCCTCCGCCGACCTGCGGTTGATCGACCTCGGCGCGCTGACCGCCGAGCGGGTCGCCGCCTGGCGGCCCCTCGCGGACGACAAGGGGGTGAGCCTCCTCCAGCGGGGCTCCACCGCCGTCACCGCCTGGGGCGACTCCGTCGCGCTCTCCAGCGTCCTGGACGCGCTGCTCGACAACGCCCTGAAGTTCACGCCCGAGGGCGAGGCGGTCCAGGTCACCGTCACGTCGAACGGCGAGCACTGCACGGTCGACGTCGCCGACGAAGGCCCCGGCCTCAATGGGGACGAGCTGTCCCGCATCGGAGACCGCTTCTGGCGCAGCAACCGCCACCAGAACATCAAGGGCTCCGGTCTCGGCCTGTCCATTTCGCGGGCCCTGCTGACGGCCGGCGGCGGCGGGCTCACGTACGCCCAGAACGCCCCTCACGGCCTGCGCGTGACCATCACGGTCCCGCGCACGTCCCCCACGTCCCTGCCGGAACGGTCCGCGCGGTGACCGGGTGCTACGGCTTGACCGAGCGGTAGTAGCGCTGCGCCCCTTCGTGCAGCGGCAGCGGGTCCGTATAGATCGCGGAACGCAGATCCACCAGCTGCGCCGCGTGCACCTGATTGCCGATCCGGTCGCGGCTCCCTATCACCGTGCGGGTCAGGCCCTCGGTCAGTGACGCGTCCATCAGCTCCGTGGTCACCAGCAGGTTCGCGACCGCCACCGTCGGCACGGCCTCCCCGTCCTGGGCATTGCGATACGCGTCGGCAGGCATCACGGCCGACCGGTAGTGGCGGGTGCTGCCGCCCGCCGCGTGCAGCTTGTCGACCAGCTCGCCCAGCGGGACGAGCCGGATCTCGAACCGCTTCGACAGGTCCCTGACCGCGCTGGTGGGCAGGCCGCCCGACCAGAAGAAGGCGTCGATGTCACCGTCCTCAAGCAGCCCCGGCATGGTGTCGATACCGGCGGACACCGGGGTGATGTCCAAGTGGGGATCGAGCCCGGCGGCCGTCAACAGCTGGTTCGACACCAGGCGCACGCCCGAGCCGTCCTGCCCCACGGCGACCCGCTTGTCGCGCAGGTCGGCGGCGGAGCGCACCTTGGAGCCCTTGGGCACGACGAGCTGTACGTAGTCGTCGTACAGCCGCGCACAGCTGCGCAGCAGCTCCGCGCCCGGCATCCCGTCCTGCAGATACTTCGCGACGGCGTCCGCGGTGGCGATGGTGAAGTCGGCCTCACCACTGGCCACCCGCGCCAGGTTCTGCTGCGAGCCCTCGCTGGTCCGCAGCCGCATGTCCACGTCCGGCAGATCGTGTGCCAGGGCCGTGTCCAGGAGCTCGCCGTAGCGCTGGTAGACCCCGGTCGTGACGCCCGTGCTGAAGGTGATCCTCCCGCGCGGCTCGGACTCCCCGATCGGCAGGAGCCACCACATCAGCAGCCCGAACACCACAAGCGCGGCGGCGGAGCCCTGAAGGGCGCGGCGGCGGCTGATACGGGGGAGGGCCTGGAGCATGCGCGCGATCCTGCCAGTTCAGTGCCCTGGAGGACCAGGGGGTACGAGGCCCCGTACCCTGGTGAGCGAGATGAGCGAGAAGACATATGAGGTGCGCACTTACGGGTGCCAGATGAACGTCCACGACTCCGAGCGGCTTTCCGGCCTGCTGGAGGGCGCGGGCTATGTCCGCGCGCCCGAGGGCACGGCGGAGTTCGACGCCGATGTCGTCGTCTTCAACACCTGCGCGGTCCGTGAGAACGCCGACAACAAGCTGTACGGCAACCTCGGCAGGCTCGCGCCGATGAAGACGAAGCGGCCCGGCATGCAGATCGCCGTCGGCGGCTGTCTGGCGCAGAAGGACCGCGACACCATCGTCAAGAAGGCGCCCTGGGTCGATGTCGTCTTCGGTACGCACAACATCGGCAAGCTGCCGGTGCTGCTGGAGCGCGCCCGTATCCAGGAAGAGGCGCAGGTCGAGATCGCGGAGTCGCTGGAGGCTTTCCCCTCCACGCTGCCGACGCGGCGCGAGAGCGCGTACGCCGCCTGGGTCTCCATCTCCGTCGGGTGCAACAACACCTGCACCTTCTGCATCGTCCCCGCGCTGCGCGGCAAGGAGAAGGACCGCAGGACCGGCGACATCCTCGCCGAGATCGACGCACTGGTCGCCGAGGGCGTCTCCGAGATCACCCTGCTCGGACAGAACGTGAACGCGTACGGCTCCGACATCGGCGACCGCGAGGCGTTCAGCAAGCTGCTGCGCGCCTGTGGGCGCATCGAGGGGCTTGAGCGGGTCCGTTTCACCTCGCCGCACCCCCGCGACTTCACGGACGACGTGATCGCGGCGATGGCCGAGACGCCGAACGTGATGCCGCAGCTGCACATGCCGTTGCAGTCGGGCTCGGACACGGTCCTCAAGGCGATGCGCCGCTCGTACCGGCAGGACCGCTTCCTGGGGATCATCGACAAGGTGCGCGCCGCCATGCCGCACGCCGCCATCTCCACCGACATCATCGTGGGCTTCCCCGGCGAGACCGAGGCGGACTTCGAGCAGACCATGCACGTGGCGCGCGAGGCACGCTTCGCGCAGGCCTACACCTTCCAGTACTCCAAGCGCCCCGGAACCCCGGCCGCCACCATGGAGGGCCAGGTCCCCAAGGAGGTCGTCCAGGAGCGCTACATGCGGCTGGTCGCCCTCCAGGAGGAGATCTCCTGGGAGGAGAACAAGAAGCAGGTCGGCCGGACCCTGGACGTCATGGTCGCCGAGGGCGAGGGCCGCAAGGACGGTGCCACGCACCGCCTCTCCGGCCGTGCCCCCGACAACCGTCTGGTGCACTTCACCAAGCCCGACGGCGAGGTGCGCCCCGGTGATGTCGCCACGGTCGAGATCACCTACGCGGCGCCGCACCACCTGCTGGCCGAGGGCGAGACCAAGGGCGTACGGCGCACCCGCGCCGGCGACGCCTGGGAGAAGCGCAACACGCTCGCCGCCGCCAAGCCGGTCGGCGTGATGCTTGGACTGCCGTCCGTCGGAGCGCCCGAGCCGCTGCCCGCGGTCACGGGCGGCTGCGGCAGCAACTGACCATCGCGGCGGGGTCGTAGCGGGTCACGACGGAGCAGCACACATCACGGGGGAGCGGCATGGCGCGCTGGGGACTGCTGTTGGACAACCCGGCGTGGCACGGCGAGTACAAACCGATGGAACTGCTCGCCACCGTGGACGGCACACGGGAGAGCGCCGAGGCGCAGCTGCGGGAGCTGGTGCGGCTGTACCGGCCGAGCAATCCGACGAAGCCCAAGCGCACCCGGATCTACCGGACGGTGGACGGCTGGGCGCTGATCTGCGACGGGGCACTCGGCCAGTCCTTCCCGTACCGCTTCATGGTGTGCGAGCTGGAGTGGGACTCGGGGCCGGCCGACGAGCCCAAGACCCTCTGGCAGTAGCGCCGCGGCAGTCGGTGGTTGTCGGCGGTCGCCGCCGCCGGTTCGATCAGCTGGATTAGGCTGCCGGACATGCTTGTCGCCGCCGCTGTATGCCCCTGTCCGCCGCTTCTCGTGCCCGAGGTCGCCGCGGGCGCCGCCCCGGAACTCGACGCCGCACGGGCCGCCTGTAGCGACGCCCTGGGGGTAGTGGCGGCCTCGCGCCCCGACCTGCTCGTCGTGGTCGGGCCCGCCGGGCAGGACGGCACAGGAAGCCACCCGCAGGGCGCGGGCGGCGGCTTCGGCGGCTTCGGCGTGGATCTGGAGGTGCGGCTCGGCCCGGCGGGCGACGACGGCGCCCGGGAGCGCGAGCTTCCGCCGTCCCTCGCGGTGGCCGCCTGGCTCCTCGACCGCACGGACTGGGCCGCCGCCCCGGTCCGCGGGCTCGGCGTCGGGGAGCGGCTGGCCGGTGAGCGGTGCGCCCGGGCGGGCCGGGAGCTCGCCTCGGAGGCAGGGCGGGTCGCGCTGCTGGTGATGGGTGACGGCAGTGCCTGCCGGACGCTCAAGGCCCCCGGCTACTTGGACGGGCGGGCCGTGCACTTCGACGCGGCGGCGGCCCGTGCGTTGGGCGCGGCCGACACGACCGCTCTGCTGGCGCTGGACGAGCAGTCGGCGTACGAACTCAAGGTGGCGGGCCGGGCGCCCTGGCAGGTCCTCGCGGGCGCCGCGCAAGGTGCGGGGCTGGGCGGCGCGCTGCTGTACGAGGAGGCTCCGTACGGCGTGGGGTATTTCGTCGCCGCCTGGTCGTAGGGCGGGCAGGGGCGGCGAGGGCGGACACGGGGACGGCCGTCGAGCGCGTGCGCTCCACGGCCGTCCACCGTTGATCAGCCGGACCGACCCGCCGGACCGCTGTCCGCGGCCCGGTCCGTCAATCCGCCATCGTTGCGTCAGCCCGTCAGGAAGAAGTCGGGGGCTTGGTGCCTCCGGCGGGCGGTGGGGGGCCGTCGTCCTTGTGGGCGATGCGGTCCAGGGCGTCCTTGGCCTTGCCCGTGCCCGACTGGATCTGGCTGCTGTACTTGCCCTTGGTCTTGCTGTCGACCGCCTTGGCGGCCTTGCTCAGGCCCTGTTCGATCTTGCCCTCGTGCTGTTGCGCGAGGCCGGAGACCTTGTCCTTCGCAGGAGCAAGCTTGGCCTTCAACGAATCCAGGAAGCCCATGGATCACCTTCGCTCTTCGGGGGACTACTTACGAGCGCTCTCGCCGGCCCCATTGTCCGCCGCTTCCTCCACCGACTGCTGCTTGGGGATCTCCACGCTCTCGGCGGCGGTGGCCGGCTCGGCGGGCTCGGAAGCCTCCGCGGTCCTCTCGGCCGCGACTTCCTTGCTCTGCGCTTCGGCTTCCTCCGCGGGATTGGCCGTCAGAGTGGCGGCCTGCGCCTCCTCGGCTGCGCCTTCGACGGCATCCTTGGACTTACGGCGAAATCGTGCAAAAACGCCCATGTCTACTCCATACGTTACTCGTGTGGGCGAAATTCCGCGCCGCCCGGAGCGTCTCATTGCGTCGCCCGGGGGAACCGGTCCGGAAACCGGCGGTCGGAACCTCGCAACAGGCAACGACCCCGCCCGCGCGTCGTCACGTAGCTCGTTCGGGGATGTGTCCACGGGTTTGCGAGACTGGGGCAGTGAGTACTGCAGCTACTGCCCCGCGGGTCATCGCCGTTGTCGGCCCCACAGCGGCCGGAAAATCCGATCTGGGTGTCGCCCTGGCCCAGCATTTCGACGGCGAGGTCGTCAACGCGGACTCCATGCAGCTCTATCGGGGGATGGACATCGGCACCGCCAAGCTGACGCCCGAAGAGCGTGACGGAGTCCCGCACCAGCTCCTCGACATCTGGGACGTCATCGAGGCGGCGAGTGTCGCCGAGTACCAGCGGCTCGCCCGTGTGCACATCGACCGGCTGCTCGCCGAGGGCCGTACACCCGTCCTGGTCGGCGGCTCGGGCCTGTACGTACGCGGGGCGATCGACGCTCTGGACTTCCCCGGCACCGACCCCGCCGTGCGGGCCCGCCTGGAGGAAGAGGTGACGCTGCGCGGCCCGGGTGCGCTGCACGCGCGCCTCGCCGCCGCCGACCCCGCCGCCGGGCGCGCGATCCTGCCGAGCAACGGCCGCCGCATCGTCCGCGCCCTCGAAGTGATCGAAATCACCGGCCGGCCCTACACGGCCAATCTCCCCGGCCACGAGTCGGTGTACGACACCGTCCAGATCGGCGTCGATGTCGCCCGCCCCGAGCTCGACGCACGCATCGCCGCACGCGTGGACCGCATGTGGGAGGCGGGGCTTGTGGAGGAGGTGCGCACGCTGGAGGCGCGCGGCCTGCGGGAGGGGCGAACGGCGGCACGCGCACTCGGGTACCAGCAGGTGCTCGCGGTGCTGGCGGGGGAGTGCACCGAGGAGGAGGCGCGCACCGAGACCGTGCGCGCCACCAAACGCTTCGCGCGCCGCCAGGACTCCTGGTTCCGCCGGGACCCCCGGGTCCACTGGCTGAGCGGCGCCGACGAGCACCGCGCGGAACTCCCGCACCAGGCGCTGACGTTGGTCGAACGAGCGGTCACAGCCTGATCACGTGACCAACGTTGGGTAGCGTAGCAGGGAGTGCCCTTTGAGCTGCATCGCAGCAGGTCAGAGTGGGTTTTTTGGGTTGCGAGGCTTCATCAGGCTTCGACACTCAGGGACACTCTTTGCGGGTATTAATGCTGACCTAATGCTGACTTGGCTGATGGGTAGTCAGTTTCATGGGTTGGCTGTGGTCGCGGTGCCGGAGCGGGTTGTGGCTGCCGCGACGGGCAAGCTGCTGCGATGCCCGGGGGCATCGCAATGAGTCAGCCTGTTGATTCCTTCGGAAATATTTGTGCCCTTGGGGGCGTTCTCCTGCGGCATCCATACCGAGGAGGGGAAGGTGTCGGGCCTGAAGCTGTTCAACACAAGAAGCGGCGTGACCGAGGTCACGCCGCGTCTTGCTGACGTCGAGGCGGATGTACAGGGCCTCGTTGAGGCGCACATGGAGACGCTGCTGGGCGTCCGGTTCTTGGCAAGCGAGTACAGCACCGGGCCGGTTCACGGCGGTCGGATCGACTCGCTCGGTCTTGACGAGAACGGGTCGCCGGTCATCGTGGAGTACAAACGTGCGACTGACGCAGGAGTGATCCACCAGGGCTTGTTCTACCTGTCGTGGCTGATGGACCACCGGCGCGAGTTCGAGCACCTGGTCCGCGACCGGCTCGGGGTGACGGCTGCGGCCCAGGTGCTCTGGAGCGGACCGCGGTTGATCTGTATCGCCGGCGACTTCACGCGCTATGACGTGCACGCGGTCCGTGAGCACCGGCGCAGCATCGACCTGGTGCGCTACCGCCTTTTCGGCAGTGAGCTGCTGGGCCTTGAGACCGTGGCATCCGTCAGCGGCCGGACACCGACAGCTCGCCGGGCGCAACGGCAGACGCTCGTCGGTGGCCGGAATGAGCCGATGGATGAGCTGGTGCGGGCGGTTGACGAGGCGCTGCTGGGCCTGGGGAACGGCGTGAACCGCATCCAGCGCAAGCAGTACCGGGCGTATCAGCGTCTGCGGAACTTCGCCTGCGTCTGCCCGCCTCAGCGGAGCAAACTCCTCGTCTACCTCAAGGCCGACCCGAAAGAGGTCGACCTCGTTCCCGGGTTCACCCGGAACGTGACGGGACTCGGCCACCACGGCACGGGCGACCTGGAGGTGCAGTTGCGCACCCCGAGGGACGTGGAGCGTGCCGAGGATCTGTTCCGGGCGAGCTACGCAGCGGCGTGAGCGGTTGGCGGGCATCTGGCCATGAGCGTGTGTGCTCGGTCTGCGCTGGGTGCGGGTGGTGCCTCTCGACGTACGGGCAGGTCGTGGCGGTGGACTACCAATGATGCGCGGGATCGCCGGTTTGGCTAACCGGCGATCCCGCGCTATGTTGCGCGCCGATCCCATGCGCGCACGTTGCACTGAGCGCCATTGACCGCCCCGGCCGGACTCGCGTGGGCCGCCCTTGGGGAAACGCCTCAGTGGGTGTCGCGCACCAGCAGGCCCGCCTAGACGCGACGCGGGAGCGGCTGCTTGAGTGATCGCGTCAAGAGCTCTACGAGGTCATGTCGTTAGGACCTTTTGGATGTAACTCCACCAAAAACCTCACGAGGGTGCTCCGTGAGAGGATCGCGACGTGAAACTGATCGAGAATACCGAGGTACGTCGGGTGGAGGCGCTCAGTGTCCTTGACCCTCGGACCCAGGCGGCCCTGGGGCAGTTCTTTACCCCTGCACCAGCCGCCGGCCTGATCGCCTCGATGCCTCGCCTAGACGCGCTGAGCAATTCCGTGCGCGTCCTGGACCCCGGCGCCGGGGTCGGCTCGCTGACCGCTTCGCTGGTGACCCGACTGCACGAAGAGCGCCCTGATCTGGACGTTCACGTCGTTGCTGTGGAGACCGACCCGCAGGTCATGCCCTACCTGTTGGCCACGCTCGAGGAATGTAGGGAAACCTACGGCACCACGTTCGACCTCGTGCAGGGTGACTACCTCACCGACGATGACGCACTCGTCGAGGGGCCGTTCGACCTCGTCGTTGCCAACCCACCCTATGGAAAGCTCGCCGCAGGCAGCCTGCACCGTACGCACATTGCGCACCTCCTGGTCGATGCCAGCAACATCTACACGGCCTTCTGGGCCAGGGCCTTGGCCACCCTTGCCCCCGGCGGCCAGATCTCGATCATCGTGCCGCGTTCCTGGGCCAATGGCACCTACCACCGCGCCTTTCGTCAGTGGATGCTCGACCGCACCAGCCTCGACCTCCTACACGTCTTCGAGAGCCGCAACACCGTCTTCGCCGACACCGGCGTCCTCCAGGAAAACGTCATCGTGGTTGGCACACGGGGCGAGCAGCAGCCAGAGGTCGTCCTGTCGGCGTCGATCGCGCACGATGACGCCCCGCTGCACCGCGCCGTCCCGTTCGACGTTGTGGTCCTGCCCGGGGACCGCGAGCGGTTCGTCCGCTTCGATGACTCTGCTGTTGTGCCGCCGGCCGTTTCGTTCACCTTGGCCGACCTGGGCTTGGGCGTCAGCACGGGCAAGGTCGTCGACTTCCGCAACCGCGAGCACTTGACCGAGGACCTCAGTACCGATGGTGTCGTGCCGATGGTCTACCAGGCCAACGTGCGCGCTGGAGGGATCGAGTGGCCACAGCGTCCCGCTAAAAAGCCGCAGGGCTTCTCTCCCAGCACCGAGACCGCCCGCAAGTTGCTCCTGCCCGAAGGGCACTACGTCGTCATCAAGCGCTTCTCCGCGAAAGAGGAGAAGCGGCGCGTGGTCGCGGGTGTCTGGAAGCACGACGGCCCGGTTGCCCTGGACAACAAGACCAACTACTTGCACGAGAAGAAGGGACCTATCGACCCGCAACTTGCGCATGGACTGATGCTCTGGCTGAACTCCTCGACGCTCGACGCGATCTTCCGTACCTTCTCCGGGCACACCCAGGTCAACGCCGGGGACGTCAAGACGCTCCCCTTCCCCTCCCGTGACGACCTGGTGCGCCTGGCGCAGAGCGCGCCGGAGTGGCTCCCGGAGCAGTCGAAGCTCGACGCCCTCGTGGCTGACTTGTTTCCCGCTGTCGTAGGCTCCGCAGAGTGACCAGTACTTTACGAGCATCCGTCGAAAACGCCAGCGCCCTTCTGCAAGCCTTCCGCTTCGACAAGGTCCGCTGCAATAGCAGGTCCGCCCTGACAGCCCTCGTGCTGCTTGGCCTGAAGCCCGGTGAGCAGTGGGACACGGCGACCAACCCGCGTCTCGGCGTCACGGAAATCATCGGCGCCATCGCGGATAATTGGGACAAAGGGTATGCCCCCAACTCGCGCGAGAGCGTCCGCAAGCAGACGCTCCACCAGTTCGTCGACGCGGGTTTCGTTGAGCACAACTCCGATGCTCCCGAAGGGCGCCCGGTCAACTCCTCCCTGAACAATTATCGGATCGCTCCGGCTGCTCTGTCCGTAGTGCGTCTCTTCGGTGCTGGGGGGTTCCAAGACGCCCTTGACGCCTGGATGGCAGGGGCTCCCACCCAGCAGGCTGCTTACGAGGCGGTCCGCGAGATGCAGAAGATCCCGGTCAGGCTGCCTGACGGTTCTGTTTTCCGTCTCTCTCCTGGTGGCCAGAACCCCCTGATCCAGGAGATGGTCGAGGAGTTTTGTCCTCGTTTCGCGCCGGGCGGACAGCTGCTCTACCTGGGAGACGCCAAGGATCACCGCTCCGACCTCCGCCGAGACGACGTCTTCGCACGTCTTGGACTGACCTTCGACGAGCACGGCAAGAACCCAGACCTTGTGGTCTACGACGAACAGCGCGGTTGGCTCTTCCTGATGGAAGCCGTCACTTCTCACGGACCGATCGACTCCGGACGGCGTCAGCACCTGAAGTACCTCTTCGCGACGGACAAGGCCGGGCTGGTGTTCGTGAATTGCTTCCCGGACCGCGCCACGATGCGCAAGTGGCTGGCCGACCTCGCATGGGAGACCGAAGCCTGGGTGGCTGACGCGCCTGACCACCTGATCCACCTGAACGGCTCACGGTTCCTCGGCCCCTATGAGTAAGCCTTTTCAGCTCGCGCTCTGATTCGGTGAACCCAAGGTCGCGGTCGTGACCAGCCCGGCGATCCCGAGGACAACCCGGCGATCAGTGGTACCTCCGAGGGCCCAGCGCTCAGCGTGTACGGGTGACTGATGGACCGGCCTTGGGCGCTGGGATGGTCAGCGGCGAGGTGGCGAGGGGTGCTCTGCGTTCGAGGCCGATGGCCTGCGCCTGGCGGGTGCCGGTTCCATGGGCGAGGTTCTCGGAGAGGCCAGCCAACAGCGAGCTGGGCGTGTGCGGGGACGCGTGGAGGGTCCAGGTGGGGCGGTCGGGGTTCGTTCCGCCCCAGATGATCCAGGTAGCGAGGGCCAGCTCCGGATGATGCCGGGCGGCGAAGGCATCGAACTGGACTCCCGCGTCCCCGCCGGGGGTTGTCCAGCGCATCCAGCGCCCGTCCACGGTGTGGTTCCACCCGGCGTCGGTCAGGGGCTGCGTGGCGGCCGTGACGGCCTTTTCGTCCACCGGGGTGCCGAGGGCGGTGTCCCAGTCGCCGCCGGCGAGGTGATCCAGCAGTTCCTGCAGCACGGGGGCGGGGGTGGCGCCGGTGGTGGTGAGGGCCCACATGCGGTCGGAGACCGGTGTCTCGTAGGCCGCCACGGTCCACGCGGTGTCGTGGGCGGTGGCTTCGTGGACAAGTTCGATGCGCAGGGTCTGGTCATCGTGGATGGCGTGGGTGGTCCCGTCGGACCAGGTCCTCCACTTCGACCAGTCGCCGTGCGCGTCGAGGAAGGCGTCCAGGACGGCATCGTGGTCGCCGGCGTCGGCGGCATACACCGGGACGGTCTCTGGCTTTGGACGCGGTGGTTCGGCCTCGATGGCGGGTGTGCCGAGCTGGGTCTGGGCTTTGACGGCGGCGCGTTCGGTATCGGTCATGGGGGCCGGGCCGGGGCGCATGGTGTCGCCGTGGATCTTCTCGAAGGCAAGAAGGGCCTGGGCAGGAGAGTCGAAGGTGTCGGCGATCTGCCGCAGGTGGTTCTCGCCGTGGAGGTAGACGCTTTTCCCGCCGCTGAGGTAGGTGCCGACCGCGACGGTGGTGTGGCCGTCCTCGGCGTGGGCGTGGATGAGGAGGTGGCCGTGGCGGATGTCGTCATGGATCTTCTGGGCTTCGGCTGAGACCTCGCGGATCTCGCCGCGGGTGCACCAGGGCATCGGGTAGTTGGCCCAGGTCCACTCCTCGTCGATCGCCTCCCGCAGTGTGGGGGTGATCTCGGTGTTGATCCCCTCGGCGTTCAGGGCGTCGGCGGCCTGTTGTGCCCAGTACGGCTCTTCGCTGTCGATGCGGGCCAGGACGAGGATGTTCTCGCCGACTGGGGTCCAGCCGTCGGCCTCCAACGCCAGGTGGGCGATGTGGGCCTGGGCGCCGGTCAGGGCGGCGGTCACGGCACTGGAGTGGGTGGGGTGGCTGTCGAGGCGGACATGTGCGTCGAGGGCAGGTGTCGTCACGAAGGATGGCTCTCTTCTGCCGACCGCCGGACCACAGTGGGTTCGGCGATCGGCGGGTGGGGGCTAGCGGGAACTGCGCGAGGCGGGCGGGGCTGTGGTCCGTGGCGGGCCGGCCCGGGGCGCGGCCGTGGCCTTCGCCGCCCTGGTGCGTGCGGGACGGCCTGCCGGTGCGGGTGAGGACGTGGCGTGCTGCCAACGGGTGCGTACGGCGGACAGGTCGGCGAGGGCGCGGCGGCTGCCGACGACGAGCTGGTACGGCGTGGTGGCCGGGTCGTCGGTGAACGCCTCGATGCGCCGGCCGACGTGCCGGATTGTCGTGAGGAGCGAGCGCTGCAGGACGCGCTCGGCCCAGTGCTCCGAGGAGCCGACCGGTCCGGCGAGGAGTTCCAGCAGCTCTTGCGGCTCGGCCCCCGGGCCGAGCAGGCCACGATGCCGTGCCTCCCACAGGACCGTCACCGGATCGACGGGTGCGTGGCGCCGGGTCAGGGTGATCAGGCTCTGCCACAGCCCGGCGTGCAGGGGCTGCGTGAAGTCGCCGGGAATGAGCCATCGCATCTGCTCGACGTCGCTGGGATGCGCGGTCGCGGTCGCGAGCAGCAGCCGCTCCTCGTCGACCGCGTCCTCGTCGTGGGCTGTAACCGGCTCAGGAGTGGAGGTGCGGGGCAGGGATCCGGCGTGCGGGGGGAACCGGGCGGAGATGTCGTCCACCACGAGAGCGAGGGCATCGGCCTCGGCGAGCGTCGTGGCCACGCGCTGCGGGAATGTGGTGTCCCCGGCAGTATGTGCGAGGCGCTGGGCAGCGGCGGCCAGACGGCGCCGGGAGTGCTCTGCCTCGATCATCCGCGCGTACGCGGGCGCGTGCCGGGGCCAGGGGCAGATCTGGATCAGACTGTGCAGGTACGGCGCGGTCAGTCCGCGCGCCTGCTCACGGGCGGAGTTGAGCACGGCGACGAGCCACTTCGTGCTCTTGGCGTGCTCGGCCGGATCAGGGGCCGGCAGGGAGCGGATCGCGGCGAACAGGGCGCCGTGGGCGGCGGTGGAGAACGCGTCCGGTCCGATCCCGGTCACGTCGCGGAGGTACTGCGGGTCGAGCAGGAGAGCACCGAGGAGAGCCTGCTCGACATGGAACACCGGATGCGGCGGCGGGATTGAGTCGAGGTCGCCCTCGTCGGGTGCGGGGGTTCGGGGCATCAGGCGGCCAAGGTGAAGTCGTCGGGGTCGAGAGGAATGTTCAGGTGCGGGGCTAGCAGATGGGCCGCGAGCAGCGGGGGTACGGCGTTGCCGATCTGCGAAAACTGCTGGCCCTTGTTGCCCGCCCAGGGGTAATCGGCCGGGAAGGTCTGCAGGGCGCCGGCCTCGCGGGCGGTGATGCGGATCGGCTCCGGAACGGGCGACGACGCCGCGTCTTCCTGCTGGGCGGTGGGTGGTTCGGCGATCCAGGTGCATTCATTGGCGCGGTGCCCGAAGAACAGCGTCCCCGCCGGCTCCTCGATCGAGCGGATGGTGGCGTTGGCCTGGTTGTTGCTGCGCAGCGACCAGGACCAACGGTGCGCCTCGGCAGTGAACGTCGGCGCCGGAGCGCTCGCCGCACGGTTCTCGCGAGTTCCGTGCCGGGCCGCCCAGCCCGCGCCTTCACGGCGGGACTTCAGAACGATCCCGTCCGGCCGCGGCGTCCAGGTGCCTCGATCACGGGCATCCGACAGCGTCTTGCGGGACCCGGAGGGGAAGGGTTCGGGTCCGCCGCCGGGCCCGCCGCCGGCGCAGACGGTGGGCACGGGCCGGTCGGTTGCACCCCATCCCAGGGCCTCGGCCATGCTGACCCAGCGTGCGCGGCCCGGACCGAACAGCGACTCGGGCTCGCTGACTTGGGCGTGTGTCGGGGTGGGCGGCTGGGCGGTCCGCACCCGGGAAGCGAGCAGGATCGCCCGCCTGCGGGTCTGCGGGACACCGTAGTCGGCCGCGTTCAGAATGCCGCACCAGGTGGAGAAGCCCCAGGACCGTAGGACGGCCGCGTACTGCTTCCACAGGGGCAGAACGTCGGGGACCTCTTCCATGGCGACCCACTCGGGTTCGCCGACGGCGTTCAGGGCGTGGAGGTAACGCATGGGCTCTGCCGCGAGCAGGGAGCGCTCGTCGCGGCAGGCGGCGAGGAGGCGCTCGCGGATGTCGCGGCCGGCGGCGAGGTTCTCGACGGCCTCGTGCACGAGCGGCTGGTCCACCAGGCCGAGGCGCTTGCCGGCCATGCTCCATGCCTGGCACGGAGGGGACGCGATCAGCCCGCGGGTCCGGCCGATGAAGGGCCACGCCGGATACATCGCCACGTCGGTCCGGAGCGTCAACTGTCCTGCGGCCACACGGGTCTTGCAGGCCCACTCGTCCCACTCCAGGCCGACGTCCCGCACACCGAGCACTCCCAGTGCTCTGCTCCAACCACCAGGACCTGCGAAGAGATCAAGTATCAAGTGGCCAGCCCGAAGTCGTCCTGCGCCAGTGCGTCCGCATCTCCGCGGCACGCCCAGGGCGAGCAGCCGTCCACGACACCGTTCTCCAGCTCGTCCTCGTCGGCCTCCCCGCTCTGGAGGGCGGCCCGCTCGGCGGCAGTGACATGGTCGATCGGCGCCTGGCTCAGGGGGACACGGGAGCGGTGCAGGAACGCCTCGCCGAGCAGCCGGTTGCCCGTTGCGTTGGCACGGGCGTTTCCTTGACGGATGGCGGCGTCGAATGCGACCACGTCCACCCACTCAGACGGTGACGTATCCCTGATGTGTCTCCACTGGGCGTTGCCGTGGAAGGGGCATCCAAGGCAACTCGATTTTGGCGTTTCTGCCAGCCCGATCGAAGTCAGATAACGAATGCAGTCCGCTCGGCTCCAGCCCAGGTCCAGCAGGGGATGGCGGTTGCGCATGTACTTGACGTCGGCATCCTTGGCCCGGTGGAATTCATCGGTAGAGATGCCGACCCACTGCTCGACGAATACCCCCTTCGGGATGCGTGAAGGATAGGGGTAGTCAAGCAGTTGGCGAACCTTCTGCTTGATAGGCTTTATTTTATATTCGCCAGTGCATTGCCTACGTGTCATCCCAGGTCGGCCATCCTTGTTGAGGATGTAGAGCGGCATGGAGGCGAATCGGTGATCGGGGTCGAGGGCATCCGCTCGAATGTTTCCGGAGGAGACGCGCAGAATGGGGATGCCTGCCGGTTTGGCTATCTCCCTTTCCAGCCGGTCGAGATGGGAATAGACGGCTTTCGGTTCCCATCCGGTGTCGGCGAAAATGGCGTAGTCGACCTTGGGGAGGATTCCTTCGGCTGACAGGGCGAGCATGGCGCTTGACTGAATTCCCGCACCCAGTGATATGGCGCGGAACTGCGGGGTGGAGGAGGAGGGGATGGTGGTTCCTTGCATGATCGGATGAACCCGGCGGGGGGAGCCGGGAGGCAACAGCCGGGATTCCCGGGCGGCGTCGAAGGGCGGGGTGCGGGGGCAGCAGGTCCGGCCGACGGCGACCGCGGGCAGGACCGCCGTCGGCCGCGTGGTGGTGGGAGCGAGGGAGGGTGCCGATCAGAGCGCGGCTGTCGCGAGGCGGTCAGGCACATGTCTCCGTGGTGCTGGTCGGGTGCAGGGCGCGGGCGAACGAGGGTGCAACGCCCCGGAGCGCTGAGCCGGTCGCGGTCAGCGTGTCCTCGGCGCGGCTCCGCGCATCGCGGGCAGGGGCGGGATGTCGACCACTGCGGGTACTGCCGTGGCTGAGGCGCTGGGAGTTCCGAGCTCCGCGAGGGCGTGCTTGATGAGCTGCTGGTCCTCTTGCTGGGCGGCGGCGGAGAGCGTTCGCCGGGAGAGCTGTTGTGCCAGCCCGACGTACACCTGGGACGCGAAGCCCATCTTCGCGGCGGCCTCAGCCAGGACAGTGCGGCTCGCCTCGGGTGTCTCGTCGGCGTCCTCGTAGAGCAGCGTCTCGGTGCGAGCGTGGATGGCGCGGGCGCACAGGGCTCCGGCGTGCGACACCTGGGCGGAGGCTTCAGCGAGTTTGGCGAGGTTCCAGTGCCCGTCCTTCATGGCCGCGTACTGGCTGGTGGACAGGACTTCCAGTTGCTGGGTACAGCGTGTTGCCAACTCCTGTGCACCGACGGCGATCGGTGCCAGTTCACGGACCGGCTTGGAGATGTCGCCGGCCCGGACTTGTTCGACGTCTGCCCGCAGGGACCGCAGGGCGAGGTGTGTCTGGCTGAGCAGGCGGGTCTGCGCGGCGAGGTCGATGAACTGCAACAAGAACTCCTGGGAAGTAGACGGGCAAGAGAGGGCCTACGAGGCGGTGCCGTAGTCGTCCTGCTGGGGAGCGTGCTTGGCGATGGCGCGTGCGGTGATGGCCTTGGACGCGTGGGCGGAGGCGGCGGAGAGCTCGTCGGCGCCGGGCTCCTGGTACCACGGGCGGAGGTCGAGCATCGCGGCCCGCATGCCGGTGGCGAAGCACAGGGCGGTGCCCTTGGACAGGGCGCGGATCGCGTCGGCGGGCAGGATCCGCTCCTGCCGCATGCTCACCGAGGTCGACTTGCCGGACTCGGAGTGGGAGGTGGAGGTGGTTTCCACGTCGTGGTCTCCGATCAGCCGGGACAGTTTGTCGGCGAAATCGGGGTCGTCGATGCCGGCCCCGATGACCTTCACCGTCGAGGCGGACCACATGGCGTCCATGCCCGCGTCACCCCAGACTTTCTGGCCCTGGCGGTAGCTCTGGAGGATCGTGATGGGGATGATCCCGCGGCTGCCGAGGTGGGAGTACAGGTCCGGCAGGTCGCTGATTTTGCAGACGTTGGCGGCCTCGTCGAGGATCGCCAGCATCGGCGGGTCGAGACGTCCGCCGGCGCGCTCGGCCTGGGCGGTCGCCGCGCGCATGACCGAGTCCGCGCAGGCGGCGATCAATGCCGAGGCTCCGCCGCCGCCGTCCTTGCTCAGCAGGAACAGCGTGTCGGTGGAGGTGACGAACTGCGCGGGCCGGAACTCGGGGATGTCCTTCTGCGGCGTCACCCATGCCGCGATCTCGGTGTTGAGCAGGGCGGCGGCGTACTGGCGGGCGGTCTCGTAGATGCCGTCCCGTGTCTCGGGAGGTCCTTCGACGGTTCCCTTGAGCTGGGCGGCGACTGCGGCGAAATCATGGTCGCGGAGGATGTCGAGCGGGGTGCGGTCGGCGGGGAAGGCGAGCCACTGCATGATGTCGGTGATCGGCCGCTCGTCGAGGGCTGCGGCCAGTAGGAGCTGGGACAGGATGTTGCTGCCGGCCTTGGACCAGAAGTCGCCCTGCGCGCTCGCATCCACGCTCGCGGCGAGGAAGTGACCGGCCAACCGGCCTGCGCCGTCGAGGGTTTTCGCGCTGGCGAGGGGGTTCCACCACATTTCGCGGGCAGCGTGCGCGATCTGCTGCGGGTCCATGGTCCACACCCGTCCCACCTGAGCGCGGGCGTCGTAGGCGGTGGTGAAGGCATCCCCGGCGGCCTTGTTCGACGTCAGAAGGACCGGGCCGGGGGCGGCGAGCATGGAGGGGATGGCGAGCGAAGTGGTCTTGCCGGACCGGGGGGCCATGATCGCGACGGCGACGTCCTCGAAGCCCATCCGCACCTCGTGGCGGCTGCCTTGGAGGTTGCCGAGCAGGATGCCGGTGTCCTTCGCTTCGATGTGCTTGGCGTCCTTGAGGCTCGGGCGCAGGGAACGGGCCTTGGTGGTGATCGCCTTGGCCATCAGCGGCTGGATGTCCCGGGCCTTGGCCATGTCGGTGATCTTCTTCCGGCCGCCGCTGCGGTTCTTGTGCCGGGACCACAGGACTCCGGCCGCTGCACCGAGGGCCAGGAGGAGGAGCACGGGGACGATACGGGTGCTGATGAGCAGGGACGTTTCCCCTGCCTGGGGCCATAGGCGTTCGGGGTGGAGCAGGGCGTTGGTCGGCTGGTACGGCGCCCAGGTGATGCCGGTCAGGTAGGCGGTGACATTGCCGGACAGCCAGGCGAGGTGGGACAGGGGGACGACGACGGCGAGCACTCCGAACAGGAGACGCAGGACGAGGTCGTAGCCGTCGGTGGAGCTGTTGGAGGAGGGGGGCAAAGGGCTACGCGCTTCCGGGTGGGGACGGCAGGGTCAGCGGTTGCGGCCGTTCGTGGCAGGCGGCGGTCGCAGGGGGTTCGGACTCGCCGGAGGGCTGGCGCGGCGGCCGGCCAGGGAGCGGACACGCTCTTCCAGAGCCGTGGCGACCTGCACGGCGGGCACCTCGCGGCGGGTGCGGGCGATGAGGTGGGGGTCGCGGGTCGCCAGGCTGCGCAGGCTGTCGGTGCGCGGCACGGGGCTCGGGTCGGCGAGCGCAGCGGTGAACGCGGCGACGAGGTGCGCAGGCGTGTGTTCGCCGAAGCGGGCCTGCCACACCTGCTTGTGCAGCCCGAGCGTGACGGTGACGAACCACGCTCCTGGAGCCTTCGGCGTGCCCAGGCGCTCGACGTACGCCGTCTTGTCGGGCGACACGAGGCCGCTCTCTCCGTACGGTGACCAGCCGACTTTCTGGAGCGTCTCGTACGGGTCAGCAGCCGCCGCCGGAGCCGGGTCGGTGAGGGCGTCGGTGAACGCGGCGATGATCTCGACGGGAGTGCGGGCGCCGAAGCTCGCGTACCAGGCGGGCCGGTCCGGCTCCGGGGCGTGCTGGAGGGTCCACCACTGGCCGTCGGGGTCGGGCTCCAGGCGCAGGAGCGCCTTCTGGTCAGGGCTGGAAAGCAGCACGCGCGGCATCAGGGGGTCGTGGCCGTAGCTCCAGCCGCAGGCGCGGTGGAGCGGGACGGTGACCCAGGCGGGGTCCCCGCCCCCGGCCAGGTGACGCGGGGCGATGAACTCGACCTCGACACTCTCGGCGGCCGGGGGCACGCTCACTTCCTCACCGGGGCGGCCCTGCCGGTTACGGGGGCCGTGGTCGGTGGCGGAGCCAGACGCGAGGGGGCTTTCAGGGCTGCGGAGTTGATCTCTCGCAATGCCTGGCCGTGGGTGGCCCAGTCGTCGAGGTAGCTCCATGACTCGGCGTGGTGCTCGGCGAGAGCGTCGTCGAAGACCGGGCTGCCGGGCTGGGCGTTGGCGGGGAGCGTGTCGAGGGTCGTCGTCCACTGTTCCTGCAGCCCTTCTAGCCGTTCGAGCGCAGCGTGCAGGACGCCCAACTGGTGGACCCAGCGGCTCTGTACGGTGTTCGCGGGCAGATGGGCCAGCTGCGCTTCTGCGGTACCCAGCAGGAGGCGGGCGCTGGTGCGCAGTGGCTCGAACGCCGTGTGGGTGTCGGCGTCGCGCTGGCTGGCTCGCAGCCCGTAGGCGTGGTCGTCGTGCGGCCAGCCGTCGAGGTCGGTGTGTTCGTCGGAGTAGACGTCCCAGGCGTCCAAGGTCTGCTTGCTGTCGCTCAGGTAGCTGTCGAGGTGGCGGAGGAACTCGCGGTGCGCGGTGTGATCGGCGGAGATGGTCAGGGTCCTGTCGGGTTCAGCGGCGGACGGTCGGACGGACGGCACCGGTCGGCGCCGGGGTCGTCGCGGGTTTCGTTGCCTGCCGGCGGGCTGCGCGTGCGTGTGAGCGGAGCGAATCGATGCGGGTGGTGTGCGCGTCGACCGTCTGCTGCGGAGTGAGCGGGCTGGGCACTTGCACGGCGCTGTAGTGAGCGGTGCGGTCGTACATGGCGCGCTGGAGCGGTGCGGGGTCGGTGAGTGCGCTGACGAACGCGGTCACGAGGTGCTCGGGCGTGCTGGCGTCGAAATGCGCGTGCCAGATCCGCGGGCCCATGGGGGTTCCGTATCCCGGCTCGCACGTCTCAACGTGCCAGTACGCCGGGGCGTGGCCGTCCCGGTGGGAACGCTGCTCTGCGTGGCACATCCCGTCCGGCGATACCGCCGCGTTGTCCGGCCCGACCTGCCAGCCCGCAGCCCTGAGCACCGTGAGGGGTTCCGGATGCGAGGCGGGTACCGGGGAGATGAGCGCGTCGGTCAGGCCGGCGAGGAATTCGGCGGGGAGGAGTTCGCCGAACTCGGCGTGCCAGCCGCGCTCGGTGTCGGTGTGCTCGGCCTGCAGCCACCACCATGCGGAGGTGGTGGACTGCGGGTCGAATTTGAGGTGGTGGCGGAGATCAGGGCTGCGCAGGACGATCTCGGCACTCAGTGGGTCGGAGACGGCCTTCCATCCGGCGGCGGCCAGGCCGTGGGTGACGTGACGGGCGTCTCCGGAGCCGGCGAGGTGGCGCGGGCTGGTGTCGAACGGGATCTGCCAGGCGTGCTTGTCGGCGAAGGCGGCGAGCTGCCGTTCGCTCACCGGCACCAGCAGCACTCCGGCTCGTTGGCGGGAGCCTTTCCGACCAGGCTGCGCAGGTCGTCCAGGGCGTAGTGGAGGGTGTGCTGGTCGGACTGCTCCCACGCCGCGTCGCGCAACTCCGCTACCAGGAAGTCGACTTCCAGGGTGCGGGGGGTGTCGGGGTGCTCCTGCACGGTGCGGGCGAGGGCACGCAGGATGTCGGCGAGCTGCATGGGTATGCCCGTGTGCTCATCCAGCAGGGGCTCGGCCAGGGCGAGCGCCTCTTCGGGGTGGGGATTGCCGAGCAGGTAGTCGGTGAGGCGGGAGAGGGGCTCGGTTGCGGTGCGGATGGTGTCCGGGGTGAGTGCGGGCATGGGTCTCCTCGATGGTGCGGGGCGAAAGGTCACCGGCGGGTTCGGGCGCCATCGGCGGTGGCGTGGGGGCGGGCCGTGGTGCGGGGCCGGCTGCCTCGGGTGGTGTTGCGTGCCCAGGTGGCGGCGCGGGCGGCGGTGATCCGGGCCTGCTGCCAGGCGCTGAGCTGGGAGGGCAGCACAGAGACGGATGTGGTGCGGATCTGTGTGCTCTGCGGGACGCGGCCGAGCGGGCGCATTACGGGCTCGGGGCTGGCGAGCGCGGTCGAGAAGGCTTGCACGAGGTGCATCGGCGTACTGGGTGCGAACTGGGCGGTCCAGCCGTTTCCTTGGCCGTCCTTCGCCCCGGCCCACCAACTCGACTCGCTGCCGGGGCTCTGGTGGTACTGCACCCAGGCGTTGCCGTCGGGACTGGTCGCGGTGACATGGTCGGGGTGGGGGTGGTCGCTCCAGTTCTGGTCCTGTAGCGGCGCCCAGACGTTGGGGGCGTGCGCGGAGCGGGGCTGGGTGAGGGCGTCGGTGAGACCGGCGACGATCTCCACAGGCGTCTGCCGGCCGAGGACGGCCCACCACTCGTCCTGGTGGCCGCTCGCCGCGCCGTGGATCGTCCACCCGCCGGGCAGGACGTAGGGGTCGTAGGCGATGCGGACGGTGCGGTCCGGGCTTTCCATGGCCAGGGGGCCGCCCGTTTTCGACTTGTCCCGCCAGCCGGAGGCGCGCAGGAATTCGGAGACGTGGCGCACGTCGCCGCCGCCCGCGAGGGAGCGGGGCTCGATGAGGTAGTGCTGCTGGGCCTGTTCGCCTGCTCCCCAGCCCTGCCACTGCTTGTTCTTCACCGGCTCCGCCGCACAGCCATGGCGGATGCCACCGGTTTCGGCGGCGCGGTGCTGGCCGGTGCCGGGGGTTTCGCGAACTGCCGCAGCGCGTCGGTGTGATCGCTGAGGTCTGTGCCGACGTCGTGCAACTCGTTGGCGGCGCGGCCCATGGCGAGCCAGACCTCGGGCGGGAGAGCGCCGCGGTGGACGTTGTCCCGGGCGAACCGCGACCCGGTTTCCATCAGCTCCGTCACCCCGGTGAGGACGCCGTTGTCGGGGTCGAGGAGTTTGCCGAGGATCTGTGCGGCTATCTGGGGCGAGGCTTGGGCGAGGTGGTCATCCAGCGTCCTGAGCAGGCCGGTGATGTCCTCGGCGAGGCGTACGGGGTAGGACGACAGGTCGGTCATGTGCCTCCTGGGTGGATGGGCTCGGGCGGGCTGCTAGTCGTGGTGGCGGATGCGATGGCTTTCGACGAGAAGGAACAGGTCGCGGCGCCGGGCTTCGTCGAGCGCGGCCTCAGGGCGACCGCCGGCCAGTGGGTTGGTCCGGTCGTGGCTGCTGACGGTGACGGCGCGCAGGTAGCGCCGGAACAGGGCGGTCACGAGGCGGGGCTTGAGGCGGGGCGTGATGGGCGGGGGTGCTACAGGTTTCTCCGATGGGTCGGGCGGTGCTGGCCGGGTGGTACCGGCGGGGAGCCGGTACCACCCGGCCAGGTTCACGGGGTGCGGCGGGACGGTGCGGGGTGCGAGGGCGACGCGGCTGGTGCCGGGTGCTGCGCCGCAGGATTGGGTTTCCCGGTGCGGATCTCGCGCACGGCCTGCTGGTAGGCGGGCTCGTCGAAGACTTCGCCGGCGCAGCTGACCTCGTAGCCAGCCAGGAGGAGGGCGGGGATCGCGCGAGTGGCCAGGCGTCTCTGCTCGTCGACGCCGAGGTGCTCGGGCGCAACGTGCCAGATGTAGACGGGCCCGGCGGTACGGACCTCTTGGCGTTCCAGGCCGAGTTGTTCGAGCAGGTCGTGGAGCTTGGCCGGGGCGCCGGTGGGAGTGTCTGCGTGGATGGTCGTGGTCAGGGCCTTGACGTAGATCTCGACGTCGGTGCCGTACTCGTCGGCCAGATTGGCCATGGAAGGTTCTCCAGTTCAGCCGCGGCGGGGCGCGGGGGCAGCTGCTGCTTCCTCGGCTTCAGCGAACCCTGTGGGCCGGGACACGCGTGGCAGCAGGTGCCGGCGGTACGGCGGCCGGAGTGGCGGCGGGTGCGGTCCGGCCGGAGAGGTGCTGGAGGCCGGTGCCGATACCGTGAGCTTCGAGCTGCGGGCCGATCTGGCGCAGAGCGCGTGCCTGCGCTGTGGTGTCGTCACCGCTCAGGCGGTGGATTCCGGTCTGCGGGTCCTGGACGAAGCCGCCTGCCACCAGGACGGCGGCGGCTGTATCTCCGACGGGCGCGGCGGCGACGCTGCCGTCCTGCTGCCAGGTCAGTACGACCCTCTCCGGCTGGGACGGCTGGGTGCCTCCGATGGTGTTGTGGCGGACCTGGGCGAGCGCCGTGTCGTAGCGGGCGAGGAGGTCGCCCGCTACGGTCTCGGCGCTCAGGAACGGGTCGTCCGTCAGCGCGATGCCATTGGGCTCGCGCACTCCGCGGTATGCCTCGTCAGGGAGAGCGCGGGGGGCGACGGCGGCGATGAGGAAGCCGTCGCCTTCGTCGTGCCCGTCGAGGACGGCGAGCTGGGCTCCGTCCGGGCGGCTCAGGAGGGCTGCCTGCTGGAGCGGGAATTCGGCGAGCGACTCGGCGACGAGGTCCAGGTCCCAGACCCGTTCGGTCAGTTCGACGAGGTCGTCCTTGTCCTGGGGCGAGTGGTAGGAGCTGGTCCAGGCGCCGGGGAGTTCACCGGCGAGGACGTCGGCGTACGAGGCGAGGCGCTCGGAGTTTTCGTAATCGTGCATGGTGTCCTTGGGCGAGGTGGGGGTCAGCGGCGCAGTCCGGCGGCCACCGGTGGTGGCGGGGCGGGGACCGTGCGCGGCGGAGGCGGGCAGGCGCATACGGCTGAGCGCTCGCGTTCGGCGGTGCAGGTGCTGCGGCCGGGGTGCGGGGCGTGCCGGTCGGCCAGCGCGTTGCGTGTGTCGCAGAGATCGGTGCGGATGGAGCGCAGGCGCTCGTCGGCGAGGTAGCGCAGCCGCCTGGCGATGTGCGGGTCGGTCGCTTCGCCGAGGTCGTCATGGAACTCGGCGGTTGCAGCTAGGACTTCTCCCAGGGCGGTGAGGATGCCGTTGTGGGCGGCGGTCAGCTCGGTGAGAGCGTCGGCCACTTCCTGGGTCGTGGTGGCTGCGCGGATGCGCTCGGCGAGGTGGGCGACAGTGGCGCCCAGTGGCAGGTATCTGGGCGGGCGGGCTTGGGTGTCGAAGGCGGTGTCGCAGTCGACGTGGTACCCGGCGGATCGAAGCCGTGCGACGGCGCCGGTGGCGAGGCGGGACTCCTCGTCCTCGGCGAGACCGGTGGGGGCGCGGTGGTAGGTCTCGTGGACGCGGACGACGGAGACGAAACCGGTGCGCTGCAAGATGCTGTGCGCCTCCGGGTCTCCACCGCGGGCGAGGACCTCGTCGGAGTGCGGATCTCGGCGGATGTCCAGGAAGCGGTCGGCAAGGGGCAAAGAGACGTTTCTCCTACGGCGATCGATGTGCTGGGTGCCGGGCTGCGGCGGGCGGTGCGGCAGCTACACGGGGACGGGCTGCGGCACTCAGGTGCGCTGCCGCGGTGTCCAGGTCTTGCTGGACGGAGTGCAGCCGGTGGGCGATGAGCTCCAGGCGATGCGCTGTGGCGGCACCGGCCGCGTCGGGCTGTCGTGCGATCCGGTGAGCGGTGTGCTCGACGAGTCCGCGCACCGTGGCCAGCGGCCCGGACTGCTCGTCGGCGAGCTGCGACAGGATGGTCGCGAGCTGGGTGGACGCCACGGGGACGAGCCGGTCGGCGTTCTGTGGCCGAGAAGTTGGTACGGGGATAAGACGCAGGTCCTGCTCGATGCGGCGGGATTCCTCCGAGAGGCGCCGCAGGGCATCGCCGCGCTGGGGGGCCCACGCGCCGTCCAGGCGGATTAGGTTGGCGAGCAGATCGAGGCGGCCGGGCTGGGCCTGGAGGGCGATCCACCGGCAGCCCTTCTCGTCACCGGGGACCTCGATGCCGGCGGCGCGGGCGAGCCGGTGGGCGATCTCGGCCCACTCGGGGCCGGTCATCACACGGTCGTCGGGATGGAGCCGGACACTGAGGTGGAAGACGGCGTGCCGGTCATCCTGCGGGCTGGCGGCGAACGGGTGGTCCAGATAGGGGTCTTCGAGGTGTTCGGCCCACTCGACGGACGTCCAGAGCTTCTGCTCGTCGTCCAGGGTGTAGTAGTCGAGCCCCGGCCAGTGTGCGACGACAGTGTGCTCGGTGAGCCCCTCGTCCGGCGACACCGGGCGTCCCAGCGCCTCGGCGAGCGGATCGTGCGGAGAGTGGGCCCGTTCGTGGAGCCGGGGAATCACCGGCCGCCCCGGACGTCGGCGATGTGTACCAGTTGGTTCAGGGCGGTGGTGGTGTACCAGCCGCAGTCGATCAGCGTGTTGTCCCCGGTGTGCTTCGGCAGGAGGCGGTCCTCCATGGCGCGCAGGTGGATCAGGCAGTCCGGGCAGCGGCGGGAGAGGTGCACGAGGTAGCGGGGGTGGGCGGTGATGTACGACTGGGCGCCGCCGGTCGAATCCCGCAGCCGCCATCCGTTCTCGTCGGTCGGGGTGTGCCAGGACGGGGCGATAACGCGCAAGGCGTCCCCCCACAGTTCTCCCCCGGCGACCCCCTTCAGGACGACGACCGTGTCGCCGGCCCGGAAGTGGGCGTGGGTGATGTCCCGGTCAGGGGTGAGCGGGTCCGGTGTCGGAGCGAACACCGGAGTGGGTGGGGTCAGGGACATGCGGTTCCTTCCACGCGAGGCGTGCGGCGGTGGGAGGAACAATGGTCCGGAAGATCGCCGGTTTGGCTAACCGGCGTTTCCCGGCTATGTTCCGCCTCCTTCACCGGAACGGGTTCTCCGTCCCACGGCCTTCTTCGCCCGCTGCGTCGAGGAGTTCGAGCAGGTCAGCGCCCTCCGCATCCCGCTGGTCAATCCACCACCCAGCACGGGTGATCGAGCGTGCCTTCTCCTCCAGCTCCGCCCAGTCCGCCTCGTCCCAAGACCCCTCGACGACCAGCGCGGCGTGCGCGGAGACCATCAGCTGATGACGGGACCGCTGACCCCAGTCCAAGGCCCGCTCCGGGCCCTCCAGATGCGGCATGTCGAACTTCGTCGCCCACTCGACGGCAGCCTGCTGCTCCTCGGCCCGCTTCGCGGCGAGCCACTCTTCCTTGGACTCGGTGTCGGCTTCGCGCGCCGACCTCCAGCATTCGCTACAGTCCTTGGCCGCGAGCCAGCGGGCGAAACCGGCCCGCTTGTCGGCGGGACGCTTCGAAAGGTCATGGACGACCTGGTGGGAGCACGAGTGCTCGACGGTCCACTGCGTACGGACAGCCATAAAGAAATCTCCTCAAGTAGGTTGTATTAGAAGGGTGTTGGCTTGCTGCTCAGGAGGCTTTGTGTCGGCCTGAGAGCGGGCGCCGGTGTCGGCCGCGCCGGGCGAAGTGCCCGGCGGGGGCGAGGTGCGGGCGGGCACCGAGCAGGACCGTGAGTGCGAAGGCCGCGCCGGCGGCAGGGAGTGCGGCGCCGGCGAGCGCGTGCTCGGCGAGGCGTCCGGCGAGGGCGGTGCCCGCGGACTGCCCGACACCGATCGAAAGGATCAGCCACGCGTACGCCTCGCTGGTGCGGCCCGCAGGAGCGAGCGCGTCGGTGGACTGGTAGGCGCAGGCCACCACCACGGTGAGCAACGCGCCGGGCACGACGACCGCGACGGTGGCCGCGGACGGGCCCAGCAGCGCGAGGAGCGGGAGCCACCCGGCCAGGAACACGGCTCCTGCCGTGACCAGACGGCCGGTGGTGGAGCTGGCCCAGGAGCGGCGGCCGTAGACGAGACCGCCCAGGAAACTCCCGGTCGAGAACGCGGCGGGGATGATGCCGGACAGCATGTCCTGCCCGTGCCGCTCGGCCATGGCGATGGCCCACACATTCATGCCTCCGATCGCGAACCCGACCCCGGTGAGGGAGATGAACAGCAGCACCAGGCCGGGACTGGTCAGCCTGCGTACCCGGCCGGCGTCCCCGCTCGCGGGCCGTGCGGGGCGCCAGCGCCGGGAAGGCGGCGCGAAGACGACAGCGGCAGTGCCCACCAGGCCGAGGACGGTGGTGACATCCAGCGCGAGGGACGGCCCGTACGCGGAGGCGAGCGCGACGACGAGCAGCGGGCCGACGATGTACAGCACGCCCTGCGTGCCGGTGTCGAGGGCGAGCGCGGCGTGCCGAAGCCGGGGGTTGGGCAGCACGCTCGGCCACAGGGCCCGGAGACCGGCCTCCAACGGTGGCGTGGTCAGACCGGCGGCGACGACGATCGCCGTGGCGAGGGCCGGCCCACCGTGCGGGCCGGCCAGGGGCAGGGCCACCAGGAGTGCGGAGTTGAGCAGGGCGGCGGGGAGGTGCACGGCGCTTTGGCCGTGGCGGTCCATCAGGCGTCCCTTGACCGGCTGTGCCACCGAGGAGGCCAGCCCGTACAGCGCGCTGAGCAGTCCGCCGAAGGCGATGCTGCCTCCGGTCGCGGTGACCCACAAAACGATGGCGACGGGGGCCATTCCGTTGGGGAGGCGGCCGGTGAGGGTGCCGCCGAGCAGGCGGGCGACGTACGGGCTGCCCAGCACCGCGCCATAGGTGATGCGCGGCGTGGGGGCCGGTGGTGCGGTCAGGGACAACGGGGGCTTTCTCTCGGGGAATGGCGCCTAGCGGTGGCGGACGGTCGCGGCGGCTCGGGGCGGCGGGGCGGGCGGTGTGGTGTCCACGGCGGGACGCGGGCGGGCCCGTGGCACGGGGACGCGGTGCGGCGGCAGGACGGCGACGGTCGCGCCGAGGTCCTCGGCGGCCTCGTGCACTTCGGTGGTGAGGAAGTCGATCTGCCGGCCGAGTGCGGCAAGGCGGGCGGCGATCTGCCGGCCTTGCACGGTCTCCAGTGCGGAGCTGAACTGGCCTGCGGTTTCCAAGAGTTCCTTGAGGCGGACCATCGGGCCCGCGTCGTATCCGTGCTGGGTGGCGGTGAGTAGCGCGTTGGATGCGTCACCGGCGGCCTGGGCTTCGGCGACGTCCCGGATGAGTTCCTGCAGGGACACCTCAGGGACGGGCTCCGGGCGGTTGAACCGCGAGACGTCCGCCCGCAGTACGCCGGGCGGGACAGCGGCGGGCAGCGCCTGCCCGGCCTCGTATTCGTGGGCGTAGTGCCCGATCACCTGCCAGCCCGGTGCGTCCGGGTCGCCTCGCAGAGCGACCACCGTCGAGTCGTCGTCTTCGACCAGGTAGGCGAGGGTGATCGGCTGGCCGTCAGCCGCGAACCACGACTCGATCAGATCCAGTTCGCCTCGCCTCTGCGCGACCCGGGCCCTCTCGGTCCACATCTGCTGGTCGTCGCCGGTCAGCGGGGTCTGGGGCTGCTGGTGCTGGTCGGCGAGGTTGGCGGCGATGGCGCTGTGGTCCGCCCAGGCGGTGAGGTGCGGCCACAGGGCCGTGTGCTGCGCATGTTCGGCTGCCGAGCCGGGGGCGGCGGGCCGATCCAGGGCGCGGCGGATCTCGGCGGTGGATGCGGCGAGGCCGTCGAGTACGGTGCGCCACCCGGTGGTGTGGCGGGCAGGCGGCAGCTCGTCGAGAGCACGGTGGGCGGCATCCAGCAGTGCGTCGGCGTACGGGGCGAGATGTGTGGTGTACGCCTCGACGGCTGCCTGGTAGCGCTGGGCACGGGCGGCTGCCGCAGCGCTGGCAT
Source organism: Streptomyces sp. H27-C3 (assembly GCF_030063415.1). Classification (GTDB taxonomy): domain Bacteria; phylum Actinomycetota; class Actinomycetes; order Streptomycetales; family Streptomycetaceae; genus Streptomyces. The sequence continues at coordinate 41,980 of NZ_JASITA010000027.1, read as the reverse complement.
GAACGGTGCGCCCGTAGCGGTCCCGTGTCGTGTCGAGCGCGGTCTCGGCCTTCAGGTCGATGACGGCCATCCGCAGTCGGAAGTCACGCGCTCGGCCAGCAAGGCTGGATGCCGACGGGACGGGGCTTGCGGGGGCCGCCTCGCTTCCGGGCGTCACCGGGACCGCCCGGCACCCGAGGCCGTCAGGTGGACGGTCGGCGCGTAGGAGGGCTTCGGCGGGATCGGCCGGGCCGAAGGCGGCGAGGTGGTGGGCGGCGTACCGCGCTGCGTCGTCCGGCCGGCAGCAGCTTGGGCGAGGCGGCTGCGGCGCTCCAAAAGCCCATTCGGCAGAGCCGGACGCGGCGGGCCGGGCGAGACTGCGGGATCAAGGACGATGTCGGCGTGCACTGCATATCCCCGACGACGAAGGTCAGTTACGGCCTGGCGTGTGCGACGGTGGCCATCGCGCTCGGGTTCACTGAGCCGGTACAGCCCGGGTGTGGTGGGGACGGGCTCGAACTGCTCGCGGGTCAGGAACCATTCGGCCAGGTGCTGGGGCAACTCTGGGGAGGCGGCGGCGACGAAGCCCAGGTCGGGGTGGGTACCGAAGCGGAATTGGTCAGACAGGGGAAGTCCTCTTCTCTACGGCATTTACAGGTGTGCGTTCGCCGCTGGCCGGGACGCAGGGGGCTGGGCCGGGCGGGTGGTGAGCAGACGGGGGCTGGGCGCGGACAGGGCCACCTGCCCGCCGGGGACGGCGGCGCGGGCCTGGCGCTCGAACGCCTCGCTGTCCGCGAGCCAGGTCTCGATCGCGGGTAGGACGGCGGCGCCGAGCGTGCTGCGCACCTGACTCCACTCGTGGGCCGGCAGGACCGCGGGGATGGAGTACAGCTCCGCGCGCAGGCCATTGAAATCCGCCCACGCGTCCTGGCTGCCGGCGAGTGCGTCGCGCAGCCGGGCCATCGCGGCAGCGTCCTGGGGCCAAGGACTCGCGGTGGGCCGACACCGGCTGAGCAGGAGCGGGGCGTGCTGCAGGACGTCACGGAAGGAGAGCCAGGCGTGGTCGGCGAATGCACGCTCCATCTCCGGCAGCAGCCGCGAGTTGGCGAGCGGCACGCCGTCGCTGATCCGGCCGGACTCCTTGACCGCCTGCAGCGTCTCGTGCTCCGGACGGATCCGGTCCAGTGCGGTCATGACGGTGTCGAGCCGCCGGTGGTGCAGGGCCCTGCGGTAGGCGGGCAGGAAGGTGTGGGCGACAGCGCGAGCGGCGAGGTCCGTCGCAGCGGGCAGCGCGATGCTGCGCGGAGCGTTCGGCTCGTCCCAGTTGTCGTCGTAGTCCTCGGTGGCGAAGGCGCCCACCAGGTAGCCGCTGGCGTGCCCGGGACGGTCGATCAGCAGCAGCTCGGTGCCGGCGTGGTTGTTCAGCACGACAGCGCACGGAATGTGGTCGTCGAGCATTGCCTGGAGGAGGTCTCCGCTGTCCCACAGCGAGCCGACGATGTCCTCCTGCCAGTGCTTGCGGGGATAGATCTCCACCTTGGCGCTCCAGGTGCCGGGCAGTCGGGCGGCGATCTCCTGGCCGGTGTCGCCGAGGTAGGGGCGGCTGCTGGTGGTGATGCTCGCGCCGTGTTCGTGCGCGCGGTGCACCAGAGTGCTGGCGGTGTCGCGGGCTGCCTGTGCCTCGCTCAGCGGGGCGGCGAAGGCGCCGCCGGGCAGGCGGCTGAACCCGGCTTCCTGCAGGGCGTCACGGGCCTGGAGGAACTCCTCGCCGGCAGCGATGGCGACGAGGCTGTGGGTGTGGCTGGTCGAGAGGATGATTTCCGCGGTGGGCGGGTTGGTCATGTGGGTAGTCCCGAGGTCAGAGGCGCGCGCGAGCGGGCGGCCCTGCGGCAAGTTCCGGCGGCCGGACACTGAGCGCGGGCGTCGGCTGGTGGTCGCGGAGGAGCGAGCGCAGGCTGCGGCCGTACTGCCAGGCGTGTTCGCGGGCCGCCGTCTCCAGCAGGTCGTATCCGGGCTGGGCCGTGAGCTGGCCTGCGTGCTTTCGGTATCTGTACACGGGGGTGGGCAGCAGGATCCCGGGTGCGAGATTCGATATGCCGACAGCCGTGCAGTAGTCCTCGCCCTGGACGAGGCCGCCCATTGGGGCGGCGCGTACGAGGTCGGTGCGGGCGAGGATCGTGGTCGGCCCGATTGGGATGGTGTCCGCCGGGGACTTCCAGTACGTCCATACGTCGCCGGCCTCGTGCCGGCCTGGCGGCGTGGGGCACCGCCAAAGTCGGCTCGTACCGTCGGAGTACCGGTCCTCACTCCATCCGGCACACCAGCCAACCCCCGCCGATTCCAGGGTGTTCAGCCGCACGGACATGGCGTCGTCGGTGAACTCATCGTCGTCGTCAGCCCAGTTGCAGTACGGGGTGCGGACCAGTGGGAGGGCGAGGTTTCGGGCGCATGCGGCGCCGACCGGGCGAGGCAGGACGAGGGTGCGGACGCGAGAGTCCAGTGCGAGCGGGGCGGGCAGGCGGTCGGGAGAGACCCCGTCGAGCGAGATGATCGCCTCCCAGGGCACGGACTGCCGGGTGAGGCTGGCGTGCATGGCGCTCAGGTAGCCGAGCCGGTCCTCCCGCAGGCGGCTGGCGATGATGACGGTGATCAGGGGCGTGGCGTGCGGGGGCAGAGGAGTCTCCGGAGACGAAGGGGCGACTAGCGGTGCGCGGCGGTGCGCTGAGGGCTGGCCGTCGCGGGGACCGCGACAGGTGCGTTCTGGGGCGCCGCGCTGCGGACGGCCTGGATGACCGGTGCGGGCTCGAGGGAGGACCAGTGCTCCGGGTCGTCGCTGAAGACGGTGCGAGGGTCGGTGGACCAGTCCACGAGCGGGCCGAGGTCTTCGTGGAGCAGGCTGACCACTTCGATGCCTTCCCTGTGCAGGATGTAGCCCCACTGCATGTCCTGGGCGTCAGCGGTGTATTCGGTGACCGTCATGCGCACCGGTGGGGCCCCGTTCGGGGTGATCAGGTTCAGCGTGCGGCTGGGCCACTGCTCACCGCCGGTCAGCGCGGCTATGAGCGCGGGCGGGGCGTCGTCGAGGAGATCGGTTCCCAGCTGGTCCCAGCCGATGGCGACATTGTCGACAAGGTGGCAGGACATGGCCTCTAGGTCGCGCCCGAACTTGTGCTGGTACGCGGTCAGGAGCAAGGGGAGATGGTGGCTGGGTACTCCGTCGAGGCGGACTTGGATACCGCTGTAGTGCAGGGGGTGGGTGGGGCGGGCGATGAAGGATCGAGTGGACAGAGAGGTCTCCACAGTCGGGATGTTGGCGTTCGGAGTCGGTCAGCGCGATGCACGGCGCGTGCGGGCCGGAGTGAGCGGAGGCGGGCCGGCCGGAGCGGAGGAAGAGAAGCCCTGCGTTCCGCTGGCGGAGGCAGCGTTGTTGTCGCCTTCCGGAAACGTGGGGCTGAAACCGATGTCGGCCAGCCGCTGCGCGGCCTGGCGGGTTCGGGGAATGCTGTCCTCGACGGTCTCGGGCAGGTAGCACTCGCCGGACGCGGGGTCGAGGAGGAAGCCTTCTCTCCCCAGGAGTTCGTACAGGGCGCGCGCGTAGACCGTGGTCACGCGGGGCCTGCCGTCGGTGCCGAGGGTGATGTCGACGGGCAGGTGCGGTCCGGCGCCAGCTCTGCTCTGCGCCATCATCGACGCGACGCGGTAGTCGAACAGCTGACGGCGGCGGACCAGAGCGGCGGCGCGCACCGGATCGGCGGGAACCGTGACGGCCTTCGGGACGGCGACCCCGACAGTGTGGTCGTGGCTGGTCCCTGCGGGGAGCATCGGCGCCACGACGAACTGGTCTCTTCGGGAGGGGTGTTCAGCGACGTACAGCTGGATTCCGCTGGCCGAAGTGAGGACCGACCGGTGGGCCGGGGAGCTGCGGTGCGCGGTGTAGGCGAGGGGGCCGGAGTCCCAGATGTGGTCGCTGGCCGGGTCTTCTGCCAGTGACGTGGGGTGGGCGTCGGCCTGCCAGCGGCCGGGCAGCCGGGCGCCGACGGCCTGGACGAATGCGGTGAGGTCGTGGTGGGGCAAGGGCATCTCCGTGGGCTGCCGTCCGGGGCCCGGACCAGCGGGCGGGGCCCCGGACGGTTGGGGGAAGCCGGGCCCGATTCGGCCCTGGGGTGAGGGGATGGCCTACGCGCGGTCCGACCATCCGGAAGCGACCGGCGGGCCGGAGGCGTCGGTGCGCGCGCAGCTGTAGCCGATCAGCCGGGACGGGGCGGCCTTCGCGGGGACGGTGGCGGCGTCGTTGCACACGAACGTGTACTGGATGGAGCTGCGCGGCACGCCGTGGAGCCAGGCCCGGTCGTCCTTGCCGGGGTTGATCTGGAGGCCGGAGTGCGCGACGGCGTCGGTCTGGGTGTGCGTGTGGGAGAAGAGGATCAGGGCGCCGCCGTCGCTCGTTTTGAGCGCGTAGGCGTCCTTGTAGCGGTTGGCGGCACCGGCGAAGACGGTGGTGCCCTGGTCTCCGTACCGGGTGCCGGTCTTGTCGTGGACCTCGATCTGCTGCTTGCTCGCCACGGTCGGCTCGAAGACCTTCGTGCCGGTATTCATGCCGCCGGTGGCGAAGTTGTCGAGGACCGCGGACCGCAGAAGGTCAGCGCCGGCTGCCAGCTGTTTGTTGCCGTTGGCGGCGACGGCCGTTGCGTAGCCGTCCTGGTCGAGGGCGACGTCGGGCAGCTTCTTGCTTTCAGGGTCGACGACGGAGACCAGCTCCCAGCGCTTGTGCTGGGGTCGTTCGGCGAACACGGCCAGGCGCGAGGGTGCCTTGCCCTTCTGGTCCGAGAGTGCGGCAGCGAACCAGCGGTCCTGTCCCGGGGTCAGCCGCGGGATGTACAGCTTGGCGCTCGCGGTGTCGTAGGACCACGGCTTGTACGGCTTGCGGTCAGCCTTGGGCAGGCCCTCGGTCTCGGTGTAGTCCGAGACGGACATCGCGTACAGCGGGCCGTCCTCGGCAGTGTCGAGCAGGGCGCGGTCGCGTGTGGCGTTGGCCTCGTTGTTGATCTTTGCGTAGTGGGTGATGACGTCCCGGGCCTGGGTGGTACTGAGGGCGGGCGTCGGGTTCGGCGCGGTGCGGGCGCTGGTGGCCTTCTCGTTGCCCTGGCTGTCGCTGTCGTTGGCGCAGCTGGTCAGAGCCAGGGCGAGAGCGACGGCGGAGCCGAGCAGCGGCAGGGTGCGACGGGCAGTACGGATGGGGGCTCCAGAGTTCTTCAGGTCGGTGATCAGTGAGTGCGGGGGGTGGCCGTCGGCGTGGCGGGCCGTGGGGCTACAAGTCCAGAGGACGGAGCTTGGGCGCTGCGGGGGGTGCGCGGCGGGGTGAGCCGTTCGGCGTCGGCGTAGAGCTGGCGGCCCGCCTCGTGGAGGTGACGGCGGGCGCTGTCGAGCCGGTCGTCGAGTGCGGTGCGCAGGGAACGCTCGGTTTTGGCGCGTTCCGAAGAGCGGGGCAGGCGGGCAACCTGGTGCAGGCCGCCGGCGTGGGCGACGGCTTCACCGAGGTCGGCGAGGGCTCGTCCCACCGTGCCCATGACGCGCGTCAGTGCGGTGACCCGGCGCTGAGTTGCCTCGTCCGTCTGTGCTGGGCGGCCGGTCGTCTCACGGTCGGCGTACGCGGCGGCGGTCGCGATGTGGATGAACAGTCCGGCGATCTCGCGGGCGCTTTCGTCCAGTTCGTCGAGGTTGTCGCGGGGGAACTGCGATATGCCGGTGAGCGGCATCTCGTCGGCCGCCCGGTGGAGGCGCTCGGCCACGCCGCGCAGCTGGCTCATGGCGTCGTATTCGGAAAGCAGGGGAACTCCGTGGGGCACGTGCGGTCTGGATCAACGGTGGTGCGCGCGGGCGGTCTGCGGTGGCGCAGGCGGAAGCCCGGGGCTGGTACGGGGTGCGCAGTGGCGGAGGTTCACGCCGATGCCCTTGGCGGTGAGCTGTTGGGCCACGGCCTGGACGCGGAGTGCGTGCACGCTCTCGCCGAGTTCGGCGGACAGGAGGAACGCTGCCTGGTGCGGGTGGTAATTGAAGCCGGCGTCGTACAGCGTCGTACGGGCATCAGGCGGCACGCTTTGGTACGGAGCGCCCAGGGCTCCGTCGTCGTACATCGTCAGGGTGAGGACCTGGGCGACCTGTGGCGGGGCGGGGCGGTGCGGGGGTTCGGGTTGGTCCACCGCGTAGCGGAACAGCACATGCAGAGCCTGCTCGTATCGGGGCAGTACCCGGCGGATGACGTCAGCGGCGGCACGCGCGGGGTCGTTGGCGACGGCGATGCCGTGGGGTTCCTCGACCTCGTCGAAATGATGGGGCTTGAGGTCATCGTCGTCGGGTTCGAGCGGGGCGACGACGAACTGTCGCGGAAACCGGGGCCTGTCGCTGACGTAGAGCCGCTGGTTCTCGGGGCCATGCAGAACGGCGTCGTGCGCGAGAACGTACGTGCTGACGACGTAGCCGACGTGGCCGGAATCCCAGAGCTGGTTGGTGGTGGGGAACTGATCCTTGTACTCCGCGTGGCGCTGGTACGTGCTGGTCCAGGCGCCGGGCAGGCGCTCAGCGAGGCCGGCGGCGAAGGCGGAGAGGTCGGTGCGTCGCGTGGGCATGGGCTCCTGGGGGGCGACGAGGCTGGGATGCGGCATCAGCGTGTGTGCCGTGGACGGGCGGGAGGAAGGGCGAGAAGCGGCAGGGCTGGCGCGTGGGTCGAGAGTGCTGCTGGCCGGTGGGGCTGCGGGGGTGCGGTAAGGGAGCGCATCCGTTCCTCGGCCACGTGCAGCACCTCCCCGAGGTTCCTGATCTCGGCAGCGGCGTCCGCGAAGTCGTACGACAGATCGAAGCCGTCCTCCTCCTCAGCTTCCTTTGCCTTCTCCCCGGCTGCTTCGAAGAATTCACCGAGCCGCTCCAGCAGGCCGTCCGTCGGGTCCAGGATCTGGTGCAGCAGCTCGGCGGCCTCCACATGCGAGTCGGTTCCGTTGAGCCGGTCGGTGAGAGCGAGGAGAGCGTCGCCGTAGAGGTAGGCGCCGCGTTGCTCCTTCCCGGCCGCACCGTGCTGGGCTTGGTGAGCGCCGCGCTGCTTGGCTGCCGACACGAGCGGGTCTCCGGCCGACGAGGGAGGAACGGCGAGCAGCCCGAGCTGGATGAGCCGCTGGTCGACGGCCTCGATCAGGTGCGAGGCACTGCCACCGTGGCGTGCTTCGGGCCGCTCCGGGGCGCTGGGATCGGTGGAGGGGACCGAGTCGTAGATCAACTCGAACAGCTCATGGCGCTCGGTGTGCTGGCGGGTCACGATCCACCCCTCCGGGTCCCCCGGCAGACGGTCCGAAGGAGGCTCCTGCGGCGGGCTGATGATCAGGTAGCTGTCGTCGGGGAGCGACACGCGGACGATGTAGGCGCTGAGGCCGAACTCGATGTCGCACTCCAGCCCGCGCTGCCGCAAGGGTGTGGTGAGGTGCGCGTGACGCTGCCACAGCACCTGCCACCGAGAGGTGTGCACATCGCGGTGGTCGGGGAGCGGAGCGAGCGGAGAAGCATCACCCGGCATGTCGCGCGTACCAGCGCGGACGGCGTACGGGGTGCCCTGACGGTCAGCGGGCACGGTTGCTCCCATGCGGGGCACGCGTACGTCGCAGGGACGGTATCCGGCGTGCAGGCTGCGGCGGTTGCTGCGGCGGTGGTAGCGGGGAGAAGTCGAATTCGTACTCGTCGTACGTGTCGATCAGGCCGTGTTCCATCTGCGCTTCGCGGCCGGCGACCTGATCCATCAGGTCATCGTGTTCGGCTTGGCACTGCTGGTACTCGGCCCAGTCTGCGTCGCTGTAATGGGCGGGGCGGTTCAGGGTGCTCCTTGGCTGTATGGCGCCGGCATCGGCACTAGCGCGGGCTATCGGTGGCGCGTGCTCGGCCTTGGCGGCGGAGGCGTTACTGCTTCCTGGAGGGTGTACGTCGGGAAGAAGCGGTGGAGGTCGAGGTGGGCGTGGAGTTCCTTGACCGCGTCACGGAGCGATTCCGACGACCGCCGCAGAGGCACGGGCTGTGGCGTGGTGCACGGCCATGCGGTTTTCCAGGAACTGATTGTCGCGGGACTGGGGTAGGGCCAGAGCGGCTTCTGCAGTGTCGGCAAAGTGCGGGGCTGCGTAGCTCGACATGGTGGCGGCCGTCGCGAGGTGGGTGAGGACGGTGCTGCCTGCTCGATTCGTGCTGTGCGGGGTCCGGGCGAACTCGCCGACCATTTGGACAACGCCGTGGGCGAGGGACTGTGCGATTTCGGAGTGCTGGATCAGGTCGGCGTATGAGGCCGAGGCGGGCACGTGACCGGTGTCGTCCAGCAGGTGCCACTGTTCGGAGGAGCCAGCGAGTTTGGCCCTCATCTCGTCGAGTGCTCCGATAAGTTGGAGGGTGTCGTCGCGAGGTATCAGTTCGCGCTGGATATCGGGATTCATGAGCCCCTTTGCTTTTCAATGCATGCGGGCGTCGGTGTCGAAGAGCGCCAGCTCGTGGCTGTGCAGGAGGTGCTGCACGATGAAAGATCGTCCGGCGACTTTCCAGAGCCCGCGGCCCCGGTTGAGGTGCGCGATGGCGTCCATCTCCACGGACGTCAGGCCGAGCAGCGAGGCCGCAGCGTGAAGTTGGTCGGTTTCCTGGCGGTAGATGATGCGGGTGCTGCAGTCGGCGAGGAGGCCCTCGGCGAGCGCGCGGCCTTGCGAACCGGCGTCGCCTGCGGTGAGCAGGTCGGACAGCCGGTGGATGACCATGAGGTTGGCGATGCCGAGGCCGCGGCTCAGCTTCCACTGGGCCTGCATGCGTTGCAGGAGGCCGGCGTGGCGCATCAGGCGCCATGCCTCGTCGTACACGATCCAGCGCCGCCCGCCGTTGGGGTCGGTGAGGGCGGATTCCATCCAGGCGGAGGCGCAGGTCATCGCCAGGACGAGCGCGGTGTCGTCGCCGGAGCCGCCGAGTCGGGACAGGTCGATGGTGAGCATCGGCGCGTTGGGATCGAAGGCCACGGTGGAGGGGGCGTCGAACATGCCGGCCAAGTCACCGTGAATCAGACGCCGCATGGCGTGGGCCAGGTCTCGGGCTGCGTCACCGAGTCGTCCTGACATCATCCCGGCGGCCTCGTCGAGCGCGACGGGGTTGTTGAGGGTGGCGGCGACGTCCCCGAGGAGCGGGGTGCGGCCGGTGTCGGTGGCATGGGTGACGACGGTGTCGAGGGCGATGTCCAGGGCGGTGTGTTCCATGGGCAGCAGGTCCCGGCCGAGGACGGTCCGGGCGAGGGAGCCGAGGAGGAGGAGGCGCCGCTTGCGAATCTCGCCGACCCAGTCGGCCTCGGCGATGCTCTCCGGGCGTGGGGCCGCGTGCAGGGGGTTGAGCCTGCCGGGGAGCCCGGGGCCGAGGGCAACGGACGTGCCCCCCAACGCGTTGGCCACGGGCGTCCACTCGCCCTTGGGGTCGCACGGCACGTAGACGCGGTAGCCGAAGGCGACCGAACGCAATGCGAAGCTCTTTGCCAGGGCGCTCTTGCCCTGGCCGATCACGCCGGCCAGCAAAATGTTGGGGTTGGTGAAACCTTCGATTTTGCCGTACAGGGCGAACGGGTCGAAGACGAACGATGCCTCGGCGTGGACGTCTCGGCCGATGTAGATGCCTTCGGCGCCGAGGCCCCCTTCGGCGAGGAAGGGGTAGGCGCCGGCGGCCACGGCGGTCGTCATGCGGTGGGCGGGCAGCTTCAGCCGGTTCTTGCGGGCCGAGGCGGGTCCTGGGCGTCCGCTCGGGGGGTAGAGCGCGGCGGGAGTCTTGTTCTCGGCGGGAGTGCCGTTTGCCGGATGAGTGCTTGCTTCGGCACGGGCCTTGGCGGTGGCTTCGGAGAGTTGGCGGCGGGCCTCTTTGCGGCTGGCCCGGTCCGTTCCGTGGGGGGTGAACAGGGGGCTGGCGCTGGCGCGGCGGGCTCGACGGGCGGGCCGGTGGTTCATCAGGGGCCCTCGATTCTGCGGGTGGTGCTCATCGCACGCAGGCCGTGGTGTGCGAGCGGAGATCGGTGGGAGTGGTCTTGTGCCGGATGACGTGTCCGGCAGTGAGGTGGCGCTGGCAGATAGTCAGCACGGGTGGTCCCTCGGGGAGCCGTTCCGGATGGCATTCGTTCGTCTGGGTACTCTCTGGCGCCGTGTGGCTGGGCAGTAGGTGGAATGCGGAGTGGATCTCGGTGGTGGCCTGCCAGAGGCGCGTGTGCGCGGTGGTGAGGTGCCGGCCTGCGGCGGGGTGCGGCGGCCGGGCGGTCTCGGCGAGCCGGTCGAGGAGCTGGTGCAGGGCGGTGAGGTGGGCGTGGAGTACGTCGAGATGCACACGGTCGACTGGCTTGGCCGGGGCGGCGCCCGGTTGCACCAGGGCGCGGGTGTGGTGGCGGACTCCGGCGCTCGCTGCCCGGAGATAGGGATGCGCGTCGTTCGGACGCGTGGGAGAGGTCAAAGGTGGCGGTCCTTCCTGCCGGGAGACAGGGGCTGTGGCGGTTCGCCGCAGTGCGATCGAATGGCGGCGGGCTTGGCCAAGACCTCATCCACCAGGTGCGGAGCGGCACCGGTGGTGAGCTGTGCCCCGGTCACAGCGCGGTCCGGGCGAGGGGCAGTGCGGTGAGCGCGAAGGCGTCGGGCTGCTGGTAGTTGAGCCGTCGCAGGTCGACTCCCGAGGTGACGGCGTGGGTCTCGATCTGTGCGCAGGCGGCGTCGAGGAGGGCATCGGTCTCGGCGGTGACGGTGACCAGGCCGGTCAGGGCGACGTCGGCGTGTCCGGCGATGAGCTGACGCTCTCGTGTCTTGACGTCGGCGTACTCGACGGAGTCCTCTTCGCTGTCGACCTGTCCCTTGCGGGCGCGCTCGTTCGCGTCGGCGATGATCGCAGCCTTCTTCCGCTGGACGTCCCGCAGTGCGGACTCGAGCCCCTGGGGCACGTATATAAGGGACAGGCTGCGCCGTACTCCGGCCGTGAACATGATCCCGTGAAGGAAGCCCGCTCCCATCTCGGTCCTCGGCCAGTTCTCCACCCAGTACGTGGCGTGGCGGGCGGAGTCGGTGGCGAGGCGGTCGTACTCCTCGAACTGGACGACGGGGCCGGCGGCGGCGGGGTCCGCCTCGGCGCGGCCGGTCTCCGACCACTGCTGGAGTGCGGCGAGGGCCTTGGGGTCGTAGGCGGTGCGCACGACGGCGGCGATCTCCCGCGAGCTTAGCCACCCCGCCACCATCAGTCCGGAGTTCCGGGCGGCCTGGGCGATGGACGCGGTGGTCTGCTCCATGACGGTGAACGCGCCAGGCAACCCGCCGCCTGCCTGCGAGATCAGGCGCCTGGCGGCCTTCAGGTCGAGGGAGATGGCGAGGTAGGTCTCGTGCGGCGCGGCGGCGGGGCCGGCCGAGGCGACCAGCTCGGAGTAGATCTGTCCGGCGACCGGGGCCTGGGGCTGACCGCTCTGGGCCCAGTGGCGAGTGAGGGTGTCTCCGCTGTCGGGGACGGTGCGCTCCAGTACCTGGACGGTGGCGATGTGCCCGGTGCGGGCGATGCCTGCCAGTGCGCGTCCCCAGCTGTTGACGTTGTGGTTCTGAGTGGCGGGGTCGAGCAGGACGAAGGCGCGGCTGGTGACGCGGGCGATGGCGGTCAGGGTCTGGCGGTGCGGGTCGTGCACGGCCGCGGCCCCGTTGGCTGAGTCGCCGGGCGTGACGACCTTGAGGGAGGCCGCGGTGCCGGGCAGGTGAAGGACGCCGTCCTGGCGGGGCCGGGTGACGGGCCTGGCGAGCCAGAGCGTCTGGCCGGTGCGCCGGCGCTGAACGTAGCGGGCCACGATCGGCGCCCAGTCGATGAGCGAGCGGCCGTGCCGGCGGATGGCGACGAGTGCACCTGCCGCTGCACACAGCGGGGACAGGGCGACGGCGCCGAGCAGGCCGGTGGAGACCACCGTCATCAGTAGCAGCGCCAACATGCAGGAAACGAGGATGAGTTGGGGAAGGGAGAGGCCGAGGAGGATGCCGCGGCGGGACCGGTGCGGGAATTTCACGGTGACCGGGGCGGCGGAGAGGTCAGTCAAGTAGCAGGTCCTGGGGGCTCTGGTAGGGCCCGGGGGCGGGAGGCGCGGAGTGCGTCCCGCCCCCAGGAAGCGGACAGAGGATCAGACGCCGGTCGGCGGCGGCGGTGGAGCCGCTCCGCCGGTGGTGGCGTTCTGTGCGCCGGGGGACGGTGGTGCGCCCTGGGGTGGCGGGGTCGTGGTCGGCGGGGCGGTCTGCCACCCGCCTTCCTGGCCGGACGCGGTGCTCGCTCCGGAGCCGCCGGGTCCGGAGCTGCCGCCCACCTGGCCGCTGGTGTCGTCGGAGGCGCTCGTCGGCGGGGGCTGGACTGCCTTCTCCACACCGGACTTGATGGCGTCTCCGCCGGGCGAGACGCCCGTGCCGCCGCCGAGTGAACCTTCCTTGCCGCCACCCCCGTCCGTCGGGTTGGAGGCGATGTCGCCGGGGAAGCCGCCTCCGCCGTCGGGGCCCTGCGGAGCGGCGCCCGCTCCGGCTGCCGCGCCGCCGGTTCCGGCGGTGGCGGCTGCCGAGGCTGCCTTGCGGGCGGCCTTCTCGGCGTGCTGCTTGGCGATCTGGGCTCCGGCTCCGCCGGCGCGGTGGATGGACTCGCCGTCGGTACCGTCGGCAGCCCAGTGCACGAATTTGAAGACGGCGTAGGGGCAGAGCAGCACCAGGACCATAATCACGATGCCGGACATGACGTCGGCCAGTGCGCCGATGCCGTCCTTGGCCTCGGTCTTGCCCATGGCGGCGATGCCGAGCACGAAGATCACGGTCATCAGGAGCTTGGAGACCACGAGCGTGGCGGTGGCCTCGATCCAGCCCTTGCGCCAACGGCGTGCGACCTCCCAGCCGCCGCCTGCTGAGGCGAAGATCGCCAAGGTGACCATGACGAGGATGCCGACCTTGCGGACCATCATCACGCACCAGTAGAGGATGGCCCCGGCGGCGGCACCGAGACCGGTGACCACCGGGAGGAGCCAGCCCAGCCCGGACAGGCTGGCGATCTGGTTGACCTTCACGATGCGGCGCACGGCCGACTCGATGTTCAGGTGCGCGGTTTTGAAGAGTCCGTTGGAGATGGCATCGACCACCTCGATGGCGACGGTGGTCAGGGCTATGGCACAGAAGGCAAACAAAACACCCGATATGGTGCCGGTCAGTGCCTGGGTGAGGGCCTGTCCGTCACGTTTGATGGCTGCTCTGACGAGCTGTGCGCAGAATGTCGCGACGAGAAGGACCAGGCCCAGCGGCAGCAGCATCTCGTAGTTGTCGCGGAACCAGCCGGCGTTCAGGTCGACTTTGGTCGTGGCGTTGACCGCCTTGGCTGCCAAGTCGGCAGCCGCAGCGGCAAGTTCGCCGGCTGACTTCGCGAGCCAGTCGCCGATGGCCTTGCCGGGGTCGGAGGCGAAGTCGACGGCGTCACCGACGGAGCACAGTTTGTCTGCCAGGGGGAAGTCACAGAAACCCACGGGGAGTCCTCCTTTCTTGGGTCAGGCGCGGGTCACTGGGTGACGTTCGGAGCGATGGCGGCCAGGGAGCAGTCGTGGTCGGGGCGGCACTGGACGGCGAGGGTCACGGCGCGCTCTTCGGCGCCGCCGCCGCCCTTCTTCCAGGCGATCTGCTGCTTGCCGTTGACGGTGACGACGTAGATGTATGCCTGCGTGATCGCGGACGGGTCGTCCGCCAGGGCCGCCTTGAACGCGGAGGGGAAGTGGCCCTCGGTGACGGTCGCGGTGGCGTGCTGGTCCTGGTCGGCCATGCGAGACCAGAGCACCGGGTCGGGGACCTGGCCGGAGACCGAGGTCCAGTCGGCGTACGTGGTCTCCTCGGTCATCCACGCACGCATGCCGGCGAGTTGCTGGTCACGACTGGTGTTGCGGCTGTCGTAGGACCACAGCATCTGGGCCGCGGCCTTGGCGTACTCGACGGGCTCGGCGATCGGCGGGGGCTTGGGCACGGACCCCGATCCGGCGGCGGGCTTCGGGGCGGCCTCGGAGGAGGAAGGGCTGCTCGCCGGAGACGGGGCGGCGTGGTCCTGGCCCTGCTGGTTGCTCCCGGTCATCCAGGCGACGCTGGCAGCGATGACGAGCAGGACGGTAACGACCAGCACCACGATCGCGATGCGCTTGTTGGGCGACCAGCCAACGCCGTAGGAGGACAGGGAGACGGAGGGGAATCGTTTCTTCATCAGTGGACCTGCGAGCCGAGCGCCGAGAAGAACGTGACAATTCCGTTCGCGGCGCCCAGGCCGAGGGCGGCGCCGGCGGCGACGACGGCGCCCTTCTTGCCGTTGGCTTCGGCCTGGTGGCCGCCGGTGTGGTGACCCCAGGCCCACACGCCGAGGGAGACGACGAGGGCACCGACGACGGCGATGATCCCGAACATATTGATGCTGTTGACGACGTTCTTCAGGACGGCGAGGCCGGGCAGGCCGCCGCCCTGGGGCTTGATGCCGGGGTCGTAGGCGAGCTGGATAACGCGGTCTGCGAGGGGAAAGGGCATGGGTGTGGCGGGGCTCCTTGCATACGCAGGCCAGGCGAGGGGCCGGCGGGGAAGGGAAGAAGAGAAAGGGGGGAAGTGGCGCTCGGGGCGCGGGAGATGGCCGCGGCACAGGCCCGCCCGGAGTGCTGTCCGGGCGGGGCGGTGCTCGGGAGAAGCAGCGTCAGAGGACGCGGCGGGCGGCGAGAATGTCCCAGTCCTTGATCGGGGTGATCCGGACCGGCTTCGATGTGCGCGGCGCCTCGATGACGAGGCCCTCGCCCATGTACATGCCGACATGTTCGGGACGGCTCGCGGTGCCGCGGCTGAAGATCAGGTCACCGGGCTGGAGCTTGCTGGGCGAGACCGGCTTGCCCTCGTTGACCTGCGTGTACGTGGTGCGGGTGAGGGTGACGCCGGTGTGGGCGTATGCCTGCTGCATCAGCGAGCTGCAGTCGCAGCGGCCCATCGGGTCGGGGCCGTGCGAGTCGGTGCAGTTGCCGCCCCACTGGTACTGCGTGCCGAGCTGATGCATTGCCCAGTCCAGGGCTTTGCGGGCCTTGGGGTCGGCGTCCTTGGGGATCTTGTATCCCTTCGGGACGCTCCCCTCGGGGATCCGGCCGAAGCCGGAGCCGTCCTTGGACGGAGCGCAGCCGGTGGTACTGGCCGCCGGCTCCTTGACCTTGTCCGGCGCCTTGTCGACCTTGTCCTTGCCTGCGCCCGGGAAGGTGGCGGCGATGGCCTTCTGCAGCGCGGTCGACAGGCCCTCCCACTGCGCGTACGCGTCCGGGAGGCCGGATTTCTGGACGGCCTGTGCCGCCTGGGTGACGGTCATCTGCTGCCAGCCGCTCACCTTGAGCAGGTGCTTGTAGAACTGCTCGGAGGCGTGGACCGGGTCGCGGATCTGCTGGGCCGTGCCCCAGCCCTGGGAGGGGCGCTGCTGGAACAAGCCCAGCGAGTCCCGGTCTCCGTAGTTGAGGTTGCGCAGCCGCGATTCCTGCATCGCGGTAGCGAGCGCGATGATCTGGCCCTTCTTGGGCACGTCAAGGCTGATGCCGCTGGCCACGATCGTCTGCGCGTTGGGGACTTGCTCGGCCGGCAGGTCCAGGCCCTTGATCTTGACGTCCTTGCCGGACGCCCCGTCGAGGATCTTGGAAACCTGCTTGGCGACCTCGCCGGAATCGATGTCGGTCAGGCAGCCGCTGGAGAACGCTGCGGTCTGCACGGCATCGGCGGAGGAGGCCACCATCATGGCCGTTCCGGCGAGCAGGAGTGGGGAGAGGAAGACGACGCCGATGCCGGCGGCGAGCGCCTTCAACCGGCGCGGACCGCTCGCGTGTCAGCGATTACGGGCATGGGTGGGTAGAGAGACGTCATGGACGTGTCCTTCGGGGTGCGGTGTCCGGCGTGCCGCGTACGCAGGGCGTGGTGGAAGGGCGCGGCAGCCGGTGGTGGGCGATCGAGGGAGGCCGGTGCGGGCGAGTTGCCGCTCGCCGCGCATGGCCGGGCCGAGAGCTAGGTGTGCCGGGGCAGGGGAAACCTCCGAGAGGCATGGTGGGAAGTAGCCAGCGGCGGTGTGCGCCGGGCGGTTCAAAAACAGTAGGCCCGAATTGGCGGTTGACCAAAAAGTAGGCGCGAGGGATCGGAAACCGCACCCTCCGCCCACACTTCTTGGTCGTCGGCGATTTCACCTCTACAGTTTTTGGACTCCCCCTCGCTCTCCCCGATCTGTGGCCCGGGCATCTCTATGCCCCATTCCGGCCTGCGGGGACTCGCCTGCGAGACGGGCTTTCCCTTCCGTGTTTCCACGCCTGAACTGGGGTTCCTCTTTGCCTTTTTCCCTGCACCAGGGCGACGCTCTCAGCGTCCTTGCCGGCCTGCCGGACAACTGCGTCGACTCCGTCATCACCGACCCGCCGTACAACTCCGGCGGTCGGACTGCGAAGGAGCGCACGAGCCGCTCCGCGAAGCAGAAGTACACCTCCGCCGATGCACAGCACTCCCTGCCCGACTTCACCGGCGAGAACATGGACCAGCGCTCGTACACGCTCTGGCTGACCCAGATCATGACCGAAGCGCACCGCATGACGAAGACCGGCGGCACAGCGCTGCTGTTCACCGACTGGCGCCAACTCCCCGCTACGACAGATGCCTTCCAGGCTGCCGGGTGGCTGTGGCTGGGCGTCCTGACCTGGCACAAGCCGCAGGCCAGGCCGCAGAAGGGCAAGTTCCGCCAGGACTGCGAGTACATCGTCTGGGGTGCCAAGGGCAAGATCGACGCCGCTAAGAATCCGGTCTATCTGCCCGGTCTCTACAGCGCCTCGCAGCCGTCGGGGTCCAAGCGCCAGCACATCACCCAGAAGCCTGTCTCCGTGATGCAGCAGCTGGTGCAGATCGCCCCGCCGGGTGGCACGGTGCTGGACTTCTGCGCCGGCTCCGGATCCACAGGCGTCGCCGCCCTGCTGGAAGGCCGCGACTTTATCGGGGTGGAGAAGACCGAGCACTACGCGTCGATCGCGGCCGACCGGCTCACCGAGACGATCCGCGAAACCCTCACCCGGGACGACATGGTGCTCACCACCTGACGCTACAACCGCACTTCTCGACTGCGGATTTGGTCATCGCTCTCTGGCTCAGAGCGACGGCCCGCCACTCATTTATTGCGGCTCGACGAGCGATCCACTCGTCGTGACTTCTGCATCCCCATTTCCATGCCTTCTAGGAGGCCATTCTCCTCATGCCTGAACCCGTAGAGCCCTCGCCCGAGGGGGAGCTGGAGCCAGTCCGAGTTCTGGATCCCGACTCGGAAGGGGTAGAGGCCACGGTCCGGCGGCTGATGGACCGGCAGGCCCAGCACGAGCAGCAGCTCGACCGTCTGGCGTCGGCGCCGGACCCCGGCAGCCCGTCGCCGTTCGCGGCGTTCGGGATGCCGGGCTTCGGCGGACCGCCCTCGGCCGCGCCACCGGAGCCCCGCCCGATCATGGAGCTGGACGGCGAGGAACGCGAGGACGAGCTTGACGCTTTGTCCGACTGGGTCGACGACTTCCTCCTGCCGGTCTACGGGGCGGAGGTCACCACCGCGGCACCCTGGTGCCTGCAGTGGCAGGAGCACGACGACGTCGTGGCCTGGCTGCATGCCCTGTGGCTGGCTTACCAGCAGCACAAAGACCCGGAGGCCGGCCTGTCAGGGCTGTTCGTGTGGCACCGCGACTTCCTCACCCACGCCGTCGCCGCGATCCGTTCACCGGGCGGGCCGCTGTCGGCCTGCATGACCTCCCCGGACCGTGCCGCCCACCGGCTCCTTCCCGGCCCGCCGCCGTCGGCGCGCACCGAGAAGGCGACAGCCGACGCGTGGGCGCCTGCCGAGCCCGCGGAGCCGGACGAGCCGACGTCATGACCGGCGGGCATCAGCAGCTGGCCTTCGGCCTGAGCTTCGACCCCCGAGCCCTGACCGACCTCCTCCAGGCACCCGGCGACATCCGCGATCTCACACTCTCCTATCTGCAGGAAGTCGTGAACGCGGAGCGCTTCGGGCCTCGGCTCACGGGCGACCTGGAGGGCTACCGCAAGATCGTCGTGGACTCCCGGAAGGACTGGCGCGTTGTCTACGGACTCCGCTCGGCCCCCGAGGGCTCCCCGCAACGGCGAGAGATCCACGTCGTCGCGGTCCGGCCCCGTGCCGGCAACGACATCTACGACGAGGTCGGCCGCCGCCTGGGCATGGCCCGCCGGCCGCTGAGCGCCCGCACCCACGCGGCACGCTCCCGCCCCCCGCAGCTCACCCCCCGCAGCGCCGCGCCGAGGCCCAGCCCGCCGCCCTCCGCGATGCCGGGCCTTCCCCGCCCCGCGCACCACCCCTCGCCCGGTCACACCCGCTGATCGCACGGAGCCCCCGCCTATGCCCCCAGACCCCCTGCCGGCAGCAGCCCGGCGCTCCGTAACGCAACTCGACCACCGCATCGAAGTCGTCACCGGCCAGGACGTCGACACCCTCTGGGCCTACCGCGACCGCGGCATCCTCGACGAGCCGCACGCCGACCTGGTCGACCGGCACCGGGAGCTGGCCAAGGCCGAGACAGGGGTGATCTTCCACCGCACCCTCCTTCACCGCCTGGCCAGCGGCGACTTTCCCGTCGACGGCGCACTGTTCGAGCGCATCGACCGCACCGTGGACCAGCTGGAGGAGGCTGCCGACGTGCGCGACTTGGCCGCACGGCAGGTGCTGGCCGCGTTGGAGCCGATCCAGGTCACGGCCCAGCAATCCCAGCCGAAGGGCCCGGAGCGACTGTCGGTCGCCGACCAGGCGGCGCTGCTGTCGATCGCGGGCGGTGCCAAAGTGCACGCGCACCTGATCACCGGGCGGATGTCCGTCCCCACCGCCTCCGGTACCAGGGTCGCCTACGCCCATCTAGAGCGGCTCGAAGCCGCCGGCCTGGTCTCCCGGGATCCCGAGCGCTCCGTGATGGCCGGGCAGCCGGTCGCCCTGACCGACGCGGGCCGCACCGCCCTGGCCAGCAGCCGCAGGCACCGGCCCGCCGCTGCACCGGCGCCACCAAGGCCCGGCACCTGGCCCGCTGCCCCCACTCGGCCCCGCCGCTGAACCCCGTCGCCCACGAGGAGATCTATGCCCCTACCCGAACTCGACGTCCGGCTCGATGACTTCGAGCCTGCGGACCATCAGGTGGAGGAAGCGTTCCTGCACGCGGTCTCCCTCAACCAGGACATGCTCCTCCCGCTGGCTGAGCACCACAGTCCTTCCGGGGGGAACAGCTTCTACGTCCTGCACGACAGCTCGGTCACCTGGGGGATTCCCGGAGAGCCGCAGATCGCCGCTCTCCACCTCCAACGAGACTTGGTTGCCCGGACTTTCCGCTTCGAGTACGCCCCGCTGCCCCTGCCGTCGATGGCGCAGTCCTTGCTCATCAACCGCGGTTGCCCGCCCGACGCCATCGACCTCAACCCCGACCTGGGCCCCCCGCCGGCCGATGAGGCCACGCGGGCCCTGGAGCGCCGGCTCATGGGGGACGGAGACCACTTCGCGTGCGGGTACTCCTACACCAGCGACAGCCAAGACGACATGGTCACCATCGCGGCCCTGCGCGCCCTGGATGGGCGGGCTTCTTCCCCGTTCCGCGTCGTGATCGAAGAAGTCGATTCCGAGGCGTGGACGCACACCCTGCGCGAGGGCGGTTTCGCCACGGCCGAAGAGGCCGTCCAGTGGTGTCAGGAGCGGATCAGCGGCACGGCCGGGCCCCTGCCACCGGTCCGCCCGGGAGTGTCATCTACCCGTCCCGCTGCCCTGCCGAAGTCTCCCGCTCCGCGCCCTCCCGGCCGCTCGCACTGAGCCGCAAAGCCGACAGGCGCGCCGCAACATAGCCGACGATCGCCGGTTAGCCAAACCGGCGAATCTCCGGACTCTTAATCCAGCCGCCGGAACAACACGCGGCGCCTTTCCACACCATCCCTATGCCTGCACGGAGGTTCCTTCCGCATGCGCTCAACCCGAATTGCCATATCCGCCGCGATGCTCGGAGCACTCGCTCTGCCAATGCTCTCCGCCACCGCCGCCAGCGCGGCCCCCGTCGCCTCCGCCGTCCGTGCGAGCAGCTGTTCGTCCCTCCCGCCGCTCCCGTACGAGGTCCACGCCAAGGCCGTGACCATCCGGTCCAAGGCCACCACGAAGTCCACGGCGGTCGGGGTGCTCTACAAGAGCCACCGTTTCAGCGTCGCCAAGAAGAGCGGGAACTGGCTCTACATCACGGACAAGACCACCGGCGTAAAGGGCTGGGTCTCCGGCACTTACGTCTTCCGCGACGTCCGAATGTGCCTCGACTGACAGCTGGAGCAACGCAACCCGCTGATTGCCCAGCTGAGTTGACTGATCGCCCGGCGCTTCCCCTGAACTCTCAGGTGTCTGCGCCACCCGGAAAGGAGTTCACCCTTGCCCGATGACATATACGACGGCTTTGAGGATGTCGTGGGCGTGCTCACCGAGCAGATCGAAGCGCACTTCGAGATGGGCATGGATCAGCTGAAGGCCGCCGTCGCCGTCGCGCCGACCGCTCATCCCGACGCCACCGATGTCGTCAAATGGCACGGGCTTCTCGTCGGTTCGCAGACCGCGCTCGACCGCGCGGAGAACGACCTGCTCGGGGCGCTGCAGTCGCAGCCCAGCGAGGTCGACGACCCCACGATGGGCCTCGCCCACCGCGTCAACGCAGCCGTCACCGCGCGCGACGGCCGGGCCATGGTCGTGCGGTGGCTTCTCGACCCGGCCGCTCCGGGGAAGCAGGGCCTCGCCGCTGAACGCCTCGCCCGTCTCAGCCGCGGGACTCGCAAGGGCCCGGCGGTGCAGACCAGCCCTCCGCAGCGTCCGGCGGTCGCACCTGCACCCGCGCCCGTCCTGCGGGCGGGGAGGGGCGCGCTGTGAGCGTCCGCTTCAAATCCAGCACCCTTGACGACCAGATCGAAGGGTCCTTCGCAGCCCCGGTCGCCGAGCTGTACGCGACGGCGTTCGGCCCCAGTGCGACGCCCGCGCTGACCCGTGTGCTGGAGCTGCGGTCGTTCCTCGTCCTGGCCGAGGAACAGGTCGCCCGTGTCCGTGACCGCGTGCACGAAGCGATGGCGCCAGGGCGCGACATGAACGAGCTGTCAGCGGACGACCTGCGGATGGACTCGCAGTGGCTGGAGGCGTCGCTCGATGCCCGCGACGGCTACCGCGCCGCGCTCGGCGAGCTGTTGCGGACGATGCCACCGCCCGACCAGCAGCCCCGCCCCGTCCGCCTGACGCAGGCGACGGTCGCCACCACCCCGCCGCCGTCCGTCGCCGCCCCGGCACCGCAGCGTGCCGGGGCGGCCCGGTCCCGCCGACCGTGAAAGCCCCCGCTTGCCCCACCTCACGTCCACAGAGATAGCCGGACGGATCGCGGACCTGTACGGCTCACCGCTCGACGACCTCGCAGCCCACGCCCAGGACCAGCCGCCCGGCATGCTCTCCGCCCTGCTCGGCATGCACGACGGCCTCGCCCTCGCCGAGCGCAGCATCGACTTCCACCGCGACCGCCTCGCCCAACTCGTCCACCCCGAGCGGCAGATCGGACGCCACGAGGTCTCCCACCTTCTCGACGGCACCCGCCGGATCGCCGAAGCCGTCGCTGTCCGGGACATCCAGGCCCAATCGGCCTCCGCCGTTCTCCAGAGCCTGGCCCGCGTCACCGCGCCAGCTCCGCCCCCGGTACCCGCGCCAGCCGTTCCCGCCCCACCCGCTCCGGCCGTGAGCACTGCACGGAGCCGCTGAGCCCCGCGGGTAACCCCCTTACACGCATCCAGGAGTTCCTCCCTTGGCCATCACCGGTCTGCCCCCCGACACCGACGCTGACATCGCCCGGGTCACCGAGGCACTCGCCATGATCACCCCGCGCTGGAACGTGCGGATCCTGCTGGCCCTCTCCGGCCCCCCACAGCGCTACAGCGAGATCGCGGTCAAAGTCTCCTGGCTGCAGAGCGGCCAGCTCCACCCCAAGATCAAGTCGCTCTGCGACGCCGGCCTCGTGCAGCGCACCGAACACACCTCTCGGCACGTCACCTACGGCCACACAGAGCGCGGCGCAGCCCTCCTGCCGGTACTGCCGATGATCGTCACCTGGGCCGAGGCGCACCTGGAGAAGGCGGATCACCCGCTGCCCGCGATCGAGCAGATCGAGGACAGCCTCACCCTGCTCACCCGGCGGCACGCCGCCGCCCTCCTGTGGGTGCTGAAATCCCGCGAGCAGGTCAGCGGCCGGGCACTGGCCAACATCGTCATGCCCAGCAGCGACTGGACCAACGTGTACCCGCCGCTGCGCCAGCTCGTCGCTGACGGCCTGGTCGACACCGACGGCATGGGGCAGCCCTACCGCCTGTCGGTCGCAGGCCACGGTCTGGGTCCCCTCTTCGGGGCTCTGTCCGCGTGGTCGGCCGGGCGACCCCTGGCAGGGGCCGCCCAACACCCCGTCTGGGGAAGCCCGGAGGCAACGGCCGGTCCGCGGACGTGGGTCAGCAACCAATCGAGGCTCCCGGCTCCCGCCCCGTCGCCGCCGCCTGTCCGGACTGGGCAGAACCCCCGCCTGACATGGCAGAACCCGGATCTGTTCTCGCACACCGCGGCGGCCCGCCCGAAGGCAGCACTCCCGGCGGGAGGCCCGCGCCGATGAACGCCTCCTTCACCCCCGCCGAACTCCGCAACGCCTTCACGCTGTTGTCCTCGACGGCCCTGATCCGTCTGATCAGCGAAATCGACGACAACGGGCCGATACCGCCGCGCAGGCTGGCCGGCACACTCCATGACCTCTCCGCGCACCGCCTCCGCCGGGCCACCGACGCGGCCCGCGCCCACGCTCTCGTCCGGGTCGGACCCGGGGTCGGCCTGGAACTCACCACGTCCGGCGCGGAACTGGCCGACATCTACGACGCCATGGCCCGGTGGGCACGGCGCCACGCCTACCCGACCCCTATCTGCGACTTCACCACCCGCCTCCAGCACACCCTCGCTCTCCTGGCGCCCATGCTCGGGGCCGACCCGGCCGAAGGCTCCCAGCGCCGGGCGGGCGAGAGCCCGCCCGAGCCCGACGCGGACCTTGGCCTCGCGCGCGCTCTGCTCGCCCAGTGGCTGAACGTCAACCCGCAGGTCACCCTGCTCCCTGAGCCCGAGCACGTCGCGTGAGCGGTGGCACCACCCCCCGGCACGCCCTCCACACCGCAGGACTGCTGCGCGGGATCTATCTGCCCCGCACGGTCGATGCCCTCGCGTTCGCCATGTCCACCTACGGCATCCCGCTCCTGGTCCTGGCCACGACGGGCTCCGCCGCACTGACGGGCCTGGCGTTCGCCCTGGAGTGGATACCCAGACTGGCCGCTTTCGGCTGGGCCGGAGCCATCGTTGACCGGCGAGGCGCGTCGGTCGTCTTCTTCCTCGCCTCCCTCGGCCGCGCAGTGGTCCTCGCCGCCGGTGCGATCACCCTCTATCTCCACCCGTCCGGCACGGTGGCCAGTGCGACGGTGATGGTGCTCGCCGCCAGCACCGGCGTTCTCACCGAGTTCTCGTACATCGCGGCCGAGACGGCAGGCGCCGCCGCCGGCCGCCGAGCCGGGGGGCGAGCCCACCGTGTCCAGGCCGTCCTGCTCGGCATCGATCAGACCGCCACCCTGACGGGCCCGGCGGTAGCGGGCCTCCTGCTGCTCGCCGGCCCTCCCCAGATGCTCGCCGTGATCACCGTGTTCTCCCTGCTCGCCGCAGTACTCGCGCTGCGCACACCACCCTCACCGGTCGCCCCGGCCCGCGCCCCGAAGGACCACACGAGCGCGGGGCTGCACACCGGCTGGCGCACCATCCGCTCCCTGCCGGCCCTCGGCTGGCTGGTAACCGGCCTGACCCTCTCCAACTTGGCCACCGGCTTCCTCCAGGCCGCCGGCCCCGTGATCGTCGTCAACCACTACGGGCAGTCCACCACCGCCGTCGGCCTCATCTGGTCCGCCGCCGCAGCAGCCACGCTCCTGAGCGTCACCATCTGCCGGTTCGCGATCGACCGCCTGGGCCTGTGGCCGGTCGGCGCCACCTGCGCCGCCGTCGCCTCACTCGCCTGCCTCGCCGCAGCCCAGGCGCCCGACTACCTCTCCTACCTGATCCTGGTCGCGATCCTGATGGCCGCAGAGGGCGGCATGACAGTGGTCCTGCGCACGCTGCGCTCCCGCCTGATTCCCCCGGACCGGTTCGGTAGCACCCTCTCCGCCACCATCCTCATCCTCCTGCTGCCCTTCCCCGTCGCCGGCGTACTCACAGCGCTCACCCCGCCCGACGCGCTGGGCCACGTCATCACCGCTTGCGCCGCCCTGCAGGCCCTCGGCCTGTTCCTCGCCTTCGCCCGCCTGCGCACCGATCCCGCCCTGCGCTCCTGACCCGCTGCTCTTCCCCAGCTTGTGGAGAACTTCCCCATGTCCTTTGCCTGTTCCGGAGCGACCCGTGCGCGCAGCCGCACCATCACCGATCAGTTCCACGCCTTCCACGCCCAACACCCGCACGTATACCGCGCGCTGGAGCGTATGACCGCCCGCCAGCTCGCCACCGGCGCCACCCGCGTCGGCCTCAAGAACCTCTTCGAGGACCTGCGCCGAGAGCTCCCGTACGGCGTGGCCGGGCTGAACAACAACTTCACCGCCCTCTACGCCCGGCAGCTGGTCGCCGCACACCCCAAGTGGGCCAGCGCGTTCGAGCTACGGCGCCGCCGCGCCGACTGACAGCTCTTCCCCCCGTCCTGCTGTCCACCGATTCGGAGAACCTCTTCTTGTCCGCACGTATTGGTAAGCCCGGCTATCCGAAGTTGCGGAATGCCTCTGTGCTGCCGAGCAGCGGAGCCAACCATGTTTGATGGTGGTGCGTCGTATGACTCAGCAGCAGTCGCAGCCCGCAGCACAACCACACTGGTCCGCCTCGGACTTGACGGCGATGGGTCCCATCGGAGTCGGTGCGCAGCACCCCTTGCCCTGCCAGGCGTCTCGCCCTTCCTTCGCGGCGATGACGGCGATGACGAGGGCGGCGATGGGGTCGGCCCAGGACCAGCCGAAAGCGAGGTTGGTGAGGAGACCGACGAGGAGCACGGCGGAGAGATAGGTGCACAGCAGGGTCTGCTTGGAGTCGGCCACGGCCGACGCCGAGCCCAGTTCGCGTCCGGCCTTGCGCTGGGCGGCGGACAGGAACGGCATGATGGCCAGCGAGAGCGCGGCCAAGACGATGCCGGGGATGGAGTGGTCGGCTTCGCCGGTGCCGGTCAGGGCTCGTACGGAGTCGACGGTGACGTACAGGGCGAGCGCGAAGAAGGACACCGCGATGATCCGCAGCGTGGTCTTCTCCCGAGCTTCGCGGGCGGCGTGGTCGGTGGCGGAGAACTGCCACGCGACGGCGGTGGCCGAGGAGACCTCGATGACGGAGTCCAGGCCGAAGCCGATCAGTGCGGTCGAGGAAGCGATCGTGCCCGCGGTGATCGCGACGGTCGCCTCGATCACGTTGTAGGCGATGGTCGCCGCGACCAGGAGCCGTATTCGGCGGGTGAGCGCGTCGCGTCGGGCGGGGCCGGGGCCGAGGGATATCGCGGTCATTCAGCAGCAGCCCTTCTCGCCGGTCTCCGTGCAGGTGCGGTCGGCGGCGACGGCCACGACGGCGGTGCGCAGGTCGTCCAGGGCGTGGCCCAGGCGGTCGTCGGCGAGTTCGTAGCGGGTGCGCCGGCCGTCGGGGACGGTGACGACCAGACCGCAGTCGCGCAGGCAGGCCAGGTGGTTCGACAGCCTGGTGCGCGAGATGTTCAGGGCGTCGGCGAGGTCGGCCGGGTAGGCCGGGGCTTCGCGCAGCGCGAGCAGGATGCGGCAGCGGATGGGGTCGGCGAGGGCGCGTCCGAACCGCGTCAGGACTTCGATGTCGGTAGCAAGTGTCAGCACTCCCCGAGAGTACAGAGAATCCTGAATTCAGGGAATCGTGGATTCTCAAGTGGGGGTGGGCGTCAGGCTGCGGGTCGGTCAGCGGCGGCTGAGGTCGGCGGCGTAGTCGGGGCTGAATCCCCGGCTCTCGCGGTGCCATTGGTCGGCGGTGTTCTGGTGGAAGCCGAGCAGTCGGCTGACGACGACGGCGGGCAGTTCGGCGGCGATGTCCATCAGGGCGGTATGGCGGGCGGCGCGGGGGCGGATGCCGATCTGCTTGAGCCGATTGCTCAGGTGGGCGGCGGCCATCGGCCGTCCGGCGTGGCCGCCGGGAAGCAGCCACGACGGCTCGTCGGCCAGTCGCACGGCGCTGTGGCCGCGGCGGCGGCGCACCAGTCGGCGCACGAGTTCGTCCAGGGGTGCGGGCATGTCGGCGGGGACCTTGCCGAGCAGTACGGAGACCTTCTCCCCGGTGTCTGTGACGTGCTCGCAGGTCAGCTGAATGATGCGGCTGGGCGGCTGCGCGAACAGCAGCACCAGCAGGCCGGCGGCGCGGTCGACATCACCGAGTCCTTCGTCGCGGGCGAGACGGCGCACCAGGTCCCAGCGCAGGTCCTGGGCGATGACCTCGGCGCTGAACGCCGAAATGGGGAAGGGGACATGCAGCGGCGGCGCCAGAGCGCGGCGGGCCGCCCACATCATGAACGAACGGATCAGGGTGCGGTTGGCGGAGCCTTCGGCGAGCCAGGCGTCGATGTGGTCCTGGGTGCAGGAGGAGAGATCACGGCCCTGGTGGGCGAGCCAGGACAGCAGCCGCACGTTGGCGGAGACCTCGTGCCGCACCCCCTCTGCCTGTCCTTGGGTGACGGGTTTCCCCTGGCGCCGCAGCCGGTGAAGGTGATGCCAGGTGACGAAGCTGCGCAGGGCGTTGCGTTCCTCAGCAGAGCTGAGGCGTGCGTACGCCCGGCCGAGCCAGAGCTCCAGTTCGGCAAGGTGCTCGTCACGCCGCGGCAGAGCGCCGCCCGCGACCAGGACGGCGCGCAGATGCCGGACGACCTTCACGGGCTGGCAGCCGTCGAGTACCTCGTGGCTGACGGGGCCGGTGTCCTGGGCGAACTGGTGCAGGATGTGCCGGGCGGAACCAAGGCGCAGCCAGGCGAGCAGGGCGTGCGGGGTGACCTGGAGCAAGGCCGCGTAGACGGGCTCCAGTTCCGGGCGCACGGCTTCCTCCGCGCTCGGGGGATCGGTGAGCGCGAGCGAGAGCTGACGTCGCGCGGCACAGGCCGGACACAGCCCGTAGTGGAAGAGCTTTTCGACGACGCCGCACCCGGAGCAGGGCCGACGGACACGCTCATGGCGGTTCCAGCAGGTGTCACACAGCGGCTCGCCCTCGCCGGTCCGGCCCACGACGCGCCGGGATCGACTGCATTGCGAGCACGGGATGCGGGGCACGCCGCACCGCCCGCACAGCGGTTCTCCGGCCTCGGTGCGGTACTCGGCGCGGCGCAGCAGCCCGCACCGGCTGCATTCCTTGGGCGGCCTCGCCTTGATCTGGCACGGCCCGCACACCGGGGTGGCGCTCTGGGCGAAGTGGCACGGCCGGGTGGTGTTGCAGAGCGAGCAGGCGGCGGTCGGCAGTTGGAAACAGTGCGAGCACAGTGGGCCGTCGGCGGTGCGCTGGACCGCACGCCGCAGTTCACCGCACCGGACGCAGATGCGCTGGTGAAAAGGGGTGGTCCGGCAGCAGTTCGCACACAGCGGCAGGCCGTCGGGGGTGCGGGTGGCCACCGGGGAGCTGCGTGCGCACTGCGAACAGGGCTGGGCCCGGACCTTCTTCCAGCAGGTGCGGCAGCAGCGCAGCCCGTCGCGTCCCATGTCGAGCGTGGTGGTGCGGTGGCAGAACGGGCAGGGCGGGTCGACGAGATGGTCGGCGCCGCGCGCGATCAGTGCCTGGATGAGCCGCAGCCCCCGGGCCGGTCCGTGGGCGCCGTCGCCGGTGAGCAGCCGGGGATGGTCTTCGAGGGCCCACAGCAGTCGCAGCCGGCCGGTCTTGCTCCGCTCCACCGAACAGACCGCCTGCTCGACCACGTCCGGGGGCAGTTGGGCAGTGGCGGTCACGAGCCCGACCAGGTCGGCCAGGACGTCGCGGCCGTCGTCGGGCGGATGCGCACTGCACCGGGGACGCCCGTCGCGGTCGCGGCCGGAGTAGTTGCGGCTGCCGCAGAGTGCGCACGGATTGGCCACCGCGATCACCCGGGCCAGGCAGGAAGCACAGATCCGCGTCTGGTCATGTCTGATCTTCAGCGGTCTGCGTGCTCCGCACCGCGTACAGCGGGGGAGCTGCACGTGGATCGCCCCGTTCTCCCGCAGGGCGCGCAGCAGACGGCCGAGCGAGGTGGGCCCTTCGGGCCTTCCCGACGTGAGGAGTTCGGGTCCCGCCTCAAGGAAGCGGGCCACCTCACGGCGGGCGGGACGGCGCTGGAGCGTCGCGAGCAGCACCTTCTTCACCAGCACGGCGTCGAGCTGCGGCTCGACGGCCCGCACGGCCTCGATGATGACCTGCTCGGGCTCGACGGCGAAGCGCGGCTCCTTCTCGGACACGAGCGTCTCCTATTCGGGCACGATACGGGCCCGCTTGGGCCGGAAGCCCCCGACTCCCGAAGGGCCTTCACCCGCCGGGGTGCTGTGGCCGGAGGCGGCCTTCTTCCGGCCGGCACCGGAGACGGCGACGGGCTCGATGAGGTCGTCCATCGCGCAGCCGAGGATGTCGAGCAGGGCCATCAACGTCTTCAGGCTCAGCCGCTCGGGGCGCTCGGTCACCAGCCGGTACGTCTGGCTGGCGGACAGCTCGATGCCCCGCTCGGCCAGCAGCGGGACGAGATCGGTGGTCTGGAAGTGCCCGCGGGTGGCCATCACCTCGCGCAGACGCCACCGGTAGTCCAGCTTCGCCGTCATGTCCGCTCCCTACTGCCCGATGTCCAGCGCCCGGTCCAAGACCTTGCGCATCATGGTGTTCATGAAGTCTCCGCTGACCCCGGTGTAGAGCGCCGTGGTCGACGCGAACCGGTGCCCGACCTGATTCTGATCGAAGGTCGCATCGGCCCCGTCCTCGATCTGGTGGGTGACGTGGCTGTGCCGCAGGCAGTGCGGCACCAGCTCCTTGTCCATCCCCAGGGCGTCGCGGTAGGTCGCGAACCGCTCCTCGATCTCCCGGGGTTGCAGTCTGCCGCCCCGTTCGGTCAGCCACAGCGCGGGCTTGCGGGCCGCGTCGGCATACCGGGGACGCACATTGGTGACGTAGTCCTGGACGGAGTCGACCGCCCACGGCATCACGCTCAGCACCATCCGGCGCCGGGGCGGCGAACCCCTCGACCGTTTGCCGTAGCGCACATGCAGCGAGCCGAAACGGCCCAACTCCGGTGCCTTCGGGTTGCGGTAGAAGTCGGGCACGTCCAGGCGGGAGGTCTCCGTCGCCCGCAGACCCCACCCGTAGATCGTCTTGAAGACCGTGGCATCCCGGTACGCGGCGAGCGCGCCCTTGCGGCCCAGCCGGACAGCCCGGTCGACCTGCTCGTCGGCGTAGTCGAAGAACGCCTGGCACTCCTCGCGGGTCATCGGCCGGCGGTCCGGATCGCCCTCGTAGTCCGTCAGGTGCGCGACGGTGTTCCACTCGTGGCAGATCTGCACCGGGTGCGTACCGAAGCGCAGTTCGCACTCGTCGGGCCACTGGTAGTGCGGCGAGGTGATGTAGTCGCAGAACAGCCGCAGCACGCCCTGATAGGTACGGATCGTCGACTCGGCGCGATGCAGTTCCGCGATCAGGTAGGTCATCCACTCGTCGCAGTCCGCCGCCGCCCACTGCCACGGATAGGCGTTCGTGTACGCGCCAAACCGCCGGATCAGGCGCTGGCGGTCGTGGACGGTCTTCGGCTGAAGCCGCCGTCCTCCGCGTTGCTGGCGACCCCAGCCCTCCAACATCGCCTCGAACACCGCGTCTTCGGGATGCAGCAGCGAGACGCCGTCCAGCAGCACCAGACGCGCCGACCCCTCACTCAAGCCCGTCGTCGACACGCACCCCTCCAACCGTTGAGTGCGTGATTCTTGCATCAGATGCATGCCTGCCCACAAAGAAGCAGGTCAACAACCCTCCAATTGATAGAAAGGACCCTGGCCTAATGCCGCAGGTCCCCAGCTCCCCGTCCAACGAATCGTGCATCAAGCGCAATTCCCCGGGTTCCCCCCTCGTCCTCGTCGTTTCTCCTGGCGATGAGACGTATCGCTCGTACTGTCTTGAGCAGGTCGCCGCCGCCTACGACGTCGTCCTGCTCACCGGCACCGAGCCCTCGTGGGAAAGGCCGTACATCGTCGACCATGCCGTCGTCGATCTCTATGACGACACCGCCCTGCTGGCGGCCGGCCGGGCCTTGGCGGCACGTCACGAACTCGCCGGTGCCGTCACTTGGGACGAGTGGCACCTCGTCCCCGCCGCCCGTCTTGCCCGCGGACTCGGCCTGCCGGCGAACCCTGTGGAGGTGATGCGGGCCTGCCGCAACAAGGCCACCGCCCGCAGCCTGTTCGCCCGCCACGGGGTGCCGTCGGCCGCGTCAATGAAGGCCCAGACGCTGTTGGAGGCCGGACTGGCGACGATGACCATCGGCTATCCCGCCGTCATCAAGCCCACCGCGTTCGCTGGAAGCATCGGCGTGATCCGCATCGACCAGCCCGAGGAACTGCCCGCCGCCTTCGCGTTCGCCTCAGGGGCGAGCCAGAGCCGCGAGGACACCGCCGTCCTGGTCGAGGAGTACCTCGACGGGCCGGAGGTCTCCGTCGAATGCGTTACCCACCGTGGCGTAACCACTGCCGTCGCGGTGACCCGTAAAAGTCTCGGGCCCGCACCGTACTTCGACGAGACCGGGCACACCGTCGATGCTCGCGATCCGCTCCTCGCCCAGGTCGCTCCGGTCGCCGCTGCCGCGGTCAAGGCCCTGGGAATCACCGACGGCGTGCAGCACGTCGAGATGCGCATGGTCGACGGCCAGCCCCGGCTGATCGAGGTGAACGCACGTCTGGGCGGCGACATGATCGGCCACCTCGTCCGCCTTGCCACCGGCATCGACCTTCCCCGGGCCGCCGCCGCCCTCGCCTGCGGGCACAACCCGGACATCACCCCCAGCCGTCAGCAGGCTGCGGGAATCCGCATGCTCTACCCGGCGGCCTCCGGCACCCTCACGGAACGGCAGATCAACCAGCCGTTCGCCGCCCACACCCCTTGGCTGCGGCAGGTCCAGTGGATCCGCAAGGTCGGCGACCCGCTCCTACTGCCGCCCGAGGGCGACCTGTTCACTGCCAGGGCCGGGTTCTACATCGTCACCGGCCGCGACACTACCGAGGTCAACGACCGGCTCGACACGGCCGCCGACGAGATCACCGTCACCACGCAGGTCGACCGATGACCCCGGAGAGCGATCCGCGCTTCGCCATCGACGGGGATGTCTTCGTCTCCCCGCGCTATCTCGCCTCTACGACCGGGATTGGCGACCCCGCCCTCGCTCCGCTCCTGGGCCTCGGCTGGGACCTCCAGCACGACGACCTCGGCAACGCCTACGTGACCGCCCCCGACCGGCGCGTGCGCCTGGGTTACCTCCCCGAAGGTGAGGACGACGGGCTATGGCGCATCAACGCCTACAAGGACGCGTTCGGCCCGCCGGCCTGGGGCGTCTGCTTCAACGACCGAACCCCCACCGAATTCGTGCAAGCCTTCACCACCGCACTCGCGGGAGCCTATGAACAGGGGCCGGACGCCTACCTCGCCCGGCCGGACGCCCGGACCGACGAGCACGACCCCGCCCGAGCCGTGGGCCCACTCTTCCAGCAGGGCTGGGAGATAGAGCGTCGCCGTCAGGGCATCTTCGCGGTTCAGTCGCCGGACCGGTTGGCCGGAATGGAGGTCACCACCGGCGACCTCGATCCAGAAGCCGAGCTGACCACACGCGACGCCCGCTGGCACCTGTGGGCCGGCAAGTCCATCGACCGGCCCGCCTGGTACGCCACCGCCAGTACCGATACCCCAGTCGCCCTGCTGGCCGCCGTCACCCAGTGCGTATCCGACCCGGCACCGCTTCCCCGGTGGCGACAGGACACCTACAGCTACATCAAGGGCATGGCCCACCTCACGCCCATCCTGCCTTCAGAGCCGTCGGCCCCCACCCCACTCGACCTCCAACGGGCCGCCTCATCACGCCGTCCGGCCGCCCTCCCGGCTCCCAGCGTCCCGCGCTGGAGCACCACCAGCCGCCCGGCCCTGCCCGGCCCGCGCCGATAACCCCAGCACGACCCCGACCGGAGAGACCTCTTGTCCCTGCAGGCCCCCGAGTTCTTCGCCGAACTGTGCCTCCCCTTCACCGACCACGCCGTCGTGGGCAACACCTACTACGCCACCCCAGCCCCGGGCGCACCCCTGCGTCTGCGGATCGGCTTTACCGGAACGATCCACGCGGACACCTACGGCGGCCTGCGCCTGGCGATCATCCACGCGGACCGCGGAGAGATCGACGCCGTGGCCCTCAGCTTCGTGGACCACGGCACCTTCCACCGCCGAGACGAAGCCCAGCGCACCATGGTGCGCACCAAGCAGTACGGCACGTTCGACACGTACCACCGCCCCGGCAAGCCGCCGTGGGAGGGCGCCGTCACCACCGGGCTGCGCGACGCCATCGAGCAGTACAGCGCCGTCTGGTTCCCCGGTGCCTGGCCCGCGTCAGCGTCGGGCCGCCCTGCGGGCCGCGCAGCCCGTACGGTTCCCGCCCCGCCCGCCACTCTCAGTGGTGGCCGCGCGCGCTGATCCTCAGCTCCAACCCACTGCCCAGCGTTCCGCGCAGGCCCGCCCCGCCGCCACCAGCCCCGGCTGCCGGCCGTGCTCGATGACTTCTCCACCCCACCTAATCAAGGAGCCCTTTCCCTGTGCATGCTCGTATCGTCCGCGGCGCCGTCCGATCGGCTGCCCTTGCCGCCGCGGTGACCGGCACCCTCACCTGGGCGCCAACCGCATTCGCCCAGCCGTCCGAGCCGACACCCTCCGCCTCCACCTCTCCCACCGAGACCCCCGCTCCGGATGCAGGCAGCATCGCGATTACCAAGAAGGACACCGCCGGGGACGTTCTGTCGGGCGCGGCGTTCCTCCTCCTCGATGCCACCGGTCAAGAAACCGGGCGCGGAAAGACCGACGCACAGGGGAAACTGACCTTCCCCGACCTCACTCCCGGCATCTACCGGTTGAAGGAAACATCTTCCGGAAGCCCGCTCCACGAGGTCGTCGCCGACCAAGACGTCATCGTCACCCCAGGCGCGACGGCGCGGCTGACGATCACCGACCCGTTCAAAGCCGCCAAGGTCCTCCTCCAGGCCAAGGACGACAAGACGGGAAAGCTCTTGCCCGGCTCCACCGTGAACATCGGAACGGGCAGCGACACGCTGCTCACCCTCACTACCGGGTCGCAGGGGACGGCCACGGGTGAGCTGCCCGTGAGCAGCCGAAAGACTGAGTTCTGGGTCAAGCAGGTCAAGGCTCCCCAGGGCTACGACCTCTACAAGCCCGCGAAGACCTTCAGCGCGGGCCCCGGTGCCCCGGTCACCGTGACCGTCACCAATGGCAAGACCGCAACCACCCCGAAGCCCGACCCGTCCGAGAAGCCGACAGGCAAGCCCACGCCGAAGCCCGACGACCCCTCCGAGAAGCCGACAGGCAAGCCCACGCCGAAGCCCGACGACCCCTCCGAGAAGCCGACAGGCAAGCCGACCGACAGCCCCTCTGGCGGAGGGCAGCCCACCCCTGCCGATTCCGCTTCACCGGACGCCGACGACTCGACTGTCCCGGCGGCAGCCCCGACGGCTGGGACGACACCGAAGGCCCCGGCCGGCTCCCTGGCCCATACCGGCGCCGACGCAACCCCGTGGATCCTCGGCGGTGGCGGAGTCCTCGTCGCCGCGGGCAGCGGCGCCGTGATCGCCGCCCGCCGCCGCAAGACAGCCGAGCCCCCGCAGGACAACGACGCCAGCTAATCCACGATTCACCCCTCGCCCAGCAGGCCCCCGGGAAACTCCCGGGGGCCTGCTGCGTGTACCGGCGTACGCAGACCTTCCCAGCGGGCTAGGTGACGCCGCCGGCTCGTGCCTGGGATCGCGGACGGTGGACGCGCAGTCCTCAACGGTGACGGTGCGACTGGGCACAAACTCCGAAATACCCTCTTATCGGCAGAAGTGAGCCGAGTGGAAATGCGGCGACATTGTGAAGGTGTCCACCGGGAAATTCCAGCGAGTGCGGCAAGAGAGGCCAGTCGCAACACGCCTGATCAGCGGATTCCCGGGCTTGACCCTTATAGCTTTACGTCGTGACGCACACGTGAGTAAATTAGCGAATTCCAGGCATCTTGTAATCTTCGGCGCATGGGAATTGAAACGCAGATTGCAGCCGCTCTAACCCCCTTCTCTGCCGTGGTGACGGTGCTGCTTTTCGTAGCCATGTGCCACCCAGAACCGCAAATCCGGGCACGGGCCGAACGGCTGTTGGCGGTGATCTTCCGAGCTCAGTAGCTAGAAGCAGGGCGCAGGCATGCACCAGGGCAGGGCCGGTGGCGGCAATCAGGAACGGCGCACGGAATGGCCCCTCTTGGCGGGCAACGTAGTACGGGCTCTCGCATGGAGCCGTTCGTCGACGCTGGACGCGGGGTCTGGATTCCTCAGGCTCAGGGCGCCCTAATTGCCGTTCGCCGGAGGCAGACAGGAAAGATCGCGGAAAGACTGGCCAAGGCGGGCGAGAGCATGTCAACGTAGACGACCTTGCAAGAAATACCTGGTCAGAGAGGTGATCGCCCGTGACCGTAGCGCCTGCCAGCCCGGGATTTGCCACCACCACCAAAGCCCTGCGCCTGCGTGAGCGGGAGCTTGGTTCGGGCCAGCCCGCCCTTGTCCTGGACCAGTTCTCTGCCGAAGACTTCCACCTGATCGTGGATGACCGTGCGGACGTGCACGTCAGTAGCCGGGACGGCCGTTTCTATCTCGGCTGGTTTCCGCACGGTCGTCCCGGCACCGACGGCGAGGGATGGAAAGTCGCCGTCACCGGAACTTCCAAGGTGCGCGGGTATCACCTGTCTTTCGACACCAGCACGCCGGCCGGAGTCGTCGCAGCTGCTGTGGCGCACGGGTTGGAGACCTCCCGACGCGTCTAACGCGAAAGACCCGAGTGGAAGTTCGGCGTTTCTCCGACTGCCGGTGAAACGCCAGTTCCACCGCTCACCGCTTTCCCCACAGAAGGAGGCTGCCCGTGACGCACACGGAAATGACCGTCGGCGATCTCATCGACCTTTTGACCGCCTGTGACCGCGATCTGCCGGTGCGCCTCGCGATGAACCCGTTCTTCCCGATGGCCCACCAGGTGGAGCAGATCGTGCAGTCCGTAGACGAGACCGGTCAGCCTGTCGTGTACCTCGCCGAAGGGCGAGACACAGGCGCGCAACTCGGTCATCTGCCGCCCGAGGTCGCCGTCGCCCTGACCTGGCACGGCCCAGTCCAGGCAGCCCCGCGCCGCGCCCGTCGTGCGGTCGGCGGCAAGTAGAGACCCGTACCTAGCCTTTGGAGGCGCCCCTGTACTCCGACTTCCCCCTCGACCCGTCCGCCCCGACCAGCGCCCAGTCCGCGTACTGGGTCGGTCCCCGGCACCTGGCCGGTGACGACGGACGCCTCTACGACGCCGTCGCCGACAC
Source organism: Streptomyces sp. H27-C3 (assembly GCF_030063415.1). Taxonomy (GTDB): domain Bacteria; phylum Actinomycetota; class Actinomycetes; order Streptomycetales; family Streptomycetaceae; genus Streptomyces. Next base: position 6,255 of record NZ_JASITA010000027.1, on the reverse strand, counting down.
GCTCGCCGGCCTCGGCTGGACGAGCCTGACGATCGTCCGCGGGCGAAGCGAGCCGGACGAGGCACCGGAGGACCGACAGGTCCTGCGCAGCACCGTCCTGCACATCAGCCCCGACACGCTCCGCTGGGCCCAGTGGGTTCTGGCGGACGAGCCGTTCCACCTGGGGGAACTGCCGATCGCCTGGCAGGTCTCCGCTCGCGCGGACACGAGCAGCCCGCTCGCCGCGTGGTCGGCGTACTTCACCTCCGACGTCCCCGGGGAAGTCCTGGTCGACTTCCTCGTCGCGCTCGACGCCCGCGACCAGCCCGCCGTCCCACTCGCCGGCCCCGAGCTGGTCCTCGACGCCGTCACCGCGCACGGCTGGCTCCGGGACATCGACCAGCCCACCGGCGGAGCGACGGATCCCACGTTCAGCTCGCACCTCAGCCTCGGCGAGGTACCGCCCCTCATCCAGGACGCCAACCCGCGCGCCCTGACCAGCCAGGCGGACGAGGCGGGCCTGGCCGGATGGCAGGCATGGGCCGAGCCCGTGCTCGGCACGCCCTGCCTGTGGGCGGTGTCCTTCGGCGCCAGCGTGCCCCACGACCTCGTCGCGGCGTTCGCCACTTCCCTCAGCTCGACCGCGCCGGTCCTGCGCCGAGTGCTTCCCGAGAGCACCAGGGAACGACTCCTGCGTGCACCCGCGAGTTAGCGGTCCGCGCTCCCTTCCATCCGACGTACGAAACCCGGTCTTCCCGAATGGGGAGGCCGGGTTTCTGGCTTTTCCCTCCAGGGCACGTGCGGGCCGTGGAATTCGGAGGAGGGTTCGGAGCCGGTGCCCGCCCGGGGTACAGATTTCGGCGCAGAGCGAGAAGCTCGCTAACCTCTGGCTGCATGGAAATCCCGGAGCCCACCGGGCCGCCGTACATCGACCCGGACCACGACGACGTGACGAGGCCCGTCTGCGGGTTCTGCCCGTCCACGGTGTACCCGCGAGCGCAGTTCGTGATCTACAGCAGGCCGTCTTGGGAGTGCCCAGTCAACCCGGTGGACGGGCGACGCTATACCCGCGACGACGTAGCGGTTCCGGCGTGCGTACATCCGGACAAGATCGGCCTGGGCCCGGACAGAGTCGCCCCACCTCCGCAACCCGAACAGGTGGAATTGCAGCCTTCGGATGTTCCGTCTCGCAGAGGCTGGTGGAAGGTGTCTTGGTGGTCCCGATGAGCTGGTATCCGATGGGGCCCAACTACGGATTCGACTCGCCAAGGGTGAGGGTGCCGCACTGTACGCGCCGAAGGAACTCGACGAGCCCGGCCGCGAGGTCTGGGCCCTGCCCGGATACTCCAGTGGCGCACCGCGTCGCACACGACTGCTGCCCCCGACCGGTGGTCGGGGGCAGCATCATGTCGGATGCGGATCAGCTGGTTGCTGCCGCCTTGGTGAGGGCCTTGCCGAGGTGGCGGTCGACGAGGGCCGGGGAGCCGGAAACGACAAGCAGCACGCTGCCGTCACGGATCGCGGTTTGCTTCACCACGGTGTCCTGCCCACCGGCGGAGAAAGTCAGGAGCTGGCTCCACTGCTCGTCGCCAAGCTGGGGTGCGGTCACCTTCTGCGAGGCCACGTTGATCGTGGTGCTGCCCGAGATGACCTGGTAGGTGGGGCACCCGGTCATGGCGTCGAAGATCTGGCCGATGCCGTCGGACAGCTTGTCGGCGGTGTTGCTGTAGAGCTCCTCGGACATCTCCGAGTTGCTGCCGCCGGGGTAGGTGAAGGTGGCCTTCGCCTGGCGGGGAAAGTCGAGCGAGCCGCCGGTCGCTGCGTCGCTGCCCAGCTCGTTGAGGGCGGGGCACCCGACGACGGTGACGTCGTCGTGCTGAGAGGGACGCTCCGGCTTGCGCAGGTAGCCGGAGCCGAGGTCGCTCTCGTCCACCAGCCGCTTCTCCAGCGCGGCCGACTCCAGCGGAGCGGTGCTCTGGCCGGTGCCGGCCGGCTTCCCGGTACGAGCGGAGGAGGCGGTGCTGGGCTCGGCCTTGGTGGTTTCGGCGGAGCAGGCCGGGAGGGCAAGGACGGTGATGGCGGTGAGGGAGAGGGCGGAGGCGACGCGAACGCGCATAGTGGACTGACCCCTTGGCGCTAGGTGACGGGTGGTCAGTGCGGGCGCGTGGGCCCGGTGGGTCGTAGGGGTGGGGGTCAGTGGCCGAGGTGGCGCAGGCAATCCTCGAAAGTTGCGTGCGTCGCGTCCGCGGGGCCGGTGTGCCGGTTGTACCAGGCGGTGTCGAGGCGCGTCTCTTGCTGCTGGTGGCCTGCCCGGCAGCGCAGCCAGATCTGGTCATGGGTGGAGAGGATGAGCCAGTCTCGGTACGCGCCGCACTCGGCACAGGCGACCATCTCGCCGTCAAGGACGAGCGGCTGCTTCCAGGAGGTCATCCGGCCGTCGAGCTGGTCATGGCTCGGCACGCGCAGATCCGACGGAAGGAAGTCGTCCACCACGGGGGCCGACTCTGCCGGCTCCGCCGCAGTCAATGCTCGTTCGATCTCCGGCGGCACCTGGCCCTCCAGCCGCGCCGACAGCTCGAAGAACCGGCGCTGCGCCTCGCTGGGTTCCGCGGCCCGGCGTCGCATTCGGTGAAACACTCCGGCGTCCTCCCTATCCTCGTCCTGCACGCATCATGATCGTGCCCTAACTCCCCGACCACTTCAATTCACAAAGTCCACAGTCACGGGCCGGTGCGCTGAGACCCGGGCCGCCCCGGTGTCCGCTGCCCTACAGGCCGCGGCGATTGGGCTGTGCCCGGACGACGGTTGACCTTGTCACCGGAGTCAGCGGGCAGGCCCGCGGTTCGGCGAAGCCGCCACACCAGGACGTCGCTGATGGACTCTGCCGTGCCGAGCTCTCGTCGCTCCGCTGCATCGGTGAGCAGGGCGGCCGGATCGTGGCCGGCCGCCTTGACGTCGGCGAGGGTGGCGGCGAGTGCGTGCCAGCCGGGCTCGGCGAGGATCTGCTCAGCCAGCTCCGGAAGCGACTGGCGTAGCAGCACCGTCTGCCGCTGGAGCAGCGGCCGGTTCAGGTTCTTGCCGCGCCGGTTGAGGACTCCGATGGGCTGGGCAGCGGCGGCCTGGTAGGCGGAGCGCAGGTGCTCGGCGGCCTGGCGGGCGGCATCGGCCTGCTGTGCGTGTCCCTTCTTCGCGTGCCAGAGCATGGTGGCGGTGATGAGGAAGAACAGCATGTCGATAGCCATGGCGGTGGTCGCGCCGTCCTCGCCCCGGCCAAGGGCGGGCCCGCCGTTCACAAGGTCGCGGGCAACCTGCCGCAGGGCTCGATCGGTCCCGCGTTCGGCCCGGACGTGGGAGCGGGAAGCGCGTTCGAACGCAGAGGCAGCGGCACGCAGTTCCTGGCGGGTGTGGGCGGCGGAGGTCTTCGCGAGCGCGTCCAGGACCTCCCCGGTCGCCGCAATGTACGCGGCGGTGACCGCGTCCTCGCCGCGCTCGACGATCAGCACCGCGGCCCAGGCGACCGAAGCGGTCCGCCGACGTGCGGCAGACGGACTGCCCGGTGCCGCACGGTCGAGACCATCTGCCGACGGAGCTTGGACGGGGTCATCGGCGGACCAGCGCTCCCGTATCCGGGGCAGGGAGAGATCCGGGGCGAGGCGCGCGCCGGGGTAGAACACAGGCTCGCCGTCCTTGTTGCGGTCGTCGGGCAGGGCCACCTTGTAGCCGAGCAGGTCTCCGGAGGGAGCGCGGCGCTTGCGGATCAGCAGGCCCTCGGCGGCCAGCCGGTTAAAGAACTCTTCCTCGTTCGTCACGCCGGCGACCGCGCGGCGTACGGTCTCGCGCAACTCCTCACGAGCTGTGCGCTCGCGGCCCTGGCGTCGGGCCTTGTGGCGCTCGGCGCTGGTGGGGTGTTGGGCTGCGGTGCCGTCACCGGTATTGAGCTGCTTGAGTCCGTATTTCGCTTCGATCAGGCGTGCTTCGGCCTGTGAGCGCTTGGCGTCGTTGTTCAGTCGGGGTTTGCGGCCGTCCTCGCGTACGAGGGTGGCGATGATGTGGATGTGGTCGTCGGCGTGGCGTACAGCAGCCCAGCGGCAACCGGAGTCGTCGCTGGCCGGCGCGATGCCGGTGGCGGCGACCATGCGCCGGGCGATCTCGCCCCACTGCTCGTCGGAAAGGACCGGATCGTCGGGGGCGGCGCGAACCGAAAGATGCCACACGTGCTTGTCCGGACGGCGGGCCTCTGCCACCGCTTGCACGGGCTGATCCAGGAGCTGCTGGAGCTGTTCAAGCGTGGCCTGCGGGTCACGACCGGGATCGGGCGCGAAGGTGTCCCAGGCCGCCACGAGGTGCGGGTCGACATGGTCTTCGTGGGTGCTCGTTTCGTACAGGTACTTGAGCAGGCCGATCGTGCGCGCGCCGCGTTGGTGGACGCGGGGGATCATCCGGCTCGCGTTTCGGTGTCGAGGTACATCTGCGTGAAGGTGTCCACGCGCCGTGCTGCACGGTGTACGGATTCAAGGACCGTCGTGGCGTAGGGGACATCGGCACCGGAGTTGATCGCCTTGGCCACTTGATTGAGGTTGTTACCGATCTGGTTGAGGTTGCGGCGCAGCGCGAACAGCTCGTCAATCACTTCACGTTCGCCGGCGACTTCGGCCGCGGTTCGGGTGAGATCGCGGGCTGCTCGCAAGGCGGCATGGGCGAGGAAGCCAGAGGGAGTCATCGCGCAGGCACTCGCGGCAGCGAGGAGGTCTGCCTTCTCAGCGTTGTTGAAGCGGCTGGCGATGAGGTGCTCGCGCTTCTGATCGGCAACTTTTCGCGCTCGGTTTCGACGCGATGGCTGGGGCGGCTGGGGCGGCTCATTGTGCGCGCAGTGCGGGTTGTGGCAGGGGTGTGTCCCCTCCTCGGGATGCGAACCGCCCTCGGTCGCATCCCGACGGACCTGCGCCCCCCGGTGCTGGACCGCTCCCGCCACCCCCGGGGCGGGAGGCCCGTTAGTAATACTCCCAACGGGAGTATTACTAACGGGATAACTTGCTGTGCGACGTGAGGTCGCATTTTCCGAAGTGAGGTGGATTTCGTGGAGAGGTTCTGACAAAGGAATTTCCTCCGAATCAGTGTCTGGATTCGTCCCCGCGCTCACATGCGTCGCTGGCAACGGCGGGGTGTGAAGCTGAGCGTTCACGCCCAAGAGCCCTCGGCCATCGAGGGCCACAGGCAAGGGGAAGGCTGGACGGGCGAACACGTGTGAACTCCTGGTTGATGCCTCGTGATATCGAACCCTGGGATGGTTGGTCTTCGCAGGGAAGGGCCCGGTGCTGCAAGGCACCAGCGGCTTCCGGTGCAAGCAACACCGGAAGTAGGACACCGACGGCCCCGGGGTATAGGGAGCGCCCACCCCAGCCGCACCTTCGAAATGCGGAACACGGAAACCCTGACGGGGTCCGGAAGTACCCGGTAAGCCAACCGCAAGGAAGGCCCAACTCCTCGGCAGGAACAGGATGGTCCAAGAAGCGAACGCCGGTCGGCCGAAAGGTCAGGGAAAACCGGGTGGTGGTCCTCTCCGCCCACCGCCCGCCATAACCCGCCGGATACGGGCCTTGGTGGCCCGACCCGAAAGGGTGCCCACGTGGACCAGGTGAGCCTTTGAAGCCCTACGCAAAGGCGCCGAAACCAAGGGACAAGTTAGATGCCGGAGGCGTGCATGAGCAGAACAGGGGCGTGGACCGCCCGCACGCCCGAGGTAAACGGACCCGAAGGCTCTTCGCCCACACAAGCCTGGAACAGCGTTGACTGGGCCGCGTGTGAGCGGAATGTACGGCGGCTGAGGCAGCGGATCTTCAAGGCATCGAGGGAAGGGGACCTCAAAAGGGTCCGGAACTTGCAGAAGCTCATGCTGCGAAGCCGCAGCAACACGCTGGTCAGCGTGCGGCGGGTGACCCAGCAGAGCAGGGGTCGCAAGACCGCTGGTATCGACGGAGAACGCGCCCTCACACCGGCGGCGCGAGCCAAACTGGCAGCTCAAAGCCACCAGTTGGCCACTCCGTGGAAAGTTCAGCCGGTCAAGCGCGTGTACATCCCCAAGGCGAACGGTAAGCAGCGCCCGCTCGGCATTCCGATGGTGGTTTCATACTGCGCCTCCTGCTGTGACAATTTGGGATTTTGGAGTGTGCGGCCTTGTCTGAGCGGCGAGTTGATGGCAGATGGCCTCGTTTTCCCTGGTCCAGGGGATGCTGAGTCGGCCGCCTTTGTCTCGGTGGACGTTCAGGCGGCTGCGGG
>NZ_JASITA010000026.1 GCF_030063415.1 Streptomyces sp. H27-C3 | reverse complement strand
TTGAGTGGTTAAGGCTCCCAGTAGACGACTGGGTTGATAGGCCAGATGTGGAAGCCCGGTAACGGGTGGAGCTGACTGGTACTAATAGGCCGAGGGCTTGTCCTCAGTTGCTCGCGTCCACTGTGTTGTTCCCGGGTTGCGAACAGTCGCACCGGTTGAACAGATCCACTTACTTAATTGAAGAGTGTGCTTGTTCGCTAGAACCCGATAGGGTTTCGGTGGTCATAGCGTTAGGGAAACGCCCGGTTACATTTCGAACCCGGAAGCTAAGCCTTTCAGCGCCGATGGTACTGCAGGGGGGACCCTGTGGGAGAGTAGGACACCGCCGAACAATCTTTCAGGACCCTTGGTCCAGCGTCCACGCTGGACCAAGGGTCCTTTTTGTTTTCCCAAAGCGCGTCCGATGGCCGGCTGCGCGAGAATGACTGCGTTACCCCAAGACAGGAGCCATACCGATGTCCACCAACACCCCCGACGATCGTCCGGAGCGCGACTCGCGCCGCCGGGACGGCGAAGACAGGGGCGGTTTCCGCGGCGGTCGTGACGACCGTGGGCCGCGCCGGGACGATGATCGCGGTGGCTCCCGTCGGGGCGACCGTCCCACTGGTGGCGCGCGCGACGACCGTGGCGCCCCACGCCGCGACGACAACCGTGGCACGCGTCCCAGCACCAGCGGTGGCAGTGGCGGTTTTCAGCGTCGTGATGATCGTCCGTCGAGTGGTCCGCGTCGTGATGATGACCGTGGTGCGCCGCGTCGTGATGACCGTGGTGGTCGTCCCAGTGGCGGCGGCTTCGAGCGTCGTGACGACCGTCCGTCGAGTGGTCCGCGTCGTGATGACCGTCCCAGCGGTGGCAGCGGTGGTTTCCAGCGTCGTGATGATCGTCCGTCGAGTGGTCCGCGTCGTGATGATGACCGTGGTGCGCCGCGTCGTGATGACCGTGGTGGTCGTCCCAGTGGCGGCGGCTTCGAGCGTCGTGACGACCGCCCGAGCAGCGGTGGTGGCGGCTTCCAGCGTCGTGACGACCGCCCGAGTGGTCCTCCCCGCCGTGACGACCGTCCGACCGGTGGCAGTGGTGGTGGGTTCCAGCACCGTGACGACCGTCCGTCCAGTGCACCCCGCCGCGATGACAACCGCGGTGGCGGCTTCGAGCGTCGTGACGACCGGCGGGACGACCGTGGGCCGCGTCGGGACGATCGGGAGCGTGGTGGCTTCCAGCGTGACGACCGGGATCGCGAGCCCATCAAGCGGCTTCCCATCCCCGAGGACGTCACGGGGCGCGAGATCGACAAGGACGTTCGCCAGGAGCTCATGAGCCTGCCGAAGACGCTTGCCGAGGATGTCGCCAAGAACCTCGTCATGGTCGCCAACCTCATCGACGAGGAGCCCGAGGAGGCCTACGAGTACTCGCGTATTGCCCTGCGCCTCGCCTCGCGTGTGGCGGCGGTGCGTGAGGCCGCGGGCTTCGCGGCCTATGCGACGCAGCGGTATACGGAAGCTCTCGCGGAGTTCCGTGCGGCCCGTCGTATGACCGGCAGCGTCGAGCTGTGGCCCGTCATGGCGGACTGCGAGCGCGGTCTCGGCCGGCCCGAGCGGGCGATGGCGATGGCCGGTGAGCCCGAGGTGAAGAAGCTCGACAAGGCGGGCCAGGTCGAGATGCGCATGGTCGCGGCCGGTGCACGCCGTGACATGGGGCAGATCGATGCGGCCATCGTGACGCTGCAGGGTCCCGAGCTGGCGTCGAACTCCGTACAGCCGTGGACCGCGCGACTGCGGTACGCGTACGCCGACGCGCTGCTGACCGCAGGCCGTGAGGCCGAGGCACGCGAGTGGTTCGGCAAGTCAGCCGAGGCCGACAAGGACGGCTCGACGGACGCTTCGGACCGGCTCGCCGCGCTTGACGGCGTGGAGTTCGTGGACGCGCTCGGCGACGAGGCGGACACGGACGACACGGACACGGACGAGATCGAAGTCGACTCTGCCGCAGGCGTGGACGCGGCTGTTCCGGCTGCCTCGGCCGATGATGTCGACGCCGAAGACGACACCGACGCCGAGGTTCAGGTTGAGGCGGAGCCCAAGGCTGCGCCCGGGATCGCGGGCACGTTGTTCGTGGAGCCTGTTGAGGGCGACAAGGACTGATCCCACCGCCAAGCGCGCGTGGCACGTATGAAGGGCGGCACCCCCACGGGGGTGCCGCCCTTTCGTGTTTCCGCCTCGGTCAGCTCAGATCGAGGCTGCGCAGGACCAGGCCGGAGGCCGGCTTGGGGCCGAAGGACGTGGACTTGCGGGGCATCATGACGCCCTGGCGCGCGAGGTCCCGGACGACTTCCTCGCGTACCGGATGCATGAGGACAGCCGTACCTCCGTGCCGCTCCGCCTGCTCGACGGCCGCCTCTGTGGCGTGGATGTAGCCGATGTCCTCGGGGGCGTCCGGGATCGACCACAGGTGGTCCAGCAGCGTGGCGTGCAGGACCGTCGCGTCGAGGGTGCGCCAGGCCGCGGGACGGTCCGTGGGGACCGTACGGGCGAGCAGGGCCTCGTCGGGGCGGTCCACGAGGTGAAACGCGCCGTCCCCCGCGAGGAGGAACGCGTTGCCGACGGTGGCCGCCGCGGCGAGCGCGTCCATGGCGTGCTGAAGCGGGCCGGGGACTTCGCGGACGCGGAACGTGCCGGCCAGCGCAGCCAGCGCGTGGGCCACGGGAAGCCGGTGCAGCAGGCGATGGATGGCGCGGACCTGGAGCGGGTAGCTCGCCGTATCGACGAGAAGGACCAGGCTGTAGTCCCAGGGGCCCGGCGCGGACTGCTCCGACCTGAGGCGCAGGCAGGTCGCCCAGCGGTGGTGTCCGTCGGCGATCAGGGCCTGGCGGCTGGACAGGTCGGTGGAGACCGCTTCCAGTTCTACAGGGTCCGTGACGGACCACAGGCGGTGACTGAAACCGTCCTCCGTAGTGGTGGACAGGAGCGGGGCGCGTCGGATCGTGCGGTCGATGACGGCCGTCGCGCCGCTGTCGTCGCCATCGCTCCGGTAGGTCAGCAGGAGCGGTTCGAGGTTGGCGGCGGTGGCCCGCATCAGACCGGCCCGGTCCGCGACCACGTGCGGCATGACGTCCTCGTGCGGGAGGACCACGCCGTCGGCAGGGTCGGACAGGGCGAGAGCGCCGATGAGACCGCGCTGGAGGAGGTCGCCCTTGCTCTGTTCGTACACGTACAGAGCGGGTTCCGGATCGGGGGCCAGCACGCCTTCGCCCAGCCAGCGGCTCAGAGTGTCGGCCGCCTGCCCGTTGCGATCCGCCGGGGTGGCCGCCTGCGGGAGGATCAGCCGGACGATGTTGTGAGGATCGGCCGATTCCAGATGGTGGAGGCCGTCCGGCCGTACGACGACGTCGTAAGGCGGCGACGTCACCGCGGCCAGACTGCCGACCTGCTTGGGGACGTATCGCAGTCCGCGGAAGGGGACCAGGCGCAGGCCGTGGTCCTTCTCTGGCCCACCATGGGTACTCATTGATGCATCGTAAGTGGGGTACCCCGATGCGCGATGATCGGGGGAGAGGCACCGACTGAGGAGCGAGACCAGAATGAGCCAGCAGATCAGGACCTGTCCCGACGCGAGCGCGCGAGTGCTGGGGGAGGCGTACGACACGGCTCTGCTGGATCTGGACGGAGTGGTGTATGCGGGCGGCGAGGCGATCGTCCACGCCGTCGAGGCGCTCGGCGCGGCCAGGGACGCCGGAATGCATCTCGCCTATGTGACCAACAACGCACTGCGGACGCCCGACGCCGTGGCGCAGCACCTGACGGAGCTCGGGGTGCCGGCCGAGGCGGCCGATGTGATCACGTCGGCGCAGGCCGTGGCCCGGCTGATCGCCGATCAGGTACCGGCCGGGGCAAGGGTGTTGGTCATCGGCGGCGAGGGGCTGCGGGTCGCGCTGCGCGAACGGGGCCTGGAACCGGTGGAGTCGGCGGACGACGACCCGGTCGCCGTGGCGCAGGGCTACGGCGGGCCCGACCTGCCGTGGAGCCGGTTCGCGGAGGCTTCTTACGCCATCGCGCGGGGCATGCCGTGGTTCGCGTCCAATACCGATCTGACGATCCCCAGTGCTCGGGGGATCGCGCCGGGCAACGGCGCGGCGGTGGAGGTCGTACGGATCGCCACGGGCGCCGAGCCTCAGGTGGCGGGCAAGCCGCTGCCGCCGATGCACCGGGAGACGGTGCTGCGGACCGGCGCCGAGCGGCCGCTGGTCGTCGGGGACCGGCTGGACACGGACATCGAGGGCGCGAACGCGGGGGGCGTCGACTCGTTGCTCGTACTGACCGGAGTGACGGACGCGGCGCTGCTGCTGGGCGCCGAGCCGAAGTACCGGCCGACGTACGTGGACGCGGATCTGCGGGGCCTGCTGACCGGGCAGCCCGAGGTCGCCGAGGCCGACGGCGGGTTCAGCTGTGGTGGGTGGACCGCCTCCGTGCAGGGTGACGCGCTGATGGTCGATGGTGAGGGTGACGCGCTGGACGGGCTGCGGGCGCTGTGCGCCGCAGCCTGGACGCAGGCAGGCGGCGGGGCCTGCGCACTGGATCCCGCGAAGGCCTTGGACCGGCTGGGTCTCTAGTGCCGCGCCAGGCAACATCTGCCCTGTCGCGACGCCCGGCACGCGCCCCCGAGTTCTCGGCTTCGCTCGAACGGGGAGGGACCCCCTTCGCCGCACCGGCCGAAAGCCCAGGTACGTCCAGTACGAGGACTTCCGGCCGGCACGCCGAGAGCACGCACCGGGCGCCGCACCTTGACGGGCAAACGGCACCTGCCGCGGCACTGGCACGTATCCGGAGCGCGCACCCGCTGTGATCGGGGAGCACCCGCAATGCGAGGGTAGGCTAACCTAACTGGGTGTTGATCGACAGTCCCCCCGAACAGAGCGGGGCGCAGACCGAGCAGGACTCTGCGCCCCACAAGCGTCGTGCCCTGCGGTCCGGCGGGTTGCTTCTCTCGCTCGGCGTACTCGCGCTCGTGGTGATCGCGAGTATCGCCATCGGTGCCAAGCCGGTCCCGTTGGACGACGTATGGCATGCGCTGTTCGATGCCTCGGGCACCGGCAACGATGTGATCGTCCTGGACGTGCGGGTGCCCCGTACCGTCCTGGGCGTGCTCGTCGGCGCGGCGCTCGGGCTCTCCGGCGCGGTCATGCAGGCGCTCACCCGCAACCCGCTCGCCGAGCCGGGGCTGCTCGGTGTGAGCGCGGGCGCCTCGGCCGCCGTTGTCTCCGCCATCAGCTTCCTCGGGATCACCTCGCTGACCGGCTACGTGTGGTTCGCGTTCCTGGGCGCCGGGGCCGTCTCGGTCCTGGTGTACGTCCTGGGGGGCAGCCGGGGGGCGACACCGGTACGGCTCGCCCTCGCGGGCACGGCCGCGACGGCCGTGCTCTACGGCTATGTCAACGCCGTACAGCTGCTGGACTCCGCGGCCCTCGACCGGCTCCGCTTCTGGACGGTCGGCTCGCTGGCCTCCGCGAACATGGAGGTCATCGACAAGGTCTGGCCGTTCATCGGCGCCGGTGTGCTGCTCGCGCTGCTGATCGCCCGGCCGCTGAACGCCATGGAGATGGGCGACGACGCCGCGCGCTCACTGGGCGCGCACCTGACCCGTACCCGCGTACTGGCCATGCTCTCCGTCACCCTGCTCTGCGGCGCGGCGACCGCCGCCTGCGGGCCGATCATCTTCGTCGGGCTGATGGTGCCGCACCTCGTCCGCGCCATCACGGGACCCGACATCCGCTGGATCCTGCCGTACGCGGCGGTGCTCGCGCCCGTCCTGCTGCTGGGCTCGGACGTCATCGGCCGCGTCGTCACCCGCCCCGCCGAGCTGCAGGTCGGCATCGTGACCGCGCTCGTCGGCGGGCCGGTCTTCATCCACCTTGTACGCCGCCGGAAGATGGCCCAGCTGTGAGCGTTCTCTCCCGGGGAAGGCCCCCAGGACCCCGCGCGATACGCACCCCCGGCGGGTTCTCCGTCCGGCTCGACCCGCGGGCGCTCCTCGCGATGCCGCTGCTCGCCGCGGTGGCGCTCGGGGTGGGCATCGTCCTCATCGGCAGTGGCGACTTCCCGATGTCGGCCGCCGACGTCGTACGCACCCTGCTCGGCAACGGCACCGCCGCGCAGGAATTCATCGTGACCGACCTGCGGATGCCGCGGGTCGTCGTCGCCCTGCTGGTCGGTGTGGCGCTCGGAGTATCGGGCGCGGTCTTCCAGTCCCTGTCCCGCAACCCGCTGGGCAGCCCCGATGTGATCGGCTTCGGCCAAGGTGCGACGGTCGGCGCGCTCACCGTGATCGTCGTGTTCAAGGGCGGGGCCGTGGCTGTGGCGGGCGGCGCGCTCATCGGCTGTCTGCTGACCGGTGTCGCGGTCTACTTCCTCGCGTGGAAGCGGGGTGTGCAGGGCTACCGGCTGGTGCTCGTCGGCATCGGCGCGGCCGCCATGCTCACGGCGTTCAACCACTATCTGCTCACCAAGGCCGCCCTGGTCGATGCGACGCGGGCCACGGTCTGGATGACCGGCTCGCTCGACGGCCGGGGCTGGGAGCAGGCCTGGCCGTTGCTGGCCGGGTGCCTGATCCTGCTGCCGCTGGTCCTGGGGCACGGGCGCGCGCTGCGCATGCTGGAGATGGGCGACGACTCGGCGTACGCGCTCGGGGTGAGTGTCGAGCGCAGCCGCCTGGTACTGATGCTCTCCGCCGTCATGCTCATCGCCGTGGCAACGGCCGCCTCGGGCCCCATCGCCTTCGTGGCGCTCAGCGCGCCCCAGCTCGCCCGCCGGGTGACGGGCTCACCCGGGCCCAATGTCGGGGCCGCGGCCTGTATGGGCGCCGCCCTGCTGGTGGTCGCCGACTGGGTGGCCCAGCAGGCCTTCGGGGACAGCCAACTGCCGGTGGGTGTGGTGACCGGGGTGCTCGGTGGCTGCTATCTGCTGTGGCTGCTGGTCACCGAACGCAAGGCGGGGCGCATATGACCTCGCGACCGACCGACTCGACTCTTCCGACTGCCTCGGTCCTTTCGGCCGGTTCGGCTGTGCAGAACTCCAGGAGCATGCCAGTGCAGCGCCTCACCGCGGAATCGGTGACCCTCGGCTACGACCAGCGGGTCATCACGGAAAACCTCTCCGTCGAGATACCCGACAACTCCTTCACCGTCATCGTCGGGCCGAACGCCTGCGGCAAGTCGACGTTGCTGCGCGCCCTGTCGCGGATGCTCAAGCCGTCCCAGGGCCGGGTGCTGCTGGACGGCAACGTCATCGGCTCCATGCCGGCGAAGAAGGTGGCCAAGACACTGGGGCTGCTGCCACAGTCCTCGATCGCGCCGGACGGGATCACGGTCGCCGACCTGGTGGCGCGCGGCCGCTACCCGCACCAGGGGCTGCTGCGGCAGTGGTCGCCCGATGACGAGCGGATCGTCGGGGAGGCGATGGAATCGACGGGCGTCGCCGATCTGGCCGAGCGTTACGTCGACGAGCTGTCCGGCGGCCAGCGGCAGCGCGTCTGGATCGCGATGGCCCTCGCCCAGCAGACACCGCTGCTGCTGCTCGACGAGCCCACGACCTTCCTCGACGTCCAGCACCAGATCGACGTACTGGATCTGTGCGCGGAACTGCACGAGACGCAGGGGCGCACACTCGTCGCCGTACTGCACGACCTGAATCACGCCGCGCGCTACGCCACGCACCTGATCGCCATGCGGGAGGGCGAGATCGTCGCGCAGGGGCCGCCCGCCGAGGTGGTCACCGCAGAGCTGGTCGAGCGGGTCTTCGGACTGCGCTGCCAGGTGATCGACGATCCGGAGACCGGGACGCCGCTGGTGGTGCCGGCGTCGCGCAAGACGCGTACGGCGAAGGCGCCTACGGGAAAGGCCTCGGCCGGGACCGCGACGGCCTCGGTCACTGCAGGAGCTTCCTGACCTGACGGCCTCGGCCGCTACCGCAGCTTCCTGACCTGACGGCTTTGGCCGCTACAGGAGCTTTCTGAGGCGCATCAGGTCACGGAAGCCAGCCTCCAGCTTGATCCGGCCGGTGGCCCAGGCCTTCGCGAAGTTCAGCTCGCCGCCGACCAGTGCGACCAGATCGTCGCCGGTCATGGCGAGCCGGATCTCGGCGCGCTCGGGCGGGCGCCCGTCCAGGGTCTCGGCGACCTCGATCCGGCCGGCCGTCAGGCGGCCGGTGAAGGAGACGTCGAGATCGGTGATGTGGCAGCTCAACGACCGGTCGAGCGCCACGGCGCCACGCGCACCGTCGTCGGCCCCAGCCAGCTTGTCCGAGAGTTTGCCGAGCGCGCTGTGGCACTCCTCCGTCGTCGCCATGGAGATCGACGGTACCCCAGCGCTTCGGGGTAGCGTCGTGGCATGAACGACGCGATGGCGGGTCAGGGGGCCGACTCCGGGGCTCAGGGGTTCGCAGAGGGGCGGGACACCCCTGGGGCCGCGCCCCGGGAGCCCGCGGGTTCGCCGGCTGCCGATGGGACCGCCGCGGGTCCGGGCGTCGCACCGGCCGGTCCGGCGCCCATCGGGGTGGCGCGCACCCCCACCGGGCGCGCCGAGGTGGACGCGCACCTGGAGCGGCTGGCCGATGCGGACCACCTCCCGTCGGACGGACACATCGAGGTGTACGAGGATGTACACGGGGGGCTGCGTGATGCGCTGACCGCGCTCGACGCACGCCCGGGACCACCGGCGCCCCCTTCCCCGTACGAAAACAGGAGCTGAACCGAACGTGGCAGGAGTCGCGCGACGCCGCCTCGACGCCGAGCTGGTCCGCCGGAATCTCGCACGCTCACGGGAGCACGCGAGCCAGCTGATCGCCGCAGGGCGGGTGAAGGTGGCCGGCACCACCGCGACCAAGGCCGCCACACAGGTCGAGACGAGTGCCGCGGTCCTGGTGCTCAACGACGACAACGACCCCGACTACGTCTCGCGCGGCGGGCACAAGCTGGCCGGCGCGCTGGCGGCGTTCACTCCGCTGGGGCTGAAGGTCGAGGGGCGGCGGGCGCTGGACGCCGGGGCGTCGACCGGCGGCTTCACCGATGTGCTGCTGCGGGCCGGGGCCGGACATGTCCTCGCGGTCGACGTCGGCTACGGGCAGCTCGCCTGGTCCCTGCAGTCCGATGAACGCGTGACCGTCAAGGACCGTACCAATGTGCGGGAAATGACTCTGGAGATGATCGACGGGGAGGCGGCGGACATCATTGTCGGCGACTTGTCCTTCATCCCTTTGGGGCTGGTGCTTCCGGCGCTCGTGCAATGCGCGGCTCCGGACGCCGACCTTGTCCTGATGGTCAAGCCTCAGTTCGAGGTGGGCAAGGAACGCCTGGGCAGTGGTGGAGTCGTGCGCAGCACCGAGCTGCGTGCGGAGACCGTACGGGCCGTGGCGCGGCGGGCATGGGCACTCGGCCTCGGCGTACGGGGTGTGACCGCGAGCCCGTTGCCGGGGCCCTCGGGAAATGTCGAGTACTTTCTTTGGCTCCGGGCCGGGGCTCCCGAACTGGACCCGGCGGACGTTGACCGTGCAGTGGCGGAGGGGCCGCGTTGACAACGACGACAGCTGGAACAGAAGCATCGGATACGGCGCGGACCGTCTTCCTGCTGGCGCACACCGGTCGCCCAGCGGCGATCCGCAGCGCCGAACTGGTCGTACAGGGACTGCTGCGCAGCGGAATCGGCGTGCGCGTGCTCGCCGCGGAGGCGGCCGATCTGCCGCTGCCACCGTCCGTCGAGCTGGTGGCGGAGGCTTCGCCCGACGTCCTCGACGGCTGCGAACTGCTCGTTGTCCTGGGCGGGGACGGGACACTGCTGCGTGGCGCCGAGTTCGCCCGCGCCTCCGGGGTGCCGATGCTCGGCGTCAACCTCGGCCGGGTCGGCTTCCTCGCGGAGGCCGAGCGCGACGACCTCGACAAGGTGGTCGACCGGGTCGTCACGTGCGCGTACGAGGTCGAGGAGCGCATGACTCTCGACGTCATCGTGCACAACAACGGCACTGTCGTGCACACCGACTGGGCGCTCAACGAGGCCGCCGTGCAGAAGGTCTCGCCCGAGCGGATGCTGGAGGTCGTCCTGGAGATCGACGGCCGTCCGGTGACCGGCTTCGGCTGTGACGGCATCGTCTGCGCCACCCCGACCGGCTCCACGGCGTACGCCTTCTCGGCCGGCGGGCCCGTGGTCTGGCCGGAGGTGGAGGCTCTCCTCATGGTGCCGATCAGCGCCCATGCGCTGTTCGCCAAGCCCCTGGTGACCTCGCCGGACTCGGTGCTCGCCGTCGAGGTGCAGCCCCACACGCCGCACGGGGTGCTGTGGTGCGACGGGCGCAGGACCGTCGAACTGCCCGCCGGGGCGCGGGTGGAGGTCCGGCGGGGCGCCGTGCCCGTACGGCTGGCACGACTGCACCACGCGTCCTTCACCGACCGGCTGGTCGCCAAGTTCGCCCTGCCCGTGGCGGGCTGGCGCGGCGCGCCGAACTGAGTCCGGGCGGAGCGCTGAACCGAGTCTGCGCGGAGTTGGTCCGCGTGGAGCTGAGTCGGTCAGTACGAGGAAGGCTCCTTCGGCGGCCTCTCCCGGCGGCTGCTTGGACAGCAGGACGGACAGCAGCACCCCGCCCGTGACGGCCGGCAGGCCGAGTGGGGCCCGAGCAGGCCGAGGCCGCGGCGGCCCGCCGAGGCCTCGTCGAGCGCCTTGGCGGGGCGCAGCAGCGAGCGGCGCAGCGAGGCCAGCAGCGCGGCGGCAGTGGAGGTCAGCACGGCGACCACGAGGCAGACCGGCAGCGCGACCCAGCTGAAGTGGAGGTCCACCTGGGGTGGTATCAGCCCGTGGCTCCGCATCCCGTCGAACCAGGGCGGGCCCAGCGCACAGCCGGTGACCGCTGCGGGCAGCGACGCGGGCAGCGACGCGGCCAGGGCTTGAACGGCCACGGCCCGGTGGACCTGCCGCGGCCGGGCCCCGATCGAGCGGACCGGTGCGAGCTCGCGATGCTGCTGGATCACGGCCGTGCCCATCGTCGACACGACGACAAAAATCGACATGTAGATGGATCCGATCAGCAGGACGGTCACCATGTCGCTCACGCCGACCGAGACGCAGTCGGCGGTCGTCACCGTCAGCATGGTCGTCGACGCGCCCACCACGGTCGCCGCGAACAGCGCGGCCACCGCCGTGCCGACGAAGGCGGGGCGGCGTCCACGCAGGGCCGATCGCGCCAATCCCGTACTCATGGGATTCAGAGTGCCGGGTGGCGGATGCGGGCACCATGGGGTGACCACCCGGACTCGGGGTGGGGTTTTCCGTACCAGCCGGAGCGGCACCGAGGCGCTCCTGGGGAGTTCCTGGAGGGTGAGGGAGCGGGGGCCGTCGCACACCGGGCGCCAGACCTCGTAAGGTCGTGTCCGTGTTGGAGGAGATGCGGATACGGTCGCTGGGCGTTATCGACGATGCTGTCGTCGAGCTGTCACCGGGGTTCACGGCGGTGACCGGCGAGACCGGCGCGGGCAAGACCATGGTCGTCACCAGCCTCGGGCTGCTGCTCGGCGGGCGTGCCGATCCCGCCCTGGTGCGGGTGGGAGCCAAGGCCGCGGTGGTCGAGGGGCGGATCACCATGCCCGCCGACGCGCCTGCCGCAGTGCGGGCCAGGGAGGCCGGCGCCGAACTCGACGACGGGGCCCTACTGGTCAGCAGGACCGTATCGGCGGAGGGGCGCTCGCGCGCCCACCTCGGCGGGCGTTCCGTGCCGGTGGGGCTGCTGGCCGAACTGGCCGATGACCTCGTCGCCGTACACGGACAGACCGACCAGCAGGGACTGCTGCGACCCGCCCGGCAGCGGCAGGCGCTCGACCGGTACGCGGGCGACGCCGTCGCGGTGCCGCACGTCAAGTACACGGCGGCCCACCTTCGCCTCCGGTCCGTCTCGGGGGAGCTGGAGGAGTTGACCACCCGTGCGCGTGAGCGCGCCCAGGAAGCCGATCTGCTGCGCTTCGGCCTCGATGAGATCAACGGCGTCGAGCCGCTGGCCGGCGAGGATGTCGAACTCGCCGCCGAGGCCGAACGGCTGGGCCACGCCGAGGCGCTGGCCTCGGCCGCGACCGTCGCGCACGCCGCGTTGGCCGGCAACCCCGAGGACGCCGAGGACATCGACGCGACCGTGCTGGTCGCCGGGGCGCACCGGGCCCTGGACGCCGTACGCTCCCACGATCCTGCGCTCGCCGTCCTCGCCGAACGCATCGGCGAGATCGGCATCCTGCTGGGCGATGTCGCGGGAGAGCTGGCCGGATACGCGGACGACCTCGACGCCGACCCGCTGCGGCTGTCCGCGGTGGAGGAGCGTCGGGCGGCCCTCACGCAGCTCACCCGCAAGTACGGCGAGGATGTCGCCGCCGTCCTGCAGTGGGCCCAGGAGGGCGCCGCACGTCTCACCGACCTGGAGGGCGACGACGACCGGATCGGTGAGCTGGCGGCGGAACGCGATGTGCTGCGGGGCGAACTGGCCGGGCTGGCACAGGCCCTGACCGACGCCCGTACGGAGGCCGCCAAGCGGTTCGCCGACGCCGTCACGGAGGAACTGGCCTCGCTCGCCATGCCGCACGCCCGCGTGTCGATCGACGTCAAGCAGGCCGAGGACCCGGAGAACGGGATCGAGGTGGGCGGCCGGCTCGTCGCGTACGGCCCGGCCGGCGCGGACGAGGTCGAGTTGTTGCTCGCCCCGCATCCGGGCACCCTGCCGCGGCCGATCGCCAAGGGTGCCTCGGGCGGTGAGCTGTCGCGGGTGATGCTCGCGGTGGAGGTCGTCTTCGCCGGATCGGACCCGGTGCCTACGTACCTCTTCGACGAGGTCGACGCGGGCGTCGGTGGAAAGGCGGCGGTCGAGGTCGGGCGGCGGCTGGCCAAGCTCGCCAAGTCCGCTCAGGTCGTCGTTGTGACACACCTGCCGCAGGTCGCTGCCTTCGCCGACCGGCAGTTGCTGGTCGAGAAGACGAGCGACGGCTCGGTGACCCGTAGTGGTGTGACCGTGCTGGAGGGTGAGGGCCGGGTCCGGGAGCTGTCGCGGATGCTGGCGGGCCAGGAGGACTCGGAGACGGCTCGGGCGCATGCTGAGGAGTTGCTGGCTGCGGCTCGTTCGGACGCGTAGGTCTCTGGCCGGCCGGGATGCGTGGAGTGGGCTGCAGTGCGGGTGCGTGGAGCGTGGTGGGTGCGGGTGCGTGACGTTCCGGGGGCGGCGTTCGGGACTGCATGATTTAGCCGCCCTGCGGGGTTACCGAAAGCCCTCCCGGGGGAGGCCCACACATCACGCTTTACGTCCCGAACACCACCCCTCTCCGCGTTCCGCACCCTCCCGCCGACGGGTCTCCTCAGGTTCATCCGCTGCTCCTGTGGGTGAAGTCCCAGGGGTGCATGCGGCCTCTTACGACCTCGGGGGCAATAGCGCGCGGGCTCCCGGCGTCCTGCGACTCCGCCTCCGAGGTCGTTAGGGTTGGGGCATGGCAGTGGTGAATGGTGGGGCAGTCGTCTTGGGGGTGGGGGCGACGCGCGGTGTCTGTCGTGCGCTGCGGCGGTGGCCGCCCGGGGGAGTCGCTCTGGGGGAGCGGACGAATTTCGCCGGGCGTGTTGTCGATCTCCGCGCCGGTCCCGCTGTTGTTGTCGGGTGTGTGGTGGGCGCGGTCCTGGCGGATGTTCCCGTGCGTGCGCGGGGCGCCGTCGTGGTTGCCGTGGTGGGTGCCGGGGCCTGTGGGGCCTACGACGACTTCGTGGGGGCCGGGGATCGGCGGCGTGGATTCCGGGCGCATCTGGGGGCGTTGCGGCGCGGCGAGGTGACCAGTGGCGCCGTGAAGCTGTTCGGGGTCGGGGCCGCCGGGCTTGTCGCCGGGGCGCTGGTCAAGGAGCGGCCGGTCGACAAGGCCCTTGCGGGGGTGGTGATCGCGGGCACCGCGCACCTTGTCAATCTCATTGATGTACGACCGGGGCGGGCCGTTGCCGGGGTGCTCGCGCTGGGGGTTCCGGGGCTGCTCGGGCGCGGTACGGGCAGGGGCGCTCGCGGTGGCACCGATGGGCGCCGCTTTGGCGGTTGCGGTAGACGACGTCGAACAGCGCACCATGCTCGGTGACACGGGCGCCCATGCGCTCGGTGCGGCGCTCGGTGTCGCCATCGCCGCGGGCCGGGGCAGGGCCGGGCTCGCCTTCCACGCGGCAGCGCTGATCGCGGCTGCGGCGCATGGCGACCGCTGACGCCCTACGATCACCCATGTGAGTGATCCCCGTGCTGCCGTTGCGGCTCCGGGTACGGATTCGGTCCTTCCGCAGTGCCGGAACACGCGTGCGGACTGGCATTCTTGGCGCAGTACGTCACACCTCCCTTTCCACCGTCCGACGCCGACTCAGGAGCTCCGACCACCGTGAGCAGCACCCCGCCGTACGGCCAGTCGCCGTTGTGCGCTGTCCAAGTGCTGGGCGGTGGCAGCGCGGGCAGTAGCACGCACGTCAGGTCGCTGGCCGCCGGGCTCGTCGCACGGGGCGTACGGGTCACCGTGTGCGCCCCCGCCGAACTGGAGCGTACCTACGATTTCGTCGGCGCCGGGGCCAATTTCGTGGCCGTGGCCGGGCGCAGCGACCCCGCGGCCGTCGGTACGCTGCGCGCGGCCTGCGTCGGGGCGGACATCGTGCACGCGCACGGGCTCCACGCCGCTGTGCGGGCCGCGCTGGCGTTGCGGGGGCGGCGCGTTCCCCTGGTCGTCACCTGGCACAGTCGGGCGCACGCCGAGGGTGCGCGCGGGCATCTCGTACGCCTGCTGGAGCGCAGGGCCGCCAAGGCAGCCGCCATCGTGCTCGGGGCGTCGTCCGATCTCGTCGACCGGGCCCGCAACCGGGGGGCGCGCGATGCGCGGCTCGCGCCGGTCACCGTGCCCACGCCGCGCCCGTCGGTGAACGCCCACGAGAGCAAGGCGCGCGCCGAACTGGGCGCCGTCGACCGGCCGTTGATCATGGCCGTCGGGAGCCTCGTGCGGCACCGGGGATACGGAGCCCTGCTGGACGCTGCCCGTGCGTGGCGCGATCTCGACCCGGTACCTCTGCTGGTCATCGCCGGAGAGGGCCGTGAGCGGGGCGGGCTTCAGCGCCGTATCGAGGCCGAGGCGCTGCCCGTCAGGCTGATCGGGCACCGTGAGGACATTGGCGAGCTGCTGGCCGTCGCCGACATCGCGGTGCTTTCCAGCCGGTGGGAGGCGCGTTCCCTTCTCGCGCAGGAGGCTCTGCGGGCGGGTGTGCCGCTGGTTGCCACGGCGGTCGGCGGGGTGCCCGAGCTGGTGGGTGACGCGGCCGAACTTGTTCCTTACGGGGACACGGAGGCCCTTGCGGGGGCTGTTGTGCGGTTGCTGGCGGATCCCGCGCGGTGCCAGTGGCTGGGGGAGGCCGGGCGGGCGCAGGCGGCCACCTGGCCGACGGAGGATGAGACCGTCACGCAGGTGTTGAGTGTGTATGACGAGTTGACCGGCTGACGGGCCGACCGGCCCACCCTTCCCGAAGCCCTCCGGGCCGGCGCTAAGCCGTGTGGCGGCGGGCCCTCAGGGCCAGGCTAAGGGCCAGCACCGTTTGCGGGTCGTCCAGGTCGGTGCCCAGCAACTCCGAGATGCGCGCCAGCCGGTTGTAGAGCGTCTGGCGGTTCAGGTGCAGCTCGCGGGCCGTTTCCGCCTTGCGGCCCGCGTGTGCGAGAAACGTCTGCAGGGTGGGCAGCAGCGGCGGGCGCGCCGTCCTGTCGTGGTCGCGGAGCGGGCCGATCGCCCGGTCCACGAAGGCCGCCAGGTCCGGGTGCTCGCGCAGGCGCCAGAGGAGCAGGTCGATGTCCAGGCGGCGGGCGTCGTACCAGGGCCGCTCGGGGAGTCCCTCCGCCGCCGTCGCCGTCTCCGCGGCGTGCCGCAGACCCGCCGAAGCCGCCGTCCAGTTGCCCGCGACGCCGACGACCACGACCGGCGGAATGCCGCCCGCGCGCCCGAGGCCGGCTCGCTCCACCCCGGCCCGCAGCGCCGCCGCGACCCGGTCGGCCACCGCCGTGCGTTCGGATTCGGTGCGCAGGCCGAGCAGCAGCGGTACCCGGCCCTCCACGGGGCGTACGCCGAGGAGTACCGGCACACCCACCGCCGACAACTCCTCCAGGACGGCCCGCGCCAGCACCGCCCAGTTGCCCGTCGGCGACAGCTCGGCCGCCATCCGCATCACCACCGGCAGGAGCGGCCCGTCGCCCGGCTTGAAGCCCAGCACCCTGGCCTGCGCGGGGGCGTCATCGGCGGTGATGCGGCCCTGCGCCAGGTCCGTCAGGAAGTCGCCGCGCCCGCGGGCCGCGAGCTCCTCCTCCTGGCGCGCCTGCATCAGGACGACCGCGAGGATTCCGGCGGCCCGTTCCGCCGCGATCCGGTGCACGGGCAGCAGAGGGGCGGACACCGCGAGCAGGGCGATCCTGGCCCGTACGGCGCCCGCGCCGTGCCCGCCGCCCGGCACGTCCACCAGCACGCCGTTCGCGGGCGGCCCCTCCTCGCGCGCCTCCCGCTGCCCGCGCAGCCCCTCCCACACCTGCAACGGGTCGGCGCAGGCCTCACCCGCCTCGGGTGCGGCGGCGTACAGCAGCTGACCGTCCGCCGTCTCCAGGAACACCGGGTTGGCGGTGAAGTCCGCGAGGATGCCGAGGACCTGCGGGATCCCGCCCCCGCCGAGCAGCGCCTGCGTACACCGCAGGTGGACCTCCTCGGCCCGCCGCAGCAGCGTGTAGTGCCCGTTGACGATCTCGGTGTGGATCTCCTCGGTCACGGACACGAAGGCCACTTCGCGGTGCAGTTGTACGAGCGGCAGCCCGGCCGCCCGCGCGGTGTCCACGATCGTCGACGGCAGCCGGCTGAAGCGCGGACCCAGCTCCACCACCAGCGCCGCGATCTTGCGGTCCGCGAGCCTGCGGACGAAGGCGCGCTGCTCTGCGGGGCGGGTTCCGAGGCCGAGGCCGGTCGTGAGCAGCAGCTCGCCGCCCTTGAGGAGCGAGGCGATGTTCGGGACCTCACCGGCGTGCACCCACCGCACCGTGCGGTTCAGCCGGTCGGCGCCCGCGACGACCTCGGGCAGCCCGCCGCGGAGTCCTGGCAGCTCAAGTGCCCGTTGCACGGTGATACCGCCCTGAGTGTCCATGCGGCGGACGCTACTCGCGTGCCTGTCCAAGGACCATCACCCCGGGGTCACGGGACGGATCCCGGCGCCCCCTGCCCCGACAACTCGTCGCCCCCGCGAGGGCTTTGAGCGACCCCCTGCCTGTTGTGGCATATGTCACGCAGGTGGGTCGCTTCCGGAACCCCGGCGGCTCAGCCGCCGTACGCTCCGCTCGCGGTCAGCCGCAGCGCCGTGTCGATCAGCGGCACGTGGCTGAACGCCTGCGGGAAGTTCCCCACCTGGCGCTGCAGCTTGGAGTCCCATTCCTCGGCGAGCAGCCCCAGATCGTTGCGCAGGGCCAGCAGCTTCTCGAAGAGGATCCGGGCCTCGTCGACCCGGCCGATCATCGCCAGGTCGTCGGCGAGCCAGAACGAACACGCCAGGAAGGCGCCCTCGTCGCCCTCCAGACCGTCCACGCCCAGGGAGTCACCGGACGTCGGGTACCGCAGTACGAAACCGTCCTCCGTGGACAGTTCCCGCTGGATCGCCTCGATGGTGCCGATGACCCGCTTGTCGTCGGGCGGCAGGAAACCCATCTGCGGAATGAGCAGCAGGGAGGCGTCCAGCTCATTCGAGCCGTAGGACTGGGTGAAGGTGTTGCGCTCCGGGTCGTACCCCTTCTCGCACACATCGCGGTGGATGTCGTCGCGCAGATCGCGCCACTTCTCGATCGGACCGTCCGCGTCGCCCGACTCGATCAGCTTGATCGTGCGGTCGACCGCGACCCAGGCCATCACCTTGGAGTGCACGAAGTGGCGGCGCGGGCCGCGGACCTCCCAGATGCCCTCGTCGGGCTGGTCCCAGTGGTCCTCCAGGTAGCGGATCAGCTTGAGCTGGAGCAGCGCGGCGTAGTCGTTGCGCGCCAGGCCCGTCATATGGGCCAGGTGGAGCGCCTCGGTCACCTCGCCGTACACGTCCAGCTGCAGCTGGCCCGCCGCGCCGTTGCCGACCCGGACCGGCCCCGAATTCTCGTACCCGGGCAGCCAGTCGAGCTCGGCCTCGCCCAGCTCACGCTCGCCCGCGATCCCGTACATGATCTGCAGATTCTCCGGATCGCCCGCGACCGCGCGCAGCAGCCACTCGCGCCAGGCCCGCGCCTCCTCGCGGTAGCCGGTGCGCAGCAGCGACGACAGGGTGATCGCGGCGTCCCGCAGCCAGGTGTAGCGGTAGTCCCAGTTGCGGGAGCCGCCGATGTCCTCCGGCAGTGAGGTCGTCGGCGCGGCGACGATGCCGCCCGTCGGGGCGTAGGTGAGCGCCTTCAGGGTGATCAGTGAGCGGACCACGGCCTCACGGTAGGGCCCGTGGTACGTGCAGTGGTCCACCCAGTCGCGCCAGAATTCGGCCGTGGCCTCCAGCGCGGCCTCGGGCTCGGGCAGCGGCGGCGCGTCCTTGTGGGAGGGCTGCCAGCTGATGGTGAAGGCGATCCGGTCACCGGGCGCGACGGTGAAATCGGAGTACGTCGTGAGGTTCTTGCCGTAGGTCTCGGTGTCCGAATCCAGCCACACCGAGTCGGGCCCGGCGACGGCGACGGTGCGCGCGTCGACCTTGCGGACCCAGGGCACCACACGCCCGTAACTGAAACGCATCCGCAGCGCGGAGCGCATGGGCACCCGGCCGCTGACGCCCTCCACGATCCGGATCAGCTGGGGCGCGCCGTCGCGCGGCGGCATGAAATCGGTCACTCTGACCGTGCCGCGCGGGGTGTCCCACTCCGATTCGAGGATCAGTGAGTCCCCGCGATAGCGGCGGCGGGTCGCCGCCGGTGGTCCGGCATCGGCCGCGTGCGCCGGGCCGACCCGCCAGAATCCGTGTTCCTCGGTGCCGAGAAGTCCGGCAAATACGGCATGGGAATCGAAGCGGGGGAGGCACAGCCAGTCGACCGAGCCGTCCCTGCAGACCAGCGCCGCTGTCTGCATGTCTCCGATAAGTGCGTAGTCCTCGATGCGCCCGGCCACGTGCAATCTCCAGTCGAACGGCCGCTGCTGCCCCCGTGGGGCACGTGCGGTCAGGGGATCTTCGACGAGCTCGTTTGGACCCGGGAGCGGGCGGTGATGGTGCCTTCGCCGGCCGGCTCGCAGCGATGTATCCGAGCAGGATACGACGCACCTCGGTGATCTGCGCGACCGTCTCGGCAACGCGAGTCCGCCGAACGGGTGAGCGGCAGGTGAGCGGCAGGTCGAACGAGGTCCGGCGCGTGGCCGGAAGCGTCCTCGCCTCGTCGCTGTTACCCTGGTAACCCGTGGACCGGTGGGCAGAGAACCCCCGACCGCAGCGACGGCGCCTCCCGAAATCCCGGGTCGGCAGCCGGTACGCACCCTCACCTCGCGACCACGGGAGCCCCCTCTTGGCGATGCCGCCCAAATCCATGACGACCAAGCACATCTTCGTCACCGGGGGTGTCGCCTCCTCCCTCGGTAAGGGCCTTACGGCTTCCAGCCTGGGCGCGCTGCTCAAGGCGCGGGGCCTTCGGGTCACCATGCAGAAGCTCGACCCCTACCTGAACGTCGACCCCGGCACGATGAACCCCTTCCAGCACGGTGAGGTGTTTGTCACCAACGACGGCGCCGAGACCGACCTGGACATCGGCCACTACGAGCGGTTCCTCGACGTCGACCTCGACGGCTCGGCCAACGTCACCACCGGCCAGGTCTACTCCACGGTCATCGCCAAGGAGCGCCGCGGCGAGTACCTGGGCGACACCGTGCAGGTCATCCCGCACATCACCAACGAGATCAAGCACCGCATCCGGCGCATGGCGACCGACGACGTCGACGTCGTCATCACCGAGGTCGGCGGCACGGTCGGCGACATCGAGTCGCTGCCGTTCCTGGAGACGGTCCGTCAGGTCCGCCACGAGGTCGGCCGCGACAACGTCTTCGTGGTGCACATCTCGCTGCTGCCCTACATCGGCCCCGCCGGCGAGCTGAAGACCAAGCCGACCCAGCACTCGGTGGCGGCGCTGCGCAACATCGGTATCCAGCCGGACGCCATCGTGCTGCGCGCCGACCGCGACGTACCGCTGTCCATCAAGCGCAAGATCTCGCTGATGTGCGACGTCGACGAGGCCGCGGTCGTGGCCTGCAAGGATGCCAAGTCGATCTACGACATCCCCAAGGTGCTGCACACCGAAGGCCTGGACGCCTATGTCGTGCGCAAGCTCGACCTGCCGTTCCGCGACGTCGACTGGCGCACCTGGGACGACCTGCTCGACCGCGTCCACAACCCGGACCACGAGATCACTGTCGCGCTCGTCGGCAAGTACGTCGACCTGCCCGACGCGTACCTCTCGGTCACCGAGGCGATCCGCGCGGGCGGCTTCGCCAACAAGGCCCGCGTCAAGGTCAAGTGGGTCGCGTCCGACGACTGCAAGACCCCGGCGGGCGCCGCCAAGGAGCTCGCCGACGTCGACGCGATCTGCGTGCCCGGCGGATTCGGCGACCGCGGTGTCAACGGCAAGGTCGGCACGATCACCTATGCCCGGGAGAACAAGATCCCGCTGCTGGGCCTGTGCCTCGGTCTGCAGTGCATCGTCATCGAGGCCGCGCGCAACCTCGCGGACATCCCCGACGCCAACTCCACCGAGTTCGACGCCGCCACCGCCCACCCGGTGATCTCCACCATGGAGGAGCAGCTGGCGTACGTCGAGGGCGCGGGGGACCTGGGCGGCACCATGCGCCTGGGCCTGTACCCGGCGAAGCTCGCCGAGGGCTCGATCGTCCGTGAGGCCTACGGGGACCTGCCGTACGTCGAGGAGCGCCACCGCCACCGCTACGAGGTGAACAACGCCTACCGCGCGGAGCTGGAGAAGAAGGCCGGTCTGGTCTTCTCGGGAACCTCCCCGGACAACAAGCTCGTCGAGTACGTCGAGTACCCGCGGGAGATCCACCCCTACCTGGTCGCCACCCAGGCGCACCCGGAGCTCCGCTCGCGCCCGACGCGCCCGCACCCGCTCTTCGCGGGCCTGGTCAAGGCCGCCGTGGAGCGCAAGACGGGCAGCACGGGCCAGTAGGCAACAGGCGATACGGTTCCGGGGTGCGGGTCTTTTTCAGGAGACCGGCACCCCGGTTCTCATTTGCTTGGAGGATGTACATGGCCATCGAGGACACTCCCGAGGAGTGGCAGGTCACCGCGACCACCACCCCCTTCACGGGGAACAAGACCAGTGTCCGCACGGACGATGTGGTCATGCCCGGTGGCGGTGTGGTGCGCCGTGACTACCAGGTCCACCCCGGCTCCGTGGCGGTCCTCGCCCTCGATGACTCCGGGTGTGTCCTGGTCATCCGTCAGTACCGCCACCCCGTACGGCACAAGCTCTGGGAGATCCCCGCGGGACTGCTCGACGTCCCCGGCGAGAACCCGCTGCACGCGGCGCAGCGCGAGCTCTACGAGGAGGCACACGTCAAGGCCGAGGACTGGCGGGTGCTGACTGACGTCTTCACCACGCCGGGCGGCTGTGACGAGGCGGTACGGATCTTCCTCGCCCGCGATCTCTCCGAGGCCGACTGCGAGCGCTTCGAGGTCGAGGAGGAAGAGGCCGACATGGAGCAGGCCCGCGTTCCCCTCGCCGATCTCGTACGCGGCGTTCTCGCCGGGGAGTTGCACAACAACTGCCTGGTCGTGGGCGCCCTCGCGCTCACCGCCGTGCTCGCAGGCGAGGGCCTCGACACGCTGCGCCCGGCCGACGCCCCGTGGCCCGCACGGCCCTTTGACGCGTAGTGGCCTTGTGAAAAAACGCTGATCCGATTGGGGGATGCCCCCGCCGCGCTCAACCCGGTTCGTCACGATGCGTGAACTACGCTCGGAGTTCCCGGCCGCAGTCGCGGCGGGCTTGTGCGCAGGCGGACGGGAGCGTGGCCCGTGACGGATCAGGCGGTGGACACCAGCGGCACGGCGGCAGGTTCCGCGGCAGGGTGGGCGACGGGTGAATTCTTCGGCAGACAGCGCGAGCTGAAGGCCCTGCGCGCCGACATCGAGCGTGCCGGACTCGACACGATCTCCGGCCGCAAGGCACCCCGGGCCCGCGTCCTGCTGATCGCCGGGCGTCCCGGTTCGGGGCGCACCGCCCTCGCCGGATCGCTCGCCGCGAGCCTCGCGGACACCTATCCGGACGGCGCCCTGCGCGCCCGGCTGACCACGCCGGGCGGCGAGCGCGTCCCCACCGAGCGGACCGCCCGCGCCCTGCTCGACGACCTGGGGATCGCGGCGCCGCCCGGGGCCGGCGAGGACGAGCTGTCCGAGATGGTCCGCGACGCGCTCTCCGTACGGCGCGCCCTGCTGCTCCTGGACGACGCCGTCGACGCCGAGCAGGTCGATCCGCTGCTGCCCGACAACTCCGACTGCCTGGTGATCGCCACCTCGCAGGGCCCGCTGACCGGGATCCCGGACGTCCGGCCGTGCAGCATCGGCGGCCTGGAAAGCGGCGCCGCCGTCGAGCTGCTGGCGCGTTTCGCGGGCGCGGTGCGGGTCACCGTCGATCCGACGGCCGCCGCCGCGCTCGCCGAGGAGTGCGGGGGACAACCCGCCGCTCTGGTGCTGGTCGGCGGCTGGCTCACGGCCCGGCCCAAGTCCTCGGTCGCCGATGTGACCAAGCAGCTGCACGACATGCCCTTCGACTCGGCGCAGCCCACCGGGAGCAGGCCACTGGCCCGCTCCTTCCGGTTCGTGTACGAGTCGTTGCCGCAGACGGCCGCGCGGATACTGCGACTGCTCGCCCTCGCGCCCGCCGGTCTCGCCGACGCGCACACCGCGTCCGCCCTGGCCGGCTGCTCGGTCTCGGCGGCCCAGTCGACGCTGGACGACTTCGCGGGGCTCGGTCTGCTCAGGCGCGACGGCGTGCTCTACGAGGTGCCGGGCTGTCTGGCGCCCCTGCTGCGCGCCCTGATGGAGGACCGCGACCGGCCCGCCGAGGTCCAGCTGGCGCGGGCCAGGATGCTGGAGCGGACCGTGCGTCAGCTCCAGTCCTGCCGGGCGACCACCGAGCCCGACGGCTCCGCGGCCCGCAAGAAGATGGCGGGGCTGCCGCGCGCGTTGCGCTTCCCCAACGCCTTCACCGCCGCCGAGTGGCTGCGGATCCGGCAGGACGCGCTGCTCGCCTCGGCCCGGATCGCGGTCGAGGACGGCGAGCTCGACACCCTGGCCCGGCGGCTCGTCGCCGCCCTGGTGCGGGCGCTGGCGGCCCACCGGGGCACCGAGGCGGCGGCCCCCGAGCTGTACGGGCTGCACCGGCTCGTACTCGCCGTGGCCGAGCGGTGCTCACTGCACCGGGAGCAGGCCGCCGCGCTGCTGAACCTCGCCGACCTGGACGCGCAGACCGGACGTACGCAGGACGCGCTGGTGCGCTACCGGGCCGCCCTGGACGCGGGACGGGCGGCCGCCGATCCGTACGCGACGGCCCGCGCGATGGAATCCGTAGGCGGCGCCCATCAGGATCTGGGGGACTGGCCCCGGGGCGCGGACTGGTACGGCAGGGCGCTCGCGCAGCGGCTGGCACGCGGGGAGCACGCGGACGCGGCGCGGTTGTACGGGCGACTGGGCACCGTGCACACCTATGCGGGGCGGTACGGCGACGCGCTGCGCGACTGGCGGGCCGCCGCGTCCGGGCACCGCCGCCTGGGCGATCTCGCGGGCTACGCAAGGGCGTTGAGCGAGGTGGCCCGGGTGCAGGAGTACGCGGGGCGTCCCGAGGAGTCGATGCGTACCTGTCAGGAGGCCGTGGAGTGGGCGCGGCAGGCCGGTGAGGTGCGGCTTCGGGCCGCGCTGCAGCTGCGACTGGCCGACACGCTCGACCGGCTCGGCGACCCGGCAGCCGCCCGGCTGCACAGGAGCGCTGCGGAAACCTTGCTCGAAGAAGAGGGTTCTACCTGCGAAATCCGTAGCAGTTCGGCGAGAGATTGATGCTTTGTAAGGCTAGACAGCCAGAAATCCTTCATTAGACTGGCTCCGCCGCGTCCTACCGCGGTGTACCCCGGACGTGCCCTACGTATCTGGGTATGTATGGCATTGACCGAATAAATCCCCTGAGCCAAGGACCGTGATCCATCGTGCTGGTCGGCATCCCCCGCGAGGTCAAGAACAACGAGTTCCGGGTGGCCATCACCCCCGCCGGAGTGCACGAGCTCGTGCGCCACGGCCACCAGGTGGTCATTGAGCAGAACGCCGGTGCCGGCTCCTCGATCACGGACGCCGAGTACGTCGCCGCCGGTGCGAGGATCCTGTCCACCGCCGACGAGGTCTGGGCCACCGCCGAGCTGCTCCTGAAGGTCAAGGAGCCCATCGCCGAGGAGTACCACCGCCTCCGCAAGGACCAGACGCTCTTCACCTACCTGCACCTTGCCGCGGGCCGCGCCGTCACGGACGCCCTTCTGGAGTCCGGCACCACGGCCATCGCGTACGAGACGGTCGAGACCGCGAACCGCGCGCTGCCGCTGCTCGCCCCGATGTCCGAGGTCGCGGGCCGGCTGGCCCCGCAGGTCGGCGCGTACCACCTGATGCGCTCGGTCGGCGGCCGTGGCGTGCTGCCCGGCGGTGTCCCGGGCACGGCCGCGGGCAAGGCCGTCGTCATCGGCGGCGGTGTCTCCGGCTGGAGCGCCACCCAGATCGCCGTCGGCATGGGCTTCCACGTGACCCTGCTCGACCGTGACGTCAACAAGCTGCGCGAGGCCGACAAGATCTTCGGCACCAAGGTGCAGACGATCGTCTCGAACGCGTTCGAACTGGAGAAGGCCGTCGTCGAGGCGGACCTCGTCATCGGCGCCGTCCTCATCCCCGGCGCGAAGGCCCCGAAGCTCGTCACGAACGAGCTTGTCGCCAAGATGAAGCCCGGAAGTGTCCTTGTCGACATTGCGATTGATCAGGGCGGTTGCTTCGAGGACTCGCACCCGACCACGCACGCCGAGCCGACCTTCATGGTCCACAACTCGGTCTTCTACTGCGTGGCGAACATGCCGGGTGCAGTTCCCAATACTTCGACGTACGCGCTGACCAACGCCACGCTGCCGTACATCGTGGAGCTCGCGAACCGCGGCTGGGTCGAGGCGCTGCGCCGCGACCCGGCGCTCGCCAAGGGCCTCAACACCCATGACGGCCAGGTCGTTTACCGTGAGGTGGCCGAGGCCCACGGCCTGCCGCACACCGAACTGAGCACGCTCCTCGGCTGACCGGTCAACCCGGTTCGTCAACCTCGCGCATCCGGCCGGACCTTGCCGTGCAAGGGCCGGCCGGATGCGTATCCGACGACTTCTGTGGACACGCTCAACTAGCCGCGAACGTACCGCTTGACCCGTTTCGTGCACCCGCGAAACGCGCAGGTCGAGCCCCCGTTTCGCGTCCCCGCACCCTTGACAGAGGGGTGTTCGGTTGCCGACACAACGGGCCGGGTCCGGCGGATTGTGTTGCTGCGGACCGGTGACACGCCATAGAGTCGCCAACCGTCGGCATGGTGCCACGCTGACCTATCGATAAGTTTCCTGGTCACGTCCAAGGAGGTAAGACGACTTGTGAATGAGTCGACATTTACTCCCGGGGGTGGTCAGCCAGGAATGCCTGCACGGGGCCAGAGCCCATCGGGGCTCGAGGCTGTCGGCTCCGTCGCTGTCCGCACCTTCGCCACCCATCAGCACATGACGACAGCCCACCAGAGCATGGACGGCCTACACGTGAACGCCATGGCCGGCGACCAGAGTGGCGACAAGTCCACCACACGCTTCGCCGATTTCGACGAGGTGCCCGAAGGGCACTTCTACGATCCCGATGCCGAATACGAACCCGACCCCGAGTACGCGGCCACCCTCGCCCCCGACGCTGCACGCCAGCGCCGCGAGCGCATCGGCCCGACCGGACGGCCGCTGCCGTACTTCCCGATCCCCGGTCCGCTGACCTCTCACGGTCCCGCGCAGATCATCGCCATGTGCAACCAGAAGGGCGGCGTCGGCAAAACGACGTCGACCATCAACCTGGGTGCGGCTCTCGCGGAGTACGGACGGCGGGTGCTGCTCGTCGACTTCGACCCGCAGGGAGCCCTGTCGGTCGGTCTCGGCGTGAACCCGATGGAGCTCGACCTCACGGTCTACAACCTGCTCATGGAGCGGGGAATGTCGGCCGACGACGTGCTCCTGAAGACCGCGGTGCCCAACATGGACCTGCTGCCGAGCAATATCGACCTCTCGGCCGCCGAGGTTCAGCTGGTCAGCGAGGTGGCTCGCGAGTCCACGCTCCAGCGGGCGCTCAAGCCGCTGATGGCGGACTACGACTACATCGTGATCGACTGTCAGCCCTCGCTCGGTCTGCTCACCGTCAACGCGCTGACGGCCGCCCACCGGGTGATCGTGCCGCTGGAGTGCGAGTTCTTCGCACTGCGCGGTGTGGCGCTGCTCACGGAGACGATCGAGAAGGTCCAGGAGCGGCTCAACCCCGAGCTGGAGCTCGACGGCATCCTCGCCACGATGTACGACTCCCGTACGGTCCACAGCCGTGAGGTGCTCGCCCGAGTGGTCGAGGCCTTCGACGATTACGTGTACCACACGGTGATCGGACGGACCGTCCGCTTCCCGGAGACCACGGTCGCCGGTGAGCCGATCACCACGTACGCCTCCAACTCGGTCGGTGCGGCCGCTTATCGTCAGCTCGCCAGGGAGGTGCTCGCCCGGTGTCACGCCGAGTGAGTCTGCCGGGCGCCGACGAACTGTTCCGCACGACCGGGGGCATGGCGCTGCAGGGTTCGTCCCCGAGGCGGCCGTCCAACGCTGAGCCGCGGGTGCCGGCGCCCGCACGGGACAGCGACTCCGCGGCCGAGCAGTCCGACGCGCCGTCGTCCTCGCCCGCCAGGGCCGGGGACGGCTTGGAGCACGGCGCGGCCGACGCGGAGTCGGCAGGGCATCGCAGCCGGGCCGCGGACGGCGATCAGGCCGCCGCGCAGGCCCGGCGTCAGCAGGAGAGCCAGCAGCAGGCGCAGCAGCGTCCGGCCGGGCAGCCGTCCGGCGGCCAGCCGCGGCGACGGGGCGGGCGTGGGGCGAACCGGCGGCCGAGCGGGCGCGAGCGCCACGACGAGAAGATCACGGTCTATGTCTCGGCCGAGGAACTGATGGACCTCGAGCACGCGCGGCTGGTGCTGCGCGGCGAGCACGGCCTTGCCGTGGACCGCGGGCGGATTGTCCGTGAGGCGGTCGCGGTGGTCCTCGCGGACCTGGAGTCGCGCGGCGACGCGAGCATCCTCGTACGGCGCCTGCGCGGGCGCTGACCGGCCCGGCGGTAGCCTGCGCGCTACCCCTGCCCGTCTTTTTTCCCGCACTCTGGACCGCGATGCCGCCTACTGACCCCGCCGAGCCCGTCGGCGTCCCCCGCCGCCGTCTGGGGGGCGGCCCGGGTGTGGTCCGTCCACTCCGTCCACCGGGGGCGCCGCGCGACGGCGTGACCCCGGGGGCGGATCTTTCCGAGCCCGACGGTCCGGCGGAGCCGGAGCCCGCGGCGGCGCCCGCTGAGCAGCCAGTGCCCGCCGGTCCGACGGCACCGGCCGGTCCGGTCGCCACACCTGTCGATCCGGTCGCGCCCGCTGAGCCGGTCGCCGTACCCAGCGAGCCTGTGGCGACCGCCGATCCGCCAGTGTCCGCCGGTCTGACCGCATCCAGCGAGCCTGTGGCGACCGCCGATCCGCCCGTACCCACCGGGCCCGGCGACGGGCGGTTCACCGTTCGGCTGGTGAACTTCGAGGGCCCCTTCGATCTGCTGCTCCAGCTCATCTCCAAGCACAAACTCGACGTCACCGAGGTCGCGCTGTCGAAGGTCACCGACGAATTCATGGTGCACATCCGTGCCATGGGCCCGGACTGGGACCTCGACCAGGCCACCGAGTTCCTCGTCGTCGCCGCCACCCTGCTCGATCTGAAGGCCGCGCGGCTGCTGCCCACCGCCGAGGTGGAGGACGAGGGGGACCTCGCGCTCCTCGAAGCGCGGGACCTGCTGTTCGCGCGGCTGCTCCAGTACCGCGCGTACAAGCAGATCGCGGACATCTTCAGCGAGCGCCTGGCGGCCGAGGGCCGCCGCTACCCGCGGACGGTCGGCCTGGAGCCGCACCACGCCGCGCTGCTGCCCGACGTCGTCATCAGCGTCGGCGCCGACGGCTTCGCCAGGCTCGCCGTGAAGGCGATGCAGCCCAGGGCCGAGCCGCAGGTGTACATCGACCACATCCACGCCCCGCTGGTGTCCGTGCGGGAACAGGCGGACGTGGTCGTGGCGCGGCTGCGGGAGGCCGGCGGAGCGAGCTTCGCGACGCTCACCGCGGACGCCTCCGACACCCTGACGATCGTCGCCCGCTTCCTGGCTCTCCTGGAGCTCTACCGGGAGAAGGTCGTCGCCCTGGACCAGGAGGAGGCGCTGGGGGAGCTCATGGTGCGATGGACGGGCGGCGAGACGGCGCAGCCCGTGGTGACGGACGAGTTCGACCAACTGGTGGAGGAGAAGGCGTGAGCGAGCCCGGTACCGTCGCGGATCTCGACCTCGGACCCGCCCTGGAGGCGGTCCTCATGGTGGTCGACGAGCCCGCGACCGAGGAACACCTGGCCAAGGTGCTGGAGCGGCCCCGCCGAGCCGTCGCCGACGCCCTGCGCGAGCTGGCCGACGAGTACGCCGTGCAGGCACGCGGCTTCGAGCTGCGGCTGGTGGCCGGTGGGTGGCGGTTCTACACCCGGCCGCAGTACGCGGCGGCGGTCGAGGCCTTCGTACTGGACGGACAGCAGGCCCGGCTCACCCAGGCCGCCCTGGAGACCCTCGCGGTCGTCGCGTACCGCGGTCCGGTCGGCCGATCAAGGGTCTCCGCCGTACGCGGTGTGAACTGCGACGGCGTGATGAGGACCCTCCTCCAGCGGGGTCTGATCGAGGACGCGGGCGCGGAACCCGAAACAGGTGCGATCCTGTACAGGACGACGAACTACTTTCTGGAGCGGATGGGCCTGCGTGGCCTGGACGAGCTCCCGGAGCTCGCGCCCTTCCTCCCCGAGGCGGATGCGATCGAGGCCGAGACACAAGAGGGTGTGCCGTCGTTCGATCCGGACGCCCCGGACACCGACGCAGACGACAAGACGGATTTTTGATGCGAAGCAGCGGCAGGAACAGCGGAAGCAGCGGCAACGACCGGAGCAAGAGGGGTGCGGGCGGCGGTCGCGACGACAACCAGGGCCGTATCGACCGCCCCCGCCCCGAGGAGCGCCGTTACGACGTCGGCGGTGCCGGTTCCTCCGACGGTGACAGCCGCAGGGGCGGTGGCAGCACCGGTGGTGGTGGCCGCGGCGCGGCCCCGCGCAGCGGTGGCGGCGGCCGTGGCGGCGCCCCGTCCGACGGCAACAGGGGCCGTGGCGGCCCGCAGTCCGGTGGCCGTGGTGGCGCTCCTTCCGGCGGTGGCCGTGGTGGCGCCTCGTCCGGTGGCGAGCGAGGCCGCGGTGGCGCTCCCTCCGGCGGCGAGCGTGGCCGCGGTGGTCCCTCGTCCGGTGGCG
Organism: Streptomyces sp. H27-C3; assembly: GCF_030063415.1. Taxonomy (GTDB): domain Bacteria; phylum Actinomycetota; class Actinomycetes; order Streptomycetales; family Streptomycetaceae; genus Streptomyces. The sequence continues at coordinate 86,124 of NZ_JASITA010000026.1, read as the reverse complement.
AGCGAGGCCGTGGCGGCCCGCAGTCCGGTGGTGAGCGTGCCCGTGGTGGCCCTCAGTCCGGCGGCAGCCGCAGTGGACCCCAGGCCGGCAGCGGTCGCGGCGCGTCCGCGCGCGGCGGTGCCAAGGGCGGTCCCAAGACCCCGCAGAGCGGCAACCGGATCGGCGGCGGCCCCATCCGCGGTTCCCGCACCACCCCGGCCCGCCCGCGCGAGCTCGACGCCAAGATCGAGGAGCGCAACCGCGAGCGGCACGACAAGCCGCTGGTCCAGACCCCCAGGACGCACCCCGGAGCCGAGCAGGAGGGCGAGCGTCTGCAGAAGGTCCTCGCCCGCGCCGGCATGGGATCGCGCCGAGCCTGCGAGGAGCTGATCGAGCGCCGCCGTGTCGAGGTGAACGGCGAGGTCGTCACCGAGCAGGGCAAGCGCGTCGACGTGCACAAGGACGAGGTCAAGGTCGACGGCCTGACGGTCTCCACCCAGTCACACCTCTTCTTCGCGCTGAACAAGCCCGCCGGTGTCGTCGCGACGATGGGCGACCCGGACGGCCGCCAGAACCTCGGCGACTACGTGAACAACCGTGAGACGCGTCTCTTCCACGTGGGCCGGCTGGACACCGAGACCGAGGGCATCATCCTGCTCACCAACCACGGCGAGCTGTCCCACCGGCTGACCCACCCGAAGTACGGCGTGAAGAAGACCTACCTCGCCGCCATCCAGGGACCGCTCCCGCGCGACCTGGGCAAGCGCCTCAAGGACGGCATCGAGCTGGAGGACGGGTACGCCCGCGCCGACCACTTCCGCGTCGTCGAGAACGTCGGCAAGAACTACCTGGTCGAGGTGACCCTCCACGAGGGCCGCAAGCACATCGTGCGCCGCATGCTCTCCGAGGCCGGTTTCCCGGTCGAGAAGCTCGTGCGGACGTCCTTCGGGCCGATCCCGCTCGGTGACCAGAAGTCCGGCTGGCTGCGCCGCCTCACCAATACCGAGGTCGGCATGCTGATGAAGGAAGTCGGCCTGTAGGCCGCACCTTCCGAGAAGCCGTGAGGCTGTGAGGCCCCCGGCCGGTTCCTGTACGTACAGGAACCGGCCGGGGGCCTTTTCTTCGCAGCGCCTGCTGCTTGTGCTGCGGATCGCGCCCCTTTATAGTCACCATGACCATTAAGGGGGCGGGCGTGAGTCTCGCAGACATACTCGAACCACTCCAGCAGCCGTTGGTGACCGTTCTGGACACCCCGGTGAGCTGGACCGAGGTTCTCGGCTTCGGCAGCGGGGCGCTCTGCGTCTGGCTCGTGGCCCGCCAGCACATCGCCAACTGGCCGATCGGCATCGCCAACAACCTTCTCTTCATCCTGCTGTTCACCCAGGCGGGCCTGTACGCCGACGCCGGCCTGCAGGTCGTCTTCATCACCCTCGCCGCCTACGGCTGGTGGACCTGGACCCACGGGGGTGGACCAGGCTCCACGGCCCTCCCGGTACGGCGCACGAGCCGTACCGAGTGGATCTGGCTGTTGGCGGCGGGGGCGGTGGGGACACTCGCCCTGACGCTCCTCCTCGACCGTGCCACGGACTCGACCGTCCCCTTCTGGGACGCCCTGACAACCGCCCTGTCGCTGACCGCGACGTACGGGCAGTGCAGGAAGCGCGTCGAGTCGTGGTGGCTGTGGATCGCGGCCGACGTGGTGTACGTCCCGCTCTACGCCTACAAGGGGCTCTACCTCACCTCCCTGCTGTACGTGGGTTTCATGGCGCTCTGTGTCATGGGGCTGCGGAACTGGCGCCGCGATCTGGCCGCGCGGCGGCCCCGGACCGTGGAGGCGGTGGCATGACGACATCCACGACGACGTACAAGCACGCGCTGGTGCTCGGGAAGTTCTATCCGCCGCACGCCGGACACCACCATCTCGTCCGCACCGCGCAGAGCCGCTGCGAGCGGCTCACCGTCCTGGTGTGCGCCTCCTCCGCCGAATCCGTTCCGCTCGCGGACCGGGTGGAGTGGATGCGCGCTGTGCACCCGGACGCCGATGTCGTCGGCGCCGTCGACGATATCCCGGTCGACACCACCGACCCCGACGTGTGGGACGCGCACATGGCGGTCTTCCTGGCCGCCGTGCCCACCCCCGTCGACGCCGTCTTCACCTCCGAGGCGTACGGCGACGAGCTCGCCCGGCGCTTCGGCGCGGAGTCCGTGTGCGTCGACCCGGAGCGCACGGCTTTCCCGGTGTCGGCGACCGCCGTACGCGCGGACCCCGTCGGCCGTTGGGACTGTCTGGAGCCGCCCGTACGGGCCGCCCTCGCCCGGCGGGTGGTCGTCCTCGGCGCCGAGTCCACCGGGACCACGACCATGGCGCGGGCGCTTACCGGGCACTACCGGGCGCGCGGCGGCGTCTGGGCGGGGACCCAATACGTACCGGAGTACGGGCGGGAGTTCAGCGAGCGGAAACTGACCGCGCTGCGCGCCGAGCGGCCGGACGCGGACTGGCCGGATGCCACCTTCACCTCGGAGGAGTTCCCCCTGATCGCCCAGCGGCAGGCCGACGACGAGGACGCCGCGGCCGGCGCGGGCTCGCCCGTGCTGTTCTGCGACACCGACGCCTTCGCCACCACGATCTGGCACGAGCGCTACCTGGGCGGCCCCAACCCCGAGGTCGCCCGGATCGCGGCCCGGGGCTCGCAGCACCTGTGGCTGCTCACCGACCACACGCGCGTGCCCTTCGAGGACGACGGGCTGCGCGACGGGGAACACCTGCGGCCCTGGATGACAGAACGTTTCCGTACGGAACTCGCCCGTACCGGGCGGCGTTTCGTCACCCTCGGCGGACCGCACGAGGAGCGGCTGGCGGCAGCGGTCGCCGCCGTGGACGCGCTGCTCGCCGAGGGCTGGGGCTTCACCGATCCTCTCCCGGAGCGACGATGACCGGCGCACAGGTGCCCGGTGGCTACGATCCGCACGCCTTCGCGCCGTTCGCCGTCACCGTCGACCTGGCCGTCTTCACCGTGCGCGCCGGGCGGTTGCACGTCCTGCTGATCCAACGGGGGCAGGCCCCCTACGCCGGGGCGTGGGCGCTGCCCGGCGGCTTCGTACTCCCGAGGGAGTCCGCCGAACTGGCGGCCCGGCGCGAACTGGCCGAGGAGACCGGTCTCTCCCAGCAGTCCGCTGCCGCGCTCCACCTGGAGCAGCTGCGCACCTACAGCGAGCCGGACCGCGACCCGCGGATGCGGGTCGTCTCCGTCGCCTACACCGCGCTCGTCCCCGGCCTGCCGGAGCCACGCGGCGGCGGCGACGCGGCGCACGCCCAGTGGATGCCGGCGGACGCGGCGCACGAGCTGGCCTTCGACCACGCGGGCATCCTCGCCGACGCGCGCGAGCGCATCGGCGCGAAGCTCGAATACACCTGCCTGGCCACGGCGTTCTGCCCGCCCGGATTCACGCTGGGGGACCTCCAGCAGGTGTACGAGACGGTCTGGGGCGTGCCCCTGGACCGGCCCAACTTCCGGCGCAAGGTCCTCGCCACCCCCGGCTTCGTCGAGCCCGTGGAGGGCGCCCCACGCCGTACGGGAGGGCGTGGCAAACCGGCCGCCCTGTACCGGGCGGGCTCCGCCACCGCACTGCATCCACCACTTCTGCGCCCGGAAGGACGATCCGCATGAATACGAAGCAGGCAGCCACCGGTTCGCTGATGGGCCTCGCGCTCGGGGACGCGCTGGGATTCCCGACCGAGTTCAGCGACGTACCGGCGATCCTCGCGAAATGCGGGCCGTGGCGCGAGATGGAGCTGCCCAGGCCGGCGATCGTCACCGACGACACCCAGATGACGCTCGCCCTGGGCCAGGGGATACGGACCGCGATGGAACGCGGTGGGCTCGCGCCGCTGCGGATGGCGCGGCCGGTGCGCGAGGAATTCGTCAACTGGTTCCACTCGCCCGAGAACAACCGCGCCCCCGGGCGCACCTGCCTGGTCGCCTGCGAGAAGCTGGACAGCGACCTGCGCTGGCAGGACGCCAGCCAGGTCGGCTCCAAGGGCTGCGGGGCCAATATGCGGGTCGCGCCGGTCGGCCTGGTGCCCGGTCTGAACGACAAGCAGCGGGCGGGGGCGGCCCAGTTGCAGTCCGCGCTCACCCACGGCCACCCGACGGCGCTGGCGGCGAGCGATCTGACGGCCCACGCGGTGTACCTGCTGGCCCAGGGCGCGGAGCCGACCGGCCTGGTGGGTCTCCTGCGCAGTTACGCCTACGAGAACCGCACCCGCTACGACCACCACTGGCTCGGCGACCTGTGGACCCGCTCCCACGACGCCTCGCCGGAAGCGTTCATCGCGCGGGGCTGGGACGAGTGCCTGGCGGTCCTGGAGCGGGTCGCGAACGCGCTGCGTTCGCCGTCCCCGGAAACCGACCCGTGCCTGGCGACCGGCGAGGGCTGGATCGCCGAAGAGGCCCTGGCCACCGCGCTGCTGTGCTTCCTGCTCTTCCCGGAGGAGCCCGTCACCGCCCTGCGCCGGGCCGCCTGCACCAAGGGCGACTCGGACTCGATCGCCTGCCTCGCGGGGGCGTTCGCGGGGGCGCATCTGGGGGCGGGGGCGTGGCCCGAGCGGTGGGCCGAGCGCATCGAGTACCGGAGTGAGCTGCTGAGCCTGGGCGCCCTCTGGGACGCTTGATCACGGCGAACTGTGGTCGTTGCTCAGCAGGCTGACGCGCGGCGCGTCCGGATCAGGAAGTCCTCGACCCTCGCCCGGCCCGGCTCCCGAGGCAGCGGGCTGTTCGGCTCGGCCCTGTCGGCCTCCGTCCCGGCGCGCTCCATCCAGCGCTCCACATCCGGCCACGCGACCTCGCCGCGCTTGACCGCGAGCAGCCGTTCGCGGTCGTCGCCGGCGTCGAGTGTCAGCTCGCCCGTGCGCAGCAGATCGCGGCAACTGCCGAGCAGCCGCAGCAGATGCATGGCGTGCTTCCAGCGCGGGGCGCCGTACTGCCGGACGTCCGCGTCCAGTTTCTTGCGCTGGCCCGCCGCGTACCGCACGAAGGTCCTATGGGCCTGCCTGGACAGGAACGCCGCACGCAGGGATAGCAGTTCCTCGCCGGTCGCGTCGACGTGTTCGACGAGCGGGGAGTGCAGGCACTCCAGGATGTTGGGATTGGCGCGCAGAGCCAGCTCACAGAAGCGCTCCAACTCCCAGGAGAACTGCTCGTCGGCGGGGCCGTCCACATGCGTCGGCGGCTTGTCGAAGCGCCAGAACAGCGGGGTCGGCGCGAGGAAGACGCCGCGGCGGTCGGTGTCGCTGGTCTCCGTCGCGAGACCGAAGGCGCGCGAGCCCATCACGCAGGAGTACACCGTGTGATGGCGTACGAGCTCTTCGGGCGTCGGCACGGACGCGGGAGACGGGATCATGGACCGGATTGTGCCGCAGTCACACCAGGCGGATCGAATCACTTTCCACCGTGATGCGGCGTGGCGCGAGTGGCTTCGGGACCGGTCCGCCCACGACCGAGGCGTCCGCGACCCGGAACTCGCTGCCGTGGCACGGGCAGTTGATGGTGCCGCCTTCGACGGTCTTCACCAGGCGTCCCTGATGGGTACAGGCCGCGGAGAGTGCCTTGAAGGTGCCCGTGTCCGGCTGGGTCACCACGACCTTCTCGGCGCCGAAGGCCCGGCCGCCGCCCACCGGGACCTCCGAGGTCCTGGCCAACTCCTGGTCGGCGGGAGCCGCCTCGTCGGACGGCCCGCCCTCGGCCGGGTCGCTCTCCGGCGGCTTCGGGGGCTCGGGGGCGGGATCGCCGCCACCGCTGTTCTCGTCGCCGTACTTGCCGCAGCCGGCGGCCGGCACGCCGCCGCGGCGCCGGGCGGATGCTCGTCGCGCTCCACGCGTCGCGGGGCCGCATCCCGCCCCCCGCCCCCCCCCGAGGCGTCTCACCGACAGAACGGGTGAAGCCCGGCCGCTCCTGCCGAACTAGGCTGAACGAAGCAGGCGCAGTCGAGGTACGGAGCGAGGAGCACGATGTGGCAGTACGAGCAGTCCGTGGGGCCGTCCAACTGGAGCGGGACGAGGCCGGTCACATGGACGAGCAGGTCAGCGAGCTGCTCACCGCCATCCTGGAGCGCAACGGGCTCACCGCCGACGACCTCATCAGCATCTGGTTCACCGCCACACCGGACCTCCACAGCGACTTCCCGGCCGCGGCCGCCCGCAAGCTCGGCATCGTCGACGTCCCGCTGATCTGCGCCCAGGAACTGGACATCGTGGGCGCGCTGCCGCGCGTCGTGCGGATCCTCGCGCACATCGAGTCGGACCTGCCCAAGACCGGGATCTCGCACATTTACCTCGGCGCGGCCGCCGCCCTCCGCAAGGACATCGCCCAGTGAGAACCGCCCTCGTCATCGGAACCGGCCTGATCGGCACCTCCGCCGCGCTCGCCCTCGCCGGACGCGGGGTCGCGGTCCACCTCGTCGACCACGACCCCGCCCAGGCCCGCACCGCGGCCTCGCTCGGCGCGGGCACCGTGGAGGCGCCCGAGTCACGCGTCGACCTCGTGATCGTCGCCGTACCGCCGGCGCACGTGGCCACGACGCTGGCCGACGCGATGCGGCACGGCGCCGGGCGCGCGTACATGGACGTCGCCAGCGTCAAGGGCGGTCCCCGCCGGGAGCTGGAGGCGCTGGGCTGCGACCTCACGCCGTACATCGGGACGCACCCGATGGCCGGCAAGGAGAGCTCGGGCCCGCTGTCCGGCACCGCCGACCTCTTCGAGGGCCGCCCCTGGGTGCTCACCCCGACCCGTGACACCGACACCGAGGTCCTGAATCTCGCGCTGGAACTGGTCGCCCTGTGCCGGGCCGTGCCCGTGGTCATGGACGCCGACGCGCACGACCGCGCCGTCGCGCTCGTCTCGCACACCCCCCAGCTGATCTCCTCCATGGTCGCGGCGCGGCTGGAGGACGCGGACGAGACGGCCGTACGGCTCTGCGGGCAAGGCATCAGGGACGTCACCCGCATCGCGGCGTCCGACCCGCGGATGTGGATCGAGATCCTCTCCGCGAATCCGGGCCCGGTGGCGGACGTGCTCGCCGGGGTCGCGCTGGACCTGGACGAGACGGTCCGGGCGCTGCGCTCCCTCCAGTCCGCCGACGAGGACAAGCGGCAGAGGGGCGCGCAGGGCATCGAGGACGTGCTGCGGCGCGGCAACGCGGGCCGGGTGCGGGTGCCCGGCAAGCACGGCGCCGCCCCGACGACGTACGAGATCGTGGCCGTCCTCATCAGCGACCAGCCGGGCGAGCTGGCCCGGATCTTCGCGGACGCGGGCAGGGCGGGCGTCAACATCGAGGACGTACGCATCGAGCACGCGACCGGGCAGCAGGCGGGCTTGGTCCAGCTGATGGTGGAGCCGCAGGCGGCGCCCTCGCTCGGGGCGTTCCTGCGGGAGCGCGGCTGGTCGACGCGGCAGTGATCCACGGCGCCCGCCTACGGAGCCCGGCGGCGCCGGCCACGGCGTCCTGGGGCCGGCCTGTCGGGCGGTGACCGGGCCCTCGCGGAGGCCGGACAGCGGTCTGTACGGGGTGGCCCGGCGTAGCCAGTAACCTTGTGCGGGGTAATCATTCGTCCCCGCCACCCCAGCCCGTGTACCAGGAAGGTGTCCGACACCGTGGAAACCGCCGCCCGGACCGCCCCGGCAGCAGTGATTGTCGCCATCGACGGCCCCTCCGGCACGGGCAAGTCGAGCACTTCCAAGGCTGTCGCGGTCGCGGTCGGCCTCAGCTACCTGGACACCGGCGCCCAGTACCGGGCGATCACCTGGTGGATGCTGAACAACGGGGTCGACGTCACCGACGCCGACGCCGTCGCGAACGCCTCGACCAAGCCCGTGATCGTCTCCGGCACCGACCCGGCCGCCCCGACGATCACCGTGGACGGCGTGGACGCCTCCGGGCCGATCCGCACCCAGGAGGTCACCTCCAGGGTGAGCGCGGTCAGCGCGGTGCCCGAGGTGCGGGCGATCATCACCGACCTGCAGCGTTCCATCGCGAAGGGTACCGAGGCCGGCATCGTCGTGGAGGGCCGCGACATCGGTACGACCGTGCTGCCGGACGCCGACCTCAAGATCTTCCTGACCGCCTCGCCCGAGGCCCGCGCCGCCCGCCGCAGCGGCGAGCTCAAGGGCAAGGACTCCGCCGACCTGGCAGCCACCAGGGAAGCCCTGGTCAAGCGGGACGCGGCCGACTCCAGCCGCAAGACCTCGCCGCTCGCGAAGGCGGATGACGCGGTCGAGGTGGACACCACCGAGCTGACGCTCCAGCAGGTCATCGAGTGCGTCGTCACCCTCATCGAGGAGAAGCAGGCCGCCAAGTGACCGCACCCACGCCGCGCGGTGCGGCGGTCGGACGGGGCATCGGCATCGGCCTGATGTACGGGCTGTGGAAGCCGCGTGTCCTCGGGGCGTGGCGGGTGCCCGCGACCGGTCCGGTGATCCTGGCGGTGAATCACTCGCACATGATCGACGGACCGATGCTGATGGGTACGGCCCCCAGGCCGGTCCACTTTCTGATCAAGAAAGAGGCATTCGTCGGCCCCCTCGACCCGTTCCTGCGCGGAATCGGGCAGCTGAAGGTCGACCGTACGACCGTGGACCGCAAGGCCATCACGGACGCGATCGGAGTCCTTCAGAGCGGCGGCGTCCTCGGGATCTTCCCCGAGGGCACCAGGGGCGAGGGCGACTTCGCCTCCCTGCGCGCCGGGCTCGCGTACTTCGCGGTGCGCGGCGGTGCCCCCATCGTCCCCGTGGCGGTACTGGGAAGCACGGAACGCCGCGGACGGTTGATCCAGGGGCTGCCGCCGCTGCGCAGCCGGGTCGATGTCGTCTTCGGCGGCGCCTTCGAGGCCGGCGACGGCAGCGGACGGCGTACCCGCAAGGCGTTGGACGACGCCACGGTGCGCATTCAGGAGCGGCTGACCGCCCACCTGGAAACTGCCAAGCGCTTCACCGGGCGCTGGGCGAAACTTGAGTAGTGGACCACGCGATCGTGGGCCATCGATGATGAACGAGGAACGGACTTCATGAACGACCAGAATCACTCCGGCGACGAGCATGGATCGCTTGGCGACGCCGAGTACGCGGAGTTCATGGAGCTCGCCGCGACCGAGGGCTTCGACCCCGAGGAAGTGGAGGGAGCGCTCGCCGGACACGGCCCGCTGCCCACCCTCGCCGTCGTCGGCCGCCCCAATGTCGGCAAGTCGACCTTGGTGAACCGCATCATCGGCCGTCGCGAGGCCGTCGTCCAGGACAAGCCCGGCGTCACCCGCGACCGCGTCACCTACGAGGCCGAATGGGCCGGCCGCCGCTTCAAGGTCGTCGACACCGGTGGCTGGGAGCAGGACGTACTGGGGCTCGACGCCTCCGTGGCCGCCCAGGCCGAGTACGCGATCGAGGCCTGTGACGCGGTCGTCTTCGTGGTGGACGCCACGGTCGGAGCGACCGACACCGACGAGGCCGTCGTCAGGCTGTTGCGCAAGGCCGGCAAGCCCGTCGTGCTGTGCGCCAACAAGGTCGACGGCCAGAGCGGCGAGGCCGACGCGACCTCGCTGTGGTCGCTCGGCCTCGGCATGCCGCACCCCGTCTCATCGCTGCACGGCCGCGGCACCGGCGACATGCTCGACGCCGTCCTCGAAGCGCTGCCCGAGGCGCCGGCCCAGACCTTCGGCCTGACCGTCGGCGGCCCCCGCCGTATCGCGCTCATCGGCCGCCCGAACGTCGGTAAGTCCTCGCTCCTGAACCGGGTGGCGAAGGAGGACCGTGTCGTCGTCAACGAGCAGGCCGGCACCACCCGCGACCCGGTCGACGAGCTGATCGAGCTCGGCGGCGTCACCTGGAAGTTCATCGACACGGCCGGCATCCGCCGCCGCGTCCACCTCCAGGAAGGCGCGGACTACTACGCCTCGCTGCGTACCGCCGCCGCCGTCTCGAAGGCCGAGGTCGCGGTCGTACTGATCGACGCGAGCGAGTCCATCACCGTGCAGGACCAGCGGATCATCACGATGGCCGTCGAGGCGGGTCGCGCGATCGTCATCGCGTACAACAAGTGGGACACCCTCGACGAGGACCGCCGCTACTACCTTGAGCGCGACATCGAGACCGAGCTGGCCCAGGTCGCCTGGGCGCCCCGGGTGAACGTCTCGGCACTGACCGGCCGCCACATGGAGAAGCTGGTACCGGCGATCGAGACGGCGCTGAAGGGCTGGGAGACCCGGATCCCGACGGGCAGGCTCAACGCCTTCCTCGGCGAGATCGTGGCCTCCCACCCGCACCCGGTGCGTGGCGGCAAGCAGCCCCGCATCCTCTTCGGTACGCAGGCGGGCGCCAAGCCGCCGCGGTTCGTGCTGTTCGCCTCGGGCTTCCTGGAGGCGGGCTACCGGCGCTTCGTCGAGCGCCGGCTGCGCGAGGAGTTCGGCTTCGATGGCACCCCGATCCACATCTCGGTGCGGGTGCGCGAGAAGCGCGGCCGCAACAAGTAGGCAGTGACGGGGGGCGCCCGGTGAGGGCGCCCCGAGTCCTTGGGGCCCGGACGGGTCCCGGGGCTCAGAACCCTCTGCGGGGGGCGGGCGGCAGCGCCGCCGGAAAGTGATTTCCGGTGTGCTGCCGCCCATTGCTGTTGCTGTGCCAGGAACTGGTGTGGCCGCTGTTCATCCCCTGGCCGGAGTGGGTCCCGTAGCCGCCGTGCTGTCCGGAACCGGTCCCCTGGCCCTGGTGCGTCCTCGGGCCGAAGTCAGTGCCCCCCGGATCATCCTCGCCGTTGCGATCTCCGGGCAGAGCCCGGAAGGACCTGAGGTACTCCGAGTACAGGGCGTCGTAGATCGGGGTGTGCGACTGCTCGGCCTGCGGGGCCTGATGGGGAGGGCGCATCGCGGGGATCGGGTTCGGGTACTGCTGATGGCGGGAGGGGTCGTATGAGTGCACATATGTGGCAACGACCCCATCGCCTCTCGGATGCGGGCCGAGCGGCGAATTCGCTGTTCGGCGGGGGTGCGTGGAAGCTCGGCGCGGCCGTGCGGCCCCGTCAGGTGCCGGCCAGCGGCATCGCGGCGCCGACCAGCAGGCCCCCGGCCGCTGCCTTCTCCAGCATGTCGCGCAGCAGGTCCTCGCGGGGCTGCTGACCGATGGAGCCGACGGGCGCCGCGAAGACCAGCACGGTGTGCGACCTGTTGGCCGCGGCGCGCCAGCCGTCGGTCACCTGGAGCGGCTGGTGGGCCTGCCACCAGGAGACGGCAGGGCCGCCGCCCGCGCCGGGCTGGAGCACGGCGTGCAGCTGACCGGCGGCGAGCAGGACGGACCAGCCGGGCAGCAAGGCGGGCGGCTGGTCCAGGTTGGCGACCTGCTGGAAGCCCTGGTCGGTGAGGAGCGGCAGGAACTCGTCGGTGCCGCCGAGGGAACCCGGGCGGGCGATGGGCCCTGTCGGCTCGACGACCAGCGCCGGGTGGAGCTGGTGGTTGATCAGTACGAGACCGCTGGTGATGCCGAGCACGGCCTGGTCCGACGCGAGGTCGGTGGGGCCGCCGCCGGGGCTCTCGGGGCCGCCGCCGGTGATGCTGCGTACGGCGCCCTGCAGGTGTTCCTCGGCGACCTGGACCACCTGCGAGGGGATGCAGGTGGCATGGGCGAAGGCGAGGACCGCGGTCTCGTCGCCGACGAACAGCACCGTGCTGGTGCGTTCTTGATCTGAGTCGCCCGGGGTACGGCATGAGGTGCAGTCGTAGCTGCCCGGGGCGTTGCCGCCGGAGAGCAGCCGCTCGGCCTCTTCATTGCCGATCTCGGCGCGTACGTCGTCGCTGACGTCGAGCATGCGCGACACGGGTGGCTCCTCGAACTCGGTGCGGGTGCCGGGAGGTTCCCGGCTCGTCAACTGAACAACGGGTGACCTGTGGCCGGGGTCACGCGCGGAAGGGAACGGAATCGAACCGTCGGGCGCGGAGAGTGAGACAGCTGCCGGAAGCGAGCAGCAGGGTGTGCGCCGGGCCTGCGAGCGCCCTGCCCAGCTCAACCCGCCGCAGTGCGCCGGTGGGCAGACCGGCGGCGGGGAGCCGGCGCACGGGCCCGGCGAGGTCCAGGAGCCGCAGTACGGGCTCGACGGCGCCCGGGGCGCGGGCGTGGCCCTGCTCGGCGCCGAGCCGCACGTTCTCCTCGACGCTGAGGGAGGGGAAGACGGCGAGCTGCTGGAAGGTCCTGGCGATGCCGAGGCGCGTGCGGGTCTGCGCGTGATGTCCACGCCGTCCAGCTCGACCCGCCCCGCGTCCGGGCGAAGCTTGCCGCACAAGCAGTGGAAGAGGGTGCTCTTGCCGTCCCAATTGGCCCCGACGAGGCCGGTGACGCGCCCCGGCGTGACGGTGAGGTCGACTCCGTCGAGCGCGGTGAAGGTGCCGCAAGCGACCCGGATGCCGCGGGCGCGCAGGGGCGGCCGGGGGGCGGATCCGCCGGCCCGGCCCTTCCTCGCGCGGCGGCGAGGGACGCTCGTCGCCGCGGGCGACGAGCACGGCGGCGGCGATGAGTCAGCGCCGCTCCGGGCACCGTGCAGGAGGCGAGGTAACGACCTCGGGGGCAATGGAGTGTGGATCAGCGAGTGGCGTCCTGCGGCTTCGCGTCCAAGGCGGAGGAGGGAGGCGACGCGGAGCGTCGTCGACCGACGACAACGCCGGAGGCGGAGTCGCGGGGCGTCGGGAGCCCGCGCACTATTGCCCCCGAGGTCGTAAGGGAGTTGCCTCTCGGCGAAGCGCTCGCCGGACATGCCGTACCAGCCGATCACACAGAGCACCGCGCCGCAGGCCAGGGCCGTCAGGCCGGCCCAGAACACGGGGTGCGGCACCCTGTCGTGCGGTCGCGTCCTCGCGAAGGTCACCCATGTGCATGACTGGTCGGCCACCGTCCCGGAGGACTTCAAGAACGCGCCGCGCTGCCGCAACGCACTGGGGGCGACCGGAGCCAGCCGTAACGCCGAGGACAAGAGCCATCCGGCCGTTCGGGACCTCCGCGAGGCGATGAAGGGCCGGGCGCTCTCGCAGTGGCAGTTGGAGGGCTGGGCTGCCGGGGTGTGGTTCACGGACGCGGCGAGGTCGTGCGGCTCACGCGCGCGTGCGTCGAGGCATATCTGAACCGGGCCGAGCCGTACACCGCGCGCGGTCTGCTGCTCCCGGTCACCCACGAGCACCGGGCGCAGCCGCCCCAGGCGAGGCGCACCTGCCTGTCGGTGGCGCGCTGGAAGGACGGGGAGGGCTGGGTCACTCAGGGCGGCGACATGAACGAGAACTGTTTCACCGCTCCACAGCTTCCTATCGACCCTGATGAGTGAAGCGGGTGAAAGGTTGCTCGCGCGGGCTATCAATGCGACAACCGTTCAGGAACGATTCGGATAGCATCCGAAACAACCCGAAAACGCCAAGTACAGTCCAATCTTGAAGGCAAGTGGACCTCTGGTCAAGGTCTGCGGACGATCAGGGGGACTCGTCAGCGTATGCACATCTCTTTTCTTCTCCACAACGCGTACGGCGTCGGCGGCACGATCCGCACCACGTTCAACCTTGCGCAGGTGCTGGCCGAGCGGCACGATGTCGAGATCGTCTCCGTCTTCAGGCACCGCGACGAGCCCGCATTGGGCGCACCCGTCGGCGTACGCCTCGATCACCTCGTGGACCTGCGGAAGAAGAGCCCGGGGTTCGACGGCGACGACCGGCTCTTCGCCCTCCCCGCCAAGGTCTTCGCGCGCGGTGACGGCCGGCACAAGCAGTACAGCCGCCTCACCGACACCCGCATCGCGGCGCACTTGAAGTCGATGGAGGCGGATGTCGTCGTCGGCACCCGCCCCGGGCTCAACGTGCACATCGCCCGCCAGACCAGGCGCGGTCCGGTGCGCGTCGGCCAGGAGCACCTCACCCTCGACGGACACGGCTACCGCCTGCGCCGCGAACTGAGCCACCGCTACGCCCTCCTCGACGCCATCACCACTGTCACCGAGGCCGACGCCCGCGCCTACCGCACCTGCCTCAAACTGCCCGGCGTCCGCATCGAGGCCGTGCCCAACAGCGTGCCCGCGGCCACCGTCGCCCCCGCCGACGGCAGCGGCAAATGGGTCATCGCGGCCGGCCGCCTCACCAAGGTCAAGCGCTACGACCTGCTGATCGAGGCCTTCGCGAAGGTGGCCGCCGCCCACCCCGGCTGGCGGCTGCGCATCTACGGCAGCGGCGACGCGGGCGGCAACGAGAAGAGCGCCCTGCACGCCCTCATCAATGAGCTGGGCCTCTACAACCACGTCTTCCTGATGGGGACCGCCAACCCCATCGAGCCCGAATGGGTCAAGGGCTCGATCGCCGCCGTCACCTCCAGCACGGAGTCCTTCGGCATGACCATCGTCGAGGCGATGCGCTGCGGCGTACCGGTCGTCTCCACCGACTGCCCGCACGGACCCGGCGAGATCATCACCGACCGGGCCGACGGCCGGCTGGTGCCCACCGGCGGCTCCGGCGCGGTAGCCGATGCGCTCCTGGGCCTGATCGAGGACGATGAGCTGCGGCGCACCATGGGCGCGGCGGCGCTGGCGAGCTCGGCGCGCTTCGACCCGGCCCGCATCGCCGAACGCCACGAGACGCTGTTCACCGAGCTCGTCGCCCGGGGCGCGAACGGCCGCTCACGCAGCCGGACGCACGACGCGCTGCGTCTCGCCCGCGGAGCCGTGCTCGACGGCGCGTACTCCCTCCGCTACAAGGCCGCCTCCGTGCTCCGGAAAGGGCAGACCGCATGACCAGCACCTCGACCGGCACCTGGCCGCCGCGCGCCGACTGCGTCGCGGACTCCGCGGGCGGCGTCACCTTCGACATGGCGGGGGAACCGTCGCCCGGCGCGGCGCTGGTGCTGCGCCGTCGTGGCGGCAAGGGCGCGGCGGCCGAGATGCGGCTGCCGCTCACCCCGTCGGGAGAGGGCCGCCTGCGCGCAGTGCTGCCCAGCACCGTCGAGCTGGCCGAGGGCCGTTGGGACGCCTTCACCACGCTGGGGGACGGCGCCGCCGAGCAGCGCGTCGAGCCCGGCCTCAGGGACCTGCGCTCGCTCGTGGACCGCGCCCCCGAGACCGACCGAGCCCAGGTCGCCGTGCGCATCCCGTACCCGACCGCCGACGGCAGCCTCGCGGTGCGCTGCTGGCTGCGGTCGCCGCACGCGGAGTCCGGGGCGCTCGCCTTCGCGCAGGGCGCGATGACGGTGGAGGGCAGGCTGTACGGGACCGGACTCGCCGCGGGCGCGGTCGTCGAGGCCAGGCTGCGCGCGGACAAGGACCAGGTGCACCGAGTGCCGGTGACGGGCACCGGCGGCGGTGCGTTCGCCTTCACCCTGCCGTACGGGCCGCTGGCCGAGGGACGCGGGGACGAGCAGCGGCTGTGGGACCTGTGGCTGTGTCCGACGGGCCCCCACGGCGCTGCCGGGGTGCGGATCGGGCGGATCCTGGACGACATCTGGGAGAAGAAGGGCGTCTTCCGCTACCCGGTGCTGCCCGTCGAGGGCGCGGACGTTTCCCGGCCGACCACGGCCTACCCGTACTTCACCGTCGACAACGACCTCAGCGTGCGTCTCGACACCGCCAGGCAGCCGACACCGTAGTCATCCCGGCAGCCCCACCCTTGCGGACCGTGGCTGTCCGCAAGCGCTGGCAGACTCGGCCGTATGTTGGACACTTCAGCACGTCTGCTGCGCCTGCTCTCGTTGCTTCAAGCCCACCGCGAATGGTCGGGCCCGGCCCTGGCCGACCGACTCGGCGTCACCTCGCGCACCGTGCGGCGCGACGTGGACCGGCTGCGCGAACTCGGCTACCCGGTCAACGCCAGCCCCGGCACGGGCGGCGGCTACCAGCTCGGAGCCGGGGCCGAGTTGCCCCCGCTGCTGCTCGAGGACGAGGAGGCGGTGGCCGTCGCGGTGGGCCTGCGCACCGCCGCAGGCAACGGCGTCGAGGGCATCGGTGAAACCTCCGTACGCGCCCTGGCCAAGCTCGAACAGGTCCTGCCGCACCGGCTGAGACGGCGGATCGGCGCACTCAACGCCTTTACCGTCCCCATGCTGCGCGGCCCGCAGGCATCGACCGTCGACGCCTCGGTGCTCACCGAGCTCGCCAACGCCTGCCGTGACTGCGAGCGGCTGCGCTTCGACTACCGCGACCACACGGGCGCCGCCAGCCGCCGCACGGTCGAGCCGCACAGCCTGGTGTGCACCGAACGCCGCTGGTACCTCGTCGGCTGGGACCTGGACCGGTCCGACTGGCGTACGTTCCGGGCGGACCGGATCACCCCGGCGCCCCCGCACGGCCCGCGCTTCGTTCCCCGCGATCCGCCGGCCGAAGACCTCGCGGCGTACGTCTCCGAGGGGGTGTCCAACCGGGCGTACGCCGCGACGGCCGTGGTGCGGCTTCGGGTGCCCATGGAGGAGGCCGCGCAGGTCGTCTCGCCCAGTGCGGGCGTCCTGGAGGCGGTCGACAAGCACAGCTGTCTGCTGCGCACCGGGGCGGCGAGCCTCGACGTACTGATCATTCACATCATGCTCATGGGCTTCGACTTCGACGTGGTCGAGCCACCGGAGCTCACGGAACGGATCCGGTCGGCCCATGATCTCCTCGCGCGCTCTCTGGATCGAGGCGCGCCGGAGTGACCTGCGTGGCCCGCTGGAAGGCCGCGTACTCGGGGTGGTGCAGATCGAAGGCGGGCGACTCGGAGCGGATCCGGGGGAGCGTGACGAAGTTGTGGCGGGGCGGCGGGCCGGAGGTCGCCCACTCCATCGAACGGCCGTAGCCCCAGGGGTCGTCGACGTCGACCTTCTTCCCGTACTTCGCGGTCTTCCAGACAGTACGAGAGCATGTTCAGCCGGGGGAACGCGACGTCGGGGTCGCGAAGAGCAGCAGCATGATCGTGCCGTGCATCGTGAACGCCTGGTTGAACTCGTTGTTGTCCATCAGCTGAAGCCCGGGGCGGCCAGCTCGGCGCGCATCATCAGCGCCATCAGGCCGGCGGCCAGGAAGAAGACGAACGATGTGATCAGGTAGAGATGCCCGATCTTCTTGTGATCGGTCGTCGTCAGCCAGTCCACGGCCACCCGCCCCGGCCGGCGCACTCCTGCCGGCTCCGCAACCGCCTCGACGGTCTCCGTCCCCATGGTGTGCCCCCTCGCCGTGCGACTCTCCGGCTGTCCGCGGATCGTGCTTCAGGTACCAGGTAGGACACACATGATGCTCGCGTCCGCCCCGGAACCAACAGGGTGCGTGCTCGGCCGGATACGCGCGCGAGCGTGTCGCGACTCACTCTGGACGGTGCGGATTCTGTGCGGAAACAGTGAATTGGCTACGGCCCGTCAGATTTCTCGGCGGCGCCCGCGGCCGGAAACCGGACGGCCGTGCGAGGGGGGCCGGGGTGAATTGCGGTGAGGCATTTCCGTGATCGTTCAACGGGCCTGCAATTCATCTTGTCCGGATAAGGAACTGCCCTTTTGGGTGAAGGCGTTCATGCCAAACGCTTGTCGTGATCCTGTGACACAAGCGTGACCGGTGAGGTACCTGAGGGGGGGTGGGCACGGATCGGGCCCAGGACTTCCGTCCCCGTCCGACGCCGCCTACGGTGAGCCGCATGGCACCTGTACCGACCCCGGCAGCGCAGCCCGACGACGCTCCCGAGGCCTACGTCGGCCTCGACGCCACCCGTGCGGAACGACTGGCCCGCGAGCGGGGCTGGAGCACCATCAGGGCGCTGCCACCGGGCACGATCATCACCATGGAGTATCTGACGGGTCGGCTCAACTTCGAGGTCGCCGGGGAGACCGTCACCCGCTGCTGGCAGGGCTGAGTGGCTCCCCGGGCGAAGCGTCCGGTGGGTCAGCCGCCGGACACGGGGCGGGCCGATGTGCCGCCCCTGGCCGCGCTGCCCGCACGGTCCGCGTGCGGCGGGCGGCGGCTGCCCGCGGGTGTGACGGAGGGCCGCTCGGAGCGGACCGTGTACGCACGCTGGCTGAGGTGCACGGATGCCCTGGCCCCTAGGGGCCGGCCCGCGCCCACCGGTTCACGGACGGGCTTCTCGGCGCCCGACGGGCGCCGCTGCGGGAAGAGTGAGGGCGTCGCGGGGCCGCCTGCCGGTGCGGGCAGTGCGGCGGCGAGCCTGCGGCGGGCCCGCCAGATCTCGCGCATCTCGAAGATCCAGGCCTCGGCGCGGCCGATCATCGGCTCGAACCAGGGCAGGGCCAGCAGGATCAGCAGGCCCGCGGCCCAGCCGAGCAGTACGTCGCTCAGCCAGTGGGTGCCCAGGTAGACCGTGGTCGCGCCGACTCCGAGGGCCACCACTGCGGACAGGACGGACAGCCAGCGCCTGGCCCGCGGGGTGGTGGCCAGGTAGGCCAGGATGCCCCAGGTCACCACCGCGTTGGCGGTGTGGCCGGAGGGAAATATATCGCCGCCGGCGAACATCTCGGCGGAGCCGATCTCGGTCGCGTAGTGCGGCCCGAGGCGGCCGAGGCCGAGCTTGACCGCGCCCACGGTCACATTCAGCAGCAGGATGGACGCGCCCAGGGTCAGCAGGGGCCGCAGCGTGTGCTGACGCCACGAGCGCCAGCCGAGCCAGGCCGCGACCATCACGGCCGTCGGACCGCGCTGCCCGAGCACCACGAAGTAGTCCAGGAAGGCGTGCAGCTCGGGCCACTGCTCGTACGGGCGGAACAGCATGACCTTCCAGTCGAGGGTCACCAGCCAGGACACGATCAGTACAGCCCAGACGATGGCGATGTAGAACGCCAACGTCGAACCGAAGAGGACCGTTCGGGTAACGCTCATCCCGGGGATCTCTGTCTTCGGCGGCTCCGGCTCCCGGTCCAGCCGGGCAAAGATTCGGTCGGTACGCACCCAATCGACGTTACAGCGAGTGAGTGACAGGCCCGGCCCATCCGGCTGTTTTGTGATGACGATGTGATGTGGGGTGTGTCTCATCGGCGGGGTTATTCCCGGCCAATCCCGAATACCGGATGACCTTGTGCCCTATTCATTCGGAGGCTCGTAAGCAAGGCTGATTGTGTGTCGATGAATTCGGTTCACCGGAACTCAACACGGAATTTGCCGCTCGCACATGGGCCCGGCCCGGACACCGCAAGATCATTCGGTCGGTCCGGGGGTGTGGCGTACGGCACACACGGTCGTTCGCCGAGGTGAGAGCTGGGACACGCGGCGCGGGCGTGAACTCGCGTACTCTGACGGCTCACTCGCCCGTCGATGCCGGGCCCCCGCGGGACGCTGCACGCCACCGTCCCCGCCGGTCCGCCGAGCGCGAGGGATTCCACTGGGAGGTACGTACATGTCAGGGACGACCACGGCCGGAACTCAACGGTCTGCGGGCGCCACCCGACATGTTCCGGGCCTGCCCGCCGCCGGCAACCGCTGGGTCGTCCTCGGCGTCCTGTGCCTCAGCCTGCTGGTCGTCGCCCTCGACGCGACCATCCTGCACATCGCGGTACCCGCCGTCACCGAGGACCTGCGCCCCGGTGGCATGGAACTGCTCTGGATCGTCGACGCCTACCCGCTGGTCTGCGCCTCACTGCTGATCCTCTTCGGCACCCTCGGCGACCGCGTCGGAAGACGCCGCATCCTGCTGATCGGGTACGGGCTCTTCGGCGTGGCCTCCGCACTCGCCGCCTTCGCCGACACCCCGCACATCCTCATCGCGGCCCGCGCCCTGCTCGGCGTCGGCGGTGCGATGATCATGCCCGCGACGCTGTCGATCCTCCGCCAGGTCTTTCCCGACCGGCGCGAGCGCGCCGTCGCCATTGGCCTGTGGACGGCGGTCGCGGCCGTCGGCGCCGCCACCGGACCCGTGCTCGGCGGCTTCCTCGTCCAGCACTTCTGGTGGGGCTCGGTCTTCTTGATCAACATCCCGCTGATGGCTCTGATCCTGCCGGTCGGCCGCTGGCTGCTGCCCGAGTCCCGAGGTGGCGGCCAGGGTCCTTGGGACGTGCTCGGCGCGCTGATGGCGGCGGCCGGTGTGCTCGGTGTGGTGCTCGGCGTGAAGCGGGCGGGCGGCGGCGCGGACATCCTCGACGGCCGGACGCTGGTGCCGCTGCTGGTGGGCTCCGCGCTGCTGATCCTGTTCGTGCGGCGGCAGAAGCTGAGGAAGCACCCGCTGATCGATGTGCGGATGTTCGCCAGGCCCGCCTTCTCCACCGCCGTGGGCTGCATCGTCCTGGCGATGCTCGCGCTGGTCGGCCTGGAGCTGGTCGCGGTCCAGTACATTCAGCTGGTGCTCGGCCTGAGCCCGGTCGAGACCGGGCTGCGGCTGCTGCCCCTCACCTTCGCCGCGATGGCGGCGGGCGCCACCGGCTCGTACACCCTGCGGCGCGTCGGCCCGCGCGCGATGGTCTCGCTCGGCTTCACGCTCACCGCCGGCGCCGTTCTCGTCCTGACTCTGATGGGGCAGCACGACCGGCCCTGGCTGCTGACCATAGGGTTCATACTGCTCGGCTTCGGTCTGCAGACCACGTTGTTCGGCTCGTACGAGTCGATGCTCAGCGAGGCCCCGGCCGAGCACGCGGGCGGCGCGGCCGCCATCGGTGAGACCTCCTATCAGCTCGGTGCGGGCATCGGTATCGCCCTGCTCGGCAGCGTCATGAACGCCGCCTACGCGCCAGGACTCGCCGCGGTCCCGGGGGTCCCGAGCCGGGACAGTTCCGCCGCGGCCCACTCGCTCGGCGAGGCGTACCAGGTGGCCTCCCAGCTCGGCGGCCCCGCCGGTGACGCGCTGCGCTCCGCCGCGCGCCATTCCTTTGTGCACGGCCTGCATGTGACGCTCTTCGTGAGCGCGGGTCTGCTGCTGCTCGGCGCGCTGGCCGCGCTCAGGCTGCCGCGTCTGATGGAGTGCGGTGCGCGGGAGCCGGACATCGCCGACGCCGCGGACCAGGCTCCCCCCGCGCAGGTTCCGGCGTGCCGGGAGCATGCGGAGCGGGCCGGGTCTGGACGGGCCGTGGTGTGACCCGTAACGTCGGCGGAAAACCGTAACTAACACTGCTAGTTTTACGCAGTCCGTGAGCCGCCGGAGGGCCAGTCATGTCCGCAACTCCCCCCGCTTCCCCTGCGAAGGTCCCGCCGTTCGACCCGGGCGACCCGCTCGGCATCGACGATCTGCTCGCCCCCGAGGACCTCGCGATCCGCGCGACCGTGCGCGACTGGGCCGCCGACCGCGTCCTGCCGCACATCGCCGACTGGTACGAGCGCGGCGAGCTCCCCGGCATCCGTGACCTCGCCCGCGAGCTCGGCTCCATCGGCGCGCTCGGCATGTCCCTCCAGGGCTACGGCTGCGCGGGCGCCAGCAACGTCCAGTACGGCCTGGCCTGTCTGGAGCTGGAGGCCGCCGACTCCGGCATTCGCTCGCTGGTGTCCGTGCAGGGATCGCTCGCCATGTACGCGATCCACCGCTTCGGCTCCGAGGAGCAGAAGCAGCGCTGGCTGCCCGGCATGGCGGCGGGCGAGATCATCGGCTGCTTCGGCCTGACCGAGCCCGACCACGGCTCCGACCCGGCCGGCCTGCGGACATACGCGAAGAAGGACGGCGCCGACTGGGTGCTGACCGGCCGCAAGATGTGGATCACCAACGGCTCGGTGGCGGGCGTCGCCGTCGTCTGGGCGCAGACCGAGGAGGGCGGCGCAGGCGCGGGCAGCGGTATCCGGGGGTTCCTCGTCCCGACCGGCACCCCGGGCTTCTCCGCCCCCGAGATCAAGCACAAGTGGTCGCTGCGTGCCTCGGTCACCAGCGAGCTGGTCCTCGACGAGGTGCGGCTGCCCGCCGACGCCGTACTTCCGGAGGTCACCGGGCTCAAGGGGCCGCTCAGCTGTCTGAGCCACGCGCGGTACGGAATCGTGTGGGGCGCCATGGGCGCGGCCCGCGCCAGCTTCGAGTCGGCGCTCGACTACTCGAAGACCCGCGAGCAGTTCGGCAGGCCGATCGGCGGCTTCCAGCTCACCCAGGCCAAGCTTGCCGACATGGCGGTCGAGCTGCACAAGGGCATCCTGCTCGCCCACCACCTGGGGCAGCGGATGGACGCGGGGAGGCTCCGGCCCGAGCAGGTCAGCTTCGGCAAGCTCAACAATGTGCGGGAGGCGATCGAGATCTGCCGGACGAGCAGGACGATCCTGGGCGCCAACGGCATCTCTCTGGAGTACCCGGTGATGCGGCACGCGACGAACCTCGAATCGGTGCTCACCTACGAGGGCACCGTCGAGATGCATCAGCTGGTGCTGGGCAAGGCGCTCACCGGCCTGGACGCCTTCCGGTAAGGACGCGCCCACGGTGATACGTGGACACCCGGCCGGGGTGCGGTGGGCGAGCGCCCCGCTCAGCTCTGGTTGAAGAAGCCGTCGGTGGAACGGCCGGCGGCCTCGCCGGTGACGACCATCGTGTTGGCGGGGCTCAGGAGGAAGACCCGGGTGGCCACGCGCTCGATCGAGCCGCGCAGGCCGAAGGTCAGTCCGGCGGCGAAGTCCACGACGCGCTTGGCGTCGCCGGGCTCCATGGACGTGAGGTTCACGATGACCGGGACGCCGTCCCGGAAGAGCTCGCCGATGCCACGCGCGTCCCGGAAGCTGTCCGGGGTGACCGTGGCGATCCTGCGACCGTGGTCCTCGGCCTTCTCGGAGGCCACCTGGACCCGCGGGTCCGTGACCCAGGGGTTGGGTGTCTCGCTCTTCTCGGCGTACTCGTCGTCGTAGTAGCGGTCGTCGTCGCTGTCCTCAACGAGTCCGAGCCAGGCACTGGCCTTGCGAACCGATCCCATGGGACGCCTCCTTTCACCGCGGTCAGTCTGTGTTCCGCTTTCCCTATGGTCGTCCATCATGCGGATTACGCGCCAAGTGAATAGTCGGCGCGCAGGGGATTCGTGACGGTGCTGGTGCAGAACTTGTGTTGATTCGTCAAGGTTGTTGCCGTGTAAGGCTGCTGACAGAGTGAAAAATACGATGGTCGGGCCACACGGGTGATGAAGGGGTCGTACGGGTGAACGGATCGCCTCGGTACGATGCGGGCCGCACTGTCGAAAGACTCCCGGGGGGAGCGCCGTGTTCGGAATCGTCAGGCCCTGCGGCCATCGGCTCTCCGAGGGACTCAAGACCGAGTGGATGGCTCATCTGTGCGGCCTCTGTCTGGCACTTCGCAGTGACCACGGCCAGCTCGCCAGGGTCGTCACCAACTACGACGGCCTGATCGTCTCGGTTCTGACGGAGGCTCAGGCCGAGCGCGGCACGGGATGGCGGCGCACCGCGGGCCCCTGTCCGCTGCGCGCCATGCGCACCGCGCCGGTCGCCCGGGGCGGGGGCGCCAGGCTCGCCGCCGCCGTATCGCTGGTGCTCGCATCGGCGAAGGTCCGGGACCACGTCGCCGACCGCGACGGGGTGTTGGCCCGCAGGCCGGTGGCCGCGGCGGCGCGCAGGGTCGCCGCGGGATGGGACAGGGCGGGGGCCCGTACCGGCGCCTCGCTGGGCTTCGACACGGCTGTGCTGGTCGACGCGGTCGACCGGCAGGGCGCGATCGAGGCGCTGGCGGGCCCGGGTGCCTCGGTGCTGACCGTCACCGAACCGACCGAGACCGCGACTGCGGCGGCGTTCGCGCACACCGCGGTACTGGCGGGCAGGCCGCAGAACGGGCGCCGCTGGCCGAGGCCGGGCGGCTCTTCGGGCGGCTCGCGCATCTGCTGGATGCCGTGGAGGACCAGGAAACTGACGCCACGTCGGGTGCCTGGAATCCGCTGACGGCGACCGGCACCGACCTCACCGAGGCGCGGCGGCTGTGCGAGGACGCGCTGCGCGGCGTACGGCTGGCCCTGCGCGACGCGCACTTCGTGGACGACAGGCTGGCGCATGTGCTGCTGGCCCACGAGCTGCGGCAGTCGGTGGAGCGGGCGTTCGGGACGACGAGTTGCGGACACCGGGGCCAGGTCCAAGGCCAGGTCCAGGCGTACGGGACGCCGTCGGCCGGGTCCGGGAACGGCGTGGACCCGTACGGTACGAGCAACCCCCAGGGCGGGAATCCCCAGGGCGGGAATCCTTACGGTGGCGGCGGTCCGGGCATGCCGGGTGCGCCCGGTGGACCCGGTGGGCCGCCGCCCGGCTTCCGGCAGGAGCCGCCGAGGCCCGGCAAGCGAGGGTTCTGGGCGGGCTGCGCGGTCGCGATCGGGCTGTGCTGCACCTGCCAGATGTGCTGTGCCCGTGCATACGAAGGCCCCTGGTCCCGGAAGAAGCGTGAGGGCTGCTGCCGCGACTGCGACTGTCCCGACTGCGGCTGCGACTGCTGCTGCCCCTGCGACGGCTGCTGACGGGGGATCAGCTCCGGCGGGGCGCGGGACGGGTTCGTCGATGTGTCGACCCGGTGACGGGAGGCTTCGTCGGCCGACGCAGGAATACGCGGTACGTCGACAGGTCGCCACGCCCCCGATGCTCCGGCGCCGCCGTCCGCTCCGCCGCTTCCACCCGGGGCGACGCTGTGCGACCACCTCGGGATCCCCCTGCCCGTACAGCGGGTGTGAAAGGTTGACCGCATGAGCACAGACCCGCAGCAGGACTGGCAGACCTGGCACGAGCAGCGCACCGCGACGGTCCGGGCGCCGTACGGCCCGCTCTCGCTCACCGGCACCCACTGGCTCTCCGACCACCCCGAGGGGCGAATTCCGGCCGTGGCCGGGCGGTGGGCCGAGGACGGCGACGAGGTGGTCCTGACCACTGGGCCCGAGGACCGGGCCACCGTCGACGGCAAGCCCCTGACCGGGGAGATCAGGTTGACCGCGGACACTGGGCCCATCCACGAGTCCCGTGTCCTGGCCGGCGAGCAGCGACTCGTGGTGCTGCGCCGCGAAGGACTGTGGGCCGTCCGCGTCTTCGACCCGCAGTCACCCGCGCGGCGCGCGTTCGCCGGCATCGAGGCGGGACCGTACGACGGGAAATGGGTGCTGCCGGGCCGCTTCCGCCCGTACGAGGAGGGGCGCACCACCATCCAGGTGGAGAACGCGGACGGGCGCGCGCGGGGGCTCGGTCTGGCCGGTGAGATCGCCTTCGACGTCGAGGGGAACGAGCACACGCTCCAGGTCGCGATCGAGAACGACGGCTCGCTGTGGGCGGTCTTCGCCGACGGGACCAGCGACGTCAGCAGCTACCACTTCCGTTTCCTGCGGCCCGCCGCACCGGCCGCCGACGGCACGGTGACCGTCGACTTCAACCGTGCGCTGCTGCCGCCCTGCGCCTTCGCCGACCACTTCATCTGCCCCTTCCCGCCGCCGGGCAACACCCTGTGGATCTCCGTCCCGGCGGGTGAGCGGAACCGCATCGACCGCTGACCCGTCCCACCGCAGGAAAGCGTGCCGCGCAGCCCCGTCAGCCCCGTGAGTCCCACGGCTGCCGGGGCCGGTCGCGGTGGGCGCGCGGGCGGCCGAAAGGCGCCCTTGCGCGGGCAGTTGGCTCCCCGAATACTCCCGAACAGCGCTTGTCAGGGGCACAACGTGTCCGGAACGCGGACCTGCCCTGGCTGCGCCTCACGGACCCGGCCACCCCACCGCGGGTCCCCGATTCCCCTCGGGAGGAACGACAAGTGAGGATCAAGCGCACCACCCCCCTCAGCGGTATAGCGAGACGATCCAGGCTGATCGCCATGGCAGCCGGCTTCGTCGCCGTCGCCGCCCTCGCCGTACCGACAGCCAGTGCCGGTGAAGCCGGTACGTTCAGCGCGGGCCAACTCACCTCCGCCAGTGACGCGGTCCTGGAAGCCGATGTGCCCGGCACGGCCTGGCACGTCGACAAGGCGACGAACACCCTCGTCGTCACGGCCGACAGCACGGTCTCCAGCGCCGAGGTCACCACGATCAAGCGGGAAGCCGGGACGAACGCGGGCGCCATCCGCGTCGAGCGCACGCCCGGCACCTTCTCCAAGCTGCTCTCCGGCGGCGACGCCATCTATGCCCCCAGTTGGCGCTGCTCCGCGGGCTTCAACGTCCGCAGCGGGAGCACCTACTACTTCCTGACCGCGGGCCACTGCACCGACGGCTTCCCGGACTGGTACACGAACTCCGCCCGCACCACGCGCATCGGTCCCACGACCGGGTCCAGCTTCCCTGGCAACGACTACGGCATCGTGCGGTACGACAACGCGGCCGTCACGCACCCGGGGACCGTCGGCAGTGTCGACATCACCAGTGCGGCCAACGCCACCGTCAACATGTCCGTCACCCGTCGCGGTTCCACCACCGGAATCCACAGCGGTCGGGTCACCGGCCTCAACGCCACCGTGAACTACGGCGGCGGCGACATCGTCTACGGCATGATCCGCACCAATGTGTGCGCCGAGCCCGGCGACAGCGGCGGCCCGCTGTACTCCGGTACCCGAGCCATCGGTCTGACCTCGGGCGGCAGCGGCAACTGCTCCTCCGGCGGTACGACCTTCTTCCAGCCGGTCACCGAGGCGCTGAGCGCGTACAACGTGAGCGTCTACTAAGCGGCACCGGACACTCCGAGCACAATCGCGCGACCGCATGACTGCAGCCAGCAGCAGATGAGTCCCTGCCCCCACCGGGGCGGGGACTCATCGTCGTCACGGCCGTCGTCGCAGGTGTTGTCACGGCCGTCGTGCGGGAGGGGAACGGGGCTCACCATCAGTGGTGCGGCGGAGGTACCGCCATAGGACACGTACGTCCAATTCGGACCCCAGGGGGCCGTGATGGTCGAGGAACTGGTGACGGCGGGGCGGGCCGCAGCGTCCGCCGGTGCGGTGTATCCGGCGGCGGCTTCCCGGGTCGTCAAGCAGTACGAACGAGGATTGGTCTTCCGTCTGGGCCGGCTCAAATCCTCGGTGCGCGGCCCCGGATTCACGATGATCGTTCCCTTTGTCGACCGGCTCAGCAAGGTCAACATGCAGATCGTGACCATGCCCGTGCCCGCACAGGACGGCATCACCAGGGACAACGTCACGGTCCGCGTGGACGCGGTGATCTACTTCAAGGTCGTGGACGCGGCCGAGGCCGTCGTGCGGGTGGAGGACCACCGGTTCGCGGTCGCGCAGATGGCGCAGACCTCGCTGCGATCGATCATCGGAAAGAGCGATCTCGACGATCTGCCCTCCAACCGGGAAATGCTCAACCAGGGCCTGGAGCTGATGATCGACAGCCCGGCCATCGGCTGGGGCGTGCAGATCGACCGGGTGGAGATCAAGGACGTATCCCTGCCGGATGCCATGAAACGCTCGATGGCGCGCCAGGCGGAGGCGGACCGGGAGCGGCGTGCGCGGGTCATCAACGCGGACGCCGAGCGGCAGGCGTCGAAGAAGCTGGCGGAGGCGGCCGCAGTCATGTCCGACCAGCCCGCCGCGCTCCAGCTGCGGCTGCTGCAGACCGTGGTGGCGGTGGCGGCCGAGAAGAACTCGACGCTCGTCCTGCCGTTCCCCGTGGAGCTGCTGCGCTTCCTCGAACGGGCCGCGCCGCCGCAGCCGCTGCCTGCCCCCGTGTCCGCCCCTGCCCCCGTGTCCGCGCAGACGCCCGCGCCCGCACTCACGCCGAAATCCGTGGCCGAATCCGTGGCGGGCGTCCTGTCGGAATTCACTCGCGCACAGGCAGCCACACCCACCATCGCGCCGGAATCCGCCTCCGAGAAGCCGGCAGCCGACCCCGTGGGGACGAATACCGGACAGGACTAGTCCTTTCCCGCTGCCCGTGTCCGGTCGCATGGGGTGTTCGCGAACGCGACCGGCACGGCATGATCACCTCACCGCCCCCGTATGACCGCTGATGTAAAGAGACAGCAACCGTGCGGGGGTTGTCGTGTGCGCGTCTTGAAGTCGACCTTGTGTGCGAGTGGATGACCTCGGAATAGTGGGCGTCTCCGGGCCATCCCCCCCACCTTGCTGGGCCCGACCCCCCACAGGAGGTCTTGACTTGAAGCACCGACGCATACCCAAGAGGCGCGTGGCGGTCGTAGGAGCCGGTGTCGCGGCCCTGGTCGCAGCGGGAGTCACCTTCCAGACTGCGAACGCAAGCGAGGAAATCCCTCAGTACACCGTCAAGTCGCTGTCGGCGACGGCGGCCGGAAAGCTCGGCTCCGACCTCACCTCGGGTCTGGGCGGCGACGCGGCCGGCGCGTACTACGACACCAAGTCCAAGGCCCTGGTGGTCAACGTCGTGGACGAGGCGGCGGCGCAGGGCGTACGCAAGGCGGGCGGCAAGGCCAGAATCGTCGAGAACACCCTCAACGAGCTGAAGGCCGCGCGCACGACTCTCACCGACAAGGCGACCATCCCTGGCACTTCCTGGGGTACGGACCCGGTGAGCAACAGGGTGATCGTCACGGCGGACCGTACGGTCAAGGGCGAGGCCTTCAGCAAGCTGGAGAAGGTCGTCGAGGCGCTCGGCGCCAAGGCCGAACTGAAGAAGACGGCGGGGGAGTTCAAGCCCCTCGTCGCTGGTGGTGACGCCATCCTCAGCGGCGGCGGACGCTGCTCGCTCGGCTTCAACGTGGTCAAGGACGGCGCGCCGCACTTCATCACGGCGGGCCACTGCGGCCAGGCCGGCAGCGCGTGGACGGAGCAGGGAGGCGGCAAGCTCGGCACCATGGCCGAGTCGAAGTTCCCGACGACCGACTTCGCCCTGGTGAAGTACGACGACGGAGTAGCGCACCCCAGCGAGGTGAACCTCTATAACGGCAGCGCGCGGGCGATCAGCAAGGCCGGCGAGGCCACCGTCGGCCAGCAGGTGCAGCGTAGTGGCTCCACCACCCAGGTGCACGACGGTGAGGTCACCGCGCTCGACGCGACCGTGAACTACGGCAACGGCGACATCGTCAACGGGCTCATCCAGACCACGGTCTGCGCCGAGCCGGGCGACAGCGGCGGCTCGCTCTTCGCGGCCGACACCGCGCTGGGTCTGACCTCGGGCGGCAGTGGCGACTGCTCCGCCGGCGGCGAGACGTTCTTCCAGCCGGTGCCTGCCGCGCTGTCCGCCCTCGGGGCGGAGATCGGCTGACCCGACAAGGCCCGACCCGGCAGGAGTCGGCCCGAGACCGGCTGATCCGGCCGCGCGATTCCTAGGCTCCAAGGTCCTACAGGTCGGTCGATGACATAGGTCGCCGGCCGGCCTGTTAGTGCTGTCACGACAGACCGACCGGGGCAGGAACCTGCTGCGGCAGGGTCTCGGGCCTGGCCTGACCCGCGGGGTCCGCGGGCTACCGCTTGGGCCAGTACCAGAGCGGTTCGTCCAGCGGGCCCTCGCGTCCGGCCACGCCGGTCTCGCCGAAGTCCTTGATCAGTTCGACGGTGCGCAGATCGAGGCGCCGGTCGCGGGCGCCGCGTCCCAGCGCCTCGGCCAGCGGCCCGGCGTGCGTGACGACGACCAGCTGGATGTTGGCGCCCGCGGTGAGGATGAGCTCCGCGAGCGGTCGCAGCAGGTCCGGGTGGAGGCTGGTCTCGGGCTCGTTGAGCACCAGCAGGGTGGGCGGGCGCGGAGTCAGCAGGGCCGCCACCCACAGCAGGTAGCGCAGGGTGCCGTCGGAGAGTTCGGCGGCACCCAGCGGTCGCAGCAGGCCGTGCTGACGCAGCTCCAGTTCGAACCGGCCGCCGTGGTCGGCGACCGTGACGCGGCTGCCGGGGAACGCCGCGTCGACCGCGGTGTCCAGCGCGTCGTGGTCGCCGATCTCCCGGATCGTCTGGAGCGCCGCGGGCAGGTCGGAGCCGTCGTGACTGAGCACCGGCGTACGGGTGCCGATCCGCGCGGACCTGGCCGGCGCCCCTGCGTCGGTGCGCACATGGTCGTAGAAGCGCCAGGACCTGATCTGCTCGCGCAGCGCCAGCAGATCGGGGGCCAGTTGCGGGTCGGCCAGCTCGCTGAGCATGCTGTCGTACGGGCGTACCGCGCCCTGCGTCCGGTGCCAGCTGCCATCGGCCGCGCGGGTCCGCACGGCGGGTCCCGAACGGTCGCAGAGCATCGCGGCGGGGCGCAGCACCGGCCCGGACCAGGTGCACTCCCGCTTGATCTCCGGGTCGAGACCGAAGAGGGAATCGGGCGCGGGGGAGGGGTGGCCGAAGTCGACGGCGTATCCGAACTCGTCGCCCGCGAAGCCCAGTCGCAGGCTGACCGGTCCCGTGCGCACCGTCCCCTGGACGGGGTGGCGGCCCTCGCGCACGGCGCGGCCCGTCTTCTCGGGACCTGCCCACAGCGTCGAGGCCAGCCCGCCCTCCCGGGCGAGGGCGGCCACCGCGCCGCCCCGGGCCGAGTCGGCGAGCAGCCGCAGGGAGCGGTAGAGGCTGGACTTGCCGGTGCCGTTGGCGCCGGTCACCACGGTGAGCCGGCCCAGCGGGACGACGAGTCTGCGCAGGGACCGGTAGTTCTCCACCGCCAGGGTGCTGATCACGTCCGGGACCCGGAGAGGCCGCGGGGACCGCTCCGGCTCACCCCAGGGCCGCGGGGTCTTCGGGAGCGGTGGGAACCTCTTCCGGCCTGCGCAGCGAGGACATCACCAGCGTGACGACGGTGCCCAGGATCGCCCAGATGGCGAGCACCTGGAGCGAGCCCGACATCGCGTTGCCCTTGAAGTACGCGATCGAGCGGGCCGCCCAGGTGCCCGCGCCCGGCGGCAGGCCGGGGCCGATCGCCTCCCAGAACGGCGGCAGCATCGGCAGCGGGAAGGCGCCGCCCGCGCTCGGGTTGCCCGCGATGACGACCAGCAGGACGGCAAGACCGATGCCGATGATGCCGGTCAGCGCCTGGAGGGCGAGCGTGATCGCGCCGACGGCGAAGACGACCAGGGCGCCGAGTCCCCAGAAGGCCACGATGCTGCCGGGCAGGGCGCCGAGAATCGGGCCGACGATGATCGTGCCGCCGAGGCCGCCGGCGATCGAGTAGAGAGCCATGGCACCGAGCCTGACCACGGCGCGCTCCCGGTTGGCGGCCCGGGAGCCGGCGCTGATCGCGAGGATCGACGCGCAGAGGTACCCGCCCACGCACCAGCCCACGACCAGGTAGAACGCGGAGAGCCCGTCGAAGTCCTGACCCGAGGCCGGGGCCACGTCCACGGTTTTGACCGTGCGCTGCTCGGACGCCTCGATCCTCGTGGTGAGGGTGGTCAGGGCCGAGGACAGCACGGTGCCGCCGCCGGAGGCGACCAGCAGGGTGTCCTTCTTGGAGGTCGGGTCGACGATCAGGGCGCCGTCGATCTTGCGGTGCGTGATCTGGTCGCGGGCCGTGGCCTCGTCCTTGACCGTGCGAGGATCCAGCGGTTTGCCGGGCAGGCTCCGGAGCTGGTCGACGAGTTGGGTACCGGCCTGTGCGGGGGCGACAACACCGAAGGCGACGTCCTTGGGCTTCGGATTGTGCAGCGCCCCCACGTAGGACGCGATGAACAGCAGCTGGAGCGCCAGTACACCGATGACGAGCAGTGCGGCCCGTGGTGTGACGGCGGTCTTCACCTCGTCGACGAGAGTCATGCCCCCACGGTCTGGGCAACCAGGTGTTTCCGCAGGTGGGGCGAGTCCGAATGGCTGACGCCCGGGTGCGCGGCCGGGACTTGTTGACTTTCCGTCAAGATTTCTTGGCGCGTCACTTCAGTCTTTGACTACTCGCGGGTATTTTGACGTCACCACATCATCTTTGTGATCCGGATCACAGGGCGCACCCCATCGCATTTCCCCTTGAGCCGCAAGGAGATCGCCCGATGCTGCCCTGGAAACGAGCGCTCAGACCCGTCGCCGCGCTACTCCTCGCCGTCGTCGCCACCGTCACTCCCGCCGTCACGGCCACCGCGAGCGTCGCCGCGCCCGCCCCCACCAGCGGGTGGAACAACTACGCCTGCAAGCCGTCCGCCGCCCACCCCCGCCCCGTCGTCCTCGTCCACGGGACCTTCGGGAACTCCGTCGACAACTGGCTGGGCCTCGCGCCCTATCTGGTCAAGCGCGGGTACTGCGTCTTCTCCCTCGACTACGGGCAGCTCCCGGACGTGCCGTTCTTCCACGGCCTGGGCCCGATCGACAAGTCCGCCGAGCAGCTCAACGTCTTTGTCGACAAGGTGCTCGCCACGACCGGCGCGCCCAAGGCCGACCTGGTCGGCCACTCCCAGGGCGGCCTGATGCCGCGCCACTACCTGAAGTTCCTCGGCGGAGCCGCCGAGGTGAACGCCCTGATCGGCATCGCACCCGACAACCACGGCACCACACTGCTCGGGCTCACCAGGCTCCTGCCGTTCTTCCCCGGCATCGAGGGCCTGCTCACCACCAAGACCCCGGCCCTCGCCGACCAGGTGGCCGGGTCGCCCTTCCTCACCAGGCTCAACCAGGGCGGTGACACCGTCCCCGGGGTGCGCTACAGCGTCATCGCCACCCGGTACGACGAGGTGGTCACCCCGCACCGCACCCAGTTCCTGGCAGGCCCGGACGTTCGTAACGTCCTGCTCCAGGACCTGTGTCCGGTCGACCTCTCCGAACACGTGGCGATCGGTCTCCTCGACCGCATCGCCTTCCACGAGGTGGCCAACTCACTCGACCCGGCGCGGGCCACCCCGACCACCTGCGCCTCGGCCGTCAGCTGACCCACGCTCTTCGGGAACGACTGCCGCCCGCCCCGGGACACGGGACGGGCGGCAGCTGTGTGCGGGGCCGTGGGTCAGCGGCGGGCGGCCTTGCGGCGGACCGAGCCGAACATCACCGCTGCGCCGACGGCGAGCACGGCGGCGCCACCGATCGCGATGTACGGCGTGGTGCTGTCGCCACCGGTCTCGGCGAGGTTCTCGTCGGCGGCGGGCGCGGCGGCCGGCAGAGTGGCGCCGTTCGCCCGAGGCGCGTTGGCGGCGGGCTCCTCGGTGGCGGGTGCGTCGGCCGCGGGCTGCTCGGCGGCGGGGGCCGTCGCCTCGGCGCGTGTCTTGTGGTCGCCGTCGCCGTGGCCGTTGTGCTCGACGGAGGACTTGTCCTCGCCGTCGGCGAGGTCCTGCTCGGAGGGGGCGGAGGCGACCGGCGCCGGGGCCGCGCCCGAGCCCGCGGGGTCCTTGCCGAAGGCCACGTCGGAGCAGGTGTAGAAGGCCTCGGGGCTGTCCGAACGCTGCCAGACGCTGTAGACGAGGTGGCGGCCGGACTTCTTCGGAATGGTCCCGTTGAAGACGTAGTCGCCGTTCTCCATCTTCGGGTCGGTGACGTCGGCGAAGGGCTTCTCCTCCAGGTCCGACCACTTCAGCGGCTTGGCCGGGTCGTAGCTGTCCTTGGTGATGTACAGCTCGAAGGAGCCCTTGTGCGGGGCGGTGCCCTTGTAGCGGAAGGTGTGCTGACCCGCGGCGAGCTTGCTGGACGGCCAGTCGGTACGCGGCAGGTCCAGGCCCTCGTACTTGTCGTTGCCCGCGCTGCACAGCTCGCCGTCCGGGATCAGCTGCTTGTGGTTCCCGGCGGCGTTGGCGATGTTGACCGCGTTCCAGTCGTAGAAGGCCTGCACACCGCTCGCCGAGACCGCCGCCTTGCACGCCGCCGAGTCGGGACTCTCCGGACCCTCCGCGTAACAGGCGGACACCCGGGAGACCGGGTCCGTCATCGACCCGTGGGCGGCGGCCGGAGCGGTGGACAGGGCGGTCAGTGCCAGCGGGGCGATGCTGAGGGCGCCGATCGAGGCTGCCGTGCGACGAGCGGTCATCGTGACGTTCTCCTCCAAGTTTCACGGGGTGGGGGGGTACGGGACGGGGTTCGTCCCGGCGGCGCAGCCCCCCGGCGAACTGCTGCGCCGACGGGAGGAACCCCGCCCCGGCGATCAGCACGCTAGCCCCAAGAAACCGTGAAATCCCCTGCTGAGGAGGGGTGATGGAGATCCTTATGGTCGAGTTAAGGGAGCGCTAACCGGGGGCTCAGACTGAGCCCCCGGAAGCCCCTGTTTGCCGGTGTGTCAGCTACGGACCAGTCCGTGAGGGTCCGGGACGGGTCACCTCGTGCGGCCAAGGGCTCAAGGGAGAGGGCAGGCAGAGAGGAAGTCGCGGGCTACCTCGGCCTCTGTAGGCGAGCATTCGGAATGTCCCGTTCCGACGGGACGACCTGGGCTTTCCCGGCCGTCTCATTTGAGGGACACGGCCCTTCTGTCTCACGACCTTGGCCCGAGAGTCGAATTAGGGTCCAGGGGCAGCGGCCGGGGTCCGAGAGCGGGTGCGGGCTCGTTGGGCGGCCGGGGTGGCCTTGCCCACCGTGCTGACGACCCTCTCGCGATCGCCGGTGCAGTCCGCGGCGCTTTCGTCGGCCGAGCGTCCGGCGGTGTAAGCCACGGTGGTGGCGAGGGGGCGCAGCAGCGGGTGGGCTGCGGCTGCCAGTTGGGTGGCGGCGATGAACAAGTAGTGTGTCAGGTCACCTCCGCCCGCCGGGCCTGTTGTGCCGGCCGTGCTGGCAGCGCCTGCGTGTGGGGCCTTACCTTTCCCGTCTTCTTGCCTGCATCGCGGCCCGCTCGCGCAGGAGGCGTAGCTCCTCGCGCTTGAGGCGGATCTCCTCATCGACGCTGTGCGAGGTGCGCTGGGGTGGGGCCGGGCAGGAGCCGCCTTGTTTCCGCATCGGGCGGATGCAGCAGACGTAGGTGAGCGCCACGGCCAGCGCGGTGACGGTCAGGGGGAGCCATAGGGTGGTCATGCGGACGAGTCCTTGTGGTGGCTCGGCTTCGTGGCGAGGTCGCCGCGCAGCGCATCGACCTCCTTGCGCAGGCGGATCAGTTCCTGCTCCTGCTCGGCAGTGGGGGCGGATTGTGCCTGCTGGTCGGTGGCCGAGGTGCGCTTGGAGCGCATCATGAACCACATCATCAGCCCCATGCCGACGGGGCAGGCGAGCAGGGGGAGTACGTACAACAGCTGGCTCATCGCCGCTCCTTCAGGGGTCTTGCGCATCGCGTGCGAGGGCGGCTGACGCGGCGTCGGCTCAGCCTGCCTTCTCCATCCGGTGGCCGCAGCAGCATGTGGGTACTTGGTCCCCGCCGTGGCCGGGCGCCGCGCCCTTGGTCACGGTGATCTCGCAGCCGCAGTCAGGGTCTGGGCACCGGTACACCTCGCCTTGGACGAAGGCCATGAGGTGACCTCCTTCCCGCTTTGTGCTGATGCGGCAACG
Organism: Streptomyces sp. H27-C3; assembly: GCF_030063415.1. Classification (GTDB taxonomy): domain Bacteria; phylum Actinomycetota; class Actinomycetes; order Streptomycetales; family Streptomycetaceae; genus Streptomyces. The sequence continues at coordinate 51,044 of NZ_JASITA010000026.1, read as the reverse complement.
CTAAAACCTTCCCCCTGGGGCAAGGTCAAGGCCCGGTTAGTCTGAAATAGGGCGTTTCTTTCAGAATATTCCGTTTGTGTTCTGAAGAGAGGGGTCCGCGCATGTCCAGCAAGCCTGAGAGGAAGGCCCGGCGGACCGCCGGGCCCGGGCTGCGGCACTGCGTGAGCAGGCGGAACACGCCCAGCGTCGGCGCCGCCGGCTGATCGTTCTCGCGGTGAGCGTCTTGGTGCTCGCAGTCGTCGCCGGGCTCACCGTCTTTGTCCGGTCCTCGGGCGGGCCGTCCAGTTCCCGAGCCGAGCCCGCCCACCTCGACGTGCTCGTGGATGGCAAGCCGGTCGCTGTCCCCGGGGCCATCGGAATCGACCAGCGGGCGCAGCAGATCAGCCCGCTGCACACGCACGATACGGACGGCGTGATCCACATCGAGTCCCCGCTCAAGGCCGCTTTCTCCCTCGGTCAGTTCATGACCGAGTGGAACGTCGCGCTCACCCAGGACTCCATCGGCGGGCTCAAGACCGGTGGCGGCAACGACTTCCACGCGTACGTCAACGCCAAGGAGTACGCGGGCAACCCGGCCGCGATCGAGTTCCGGGCGCATGACGAGATCGCGCTCGTGTACGGGCCGGCAGGCCAGAAGGCCGACGTGTCCAGTGGCTGCGACTGGCCGGAGGGCGAATAGCTTCACACGTCCGCGGTCGGCACGGAATGCTCGACAGGCTGGGGTGGCTGCCGAGCGATGGCCTAGCATGGCGCGCATGTCGCGACGCCTGCTGTTGCCGCTCCGGACCTGGTCCGGGGTGCTGCTGGTGTGCGCGCTCTTTGCATGTCTGTCGGGGCTGGCGCGTCCCGCGATGGCGATGCCGGGGCCGATGGAGATGACCCCGCGGGTCGCGGTCGCCGCTCATAGTGGGCATGCCGTGACTCCGGCCGTGGCCGGAACGAAGGACCACGGTCCGCGCTGCCCGATGGCCGCGGAGCAGTGCGTGGCACCCAAGGCCACCCTCGCTCAGGACGGTCCGGCTGGTCCGGTGCTCGCTCCCGTACCGCACGCGATGGCCTGCGGTCACGCGCTCCTGATGGAACAGCCCAATGCCCCGCCTCGGATAGTTGACCCTCCGGATCTGCACCGGTTGTGCGTGTCACGGACGTGATGGTTCGCCGCTCGTGAGGCAGTCGCCTCGCGGGACGCCGTGTTCCTCATGTCCACTCGGCACGCCCGGATTTCCGTGTGTGCGTGCCGTCTTCGCAGAACTGGAGTAACGACGCATGCCGTCGTCCGTCGCTTTGTTGATCACCGGTGCGAGCACCGGACTGCTCGCTGGTGGTGCCTCGTGCGCCGCCGTACAGGGGGGCCTGCTGGCCGGGGCCGTCACCCGCCGCCGCACCCCCGCCCCTGCCCCGAAGCCGGCCCGCAAGACTTCCCGGAGCGCGCCCCCTGCTTCGGAGGCCGCCACGCCACTGGCGCCGGTCGGGGCGTTCCTGGCCGGGAAGCTGGTCTCCCACACCTTGCTCGGCGTCCTGCTGGGTGTGTTCGGGAGCGCCTTGCAGCCGAGCCCCCGTACCCAGGCGGTGCTGCTGCTGGTCGCCGGCCTGATCATGGTGCTGTTCGCGCTGGATCTCTTCGGGGTGAAGGCGGTGGGGCGGCTGGTGCCCCGGCCGCCGGCGTCCTTCGGGCGTCTGATGCGGCGCAGCTCGAAGAGCGACTCCGCCGTGGCGCCCGCGCTGATCGGCTTCGCCACGGTGCTGGTGCCGTGCGGGGTCACCCTCTCGATGGAGCTGTTGGCGATCACGTCCGGCTCGGCGGTGGCCGGTGCCGCGGTGATGGCCGGGTTCGTACTCGGCACCTCGCCCCTGTTCGCCCTGCTCGGGTATCTGTTCCGGCGTAGCAGCCAGGCGCTGTCCGGCCGGCTGGCCGTGGCCACCGGCGTGGTGGTGCTGGCCGTGGCTGTGTGGACGATGGGTTCCGCGCTCCAGGCCGGGGGCTGGGTCTCCTTCAACACCCCGGCGAGGAACACGGCCGCGAACGGGCCGTTCATCGTCGAGGGCGGCGAAGGCAGCGGGACCGGAGAAGGCGGCAAGGAGGCCGGTGTGCCGCCCGTACACGTCGACGCGTCCGGGAAGCAGATCGTCACGCTGACCGTGACGGACTTCTACAGTCCCACCGCCTTCACCGCGAAGGCGGGCGTGCCGACCAAGCTGGTGCTGCACGGCAAGGATTCGGGCGGGTGCGCCCGTGCCTTCACCATCCCGGAGCTCGGGGTCCAGGAGATCGTCAAGCGCGACGGTGACACCGAGATCGACCTGGGTACCCGCAAGGCGGGCACCCTGCGCTTCTCCTGCGCCATGGGCATGCAGACCGGCGAGATCGAATTCAAGGCGTGAGGGACCTGACATGAAGCTGTTCGGCCGTAAGAACAACACCGAAGCCGAGACCGGCGCTGAGGTTGTGCTCCTGATCGAGGGCATGCACTGCGGCAGCTGCGGTCTGCTCATCGACGACGAGCTGGAGGAGATCGACGGAGTCCGCTCGGCCGCTACGGATGCGCGCGCCGGACGCAGCGTCGTCCGACTCGAGGAGGGCGCCGAGGTGGACATCGCGGCTCTCGTCGCGGCGGTGGAAGCGGCCGGGGAGTACACGGCACGCGTCGCCGGCTGACGCATACGCGGTCATGCCGAAGCCCGGCCGGGAGATGCTCCCGGCCGGGCTTCGGGCTTGTCGACGCGGTACTCAGGTGCGGTTGGCGGGCTGGAAGCGGCGCAGGCGCAGGCTGTTGGTGACGACGAAAACCGAGGAGCTGGCCATCGCGGCCCCGGCGATCAGCGGGTTGAGCAGGCCGAGCGCGGCCAGCGGCAGGGCTGCGACGTTGTAGGCGAAGGCCCAGAAGAGGTTGCCCTTGATGGTGGTCAGGGTCTTGCGGGCGAGGCGGATCGCGTCGGCGGCGCCGCGCAGGTCGCCCTTGACCAAGGTGAGGTCGGCGGCGGCGATGGCCGCGTCGGTGCCGGTGCCCATGGCGAGTCCGAGGTCGGCCTGGGCGAGGGCGGCGGCGTCGTTGATGCCGTCGCCGACCATCGCGACCACCTTGCCCTGGCCTTGCAGCCGCTTGATCTCGGCGACCTTGTCCTCGGGGTGGACCTCGGCGATGACGGTGTCGATGCCGACCTCGGCGGCGACGTGGCGAGCAGCCGCCTCGTTGTCGCCGGTGAGCAGTACCGGGGTGAGGCCGAGTGCCTTGAACTGGGCGACGGCTTCGGCGCTGGTTGCCTTAACGGTGTCGGCGACCACCAAGGCGGCTCGTACCTTCTCCTCCCAGGCGGCGAAGACGACCGTACGCCCGGACTCCTCGGCCTGCTGCTGGGCTCGGACCAGCGTGGGCGGGATCTCCAGGCCCCACTGATCGGTGAGCCAGCTCGCCCGGCCGGCCATCACCTGGCGGCCGTCCACGGTGCCGGTGACACCACGCCCGGCGTGGTTGGCGAAGCCGGTGACGGACGCGAGGCCACCCTGCTCCTCGTCGGCGGCGTCCGCGATGGCCTTGGCGATCGGGTGCTCACTGGCGTGCTCCACCGCGCCGGCGAGACGCAGGATCTCCTCCCGGGTCTCGCCCTCGGAGGCCACCACCTCGGCAAGGCGCATCCGGCCCTCGGTGACGGTGCCGGTCTTGTCCAGCACGATGGTGTCGATGCGGCGGGTGGACTCCAGGACCTCGGGGCCGCGGATCAGCAGGCCGAGCTGGGCGCCCCGCCCGGTGCCGACCATCAGCGCGGTCGGCGTGGCGAGTCCGAGCGCGCACGGGCAGGCAATGATCAGCACCGCGACCGCCGCGGTCAGTGCCACCGGCGCAGGATGGCCCAGCAGCAGCCAGGTGGCCAGCGTCCCGACGGCCAGCAGGATCACGATCGGGACGAAGACCGCCGATATCCGGTCCGCGAGCCGCTGCACGGCCGCCTTGCCGGTCTGAGCCGCCTCCACCAGGCGGGCGATCTGCGCCAGCTTGGTGTCCGCCCCAACCCGCGAGGCGCGTACGACGAGGCGGCCCCCGGCGTTGACGGTCGCGCCGGTGACCGCGTCACCCGGGCCGACCTCCACCGGCAGAGACTCCCCGGTCAGCAGCGATTCGTCCACCGCCGAGGAACCCTCGACGGCCACCCCGTCGGTGGCGACCTTCTCCCCGGGCCGTACGACGAACTCCGCGCCAACCGCCAACTGATCGATCGGCACCCGTACTTCCCGTCCGTCTCTCAGGACGGTGACGTCCTTGGCGCCCAGGTCCATCAGCGCCCGGATCGCGTCCCCGGCCTTGCGCCGTGCGCGGGCCTCGAAGTAGCGGCCAGCCAGAATGAACGCCGTCAGCGCCGCGGCCACCTCCAGATACAGCTCGGCCGAACCCGCGTGCTCGCCCGAGCGGGGCAGCAGCGAGACCTCCATCCGCATGCCGGGCTCGCCCGCACCGCCGAGGAAGAGCGCGTACACGCTCCACACCCAGGCAGCCAACACGCCCAGGGAGACCAGGGTGTCCATGGTCACCGCCCGGTGCCGCAGGTTCAGCGCGGCCGCACGGTGGAACGGCCATGCCCCCCACAGCGCCACCGGTGAGGCCAGCGCGAAGGCCAGCCACTGCCAGAACCGGAACTGCGTGGCCGGCACCATCGACAGCACCACCACCGGCACCGTCAGAACCGCCGAGGCCAGCAGCCGATCCCGCAGCGCCCGCACATGGCGCTCCTCCTCATCGGCCACCCCGCCCTCCTCAGCGGAGGTGGAGAGGGCGGGCGGGGCGGGGAGTGAGGCGCCATAGCCGGTTGCCTTGACCGCGTTGATCAGTTCCTGCGCAGTCACGTCATCCGCGTGGGAGACGCGTGCACTGGCGGTCGCGAAGTTCACCGACGCCCTCACGCCCGGCAGCTTGTTCAGCTTCCGTTCGATCCGGGCCGCGCACGAGGCACAGGTCATCCCCGTGATCGACAGGTCGACGGCGTTCGCCGGCTCGCTCAGGCCGGGTACCTCACCGGCTATATCCGTGGTGGTCATGGGGCGGCTCATCTCTCTGTTCACGGAGTTCAGTTCCAGCGGGCGGTGTCGAGGGGTGCCACGACGGCGAAGCCCTGGCCGGGAGCGGGGTGCAGGATCAGCTCGCGCCCGTACAGGCGGCGCAGTACGTCGGGCGGCTGGTGATAGCAGAAGACCGACGCCCCGGCGCCGACGATGGCCGGAGTGTCGACGAACAGGGGAAGCTCGGCCAGGAAGTAGCGCACCGCGCATTCGACCTGCTGCTCGCTCGGCGTCGAACCGTCAGGCAACTTGCCGGAGAGCACCCAGCCGGCGGCCTCCTGGCAGGCCCCCCGGAAGCCCTTGTCGCCGTCGTACAGCTCGCGACATCGGTCGTGCAGCCGCGCGAAGGCAGCGTTGCCGTCCAGCTCGGCCCAGCCCAGGATGCGATCGTCAGGTTCCACCACACCCAGGCCGGTCAGGGCGGTACGGATCTTGTTCCGGGTGTACTGGCCCTGCCGACGTGCCTTCCACGCCGCCCGCTCGGGCGAATACCCCAGCGCCTCGAAGGTGAAGGCACTCGGCGCGTCAGGGACGAAGAAGTCCACCCAGGCGAACCGCTCCAGCCCCCACACGGCCAGCTCGCGAATCCGCTCGGTGGAGAAGTAGCTGTTGAACGGGCTGATCCCGATGCACGCGTGCTCGGCACGCGCCACCACATCACCGCACTGGGGACTCATCGGTGTGAGTTCCAAGGCCGGCGGGGTCCCGTCTCCTCGCTGGGTCGTCATGTCTGGACGCTAAAACCTTGCCCTTAGGGCAAGGTCAAGTGCACAATGGCGGCATTCCCCCGTATGAGGAGATCACCGCCATGCTGACCGTCGGTCGCGTCGCCAAGCAGACCGGGCTGAGCCCCAAAGCCGTACGCCTCTACGAAGCCAACGGCCTGATCGCCGAGGCGGAGCGCACTTCCGCCGGATACCGCACGTACACCGAGCAGGCGCTCCCGGAACTCCACTTCATCCGGCAGGCACAGGCCCTGGGCTTGAGCCTGAAAGAGATCAAGCGAATCCTCGACCTGCAACGCCAGGGGGAACAGCCCTGCGCCCTGGTCACCGGCCTCCTCGACGAACACCTCACCGAGATCGACCAGCGCATCGCCGACCTGACCGCCCTGCGCGCAACCCTCCAGGACGCCCGCGACCGCGCCGGCCAGGCCGCCGGACGCGGCGAGCCCGGCGTCATCTGCCACATCATCGAAGACACCTCGACCACACCGACAGACGCATGACGCGGGTGGCGGTTACCGGGGCAGGGCCTGAGTGACGCGCCAAAGACCGGTGCGGCAGCTCGCCCTCCTCGAAGGCGTGGACCTCATCCACGGTCCAGCCGTCGGCCAGGGCACGGAGCAGGTTGCGGGGGAAGAAGTGGCCGCGAAGCCGCCGTGCTCGTAGATGTCGTCGCCGTGGGCGGTACCTGTCCCGTAGTGCGCGTCGCCGGCGCGGTGTAGACGAAGGCGCCCCTGGACGCAGGACCCTTCACAGACGAGGGCGAAGACCGCCGTCACGTCCTGGTCGAGTCGACGTAGAGCAGGCGCGTCAGCTCAAGCCGCGACTCTTAGCCGACATGGTCGCGCATCGTGGAGGACCAGTACGTGCCCGAGTAGTGCTTCCGTCCATGCCGCCAGCGGAACGTACGCCACGGCACCGAAGGCTCGAAGACATCGGCGCCGGTAGTCGGCCAGGGCCGGTCTTCGTCGATCTTCCCGTCCACATAGCGAAGACTCATCGAGACCTCGCCGAGCACGTACGACATACCCCACCCCCGAGCAGCAAGAACGGGGAGCGATGCCCCCGACCTCGACCAGCTGAGTCATCTCCACGATCAGGGCGGAGAACACCGCTGCATAGATCGAGACCGGGATCAGCACTACTACGGGCGAACCATCAGACAGGAGTTGTCCTGTCGAAGTGCATCTGTCAGATGGTTAGCCGTTGACCTGCTGGGATTCCAAGTCGTTTGAGAATGCGGAGGCTCGGGGTTCTCAAACGATCTGGCTTTCGCGGAAGTCTCGGTCGCGATAGAGGCAGAACCTCCGGCAGAGGGGGCCCTGGGTTCCGAGGGTGGTGTAGATGCGCGCGAATCGTCGGCTGTCGTCACCAGGTAGAGCTCCTTGGGGGCGAGGGCGGTCGTCGGCGGGTCGAGGATCAGGTGCGTCAGGCCACCCGGAGCGTCAAGGTGCCCTCCGGGTCCGGCGCGGCGCACGGGCGGAACCCCTCGGTGAGCCGGTCGAGGAGGGATCGCAGCCACCGGCAGTCGTCGGACGAGGCGTGGCACAGGCGCATGCGCCGGGCCTGCAGCGGGGTGATGCGCAGGTCGGTGAGCTTGCCCGTGCCGGGTTCGAGCGAGGGGAGGTAGAGGAGCCGCAGGTCGTCGCGGTACTGCTCGTAGCCGGTGATTCCCTCGTAGTCGTTGATGAAGTCGCCGCAGCCGTACAGGACGAGCTTGCCCCGGTACACCTCCAGGGGACGGGGGTGGTGCGAGGAGTGGCCGTGCACGACGTCCGCTCCGGCGTCGATCAGGGCGTGGGCGGAGGCGACTTGGTCCCGGGGTATGCGATAGCCCCAGTTGGAGCCCCAGTGGACCGAGACCACCGCGATGTCGCCGGGACGCTTCATCCGCCGTATGCGGTCGGCCACTTCGGCCGCAGCGGGGTCCGAAGCACCGGCCACGAAGCTGACTCCGCCGCGCGACCCGGTCGCGGCCCAGGACTGCGGGACACCGCTGGACGGCATGCCGAAGGAGAAGACCAGGAGCCGTCGGCCCCCGTCGAGGAGGACGGTCGCCGGGCGGCTCGCCCCGGCGGCGTCCCGGCCCGCGCCGGCCGTCCGCAAGCCCGCGCCGGCCAACGAGTCGAGTGTCTCCGCGAGGCCACGGCGGCCGAAGTCCAGGACGTGGTTGTTGGCCAGTACGCAGACGTCGGGGCGGGCGGCCGGCAGGCAGGGGAGGTTGGCGGGGTGCATCCGGTAGTGGATCTCCTTGCCGGGGGCGAACGAGTCGCTGCGCGTGACGCTGGTCTCCAGGTTGATCACGCGGGCGTCGGGCGCGGCCGCGTCGAGGACCTCCAGTGCGTCCCCCCAGGGCCAGGAGAAGCCGACCGGGCGCGGGATGGGTCCGTTCACCGCCTCCGCCAGACCGACGTACTCCCGGGCGTCCCGTACGTACCTCTCGCGGAGTTCCGGGTCGCCGGGGTGCGGCAGGATCTGGTCCACGCCGCGGCCGAGCATGACGTCGCCGCAGACGAACAGTGTGATCAAGCCGGTCCTCCGTTCTGTCGTGCGCGTCGTGTCTTCGAGGTGTCTGCCGTGTCGGCGTACCTGGCATGTCTGACGTGGCGCCCTGGCGTCGGCTATTCGAGGATGGCGATCAGCGCGAGCGTGATGTTGTCGGGGCCGCCTGCCTCGATGGCGGACTTCCACAGTTCGAAGACCGCCCGGCCGTCGTCGTGGGTCCGCAGCAGGTCGTCGAGCCTGTCCTCGGGCACGGGGTCGGTCAGTCCGTCGGTACACACCAAGTAGCGCCCCCCTGCGGTGAGCGGCGCCGTGCTGACGTGCGGCGTGATCGGGCTGAACCGCCGAGTGCCGCCGAGGGCCTGCGTGATGATCGACGTGGTGCGCCGGCCCGGCTCCAGGGGCGGGCTGTCGTCGACGCTCACCCGGTGGAGGGGGGTTCCGCCGCCCTCGCCGGGCTCGTTCGGGCTCACGTCGAGCACTCTGCTGTCGCCGACGTTGAACACCAGCAGGTCCTTCGCGAGGACCACGACACCCGCGACCGTCGTGCCCATGGTGGCCAGCTCCGGATCACGGTCGGCAGCCGCGTACACGGCGTGATTGCAGACGTCCAGGGCGTCGCGCACGGCCTGCTCGCTGTCCAGCGTCGGCCCGAGCGACGCGAGGTGCCGGACGACGAGGCCGCTGGCCACCTCGCCGGCCGGCTGGCCGCCGATGCCGTCGGCGACCGCGACAACGAGCGGGTTGCCGAGCGGGAACCCCAGCGTCTGCGGGTTCTCGGTCATGGTTCCGCACAGCGTCCACGGTCCGACGACCAGACTGTCCTCGTTGTGATCGCGTACGAGTCCTGGATGGCTCAGGGCACTGACGGTGATGTACGGCATTTCGGTCCCGCCTCTCCGCAACGGCAGGCGTGTTCCGCACCACCATTGTCGCGCCGAGATCCGCCCCCGGCTCAGTCGGAGCCCGTGGCCAGGCGTTCCAGGAGGGCGGGCAGCGCGGCGAAGGAGTCGATGACGTGGTCCGGTGTGCCCGTGGCCGTCCGGTGGGTCTCGGGCAGGTACTTGCCGGTCTTGACGAGGACGCCGGTGATCCCGCCGCGCTGGGCGGCGAGTACGTCGGACTCGATGTCGTCCCCGACCACGAGCGCCGTCGACGGCTCGGCGCCGAGGTGGGCGAGCGCGGCGGCGAAGAACGCCTCGGCCGGTTTGCCGGTGATCTCCGCCTCGACGCGGGCGGCCCGCTCCAGGCCCAGGAGAAAGGCTCCGCTGTCGAGGCTGAGACCGTCGGCGGTGCGCCAGAAGAGGTTGCGGTGCATCGCCACGAGGCGGGCTCCGCGCTGCAGGTGGCGGAAGACGCGGTTGAGGGCCGGGTAGCCGAACTCGTCGCCGGCCCCTCCGATGACGATCACGTCCACGTCGGCGTCCGGATCCGTCTCGTCGACGAGCGTCACACCCGACAGATCGTCCCGGATGTCACCGGCGTTGAGCAGCAGACAACGAGCGCGCGGACAGTGCTCACGCAGATACGCTGCGGTGACGGCCGGCGCGGTGAGGATGTCGTCGACGGTGACGGGGAACCCTGCCCCGGCCAGGCGCTCGGCGATCGAGGCACGAGTCCGCGAGGTCGTGTTGGTGACCAGGGCGAAGGAGTGCCCCGAGGCGCGCAACCGCTCCATGGCCGCGACGGTGCCGGGCAACGGCTCCCAGGAGACCGTGAGTACTCCGTCGATGTCGATCAGAACCGCGCCGCCTGCTTCCATACGATCGACGGTAGCCACCCTCGTACGGCATCGCAGCGTGTACGGAGCCCGCGGCACATCCGCCCCGAGTTGCGAAATGCCGCGAACAGAGCTAATCCGAAGATACGGACGTGCCTGCCCTCTCCCCTGAGAGGGGGCGAAGACTGTGATGTTCACCGACCGTGTGGACGCGGGACGACGTCTCGCCGGAGCAGTGGAGCACCTGCGGGAGGAAAGGCCCGTCGTCCTCGGCCTGCCCCGGGGCGGCGTGCCGGTGGCCTACGAGGTGGCGCGGGCGCTCGGTGCCCCGCTCGATGTGATCGTGGTACGCAAGCTGGGGGTCCCCTACCACCCTGAGCTGGGGTTCGGCGCGATCGGGGAGGGCGGCGTACGGGTCATCAGTGATGACATCGTGCGCCACAGCGGGGTCCGGCAGGCGGAGCTCACGGCGGTCGAGCACGCGGAGGAACAGGAGCTGCTGCGGCGGGCACGGTGCTACCGCGAAGGGCGGCCTCGGGTGACCGTCGAAGGCCGGACGGTGATCGTGGTGGACGACGGGGTCGCGACCGGTGCCACGGCGGCCGCCGCGTGCCAGGTCGTACGGGCGCAGGGCGCGGCCCGCGTGGTGCTCGCCGTGCCGGTGGCGCCGCCGGACGTGATCCACCGGTTGCGCGGGGCGGCGGACGACGTGGTGTGCCTGTCCAGGCCCCACCTGTTCAGCGCCGTCGGCAAGTGGTACCTGGACTTCTCGCAGACCACGGACGAGGAAGTGATCACGTGCCTGACCGAAGCGGCGGCGGCCCGGTCCGCACCGGCCACCGCCGAGGCCGAGGTCGAGGTGGACGCAGACGGCGTCCGGCTGGCGGGAGACCTCGCGCTGCCGGCGGGCGCGACAGCGGTGGTGATGTTCGCCCACGGCTCCAGCAGCAGCCGGCACAGCCCGCGCAACCGGTCGGTGGCGGCGGCCCTGCGCGACGCGGGCCTGGGCACGCTGCTCTTCGACCTGCTCACGTCGGCCGAGGAGACCGACCGGGCGAACGTCTTCGCCATCGACACCCTGGCCCGGAGGCTTTCGGGGGCCACCCGCTGGCTCCGGGAGCGCGAGTCCGTACCGATCGGCTACTTCGGAGCAAGCACCGGGGCCGCCGCCGCGCTCCGGGCGGCCGCGGATGACGACGCGTCCGTCGGCGCCGTGGTGTCGCGGGGCGGGCGGCCCGATCTCGCCGCGCCCCGCCTCGGCGACGTACGAGCACCGACTTTGCTGATCGTCGGCGGGCACGACACGTTGGTGCTCGACCTCAACCGCGCCGCCCAGGCAGAGCTGCGCTGCGAAAACCGCCTTGAAATCGTCCCGGGGGCCACGCATCTCTTCGAGGAACCCGGAGCACTCGACCAGGTCGCCGACCTCGCACGGGCGTGGTTCATCCGGCACCTGACGGAAGGCAGCGCGCCGCCGGTCGGCTGAGCGGTATCCGTCGCTGCGATGACGGTGTGTCTCTGCTGTCCGTCAGGGCCCCCGCCTGAGAATCTGCCGGCACGACCGAGACCGAGTGGGAATCCGACAGATTCAATGCGACAGGACAGGAGTTCGTCTCACTGCCCTGTCCCTTGGGCCAGAAGAAGGCCACCTTCAATGAGAAAGGGACATCAGAAATGCGAGCCTACAGCCTCAGGCCGGCGTGCAGCAGGTTGTGGTCCGAGTACGGGGTGGGGTGCACACCGTGCACGAGCGGGACGAAGCCCCGCAGGAAGATGTAGTCGAACTTGCTGTGCCAGTCTGTGGTCGGCTCGCAGGTACCGGTGGCCGAGGAACCGCACTTGGGGTCTGCGTCCGCAGCCAGGCCCCACATCGCGGTGAGTTCGGAGGCATCCGGCACCGCGTTGAAGTCGCCGAGAACGATCGTGCGGTCGTGCCGGGCGACCTCCGCCGCGAGTACGCCGGTCTGTTCCGCTCGGACTGCTTCTTGACGTCGTTGGGCCAGGTGTGTGTTGAAGACCCGGACAGGCCGGCCGTCCACGAGGGTGGTGACTGCCATGTACCCGCGGTCCTCGGATCCGCCGTCGGGGTATTCCACGTTCACACGGTCGGTCATCGGTGCTGCCGAGAGGACCGCCTGGCCAAAGCCCCCCGGACTCCACGGCAGTCCCCCGCAGCGGCCCCAACTGCGCAGTACCGAACCGTACTCGACGTGGTAGACCAGCCCGTACAGGTACTGCAGATGATCCCGGATCGCCTCGACGTCACGCACGCACGCTTCTTGCAGGCCGACGACCTGGGGCGCGTATGTGGCGATCTCCGCTGCCCGGCCGAGGTTGTGCCTGCTTTCGTTGCAGGGATTGCAGATGTTCCACGTCATGACCCGGTTCGGTACGACATCTTTGGGGGCGTCGACCGGCAGTGGCTCGGCGATGCGGGCACCGTTGGGTGTGCTGGGGCCGACGAGCGCCATGCAGGCCACGACCACGGCGCCCACGAGCAACCGAGCGGCGGTTCCGGTCACCCATCGCCTCCTCGAAGTGGAGACACACGGCATCGCATGAGGTCTCCCTGTACGAGGCTATGGGACGGGTCGTCTGCGGCACATGAGGTGCCTGGACCTCGTCGCGTGCGGACGCAAGCTGTCACCTCCACGCTACCAAGACGCGTGCCGGCCAGGTCTCCTCGGGAGGAGCGTGCGCAACGCGCACGGCGGCCCGGCGCGTCCTGCGCCGGGCCGCCGTCCTGCTCACGCTCAGAAGTTGAAGACCGTGCCGTCCGCCATTCTTCCCTTCATCTCGCAGGCGTTACCGAAGGTGGTGGACCAGGTGACGTGCTTGCCCTGCCACACCCCGCCGAGGGTGACCATGACGGGGTCCCACTGGCGCGTGCACATGCGCTGCGAGGTGGGCTCCACCAGCTGGTTGAACTCGTCGCCGACCGAGCGCAGTTCCGCACACGCGGACACGGGGGAGGGGTGGCTGCCGGTGGGCTTGGGCGCGCAGTTCAAGGTCACGGCCCGCTCGACGGTGGCCGTTGCGGCATCGTCGCCCCTACTGACCGTGAGAACCAGGGCCGACGGGGCGTAGAGGCTCGTCGTGCGGGCGGGCCCGGACTGCGCGGCGCCTGCGGCCGCGGTGCCGGACAGGAGGAGGGCGGCTGCCGCGGCGAATGTACCGGCCGCGGCGAGGGTGTTACGCATGGGTGAATCCCTTTCGTTCGCTGTTGCGATTGCGTTCGGGAGTCTTGCGTACGCGGAGGGTGAGTGCACATCGGTCGGCAGTTTCCGGCCCCACCGTTCGGACCAACCTCTACCGAATGGTCGTTCGGCCAGCTGGGAGTAGGTGCGCAGGGCGCGTGAAGGGCTGTCCATCATGTGGACAGATCTTGGTGGTGCAACAGAAAACTACCCTCTGACCTGTGGTTGTTTCCTACGGGTGATTTCCGCGAAGGGCGCGCTTCGGCCGGAAATCATTCGTATACGGCTTCCTACCCGACCCACCGGTAGCGCCGCTCGGGCCGACCCGTCCCGCCGTACCTCAGCGTCACCTCGGCCCGGCCCGTATCCGCGAAGAACTCGAGATAGCGGCGCGCGCTCACCCGCGAAAGCGCCCCCGCCTTCGCGCACTCGGTGGCGGACAGCCCCGCGGGCTCCTGGCGCAGCGTCCGCTCCACCAGCTCCGCGGTGTGAGCCGCCAGACCCTTCGGGAGCTCGCGCGAGCCCGGCGGGCGGGTGCCGAAGATCTGGTCGACGTCCTCCTGGCGCGCCTCGCCCAGCTCGGTCAGTTCGTGGAAGCGGGTCCGCAGGGACGCCACATGCCGCAACTGCTCCTGCAAAGCGGCCTGGTTGAACGGCTTGATCAGGTAATGCAGCGCACCGGCCCGCAGCGCCGCCCGGATGATCTCCGCATCCCGGGCGGCCGTGATGAACAGGGCGTCGACCGTGTGCCCGCCCTCGTCGCGCTGCTCCGCCGCCCGCAGCTCGCGCAGCACGGTGATCCCGTCCATGTCCGGCAGATAGACGTCGAGCAGTACGAGGTCGGGGCGCAGCAGCCGCGCCGCGCGCAGCGCGTCGGCGCCGTTGTGCGCCACCCCGACGACCGTGAAGCCGTCCATCGCGGACACGCAGCGGCTGTGCAGCTTCGCGACCATGAAGTCGTCGTCCACCACCAGCACCTTGGTCACCGCGCCAGGCTAGGTCGCGACCACAACGACCACAACGTCCGTTGATTGCGGAAGGGAGACAGGTTGTTAACGCACAGGCAACATGTGGGCCACTTCACAATCAGCCGAACTGATCAAACGGACAGGTGGTGGCCCAGGTGCGCATGCGCACTCCCCTCGCCCTGCTCGGGGCGGCCGTGCTGGTACTGGTCGGGCCCCCGCTGCTCACCTCGGGCAGCGGCTCCGACACCGGCACGCAGATCCCAGGCCTGCGCTTCATGGTTCCCAACACTCCCGGCGGGGGCTACGACATCACGGCCAGGACCGCCGCCAAGAACGCCGAGGACGCCGAGCTCACCCACAACATCGAGGTGTTCAACCTGCCGGGCGCGGGCGGCACCGTCGGCCTCACCCGGCTCGTCGGCGAACACGGCAACGGCAAGGTCGCCATGTCGATGGGCCTGGGCGTCGTGGGCGCCGTACACACCAACAAGTCGCCCAATACCCTTGCCGACACGACGCCGATCGCCCGGCTCACCGAAGAGACCGACATCGTCGTCGTCAGCAAGAACTCCCCGTACAAGACCTTCGGTGACCTGCTCAAGGCCTGGAAGAAGAACCCCGGCAAACTCCCGGTCGGCGGCGGGTCATCACCCGGCGGCCCCGACCACCTCGCCCCGATGCTGATGGCGAAGGCCGCAGGCATCGAGCCGAAGTCCGTCAACTACGTCCCCTTCGACGGCGGCGGTGAACTGCTCGCCTCGATCCTCGGCGACAAGGTCGCCTTCGGCGTCTCCGGCCTCGGCGAATACCTCGACCAGATCGAGTCGGGCGAACTGCGCCTGCTCGCCGTCACCGGGCCCGAGCGCGCCAAGGGCCTGGACGCCCCCACTCTGCGCGAAGCGGGGCTCGACACGGACTTCACCAACTGGCGCGGCATCGTCGCACCACCCGGCCTCACCCACGCCGAGCGCGACAAGCTCGTCACGCTGATCCAGAAGCTGCACGACTCGCCCCAGTGGCAGGAATCGATGAAGAAGAAGGGCTGGGACGACGCGTTCCTGACCGGGAAGAAGTTCGGCGACTTCCTGGATGAGCAGGACCGGCGCGTCGACTCGGTGCTGAAGGAGCTGGGGCTGTGACCACCGGGAACACGACCGAAGCGCCCCTCTCCGCACGCCGCACCTGGCTGCGCGAACACTCCGAACTCGGCGTCAGCGTGCTGCTGCTGGCCCTCGGCATCCTCGTTCTCACCGACGCCCTCACCATGGACGTCGACATCGCCCAGCGCGGCCCCGTCGGCCCCAGGACCGTCCCCGTCGTCGTCGGCATCGCCCTGCTGCTCGTCGCCGCGCTGCTCGCCGTCGACGTACTGCGCGGCGGGCGCGGCGAGGCCGAGGGCGGCGAGGACATCGACCTGAGCGAACCGGGCGACTGGCGTACGGTGCTGCTCCTCGCCGGCGTCTTCCTCGGCAACGCGGTCCTCATCGACCCGCTCGGCTTCCCCATCTCCGGCGCACTGCTCTTCTGGGGCTCGGCCTACGCACTGGGCAGCCGGCACTACGACCGCGACCCGCTCATCGCCGCCGGCCTCTCCCTCGCCACCTACTTCGTCTTCAACAACCTGCTCGGAGTCCCGCTCCCCGGTGGCCCCCTGATGGAGGTGCTGTAAGCAGATGGACTCCCTCAACTCCCTCATCGACGGCTTCGGTACGGCGCTCACGCCGATCAATCTGCTCTGGGCCGCCATCGGCGTACTCCTGGGCACCGCCATCGGCGTACTGCCGGGAATCGGCCCCGCCATGGCCGTCGCCCTGCTGCTCCCGGTGACGTACGGCCTGGAGCCGACCGGCGCGTTCATCATGTTCGCGGGCATCTACTACGGCGCGATGTTCGGCGGCTCCACCACCTCCATCCTCCTCAACACCCCAGGGGAGAGCGCGGCCGTCGTCGCGGCCATGGAGGGCAACCCGATGGCGAAGGCCGGGCGCGGCGCGCAGGCCCTCGCGGCAGCCGCCATCGGCCACTTCGCCGGCGGCATGATCGGCACCATCCTGCTGGTCGTCCTCGCCCCGACGGTCGCCTCACTCGCCGTGGACATCGGCGCGCCCGACTACTTCGCCATCATGGTGCTGGCCTTCATCGCCGTCACCTCGGTCCTCGGCTCCTCGCGCATCCGAGGCCTGGCCTCGCTGCTCATCGGCCTCACCATCGGCCTGGTCGGCCTCGACCAGATGACCGGCCAGCAGCGCCTCACCTTCGGTTCGCTGCAACTCGCCGACGGCGTCGACGTGGTGATCGTCGCGGTCGGGCTCTTCGCGATCGGCGAGGCCTTGTGGGTCGCCGCACACCTGCGGCGCTCCACGAGCGAGCCGATCCAGGTCGGCCGCCCGTGGCTCGGCAGGGCCGACCTCAGGCGCACCTGGAAGTCCTGGCTGCGCGGCCCCCTGATCGGCTTCCCGTTCGGCGCGATCCCGGCCGGCGGCGCGGAGATCCCCACGTTCCTCTCGTACGTCACCGAGAAGCGGCTCTCCAAGCACAAGGAGGAATTCGGCAAGGGCGCCATCGAGGGCGTCGCGGGCCCGGAGTCGGCGGCGTCGGCCTCGGCGGCCGGAACACTCGTCTCCATGCTGACCCTCGGCCTGCCGACCACGGCCGTCGCCGCCGTCATGCTGGCCGCCTTCCAGCAGTACGGAATCCAGCCGGGGCCGCTCCTCTTCGAGCGCGAACCCGACCTGGTGTGGGGCCTGATCGCCTCGCTGTTCGTCGGCATGGTACTGCTGCTCCTGCTCAATCTGCCGCTGGCCCCGCTCTGGGTCAAACTGCTGCGCATCCCGCGCCCGTACCTCTACGCGGGGATTCTGTTCTTCGCCGCGGTCGGCGCGTACGCGGTCGGCGGGGAGGCCCTGGACCTGGTGATCCTGCTGATCATCGGCCTGATCGGATTCGGCATGCGGCGCTACGGGCTGCCCGTGCTGCCCGCGGTGATCGGTGTGATCCTCGGCCCGGCCGCCGAACAGCAGCTGCGGCGCGCGCTGCAGATCAGCGACGGCAGCGTGACCGGTCTGGTCAACACCCCGTTCTCGGTGACGGTCTACCTGGTCATCGTGCTGCTGCTGGCCTGGCCCTTGCTCCAGAAGCTGCTCCCGCACCGCCGTAATGTGAAGGCATGACCCACGACATCCGCCTCGCCACCTCGGCCGACGTACCGAGGGTGAAGGTCGTGACGGACGCGGCCTACCACTCCTACATCGAGCGGATCGGCGTGGTCCCCGCCCCGATGGAGGCGGACCACGGGGCGAATGTAGCGGCGGGCCGGGTGTTCGTCACCGGCGCCCCGGTGACGGGCCTGCTGGTGCTCGTCCCCGAGGCGGACCACCTCTTCCTCGACAGCATCGCGGTCCACCCCGACGCCCATGGGCAGGGGGTGGGCCGCCGTCTGCTCGCGTTCGTGGACGAGCACGCGCGCGTGCTGGGCCTCCCCGAGGTGCGGCTCTACACGAACGCGCTCATGTGGGAGAATCAGAAGCTCTACCCCAGGTACGGCTACGAGTTCGTGGAGCGGCGCGTGGACCGCGCCTACGACCGCTTCCACTACCGCAAGCGGCTCCTGCCGGTCCCGGACGGCTCCGGCAGGTCAGACGCCGGACCGGCCTGAACCCGCGGTCAGCAGGTGGGTCAGGCCCGGCCCCCGGGCCAGCAGTTCCAGGTCGTCCAGCGCCCGGCTCGACTCGGCCGCGGCCTGCGGGTCGCGGTCCGCCAGGCCGCTCTCCTCGAACTCGTCCTCGTCCAGGCGCAGGACCGTGGAGCCGTCGGCCGAGACCCATAGGTCCAGGTCCATGTCCTCGACCTCCACGCGGTCCGCGAGGACGACCGCGGGGCGTGTCACATCGCAGTACCAGCCCTTGAGCGTGCCGTCCCCGGACCTGACCTCCTTCACCGTGTACCAGCGGTCCCGCCAGTAGTGCTCGGTGAAGACATCACCCGGCTCGAACCGCACGAAGCCGAAGTCCCGTACGCCCGCTCCCGCCCAGGGTGCTCGGACCGTGACACGGGTGCCGTCGTCGGAGAGCAGCGCCGCCGGATAGCGGATCTTCGTACGGCCCGCCTTCAGGAGGGCGATCTCAACCCGGTGTGCGGACATGGCGGCCCCCCCCCGTGACGCGAACGATCAACAGCATGGGCCGGACGTTACGCGCGGGACATCCGCTCCTGCCTCCCATTTTCCGTCCGTGGGAGACAATTGGCCGGTGACTTTGAACATCTCCATCGACCCGGACGACACGACCGCCCCCTACGAGCAGTTGCGTGCCCAGATTTCCGAGCAGGCCCACGCCGGCGCGCTGCCGGTGGGCCACAAGCTGCCGACCGTGCGCGGCCTCGCCGAGGATCTGGGGCTCGCCGCGAACACCGTGGCCAAGGCGTACCGGGCACTGGACGCCGACGGGGTCATCGAGACACGCGGGCGCAACGGCACCTTCATCGCCGCCGCGGGGGACGCGGCGGAGCGACAGTCCGCCGCCGCCGCCCAGGCGTACGCCGACCGGGCGCGACGGCTCGGGCTCAGCCGGGCCGGGGCGCTGGCGGCCGTCGAAGACGCGTTGCGCGCCGCCTACACGAAGTAGGCACCGGACCCGAAGCAGCCACCGGGCCCTCGCGGGCACCTACAGATACAGGCCCGCGTCGGAGACCTCGTGCTGGGCCGGCACCGAGGCCGGGCCGGTGCCGCGCCGCAGGGCGTACAGCTCCGCCAGCGTCATGCCGTCGCGGCCGACGCCCTCCGCCGTGCCCAGCCAGTTCACCGCCTCGTTGCGGGTGAGCGAGCCGACCTCGATACGGGCCAGACAGCGGCCGGGGCGGACAACCGCCGGGTGGAGCCGCTCCAGGTCCTCATTGGTGGTCACGCCCACCAGCACGTTCCGCCCCTGGCCGAGGAGGCCGTCGGTCAGGTTCAGCAGCCGCGAAAGGGCCTGGCCCGCCGTGTGCTTGGCCTCGCCGCGGATCAGCTCGTCGCAGTCCTCAAGCAGCAGCAGACGCCAGCGGCCCTTGGCCGAGCCGTCGTCCTCACCGATCGCGATGTCCATCAGATAACCGACGTCGTTGAAGAGCCGCTCCGGGTCCAGCACGCAGTCGACCTGGCACCAGTCCCGCCAGGAACGGGCCAGTGTCCGCAGGGCCGAGGTCTTCCCGGTGCCCGGCGGGCCGTGCAGCAGCAGCAGGCGCCCCGCGATGTCGTCCGGCGTGACCTTCATCAGGCGGTCCATGGCGTCGGCCACCGGCGCCGTGTAGTTGGGCCGCACCTCCTCCCACGTACCGGCGGCGATCTGCCGGCTCGTGCGGTGCGGGCCGCGGCGCGGAGAGACGTACCAGAAGCCCATCGAGACGTTCTCCGGCTGCGGCTCCGGCTCGTCCTGCACACCGTCCGTCGCCTGCCCCAGCACCTGCTCCGCGAGCTCGGAGGTCACCGCGGTCACCGTGACATCCGCGCCGCGACTCCACCGGGACACGAGCAGCGTCCAGCCCTCGCCCTCGGCGAGCGTCGCGCTGCGGTCGTCGTCGCGGGCCGCTCGCAGGACCTTGGCCGACGGGGGCAGCAGCGTGGCACCCGGTTTGACCCGGTCGATCGATGAGCTGTGGGAGTAGGGCTGCTCGCCCGTCGCGAAACGGCCGAGGAACAGCGCGTCGACGACATCGGACGGTGAATCGCTGTCGTCGACATTGAGCCGGATCGGCAGTGCGGCCTCAGGGTTCGCAGACATGGCGCCCATGATCCCCCGCGGTGTGGTCTTGTGCACCGGGTTTCACCAGCTGCCCCGCGCCGCACGCTACGTGCCTGTTCCGGAAGAACCTGCCGAAATGCGGGTACCCACCGATACTCTGACCGGTAATGGGACGTCATGAGTGGAACTCGGGGCCGCAGCGGTGGCGCATCACCGCACTGCTGGGCGTGGGCGCGGTGGTGGTCGCCCTCCTGCTGACGATGTGCAGCACCTTTCCTGGCAACGGCGAACGCGACGACACGGGCACCACCGCCGACGGCGACAAGGTGCACGGCACTCCGGCGAAGCCGCCCGCCAATCCGTCGCCCGAGCTGGGCTGGGGTTTTACGCACACGCAGTACAGCGCCGACGAGGGCACGGCCGCGGCACGCGAGAGAGCGGACGAGACGCTGTCCGCGCAACCGCTGCCGCAGATCCAGCACATCATGGGATGGGGCGCGGAGAACCCCGAGCCCTCACCCGGCCGCTACCAGTTCGACGAGCTCGACAGCCGCGTCGACCTGATCCGCAGGACGGGCGGCACGCCCGTCATCACACTGTGCTGCGCCCCCGACTGGATGAAGGGCGGCAAGGCCGGCGCGGAGAACACCAACTGGAGCAAGAAGTCGCTGGAGACCGCGCCGAGCCCCGAGCACTACAAGGACTTCGCGAAACTCGCCTCCACCGTCGCCAAGCGCTATCCCGACGTGCGGCACTTCATCGTCTGGAACGAGTTCAAGGGCTTCTTCGACGACAGCAGCAAACGCTGGAACTACGAGGGCTACACCGAGCTCTACAACCTGGTGTACGCCGAGCTGAAGAAGGTCGACCAGGAGAACCTGGTCGGCGGCCCGTACCTCGTCATGGACAGCTACGAGCCCCGCGACCAGACCCACGCCTCGTCCCTGAAGGGCCCCTGGGGCAGCGTCGACCAGCGGGTACTCGACGCCTTCACCTACTGGAACAAGAAGAAGGCGGGCGCGGACTTCGTCGTCGTCGACGGCGCCAGCTACACCCGCGACGACGAGCTGCTGCCCGACGAGTTCAAGGCGACGGACAAGCTCACCGCGGTCGGCGAGTGGGTGCGTGCCAAGTCCGGCAAGCTGCCGCTGTGGTGGGCCGAGTACTACGTCGAGCCCGGTGACGACGACGACGAGCGCGAGGGCTGGAGCGAGCCGCACCGCGTCGCCGTGCACGCGTCCGGCATGATCGCGATGGTCCGCGGCGGGGCGAGCACCGGCTTCTACTGGAATCCGCAGAACAAGGGCGCCAAGTGCGCGGGGTGCCTGTGGCGCTCCACGCAGCTCGCCGACGGCGGCAGCGAGCTGCCGATGCTGACGCTGCTCGCGCGGTTCGCGAAGGAGTTCCCGCCAGGGACCCGCTACGAGGCGGTGCAGGTCGCCGCCGCCGACGTACCCAATGTGCGGGTCCTCGCCGACGGCGACGCGGCGCTCGTCGTGAACATCCTCGACCGGCCCATCCAGGCGAAGGTGGACGGGAAGCCCTTCGACATGGCCGGGTACGAGGTGCGCTGGCTCAAGCGCTGACCGGCGGCGACCGTACGCCTAGGACATTGTGACGAAGCGCTGGACCAGTGCGGCGAGCAGCACCGCCAGCAGCGGCAGAGAGAACCAGAACGTGCTCTGCAGCCACCGCAACTGCCGTACGCTGGGCGCCACCGCCACCCGTACGACCTCACGCGCCGACAACAGCACGATCAGCGCCAGCGCCGCCAGGGCGCCCACCACCGACCATGGCGTCCAGGTGACCTGCGGGCCGATCGGACCGGGATTCGGCTTCTCGACCGCCCCGTCCGGCTGCTTGCGCAGCGCGTACATCGACACGTCCGCGTTCGACAGGACCTTCCTGAGCTCGGGCCGCTTGTCGAGATTCGCGACGAGCCGCTTCTCCCAGGTCGGCGAGTAGCCCGCGTCGAACTGCAGATAGACCGACTGGCTGCGGTTGATCATGAGGTATGAGTTCGGTCCGGCGACCTTGAGCGACTTGACCAGGCCCGCCACCAGCACCGGGTCGGCGGGCGCGAGCGTCGGCAGATAGCTGACCTTCTCCATGTCCCTGGCGCCCCAGGGGATGGCGGGGGTGACGTTGTCCAGGATGTCGTTGCTCATCCACAGCAGCCGCACCGACGGGTCGTCGTGCTCGTACACGAACTCCATCGCCGCGACCTCGCCGCCCCTGATCCGCTCGAAGGGTTCATTGCCCCACCGGGCGACCAGGAAGCCGCCGATCAGCACCAGGCCCGCCATCAGCGCGGCGAGCGGTGCCAGGCTCTTGCGGTCCGCGTCCCGCTCCTCCGCGGTGGCGCCGGTACGCGGGAACAGCGCGAGGCCGGCCAGCAGGGCCGCCCCGGGCAGCGCGAACATGAAGACACGCAGGGCCATTTCGCCGCCGTACGACTGCATGCCGAAGCCCAGGAACGGTACGAAAGCCAGCACCAGCAGGGACCGCTCGCGGTACCCGTTGAAGCGCCTTCGCCACCAGCCCCAGCAGGCGAAGGCCATCACACCGCCGGCCAGCGCCACCCGGACGTAGAGCACCAACTTGTGGGTGGAACTGCCGCCCTCGATGCGGCCGGAGACCGACGACGTCACATTGCCACCGATGCCGCCGACACCCCCGAAGAGCTCGTCGAAGTGCCCCGACCAGTACGGCTCGGCGAAGAACCCGATCCACACGGCCACCAGTACCCCGAAGAGGATCGGCAGCCCGCGCAGGGTCGAGAGCCCGGTCACGACCAGCACGGCGAGCACCCCGAGCATCACGAACGGGGTGAGCTGGTGCGCGGGGACCGTCGCGGCGAACAGGCCGACCAGGACGAGCAGCAGCACCGCCTTGTCGCGCCGCGCGGCGGGCCTGACCTCGGCCTCGCCCGGCCGCCGCTTGGTCCACAGCACCCGCGGCTCGCGGAACCAGACGAGCAGCACCGCCACGAACGCGATGTACAGCGCGTAGGTGAAGCCCTGCGGCGAGAAGTAGTCCTGGCCGACCCAGCCGCTCAGGACAAAGATCCAGACGCCGGTCCACTTGGCCCGCCAGCTCGCCCGCATGGACCGCGCGAGCAGGAACAGCGGTGGCAGATACAGCAGTTGCAGGGCAGTCGGCCACCAGCGGATCACCGAGGACATGTCCGAGATGCCGCATGCCTCGGCGACGAAGGAGGCCGCCGCGAAGAAGCCGGGCCAGCTCCAGCGCGCGTCCAGGTCCGGCACCGCGGAGCCGGACCTGTCGATGTAGTCCATGAAGCCCAGGTGTTGCCAGGCGGTGGCGAACCGAGGCTCGGCCTCCAGGACGCCGGGCAGCGCGTGCAGCGACACCACGGTGGCGAGCAGCGCGGCCGTCAGCAGCACGGTCCGTGGCCGGTCGAGCCACAGCAGGGACGCGAAGGACAGCGCGAGAAGCCCGGCGCCGATCAGCGTCGCCGGTGGCAGTACGGAGATGAGTCCGAGCCCGCCCATCCGGTCGAGGTCCGCCTCGCCGATGCCCAGCACCGGCAGCCAGTACAGCGCCAGCGCGGCCACCAGGAGCAGGCCCACGCCCAGCTCCGGGATGCGCGCGTGCGGGAAAGCGAAGCGGCTCACGGGCCGCGCGGGAGACACCGCCGGTGCCGGGGGCCCCTCGGACGACGGGGACCGCTCGGCGGACGGGGGAGCCTGCTGCCCCTGGGTAGGGGGCGCCTTCGGGTCGTCGCTCGCCTCGGCCGACGGCGCGGGGGAGGGGACGGACGAGGTGGAGTGCGGCGCGTCGACCTCCTTGGGCGGCGACTTGAGCGCCCAGGTGGGCCGGTGCCCGGCGTCCTCGGCCCCGCCGTGTCCGAGCGCCCCGCCGCCGATCACGGGCGTACCCGCGGCCGGCGTTTCGGGCCCGGGTCGCACATCGGGCCGGCGCTCCGGGTGGTCGAAGTCCAGCCGAACCCCGAGCGGCATGGTGTCCTGGTCGAGCGCGGAGCGCAGCGCCCAGCGCGTCCCGAACTCCCGGCGGGAGCCGGAGTCGGATCCCGAGCCGCCGCCGGAGCGCCCGCCGGGCACCTGCCCCGCCACCGCGAGCTCCGCGTCGCTGTCACGGTCACTGTCGTCCGCCCGGTCCGCGAGCTCCCCTTCGGGGACGGCCGCCAGGGGCGGCGCCGACTTGACCACCCGGTACAGCTTGACGCCCGTGACGGACGCGACGACTGCCAGGCTGGAGATCTCCGCGACGCCCGCCCCGACGAGCCCCATCCGCGGCAGCAGCACCAGCGTCAGGCCCAGCACGAGCACACACAACGCGCCCTGGAGGTAGGCGAGCCCGGAGGTGCGGCTCTGGGCTCGCAGTACCGCGAAGTAGACCTCGATGACGACGCGCAGCAGCGCACCGATCGCGAACCAGCGCAGCAGCGGCGTCGCCGCGTTCGCGTACCCCTCGCCGAACACGCCCAGGATGTACGGGGCGCCGAAGAACAGCACCGCCGCCACGGGCAGCATGATGCGGGCCATGCGGCGCAGCGCGGACCGGCAGTTCTGCGCCAGCGTCGACGGGTCGTGCGCGCCCTCCACCGTCAGCGAGGCGCCCATGTTGATGGCGAGCAGATTGACCGTGCCGCCGATGGTCGTGGTGATGTAGAAGTACGCGTTGTCCTCGGAGCTGACCTGCGAGGCGACGATCACCGGCACCGCGTAGACGACGGCCAGCGAGAAGAGCGAGCCGGTGTAGTCACCGGCCAGGAAGCGGCCCATCTGCCGCAGGGTGGGCGGCCGGGTGGTGTGGGCCGTGGCCGCCACATGGCGCGGTACCAGCCGCCGGAAGACCATCCAGCCCAGCGGGATCACCGAGACCGCGATCGCCGCCACCCAGGAGACGAAGACACCCGCGGTCGGCACCGACGTCGCGATGGCGATGAGCAGGACCAGCTTCACCGCGGAGAAGACGGTATTGCCGACGGGCACCCACAGCGCGCTGCGCAGACCGGTCAGCACACCGTCCTGAAGGGTCAGCAGCGACCAGGCGACGACGGCAAGCACAAAACCGATGCCGTTCAGCGGGCCGTGCAGAAAGCTGTACGAAGGACCCCACAGGTTCAGGGTGGACAGGAAGATCCCGGCGGCCACCGCGACCACCAGGGAACTTCCCGCGTACGTCTTGAAGACCAGCCGCCCGGTCCTGCGCCCCGCCACCGGAATGAAGCGAGCCAGGGCCCCGGTCAGCGTCAGCGCCGCCAGGCCTGCCAGCAGCTTCATCGCCGCGATGGCCGCCGAGCCCTGGCCCACCGCGGACTCCGAGTAGTACCGGGCGGCGACCAGCCAGAAGCTCAGCCCGAGCAGCGCGCTGATCCCCGTATTGAGCATCAGCGCATAGGCGTTGCGAAAGAGCGGGTTGCCGCCGCCCTTCCCCGGCAGGCGCAGGCGGCGCCCCGGCGGGGGCTGCGTCGCCGCCGCGCTGTCGGCCTGGGCGGTCGTCGTGTCAGACACGGGTTCTGCTTACCTTCCGGCCGGCCGCTCGGGCTCTGCGGACCACGGCGTATCCCTTGGTGAGGGCTCGGTCCCTGGCGAAGATGCGGGCTATCGACCGGCCCTCCACCAGTTGCTCGAACTCCTCGATACCAGTACTGCGCTGTACGGTCACCCGCCGCAGGGAGTAGGGCCCCTGACACCGCTCGGCAAGGGCATTTCCCACGGCGAGCGACTGGCTGAACCCGGCCTCGCGCACGGCCTGCCGCACCCGGCGGCTGGAGTAACCGTACGGATAGGCGAACGAAGCGGGAGGGTTCCCGAGTTCCCCGGTGATGATCTCCATGCACCGCAGTGCCTCGAACCACAGCTCATTGTCGGGCAACTGGTCCATCTGCGGGTGGGTGTGGCTGTGCCCGCCGATCTCGGTGCCGTCGGCGGCGAGTTCCCGCACCTGGTTCCAGTCGAGCATGGTGTCCAGGGCGCCCCTTTCCTCGTACGCGCCGCGCACCCACCCCGTCGAGACGAACAGGGACGCCGCGAAGCCGTACTTGGTCAGGACGGGGCGCGCATGACGGTGCACACCCTCGTACCCGTCGTCGAAGGTGATCACCATCGGACGGCGGGGCATCGCGGCGTCGTCTCGCCAGCGGTCGGCCAGCTGCGCCGTCGTGAGCGGCGTGTAGCCGCCCGCGTCGAGCAGCTCCATCTGCCCGGCGAACGCCTCGGGCGTCACCGACAGGCCGTACGCCTCCCGCGCCGGAGCGCGCCCCACCGCGTGGTACATCAGGATCGGTACCGGCATGTTCACTGCGCCTCCCTTTGCGCACCTTCCAAGTCCGTGACGCGGTCCGGGACGGGCACCGTGAACGTGGCGCCGCCCCTGCGGGCGCGGACGCTGCCGAGTACGTACCCGCCGGCCGCCGCGGCGACTCCGGTCACGATGGCCCCCGCGCGGCCCGCGCCGCCCGGCCGCCCCAGGACCGCGTCGCGCAGCCCGCGGGCCACCCCCGCGGGCAGCACCCGGGTGGTGTAGCGGCGCTCGGACTCAAGTCCCTTGCCCGCCCCCACACTTCGCGCCACGAGTGCCTTCGACAAACCCTCGGCGTAGGCACGCGTACGGAAGTAGCCGAACCGCTCACGGACGAGGGGGACCTTGTGGTGGATCACCGCGCGGTCGTCGATCAGCAGCACCGCGTCGGGCAGCGCGTTGGTGAGCCGGATGCACAGCTCCGTCTCCTCGCCGCCCAGCGGTCGCTTGTTGCCGTCCCTGCCGATGCCGGTGGCGAAGCCGCCCGCCGCGTCGAACGCGGACCTGCGGAAGGACGCGTTGCCCCCCAGGACGTTACGGACCCGCACCTTGCCGGGGGGCAGCCCCTTGTACGTACAGCCGACGACCCAGTCGAATTCGGCCGGGAACCAGTCCGGCCTGCGGCCCGAGGCCCAGGCCGGCATGGTCCGTCCGCCGACGGCCATCACCCGCGGATCCTCGAACCCCTCGGCGAAGTGGAGCAGCCACTCGCGCTCGGCCACCGCGTCGTCGTCGAGGAACGCGAGGATCTCGCCGCGGGCGGCGGCGATACCGGTGTTGCGGCCCGCGGAGAGGCCGCGGGGGCCCGCGTTGGCGAGCACCCGCACCTCCTCGCGTGCTTCCTTGTACTCCTTGCCGAGCCGTTCGAGCAACGCCGGATTGTGGTCGACGACCAGCAGTGTCTCGACGGCCGGCAGTGACTGCGCGCGCACCGAGTCGACCGCGGCGAGAATGTCCTCCCAACGGTCCTCCGTGTACACGCAGATCACCACGGAGATGGCCGGGTGGCTCAAGACACCTCTCCCCGGTTCACGCCCGTCGCGAAGGCCGGCGGGCGACGGCGGCCGTGCCGCTTGCCGCGCTCGTGGAGGATGACCCGCAGGACGCGCAGTCCGTCCCGTACGGCGCTGAGGTTGCTCACGCCGTGGATGCGGACGTACTCGTGGCTGGGGATCTCCTGGACCCGCAGGCCCGCCTTGACGACCCGGATGTTCATCAGGGTCTCGACCTCGAAGCCGGTGCAGTCCAGGTCGATCTTGTCCAGGCAGTGCCGCCAGAAGGCGTTGTAGCCGTAGCAGAGGTCGGTGTAGCGGGCGCCGAACTTGGCGTTGACGACGGCGCACAGCGCCCAGTTGCCGAGCTTGCGGATGGGCGTCATGTCGTCGGTGCCGCCGCCGTTGGCGAACCGGGAGCCCTTGGCGAAGTCGGCCCCGGAGACCAGCGCCGAGACATAGCTGATGATCTCGTTGCCGTCGGCCGAGCCGTCCGCGTCGACCATCACGATGATCTCACCGGAGCAGGCGGCGAAACCACTGATCAGCGCGTCGCCCTTGCCCTTTCCGCGCTGCTTCACGACCTTGACTCCCGGCCACAGATCGCGGGCGACCTGCACGGTGTCGTC
Source organism: Streptomyces sp. H27-C3 (assembly GCF_030063415.1). Lineage (GTDB taxonomy): Bacteria > Actinomycetota > Actinomycetes > Streptomycetales > Streptomycetaceae > Streptomyces. The sequence continues at coordinate 23,253 of NZ_JASITA010000026.1, read as the reverse complement.
GGTCGAATTCCCGTCCACCAGGACCACTTCGTGGATCCAGTCGGGCAGGGTCTTGAAGACGTAGGGAAGATTCTCCGCCTCGTTCATGGCGGGGATCACCACGCTCACCGGCGGTGCAATGGCGAGGTGGGAAGAGATCGGACGGTACTGGCCGGATATCAGGCCGCCTCCGATCTTGGACGCGTGGTCCGCATGGCCGTTTTCGGACGGCGTGATCAATGGATCTTCGCCCGATATCGCAGGACGGAGGAATGAGCTCATGAGTCTTTTCCCTCTCCACCGGTGGACCGCCCGCCCCCGGGCGGTCCGGATGAGTTTCCGGTTCGAAAGGGGGGATTCTCACCCCGGCCATGACGGAATGACTCTCCGTACTGGTTGGGCGAGCTGGCATAGCTGGCCGCGCGGCCCGCGGCTCGGCGCATGTGTGATCACCGAGTACGGCACCCCCCTACCGCGCCCCACTCCTACCCCGTCGCGACGCTTGAGCCCTCCCCTAGAGTCGCTTTGAATGATGGGCAGTCGCAGGTGGATGTACGACGGTATTGATGATTGGGACTGTATGGCAAGACCTGGAACGTAGCCTCACTTTTTTGCGTCTTTGGCCATACTTCGGCACTTCGGCGGTCACATGTGAGACCGTCCTGAACGGATCTCTCCAATCCTCTTCAGCAACCTGTCGGCGGGCTCGAACAGTTCGGGCCGTTCGACCACCGTGTTGCGCAGAGCCCGGACCGGCGCGCGGTGCGCCCGATGTCCGAAAGCGACCGGGTGACGGCGCATTACCCACCCCTCCGAGACCGAGATCTCCCGGGTCTTCAGAGAGTCCTTATACTGCTTCTGGCCGCGGCCGAGATCGATGTACGCGATGCCCTCGGCGGCAGCCGCCTCGGCGATTCGCAGATGCATCAGCAAACCGGGCGAGTATTTCGCGAACGCCGGATCATAGGCGGGAAACCAGCAGCAGATGATCCTTTCCGAACGCGGGCCGAAATGCGCCGCGATCGGCTGGCTGTCCGCGTAGAGCACCGACAGCAGACCGCTGAAGGAATCCGTCCGGGTGTGGAACAGGTGCTCCACCAGCCGGATGATCCACGTCTGGGTGAAGCGGTCGCTGCGCCCGGTCCTGCGGTACTGCGCGGACTTCCAGCGCATCAGCGTCCGCAGCATCTGCGGGTCCCGCTCGTCGTGCACGTACCGCAGCTCGCCGACCGCCCGCAGGAGCCGACGCTCCTTTGCCAAGGTGGACCTCACGAACTTGGGCGCTTCCTTGCGCAGATGCGCGAGGTACGCCTCGTAGCCGTCCTGGGTGTCGATCACCGGCGAGGCGAACGATCCGGTGGCGCCGGTCTCGAACGCCCGCTGGCCCTGCACCAGATGGTCGAACTCCCACACCGCGAGCCCGCAGGCTCGAAGCAGTTCCCGTGCGTCCCACTCGTATCCCGGTCTGTGCACGAGACCCTGGGCGTCCGAGACTCCGAGACCGATGGCCCGGCCCACGCCGGTGGCGGATCTCTGGAACGGGAAGAAGGCCGCGGGCTCGCCGTCCTGTCGCGCCACGGCGATCCGGACCCCGCGCCGGTAATGGCCCATGGCCAGCGTGAACTCGGGGGAGAGGAAGGGGTTCGCCAGCTCCGGCGAACCGTGGAGATGGGCCTTGGACTGCATCGCGGTCCAGGCCAGCCGGTCGGCGGCGGTGAGCTCGCCGGGGCGGTGCACGGTGATGTCCACGTCAGGAGCTATGCCTTCTCGCCGTGCGGTCGCCGGGGCGCCGCACCAGTGTCAGCAGGAAGAGGAGGGCGCTGATCCCGGCGATCGCCGCGACCCCGCCCCGGATCGACCAGATGTGCATGGCCAGCATCGCCTGTGCCACGAGCAGGTCGATCGCGATGGCCCCGGCCACCGCGGCGACCGCGCGGCCCAGTGGTTCCAGGCCGCGCAGGCCTGCGGCCACGGCGGCCGTGGGTGTCACGACCAGGAAGAAGAGAGTGAACGGCGCGCGTAGCGGTGACGCCAGATCGGTGAGCGCCAGGACGGCGCCGACCACCGATACGGCGAGCGCCGCGCCCGCGAGCACGGGCAGCGATTCCGATACAGCTGCGGTTGGCTTGTTACTGATGTTCTGCATTGGCGACTTTGCCCCCTGAAGCGCCGGATGCCGGGCTTCAATGTCGCGCAGACGACGGAGCCGCGTCAAGGATGCGGAGAGAGTGTGCAGATGATCCGCCGCCCCGAGCAACTTGGCATGGACACTTCCACCGAAGTAGTGGGACTGCTACGACAGTTGTGGCGGAAATCCTGCTAAAGGGAGGTTCCATGAAACTGTCCCGAATCGCGGCACTATCATCCTCACTCCTTCTCGCCGCTGCTCTCGCCCTCACCGGGGCGGGCGCGGCGCAGGCGGTGGGCCAGGCCCAATCCCTGGACTACGTAGCCCTGGGCGACTCGTACTCATCGGGCGTCGGAGCCGGCAGCTACGACAGTGGCAGCGGCTCGTGCAAGCGCAGTACCCGCGCCTACCCGGCCCTGTGGGCTGCGGCGAATTCACCCTCCACGTTCGCGTTCACCGCTTGCTCGGGTGCTCGTACGGGTGACGTGACAGGCAGTCAGCTCGCCCCGCTCGGGGCGGCGACCGACCTCGTCAGCATCAGCGTCGGAGGCAATGACGCGGGCTTCGCCGACGTCATGACGACCTGCGTCCTGCAGTCCGAGTCGGCCTGCCTGAGCAGGATCGCCACGGCGCGCGGTTACGTCGACACCACCCTGCCCGGCAAGCTCGACTCCGTGTACTCGGCGATCAGCGCCAAGGCCCCCTCCGCGCGGGTCGTCGTCCTCGGCTACCCCCGCTTCTACAAGCTCGGTGGCGGCTGTATCGCCGGGCTGAGCGAGAAGGAGCGCACCGCGATCAACGGGGCGTCCGACTACCTCAACGCGGCCACCGCCAAGCGCGCGGCCGACCACGGCTACACCTTCGCCACGGTCGCCCCGGCGTTCACGGGACACGAGATCTGCTCGGGCTCCCCGTGGCTGCACAGCCTGAACCTGGGCAACATCGGCGAGTCGTACCACCCGAAGGCAGCGGGCCAGTCGGGAGGTTATCTGCCCGTCTTCACCGCTGCGGCCTGACCCCGACGCGGTGGCCCGCGTTCACCGACGCGGCCTGACCGTCGCTTCGGCCGGAACGCCGGCGGAACCGCTCGCCGTGTAGGAGGAGGCCCCGCCCGTCGGGGTCTCCTGCTCACAGGTCACCGAGAACGCCGCGGCGTTGGACGTGGTGGTCACCGGACTCCTGACCTCCACGCTGATCTCGTTGTGCAGGGGCCCGTCCGCCAGGTACGCCACTTCGGTGTGGTTCACCTGCTTCGACTTCGCGTCGCCCGCGCCGAAGGACAGCGTCTTCCAGCCCGGGTCGGTGCTCTCGCCGCCCTTCGTCACCCAGCGGTAGTCGACCTCGACGGGGACCCGGCCGACCGTGAACGTCGCGGCGAAGGCCGGCGCCTCGGCCTCCGGCGGCGGGCAGGCGCCTGTGTAGCTGTCGCGCACGGCCGTCAGGGTGACCTTCACCGACCGGGGTGGCGGGCTGGTCGTGCCGCCGTCGCCACCACCGCCGTTCCCACCGCTCCCGCCGTTGTCGCCCCCGTGGCCGCCGCCCGGTGTGCCGCCGCCTCCGTCGGTGCCGCCGTTCGTGCCGCCGCTCCCGCCGGTCGAGCCGTTGCCTCCGGTCGCCGCGCCGCCGCCGGTACCGCCGCTCTTGCCGCCGGTGCCGCCTCCGCTGCCGGTCGGTGAGCCCGAAGTGCTCCCCGCACTCTCTCCCGGGTCGTCGCCGTTGTTCAGCAGCGCCCACGCGATGCCGCCGACGCTGAGCAGCAGCAAGGCCGCGCCCACCACCACCAGCCCGGCCCGCCGCGGTCGGCCCTGCCCCGTGGAGGTCGTCGTGGGGGAGGTCCCCGGGGGCGGTGTGGGGGCGCTGTAGGGCGAGGGCATCGGCGACGCGCTCGGCGTCGATGCCGCGACGGTCGGTGTGTATCCGACGGGGAAGACCGGTGTCGCCCCGGTGCTCGGCGTACCACCGGCCGCCACGATCCGGAGCAACCGCTCCGCCTCGACGGCCGGCATCCGCTCCGCCGGATCCTTGCGCAGCAGCCCGTCGAGCACCGGCGCGAGCGCGCCCGCCCGGCGCGGCGGCGGCAGCTCCTCGTCGACCACGGCGCGCAGCGTGGAGAGCGGCGTGTCCTGGCGGAACGGCGAGTTGCCCTCGACCGCGGCGTACAGCAGCACTCCCAGCGACCACAGGTCCGACTCGGGACCCGGCCTGCGCCCCAGGGCGCGCTCGGGCGCGAGGAACTCGGGGGAGCCGATCAGCTCGCCCGTCATGGTGAGTGCCGAACTGCCCTCGACCAGCGCGATGCCGAAGTCCGTCAGCACCACGCGGCCGTCATTGGCGATCAGTACATTGCCCGGCTTCACATCGCGGTGCAGCACACCCGCCTCGTGCGCGGCTCGCAGCGCCGCCAGGACCTCGCCCCCGATGTGCGCGGCCCGCTGCGGCGGCATCGGGCCCTCGGCGTCCAGTACGTCGGAGAGCGTCAGCCCGCGCACCAGTTCCATCACGATCCACGGGCGGCCCTCCTCGTTGGCCACGTCGTAGACGGTGATCACATTGCGGTGCGAGATCCGGGCGGCTGCCCACGCCTCGCGCTCCAGCCGGGCATAGAGGCGCTGCCCGTCGGTGCCGCCGAGCCCGGCCGGCGCCCTGACCTCCTTGACCGCGACCTCGCGGCCGAGCAGATCGTCCCGGGCGCGCCACACGACACCCATGCCGCCCTCGCCCAGTGGGGACAGCAGGCGGCAGCGGCCCGCGATCACCCGCTCGTTGCCCGGCTCTTCGGTCACTGACGAGCCCCCCCCATCCGCAGCTGGGCGCGGCACGGTAGAAACCACTCAAAGTTAGCTCAACCCGGGGCCGCTGAAGCCCCCTTGAACGTCAATTGCCATCGGCAGGGGCGAACTGTCCAACTCGCCCTGGAATCAGTTGTATTCGGAGAGTGATCGTCAACCTCCGTACAGGTGTGGTGAATCCTCGGGGTGGGATACTTGAGTGTGACGGCGGGGCGATAGGGTTAACCTGCCCGGGCCGGGTGCCCTCGTACGGGTGGGGAGTGAAATGGAACAGATAACGGTGCGCAGCAGGCCACGAGTGCCTGCGATCACATGTGGGAGCAGCGCGACCAGCTCGCGCCTCGACCGCCATCTCTCGGTGCTCGGCGGCCCAGCCGTCCCGCGGCGAGAGTCGGCCGAGGCGACGCTGTTGATGCGCGAGCTCACCTCGCGTGACGTCGCGCACTCGCGAACAGGCAGAGGCGCGCGCGTCTCGCTCTTCGCTCCGCTGCGGCGACTGCGCCGCTCGCTGTTCGGCAGCCGCCGCTGACCGGCGGCCCAGCGGTACGTCCGGCAGCACGTCCAGAGTTCAGTACGGATTCAGTACGGATTTGAACGGACGCGCTCGGGCGACCACACCGTCCCGGCACAGCGCTGCTGCCCGAACGCCCTTCATTCCCGGGGCGGACAGCGGCACGTCGGTGTGCTCGCCCAGCGCGGGATTCTTCACCCCTCGATCGGACCAGCCACTCGCCGCAGCTCGGCGGTCGGTGTTCGCGTGTCTGCGGACGGCCGGCGCTGGGCGCTAGAGCAGGGCGAACTGCCCCTCGGGGCCCTCCTCGTGATGGTCGAGTACGGACGCTGGGCGCCGGACCGCTCCCGGGACCGGCAGCACACCGGCCTCCGACAGATCGGCGCGGGTGATCCGCTTGGCTCCGGCCAGGTCGGGGCGCGCGAGGTCAAGTTCGCCGAGCAGGGCCAGCACCGTGATGAGTTCGAGCAGCTCCGACGACCACTCCTTGGGCCAGCCCGTGGGGCGGATCGCCGCCAGTGTGCCGGGCGCCGCCTGCGCCGTACGCCGCTCGAACCACATGCGGAGCACCCGCACCCCGCCCACCCGGAAGTCCCAGGCGGCCGGGGGCACCGGGGAGACGCGGCCTTCGCCGATGTGCAGGACCTCGTCCTCCGCGTCGTAACTCAGCTCCTGCGGGTGATCGGGGACGGCGGTACGCACATAGGGGCGCCTGCCGCCGGGTAGCCGGGGGCGTTCGCCGCCGTGTGCGCCGCGCAGCTGGACCGCCGTCATGCGGCGGCCGAGCTCGACGCCCGCCGCCCAGAGCGCGGGGTCGGCCGGCAGGGGCACGACGGCGCCCGAGGGGGAGGGGGCCGCGGCGGCGACCGCCCAGGCCAGCACCTCGTCGGCGGCGACCGCGTGCCCGTAACGGCCGCTCAGTAGCTCCGTCAGCCCCGGCGCGAGGTTCGGTTCGTGCCCGCCCGGGCGGCGGTACAGGGGCCGGACGCGGGCGGGCCGTCCGGCGGGGGAGCGGTCGTCCGGCAGCAGGGCGCCGACCAGCAGCGCGGGCCCCGTCGCCCGGGGCACGTACCCCTGCTCGACGGCGAAGAGCTGCCCGGCGCCCGCCACCCGCCACAGCTCGGGGCGGGCGGCGTCGATCAGCCGGTGGTCGGGGATCAGCCACTGCTCGTCGAACGGCCCGTGCAGAAACCGCACCGGCTCCGGGCAGGGGCCGTGCTCCCTGGCGAACCCCCCGGTCCCGGTGGGCTGCCCCGGCAGCGCGGTGACCGCGCTGCGCACCGTGCGGGCCCGGCTCTCGCGGAACAGCGCCGCGCGCTCGGGGCCTTCGGCCCGTACCAGCGCGTCCCAACGGGCCCGCAGTGTACGGATGTCCGGTGCGAGGACCCAGTGGCGGCCCAGCCGCAGGGGCGCCACCGACCAGGGCATCAGTTCGTCGAGCAGCGGTGCCTCCGCGAGCGGGTCGGTCCCGGTCGCGCCGCCCGACCGCGTCGCCGTCATCCGGACATCCTCCCTGCCGGAGCCGCTGCGCGTCGAGGCCGCCATCGGTCCGGCTCAGTGCGCGTCGAGCGTCACCGAGAAGGAGAAGCGGTCGCCCCGGTAGCGGATGCGGGCCACGTCCACCACCCGGCCGTCCTGGTCGTATGTCACGCCCGTGTAGTGCAGGATCGGGCTGAGCAGCGGGACCTTCAAAAGGTCGGCGGTGACGGGGTCGGCAAGTGTGGCCTCGACCGTGTCGGTGATCTTGCTGATCCGCACTCCGACGACGTCGCGCAGCACCTTGGTCATCGGCCAGCGCTCAAGATCGGCGATGTCCACCGATGCTGCGATCTCCGAACGCACCGCGTTCTCCGCCCAGTTGGTGGGCTCGCCGCTCTCACCGTCGCAGCGCAGCCGCTTGTACAGGACGACTTCGGCGACGTCCGGGAAGTACTCGACGAGTTCGCCGGGGACGGGCGCCGGCCCTTGGCCCAGGATCGTCGTCAGCTCACCCGACTGCTGGGCCACGATCGCGTCGATCGAGCCGAGCAGCTTGCGCGGGGCGCCCCGGCGCGCACCCGGCTCGATGAAGGTGCCGCGCCGCCGGTGCCTGCTGATCAGGCCCTCCGCCTCCAGCTCCTTGAGTGCCTGGCGCATGGTGAGCACGCTCACCCCGTAGTGCGTGGCGAGCTGCTCCTCGGTGGGCAGCCGCAGCGACGCGCCGGGTGAGCGGCCCAGTATGGAGGCGCGCAGGGACTGCGAGACCTGATACCAGAGCGGAAGCTTCCGGTTCAGGACCAGCGAGTCGGGGGCGAAGGCGGTCAAGGGTCTTCTCCGAGGGGGACGGCAGGGCTGCGGCTTGGTGTGCCAGGGCTACGACCGGAAGTGGCGTTGCAGACCCTGCCACACGTCGTCGTACGACGTCTGCAGATGACCGGCGTTCGCCGCCTGCCCGGTGGCCGTCACCGGCCAGCGCGTCTCGAACATGAAGGCCAGCCCGTCGTCGATCTTCTGCGGCTTCAGCTCCGCGGCGCTCGCCCGGTCGAACGTCTCCCGGTCGGGCCCGTGCGCGGACATCATGTTGTGCAGCGAGCCGCCGCCGGGGACGAAGCCCTCGGCCTTCGCGTCGTAGGCGCCCTCGATCAGGCCCATGTACTCGCTCATCACATTGCGGTGGAAGTACGGCGGGCGGAAGGTGTCCTCACCGACCAGCCAGCGCGGCGCGAAGACCACGAAGTCGACGCCGGCCAGGCCCGGGGTGTCGGACGGCGAGGTCAGCACGGTGAAGATCGACGGATCCGGGTGGTCGTAGCTGATGGAGCCAAGGACATTGAAACGGTGCAGGTCGTAGACGTACGGGACGTGGTTGCCGTGCCAGGCGACGACATCGAGGGGCGAGTGGTCGTAGGTCGCCGACCAGAGGTTCCCGCAGAACTTGTTGACCACCTCCACCGGGCCTTCGGTGTCCTCGTACGCAGCGACCGGGGCCAGGAAGTCCCGTGCGTTGGCAAGGCCGTTGGCGCCGATCGGGCCCAGGTCGGGGAGCTGGAAGGGCTGCCCGTAGTTCTCACAGATGTAACCGCGGGCACTCCCGTCGAGCAGCTCGACGCGGAAACGTACCCCGCGCGGGATCAGGGCGATGTGGCCAGGCTCGGCGCGCAGCAGACCGAATTCGGTGCGCAGCAGCAGACCGCCGCGCTCCGGGACGATCAGCAGTTCGCCGTCGGCGTCGCTGAACACCCGCTCCGCCATGGAGGAGTTGGCGTGGTAGAGGTGTACGGCCATGCCGGTGCGCTGGGTCGCGTCACCGTTGCCGCCCAGAGTCCACAGACCTGCCAGAAAGTCGGTGCCGGGCGCGGGCTCCGGCAGGGGGTTCCAGCGCAGCCGGTTGGGGTCGGGGACGGTCTCGGTGAAGGGCGCGCTGCGGATGCCGCCGTTGTCGACCCGTACGAACGGCGGGTGCGCGGCCGAGGGCCTGATCCGGTACAGCCACGAGCGGTGGTTGTGGGCGCGCGGCTCGGTGAAGGCGCTGCCGCTGAGCTGCTCGGCGTACAGGCCGAGCGGTGCGCGCTGCGGCGAGTTCCGGCCGTGCGGCAGGGCGCCGGGAACTGCCTCCGAGCTGTGTTCGTTGCCGAAGCCCGAGGAATGGGCCAGAGCCTCGGCCGTTTTCCTCGCCTGCTCGATGCCGTTCATGGTCCGCTCCCGGTGCCGAAGGAATCCTATGCTTGACAGTAGGATTCCTCGCCCTGTGCGTCAACGGGTGGCACGCCACGCGATCACTCCCGGAATTCACACGGTTCGCGGGTCGCGCGCGAGGACGGGCGCGAGATGATCGGCCCATGGAGCCCGTGCCGCCGGCGAACCCACTCCGCCGGACCCCTGTGCAGCAGCGCAGCGCCGACCGGCTCGCCCGGATCCTGGACGCCTGCGCGGAGCTCCTCGACGAGACCGGGTACGACGGCCTGAGCACCCGGGCCGTCGCCGCCCGCGCCGAGGTGCCCATCGGCTCCGTCTACCGCTTCTTCGACAACAAACGCGCCATGGCGGACGCCCTGGCCCGGCGCAATCTCGACAGCTACGCCGAGCGGATCGGCCACCGCGTCGCCGCCGTACCGCCCGGCGACTGGCGCGGCGCCATCGACGCGATCCTCGACGAGTACATCGACATGAAACGCACCTCCGCGGGCTTCGCCCTCGTCGACTTCGGCGTGCAGATCCCGGTGGGCGGCCCGGCCGCCGATCCCAACCACCGGGTCGCCGACCGTCTCACCGGCCTGCTCGCGGGGCACCTCGGCCGCAACCCGGACGAGGCGTTGCGCCGCAGCGTCCTGGTGGCGGTCGAGGCCACCGACGCGCTCCTGCAACTCGCGTTCCGCTCCGACCCGTCGGGCGATCCGGGGATCATCACCGAGACCCGGGAGCTGCTGCGGGCGTATCTCGCTCGTACGCTCCCATGACTCCCCACCGTGCGTACTGGTCGGTATGCTCGGTGGTGCCTGTACGCGGCTGTACGTGGGCCGTGCCCTCAGTACGTCGCGCCGTCCGCACGCCGTGTCTGTACGCCACCGCCCCGGGAGGGCTCCGTGTCCCGTACCGCCCTGCGCATCTGCCCCCTCTGCGAAGCCACCTGCGGCCTCACCCTCACCATCGAGGGGAGCACGGTCACCGGCGCCCGCGGTGACCGGGACGACGTCTTCAGCCAGGGATTCATCTGCCCCAAGGGCGCCGCCTTCGCGGAGGTCGACGCCGACCCCGACCGGCTGCGCCGCCCCCTCGTCCGCAAGGACGGGAAGCTCCAGGACGCGAGCTGGAGCGAGGCTTTCGACTTGATCGCAGCCCGGCTGCGGCCGATCGTCGAGCAGCACGGAGGGAACGCCGTCGGCGTGGTCCTCGGCAACCCCAATGTCCACACCATGGCCGGCGCGCTCTACCCGCCCCTCCTGCTCGGCGCCCTGCGCACCCGCAACATCTTCACGGCCAGCACGCTCGACCAGATGCCCAAGCACGTCTCCAGCGGTCTGCTCTTCGGCGACGCCTTCGCCATCCCGGTGCCCGACCTGGATCGTACGGATCATCTGCTGCTCCTCGGCGCCAACCCGCTCGACTCCAACGGCAGCCTGTGCACTGCCCCCGACTTCCCCGGCAAGCTCAAGGCCCTGCGCCGGCGCGGCGGCACACTCGTCGTCGTCGACCCCCGCCGCACCCGCACCGCCAAAATCGCCGACCAGCACGTCCCGATCCGGCCCGGCACCGATGCCCTGCTGCTCGCCGCCCTCGCGCAGGTCCTCTTCGAGGAGAAGCTCACCGCGCCCGGCGTGCTGAAGGAGCACATCGAGGGCATGGACGAAGTCCGCGACGCCGTAAGGGACTTCACGCCGGAAGCCGTCGCTGCGGCCTGCGACGTACCGGCCGACGAGATCCGGGGCATCGCCCGCGCCCTGGCCGCCGCACCCACCGCCGCCGTGTACGGGCGCGTCGGCAGCTCCACCGTCGAGTTCGGCACCCTGGCCAACTGGCTGGTCGACGTACTCAACATCATCACCGGCAACCTCGACCGTCCCGGCGGCGTCCTCTTCCCGCTCGCCGCCACCGCGAGCACGCCCCGCCCCGCCGGGCCCGGCAAGGGCTTCGCGCTCGGCCGGTGGCGCAGCAGGGTGAGCGGACACCCCGAGGCCAAGGGCGAGTTCCCGAGCGCGGCGCTCGCCGAGGAGATCCTGACACCGGGGGAGGGGCGCATCCGGGCGGTGATCACCGTCGCCGCCAACCCGGTGTTGTCCGCGCCCGACGGGGACCGGCTCGACGAGGCGCTGGCCGGGCTCGACTTCCTGGTCAGCGTCGACCCGTACCTCAACGAGACCTCGCGCCACGCCGACGTCGTACTGCCCCCGCCGCCGCCCGTGCAGAGCGCACACCACGACTTCGCCTTCAACGGCTTCGCCGTGCACAACCAGGTCCGCTACACCCGGCCCGCCGTCCCCCTGGAGGACGGCCGGCTCGACGAGAGCGAGATCCACGCCAGGCTCATCCTCGCCGTCAATGGGATGCACGGCGCGGAGCCGGAAGCCGTCGACGCGCTCGCCATCGGCCAGACGCTGGACAAGGCCGTCGCCACCGCCCACTCACCCGTCCACGGCCGCGACGCGCAGGAGCTGGCCGGGCAGCTCACCGGGCGCACCGGCCCCGAGCGGCGCCTCGACCTGATGCTGCGCCTCGGCCCGTACGGCGACGGATTCGGCGCGGTACAGGACGGGCTGAGCCTGGAGCGGCTCCTCGCGCACCCTCACGGCATCGACCTCGGCCCGCTGAAGCCGCGCATCCCCCAGGTACTCAAGACCCGCAGCGGCCGGATCGAGCTGTTCCCCGCCCCGATCGCCGACGATCTGCCCCGGCTGCGGCGCACGCTCGACGAGCGGCCCGCCGGGTTCGTCCTCGTCGGCCGCCGCCATCTGCGGTCCAACAACAGCTGGATGCACAACATCCCGGCGCTGGCCGGCGGCAGCAACCGCTGCACCCTCCAGGTCCACCCGGACGACGCGGGGCGCCTTGGACTGACCGACGGCGGGCAGGCGCGAGTCAGCGCCGATGGCGGGCAGTTGGAGGTCCCGGTCGAGGTGACCGACGCGGTGCGCACCGGGGTGGTGAGCCTGCCGCACGGCTGGGGCCACAGCCGGGCCGGCGTCCGGATGTCGGTCGCCGCCGCGACCCCCGGCGTCAACGTGAACCAGCTCCTCGACGGGTCCCTGCTCGACCCGCTGTCCGGCACCTCCGTGCTCAACGGATTCCCCGTGGAAGTAGCACCTCTGGGATGACCTGGGGTTTTGCTCGTATTGCTCGCATGTCAACATCTTGTTAACGCGCGGTAGCGCGACCTAACGTCAACAAACCGCCGGGTCTGGTGGAAGTTCAACGGCGAACGTTAGGTACCTCACATGCTGACCATCCTCGGATTCGCCATGATTGCGACCTTTCTGGTCCTGATCATGATGAAGAAGATGTCGCCCATCGCGGCGCTGGTGCTGATCCCGGCACTCTTCTGTGTGTTCGTCGGGCAGGGCTCGAAGCTCGGCGAGTACGTCCTCGAAGGGGTCGGGAACCTCGCGCCGACCGCCGCGATGCTGATGTTCGCCATCGTCTACTTCGGCGTGATGATCGACGTCGGCCTGTTCGACCCGATCGTCCGGGGCATCCTGCGCTTCTGCAAGGCGGACCCGCTGAGGATCGTTGTCGGTACGGCCGTGCTCGCCGCGATCGTCTCGCTCGACGGCGACGGCTCGACCACCTTCATGATCACGGTCTCGGCCATGTACCCGCTGTACAAGCGGCTCGGCATGAGCCTGGTGGTGATGACCGGCGTGGCCGCCACCGCGAACGGCGTGATGAACACCCTCCCCTGGGGCGGCCCCACGGCCCGCGCGGCCACCGCGCTCAAGCTGGACGCGGCCGACATCTTCGTCCCGATGATCCCGGCGCTGGGCGTCGGCCTGCTCTTCGTCTTCATCCTCGCCTTCGTACTGGGCAAGCGGGAGCGCAAGCGGCTCGGATACCTCTCGCTCGACGAGGTCGTCCAGACGGACAGCGAGAAGGAGACCGAGACGGTCCTGGTCACGGCCGGTGGCGGGGGCTCCGAGAGCCGCAAGATCGTCGGCGGCGCAGGCGTCGACGGTACGGACGCACTCCCCGCGGACGACGACGGCTTCCAGGGCCTCGACCCGAACCGCGACACCCTGCGCCCCAAGCTCTACTGGTTCAACGCGGGCATGACCATCGTCCTGCTCGCCGCCATGATCATGGAGCTGCTGCCGATCCCGGTCCTCTTCCTCCTCGGTGCGGCACTCGCGCTGACAGTCAACTATCCGAACATGAAGGAGCAGCGGGCCCGTATCGCCGCCCACGCCGACAACGTCCTCAATGTCTCCGGCATGGTCTTCGCCGCGGCCGTCTTCACCGGCGTCCTCACCGGCACCGGCATGGTCGAGCACATGGCCGACTGGCTGGTCGGCGCCATCCCCGAGGGCATGGGCCCGCATATGGGCATCGTCACCGGCCTGCTGAGCCTCCCGCTCACCTACTTCATGTCGAACGACGGCTTCTACTTCGGCGTCCTGCCCGTCCTCGCCGAGGCCGGCGCCGCGCACGGCGTCTCGTCGCTGGAGATCGCCCGCGCCTCGCTGGCGGGTCAGGCCCTGCACATGTCGAGCCCGCTCGTTCCCGCCGTGTACGTCCTGGTCGGCATGGCCAAGGTGGAGTTCGGCGACCACACCAAGTTCACCGTGAAGTGGGCCGCGCTCACCTCGCTGGTGGTGCTCGGCGCCGGAATCCTCTTCGGCATCGTCTGATGGGAACAACGGGCAGCAGGGCCTGGTTGCTGCGCCTCGTCATCGCGTTCAGCTTCGCGCAGGCCGCGGTGTCGATTGCGCGCCCGCGGTGTCCTACCGGGCGCTGGCGCTGGGGGCGGACGAGCGTGCGATCGGTGTGATCGCGGGTGTGTACGCGCTGCTGCCCCTGTTCGCCGCCGTACCGCTCGGCCGCAGGACGGACCACGGCCGCTGCGCCCCGCTGCTGCCCGCCGGAGTCGTCCTGATCGCCGCCGGGTGCGCGCTCAGCGGTATGGCGAACTCCTCGCCGGCGATGGCCGCTTGGAGCGGGGTGATGGGCCTCGGCCACCTCTGCTTCGTCATCGGCGCCCAGTCGATCGTGGCCCGCCAGTCGGCCCCGGCCGAACAGGACCGAAACTTCGGCCACTTCACCATCCGCGCCTCTCTCGGCCAGCTCGTCGGCCCGGTCGCGGCCGGGCTGCTGGTCTCGGGGTACGACGGCGCGATGGCCCGTACGAGCGCACTCGCCCTGGTCGTCTCGGCGGGCGTCGCGGCGGTGTCGTTCGCGGCACTGTGGCGCATCGAGCACCGCGCCCCGACAAAGGCATCTCCGGAGCGGACCAAGGTCCCCGTACACCGCATCCTGCGGACGCGCGGGGTATCGGCGGGCATCTTCATCAGCCTCGCCGTCCTGTCCACGACCGACATCCTGACCGCGTACCTCCCGGTCGTCGGCGAACACCGGGGCATCGCCCCCGCCACGATCGGCATCCTGCTCAGCCTGCGGGCCGCGGCGACGATCGCGTGCCGTCTGGTGATGACCCCCATGCTCCGACTGGTGGGCCGCCGAGCCCTGTTGACGGTGACGTGCCTACTGGCGGCCCTGCTGTGCGCGGGCGTCGCGCTGCCGGTCCCGGTGTGGGGGCTCGCGCTAATGCTGGTGGCGCTCGGCTTCTGCCTGGGCGTGGGTCAGCCCCTGTCGATGACCACGGTGGTCCAGGCGGCCCCGGCCGAAGCCCGCTCCACGGCCCTGGCCCTACGCCTCACGGGCAACCGCCTCGGCCAGGTCGCGGCCCCGGCGTCGGCGGGCCTGGTGGCCGGGGTGGCGGGCACGGCGGCGCCGTTCGTGATGCTGGGCGGACTGCTGCTGGTGGCGGCGGGGTTGGGGATGCGGCCGGAGAGAGCGGTGGCGGGTGCGGGTGAGCTCTCGGCGGGCGGAAGCGGCAACCGCCCATCGCCTCGCCGGGCCGGCGACGCTCGAACCTGAGTCGGCTGGTGTTCCTTCCACTACCTATTTCTCCGCTTGTTCCACAGGCCCCGGCCGGGGGTGCCGTCCCGCCACTTGGGCGTGGCGCCGGTTGCCGGGATCCTCGTCGGCGCCGTTCGGGTCCGCGCTCCTGGAGTTGTTGGGCCGTACGGGGGACATCGGCGGACGGGCGCGCGTTGCGGCCGTCTCTCGTGTCGATTGTGTGGCAAATAGTCTGATTAACGGTTTATTCGCCCGTCACCCTCATGTTCTGGAGGACTCCGCATGACCGTCAGACCTCTACTGCGCACCACCGTCGCCGGCTTCACCCTGGGCGCTGCGGCCCTCACCGCGATCCCCGTGGCCGTCGCCGCTCCCGGCGACAACGGCGACGTGAAAATCCACTCTGTCGGCACACCCTTCAACGACCAGCGCAACGAGCCGAAGGTCTGCCAGTTCTATCTCGCGGCGTTCAACTTCGACACGCTGCAGAACGTCAGCTGGAGCATCGTTCCCCAGCCTCCCAAGGAGGCCGGTCCGGTCCGCGATGGCCAGATCACACTCGCTACCGGCACCGGGCAGAGCCTCCCGCTCTCGCTGCCCAACGGGATGTACAAGCTGACCTGGAAGTTCCAGGGGCAGAGCGGCGCCGGCAAGATGAAGGTGTTCAAGGTCGACTGTCCGGGAGGCGTTGGCCAGCCGAACGGGCCCGTCGGTGCGGGCGGCGGTGGCGCAGCCACGCTCGCCGCCGACAGTCCCTCGCTGTTCGGGGTCGGTGCGACGATGGCCGCCAGCCTGGCGGGAGCGGCCGGGCTGATCCTCGTCCGTCGATCCCGACGCCGTGCCGATGGCGCGTCCTAGACCTCGGTACTCGCGCAGGCACAGACGCCTCCTGCGTCTCGCCAGGACGCTGGTCCTGGCTCTGTTGCTGGTCTTCGGCGGCGTCCGGTGGGCCCAGGACGGTCATCCGTCCGGTTCGCCGGTCGCCGCCGGTCCGGCCGCCGACCGGACGGCGCGGGCACCGTCGAAGCCCCCGGCCGAGCCCCGTCCCGCACCGCCGCCACCCCCGCCCGTGTCCCCTGTACCACCCCCGCCGCCCGCACCTCTGGCGCCGTCGCGCCCGACGCGGCTCGCCGTCCCGGCGTTCAATGTCGCGGCGCCGGTCGTCGGGCTGGGGCTCGACCGGGCGGGGCATCTGATCACGCCACCGGTGGACAACCCGCGCCTGGTCGGCTGGCACCGGGACGGCCCCACCCCCGGCGAGGTGGGAACCGCGGTGGTTGTCGGGCACCGCGACACCCGGACCGGCCCGGCCGTCTTCCTCAATCTCGGCATGCTCAAACCCGGCAACACCGTCCGGGTCACCCGCGAGGACGGCCGCACCGCCGTGTTCACGGTCGACTCGGTGCGGACCTACGAGAAAGCGAAGTTCCCCGACAAGGAGGTGTACGGCGCCGCCCGCCGCCCCGAGCTCCGGCTGCTCACCTGCGGGGGCGCGTTCGACTCCAAGGCGGGCTACGCGGCCAATGTGGTCGCCTTCGCCCATCTCACCGACGTCACCAAGGCGGCATGACCCGGCGGGCCCGCTTGCCTCGGTACTGACTCCGGCGGGGGCGTTCGCGCCGAGCAGGTGCCGGACGCGTACGGATCCACGCGAAGCCCCCCCCGGCAACTCCCCCGCTGCCAGAGTGGTTGCCGCTCCGGCAGGCCTGTCGATCCGTATCGAAGGGACCCCCCATGCCGCTCCTGACCACACGCGCCCGCATCGCCACCGCCACCGCCGGTGCGCTGCTCGCCGTCGGTGCGCCCACCGCGTACGCCACGCTCGCCGACGAAGCCCCAGCAGCTTCCCCGTCCGCCGCTGCCCGGGGGAAGGCGTACGTCGAGACGCGGCTGTTCTTCGGGACCGAGCGGCCCGACGGCGGTCCGGACGTCACCGACAAGCAGTTCATGGGCTTCATCGACCGCGAGGTGACGCGGAGCTTCCCGTCCGGGCTCACCATCCAGGAGGGGCGCGGGCAGTACCGGGACGCCAACGGCGTTATCGAGCGCGAGCGTTCGTACGAACTGATCCTGCTGTATCCCACGTCCGAGGCGAAGAAGCGCGACCCGCAGATCGAGCGCATCCGTACCGCCTATCAGCGCGCGTTCGGTCAGGAGTCCGTTGCCCGGATCGAAGACCGGGCCTCGGTCGACTTCTGATTCAGGGTCCGCACAGTCGCCCACACCGTCTTGCCGACCTCGCGCTCCAGCACGCCCCACCCGTCGGCCAGCGCCTCGACGAGCAGCAGGCCCCGCCCGCCGCCCGCCTCTGTGCCGGTGGGTGGGGCGAGGTGCGGCGGTACCGGCCGCCGTTCCGTACGGGCGTCGCTCACCTCGATGCGCAACACGCCCTCACCGTCCAGCGCCAGCCGCAGCTCGAAGTCGCGCCCCGGCACCCGGCCGTGCGTGACCGCGTTCGTGGCGAGCTCCGCGACGATCAGCGCCGCGTGGTCGGAGGGCTCGGTGCCGTAGGGGACATCCCACTCGTGCAGCTGGTGCACGGCCAGCAGTCTGGCCAGCCGGGCGGCCTTGTGTGTGGCGGAGAACGACTGCCTGAACACACGTACGGTAGTGGGTGGTTGGGTGGCGGACAGCTGCGTGTCGGTGTGCATGGGACCACCGTGGCGGGCACGCTCCGGGCTCCACCAGCGGACACGTCCGTACGCTGCGTCAGCGTACGGATGCGAACGGTGGACAGTACGTCGTGTGTTCCGTCACCCTGGGTGAGTTGTGGGCGGGGAGATTTACTCACCGGGAGGGTGGCCGGACATGGCCGAGGACTGTGAACGTGATGAGCCGGAGTCGTCGGACAGCCTGAGGACTTTCGGGGCGTTCGTGCAGGGCCTGCGGGAGCACGCGGGCCTCACGCGGGAGGAGTTCGTGCCGCTGGTGCGGTTCTCCAAGCACACGGTCGAGTCCATCGAGCTGGGGCGGCGGATGCCGGACCGGGAGTTCGTGGAGCGGGCGGAGGCGGTGTTCGGCGAGACGGGTGCGTTGCGGCGGGCGTTCGCCCATCTGACGCGACAGCCGGGGCTGGCGGCCTGGTTCCGGAAATGGGCGCGGTTGGAGCAGCAGGCGGTCAGCCTGGATACCTACGAATGCAGGTTGGTGCCGGGGCTGTTGCAGTCGGATACGTACGCTCGGGCGGCGTTTGGAAATCGCATCCCGCCTCTGTCTGACGAGCAACTGGAAGCTCAGGTGGTAGCGCGCATCGAACGGCAGCAGATACTACGCGAGCGCCCCAACACCTCATTCAGTTTCGTGATGGACGAGCACATCCTCCGGCGGCGACTCGGTGGAACCGAAGTCACTCGTGGATTGCTCGACTACATCCTGGCGTACGCCGACCTGAGGAACGTGTCCGTGCAGATCATGCCGACGGACAGTGAAGCCCACGCAGGTCTGGACGGCCCTCTTGCCCTGCTGGAGACGCCTGACGGCAGGCGACTCGCGTATTCCGAAGGACAGGAGACCGGCCGATTGATCGCCGACCCGAAACAGGCTGCCGTACTGCACCAGCGGTATGCCACACTCCGCTCACAGGCCCTCAGCCCTCTCGACTCCGTGGGTCTGATGGAGCGAATCAGAGGAGCGCTATGAGCACCACGGAACTGGTGTGGTTCAAGTCCACTTACAGCGGAACGTCAGGCGACAACTGCGTCGAAGTAGCCCTCTTCTGGCACAAGTCCAGCTACAGCGGGGGTGACGGCGACTCTTGCGTAGAGATCGCAACCCGCCCCACCACCGTCCACATCCGCGACTCCAAGGACAAGGACGGCCCCGTCCTCACCCTCCAGCCCCGCGCCTGGGCGGACTTCCTGGACCTCGCCACCCATAGCTGAGGCGGGGCGGATGGATGGACCCGTACCGCTGCACCGGCTCGACGTGCCCGCCGTGCACCTGTTGCCGTTCGCCATCGGCACCTTCGACACCATCGGCCCGATGTCCCGTGCCGCGTTCCCGCACCGGCACACCTTTTACGAGATCGTGCACGTCACGGGCGGGACCGGCGCGCATGTCATCGATCTCGCCCGGTGGGAACTGCGCCCGCCGCACCTGTGCTTCGTCGTGCCCGGACAGGTGCATTACTGGGAGGGTGTCTCGGAACTCCAGGGTGTCGTCATCCTCTTCACCGACGACTTCCTGCTCGACCATCCCGGCGACCACGACCTGCTGCGCAAGCTCGGCGAACGGCCGTGGCTCACGCTTTCCGACGCCGGCATGGCGGACATCGCACCGATCGTCGCCGAGATGGAGCATGAATACGCCATCGGGCGCCCGCAGTTCGCCGAGATTCTGCGCGCCTATCTGCACGTACTGATCCTGCGCGCCGCGCGCATGTCCGAGCTGGGCGGTGATGGTTCCGGCAGTCCGCGAAGGGCGGACGCCGTGACGCAGGAGTTCGTCCGGATGCTGGCCGGGCCGGGGCCGGGTGTGCGGTCGGTGCGGGACTGCGCCGCGCGGATCGGGGTGAGCGTCGGGTATCTCAACGAGGTTGTCAAGCAGGTCACCGGCCGTACCCCGGGGCAGCTCGTCCGGCAGACGAGAACGCACGAGGCGAAGCGGCTGCTCGCGCTGACCGAACTGACCGTGCGGCAGGTGGCGGGGGAGGTCGGGTTCGCCGATCCCGCGTACTTCTGCCGGTACTTCCGGCGGGAGACGGGACTCAGCCCCAGCGAGTTCCGGCGGGGGAGCGGTGCTTCGCACCACGACTACCGCATTCCGTCCATCGACCGCTCCCGGCCCCGTGCGTAGGTTCGGACCAATCCCCCGAATCGCACGTAGTCAAGGAGCCCGTCCATGGACCGTGACAGTCGTCCGAGCCGCAAAACGATACTGAGAGCCGCCTTCGCGGTAGGTGCTTCGGTGCCGATCGCGATGGCCGGCGTACCGGCGCTGGCACAGCCCGCGCGTGACAGCGGCGGGTTACCCGTCTTCACCCCGGCCTGCGACGACGGGGACGACCCGACGCCGGCGCAGACCGAGGGGCCGTACTTCAAGCCGAACTCGCCGCGGCGTACCTCTCTCGTCGACGCGAACACCCAGGGCACCCGGCTGACCGTCTCCGGCTTCGTCTTCGGGACGGCCTGCCGGCCGATCGCCAACGCGCTGCTGGATTTCTGGCAGGCGGACACCAACGGAGCGTACGACAACAGCGGTTACCGCTTCCGTGGGCACCAGTTCACTGACGTACAGGGGCGATTCGCGCTGACCACCATCGTCCCGGGGCTGTATCCGGGGCGTAGGCGCCACATCCATGTGAAGGTGCAGGCGCCCAGCCGCCCCGTGCTGACCACACAGCTGTACTTCCCGGGTGAGCCGCGCAACAACACCGACACCATCTTCGATCCGGAACTGCTGATGACGGTCCGGGCCAATGGTCCGGCGCGGGAGGCGAGCTACGACGTCGTACTGAACGTGCCGCAGGACCCGGGGCCGGGCGATCCCGGTGATCCGCCGGGCGGATCATGGAAGGCGGGGACGGCGTACCGGGCGGGGGACCGGGCGACCTATGGCGGGCGCACGTACGCGTGCCTCCAGCCGCACTCCGCGCAGGCAGGGTGGGAGCCGCCGAACGTACCCGCTCTCTGGCGCAGTAGGCCGCCGGTCGCTGCGCCTCTGGCGTCAAAAAACTATCACCGCTAGTTTGGGGCGTGGACGACTACGGCCAGCCCTGGAGGAATAGCGATGAAGGCCCATGACGGGATGTACATCGGCGGTCAGTGGCGCCCCGCCGCAGGCCAGGACACGATCGCGGTCGTGAACCCGGCCGACGAGCAGGTCATCGGCCATGTCCCGGCCGGGACCGCCGAGGATGTGGACGCCGCCGTGCGGGCCGCACGTGACGCCTTTCCGGGCTGGGCCGCGACCCCACCCGCCGAGCGTGCCGCGCGGATAGCCGCGCTGCGCGACGCGCTGGTGGCCCGCAAGGACGAGATCGCGCTGACCGTCACCGCCGAGCTGGGCTCGCCGCTGGGCTTCTCGCAGATGGTGCACGCGGGGGTGCCGATCCTGGTCGCCGGGTCGTACGCCGAGCTGGCGGCAACGTACTCCTTCGAGGAGAAGACCGGCAATTCGACGGTCTTCATGGAGCCGGTGGGTGTCGTCGGCGCGATCACGCCCTGGAACTACCCGCTGCACCAGATCGTCGCGAAGGTCGCTCCGGCCCTCGCGGCGGGCTGCACGGTGGTCCTCAAGCCCGCCGAGGACACCCCGCTGACCGCGCAGCTCTTCGCTGAGGCCGTGGGCGAGGCCGGTATCCCGGCCGGGGTGTTCAACCTGGTCACCGGGCTCGGCCTGGTCGCGGGGCAGGCGCTCGCCGAGCACGAGGGCGTCGACCTGGTCTCCTTCACCGGCTCCACGGCCGTCGGCAAGCAGATCGGCGCGACGGCCGGCGCCGCCGTCAAGCGGGTCGCTCTGGAACTGGGCGGCAAGTCCGCGAACGTCGTGCTGCCCAGCGCGGACCTGGCCAAGGCCGTCAAGGTCGGCGTCGCCAACGTCATGTCCAACTCCGGCCAGACATGCAGTGCCTGGACCCGGATGCTGGTCCACCGGGACCAGTACGACGAGGCCGTGGCGCTTGCCGCCGGGGCGGTCGCGAAGTACGTCGCGGGCGACCCGCACGACGAGAACAGCCGTCTTGGCCCCGTCGTCAACGCCAAGCAGCACGCGCGCGTGCGGGGCTATATCGCGAAGGGTGTCGAGGAGGGCGCGAGGCTGGTCGCGGGCGGGCCCGATGCGCCCCACGAGAAGGGCTACTACGTCAGCCCCACCGTCTTCGCGGACGTCACGCCCGGGATGACGATCGCCCAGGAGGAGATATTCGGCCCGGTTCTCTCGCTCATCGCGTACGAGGACGAGGCGGACGCGCTGCGGATCGCCAACGGTACGGTCTACGGGCTCGCGGGTGCGGTCTGGGCGGCGGACGACGCGGAGGCGGTCGCCTTCGCCCGGCGCATGGACACCGGGCAGGTCGACATCAACGGGGGCCGTTTCAACCCGCTCGCGCCCTTCGGTGGCTACAAGCAGTCGGGGGTCGGCCGCGAGCTGGGGGCGCACGGCCTCTCCGAGTACCTCCAGACCAAGTCCCTCCAGTTCTGAGTTCCAGTTCTGAGTCTTTGATCGATCAGTTCCGACCAGCCCTGAGACCCCACGGGAGCAACGCACCATGGTTCGTGCCGCAGTCCTGTCCGCCGTCGGCGCTCCGCTGGCGATCACCGACATCGAACTCCCGGAGCCGGGCCCCGGCCAGGTGAGGATCCGTCTCGCCGCCGCCGGGGTCTGCCACTCCGACCTGTCCCTCACCAACGGCACCATGCGGGTGCCGGTCCCGGCCGTCCTCGGACACGAGGGGGCGGGCACGGTCGTATCCGTCGGTGAGGGCGTCACGCATGTCGCCGCCGGCGACGGCGTGGTCCTCAACTGGGCGCCGTCGTGCGGCAACTGCCATTACTGCGGCCTCGGTGAGGTGTGGCTGTGCGCCAGCGCGCTCGCCGGCGCGGGGAATGTGTATGCCCGTACGGCCGACGGGACGGACCTGCGTCCGGGCCTGAACGTCGCGGCGTTCGCCGAGGAGACCGTCGTCGCCGCGAACTGTGTGCTGCCGGTCCCGGACGGCATCCCGCTCACTGACGCGGCGCTGCTCGGCTGCGCGATCCTCACCGGGTACGGGGCGGTGCACCACAGTGCGCGGGTCCGTGCGGGGGAGTCGGTCGTGGTCTTCGGGGTCGGCGGGGTCGGCCTCGCCGTCCTGCAGTCGGCGCGGATCGCCGGTGCGGGGCGGATTGTCGCCGTCGATGTGTCGGCGTCGAAGGAGGAGTTGGCGCGGGCCGCCGGGGCCACGGACTTCCTGATCGCCTCCGACACGACGGCCAAGGAGATCCGGAAGCTGACCGGCGGGCACGGGGCGGACGTCGCCATCGAGTGCGTGGGGCGGGCCGTCACCATCCGTGCGGCGTGGGATTCCACGCGGCGGGGCGGGCGGGCGACGGTGGTCGGGATCGGCGGCAAGGACCAGCAGGTCACTTTCCACGCACTGGAGCTTTTCCACTTCGGGCGGACGCTGTCGGGGTGTGTGTACGGGGACTGCACTCCGGAGCGGGATCTGCCGGTCATCGCGGAGCATGTGCGGGCCGGGCGACTCGATTTGGGGAGCATGGTCACCGAGCGGATCGGGCTCGACGGGATTCCCGCGGCGTTCGACAACATGATCGCGGGTAAGGGGGGCCGGGCGCTGGTGGTGTTCTAGGGGTGCGGGGGAGTGG
>NZ_JASITA010000025.1 GCF_030063415.1 Streptomyces sp. H27-C3 | reverse complement strand
TACGGCGGGCGCGGGCGGCGGGGGCGAGGGGGTGGGCCAGCGGCTGGAGGGGGGCGCCGACTGGACCGGGATCTCCTCGGTCATCGGGATCTGCTCCGCCAGGGGAATCCGCTCGGCGTACGCGGAGGCGTAGGGAGCGGAGGGGAATCCCTCGGAGAAGGAGTCGGACGAGAAGGAGTCGGACGACGGCGCGGGGCCCGACACCGCGCGGTACGCGGCCGATATGCCGGTGTCCGGCGCCGAGTTGTAGTCGGCGGAAAGGGACGGCCCTGCCTCGTACAGCGGTGGCGCGGGGGGTGCCAGCCGGTGCGGATCATGCTGCGGACGGAACAACTGCTGTTGCTGGGGCTGTTGCCGCTGACCGCGCTGCCCCTGCGAGGGCACCTGCCCGGCGCCGGGCAGCGGGGAGAGCGCTGCGTCGCGCGGCCCCGGGGCGGGCGCCTGGCGTACGGAGCCCGAGGTCACCATGGCCACGATCCGGTCGGCGACGTTCCGCTTGACCGGGGGCGGGAGCAGCCGCAGCGAGAGGGCGCCGACGACCGTCAGCAGCGACAGGGAGTACATCGCGACCACCCAGGTCGCGGCCGGCCGGCCCGCGTACAGGCCGTGCATCAGGGCCGAGGCCCAGGCCGGGTACGCCACCATGTGCACCGCGCGCCAGCGGCCCGCGGTTTTCCCGGGGGTCGCGAAGGCGCTGCGCAGCGCACCGGTCGAGGCGGCGACGATCATGAGGAAGCCGGCCAGCGAACCGAGACCGATGAGTCCCGAAGTGCCGCTGATACCAAGGCCGAAGGGGATCAGGGCGCCGATGAGCTCGACGTGCCCGAGCGAGACCTTGACGGTCGCGTGCAGCAGCAGGAAGCCGAGCGAGGCGATCGCGGTGGCCCGGTGGATGCCCTGCGCGAGCAGCCGGTGGCGTGGCTGCAGCAGCAGCCGGTCCCTGGCCAGCAGGCCCCACGCGACGGAGGCTGTCAGGGAGACCAGGGACAGAACACCGGTGGTGAAATCGAGCGTGGCGCGCAGACTCTCGCTGCCGAGAACGGCGAGCAGGGGTATGAGAATCAACGCGACGGCGGTCAAGCCTCCTTGTGCGGGACGGCTCAGTGCGGGGAGCGAGCGGATCTTGCGATGAGGATTCATGGGGGGGCGACTCCGAATGGTTCGGCAAAGTGGTCCCGTTGCCGCATGCTAAGTCGCTGCATACCAGCCGGTACGCGGTTTGAAGGTTTAGCGAGGGAAGTGTGGGAAAACTTGCTCGAATGTTGCCCCGGATAGGGCCGATACGCGGAGTAACCCCGATGGCGGGAGTGGTGGAAGCCACTCCCGTCAGTCGCCGATGTGTTGTTTTCGCGCCCTGTCCACCGGCCGGAACCTTGATGCGGCCCGTACAAGCCCTGGGGTACCCTGACGCCATGCGTGCCGTACGCCTTCTGCTTAGCGAGCCGCGCTGATCAGTCCCAACGGATGAAAGATCCGGTCGGAATCGGCGTGGCGTCCCCTCCTGTGCGAGGGGTTTTTTCATTCGCTGGATGACACGACCTGTATGCCGCAGCCGTGTGCCGCAGCCTGAATTTCGCAGCCGCTGTGCAGAGACGATCGATGGAGCTTTGAGGACCATGAGCGAGACGAATTCTGCTGCCGAGGTGGCAGCTCCGCACCGCTATACGGCCGCGATGGCCGCCGACATCGAGGCACGCTGGCAGGACTTCTGGGACGCCGAGGGCACCTACGAGGCGCCCAACCCCAGTGGTGACCTGGCGGGCGACGCGGCCCTGGTCGCCAAGCCCAAGAAGTTCATCATGGACATGTTCCCGTACCCCTCGGGGTCCGGCCTGCACGTCGGACATCCGCTGGGCTACATCGCCACCGATGTGTACGCCCGCCATCAGCGCATGACCGGGCACAACGTGCTGCACACCCTGGGCTTCGACGCCTTCGGCCTGCCCGCCGAGCAGCACGCGGTCGCCACCGGCACGCACCCGCGGGTGTCGACCGAGGCGGCCATGGACAACATGAAGCAGCAGCTGCGCCGGCTGGGCCTGGGGCACGACAAGCGCCGCTCGTTCGCGACGATCGACCCGGACTACCACAAGTGGACCCAGTGGATCTTCCTGCAGATCTTCAACTCCTGGTACGACAAGGAGGCGAACCGCGCCCGGCCGATCGAGGAGCTGGTGGCGCAGTTCGAGAGCGGGCAGCGCACGACGCCGGACGCGCGCCCCTGGAGTGAGCTGAGCGCGGGGGAGCGTGCCGAGGTCCTGGGCGAGTACCGCCTGGCGTACGCCTCGGAGGCCCCCGTCAACTGGGCCCCCGGCCTGGGCACCGTCCTGGCCAACGAGGAAGTCACCGCCGACGGACGCTCCGAGCGCGGCAACTTCCCGGTCTTCAAGGCCAAGCTGCGCCAGTGGAACATGCGCATCACCGCCTACTCGGACCGCCTGCTGGACGACCTGGACGGGCTGGACTGGCCCGAGGCCATCAAGCTGCAGCAGCGCAACTGGATCGGCCGCAGCGAGGGCGCGCGGGTCGACTTCCCGGTCGGCACGGGCGGCGACCGCATCACCGTCTTCACCACCCGCCAGGACACCCTGTTCGGCGCCACTTACATGGTGCTGGCGCCCGAGCACGAGCTGGTCGGCAGGATCGTCCCGGCAGCCTGGCCCGAGGGCACGCACGACGTGTGGACCGGCGGGCACGCCACGCCGGGCGGGGCTGTCGACGCGTACCGCGCGCAGGCAGCGGCGAAGTCCGATGTCGAGCGGCAGGCCGAGGCGAAGGACAAGACCGGCGTCTTCACCGGCGTATACGCGACCAACCCGGTCAGCGGCGAGCAGGTCCCCGTCTTCATCGCCGACTACGTGCTGATGGGGTACGGCACCGGCGCGATCATGGCCGTACCGGCTCACGACAGCCGTGACTTCGCCTTCGCGCGCGCCTTCGAGCTGCCGATGCGCTGCGTCGTCGAGCCGACGGACGGACGCGGCACGGACGCGGCCGAGTGGGACGACGCCTTCGTCACGTACGACGCGAAGATCGTCAACTCCACCGGCGAGCAGATCGCGCTGGACGGGCTCGGTGTCGTCGACGCCAAGGCGAAGATCACTGACTGGCTGTCCGCACAGGGTATCGGCGAGGGAACGGTCAACTACCGGTTGCGCGACTGGCTGTTCAGCCGCCAGCGCTACTGGGGCGAGCCCTTCCCGATCGTCTACGACGAGAACGGCACCGCGCACGCTCTGCCCGCTTCGATGCTGCCGCTGGAGCTGCCCGAGGTCGAGGACTACTCGCCGCGCACCTTCGAGCCCACCGACGCGGACACCAAGCCGGAGACCCCGCTGTCGCGCAACGAGGACTGGGTCAACGTCACCCTGGACCTGGGTCTGGGCGACGGTCCCCAG
This sequence comes from Streptomyces sp. H27-C3, assembly GCF_030063415.1. Lineage (GTDB taxonomy): Bacteria > Actinomycetota > Actinomycetes > Streptomycetales > Streptomycetaceae > Streptomyces. The sequence continues at coordinate 113,375 of NZ_JASITA010000025.1, read as the reverse complement.
CGATACCGGCGCGAGACCAACACCATGCCCAACTGGGCCGGTTCCTGCTGGTACGAGCTGCGCTACCTGGACCCGCACAACAGCGAGAAGCTGGTCGACCCGGCCATCGAGCGGTACTGGATGGGCCCGCGCGAGGGCATGCCGCACGGCGGTGTCGACTTGTACGTCGGCGGCGCCGAGCACGCCGTACTGCACCTGCTGTACGCGCGGTTCTGGTCGAAGGTGCTGTTCGACCTGGGGCACGTCTCGTCGTCCGAGCCGTTCCACAAGCTGTACAACCAGGGCATGATCCAGGCCTTCGTCTACCGGGACAGCCGTGGCATCGCGGTGCCCGCGGCGGAGGTCGAGGAGCGCGACGGCGCGTACTACTTCCAGGGCGAGAAGGTCAGCCGCGTCCTGGGCAAGATGGGCAAGTCCCTGAAGAACGCCGTCACTCCTGACGAGATCTCCGCCGAGTACGGCACGGACACTCTGCGCCTGTACGAGATGGCGATGGGTCCCCTGGACGTCTCGCGGCCGTGGGACACGCGCGCGGTGGTCGGCCAGTACCGGCTGCTGCAGCGGCTGTGGCGCAATGTCGTCGACGAGACGACCGGTGACGTCACCGTCGTGGACTCCGAGCCGGTCGAGGACACGCTGCGTGCCCTGCACAAGGCGATCGACGGCGTCGGCCAGGACCTGGCCGGGCTGCGCTTCAACACCGCCATCGCCAAGATCACCGAGCTGAACAACCACCTGACCAAGGTGGGCGGCCCGGTGTCGCGGTCGGTGGCCGAGCGGCTGGTGCTGCTGGTCGCGCCGCTGGCCCCGCACGTCGCCGAGGAGCTGTGGCGCAAGCTGGGACACACCGATTCCGTGGTGCACCATGACTTCCCGGTGGCCGACCTGGCGTATGTCGTGGACGAGACCGTGACCTGCGTCGTGCAGATCAAGGGCAAGGTCAAGGCGCGCCTGGAGATCTCCCCGTCGATCGGTGACGAGGAGCTGGAGAAGCTGGCCCTTGGCGACCCCGCGGTGGTCGCGGCGCTGGGCGGCGGCGGCATCCGCAAGGTGATCGTGCGGGCGCCCAAGCTGGTCAACATCGTCCCTGCCTAAGGACATCGCCGCCGGGGAAAGGTGGCGGGATTCGCGGGCATGGGTGCTTTCCCCTACGGGCAGGTTGGGGGTTCCGATGGAACCCTCGGCCTGCCCGCTCCGTTTACGGTGGAGAGACACGCATACCGAGTGGATCGACTACCGACTACCGACTACCGAGGACGGAAGGGCGCTCATGGAGGCCGTGATCGTGATCCTGATGCTGCTCTTCGTGTCATTCGTGGTGCTGGGGGTGTACGTGGGGGTGAAGGCCGTCGGTGCGGCGAAGCGCGGCGTCGACCGCACCCTCACCCAGGCCCGGCGCACCGTCGAGGACACCAGCCTGCGGGCGAAGAGCCTCGGGCAGCCCGGCGTCGCCGGGGAGCTGGCGCAGCTGAGGCTCTCACTGCGTACGTCGATGAGGGCCACCCAGGAAGCACTGCGCAGGGGCGTGGCCCAGGACGCCTCGCTCTCGGAGTCGATCGGGCTCTTCGACCGGCTCAGTGAGCACGGGCACGAGCTGGACGATGAGCTGAAGCGCCTGGAGCGCGAGCCGGACAAGGCACGCGTCTCCACGCTGGTGCCGGACCTGCGGGAGCGCACGGAGCGGGTGACGCACGCCGCGGACTCGCTGCGGTGGGCGGCGCGGGACCGGGCGCGCCAGTTCGCCGACGACGACCTTGCGGCGCTGAGCGCGCAGATCGATGTGGAGTCGGGTGCGCTGCGGCACTGGGAGAAGGAGCCCGGCGCGGACACCTCCTGGCCCGCCCCGGAACCGGCTGCGGGGACTGCCCCGGCGCAGACCTGGCAGGACGAGTCCGACGGCAGGGCGGAAGCCGCCGAAGCCGCCGAAGCGGCGGAGGCCGCGGGCTCTGCGGGGGAATCGGGCCGGGCTGCAGGGCCGCAGGCCATCACCGCCCGCGACCCACAGCGGCAGACCACCTACCCGTGGCAGAAGACGGCCCGCCCGGAGGGAACGGTCTGATCCGGCGGAGGATGCGCCCCCTGCCGGTGGAGGCGGCCGCCCTTGATCGGGAAGGCGGAGTGGGGAGTGCCGTCCGATCCGGGAGGGCGCAGCGCCATCCGACTCGCGACGGCGTAGTGCCATCCGATCCGGTGGAGGATGTGTTCTGCGATCCGGTCCGTCAAATGGGGGATTTGCCCTGCGATTCGGTGGGGGATGCGCTCTGTGATCCGCTAGCGGGATGCGCCGTTCGGTCCGACGGTCCGTCGGTCCGTCGGTCCGTCGGACCGGAGCCGGCGGGTCCGGAGCGGTGCGTCTGCGCGCCGCTCGCCCGGACCGCTGCGAGAGGCCGGGCTGCCGCCGGGCGCCCTCGGCGGGTAATCTCCCGCTCATGTCCCGCCATGTCGCGATCGTCACCGATTCAACGGCCTACCTGCCTCCGCAGGCGATGGAGCGGCACAGCATCACCGCGGTGCCGCTGACCGTCGTCCTCGGCGATCAGGCCTACGAGGAGGGCACCGAGATCTCGGCCCGCTCGCTGGCCCTGGCGCTCCAGAAGCGGCGGTCCGTCACGACATCCAGACCGAGCCCGGAGGTCTTTGCCGCCGCCTACCGTGCGGCCGCGGAGGCCGGTGCGACCGCGATCGTCTCGCTTCATCTGTCGGCCGAGTTCTCCGGCACCTACGACGCCGCCGTGCTCGCCGCGCAGGACGCGCCTGTGCCGGTACGGGTGGTGGACACCGGGATGGTCGCGATGGCCCTGGGATTCTGCGCCCTGTCGGCGGCCGAGGTCGCCGACACGGGCGGCTCGGTGGACGAGGCGGTGGCCGCCGCGGAGAAGCGCGCCGAGGAGACCTCCGCGTACTTCTATGTGGACACCCTGGACTACTTGCGCAGGGGTGGCCGCATCGGCGCGGCCCAGGCACTGCTTGGCTCTGCGCTCGCGGTGAAGCCGCTGCTCGAGCTGGACGGTGGGCGGATCGAGATGCTGGAGAAGGTCCGTACGGCGTCCAAGGCCATTGCCCGGCTGGAGGAGATCGTGGTCGAGCGGGCGGGGACGCGGCGCGTCGACATCGCGGTGCATCACCTGGCTGCTCCGGAGCGGGCCGACCGCCTGGCGGAGCGGCTGCGTGAGCGGGTGCCGGGGCTGGCCGACCTGCACGTCAGTGAGGTGGGCGCGGTGATTGGGGCGCACACCGGGCCCGGGCTGCTGGGGGCTGTGGTCTCGCCCCGCTGATGGCCGGAGGGTGATCGCCGGAGCGCGATGGTCGGAGCGTGATGCTCGGCCCCGCTTCGAGCGGTGGCCGAGTTATCCACAACCGGCTGGTTTTCCACCGGAATTGACCTTGATCAGCGGTGTCGACCGGATGTGTCTACCGTCTCGTGGCATGGCTCTTCGATCACACTCCGCAACCAGTGGCCCGGGTCGCGCCCCGGCCTCGGACGTCCGCACCCGACACGGCCACGGACGCCGTCGGCGGCTGCGCCGCCCGGACCTGGAGACTCCCGCCGCGATGGCGCTGCGCCGCCGCGCGGAGGCGCTCTTCGAGGCCGACCCGTCGCCTGCTCCAGGTGCCTCGACGGTGGGTGGTGCGAGTCGTTCGGTGCTTCCCGCGCCGAGTCCTGAGTTCCGGGAGCCGGGTCCTCCCCGTAGGCCCAGTTGGGCGCGTCGGCCCGGGGCGGGGCCGCAGGCGGGCGGCGGCGACTCGGCTTCGCGGGGCAGGGGCGTCCCGTCGGCGGTGCCGGGTCCGGATGCGGCCGACGCGCGGGACGACCGTTCCGACGTGGATCCGGAGGCGGGTGCGGCTGCGGGTGTGGCGCGGGGTGCGCGCCTGCGGATGGCGCTGCGGGAGCGGCTGCCGGTGTGGGTGCAGTCGCGCTGTGGGCTCGAACCTAGGTCGCTGGCCGCTCTGGTCGTCGTTCTCGTCGTGGCGGCGATCTTTGCCGCCCAGCACTTCTGGGCGGGGCGGCCGGACCAGGTAAGGCCGCCGGAAAGGGTGGGGGAGGGACAGTCGGCGGTGGAGCCGGGACCCGCGCCGGGTCTGCCGCCGACTGCCCCCACCGGGGCATCCGGGTCCACCGGGTCATCCGGGCCGCCCGGCACGCGCGTCGTCGTCGATGTCAGTGGCAAGGTCAGGCAGCCGGGCGTGCGCCGGTTGCCTGCGGGGTCACGGGTAGCCGACGCGCTGCGGGCCGCGGGTGGCGCCAAAGACGGCGCGAACACCACGGGGCTCAATCGGGCACGCCTGCTCATCGACGGAGAACAGGTGGTGGTGGGTGCCTCAGCCCCGCCCAGCGCCCCTGCTGCCCCCGGGACCGTCGGCGCACCGGTCGCCGACGGCGCGACCGGGGCCGGTCCGATCACTCTCAGCACCGCCACCGTCGAGCAGCTTGAAACTCTCCCCGGGGTCGGCCCCGTGCTGGCCCAGCACATCGTCGACTACCGCACGCAGCACGGCGGTTTCCGTTCCATCGGCGAGCTGCGCGAGGTCAATGGGATCGGCGACCGCCGGTTCGCGGACATCCAGCCGCTGGTACGACCATGACGCGACCGGCGGCTGACGCCCGACCCGCTGCGCACACCGATTCCGGTCACCGGCTCGGCGCTTCCGACCCCAGGCAGGAGGGCCCCGTCGATCTGAGGCTGGTGCCGCCCGCGCTGGCCGCGTGGGCCGCGGCGGCGGTCGCAGTGGGGGCGTCGGGCCGCTGGGTGGCGGGGTTCGCCGGGGCATGCCTGGCCGTTGGGGGCGTGCTGTTGGCGTTCGGGGCCGTCCGGACGGCTGCCCCGCAACGCAGGCTGAACGCCACCGCCGGCGGCGCGGCGCTCCTGTGCGCGGCAGCAGCCGCCGTCTCGGCCGGGCTGCACGCAGCCGACCTCCACCGGGGCCCGGTCCCGGAGCTGGCACATCGGTACGCCGAGGTGACAGTGGAGCTGACGGTGACATCGGACCCGCGCCCGACCAGGCCGCGGGTACGGGGTGATCACACCGCGGCGAGGCCGCTCATGTTCAATGCCGACCTCACGCGCGTCGTTCGGGCAACCGGCGCGGACCGAGCGGCCACCACAGTTCGTACGCCGGTCCTGGTGATCGCACCTGCCCGCGGGCCCACCGCAAGGTGGCAGCGGCTCCTGCCCTCCACCCAACTCCGGCTGTCCGTACCGCTCGCGCCGCCCTCGCCCGGTGGCGGCGGCGACCGGATCGCCGCCGTTGTGCGAGTGCGGGGCACCGCGCCGCCCGAGGTCATCGGCCCGCCGACTGCCTTGCAGCGCATGGCCGGAGACCTCCGGGCGGGGCTGCGTGAGGCGACCGACGGGCTCGATCCCGACGCGCGGGCGCTGCTGCCGGGGCTGGTCGTCGGGGACACGTCGCGGGTGCCGCCGGAGCTGCACGAGGCTTTCGAAGCCACCGACCTCACACACCTGCTCGCCGTCTCCGGGAGCAACCTCACCATTGTGCTGATCCTCCTGGTTGGGCCGCCCGGCACCGCCCTGCGGGCCGAGCGCGGCGGGCTCGCTCCTCGGCTCGGCATCCCGCTGCGCGCGACCGCGTTGCTCGGCGGAGCGCTCACGCTGGCCTTCGTGGTGGTCTGCCGACCGGAGCCGAGCGTGCTGCGGGCCGCCGCGTGCGGCCTCATCACCCTGCTCGCGATCGGTACGGGCCGGCGCAGGCAGCTGATCCCCGCCCTGGCCGCCGCCGTCCTGCTGCTAGTCCTGTACGACCCGTGGCTCGCCCGCAGCTACGGCTTCGTCCTCTCCGTCCTGGCCACGGGCGCCCTGCTCACGATCGGCCCGCGCTGGAGCGCCGCACTGCTACGCCGTGGCGTACCGCCCCGCCTCGCCGAGGTGCTGGCCGCGGCGGCTGCCGCCCAGGCCGTGTGCGCGCCCGTTGTGGCGATGATGGCGGCACGGGTCAGCCTGGTGGCGATCCCGTGCAATCTGCTCGCCGAGTTCGCGGTGGCGCCGGCCACCGTGCTCGGCTTCGCGGCGCTGGCGGCGGCCCCGCTGGCGATGCCCGTGGCCGAGGCGCTGGCCGGGTGCGCGGGGTGGCCGGCCGGGTGGATCGCCTCCGTCGCCCGCACCGGAGCGGCTCTGCCCGGGGCGGAGGCCGCCTGGCCGGACGGTTGGCGCGGTGGGCTGCTGCTCGCAGCCGTGACGGCCGTCGCTGTGCTTTCCGCACGCCGGGTGTTGAACCGTCCCTGGCTGAACGCCACCATTGTGCTGGTCCTGCTGCTCGTGGTCCTGCGGCCCGCGCCGCTCACCAGGTTCGTCACCGGATGGCCGCCGCCGGGCTGGTCGTTCGCGATGTGCGACATCGGCCAGGGCGATGCCTCGGTCCTCGCGGCCGGTGACGGCACGGCCGTGGTCGTGGACGCGGGCCCCGACCCGCGCCGCGTCGACCGCTGTCTGCGGGAGCTCGGTGTCACCCGCGTTCCTCTCGTCGTACTTACCCACTTTCACGCCGACCACGTGGCGGGGCTGCCCGGCGTGCTGCGCGGCCGGTCTGTGGGGGAGATCCGTACGACCACGCTTCAAGAGCCGCTGGAGCAGAGCGCGTTCGTACGCAGGACGGCAACTGCGGCCCGGGTGCCCGTCCTCACCACCTGGCCGGGTGAGCAGCGCCGTATCGGGGCGCTGTCCTGGCGCACGCTGTGGCCGCCTCCCGCACCGGCCTTGACGCGCGAAGAGGCGAACGACGCCAGCGTCACGCTTCTCGTCCGTTCCGCGGACCTCACGCTGCTGCTCCTCGGCGACCTCGAACCACCCGCTCAACGGGGCCTGTTGAGGAATCATCCGGCACTCCCACCGGTGGATGTACTCAAGGTCGCGCACCACGGCTCGGCACACCAGGACCCGGCCCTGCTCGCCCGCGCGAGCCCCCGGCTGGCTCTGGTCTCCTGCGGGCGTGGAAACACCTACGGGCATCCCTCGCCCCGCACGGTCGCCGCCCTCCGCGCCGGGGGCGCCACCGTCCTGCGCACGGACACGGACGGGGCGATCGCGGTGACCGGCGCAGGTCCGACCCTGCGCGCCATGCCTGCGGGCCCGGACATGCCATGAGGTAAGCCGGACATGCCATGAGGCCCGACACGCGAGGAGGCCCGACACGTCACGAGGCCGGGCACACTGCCTGAGGCAGGCCGGCATGCCATGAGGTCCTATGTCGCTCCGGGCCTGATGACTTACGGCGCTTCATGGTGGAGGGCCGCCTCCGCGCCAGACTTTGGGTATGGACCTTGAACTGACCGACGCCTATCTCCGCCGCATCGGAGCCGCCAGACCGGCGGAGCCTGACGCCGAAGCCCTGCGGGACCTGCAACTTCGGCATTTGCGGAGCGTTCCCTTCGAGAACCTCTCCATCCATCTCGGCGAGGACATCGTGCTCACCGAGAAGCCGCTCATCGACAAGATCGTGACGGCTCGCCGCGGTGGCTTCTGCTACGAAATGAACGGCGCCTTCGCCGCGTTGCTCAGCTCGCTCGGCTTCGGAGTGACCCTGATCCAGGCCCGTGTCATCGGCCCCGAGGGCGAGCTGGGTATCCCGTACGACCACCTGGTCCTGCGCGTCGAAACCAGCGACCGCGTAGCCAGCGCAAGTGCCAGTTCCGGAACCGGTCCCTGGCTCGCCGATGTCGGGTTCGGAGACCACAGCCACCACCCGCTTGCCCTCGACGAGCGGGGCGACCAGCGGGATCCTCGCGGTACGTTCCGGATCGTGGAGGGCCCCGACGGCGACCTCGACGTCTTCCGGGACGGCACGCCGCAGTACCGACTCGACATGCGCCCCCGGGTCCTGGCCGACTTCACGGCGGGTTCCTGGTGGCACCGCACCTCGCCCGCCTCCCACTTCACCCGGTCCCTCGTCTGCTCCCGCCTCGCCGATGACGGGAGTGCCCGCCTCACGCTCAGTGGCCGCAGGCTCGTCACCACCGTGGACGGTGAGCGTACCGAACAGCCCCTCGCCACCGACGCCGAAGTTCTCGCCGCCTACCGCGACCACTTCGGCATCGCCCTCGACCGGGTGCCCGTGGTGCGCACGCCGGCCGATTGACCCCGGGGCCTCGCAGGAAGAGCCGACCGCCGGTGCGGCCGGTCAGGGTGCTTCGAGCCACCCGCCGTACTCCGCGGCGAACGCGTCCAGCGCCCCGGCGTCCAGTCGGCCTCCGGGGTCTTCCACCACGACCAGCCACTGAGCGTCTTCGGCGTCGTCCTCACCGGCGAGCGCGTCCCGTACGAGCTGGGGCTCCTCGCCGACGCCGAAGCGGTCGGCCAGCTCTCCGGCGACCTCGTCGGCGGCGTCGCGGTCGGGCAGGACCAGTACATGGCGCACATCGTTCACCCGCACATTCTCCGGCACGGTTCCCCCGCCCGGTTCTCCGGCACGGTTCCCCCTGCCCGGTTCTCCGGCACGGTTCCCCCTGCCCGGTTCTCCGGCACGGCCCTCCGGGCGAACGACAGCGGACGTGCTGCCGAAGCACCGTCGCAGCGCTGTCAGTGGCTCATGGGATGCTGGACCACGATGGCCACCAGGAAGAATTCGACCGACGATCCGCTCGCCCCCCTGACCCTCGCCGTGGGGCAGGAGGACCTGCTGCTCGACCGCGCCGTGCAGCAGGTGGTGGCGGCGGCCCGCGCCTCCGACGCCGACACCGATGTGCGCGACCTCGCATCCGACCAGCTCCATCCCGGCACCCTGGCCGAGCTGACCAGCCCCTCGCTCTTCGCCGAGCGAAAGGTCGTCATCGTGCGCAATGCGCACGACCTCGCGGCCGACACGATCAAGGACGTGAAGTCCTACCTCGACGCGCCCGCCGAGGAGATCACCCTTGTCCTCCTGCACGCGGGAGGGGTCAAGGGCAAGGGGCTGCTGGACGCCGCCCGCAAGGCGGGCGCCCGCGAGGTGGCCTGCCCCAAGACGACCAAGCCTGCCGAGCGCCTGTCGTTCGTGCGCTCGGAATTCCGCGCTCTGGGCCGTTCGGCGACCCCCGAGGCGGGCCAGGCCCTGGTCGACTCCATCGGCAGCGACCTGCGCGAGCTGGCCGCGGCCGTCTCGCAGCTCGTCGCGGACGTCGAGGGCACGATCGACGAGTCCGTCGTCGCCCGCTACTACACGGGTCGCGCCGAGGCCTCCAGCTTCACGGTCGCCGACCGCGCGGTGGAGGGCAGGGCCGCCGAGGCGCTGGAGGCGCTGCGCTGGTCGCTGTCCACCGGCGTTGCCCCCGTCCTGATCACCAGCGCCCTCGCCCAGGGCGTCAGGGCCATCGGTAAGCTGTCGTCGGCCCGCGGTGGCCGTCCCGCCGACCTCGCGCGTGAGCTGGGCATGCCGCCCTGGAAGATCGACCGCGTCCGGCAGCAGATGCGCGGCTGGACGCCGGACGGTGTCGCCCTGGCGATCAGGGCCATCGCCGAGGCCGACGCGGGCGTCAAGGGCGGCGGTGACGACCCGGAGTACGCGCTGGAGAAGGCCGTGGTCGCGGTCGCCCGAGCCGCCCGCGACACGTAACCCCGAAGGCCCGCAGCACGTAGCCCCGGTAGGGCCCCGCAACACGCAGCGTCTGAACGAAGAGCAAAAAACGACAAAGGCCCCGACCACCGTCCTGTGAAGGACGGGAGGTCGGGGCCTTTGCCGGAAGCCTGTGAAAGCTTGGTGCACCGCACGCGCGTGGCGAACGCGTCCGTGTGCGGCGCGGAGGTGCCGGATCAGGAGCGGAAGAGAGGGCCCGCTGAGTCCCTACCGGCGGTCATGCGAAGAAAGTGCTCAGCCCTGCAGGGTGGCAACCTTGGACGCCAGCGCCGACTTCTTGTTGGCGGCGGCGTTCTTGTGGATGACACCCTTGGAAACGGCCTTGTCGAGCTTCTGCGACGCTTCACGGACGGCCACATTGGCCTTGTCCACGTCACCGGCTACGAGGGCCTCGCGGGCCTTGCGGACAGCGGTCTTGAGCGAAGACTTGACGGCCTTGTTACGCAGGCGCGCCTTCTCGTTCGTCTTGTTCCGCTTGATCTGGGACTTGATGTTCGCCACGAAAGAGCCTCTACAGGTTCGTTGGATCCTCGATGAGTACCTCGCCACCTGAGACGGTCACGAGGCACAGCTGCCCAGAGTACCAGTGGCCCACCAGGCGGCCCAAACCGAGCACCGGCCCCGGTCCGTGGGACCATGGGAGCTACGTATCGATCCCCATCTCGATCCACATCGACCGAGCGAGACGCCCGGCGTCTCAAGAATCAGGACCCTGCGTGCCCGCGACTCCTCTCCACGTGCCCGAGCCGAGCCGTACCGACCCGGCGCTGATCCGCAATTTCTGCATCATCGCGCACATCGATCACGGCAAGTCCACGCTCGCCGACCGGATGCTCCAGCTGACCGGCGTCGTCGATGCGCGGCAGATGCGTGCTCAGTACCTCGACCGGATGGACATCGAGCGCGAGCGTGGCATCACGATCAAGTCCCAGGCCGTACGGCTGCCCTGGGCGACCACCGAGGGTGGGGACATGGGCAAGACCCATGTCCTCAACATGATCGACACCCCCGGCCACGTGGACTTCACGTACGAGGTCTCGCGTTCGCTCGCGGCCTGCGAGGGCACGGTCCTCCTGGTCGACGCCGCGCAGGGCATCGAGGCGCAGACCCTCGCCAACCTCTACCTGGCGATGGAGAACGACCTCACCATCGTCCCGGTGCTCAACAAGATCGACCTGCCGGCCGCCCAGCCCGAGAAGTTCTCCGAGGAGCTGGCGAACCTCATCGGCTGCCAGCCGGAGGACGTCCTGAAGGTCTCCGCGAAGACCGGCGTCGGCGTGGACGCGCTCCTCAACCGTGTGGTGCGTGACGTGCCGGCCCCGATCGGCGACGCCGATGCCCCGGCCCGCGCGATGATCTTCGACTCGGTGTACGACGCGTACCGCGGCGTCGTCACCTATGTCCGAGTCATCGACGGCCAGCTCAACAAGCGTGAGCGCATCAGGATGATGTCGACCAACGCCACCCACGAGCTGCTGGAGATCGGTGTCTCCTCCCCGGAGATGACCCCGTCCGACGGCATCGGCGTCGGCGAGGTGGGCTACATCATCACCGGCGTGAAGGACGTCCGTCAGTCCAAGGTCGGTGACACGATCACCTCCCTGCACAAGGGCGCGACCCAGGCACTCGGCGGGTACAAGGAACCGAAGCCGATGGTCTTCTCGGGCCTGTACCCGATGGACGGCTCGGACTACCCGGAGCTGCGCGAGGCCCTCGACAAGCTCCAGCTCAACGACGCCGCCCTGGTGTACGAGCCGGAGACCTCCGCGGCGCTGGGCTTCGGCTTCCGCGTCGGCTTCCTTGGCCTGCTCCACCTCGACGTGGTCCGCGAGCGTCTTGAGCGCGAGTTCGGCCTTGAGCTCATCGCCACCGCGCCCAACGTGGTGTACCGGGTGGAGATGGAGGACGGCACCGAGTACATCGTCACCAACCCGAGCGAGTTCCCCGAGGGCAAGATCGACAAGGTGCACGAGCCGGTCGTACGGGCCACGGTCCTCGCCCCCAGCGAGTTCATCGGCGCGATCATGGAGCTCTGCCAGAACCGCCGCGGCACGCTGCTCGGCATGGATTACCTCTCCGAGGACCGCGTCGAGATCCGCTACACGCTGCCGCTCGCGGAGATCGTCTTCGACTTCTTCGACAACCTGAAGTCCAAGACCCGCGGCTACGCCTCGCTCGACTACGAGCCCACCGGCGAGCAGGCCGCGTCGCTCGTCAAGGTCGACATCCTGCTGCACGGCGACAAGGTCGACGCCTTCTCCGCCGTCACGCACAAGGACAAGGCCTACGCGTACGGCGTACGACTCGTCGCCAAGCTGCAGAAGCTCATCCCCCGGCAGAACTTCGAGGTGCCGATCCAGGCGGCCATCGGCTCGCGGGTCATCGCCCGTGAGACCGTGCGGGCCATCCGCAAGGACGTCCTCGCCAAGTGCTACGGCGGCGACATCTCCCGTAAGCGCAAGCTGCTGGAGAAGCAGAAGGAAGGCAAGAAGCGGATGAAGATGGTCGGCAACGTGGAGGTCCCGCAGGACGCCTTCATCATGGTGCTGTCGACCGACGACTCCGCGGGGGACAGCAAGGCCAAGAAGTAGCCCCGCCGTCCAGCGGAAGCGCCCTCCGGCTCCGGGGGGCGCTTTTCGCGTGCATGGCGAGGCGGGCGGCATGGCGAATGTCACGGTGTGAGTCACCGTGGCCGCCCATGAGGAGTGCCCCGTGGCGTCGAGCCGCAACGGGTCCGTTCTGTTATGAAAGCTACGACCCGCAGCCTCTTACGCCCCGAACGCGAGCGCCTTACTCTGATCACGACTCGAAGGTTACTCGCCAGTTAAACAAGCCAGCCGTCATGCAAGATGCCGCAGGCCCGGAGGACGTCGTGAGCGACACACAGACCTTGATCGAGAACCGGCCGCCGTCCGTGGCGACCCTCTTCATTGAGCGCGTTGGCGCCACGCCCGACGCCGAGGCCTACAGGTATCCGGTACCTGCCGCTTCCGGGCAGGGGCCGGACAGCTGGAAGTCGCTCAGCTGGGGCCAGGCCGCCGTGCGGGTGTACGCGATCGCGGCCGGGCTGATCGAGCTGGGCGTCGGCCCTGAGGAACGGGTCGCGCTCGCCTCCAACACCCGCGTCGAGTGGATCCTCGCCGACCTCGGCGTAATGTGCGCCGGGGCCGCGACGACGACGGTCTACCCGTCGACCAAGGCCGAGGAGTCGGCGTACGTCCTGGCCGACTCCGAGAGCCGGGTGCTGATCGCTGAGGACGCGACGCAGCTGGCCAAGGCGCGCGAGAAGCGGGCCGACCTGCCGAACCTCGCCCATGTCGTGGTCATCGACGCCGAGGGTGTGGAGCCCGTCGAGGGCGACCCCGACGGCTGGGTGCTCTCGCTCGCGGACCTGGAGGCGCGCGGGGCGGCGTACCTGGAGAAGAACCCGCAGGCCGTCACGGACCGGGTGGCCGCGATCAACGCCGACCAGCTCGCGACGCTCATCTACACCTCGGGCACCACGGGCCGCCCCAAGGGCGTACGGCTGCCGCACGACTGCTGGTCGTACATGGCCAAGGCCACGGTCGCGACCGGCCTGATCACCGCGACGGACGTGCAGTACCTCTGGCTGCCGCTCGCGCACGTCTTCGGCAAGGTGCTGACCTCCGGGCAGATCGAGGTGGGGCACGTCACCGCCGTGGACGGCCGGATCGACAAGATCATCGAGAATCTGCCGATCGTGCAGCCGACGTACATGGCCGCGGTGCCGCGGATCTTCGAGAAGGTCTACAACGGGGTCGCAGCCAAGGCGCGGGCCGGTGGTGGCGCCAAGTACAAGATCTTCCTGTGGGCGGCCGGTGTCGCCCGCGAGTACGCCAAGGTCACCCAGGACAACTTCCGACGTACGGGCACGGCATCGGCGCCCTTCGCGCTGACCGCCAAGCACAAGGTCGCCGACACGCTCGTCTTCGCCAAGATCCGCGAGGCCTTCGGCGGCAATCTGCGCGCCTGCGTCTCGGGCTCGGCGGCGCTCGCGCCCGACATCGGCTTCTTCTTCTCCGGCGCCGGCATCCACATCCTGGAGGGGTACGGGCTCACCGAGACCAGCGCCGCCTCCTTCGTGAATCCGGGCGAGGCGTACCGCACCGGCACGGTCGGCAAGCCGTTGCCCGGCACGGAGGTGCGCATCGCGGACGACGGCGAGATCCTGCTGCGCGGCCCCGGCGTCATGCAGGGCTACCACGGGCTGCCCGAGAAGACCGCCGAAGTGCTTGAGCCCGACGGCTGGTTCCATACGGGGGACATCGGCGAGCTGTCCGTGGACGGGTACCTGAAGATCACGGACCGTAAGAAGGACCTGATCAAGACGTCGGGCGGCAAGTACATCGCGCCGGCCGAGGTCGAGGGCCAGTTCAAGGCGGTGTGTCCGTTCGTCTCCAACATCCTGGTGCACGGCGCCGACCGGAACTTCTGCACCGCGCTGATCTCCCTCGACGAGCCGACGATCCTCGGCTGGGCCGAGGAGAACGGCATGAAGGGCAAGTCGTATGCCGATGTGGTCGCCTCCAAGGAGGTCCTGGAGCTGATCGACGGCTATGTGAAGCGGCTCAACGAGGGCCTGCAGCGCTGGCAGACGATCAAGAAGTTCCGGCTGCTGCCGCGCGACCTGGACATCGAGCACGGCGAACTGACGCCCAGCCTCAAGCTGAAGAGGCCGGTTGTCGAGCGTGAGTACAAGAACCTGATCGAGGACATGTACGCGGGGTCGCGGGAGGCCTGAGGGGCGGCGGATGTTCGACGACGGGGACGGGCTCGCGGCGGCGCTGGGGCGGTGCGCGGGGCTCAGCGCGCAGGGGATCGTCGAGCGGATCATGCGCGAGGTGTACGACTTCTCGCCGGTGCCGCTCGACGACGATGTGGCGCTGCTGGTGCTTCAGGCGCTGTGAGGGACTGCCCCCGGCCTCATGCGCGCCCCCGTCCCTGGCCGGGCGGCGCCGGGACCTGCGGCGGCCTGGGACACTGGGGGAATGCCTTCCGTACTGCCCGATGGTGAGCCCGTGCCCGACGACGGGGCGCTGCCTCTCCATGCCCTGGACGGTGCGCGGGAGCGACCGCTCGGCTTCTACCTGCATGTTCCGTACTGTGCGACCCGCTGCGGCTACTGCGACTTCAACACCTACACGGCGACCGAGCTGCGCGGCTCCGGCGGTGCGCTGGCCTCCCGGGACAACTACGCAGACACGCTGATCGACGAGATCCGCCTCGCCCGGAAGGTGCTGGGCGACGACCCCCGGCCGGTACGGACCCTGTTCGTGGGCGGGGGTACGCCGACCCTGCTGGCGGCGGGTGATCTCGTACGGATGCTGGGGGCAGTCCGGGACGAGTTCGGGCTGGCCGACGACGCCGAGATCACGACCGAGGCGAACCCGGATTCGGTGGACCCGGCGTATCTGGCGGCCCTGCGGGAGGGTGGCTTCAACCGGGTCTCGTTCGGGATGCAGAGCGCGAAGCAGCACGTGCTGAAGGTCCTGGACCGTACGCACACCCCTGGGCGCCCCGAGGCGTGTGTCGCGGAGGCCAGGGCGGCGGGCTTCGAGCATGTGAACCTGGACCTGATCTACGGCACGCCGGGGGAGTCCGACGCGGACTGGCAGGCGTCGCTGGACGCGGCGATCGGGGCCGGGCCCGACCACGTCAGTGCCTACGCGCTGATCGTGGAGGAAGGGACCCAGCTGGCGCGGCGGATCCGCCGGGGTGAGGTCCCCATGACGGACGACGATGTGCACGCCGACCGGTATCTGATGACGGAGTCGGCGCTGTCCGCGGCCGGTTTCGAGTGGTACGAGGTGTCGAACTGGGCCACTTCGGAGGCCGCGCGGTGCCTGCACAACGAGCTGTACTGGCGCGGCGCGGACTGGTGGGGCGCGGGACCCGGCGCGCACAGCCATGTGGGCGGTGTGCGGTGGTGGAACGTCAAGCACCCCGGCGCGTACGCGCAGGCGCTGGGGGAGGGCCGGTCGCCCGGGGCGGGGCGCGAGGTGCTCCCGGCGGAGGACCGGCGCGTCGAGCGGATTCTGCTGGAGCTGCGGCTGGTCGACGGCTGCCCGGTCTCGCTGCTCGCCCCCGCGGGGCTGGCCGCGGCGGAGCGGGCGGTAAGGGACGGGCTCCTGGAGGCCGCCCCTTACACGGCCGGGCGGGCCGTGCTGACGCTCCGGGGGCGGTTGCTGGCGGACGCGGTGGTTCGGGACCTGGTGGACTGACCTCTTCGCGGAGTGCGCGGGTGTGGGGGCCGGTGCCTGCGCTGCGGCGGGGCGAGGTGCGGGGTCGGGGTGCGGGTCGCCTGCGGTGCTGATCCCCTTCCCGCCCCTTCCCCAAACCGGGGGCTCCACCCCCGGACCCCCGCTCCTCAAGCGCCGGAGGGGCTGGATTTTCGGCTCGGCAAGGGCTGGGACGGCAGGGGGTCGGGTGCGCTTCCTGGCCCGTCGCGACGGGCCAGCTGTCCCAGCCGGCCATCCTCGCCGGCTCCGCCCCTACGGCGTGGGCGCCGTGACGAAGTCGATCAGTTCTTCCACTCTGCCCAGCAATTCCGGCTCCAGGTCCCTGTACGAGTGGACCGACGCCAGGATGCGCTGCCACGCCGCCCCCGTGTTCTCCGGCCAGCCCAGCGACCGGCACACGCCCGTCTTCCAGTCCTGGCCGCGCGGCACCCTCGGCCAGGCGGGGATCGCTACCGCGGAGGGCTTCACGGCCTCCCACACGTCGATGTACGGGTGGCCGACGACCAACACGCTCGCGTCCGAGACCTGCGCCGCGATGCGTGACTCCTTCGAACCCGGGACCAGGTGGTCGACCAGGATGCCCAGTCGGGCGTCTGGAGCCGGGGCGAAGGCCTCGACGATTGCCGGGAGGTCGTCGATTCCCTCCAGGTACTCCACGACCACGCCCTCGATGCGCAGGTCGTCGCCCCAGACCCGCTCGACGAGTTCCGCGTCGTGGCGGCCCTCCACATAAATGCGCCCGGCGCGCGCGACCCTGGCGCGTGCCCCCGGCACCGCGACCGAGCCCGACGCCGTGCGGGTGGGGCGGGAGGGGACGGGGGTCGCCGCGCCGGGGCGTACCAGCGTGACCGGGCGGCCCTCCAGGAGGAAGCCGCGCGGCTCCATCGGGAACACCCGGTGCTTGCCGTGGCGGTCCTCCAGGGTGACCGTCGGGCCCTGTGCCGTCTTCTCGCAGCGGACCACCGCACCGCAGAAGCCCGTGGTGACCTCCTCCACGACAAGCTCGTGCTCGGCGGCCACTTCGGGAGCGGGGGCGGTCTTCTTCCACGGCGGGGTGAGATCGGGCCCGTACTGTCGACTGCGCATTGGCCGACGATATCCCCGGGTCCCGCTCAGGGGTGACGTCAGGACACGCCGAAGCGGGCCGCCAGAGTGTCCCGCTGGGCGCGTACGAAGGCCGCGTCGACGACCGCCCCGTGCCCCGGCACGTACACGGCGTTCTCGCCGCCCAGCGCGAGCAGCCGGTCCAGCGCGGCCGGCCACCGGGACGGGTGCGCGTCCGAACCGGCCTGCGGCTCGCCCGACTCCTCGACCAGATCGCCGCAGAAGACGACCTGGGGGCTGCCGGGCACCAGGACCGCCAGGTCGTGACCGCTGTGCCCCGGGCCCACGTTCACCAGGAGCACCTGCCGGCCGCCGCCCAGGTCCAGCGTCCAGTCGCCGCAGACGGTGTGCTGCGGCGCGACCAGCAGGTCGGCCGCCTCCGCGGCCTCGGCCGCCGCGACGCCGTGACGCACCGCACTGTCGCGCACCGCGTCCCGGCTCCGCCCGAGGAACTCGTCCAGGCCCGCCGCCCCGAACACCTCGGCGCCCGAGAACACCGCCGTGCCCAGCACATGATCGAAGTGGGAATGGGTCAGCGCGACATGCGTCACCCGGTGACCCAGCAGGGACTGCGCCTGGGTGCGCAGCTCGGCGCCCTCCCTGAGGGTCGAGCCGCTGTCGATCATCAGGGCCCTGCCGGTGCCCGCGACCAGCCCGACCGTCGCGTCCCACCCGGGCATGCGCCGCCGCCCCACCCCCGGTGCGACCCGCTCCCACCCTGCCTCTTCCCAACTCACGTCCATACCGCGACGCTAGACCCACCCGGGCCCATTCCGCCCGCTGAACAGCGCCGTCGTGCGACATCGTGACCGGCCGCCCTTGCTAGGGGCGTACCTCCCCGCCGTACACTGGCCAGGGAGATTTGCTGGCACTCACCCGCAGCGAGTGCCAAGTAGAAGCCGACGACCGACAGCTGGAGGTGTGCGCCATGCTCAGCGAACGCAGACTCGAGGTGCTGCGCGCCATCGTCCAGGACTATGTGGGCACCGAGGAGCCGGTGGGCTCCAAGGCGCTCACCCAGCGGCACAAGCTCGGTGTCTCCCCGGCCACGGTCCGCAATGACATGGCCGCCCTGGAGGACGAGGGTTTCATCGCCCAGCCGCACACCAGCGCGGGGCGGATTCCGACGGACAAGGGGTACCGCCTGTTCGTGGACCGGCTCGCGGGGGTCAAGCCCCTGTCGACGCCCGAGCGCCGCGCGATCCACAGCTTCCTGGACGAAGCACTGGACCTCGACGACGTGGTGGCCCGCACGGTCCGGCTGCTCGCGCAGCTGACCCGGCAGGTCGCCGTCGTGCAGTACCCGTCGCTCACCCGCTCGACGGTGCGCCACGTGGAATTGCTCGCACTGGTCCCCGCCCGCCTGATGCTCGTGCTGATCACGGACACCGGACGGGTCGAGCAGCGCATGATCGACTGCCCGGCGCCCTTCGGGGAGGCCTCGCTGGCCGATCTGCGCGCCCGGCTCAACAGCCGGGTCGTCGGGCGCCGTTTCGCGGACGTACCGCAACTGGTGCAGGATCTCCCGGAATCCTTCGACACGGACGACAGAGGAACCGTTTCGACAGTTCTGTCCTCTCTCCTGGAGACTCTGGTCGAGGAGACCGAGGAGCGGCTGATGATCGGCGGCACCGCCAATCTCACCCGATTCGGACATGATTTTCCTCTCACCATCCGGCCGGTGCTGGAAGCACTTGAGGAGCAGGTCGTCCTCCTCAAGCTGCTGGGTGAGGCAACAGATTCGACCATGACCGTACGAATCGGTCATGAGAACGCCCATGAGGGGCTGAGTTCCACGTCCGTCGTCGCAGTCGGCTACGGTTCGGGCGACGAGGCAGTCGCCAAACTCGGCGTGGTCGGACCGACCCGCATGGACTACCCCGGAACGATGGGAGCGGTACGCGCAGTGGCACGTTACGTCGGACAGATCCTGGCGGAGTCGTAAGTGGCCACGGACTACTACGCCGTACTCGGCGTGCGCCGCGACGCTTCCCAGGACGAGATCAAGAAGGCATTCCGTCGGCTCGCCCGCGAGCTGCACCCGGATGTCAATCCTGACCCCAAGACACAAGAACGCTTCAAGGAGATCAACGCCGCCTACGAGGTGTTGTCGGACCCGCAGAAGAAGCAGGTCTACGACCTCGGTGGCGACCCGCTCTCGCAGGCGGGCGGCGGAGCCGGCGGCTTCGGCCAGGGCGGCTTCGGGAACTTCTCGGACATCATGGACGCTTTCTTCGGAACGGCGTCCCAGCGCGGGCCGAGGTCGCGGACGCGGCGCGGCCAGGACGCGATGATCCGGCTGGAGATCGACCTCAATGAGGCGGCCTTCGGCACGACCAAGGAAATTCAGGTCGACACGGCCATCGTGTGCACGACCTGCAGCGGTGAGGGCGCCGCGCCGGGCACCTCCGCGCAGACCTGTGACATGTGTCGCGGTCGTGGCGAGGTGTCGCAGGTCACCCGGTCCTTCCTGGGCCAGGTCATGACCTCGCGGCCGTGCCCCCAGTGCCAGGGCTTCGGCACGGTCGTGCCGACGCCGTGCCCGGAGTGCGCGGGCGACGGCCGGGTGCGGTCCCGCCGCACGCTCACGGTCAAGATCCCGGCCGGTGTCGACAACGGCACCAGGATCCAGCTGGCCGGCGAGGGCGAAGTCGGCCCCGGCGGCGGCCCGGCGGGCGATCTGTACGTCGAGATCCACGAGCTGCCGCACGCGGTGTTCCAGCGGCGCGGCGACGATCTCCACTGCACGGTCACCATCCCGATGACGGCGGCGGCGCTCGGCACGAAGGTGCCGCTGGAGTCGCTGGACGGCATCGAGGAGATCGACATCCGGCCCGGTTCGCAGTCGGGCCAGTCGATCCCGCTGCACGGGCGTGGCATCACGCATCTGCGGGGTGGTGGCCGGGGCGACCTGATCGTGCACGTCGAGGTGCTGACCCCGCAGAAGCTGGACCCGCAGCAGGAGGACCTGCTGCGCCAGTTCGCGAAGCTGCGCGGCGAGGAACGCCCCATCGGGCAGTTCCAGCCCGGGCAGCAGGGGTTGTTCTCCCGGCTGAAGGACGCGTTCAACGGCCGCTGACGCGGCTCGTGGCCGGGGGTCCGGGGGTTCCCCCCGGGGGGACTCAGTCAGCCCGGGCAGCAGGGGTTGTTCTCCCGGCTGAAGGACGCGTTCAACGGCCGCTGACGCGGCTCGTGGCCGGGTCGGCCGGGGGGCTGGGTATCGCCCCCGGCCGACCCGGCCGACGCCCGTCGGCCCTGCCGCAGGTTGCGCTCCGCCGTCGGCGTCGTGCGCCTCGCGGGGCGCACGGCCGGATTCGGCGGAGTGCGGAGGACATGAAACGATGCGTTCATGTCCTCCGCACTGACCGATCTCTGTCGCTTTCCGATCGTGCAGGCCCCCATGGCGGGCGGCGCATCGTGTCCTCAGCTGGTCGCAGCGGTCTCCGAGGCCGGTGGTCTCGGTTTCCTGG
Source organism: Streptomyces sp. H27-C3 (assembly GCF_030063415.1). GTDB lineage: Bacteria > Actinomycetota > Actinomycetes > Streptomycetales > Streptomycetaceae > Streptomyces. The sequence goes on along the minus strand of NZ_JASITA010000025.1, from coordinate 92,980 downwards.
CCGCCGGTTACAAGACCGCCGACGGCATGTACGAGGAGATCAAGCAGCTGCGGGGGCTGACGACCCGGCCCTTCGGCGTCAACCTCTTCATGCCGCAGCCCAACTACGCCGACCCGGCCTCCATCGAGGTGTACCGCCATCAGCTCGCGGGCGAGGCCGGCTGGTACGAGACCCCTCTCGGCGAGACCGACGGCGGCTCCGACGACGGCTACGAGGCGAAGCTAGCCATCCTCCTCGACGATCCCGTCCCCATCATCTCCTTCACCTTCGGCTGCCCCGCCCGTCCCGTACTCGACTCCTTCGCCAAGGTCGGCACCTTCACCGTCGTGACGGTCACCACCCCCGAAGAGGCCCAGGCCGCGCAGTGGTCCGGCGCCGACGCCGTGTGTGTGCAGGGCATCGAGGCCGGCGGCCACCAGGGCACGCACCGCGACGACCCGCAGAGCGACGGCACCGGGATCGGCCTGCTGTCCCTGATCACGCAGGTCCGCGAGACCATACAGCTGCCGATCATCGCGGCGGGCGGCCTGATGCGCGGCGCGCAGATCGCGGCGGTTCTCGCGCTGGGCGCGGAGGCCGCGCAGCTCGGTACGGCGTTCCTGGTCTGTCCCGAGTCAGGCGCCAACGCCCTGCACAAGCAGGCCATGACGAATCCGCTGTTCGTACGCACGGAACTGACCCGCGCCTTCTCCGGCCGCCCCGCCCGCGGCCTCGTCAACCGCTTCATGCGCGAGCACGGCCCGTACGCCCCCGCCGCCTACCCCCAGGTGCACCACATCACCTCCGGCCTGCGCAAGGCCGCGGCCAAGGCGGGCGACGCCCAGGGCATGGCCCTGTGGGCCGGCCAGGGGCACCGGATGGCGCGCGAGATGCCCGCAGGACAGCTGGTCGAGGTCCTGGCGGCGGAGACCGACGCCGCGCGGGCCGAGCTGGCCCTGCGGGACGTCTCGGCGCCGGTGAAGCGCGGCGAGGCGTCATGACGGCGCCGGTCTTCGTCGTCGACAAGCTGGCTTCGGGGCCCGGAGGCAGGTTTGTGCTGGACGGGCCCGAGGGGCGGCACGCCGTCACCGTGAAGCGGCTGCACGCCGGTGAGGACGTCGTCCTGACGGACGGCCGCGGCAGCTGGGCGGAGTGCGTCGTACTGGCGACCGAGGACAAGGACCGGCTGGTGGTCCAGCTGGACTCGGTGTCCGAGGAGCCAACACCCGCGCCCCGCCTCACCGTTGTCCAGGCCCTCCCCAAGGGCGACCGCGGCGAAGTGGCCGTCGAGACCATGACGGAGACCGGGGTCGACGCGATCGTGCCGTGGCACGCGTCCCGCTGCATCACGCAGTGGAGGGGCGACCGCGGCCTCAAGGCCCTGGCCAAGTGGCGCGCGACGGCCCGCGAGGCGGGCAAGCAGTCGCGCCGGGTGCGCTTCCCCGAGGTTGCCGATGTCATGAGCACCAAGCAGGTGGGCGCACTTCTGGCCACCGCCGACTTCGCGGCCGTCCTGCACGAGGACCCTTCGGTGGGCAGCGAGGCCCTGGCCACCGCCCAACTCCCCGACGCGGGAACGATCGTGCTGGTCGTCGGCCCCGAAGGGGGCGTTTCCCCGGACGAGCTGGCGCTCTTCGCGCAGGCCGGGGCCGAGCCGTACCGGCTGGGTCCGAGTGTGCTGCGTACCTCCACCGCCGGAACCGCCGCCGCCGCGCTGCTCCTCGGGCGCACCGGCCGCTGGTCCTGACCCGGTCCGTCGCCAGGATCCTTCCCGAGGATCCGTCCCCCAGGAAGGACACTGTGATGGAACTCGCCCAGGTCCGGCTGCTCGTCTCGGACTTTCCCGCCTGCTACCGCTTCTACGGCGAAGTGCTCGGCCTGACACCGCAGTCGGGCTTCGCGAGCGGCCCGTACGAGAAGTTCTCGCCACCCGGGGGCTCCGCCGGGATCGCTCTCCAGGACCGCGCCATGATGGCCGAGGTCCTCGGTGAGCTGGCCGACGTGCCGGACGGCCACCGCTCGCTCGTGGTGCTGCGCGTCGATGACCTCGACCGTTACTGCCAGGAGATCGCCGGCCGCGGCGCCGACCTCGTGCACGGGCCCGCCCCGCTGACCGACCGGATGCGCGTGGCGCACCTGAAGGACCCCGAGGGCAACCTCGTGGAGCTTCAGGAGTGGCTGCTGATGCAAGGCTGACCTACGCCGGTCCGGGCTGATCGAGGCCGGTCGACCGGGCGCGCGAGGACGTGGCCGCAACCTGTCTTTTCCATCCGGCCGACGGGTGGGAGGCTGGCGACCATGGGGGCATTGAGGCGAATACGGCACCGGCACACCCTGGCGGCAATCGGCCTCGCCGGTGCGGCAGTTGTGGCGGTCCCGGCCTGCGAGCCGGGAGTGGACGGGATGAGCTCGGTGGCCGTGGCCATGACCACCGACCAGACCGGCACGCGCACGCTGGAGCGCGCCGGGGTCGATGTGCGGTGGATGAGCTGCACGGCGACCGTCGGCGAGGGCCGCAGGGTCGACACGAGCACCACGGCCCCGACCAGCTCCGCCCGCAGTGTCGCGTCCGTCAAGTGCGAGGGCGAGACCAAAGGCGGGCAGGAGATCCGTATCGAGGGCAAGGTGACCGAGGAGCGCGACGGGCGCTGCGTGCGCGGCGACCTGACTGCCAGGGTCGGCACCAAAACCGTCTTCCAGGCCAATGTCCTCGGCAACTGCGAAGCCGCGCCGACCACCAGGAATCCGACGCCGCCCATCACGTACGAGCCGACGCGGACCTCGGCCCCGCCGACCACCACCCCGGCCCCGCGTCCGCCGAGCGACGACCAGCCCCGGCCCAGCGTGACCGTCACGACCACCGTCACCGCGGACCCGGAGCCCACCTGCGACTGCCCCTCGACGAAGTGACGCGGTGACGCGGTGACGCGGTGAGGTGTGCCGGGGGAACAGTAGGAGGATTGCGAGGGGAAGGGGAGCGACCGCTAACGACCTCGGGGGCAATGGAGTGTGGATCAGCGAGTGGCGTCCTGCGGCTTCGCGTCCTAGGCGGAGGAGGGAGGCGACGCGGAGCGTCGTCGGCCGACGACAACGCCGGAGGCGGAGTCGCAGGGCGCCGGGAGCCCGCGCGCTATTGCCCCCGAGGTCGTAAGTGAGTCGATACGGCGACCACCCTGACAGCCGGTGACCACGCTCCTAGTTTGGGGAGTTGGCCGGTGTCGAGCGGATGGGGCAGGCATGTCGGAATCGGGCTGGCGCTGGCAGCGGACTGACCTCCCGAGCGAGATGACGAGCTTTGTCGGCCGGGAGCCCGAAATCGAATTGGTACGCACGCTGTTCGGCAGCGCCCGCATGGTCACGCTCCTTGGGCCCGGCGGTGTCGGCGAGAGCCGGATCGCGGTGCGCGCCGCGGCCTCGCTCGCGGACCGGTTCCGTGGCGGCGTAAGGATGGTGGACCCGTCCACCACGGCGACCTCGCCGCCTGCGGCGCCGCCGCGCGGGTCCCGCACGCCGTCGCGGCCTCCCTGCACGCCGCGTCGACACCGGGGCCCGACCCCACGGACGTCGTGCTGCGGCTGCTCGCCGGCCGGCGCGGTCTGCTCGTACTGGACACCTGTGAGCACGTACGGTCCGGGCGTGCTGCTGGCCGCGCGCAGCCTGCGTGCGACCGAACCGCAGCAGCTGTACGGGAGCCTGTGCACCCCGGGCGAGCGGTTCGACGTACTGATACACGGTCCGAAGGCGCCCGCCAGGCACCGTTCCCTGCTCAACGCGATCGAGTGGAGCCACGACCTGTGCGGCCGCGTCGAGCGGCTGCTGTGGGCCCGGCTCTCCTCGTTCACCGGCAGTTTCACCGGCGACCAGGTCAGGACGGTCTTCACCGGCGGCGCCGAACTGGCCTCGCTCGTCGACGCGTCGGTGGTGCTGCGCGAGGACGCCGGGACGTACCGGCTGCCGCTGGCGCACCGGGAGTACGGGCAGGTCCGGCTGGCTGGACTCGGCGGCCCGCAGGCACGGACAGAGGGAAGCGGCTGCTGAGTGGGCGGCTCCGCCGACGGCCGGTGGGAGTCGACGGTTCCGGGGGTACCGGATCAGACATACTTGATCGGTACATCCTGATCGGCACGTCCTGACCGGAACCGAGGAGGCCACGGACCATGGCGGGAGAACGACAGGCGGACTGCCTGTTCTGCAAGATCGTCGCGGGTGAGGTGCCCGCGACCGTCGTCCGCGAGACGGAAACCACCGTCGCGTTCCGCGACATCAACCCCCAGGCCCCGACCCACGTCCTGGTCATCCCCAAGGTGCACCACCCGGACAGCGCCTCGCTCGCCGCCGCGGAGCCGCAGATCGCGGCGGACGTGCTGCGCGAGGCGGGCGCCGTCGCGGCCGACGAGAAGATCGAGGCCACCGGCTACCGGGTCATCTTCAACACCGGCAGCGGCGCGGGCCAGACCGTCTTCCACGCGCACGCCCATGTGCTCGGCGGGCGCGGTCTCAACTGGCCGCCCGGATAGGGCAGAACCCGTGTCCGCACGAGAACTGGTGGTCCTCGGCACCGCCAGTCAGGTCCCCACCCGGCACCGCAACCACAACGGCTATCTGCTGCGCTGGGACGGCGAGGGCATCCTCTTCGATCCCGGCGAGGGCACCCAGCGCCAGATGCTGCGCGCCGGAGTCGCCGCGCACGACCTGAACCGGATCTGCGTCACGCACTTCCACGGCGACCACTCGCTGGGCCTCGCCGGAGTGATCCAGCGCATCAACCTCGACCGGGTCCCGCACCCCGTCACCGCGCACTACCCGGCGAGCGGCCGGCACTTCTTCGACCGGCTGCGGTACGCCACCGCCTACCGCGAGACGGTGAAGCTGACCGAGGCGCCGGTCGACGCCGACGGGGTACTGGCCACCGCGCCGACGTACGTCCTCGACGCCCACAAGCTCTCGCACCCCGTCGAGTCGTACGGCTACCGCCTCACCGAGCCGGACGGGCGCCGCATGCTGCCCGCGCTGCTCGCCGAGCACGGCATCTCGGGGCCGGACGTCGGCCTCCTGCAGCGCGACGGTGAGCTGCGCGGCGTCACGCTCGACCAGGTCAGCGAGGCGCGGCCAGGACAGCGCTTCGCGTTCGTCATGGACACCCGGCTGTGCGACGGCGTGTACGCGCTCGCCGAGGGCTGCGACATGCTCGTCATCGAGTCGACCTTCCTCGACGAGGACGAGAAGCTGGCCGTCGACCACGGCCACCTGACCGCCGGCCAGGCCGGGCGGGTGGCACGCGGGGCGGGCGTACGCCACCTCGTCCTGACCCATTTCTCGCAGCGCTACAGCGACCCCGACGCCTTCGAACGCCAGGCCCGCGCGGCCGGGTTCGACGGCGAACTGACCGTCGCCGCCGACCTGTTGAGAGTGCCGCTGCCCAAGCGCAGCCCCTGAACCACCACACCGCCCTTCGATCGACCCCGACGAGAAGAACCCTCATGCACCTCCCCAAGGCCGAACTGCACCTCCACATCGAAGGAACCCTCGAGCCAGAGCTGGCCTTCGCGCTCGCCGAGCGGAACGGGGTGAAGCTGCCCCACGCCGACACCGAGGAGCTGCGCCGCGCCTACCTCTTCGACGACCTCCAGACCTTCCTCGACCTGTACTACGCGCTGATGGCCGTGCTGCGCACCGAGGAGGACTTCGAGGAGCTCGCCGACGCCTATCTGGCGCGCGCCGCGCAGCAGGGGGTGCGGCACGCGGAGATCTTCTTCGACCCGCAGGCGCACACCGCGCGCGGTGTGGAGATCGCCACCGTGATCGACGGGCTGTCCCGCGCGCTGGACAACAGCGAGGAGCGGCACGGCATCTCCACCCGGCTGATCATGTGCTTCCTGCGCGACGAGAGTGCCGAATCGGCGCTGGCGACGCTGGCGGACGCCAAGCCGCATCTGCACCGGATCGCCGCCGTCGGCCTGGACTCGGCGGAGGTCGGGCACCCGCCGTCGAAGTTCCGTGAGGTGTACGAGGAGGCCGCCGCCCTCGGGCTGCGCAGGGTCGCGCACGCGGGCGAGGAGGGCCCGCCGGCGTACATCTGGGAGGCCCTGGACATCCTGGGAGTCGAGCGCGTCGACCACGGGCTGCGGTCCATGGAGGACCCGGAGCTGGTGGAGCGGCTGGTGCGGGACCGGGTGCCACTGACGCTGTGCCCGCTCTCGAACGTACGGCTGCGGACCATCGACATCCTGGAACAGCATCCGCTGCGGGAGATGATGGCGGCCGGCCTGCTCGTGACGGTGAACTCCGACGACCCGGCCTACTTCGGCGGTTACGTCGGCGACACCTTCCACGCTGTCCACGAGGCGCTCGGGCTCGGCCACGAGCAGCTGCGCGAGCTGGCCCGCAACTCCTTCCTGGCGGCCTTCCTCGACGACGACGAGGAGCGCCGCGCCCGGTATCTCGCCGAGGTCGACGCGCACGTCTTCTGACGGCCCCGGCACAACGGTCGTGCCCCGACCGTTGTGCCGGGGCCGTTGACGCACTTCGGTGCGCCTCCTTACGCTGCATCTTCATACATGGACGTCGTTTACATACGGAGATGACTAGCTGTGGCGGACCTGACCATCACCGAAGTCCGGCTGACCCCTGTTCTCATCTCTGACCCACCCCTGCTCAATGTCCAAGGGGTGCACCAGCCGTACACCCCCCGCCTGGTCGTCGAGGTGGTCACGGCGGACGGGATCGCCGGAGTCGGCGAGACCTACGGCGACACCAAGTACCTGGAGTTGGCCCGGCCGTACGCCGATCTGCTGCCCGGCCACGACGCGGCCGACCTCAACGGCCTGTTCACCCTCGCGCAGCGGGTCGGTGTCGACCACGCGCGCGAGGACCACGCCATCGACGTCGGCGGGCTGCGCGGCGTCCAGACCGCCGACAAGTTGCGGCTGTCCGTCGTCTCCGCCTTCGAGGTGGCCTGCCTGGACATCCTGGGCAAGGCGTACGGGCAGCCCGTGCACACCCTCCTCGGCGGTAAGGTCCGCGACCACGTCGAGTACAGCGCGTACCTCTTCTACCGCTGGGCCGAGCACCCCGGCGGCGCGGGCGAGAGCGACGACTGGGGCGCGGCGCTCGACCCGGCCGGCATCGTGGAGCAGGCCCGGCGCTTCGTACGCGAACACGGCTTCGGCTCCTTCAAGCTCAAGGGCGGCGTCTTCGAGCCCGAGCAGGAGATCGCCGCCGTGCGGGCACTCGCCGAGGCCTTCCCCGGCCACCCGCTGCGGCTGGACCCCAACGGCGCCTGGACGACCGAGACCTCCCTGACGGTCGCCAAGGAGCTCGCCGGCGTCCTCGAATACCTGGAGGACCCGGCGCCCGGCACCCCCGCCATGGCCGAGGTGTCCGCCGGGACGGACGTGCCGCTCGCCACCAACATGTGCGTGACGACCTTCCCCGAGATCCGCGAGGCTTTCCGCACCAACGCCGTTCAGGTGATCCTCTCCGACCACCACTACTGGGGCGGACTGCGCAACACCCGTGAACTGGCCGCGATCTGCCGGACCTTCGGCGTCGGCCTGTCCATGCACTCCAACACCCACATGGGTATCAGCCTCGCCGCGATGACCCATGTCGCCGCCACCGTCCCCAACCTGGACCACTCCTGCGACAGCCACTACCCGTGGCAGACCGAGGACGTCATCACCCGGCGCCACACCTTCGACGAGGGCCGGCTGACGGTGTCCGACGCCCCCGGCCTCGGCGTCGAGCTCGACCGGGACGCCCTGGAGCGCCTGCACCGCCGCTGGCTCGACGAGACGGCGTACGGCGCGATGCGCGACCGCGACGACGCCGCCGCGATGCGCGGGGCCGACGGGTACGAGCAGTGGACGGCGCCGCCGCTGCCGCGCTGGTGACGCGAGGCGTGCGCCGAGGAGACCGTTCACATCACTGACGCATTGCCGCGAGCCCCTCTGGACGCGTAGTCGGGCACACTGGCCTGAATCCGCACCACCAGGCACCACCCCAGGGGAGCGCACGGTGAGAACGCACGCAGCCAGCAGTGACCACTCCGGACAGTCCGGCGGATCGAGCAGCCTCGATCCGCTGGACGGGCTGCGCTCCCCGGACGGCCCGTGCTGCGACGTCTTCCTCACCGGCACGGTCTTCCTCGACATCATCTTCACCGGCCTGGACAGCGCCCCGGTGCGCGGCACCGAGTCCTGGGCGCGCGGCATGGGCTCCAGCCCCGGCGGCGTCGCCAACATGGCGACCGCCCTGGCCCGGCTCGGCCTGCGCACCTCACTCGCCGCGGCCTTCGGCGACGACCACTACGGCGAGTACTGCTGGGATGCCCTCGCGCAGGGCGAGGGCATTGACCTGGGCATGTCACGCACGGTGCCCGGCTGGCACTCACCGGTGACCGTGTCCATGGCGTACGAGGGCGAACGGACCATGGTGTCCCACGGCCACGAGGCCCCGCCCCCCGCGGGCCCAGGACCCTTCCCGCAGTGCCCGCCACGCGCGCGTGGCGCCATCGCAGCCCTGGCCCCCGGCCGCAGCGAGGAGTGGATCGCCGCAGCCGCGCGCAGTGGCGCCAAGGTGTTCGCCGACGTCGGCTGGGACGACACGGGCCGCTGGGACCTGACGGGCCTCACGGACCTGGAGCACTGCGAGGCGTTCCTGCCCAACGCCGAGGAGGCGATGCGCTACACCCGCACCGACTGCCCGCGCGCCGCGGCCCGCGCGCTGGCCGAGAAGGTGCCGGTCGCCGTCGTCACCCTGGGCGCGGAGGGCGCGTACGCCGTGGACGGCTCGACGGGGGAGACCGCGCAGGTCCCCGCCATCGCCGTCGATGCGCTCGACCCGACCGGCGCGGGCGATGTCTTCGTCGCCGGCTTCGTCACCGGCACGCTCGCCGGCTGGCCGCTGGCGGACCGGCTCGCCTTCGCGGGGCTGACGGCCGCCCTGTCGGTCCAGGAGTTCGGCGGCTCGCTGTCGGCGCCCGGCTGGTCGGAGATCGCGGCCTGGTGGCGGAAGGTGCAGGCGTGCGAAGCGCAGGACCCGCAGGCGCTGCGGCGGTACGCGTTCCTGGAGGACCTGCTGCCCGCGGCGGGCCGGCCCTGGCCGCTGCGCCGGGCGGTGCCGACGATCGGCTTCCGCACGCCCGCGTAGAGAGCCGCCCGCCCAGAGCCGCCCGCCCAGAGACACACCCGCGTAGTAGAGCCGCCGCGGGCCCAGGCGCGGCGCGCGCAGGCCGCGCAAGGTGCCGCGAGGAAAAGGCCTCGGCCTTGTCAGTGCGCAGACGTACGCTTGGTGTTCCAGAGGTTGTCGAGCAGCGAGAACCCTGCAGCGGGAGGTATGTGCAGGCCTTTGTGCCGGCCCATGACTCAGACATCTGAAGCTCCAGACCCAGCCGCCCCCGCGCCGGGGCAGGCACGAGCCCACTTCTCGGTCCCCGCCATGCACCCCATGGTGACCGTCCTGGGCTCCGGTGACGCCCTACTGCGCGTCATCGAGAAGGCGTTCCCGGACGTCGACATCCATGTCCGGGGCAACCAGGTGAGCGTGCTCGGTCACGAGGTGGAAGTCGCCCTGATCCAGCGCCTTTTCGACGAGATGATGCTGGTGCTCCGCACCGGGCAGCCGATGACGGAGGATGCTGTGGAACGTTCGATCGCCATGCTCAAGGCCGACGGAAACGGCAACGGCACGGCGACCACCGAGACCCCCGCCGAGGTCCTCACGCAGAACATCCTCTCCAGCCGCGGCCGCACCATCCGCCCCAAGACGGTCAACCAGAAGCGGTACGTCGACGCCATCGACAAGCACACCATCGTCTTCGGCATCGGCCCCGCGGGCACCGGCAAGACGTATCTCGCCATGGCCAAGGCGGTCCAGGCCCTGCAGTCCCACCAGGTCAACCGGATCATCCTGACCAGGCCGGCCGTCGAGGCGGGCGAGCGGCTCGGCTTCCTGCCCGGCACGCTCTACGAGAAGATCGACCCGTATCTGCGCCCGCTCTACGACGCGCTGCACGACATGCTCGACCCGGAGACGATCCCGCGGCTGATGGCGGCGGGGACGATCGAGGTGGCGCCGCTGGCATACATGCGAGGCAGGACCCTTAATGATGCGTTTATCATCCTGGACGAGGCGCAGAACACCAGCGCCGAGCAGATGAAGATGTTCCTGACCCGGCTGGGCTTCGACTCCCAGATCGTCATCACGGGCGACGTCACCCAGGTCGACCTGCCGAGCGGGACCCAGAGCGGTCTGCGTCAGGTCCAGGACATCCTGGAGGGCCTCGACGACGTCCACTTCTCCCGGCTCACCTCCCAGGATGTCGTCCGGCACAAGCTGGTCGGCCGTATCGTCGACGCGTACGAGCAGTACGACAGCCGCAACGGGAAGTAGTAACCCAGCACCATGTCGATCGATGTCAACAACGAGTCCGGAACCGAGGTCGACGAGCGGGCGATCCTCGACATCGCCCGCTACGCGCTCACCCGGATGCGTATCCACCCGCTCTCCGAGCTCTCGGTGATCGTCGTGGACACCGCCGCCATGGAGCAGCTGCACATCCAGTGGATGGACCTGCCGGGTCCGACCGACGTCATGTCCTTCCCGATGGACGAGCTGCGTCCGCCGGTCAAGGACGACGAAGAGCCCCCGCAGGGCCTGCTCGGTGACATCGTGCTCTGCCCGGAGATCGCCAAGTCCCAGGGTGAGGAAGCCGAGACGCAGCACTCCATGGACGAGGAGCTTCAGCTCCTGACCGTCCATGGTGTGCTGCACCTGCTCGGTTACGACCACGAGGAGCCGGACGAGAAGGCCGAGATGTTCGGCCTCCAGGCCGCGATCGTCGACGGCTGGCGCTCGGACCAGGGAATGACCGGCCCGTCGCCCGCGCCGACCGTTTCATGACCGCGCAACTGATCACCGGCGCGGTCCTGCTGGTCGTCGTCGCCTGGCTCGCCGCGTGCGCGGAGGCGGGCATCGCCCGCGTCTCCACGTTCCGCGCCGACGAGGCGGCCCGCGCGGGCCGCCGCGGCAGCGCCAAGCTGGCGCAGGTCGCCGCCGACCCGGTCCGCTATCTGAATGTCGCGCTGCTGGTGCGGGTCGCCTGCGAGATGGCGGCCGGGGTCCTCGTCACATATGTCTGCCTGCGCGAGTTCGACGAGACCTGGGAGGCGCTGGCCATCGCCATCGCGGTGATGGTCCTCGTCAGCTATGTCGCCGTCGGGGTGTCGCCGCGCACCATCGGCCGCCAGCACCCGCTGAACACGGCGACCGCGTCGGCGTACGTTCTGCTGCCGTTGGCCCGGATCATGGGCCCCATCCCGCAACTGCTGATCCTCATCGGCAACGCGCTGACGCCCGGCAAGGGTTTCCGCAAGGGCCCCTTCGCCAGCGAGGCGGAGCTGCGCGCGATGGTCGACCTGGCCGAGCAGGAGTCCCTGATCGAGGACGACGAGCGCCGCATGGTGCACTCGGTCTTCGAGCTCGGCGACACACTCGTACGCGAGGTCATGGTCCCCAGGACCGACCTGATCTCCATCGAGCGCTACAAGACGATCCGCCAGACCCTCACCCTCGCCCTGCGCTCCGGCTTCTCCCGCATCCCGGTGACCGGCGAGAACGAGGACGACATCGTCGGCATCGTCTATCTCAAGGACCTGGTCAGGAAGACGCACATCAACCGCGACTCCGAGTCCGACCTGGTCTCCACCGCGATGCGCTCCGCCGTCTTCGTCCCCGACACGAAGAACGCCGGGGACCTGCTGCGCGAGATGCAGCAGGAGCGCAATCACGTCGCCGTCGTCATCGACGAGTACGGCGGCACGGCCGGCATCGTCACCATCGAGGACATCCTGGAAGAGATCGTCGGCGAGATCACCGACGAGTACGACCGTGAACTGCCGCCCGTCGACGACTTGGGCGAAGGCTGTTACCGCGTCACCGCCCGCCTCGACATCGGCGACCTCGGCGAGCTCTACGGCCTCGATGAACTCGACGACGAGGACGTGGAGACCGTCGGCGGACTCCTGGCGAAGTCGCTCGGACGCGTCCCCATCGCGGGCGCTTCCGCCGTCGTCGACCTGCCGGACGGCCGCGCCCTGCGGCTCACCGCGGAGTCCCCGGCGGGCCGCCGCAACAAGATCGTCACAGTGCTCGTCGAGCCGACCGAAGAGAAAGCGACGAAATGACCCCGCAGGAGCTGAGGGCGTTCTGCCTGGAATTCAACGCGGCGGTCGAAGAGTTCCCGTTCGGCCCGGAGACCTCGGTCTTCAAGGTCCTCGGCAAGCTCTTCGCCCTCAGCTCACTGGACGGTGAGCCCCTGAAGGTCAACCTCAAGTGCGAGCCGGAGATCGCGGTCCGGCTGCGCGAGGAGCACCCGGCGATCGCCCCCGGCTGGCACATGAACAAGCGCCACTGGAACACGGTCACCGTCGGCGGCCTCCCGGACCGGACGGTCCGTGAGCTGATCGAGGACTCGTACGACCTGGTGGTGGCCGGTCTGCCCAAGGCGGAGCGCCTGCGGCTCGACCGGCCCTGAACCACCTGTCTCAACGCCGCTGCCGGGTGCGCCCGGCGAGCAGTCCCGCCGCGACCGGACCCGCGGCGGCCAGCAGGATCACCGCGTCCACGGCCGGCGCCGTCCGCACGCCGTCGAAGAGTTCACCCTGCGTCGCTGCCAGCACGCCGAGCAGCGGGACGCCGGACCTGTCGATCGTCCTGCGCACCCCGCTCCCTGAGGCGGACACGGCGGCCAAGCTGGAGTGGCCGGCGTCGCCCGAAGGCCGGCGCGGCTCGATGTACCCGGTCGCGGGCTGAGCGCGCCCGCTCCTTACGACCTGGGGGGCAATAGTGCGCGGGCTCCCGGCGCCCTGCGGCTCCGCCTCCGGCGTTGTCGTCGGTCGACGACGCTCCGCGTCGCCTCCCTCCTCCGCCTAAGATGCGAAGCCGCAGGACGCCGCTCGCTGATCCACGCTCCATTGCCCCCCAGGTCGTTATGCTCGGGTCATGACGACGCAGAACACCGAGCTCGGCCCCGAGGACCGCAAGATCATCACGCTGGCGCGCAGTGCCCGTACCCGCAACGGGGTCGCGGAGGGTGCGGCCGTGCGCGACGAGACCGGGCGGACGTACGTCGCCGGGACCGTGGAGCTGGACTCGCTGAAGCTCAGTGCCCTGCGGACCGCCGTCGCGATGGCCGTCGCCAGTGGCGCGAAGTCGCTGGAGGCCGCGGCCGTGGTCACCGAGGCGCGGAGCGCGTCGGACGAGGACCGCGCGGCGGTACGTGACCTGGGCGGACCCGCGGCGCCGGTGCTGGTGGCCGGCCCGGACGGGGAGCTGCGCGCGACGGTCACCGCGGGTTGAGCAGGCCCCCGCACCACCCCCGCACCACCTCCGGACGAGTTGGGCGACGTCACCCCGATCCCACTCGTCCAAAAGTCGACCTCGTCGACCTCGTCGACCTCGGGGCCGAGATCTCCTTCCCCGTGTAGGCCGCCCTCCAGCGGGCTGAAGAAGATCCCCGCCGAGCCGCTGCCCGATCGGCAGGTGCGCCCGGGGAAGCCCCGGGCGGGAGTGCCCCGACTCGCATGGGGCGAGGTCAGGCTCCCGACGGCCGTCGGGACCGGCGCGACGCGCGAGAGAGCCGCCGTCCGCTTCTCCGTCCCGCCCCGGCCGCTCGCCGTGGCACCGGCGCCGGGCCGCGACGGGAGCCGCCGGGGGGCGCGTACGCCGCCGTGCGCGCTGTGCTTCTCGGGCCTCTGGTCAGCGCGGCGCGGGCGATCGGGGAGAATGGGCCCCATGAGCGCTAGCACCCACGCATCCGAAGCCCCCCACAGAGCCGGCTTCGCCTGCTTCGTCGGTCGCCCCAACGCGGGCAAGTCCACCCTGACGAACGCTCTGGTCGGCCAGAAGGTGGCCATCACCTCCAGCCGTCCGCAGACCACCCGCCACACCGTGCGCGGCATCGTGCACCGGCCCGAGGCGCAGCTGATCCTGGTCGACACCCCTGGGCTGCACAAGCCGCGCACCCTGCTGGGCGAGCGGCTCAACGACGTCGTACGCACCACCTGGGCCCAGGTCGACGTGATCGGCTTCTGCCTGCCCGCCGACCAGAAGCTCGGCCCCGGTGACAAGTTCATCGTCAAGGAACTCGCAGGGATCAAGAAGACCCCGAAGATCGCGATCGTCACCAAGACGGACCTGGTCGACTCGCGGCAGCTCGCGGAGCAGCTCATCGCTCTCGATCAGCTCTCCAAGGAGCTCGGCTTCGAGTGGCAGGAGATCGTTCCGGTCTCGGCCGTCGGCGGCGAGCAGGTCGGCCTGCTCGCCGATCTGCTGATCCCGCTGCTGCCGGAGAGCCCGCCGCTGTACCCGGAGGGCGACCTCACCGACGAGCCCGAGATGGTCATGATCGCGGAGCTGATCCGTGAGGCGGCGCTGGAGGGTGTGCGCGACGAGCTGCCGCACTCCATCGCGGTGGTCGTCGAGGAGATGCTGCCGCGCGAGGGGCGGCCCGCGGACCGGCCGCTGCTGGACATTCACGCGAATGTGTTCATCGAGCGTCCGAGCCAGAAGGGCATCATCATCGGCCCGAAGGGTCAGCGCCTGAAGGACGTCGGGACGAAGTCCCGCAAGCACATCGAGGCGCTGCTGGGTACGCCGGTCTTCCTCGACCTGCACGTCAAGGTCGCGAAGGACTGGCAGCGCGACCCGAAGCAGCTGCGGAAGCTCGGCTTCTAGGCCTCAGGGGTCGAGGGCGTGACCGTGCCAACGGGTACGGTCACGCGATGCACCTCGATCAGTACGTCTACTTCGCTCTGTACAGCAAGGAGACGACCGCGGACGCGATGACGGCCCGGCTCGGCCTCACCCCCGACGGGACCTCGGTCCGCGGCAGCGAGTTCCCGGAACACGATGTGCCCAGGCACCACCGATGGGTCGTCGAGTGCCGGGACCCCGACCTCCCTGTCGACGAGCAGATGGAGCGGGTCCTGGGCCGGCTGCTGATCTACCGGGACGAGATCGCCGCCCTCGCCGCCCAACTCGCGAAAGAAGAGGGCGAGGACGGCGGGGCGGTCCTTCAAGTGGTGCGCGAGTACCGGAACTCGGCCACCGAGGTCGCGACGCACGGCTGGCTGGTGTCCACGGAGATGCTGCGTTTCCTCGTCGACACCGGGGCCGACCTGGCCGTGGACGAGTACGACTTCACAGGACCCGAGGGCGAAGCCGGGGTCTGAGGCCCGCCCGGGGCCGCGGGCTACTCCGCGACCGCCGCCTCCATCGACGTCCCGATGTGCCGGAAGCCGACCCGCGAGTAGATCCGCGCCACCGCTTCGTCCGTGGCCGTCAGGAAGATCGTGTCGATGCCGCGCGACCGCGCGTCCGAGGTCAGCGCCGCCGTGACCGAGACGGCCAGCCCGCGGCGCCGCGCCGTCGGCAGCGTGCCGATGCCGACGATCTCGCTGACCGTGCCGACCGGGAGGTACTGGCCCGAGCACAGCACCACACCGCCATCGACGGCCGCGGCCACCACGGACTGCCCGGCCCCGATCCGGCCGGCGATCCGCTCCACCGAGCCGTCGCCCCGCTGGGAGGCGATCATGGCGGCCAGCTCGTCGGCGCCCGCGGCCCCCACCGCCGTGCCGAGTTCGGCGAAGGCCAGATGCGGCACGGCGAGCGCGCCGGGCAGGGCCGGGTCGTCGGCCCGCAGCAGGCGCACCAGCGGATGCGGCGCCGGGGCCGCGCCCCTGTCGTCCAGGAGCATCAGCCAACGTTTCCGCACCGCGAGCCCGCTCTCCTCCAGAGCCGGGCGCAGGGCCGGTGTCGTCTCCGGCACCCACTCGAACGTCTCGGGCACGCCGAGATCCCGCTGCCGCGCCCTGACCCGCTCCACCGCCTCGGCGGTCACCGGGGCGCCGGTCCAGCCCAGTGTGGGCCGGGCGTAGTAGGGAAAGCCCGCGCCGTCGGGGTCGCGTACGAACAGGGTCAGCGGACCGAAGCCCTCGGCGCGCGCGGCGGAGCGCGGTACGGCGTCGTAATAGCGCTCGAAGTCGGCGAGCGCGGCAGCATCGGAAGCGTCGGTCGTCACAAGGGTCATACCGCGCATCAGATCACTGGAGGTCCGCTACACGCCTTCTTTCAGGACCCGCGAGATGAGCCGGCGCTGCGCCTCGCCCAACCGTGGGTCCGCGCAGTAGACGGTCTTGCCGTCGATGGTGATCCGGTAGCTGAATCCGTCCGGCACCCCGAGCGGCGGCGTGCTCCGGCCGGAGGCCACCGCCTCGTCGGCCAGGGCGTGCCACTCACCGGCATCGGGCCGTCCCGAGGTCTCCACCTCGGCATGGCGCTCGATGCCGGCGAATCCTCCCGTGCGCCGCACTTGAATACGCATGGGTCCTGTCTAGTACGGATACGGCTCAGCCGGTAGGCACCCCGACCTGGGACCACGCCTTCAGCAGCGCTCCGTGCTCCTCTCCGTCGCCGAAACGCGCGTGCGCGGCGGCCACGGAGACCCGGGCGAAGTCGGCGAAGCTCGCGTCGACCTGGAGCTCCCCGCTGGTGATCGTGTCGTACCAGATCCGTCCCGCCCGCTCCCACGCCTTGCCGCCGAGAGCCTCGGCGAGCAGGTAGAAGGCACGGTTCGGGATGCCGGAGTTGATGTGGACACCACCGTTGTCCCGGCCGGTACGGACGTACTCGTCCATCGTCGCGGGCTGCGGGTCCTTGCCGAGCACGTCGTCGTCGTACGCCGTGCCGGGGGCCTTCATGGAGCGCAGGGCCACTCCGTTGACGCGTTCGGCCAGCAGGCCCGCGCCGATCAGCCAGTCGGCCTGGTCGGCGGTCTGGTCGTTGACGTACTGCTTGACCAGGGAGCCGAAGACGTCCGAGACGGACTCGTTGAGCGCGCCGGGCTGGCCGAAGTACGTGAAGTTGGCCGTGTACTGGGTCAGGCCGTGGGCCAGCTCGTGGGCGATGACGTCCACCGGGAGGGTGAAATCGAGGAAGATCTCGCCGTCGCCGTCGCCGAAGACCATCTGGGTGCCGTCCCAGAAGGCGTTCCCGTACTGCTCGTCGAAGTGGACGGTCCCGATGAGCGGCAGCCCGCTGTCGTCGATCGAATTGCGCGAGAAGGCCTTGTTCAGCAGCTCGTAGGTGGCGCCGAGGCCCGCGTACGCGCGGTTGACGGTCGCGTCTTTGCCGGGTTTGTCGCCCTCGCCGCGGACTTTGTGGCCGGGCAGGTCGGTCTTGTTCTTCGCGTCGTGGATGGTCCGCTGGGGCTTGCCCTCGGCGGCGCCCATGGGCGCCGCGACCGGCGGCGAGCCGAGGACCGTGGTCAGTCGGCGGTGGGTGCGCCGGGCGGCGTCCGCTTCGAGGGTGCGGCGGGCGGGGCCTGCGAGCGCGGGGTCCTCGGCCTGGGCCAGCTTGTCGAGGACATGCGGCGGGATGATGGTGCAGAAAGCGGGATGGAAGACGTTCATGGCGGCAATGTGGCACCGGGTCATGCCGCTGTCACTAGTTGCCACCATGATTGGTGAAATCGAGTGAAGGGTCACTGTTCTACCGTTACGGATGCTTGATATCGCATACTGATACGGGCCCGCGCCCTCGGCGCCCCTGAGCTAGGCTGCGGAACATCATGCGTTACGGGCTGCTCCTCCTTAGCTGCCGCGGCGAGGGTCTGTAGTACAGGCCGACCCCCTCCCCGCGGAGTCTGGTGCTGCAGCGACACAGTCGGCCGTCCCACCGCTGGACACCGAGGAGCCCTACGCCATGAACAGCCCCGCCGGCCGCCCCACGCCGGTCACCAACGCCACGCACACCCAGCAGCCGTCCGGCATGCCCATCGGCAAGTACGGCCCGTACGACGCCGTGGACATCGCCGACCGCAGCTGGCCCAACGGGCGCATCACCAAGGCGCCGCGCTGGCTCTCGACCGACCTGCGCGACGGCAACCAGGCGCTGATCGACCCCATGTCGCCGACCCGCAAGCGCGAGATGTTCGACCTGCTGGTGCGCATGGGCTACAAGGAGATCGAGGTCGGTTTCCCGTCCTCCGGCGAGACCGACTTCAACTTCGTACGCTCCATCATCGAAGAGGGCGCGATCCCCGACGACGTGACGATCTCGGTCCTCACCCAGGCCCGCGAAGAGCTGATCGAGCGCACCGTCGAGTCGCTGCGCGGCGCCCACCGGGCCACCGTCCACCTGTACAACGCGACGGCGCCGACCTTCCGCCGGGTTGTCTTCCGCGGCTCCAAGGAGCAGGTCAAGCAGATCGCCGTGGACGGTACGCGGCTGGTCGTCGAGTACGCCGAGAAGCTGCTGGGCCCGGAGACCGTGTTCGGCTACCAGTACAGCCCGGAGATCTTCACCGACACCGAGCTGGACTTCGCGCTGGAGGTCTGCGAGGGCGTCATGGACGTCTGGCAGCCGGAGGCGGGCCGGGAGATCATCCTGAACCTGCCCGCCACCGTGGAGCGCTCCACGCCGTCCACGCACGCCGACCGCTTCGAGTGGATGTCGCGCCGGCTGTCGCGCCGCGAGTTCATCGCGCTGTCGGTCCACCCGCACAACGACCGCGGCACCGCCGTCGCCGCCGCCGAGCTGGCGATCATGGCCGGCGCGGACCGCGTCGAGGGCTGCCTGTTCGGACAGGGCGAGCGCACCGGCAACGTCGACCTGGTCACCCTGGGCATGAACCTCTTCAGCCAGGGCGTCGACCCGCAGATCGACTTCTCGCAGATCGACGACATCCGCCGCACCTCCGAGTACTGCAACCAGATGGAGATCCACCCCCGCCACCCCTACGCGGGCGACCTGGTCTACACCGCCTTCTCCGGCTCCCACCAGGACGCCATCAAGAAGGGCTTCGACGCCATGGAGGCCGACGCGGCCGCCCAGGGCAAGACGGTGGACGAGATCGAGTGGGCGGTGCCCTACCTGCCCATCGACCCCAAGGACGTGGGCCGCTCCTACGAGGCGGTCATCCGGGTCAACTCGCAGTCCGGCAAGGGCGGCATCGCGTACGTCCTGAAGAACGACCACAAGCTGGACCTGCCGCGCCGCATGCAGATCGACTTCTCCCGGATCATCCAGGCGAAGACGGACGCGGAGGGCGGCGAGGTCACACCCAAGGCGATCTGGTCGGCCTTCCAGGACGAGTACCTGCCCAGCCCGGAGGACACGACGGCCCGCTGGGGGCGCGTCCAGCTGCGCTCGGGCCAGACCACCACCGACACCGACGGCGTCGACACCCTGACTGTCGAGGCGGTCGTCGACGGCACGGACACCGTGCTGACCGGCACCGGCAATGGTCCGATCTCGGCCTTCTTCGACGCGCTGGCCGCCGTCGGCGTGGACGCCAGGCTGCTCGACTACCAGGAGCACACGATGAGCGAGGGAGCGAGCGCCCAGGCCGCCTCGTACATCGAGTGCGCGATCGACGGCCAGGTGCTGTGGGGCATCGGTATCGACGCCAACACCACGCGCGCGTCGCTGAAGGCGGTCGTCTCCGCAGTGAACAGGGCGGCCCGCTGAGGGGGTTTGCGCCAGGGCGACTTCATCTTGTGTTCGAGTCGCCACCGACTCGGCCGACGCCCTTTGACCTGAGGTTTTTCCGGCCCCGCGCACCCGCGACGGTGTGCGGGGCCCGCTCGTGCGGTGACAGGGTGCTGACGCCGCATCACTGATGTGGCTAACATCACGTCAATGCGGCAGTGTTGCCGGAGCGTTACGGAGGTGCGACGTGCTGCCAGCCCATGGCCGAAAACTGAGTATGTGGGGCGTTCGCACCGCTTGGACCACTGTCGGTGACGGTGAGTTCTTCTGTCCCGATTGCGGTGGTGACCGCAACTTCCGCCGTCGCACCGGCCGCCGCCGTTTCGCCGTGCTCGGCATTCCACTGCTGCCGCGCGGCTACGCCGGCCCGGTCGTCGAATGCGCCGCCTGCCAGAACCACTTCGGCACCGACGCTCTCGACCACCCCACCACCGTGCGCTTCTCCGCGATGCTCCGCGACGCCGTCCACACGGTCGCGCTCGCCGTGCTGGCCGCGGGCGGCACCGATTCCCGTGCGGTCCGCAGAACGGCCGTCACCGCGGTCCGCGCCGCCGGATACGAGGACTGCACCGAGGACCAGCTCACCACCCTCATCGAGGCCCTGGCCGCCGACACCGGACGCCTCCCCGGCGCGTGCGAGGGGACGTCCGAACCCTGCGGCGCCGCGCTCGCCATCGAACTGCACGAGGCACTCGAACCGCTCGCCCCGCACCTCGCCCCGGTCGGCCGGGAGGCCATCCTGCTCCAGGGCGCCAGGATCGCCCTGGCGGACGGCCCGTACAGCCCGTCCGAGCGCGAGGTCCTGACGATCGTCGGCGGCGCACTGCTGATCTGCCCGGACGACACGGCCCGCCTGCTCGCGGCGGCGCGCACGCCGTCCTGACGCACCCCTTACGACCTCCCCCGCGATGCGGAGCGGGCTCCCGGCCGCCGGGGAGGTCGTTACTCCCGGGGGAGTGGCGAAGCCCCCCCCACCGCCTCCGGCAGTACCGCCCAACTCGCCCGTACGTGCGACGAATCGCGCCCCTTCCGGCAGGACCCGGTGCGAGCCGCGAGGCCGTCGAACTGGCCCGGAGCGCCCGCGCGGACCTCGTCGTGATGGACATCCGGATGCCGGACCTCGACGGTATCGAGGCGACCCGGCTGATCGCCGCCGACGACAACCTGGCCGGCGTGCGCGTCCTGATCCTCACCACGTACGACACCGACGAGCACATCGTCGACGCGCTGCGGGCGGCGCGTCCGGCTTCCTGGTGAAGGACGTCAGACCCGCCGAACTGCTCGACGGCATCCGCACGGTCGCGGCCGGCGAGTCCCTGCTGTCCCCGGGCCCGACGGCCCGGCTGATCGCCCGCGCACTGAGCGCCCCCGAACCCCCGGCGCTCGGCGGCGGCGCCGGACCCGGCAGCCTCTCCGACCGCGAGCGTCAAGTGCTGGCCCTCGTCGCCCGCGGCCTCAACAACACGGAGATCGCCGAGACGCTCGGCCTTTCGCCGCTCACGGCCAAGACCCATGTGAGCCGCATCATGGGCAAGCTCGGCGCCCGGGACCGCACCCAACTGGTGATCGTCGCGTACGAGTCGGGTCTGGTGGTCCCGGGCGGACCGTAGGGAGCCGTGGTCAGTCCTGCGCGGCGCTCGCCCGGACCATCGCCTCACGCTCGACGATTTTCACGCGCTCACGGCCCTCAGCCTCGCCCAGCGCCTTCTCCGCGCCGTCCAGGCGGCCCCAGCCCTCCCACGTCGTGTACGGGACGCCCTTGGCCTCCAGGAAGCCCACCACGGCGTCCTGGTCGGGGGTGGCGGGGGTGCTCAGACGGCTGTTGGTGTGGTCGTCGAGCAGGTTGGCGACCGTTTCGTTGGCGTCGCCCTTGGTGTGGCCGATGAGGCCGACCGGGCCGCGCTTGATCCAGCCGGTGACGTACGTCGACTTCAGGTGCTCGCCGTTCTCGAGGACCCGGCCGCCCTCGTGCGGGACTGTGCCGGTCAGGAAGTCGAACGGCAGCTTGGGCAGCTCGTCGGAGAGATAGCCGACCGCCCGGTACACGGACTGCACGTCCCAGGTGCGCATCTCGCCGGTGCCCTTGACGTTGCCCGTGCCGTCGAGCTGAGTGCGCTCGGTGCGCAGCCCCACGACCTTGCCGTCCTCGCCGACGATCTCGGTGGGGGACTCGAAGAAGTGCAGGAACAGCTTGTGCGGGCGCTCGCCCACATCGCGGATCGCCCAGTTCTCCAGCGTGGAGGCGACCATGTTGGCCTGCTTGTTGGCCCGGCGGGTCGCGATGGAGCCGTCGTCGTAGTCGATGTCCTCGGGGTTCACGATGACTTCGATGTTCGGGGAGTGGTCCAGCTCGCGCAGTTCCATCGGGCTGAACTTGGCCTGCGCTGGGCCGCGCCGCCCGAAGACGTGGACCTCAAGGGCCTTGTTGGCGACCAGGCCCGCGTGGACGTTCGGCGGGATCTCGGTCGGCAGCAGTTCCTCGGCGGTCTTCGCGAGGATGCGGGCCACGTCCAGGGCCACATTGCCGACGCCGAGCACCGCGACCTTCTCGGCCTCCAGCGGCCAGCCGCGCGGCACGTCCGGGTGGCCGTCGTACCAGGACACGAAGTCCGCGGCCCCGTAGGAGCCCTCAAGCTCGATGCCGGGGATGTCCAGCGCCCGGTCCGCGTCCGCGCCGGTGGAGAAGATCACCGCGTCGTAGAACTCGTGCAGGTCGTCGAGGCTGATGTCGGACGGGTAGTCGACATTTCCGAAGAGACGTATCTGCGGCTTGCTGAGGACCTGGTGGAGGGCGGTGACGATGCCCTTGATGCGGGGGTGGTCGGGCGCGACGCCGTACCGGATCAGCCCGAACGGGGCGGGCATCCGCTCGAAGAGGTCGATGGAGAGACCGGGCTCGGATGCGGCATCGGACTTCAGCAGTGCGTCGGCGGCGTAGATCCCGGCGGGGCCGGCACCGACGATCGCGACCCGCAGGGGGCGGGGCATGGGCGGTTCCCTTCGAACGAGCGGGTCCCACCGGGGGCAGGTGCCGGCGGGCGAGGCACGGTGATCGGGCGCCTCGGGAGCAACAGGTGCGGCGACAGCGCTGTCTCATCCGCAACTTTGGCAAGGCTACCCTCAGCCCGGTACCCGTCTTGCGGCTATGCCCCCATAAATATGATCTATGGGTCCGAAAGTCCGCTTCCCCCGCGCGCACGGCGGCCCACGCGCGTACGGGACAATGAACCCCATGAGCCTGTACCGCGACGACGGCATCGTGCTGCGGACTCAGAAGCTGGGTGAGGCCGACCGCATCATCACGCTCCTGACCCGCGGCCACGGGCGGGTGCGCGCCGTCGCCCGCGGGGTACGGCGTACGAAGTCCAAATTCGGTGCCCGCCTCGAACCCTTCTCCCACGTCGACGTGCAGTTCTTCTCACGCGGCAGCGAGCTCGTCGGACGCGGACTGCCGCTGTGCACCCAGGGCGAGATCATCGCCCCTTACGGCAGCGGAATCGTCACGGACTACACCCGCTACACCGCGGGCACCGCGATGCTGGAGACCGCCGAGCGGTTCACCGACCACGAGGGCGAGCCGGCCGTGCAGCAGTACCTGCTGCTCGTCGGCGCCCTGCGCACCCTCTCCCGCGGCGAGCACGCGCCCAACCTCATCCTGGACGCCTTCCTGCTGCGCTCGCTCGCCGTCAACGGCTACGCGCCCAGCTTCGTCGACTGCGCGCGGTGCGGCCTCGACGGGCCGAACCGGTTCTTCTCGGTCGCGGCGGGCGGCGTCATATGCGGCGACTGCCGGGTGCCCGGAAGCGTCGTACCCTCGGCGGAGGCCGTCGGCCTGCTCAGCGCGCTGCTCACCGGGGACTGGGTGACCGCGGACAGCTGCGAGCCGCGGCATGTCCGGGAGGGCGGCGGGCTGGTGTCGGCCTATCTGCACTGGCACTTGGAGCGCGGACTGCGCTCGCTGCGGTACGTGGAGAAGTAGGACCGGCCGGTCGGAGAGAGCCGGCCGGTTCGAGAAAGAGGAGACGAAAGCTCATGGCACGACGCGGGATCCTGGGCCGAAACCGGCGCGACTACAAGACACCGGAGCCGCACCCGTCCGGCGCGCGCCCTCCGCGCATCCAGAGTGAGCTGGTCCCCGAGCACGTGGCGATCGTCATGGACGGCAACGGCCGCTGGGCCAAGGAGCGCGGGCTGCCGCGCACCGAGGGCCACAAGGTCGGCGAGGGCGTCGTCATGGACGTGCTCAAGGGCTGCATCGAGATGGGCGTCAAGAACCTCTCGCTGTACGCCTTTTCCACCGAGAACTGGAAGCGTTCGCCCGACGAGGTCCGCTTCCTGATGAACTTCAACCGCGATGTCATCCGCCGCCGCCGCGACGAGATGGACGAGCTGGGCATCCGCATCCGCTGGACGGGCCGCATGCCCAAGCTGTGGAAGTCCGTCGTCGAGGAGCTCCAGGTCGCCCAGGAGCAGACCAAGGACAACGACGCGATGACGCTGTACTTCTGCGTCAACTACGGCGGGCGCGCGGAGATCGCGGACGCGGCGGCCGCCATGGCGGTCGATGTGAAGGCGGGGAAGCTCGACCCGTCGAAGATCAATGAGAAGACCCTCGCGAAGTATCTCTACTACCCGGACATGCCGGACGTCGACCTGTTCGTCCGCCCGAGCGGTGAGCAGCGCACGTCCAACTACCTGATCTGGCAGAGCGCGTACGCCGAGATGGTCTTCCAGGACGTCCTGTGGCCGGACTTCGACCGCCGCAATCTGTGGGACGCCTGCCACGAATTCGCTTCCCGCGACCGCAGGTTCGGCGGCGCACTGCCCAACGACGGCTCCGCGGGCGGCAATGGCGCCGCGGCCAACGACGAAGCCTCCGCCTGACGGGCGGAGGTCTGCGCTGAGGGGCTGGGGAGACCCTGCCCCTCCATGGGGTCGTGCGGGGGCCTCCCGGGCCCTCAGGTGGCGGAGGGGGCCGCGGCGCACTCCGCGCAGGTCCCGAAGATCTCCACCGTGTGGGCGACGTTCACATAGCCGTGCTGGGCGGCGATCTGTTCCGCCCACGACTCGACGGCAGGCCCCTCGACCTCGACCGCCTTGCCGCACATCCGGCACACCAGGTGGTGATGGTGGTCGCCGGTCGAGCAGCGCCGGTACACCGCCTCGCCCTCGCTGGTGCGCAGCACATCCACCTCGCCCGCGTCGGCGAGGGACTGCAGGGTGCGGTAGACCGTCGTCAGCCCCACCGAGTCACCCCGGTGCTTGAGCATGTCGTGAAGATCCTGCGCGCTGCGGAACTCGGCCACCTCGTCGAGCGCGGCCGCTACGGCGGCCCGCTGCCGGGTGGACCGGCCACGCACCGGGGATGGGGTTCCCGCAGTCGTCACAGGTGCCTCCTCTGGTCGCCCGTACGTATGTCGGGCCATTCTGTCAGGTCGCCCCGGGCTCCCGGTCAGACCAGTGTGCCGTCAGCGGGCCGACGCGCGGCGGGCAGGCCCGCCGGCTGCGCGTCCGCCGCCTCGACACCGCACTCGGCCGCGTCCTGCGGGCCCACCTCGCGCAGGGCCCGTGCCCGTCGTCTCGCGAGTGGCGTGGCCAGCGCGGTCAGTGCGACGAAGACCCCGATGGCCAGCAGCACGATCGTCGCGCCGGGCGGCACGTCGTACTCGTACGAGGTCACCGTGCCCGCCAGAGTCACGGCCGTACCGATGGCCACCGCCAGCACGAACGTCACCAGGAAGCTCCGCGAGATCTGCTGCGCCGCGGCCACCGGCACCACCATCAGCGCGCTGACCAGCAGTAGCCCGACGACGCGCATCGCGACGGTGACGGTGACCGCCGCCGTGACGGCGATCAGCAGGTTGAGCACCCGCACCGGCAGCCCGGTGACCCGGGCGAACTCCTCGTCCTGGCTGACGGCGAAGAGATGGCGCCGCAGCCCGAGCGTGACCAGCATCACAAAGGCGGCCAGCGCGCAGATCGCGATCACGTCCGCGTCCGAGACCGTCGCGAGCGAGCCGAAGAGGTACGAGGAAAGATTGGCGTTGGAGCCGGTCGGCGCCAGATTGATCAGCAGCACACCGCCCGCCATGCCGCCGTAGAAGAGCATGGCCAGCGCCAGGTCGCCGCGCATGCGCCCGTACCAGCGGATCAGTTCCATCGCGACGGCGCCGACGATCGATACGAGCGTGGCCATCCACACCGGGTTGCTGTTCAGCAGGAAGCCCAGGCCGACGCCGGTCATCGCGACATGTCCGATGCCGTCGCCCATCAGGGCCTGGCGGCGCTGCACCAGGTAGATGCCGACGGCCGGGGCCGTGATGCCGACCAGGACGGCGGCGAGCAGCGCCCGCTGCATGAAGGCTGTTTCGAAGATCTCCATGATCAGGTCAGCAGTCCCGTCCGGACGGGCTCGGAAGCCGCATGGGGGTGTACGTGGTCGTGGCCCGGCAGCGCGTGCTGGCCAAGCGCCTCGGGGGGCGGCCCGTCGTGGGTGACGCAGCCGTCGCGCAGCACCACCGCGCGGTCGATCAGCGGCTCCAGTGGGCCGAGTTCATGCAGGACGAGCAGCACGGTCGTGCCGGCGGCGACCTGGCCCCGCAGCGTTTCGGCGAGGATCTCCTGGCTGGCCAGGTCCACGCCCGCCATCGGCTCGTCCATGATCAGCAGGTCCGGCTCGGAGGCGAGCGCCCGCGCGATGAGGACGCGCTGGTGCTGGCCGCCGGAGAGGGCGTTCACGGAGTCCTTGGCCCGGTCCGCGAGCCCGACGAGCCCGATGGCGCGGTGCACGGCGGCGCGGTCGGCCTTCGACGGCCAGCGCAGCTTCGAACGGGAGAGACGCCCCGAGGAGACGACCTCGTAGACGGTCGCGGGCACACCACTGGCGGCGGTGGTGCGCTGCGGTACGTAACCGATGCGCGCCCACGCGCGGAAGCGGCGCAGTGGCGTACCGAACAGGTCGATGCTGCCGTCGGTGAGCGGCACCTGGCCGATCACCGCGCGCACGGCCGTCGACTTGCCCGAGCCGTTGGCGCCGAGCAGCGCGACGACCTCACCGCGGTGCACGGTGAGGTCGATCCCGCGCAGCACGGGGCGCGAGCCGAGGGTGGCCGCCGCCGCGCGAAGGGAAATGACGGGCTCGGGCTTGATGGCCTTCATGGCGCGCGCCTCCGATGCTGACGGGTCCGATGCTGCGGGGATTGCGGGGGTCACTTCGCGCCGAGGGCCTTCTGCAGCGCGGTGAGGTTGGACTCCATGACCGCGAGGTAGTCAGCGCCCTTCGACCGGTCCGTAATTCCCTCCAGCGGGTCCAGGACGTCGGTCTTCAGGCCGGTGTCGCCGGCCAGGGTCTTGGCGGTCTTGTCGCTGACGAGGGTCTCGAAGAAGACCGTGGAGACCTTCTCCTGCTTGGCGATCTTCTGGAGGTCCTTCATACGGGCCGGGCTGGGCTCGGAGTCGGGGTCGAGGCCGCTGATGCCCTCCTGCTCCAGGCCGTAGCGCTCGGCGAGGTAGCCGAAGGCGGAGTGCGTGGTGATGAAGGTCCTGGTCGTGGTGTTCTTCAAGCCGTTCTCGAACTTCGTGTTCAAGCCGCCGAGCTTGCCGACCAGGGTCTTGGTGTTCTTCTGGTACGCCGCCGCGTTGTCCGGGTCGGCCTTCTCCAGGGCCTTGCCGACACCCTTGGCGACCTCGGCGTACTTCACCGGGTCCAGCCAGATGTGGGGGTCGCCCGCGGCCTCGCCGTGGTCGTGCCCTTCTTCTTCCCTGGCGTGCTCCTCGTGGCCGACCTCGGTGCCGTGCTCTTCGAGGTGGGTGAGGGCGGCGGCGTCGGCGGTGTTCTTCACGCCGGACTGCTCGACGGCCTCGTCGACGGCTGGCTGCAGGCCCTTGAGGTAGACGATGAAGTCCGCCTCGCCGAGCTGCGCGGCCTGCTTGGGGCTGAGCTCCAGGTCGTGCGGCTCTACACCCGGCTTGGTCAGGGTCGATACGGCGACGTGCTCGCCGCCTATCTGCTCGGCCAGGAACTGCATGGGGTAGAACGACGCCACCACGTCGAGCTTGCCGTTGCTGTTCTTGTCGGCGGCGTTGGACGAGGAGCAGGCGCTGAGGGTCATCAGACCGAGCGCGAGCGCTCCGGCGGCGGCGGTGGTGGGTATCAGGCGTCGTCTTACGTTCATGATACTCATTTTCAACAAAAGTGGAAACGATTGTCAACAATGCGGGATGTGATCCCGCTCCCGGTGACGCTCCCGACCCGCTCCCGGGCTCGCGCCGGCTTCCGGTCCGCCCGCTGCCGAGTCTCTGTCAGGTACCGATTTGATCCGGGGGGTACGGGCGCCGGTAATCTGAAGCATTCGCCGTTCGTCGTCGTCGTAATGAAGAGAGCACCGTGGCCGCCGACAAGATCGACACCATCGTCAGCCTGAGCAAGCGCCGTGGCTTCGTCTACCCGTGCAGTGAGATCTACGGCGGCTCCAAGGCCGCCTGGGACTACGGACCGCTGGGTGTCGAACTGAAGGAAAACATCAAGCGTCAGTGGTGGCGCTCCATGGTCATCGCACGCGAGGACGTGGTCGGTCTCGACTCCTCGGTGATCCTGGCCCCCGAGGTGTGGGAGGCGTCCGGTCACCTCGCGACGTTCTCCGACCCGCTGACCGAGTGCACCGCCTGTCACAAGCGGCACCGCGCGGACCACTTGACCGAGGCGTACGAGGCCAAGCACAACGGCCGCGCCCCGGAGAACGGCCTTGCCGACGTCAACTGTCCGAACTGCGGTACCAAGGGCCAGTTCACCGAGCCCAAGCAGTTCTCCGGCATGCTGGAGACGCACCTCGGCCCGACCCAGGACACCGGCTCGCGGGCCTTCCTGCGACCCGAGACCGCGCAGGGCATTTTCACCAACTTCGCCCAGGTGCAGCAGACTTCGCGCAAGAAGCCGCCGTTCGGCATCGCGCAGATGGGCAAGTCCTTCCGGAACGAGATCACTCCGGGCAACTTCATCTTCCGCACCCGCGAGTTCGAGCAGATGGAGATGGAGTTCTTCGTCAAGCCGGGCGAGGACGAGCAGTGGCAGGAATACTGGATGGAGCAGCGCTGGAGCTGGTACCGCGAGCTCGGTCTCCGCGAGGAGAACATGCGGTGGTTCGAGCACCCGGCGGAGAAGCTGTCCCACTATTCGAAGCGCACCGCCGACATCGAGTACCGCTTCAACTTCGGTGGCAATGAGTTCTCCGAGCTCGAAGGCGTCGCCAACCGCACCGACTTCGACCTCAAGGCGCACTCCAAGGCCTCCGGCCAGGACCTGTCGTTCTTCGACCAGGAGGCCGGCGAGCGCTGGACTCCGTACGTCATCGAGCCGGCGGCAGGCGTGAACCGCGCCATGCTCGCCTTCATGCTCGACGCGTACATCGAGGACGAGGCGCCCAACGCCAAGGGCGTCATGGAGAAGCGCACCGTGATGCGCCTCGACCCGCGCCTGGCGCCGGTCAAGGTCGCGGTGCTTCCGCTGTCGCGCAACCCGGACCTGTCGCCGAAGGCCAAGGGCCTGGCGACCGACCTGCGCAAGAACTGGAACATCGAGTTCGACGACGCGGGCGCCATCGGCCGCCGCTACCGTCGTCAGGACGAGATCGGTACGCCGTTCTGCGTCACCGTCGACTTCGACACCCTCGACGACAACGCGGTGACGGTGCGCGACCGCGACACCATGAAGCAGGAGCGCGTCTCGCTGGACCAGATCCAGTCGTACCTCGGTGGCCGTCTCCTCGGCTGCTGATGTCTTAGGGGGTGTCCGGCCCGATCTCCGTGGCGTCGCGGGGTCCGGCACGCACATCCGCGGCGTTGTCGTCGGTCACCGACGCTCCGCGTCGACTCCCTCCTGCGCCTCGCGGCTCCCACGCACCAGCCCCCGCTCCTTCACCCACGGAGATCGGCCGGACACCCCCTAGGCGTTCCAAGCACCGACTGAGCCCCCGGTCCGATTTTCGGACCGGGGGCTTCGTGCACACTGAGCGGACGCGTTCCGAAGGCGTTCCAGGGAGGCACGATGCCGTCGACGACCGCCGGCGAAGTGAGCAGATGGGATCAGCACGGCCGTGAGCACGTGGTCCGCGTCCAGCGGTCCGGAATACAGCGGATGCTCACCTGCGACACGTGCGGCTGGCGCAAGGGAGCGCAGTTCCTGCCCTGGCTCAAGGCCGAGGAACACCTCACGGAGGCCCACCAAGCGACCGTTGACCCGGGCGGCGCCGGGAGCTGAGTGGACGGTCGCCGCGACCCCGGCCGACCGGTCGCCGGGACCTCGGTGCGCCGGGGCCGGACGAAAAATGGACGCCGGGCCCCGTACGGCCCGGTAAAGTTGCGTGCATGTTCTTCCAGATCTACGAGTGAGAGCGCGGCGGACTCCACCTCCGCCCCCCACCAGACAATTCCGCAGATCACTTCTCAACCTTTCCGGGAGAACCCGTGGCAAAGAGCCGCAACAACCTGCTCGGCGTAGGCGGACAGCGCAAGAGGATGTCCCGCGCCGAAGTCGCGGACAACGGTCCCACGCGCAACGCCGACCGCAGGGGCGCCGCAGAGCAGAAGGACGAGCTGGTGCGCAAGATGCGCGAGCGCGCCGCCGCCACCCAGGAGGAGAACAGCGAGGCGACGGCGCAGGACGAGCCGGCGCAGGGCAAGAAGGCCGAGAAGCCCAAGAAGGCCTGACGCTCCGCCCCGCGGCACATCAGGACCGGTGGGCCCGGATCACCTCAGGTGGTCAGGGCCCACGCCCTTGTCCGCATGCGCCGGGGTCCGGTCCTCGGCCGGCTCCCGGAGCCGGTCCGCCGTGCGCAAGGCCGACTCCCTGGCCCATGGGCCGCTGGTCAGCGCTCCCACCACGAGCACGCAGAGCCCGCATCCGGCGATGATCCACCAGGCGGGCCTGCTCGCGGCCACGAAGCCGTCCTCGTACGAGCTGCCGTGCGCCCCGGCGGCCAGCACGGCGCCGATCACGGCGACGCCCAGGGTCTGGCCGATCTGCCGGCTGGTGGAGGCGACGGCCGCCGCGACGCCCGCCTGGGCCCGTGGCATCCCGGAGACGGCGGTATTGGTGATCGGCGCGTTCACCATGCCGAAGCCCAGGCCGAAGAGCACGTACCCGGTGAACAGCAGCGGCGTGGACGTCTCCGCCCCGAACGCCGCGAACAGCACGCCGCTCGCCGCCATCGCGACGCCCGCCACCAGCAACGGGAGCCGCGGCCCGCGACTGCCCACCAGCCGCCCCGAGAGCGGCGCGCACACGAAGGTCAGCGCCGCCATCGGCAGCATGAACAGACCGGCGTGCAGCGCGGACAGTCCCCGTACGTCCTGGAGATACAGGGTGTTCAGGAACAGGAAGCCGCCGAGCGCCGCGAACGCGCACACCGCGATCACCGTCGCGCCGCTGAACGGCGCGCTGTGGAAGAACCGCAGGTCGATCAGTGGCTCCGCCCGCCTGGGCTCGTACACGAGCAGCCCGACGAGCGAGGCCGCGGCCAGCGCGGCGAAGGACAGGATCAGCGGCGATGTCCAGCCGGCCGCGGGCGCCTCGATGATCGCGTACGTCAGCGAGCCGAGCAGCGCGATGATCAGCAGCTGGCCGACCGGGTCGGGCCGGCGCGGCTTCGGAGCGCGCGACTCGGGCACGTACCGAAGGGTCAGCAGCAGCGCGGCGATGCCCACCGGCAGATTGACCCAGAAGATGGACCGCCACCCCACGGTGTCCACCAGCAGGCCGCCGATCAGCGGTCCCGCGGCCATCGAGATCCCGACGACCCCGCCCCACACCCCGATGGCGCGGGCGCGCTCACGCGGGTCCGTGAAGGTGTTGGTGATGATCGACATCGCGACGGGGTTGAGCATGGAGCCGCCGACGGCCTGGACCATCCGGAAGGCGACGAGCGCTTCGAGGTTCGGCGCGAGTGAGCACAGCAGCGACCCCAGCGTGAAGACGACCAGACCGGCCACGAAGACCTTGCGGCGCCCGATCCGGTCGGCGGTGGAGCCCGCGAGCATCAGCAGGGAGGCGAGGACGAGGGTGTACGCGTCGATCGTCCACTGCATCCCGGCGACGCCGACGTCCAGCTCCTCGCGCATGGAGGGCAGGGCGACGTTGAGGACCGTGTTGTCGAGGCTGACGATCAGCAGGCTCATGCAGCAAATGCCCAGCACAAGCAGCCGCCGCCTATGACTGGGCTCGGGCATGAACCGACGCTACCTCCGGTGCGGGACAATGGTTGCCTCACCCTGTCCCGCACGCCCGGCCTTCACGTACGAGGTACCTCGCAGATGACGCAGTTGAAGATCGGTCCGCACGTGGTGCGGCCGCCCGTGGTGCTCGCTCCCATGGCGGGCATCACCAATGCGCCGTTCCGGACCCTGTGCAGGGAGTTCTCGGGCGGCAAGGGCCTGTTCGTCAGCGAGATGATCACGACGCGGGCGCTGGTCGAGCGCAACGAGAAGACCATGCAGCTCATCCGCTTCGACGACACCGAGCGCCCGCGCTCGATGCAGCTGTACGGCGTGGACCCGGTCACCGTCGGCAAGGCCGTCCGCATGATCGTGGACGAGGACCTGGCCGACCACATCGACCTGAACTTCGGCTGCCCGGTGCCCAAGGTGACCCGCAAGGGCGGCGGCTCCGCGCTCCCCTTCAAGCGGCCACTGCTGCGGGCGATCCTGAACGAGGCCGTCGCGAACGCGGGCGCGCTGCCCGTGACCATGAAAATGCGCAAGGGCATCAACGACGAGCACCTCACCTACCTCGACGCCGGGCGCATCGCGGTCGAGGAGGGTGTGACGGCCATCGCGCTGCACGGCAGGACCGCGGCCCAGCACTACGGCGGTACGGCGGACTGGGACGCGATCGCGCGGCTCAAGGAGCATGTGCCCGAGATCCCGGTCCTCGGCAACGGCGACATCTGGTCGGCCGACGACGCCCTGCGGATGATGCGTGAGACGGGCTGTGACGGCGTCGTCGTGGGCCGTGGGTGCCTGGGGCGGCCGTGGCTGTTCGGGGACCTCGTGGCCGGGTTCGAGGGCACGGACGCGTACGCCGCCCCGCCGCTGCGCGAGGTCGCCAAGGTCATGCGGCGGCACGCGGAGCTGCTGGGGGAGTGGATCGGGGACGAGGCGCGTGGGGTCATTGACTTCCGTAAGCACGTCGCCTGGTACCTCAAGGGCTTCTCGGTCGGCTCGGAGATGCGCAGGAAGCTCGCGATCTCCTCATCTTTGGCCGAAATGGACGCTCACCTGAGCGAGCTGGATCTGGACCAGGCATGGCCCGAGGGGGCCGACGGGCCGCGTGGGCGCACGTCGGGCAACGGCCGGGTGGTTCTGCCGGACGGCTGGTTGAAGGATCCGTACGACTGCTCGGGCTTGAGCGCGGACGCTGAGCTGGACACTTCC
The DNA here is from genome assembly GCF_030063415.1 of Streptomyces sp. H27-C3. GTDB lineage: Bacteria > Actinomycetota > Actinomycetes > Streptomycetales > Streptomycetaceae > Streptomyces. The sequence continues at coordinate 60,022 of NZ_JASITA010000025.1, read as the reverse complement.
GGAGGCTGAGAGCCCGGAGGGGACAAACCGTCCACGCGGGGGTCTGGATCGTGAGATTCGGGCCCGGACAGGGACGTGATTCTCGCCACGCCTGATAGGGGTGTCGCTCAGATGAGCGACAGACGCAGGGGTCCATCTCTCAAAAGGTGGCACTGGGTGCCACCCTGTTTTTCTTCGTTTCCCGTACGCAACAGTGACTCTTGGGTGATCCTGGCGGCCCATTTCGCCACTTTCGATCATCATGTCTACGACTCTTGAACACATGTCGAGGGTGGGCTCCGGAGTACGATCACTTTCGATCTGCTGGCGGACGAGTGGTTAAGACCGCATGACGGTCAAGTGGACGTACCCAGACACCTTCGATCTGGGTATGTTCCTCGCCGTCAGGGCAGCCACCGCGTCCTCGAGGAGTCGAGACCCGTGTCGGAAAAAAAAGATCTCCCGAAGTTCGTCTACGACTTCACCGAGGGCAACAAGAACCTCAAAGACCTGCTCGGCGGCAAGGGTGCGAACCTGGCCGAGATGACCAACCTCGGGCTGCCCGTCCCTCCGGGCTTCACCATCACCACCGAGGCGTGCAAGGTCTACCTCGCCAGCGGCGAGGCGCCGGAGGCGCTGCGGGCCGAGGTCAGCGCGTACCTCGAAGCTCTTGAGCAGAAGATGGGCAAGAAGCTCGGCCAGGCCGACGACCCGCTGCTCGTCTCCGTCCGCTCGGGCGCCAAGTTCTCCATGCCCGGCATGATGGACACCGTCCTGAACATCGGGCTCTCCGACAAGTCCGTCACCGGGCTCGCCAAGCAGGTCGGCGGCGACGAGCGCTTCGCGTGGGACTCCTACCGCCGCCTCATCCAGATGTTCGGCAAGACCGTGCTCGGCGTCGATGGCGACCTCTTCGAGGAAGCGCTGGAGGAGGCCAAGCAGGCCAAGAAGGTCGTGATCGACACCGACCTCGAAGCGGCCGACCTCAAGAAGCTCGTCAAGCGCTTCAAGAAGATCGTCTCCGACCGGGCCGGACGCGACTTCCCGCAGGACCCGCGCGAGCAGATGGACCTCGCCATAAACGCGGTCTTCGACTCGTGGAACACCGACCGCGCCAAGCTCTACCGCCGCCAGGAGCGCATCCCGGGCGACCTCGGCACGGCCGTCAACGTCTGCTCGATGGTCTTCGGCAACCTCGGCCCCGACTCCGGCACCGGCGTCGCCTTCACCCGTGACCCGGCCAGCGGCCACCAGGGCGTCTACGGTGACTACCTGCAGAACGCGCAGGGCGAGGACGTCGTCGCCGGCATCCGCAACACGGTGCCGCTCGCCGACCTCGAAAACATCGACAAGGCTTCGTACGACCAGCTCATGCAGATCATGGAGACGCTGGAGACCCACTACAAGGATCTCTGCGACATCGAGTTCACCATCGAGCGCGGTCAGCTGTGGATGCTCCAGACCCGCGTCGGCAAGCGCACCGCGGGCGCCGCGTTCCGCATCGCCACGCAGCTCGTCGACCAGGGCCTGATCGACGAGGCCGAGGCGCTCCAGCGCGTCAACGGCGCGCAGCTCGCGCAGCTGATGTTCCCGCGCTTCGACGACGAGGCGAAGACGGAGAAGCTCGGCCGTGGCATCGCCGCGTCGCCGGGCGCGGCCGTGGGCAAGGCCGTCTTCGACTCGTACACCGCGGTCAAGTGGTCGCGCTCCGGCGAGAAGGTCATCCTCATCCGCCGTGAGACCAACCCCGACGACCTCAACGGCATGATCGCCGCCGAGGGCATCCTGACCTCCCGCGGCGGCAAGACCTCGCACGCCGCCGTCGTCGCGCGCGGCATGGGCAAGACCTGTGTCTGCGGCGCCGAGGAGCTCGAAGTCGACACGAAGCGCCGCCGGATGACGGCGCCCGGCGGCATCGTCATCGAAGAGGGCGACGTCGTATCGATCGACGGCTCCACCGGCAAGGTGTACCTCGGCGAGGTACCCGTCGTACCGTCCCCGGTCGTCGAGTACTTCGAGGGCCGCATGCACGCGGGCGCCGACGACGCCAACGAGCTGGTCGCCGCCGTGCACCGGATCATGGCTTACGCCGACCGGGTGCGCCGGCTGCGGGTGCGCGCCAACGCCGACAACGCCGAGGACGCCCTGCGGGCACGCCGCTTCGGGGCCCAGGGCATCGGCCTGTGCCGCACCGAGCACATGTTCCTCGGCGAGCGCCGCGAGATGGTCGAGAAGCTGATCCTCGCGGACACCGACGACGAGCGCGAGACCGCGCTCGCCACGCTGCTGCCGCTCCAGAAGGCCGACTTCATCGAGCTGTTCGAGGCGATGGACGGCCTGCCCGTCACCGTGCGGCTGCTCGACCCGCCCCTGCACGAGTTCCTGCCGGACATCACTGAGCTGTCGGTGCGCGTGGCCCTCGCGGAGTCCCGCAAGGACGCCAACGAGAACGACCTGCGCCTCCTGCAGGCCGTGCACAAGCTGCACGAGCAGAACCCGATGCTCGGCCTGCGCGGTGTACGTCTGGGCCTGGTCATCCCCGGCCTGTTCGCGATGCAGGTCCGCGCCATCGCGGAGGCGGCCGCGCAGCGCAAGAACGCCAAGGGCGACCCGCGCGCCGAGATCATGATTCCGCTCGTCGGCACCGTCCAGGAGCTGGAGATCGTCCGCGACGAGGCCGACCTGGTCATCGCCGAGGTCGAGGCCGCCACCGGCACCAAGCTGAAGCTGACCATCGGCACGATGATCGAGCTGCCGCGCGCCGCGCTCACGGCGGGCCAGATCGCCGAGGCCGCCGAGTTCTTCTCCTTCGGTACGAACGACCTCACCCAGACCGTCTGGGGCTTCTCCCGCGACGACGTCGAGGCGAGCTTCTTCACGGCGTACCTGGAGAAGGGCATCTTCGGGGTCTCCCCGTTCGAGACCATCGACCGCGACGGTGTGGGCGCGCTCGTCCGCTCCGCCTGCGAGGCGGGCCGTGCCACGCGCCCCGACCTCAAGCTCGGCGTGTGCGGCGAGCACGGCGGCGACCCGGAGTCGGTGCACTTCTTCCACGAGGTGGGCCTGGACTACGTGTCCTGCTCGCCGTTCCGGATTCCGGTGGCCCGCCTGGAGGCGGGCCGCGCGGCGGCGCAGGCCTCGGCCAGCGACTCGCGCTGACCGCGAAGCCGACCGGGTCCACCGGCCGGCACAGCCCGGGTCCGCCGGCCGGACCGGACCGGACCGACCCGGCACGTACCACCGGAGCCGTCTTCGGCTCACTCCGACCCTCATGAACCGTCGGCGGGCTCCGGCGCAGTGAAAAGAGCGGCGGCACCTTGTGCGGAGGTGCCGCCGCTCTACTGTGCTTTCCAGGCGCATGTACCGCCCGCCGGGCGCACACGCCGTCGAGGAGGCCCCCGTGAACGCGGACGGCACCCATGCCCGACCCGTCGTGGCCCCCGCCCTCCAGGAGTGGACCGGAGGCTCGGGAACGTATCGGCTCAGTGAGGACTCGCGCGTCGTGGCCGTCGCCCGCGACGCCACCCGACTGCTGCTCCTCGCGCGGCAGTTGACCCAGGAGATCGCCGACCTCACCGGTATCCGCATCGCATCACCACGCGCCACCACCGGGCCCGCCAGGGAGAGCGAGACCCTGCTGCGCTTTGATCCCGGCGCGAACCACCGGCGCTTCCTGCTCGACTGGGAGGCCGCCGCCGGCCGCGACTACGACGTCCAGGTCTCCGAGGACGGCACGCACTGGCGGTCCGTCGTCGAGCGGCGCGGCCGGCGGTCCGCCGGGCAGGACGCGGCGGAGATCGAGCCGGTGGCAGCGCGGTTCGTGCGGCTGCTGGGCCTCGCACGGCAGACCCGGTACGGATATTCGCTGTGGCGTTTCGAAGTCCGCGGTTGAATCGTGTACTGCTGCCCAACCACCGAATCCGTCCAGCCGGGCGAACGCCGGTGTAACGGTGTGAACCACCGGAGTGGAACCCAGGGCAACAAAAGAAAACAGTGGGAGTACAATTCCGCCATTTTCCCGCCGTCCGCCGGTGAAACGGGGCAAGATGTGGTCGACGGACACCCATCCGTCGACCACATCCTGATACCTCTGCCGGCCACGGAGCCGCACCTTCACCGACCGCCGCCAAGCCCAGCAAAGCCCCCCACGGCCTTCACTGTGCTTTTTCGGTCGCTCCGGTTGCGTGCCCGGCTGGGTACAGCATTTCGTTCGGCACAGGGGTGCCGCGATACGTTTCAACTGTGGCTGAAAGACCGTGGTGACGGCCTGTGATGGCATGCATACTCGGTTGCGGGGGGCGATTGCGGATGCAACAGGTGGGGGTTCGGTGCTACGTGTCCATTTCTCCGACGGGGACTTGTCGAAGGTGCGGCTGGCCGCCCGGCCCGACGCGTTGTGGGAAACGATTCTCAGCTTTCACCGAATAAGGGACCGGCGCGGCGCGCAGGTCTTCGGGGAATGGCGCAAGGAATCCCGTACACGGTTGAAAGGTGAAACACGACTGCTCGCCGCCGTGGTGCCCACCCGGGGCTATTTCCCGGATTTCCTGACCCCCCGTGAAGGTCTGAACGGCATGGAGACGGGCCTCGAAGCGATACGGGCCACCGCACCCGAGCGGCTGCGCGGCGAACTGGCCCTGCTCGCCACGGACCGCACGGCCCCGCCCGACCGGCTCGCTCCGCTTGCCGAGGGCCGCAGCAGCGCCGTGGGCCGCCTCAACGGCGCCCTGCGCGGCTACCACCGGGCCGCCGTCGAGCCGTACTGGCCGCACATCCAGGCGCACGTCGAGGCGGACCGGGCGGCCCGCGGCCGGGCCCTGCTGGACGGCGGCGCCGACGAACTCCTCGCCTCGCTGCCGCCCATGCTGCGCTGGCGCCCGCCGGTCCTGGAGGCCGACTACCCGGTCGACCGCGACCTGCATCTGGACGGCCGCGGCCTGCTGCTCCAGCCGTCGTTCTTCTGCCGGGGCACGCCTGTGGTCTACCGCGACCCGCGGCTGGCGCCCGTCCTGGTCTACCCGGTGACCCACACCGGGTCCCCGGGCGCGGACACGGACCCGGGCCCGTCCCTCGCCCGGCTGGTCGGCGCCACCCGCTCGGCGGTCCTGGGCGCCATCGGAAGCGGCTGCACCACCAGCGAACTGGCCTGCCGGTCCGGGGTGTCCCTGGCCTCGGCGAGCCAGCACGCCTGTGTGCTGCGCGAGGCGGGCCTCCTCGTCACCCTGCGGCACGGCAACGCGGTGCTGCACTCACTGACCCCGCTGGGCGCCGCCCTGCTGAGGGGCGGCGCCACGGCGGAGGGAAGCTGGGCGAAGCCGCGCGAGCGGGCCCGTACGACGCCCCGCGCGGCCGGCCGCTACGCCCGGAACGGGCCCGTCACCTCGTAGGTGATGCCCCCTGACGAGCTGCCGCTCGTGCCGCGCTGGCTGGAGAAGTACAGGCGCCGGCCGTCGGGTGAGAAGGCCGGTCCGGTGATCTCCGAGCCGGACTGGCCCTCGATCCGCAGGAACGGTGCCACCACGTCGTCCGGGGTGATCACGCAGATCTCCATGTTGCCGCCGTCCTCCGACACGAACAGGTCGCCGGAGGATGTGCCGGTGACGTTGTCCACGCCGGTGAGCGGGGCGGTGCCGGAGACCAGGGAGTCGTCGTAGGCCAGCTCGATGGTCTGGGCCGCCGCGTTGTACTGCCAGACCCGGTTGTCGCCCTTGGTGGTGAACCAGCAGGTGTCGTAGGCGTAGTGGCAGCCCTCGCCCCCCGTGAAGCGCTTGGCGCCCGAGACCTGGTCGCGGGTGGCGGTCGAGGCGCCGCTCGGGTCGGGGACGGTGGCCCAGGTGACGGGTCCGGACGTGCCCGAGCCCATCTTCAGCACCTCAAGTCGGCCCGCGGAGAGATCTCCCCAGGTGGTGGGTGTGAAGCGGTAGAAGCAGCCGTCGGTCGTGTCCTCGGTGAGGTAGATCGTCCTGCGCACGGGGTCGGCGGCGGCTGCCTCGTGCTTGAAGCGGCCCATCGCGTCCCGGCGCACGGCCGCCTTCACGCCCCACGGGTCGGTCTCGTAGACGTAACCGCGGTCGACCTCCTCGCAGGACAGCCAGGTGTTCCACGGGGTCTTGCCGCCCGCGCAGTTCTGCCGGGTGGAGGACAGGATGCGGTACGCGCCGGTGATCGCGCCCGTCGAGGAGAAGCGGACCGCGCCCGCGCCGCCCGAGGGGTTGATCTCCGAGTTGGAGACATAGATCCAGCCGGTGCCGTCCGCGTAACAGGCGCCGCCGTCCGGTGCGTTGTGCCAGGTGTAGGCGGTCGAGCCGACCTTCTGGCCGGAGCGGGCTATGACACGGCTGCTGAAACCGGCGGGCAGCCGGATGCGGTTCGCGTCGGCCGTACTCAGCGCGCCGTACGGGCCGGCGCCCGGCTGGGCGGGCGCGGCGTAGGCGGCGCCGCGCCAGAGGGTGCCTCCGAAGGCCGCCGCGGAGGTGCCGATGACCGCGCCGCGCAGGAAGTTACGACGTTCCATGTCTCGCTCCAGGGATGGGGGACGGTGAACCCCCGGAATCTAAGGCTCCCGAATTGACGGAACGTCAACGGCGGGTGAGCGGAAGGTGTTCAGTCAGGTGCCCGGCCCTCCAGGTGCTCAGTCGTCGATGCCGGACCTCTCCACCCCGGCCACGATCCACCGCTGGAACAGCAGAAACACCAGCAGCAGCGGAAAGATCGACACCACCGCCGCGAGGAACAGCTCATGCAGATTGATCACCTGTGCGGTGGTCAGCGTGGACAGTGCCACCTGCACCGTCCAGGCCTCCCGGTCCTGCCCGATCACCAGCGGCCACAGGAAGGAGTTCCACGCGCCGATGAACACGATCGTCCCGACGGCGGCGAAGACGGGCCGCGAGTTGGGTACGACGATGCGCCAGTACGTACGCCAGTAGCCGAGCCCGTCCACCCGTGCCGCGTCCTCCAGCTCCTTGGGGAAGCCCAGAAAATACTGGCGGAAAATGAACGCCGCGAACGCCGAGAACAGCGTCGGGACGATCAGCCCGCGCAGCGTCGAGACCCAGCCGAGCGACGAGACGAGCACGAAGCTCGGCACGAACGTGACCGCCGCCGGGACCATGAGCGTGCCGAGGATCGCGTAGAAGACCTGGTCGGCGTACCGGTAGGGGATGCGGGCCAGACCGTACCCGGCGAGCGACGCGAGCAGCAGCGTCCCGAGGGTCGTCGCGACGGCGATCAGCGCGGAGTTGAGGAGCGAGCGCGCCATCGGGACGGCCGGGTCGTCGAAGAGCTCACCGATGTTTGACCACTGGAGCTCGGCCGGGAAGAACGTCCACTGCGGCGAGGTGATGTCCTGCTCGGTGGCCAGACCGTTGCGCAGGAGGAGATAGAACGGGATCAGGAAGAGCGCCGCGAGCACGAGCAGCAGCACGACCCGCAGGGCCCGGCCGGCCCGTAGCAGTGCCTGGTCCATGGCTCAGTCCTCCTTGCGGCCGAGGCCCAGCCAGCGGGCCTGGAAGAGCGTCACCACGGCGATGATCAGCGCCAGGATCACCGCGCCGGCACTGCCGAGCCCGAGATTCTGCCCCTGCCCGAGCGCCGTGTAGTAGAGGTAGACCAGCGGTGGTCTGGCGTACGGCGGATAACCCCGCGCGTCCGACAGCAGGTTGTAGAACTCGTCGAACGCCTGGAACGCGTTGATGACGAGCAGCAGCACCACGGCCACCGACGTGGAGCGCAGCAGCGGAACGGTGATGTACCGCAGCACCTGCCAGCCGGGCCGCGCCCCGTCGACGGCCGCCGCCTCGTACAGCTGGGGCGAGATGCGCTGGAGCCCGGCCAGGAAGAGAATCATGTAGAAACCGGCCTGGAGCCACAGCCGTACGGTCACGATGACCAGCCAGTACCAGGGCGGCTGGGTCGTCGAGAGCCAGGCGACCTGCTCCAGGCCGAAGAAGTCCAGGACCGTGTTCGCCAGCCCGAACCGCACCCCGTTGAAGATCGACAGCTTCCAGACCAGCGCCGCCACGACGTACGAACAGGCGGCCGGGAGGAAGAAGACGGACCGGAAGAAGGCCTGGGCGAAGCGCAGCCGGTTGACCATCAGCGCGAGCGCGAGCGACAGGGCGTACGTCGTGGGCACGATGAACGCCGAGAACAGCGCGAAGGTACCCAGGCTGCTGGTGAAGGCCTCGTCGCCGAGCATCGCCGTGTAGTTGTCGAAGCCGACGAACTCGGTGGGCGAGACGGTGTTGTGCGCGTCGAAGAAGCTCAGGTAGGCGCTCCACAGCAGTGGAACGTAGGTGAAGAGGGCCAGTCCGAGCGCGAAGGGCCCGACGAAGACCCAGAACCAGAGCGTCCGGTTCTGGGTCCCCAGGACCTTCGCCTTCGTCACGGCTTCTTCTTCCGCACGCGCTGGAGCTCGTCGTTCGTTTTGCGTACGACGGACCTGAGCTCGGTGTCGGGGTTCGCGCCGTCCTTGATGATCCGGCTCAGCGCGTCCTGGTACGCCGTCTGTGAGGCGGGCGTCCACAGCAGCGGCTGCGCGTAGCCGCTCTCGGTGGCGAAGCGCACGGCGTCGGCCGCCGGGCCGCTCCTGAGCTTCTGCGCCTTCTTCGCCAGGGAGATGCGCGCCGGGATGTGGAAGCCGTACGACAGCGCGAAGTCCTCCTGGAAGTCGGCCTTTTCGATCCACAGCCACTTCACGAAGTCCTTGGCCGCGTCCTTGTGCTTGCTGCGGGCGCTGACGGCCGCGCCGTACGCGCCGACCGGCACGGTGTCCTTGCCCGAGCCGCCGTCCTTGGGGAAGGGCAGGACGCCGAAGTCGTCGCCGAGCGCCTTCTGGACGGCGGGCAGCGCCCACAGGCCCGACCACTGCATGGCCGTCAGACCCTGGATGAAGGCCGACGGGTCCGACCAGTCGGTGGGCGCGCCGAGGAGGAGCGACTTGTCGGCGTACAGCTGCCGGATCTTCCCGAGGGCGCGGGCGGCGGCCGGGTCGTCGAAACCGACCTCGCCGTCGTCGGTGACGAGGCCGAGCCCGGCGGCGTACAGGGGCGTACCGCCGAGCACGCCCGCGCCGCCGTCGTTGCCGAGAAAGAGCCCCTTGACCTTGTCGCTCGTCAACTCCTTCGCCACGTCGATCAGTTCGTCGAGGGTGCGGGGCGGCCGGACCTTGGCGTCCGCCAGCATGCTCTTGCGGTAGTACAGCAGCTGCGTGTCGATGGTCTGCGGGATCGACCAGAGCCTTCCGTCGTACGTCTTGGGGGCGAGGACGGCCGGATTGAAGTCGTCGCGCACCCCGTCGAAGAGCTCGGTGAGGTCGATGACCTGCTTGCCTTGGATCTGGTCCAGGGAGGGGCCGTTGACCTCGAAGACGTCAGGCCCCGACGCGGTGAGGAGCGCGGCGGCGGTCTGTTGGTCGTAATTGCCGGGCCGCCACTGGACATCGACCTTGGCCTTGTCGTACGCGGCTGCGTACCGGCGTACGGCCTGCTCGGCGCCGGGCTCGCCGTACTGGTGGTACCACTGCGCCAATGCGGGCTTCCCGGCCTCGGAACCCCCGTCTTCCCGACCGGTGTTGGACCCGCACGCGGTGGACATCGCCCCGGTGAGGGCGAGGCCGGTACCGGCTCCGAGCAGCTTTCTGCGGCTGATGGTCATGTGGTGCCCCCTGTTGTCGTTCCCCCTGGGCGTTCGAGCACCGTTGTGCTCCACGGCCCAACGATCAACCATGCGCGGGGATTACGACAGATGGGTTGCGAGTGTGTGTCGCGCCTTTCGGCCGGACCCTTCCCAGAGGCCAGGGGGCGGAGTCTAGGGGGTGTCCAGGTCGTCGAAGACCTGCTGCGCGACGGAGAACGCCGAGTTCGCCGCGGGGATCCCGCAGTAGACGGCCGTCTGGAGCAGGACCTCGCCGATCTCGTCGCGGGTCAGGCCGATGGTCAGCGCGGCCCGCACATGCAGGGCCAGCTCCGCCTCGTGGCCCTGGGCCACGAGCGCGGTGAGCGTGACGCAGCTGCGGGTACGGCGGTCCAGGGTCCCCTCCGTCCAGATCTCGCCCCACGCGTAGCGGGTGATGAAGTCCTGGAAACGGGCCGTGAACGGGGTGGTGCGGCTGATCGCTCGCTCCACGTGGGCGCCCCCGAGCACCTCCCTGCGGGCGACCAGGCCCGCCGCGTGCCGGGTCGCGTCGTCGCGGACCGGGGGCGGCGCGAAGTGCGCGACCAGCGCGGCCGTCACGGCCTGCGGCATCTCCACATTGGCCAGATGGGCAGCGCCCGCGATCTCCAGGAGGCCGGCGCCCGGCACGCCGTCGGCGATCTCGCGGGCCAGTGCGGGCGGGGTCGCCGGGTCGTCGCGGCCCGCGACGACGAGCGTCGGCGCGGTGATCGCGGGCAGCGCGCCCCGCAGGTCGTACGCCGCCAGTGCGTCGCAGCAGGCCGCGTAGCCCGCGCGGTCGGTGGCACGCAGGTCGGCGATGAGGGCCCGCGCCGCCCCCGACGTGGCGAAGGCGGGCGCGAACCAGGTGCCGGGTCGGCTCGCGACCATCGCCCCGGTGCCTTCGGCCCGCACCAGGTCGGCCTTCTCCCGCCAGGCCGCCGGGTCGCCGAAGCGGGCGGCGGAGCACACCACTGCGAGCGCGGAGACCCGCTCCGGGTGGTGCGCGGCCAGGTGCAGCCCCACCGCGCCGCCGAGCGAGATACCGGCGTACGCGAAGGACTCCCAGCCCTGGGCGTCGGCGGCCCGCAGGACGAGCGCCGCCAGGCCGGCGACGGTGGCGGTGCCGTCGTGGGGGAGCAGGGCGGGGTCGGCGGGGGTGCCGCCGTGGCCCGGGAGGTCCCAGCGCAGCACGCGGCGGGTGCGGGCCAGGGGCGCCAGCTGGGGCTCCCAGACGGCCAGCGAGGTGCCGAGGGAGGGGCCCAGGACGAGCGGCGCGGCATCGGCTGGCCCGTCCAGGCGGAGGTGCGGGAGGCGGGTGGCGTCAGGCATGCGGGGCCTCCGGGGCGCGTTCCAGGGCTCGGTCGACCAGGGCCGCCGCAGAGCCGGTGTAGCCGGTGGGGTCGGTCAGTTCGGCGAGTTCGGCGGGCTCAGTGAGTTCTGTGAGTTCGGCGAGTTCGGTCGCGGGGAGCGTGTCGGCCAGGGCCTCGGCCAGCGGGATGCCCTCGGCTGCCGCACGGCGGGAGGCCGCGGTCAGGAGCTGCTTGGCGCGGGCCCTGCCGAGGGCGGGGGCCAGGGCCGCGGCGATGCGCTCGCTGACGATCAGGCCGTCGGTGAGGCCGAGGTTCTCGTGCATCCGGGTCGGGTGGACGCGAAGGCCCTCGGCCAGGTCCGCCGCGTGGTCCGCCGCGCCGCCCGCGAGCCGCAGCAGCTCGCGCAGGGGCTGCCACTCGGCGTGCCAGGCGCCCGCGGGGCGTTCGTCCTCGGCGGCGGCCAGCGAGCCGAGGAGGGTGGCTGCCAGGGCGGGGGCCTGCTGGGCGGCGGAGGTGACCAGGGTGGCGTGCACGGGGTTGGCCTTGTGGGGCATGGCGGACGAGGTGCCGGGGGCGGTGTCGGTAGTTACCGAGGTGTCTGCGGAGGCTGGACTGGCAGAGGTGGCTTCGGTGACCTCTGCGATTTCCGTCCGGGCGAGGGTGCGGATGTCCGTGGCGAATTTGCCGAGCGCGACGCAGGTGAAGGCGAGTGCGGTGCCCAGATCCGTGATGGGGGTGCGAAGGGTGTGCCAGGGGAGGTGGGGGGCGGGGAGGGCGAGTTCCTCGGCGTAGGCGGTGACGAGGGCCAAGGGGGAGGTGGCCGGGATGGGGGCCGGGGTGCCTGCGGCGCGTTCTTCCGGGGCCCCCTCGTGCGGGCCGGTGGGCGCGGCGAAGCCGGCCAAGGTGCCTGCCGCGCCGCCGAGTTGGGCCGGGAGGCGCAAGGCCCGCAGGCGGTCCTGGGCGTCCAGGACCAGGCTCCGCCAGCCCGCTGCCTTGAGGCCGAAGGTGGTCGGGACCGCGTGCTGGGTCAGGGTGCGGCCCGGCATCGGGGTGTCCCGGTGTTCCCTCGCGAGGATCGCCAGTGCCTCCGCCGTGCGGGTCAGGTCGGCCGTGATGCAGGGGAGCGTGCGCGTCGCCACCAGCATCATCGCCGTGTCGATGATGTCCTGGCTGGTCGCACCCCGGTGTACGTATTCACCGGCCTCCTCGCCCGCCGCCGCCGTCAGGTCGGCCACCAGGGGGATCACCGGGTTGCCGCCCGGCCTGGCCCGCAGCGCCAGGTCGCGTACGTCGAAGCGGTCGGCCCGCGCCACGGCCGCCACCGCGTCGGCCGCCCACCGCGGGCCCTGCGCCCGGGTCAGGGCGGCCTCCGCGTCCAGCATCGCCTGGAGCAGGGCCGGGTCGCCGGTCGCGGCTTCCGCCGCCGTTCCCGCCCGTACGGGGGAGAGGAGGCCCTGGTCGAGGTGGTCGGCATCAGGCGAAATCATGTCAGGCTCGGCTGCATCGGGCGGAGTCGTGTCAAGCGCAGTCGGATCGGGCGAAGTGGTGTCAGGCGAAGTGGTGTCAGGCGAAGTCAAGGAAGACCGTCTCTCCCTCGCCCTGGAGGCGGATGTCGAAGCGGTGGGTTCGGTGCGGTTCGGGCTGTGCGATCAGTGTCGCCCGGCGCTCGGGCTCCAGCGAGGCGAGCAGCGTGTCCGGGACCGGGGAGAGATACGCGCGGGTGAACAGGTGGTGGGTCAGGCCGCGCGCGAACACGCACAGGCTGATGTACGGGGTCGCGGGCGCCCCCGGCGGGAGGGTGCGGAGTGTGTAGTGGCCGTCCGGGTCGGTCGGGACCCGGCCGAAGCCCGTGAAGCCGACACCGTTGCGGCGCATCGACCCCGGCTCTCCGGCCAGGGAACCGTCCGGGGCCGCCTGCCAGAACTCCACGATCGCGTCCGGCACCGGCGCGCCCTGGCCGTCGTACACGTGCCCGTGCAGGGTGAACGCGTCCGGGTGGCCGGGCGGGGCGATGTCACCGCCGCCGGGGAAGCGCAGCGCGTGGCCGTAGAAGGGGCCGATCGTGTGAGAGGGGGTGGGGGGCAGCGGCTTCATGAGCGGCCTTCCTTGATCCAGGTCGCGGACGGCCCGTCCAGGACGATGTCCCAGCGGTAGCCGAGCGACCATTCCGGGCGGGAGAGCGTCGGGTCGTACGCCGCGACCAGCCGCTCGCGTGCCGCGTCGTCCGTCACCGACTGGAGGATCGGGTCGTAGGCGCAGAGCGGGTCGCCCGGAAAGTACATCTGGGTGACCAGACGCTGGGTGAAGGCCGAGCCGAAGAGCGAGAAGTGGATGTGCGCGGGCCGCCACGCGTTCTCGTGATTGCGCCACGGGTAGGCGCCCGGCTTGATGGTGGTGAAGGTGTACGAGCCGTCCTGGCCCGTCAGCGCCCGCCCGACGCCGGTGAAGTGAGGGTCGAGCGGCGCGGGGTGCTGGTCGCGGGGGTGCGCGTAGCGGCCGGAGGCGTTGGCCTGCCAGACCTCGACGAGTTGGCCGCGTACGGGCCGGCCCGCGCTGTCCAGCAGTCGGCCCGACACGGTGATGCGCTCGCCGAGCGGCTCGCCCTGGTGCCCGCGGGTCAGGTCGTGGTCGAGTTCCGAGACGTCGGTGTGGCCGAAGACGGGCCCGGAGAGCTCGACCGTCTCCGGGTCCCCGGCGACGGCGACCAGCGGCTGCTTCGGGTGGCGCAGCACGCTGCTGCGGTACGGCGGGAAGTCACGCGGCGGATGATGCCCGCCGGGTGCGCCCCCGGCGCGTACCTCCGCCTGTATCCGGGCGATCTCGTCGTCGATGTCGGACTGGGTGGACTGGACGGACTGAGTGGACTGGACGGATGCCATCAGGTTCTTCCCCTCACGTTCTTCCCTCAACGTTCTTCCTTTCACGCGGACTTGAGGGCGCGCAGGGCGGTGAGTTCCCCGACGGTCGGGGGCTCGGTGGCGCCCACGGTCCGTGCGCTTCTCAGCTCCCAGCCGGTGGCGGCCCGCACCTGCTCGACGGTGACGCCGGGATGCAGCTCGGTGAGGACCAGTTCGGCGGTGGCCGGGTCGGGGCGCAGGATGCCGAGGTCGGTGATGACGGCGACCGGGCCCGCGCCGGGCATGCCCAGCTTCTCGCGGTCGCCGGGGCCCGAGCCGTGGCCGATCGTGGTGACGAAGTCCAGCTTCTGCACGAAGTTGCGGGTGGAGTGCCGCAGCACCATCAGCACCTTGCCGCAGTTGGACGCGATCTCGGGCGCGCCACCGGCGCCCGGCAGGCGGCCCTCCGGCTTTCCCGGGCCGCGGTCCACGACCGTCGTATTGATGTTGGCGAAGCGGTCGACCTGGGCGGCGCCGAGGAAACCGACGTCGATCCGGCCGCCCTGGAGCCAGTAGTTGAACATCTCGGGGACGGGAATCACCGCGTCCGCGGTCTCGGCCAGTTCGCCGTCGCCGATGGACAGCGGCAGCCGGGTCGGCTTGGACCCGATCGTGCCGGACTCGTAGATCAGTACGAGGTCCCGATTGACGGTGGCGCGGGCGAGGTTGGCCGCGGTGGAGGGCAGGCCGATGCCGACGAAGCAGGTCCGCGCCCCGGCGAGGGCGCGGGCCGCATTGACCTCCATCAACTCGTCCCGGCTGAAGGAAGGGTGGGGAGAACCGCTCATCGGACCGCCGTGCCTTCCGCGTGGGTGTGTATGTGGGTCTCGATCCAGCGGGTGAATGTGTCGCGGTCCCGGGCGATCGAATCCCACGCCTGGTAGAAGTCGTTGTCGCGCACCGAGTACCCGGAGGCGTACGAGGGATGGGCGCCGCCGGGAACCAGCGCGACCGCGTCCAGGACCCACGTCGGCAGGACGACACCGCCGGGCCGCGGCGCCAGCTCGTCGACGATCTCCTCGACCGTGACCAGCACCCGGTCGGCGGCCAGCGCGGCCTCCTTCTGGACGCCGGTCAGGCCCCACAGCTGGACGTTGCCGCTGCGGTCGGCCTGCTGGGCGTGGATGACTGTGACGTCCGGGTTGAGCGCGGCGACGGCGGCCAGCTCCTCGCCGGTGAAGGGGCAGGAGACGGTGGAGACCGTGTTCGTGCGGGTGGCGAGCCCGGAGCCGCGGTAGCCGCGCAGTACGGCGAAGGGCAGCCGGGAGGCGCCCGCGACGTAACGGTTGGCCAGGCCGGCGTGGCTGTGCTCGTCCAGCTCCAGCGGGCGGGGCCAGTCGTTCTCGACAGCGTCGCGGAAGCGGTGCAGTGAGCCGACGCCGGGGTTGCCGCCCCAGGAGAAGATCAGCTTCTTGACCAGACCGGCGCCGATCAGCTGGTCGTAGATGACGTCGGGTGTCATCCGGGCGAGGGTCAGATCGGTGATGCCCTGGCGGAGCACCTCGTGCGCCGCGGCGTACGGGATCAGATGGGTGAAGCCCTCCATCGCGACGGTGTCCCCGTCGTGGACGAGGTCCGCCACGGCGTCGTGCAGGCTGCGAATCTCTGCCATCATCACTCCGCTATTTGCTCAGTGTGCTGACTAATACTCGGTTGAGGCCGTACACTTCCATCGAGTTGTGTGGACGTCAACAGCTCAGTACACAGAGCATCTCACGCAGGAGGCTGATCCCGCATGGCCGCGGTCGATCTGAGCACCCACCCCGGGCATCTGGCCCGCCGGTTGCAGCAGGCGCACACGCTGCTGTGGACCACGATGGTCTCGGAGGAGACCACGTCACCGCAGTTCGCCGTGCTCAACGCGCTGATCGACAAGCCGGACATCGACCAGCGCACCCTCGGCGAGCACGTCCACCTGGACCGCTCGACGATCGCCGATGTGGTGGCGCGGCTGGCCGGGCGGGGCCTGCTGGAGCGGGTCCGTGATCCGCTCGACGGCAGGCGCAATGTCCTCAAGCTGACGCGGGAGGGCACCCAGGCGCACCGCAAACTGGTCACCAGGACGGCCCGGATGAACCAGGTGTTCCTCGCCCCGCTGGACGAGACCGAGCGGGAGACGCTGCTCCGGCTGATCGGGCGGGTCACGGATGCGGCGGAGGAACTGCGGGGGTAGCGCGGGGGCCCTGCGGGCGTGTCCTCAAACGCCGGACGGGCTGAAAACCCTGGCCCATTTCAGCTAGTGCCGCGCCAGGCAACATTTGCCCTGTCGCGGTGTCCGGCACGCGCCCCCGAGTTCTCGGCTTCGCTCGAACGGGGAGGGCCCCCCTTCGCCGCACCGGCCGAAAGCCCAGGTACGTCCAGTACGAGGACTTCCGGCCGGCACGCCGAGAGCACGCACCGGGCGCCGCACCTTGACGGGCAAACGGCACCTGCCGCGGCACTAGTCCGTCCGGAGGACCGGGGTCGGGAGACCGAGCTGCCCCGTCACCCGCCCATTTCGGCCCGTCCGGCGTGTGAGGACCGGGACCAGGGCGTGGGACCGCCCCCGCGTTCTCCCATCCCGCCCAGTTCAGCCGTCCGGCGTTTGCGGACCGGGGTCTGGGGCGGAGCACCAGTTGCGGGAAGCGGTGGGTAGGGGAACGCGCCGCAGGCAACCCGCACCCCACACGTCCCCGCCACGCAACCCCCTCAAGACTCCAAAAGCACCTTCAACGTCCCCAACCGCTCCCGCCAAAACGCCTTCGCTGCCGCCACCGCATCCCCGTCGGCCAGCTTCGTATGCGCCAACGACACCCGCGTCTTCGCCTCGCCCGTGGCCGTGAAGCGCACCGAGATCCGGCCGGGAGGGCCGCCGGGCGCGCCCGAGAAGTCCGCGGTCAGCGTCTTCCCCGCCCGGTGCGACCGCACCGAGAACTCGCCGACGGGCAGCCAGCGGCGACGTACGGCCTCGTCGGTGAAAGCCGCGTCGAGCGACGCCACCGGAGCATCCACCGTCCTGTCGCCACCCGCCTGCCAGCCGCCGCCGGAGGACTGGCCGACCGTGCGCAGACCGCGCTCCTGCTCGTAGCCCACCGTGATCGACTGCGCGTACCAGCCGCCCACCCCGTGGTCGTCGACCAGGCGCCGGGCGATCTCCGTGTGGCCCAGCCCGGTCGCGTGTCGGACGGCGCGCTGACGGCGGCCACGGGCAGCGACTGGGCCACCTGGTTCGGCCTGCTCGACGAGTGGGGCACATCGGCCGACACCCCGGCTCACGCACCGCCCGGACACGGCAGTGGCCGGCGGGTGACGGCGAGGGCCTCAGGACTTGAGGCCCTCGTACGTCACACCGGTGGCCTGCTCGGACGCGGACCACAGGCGTTCGCCCGCCACATCGTTCAGCGTCCACGGCGCGCGCCACGACCTGGTGGGCGCGCCCCGCCAGCTCTGGAACCTCGGCCCGGTGAACGAGTCGGGACGTACGTCGGGCGCGGTCGCCGCGTACAGGGTGGGCAGTGCGCCCTCTTCGGCGGACTGCGCCACGATCCGGTTGCCGAACTCGATGAGCCGCTCGGCCGTCCTGCGGCCCTCCATCCGCGCGCCCGCGGTCTGCAGGTTGGTACGGGCGTAGCCGGGCTGTGCCGCCGCCGCGACGATGTCGGAGCCGATCGCGTCGAGCCGCCGCGCCAGCTCGTGGATGAAGAGCAGATTCGCCGACTTGGACCGGCCGTACGCCACCCAGCGGCGGTACTTGCGCTCGCTGTTGAGGTCGCCCATGTCGATGTTGGCGAGCGCGTGGAGCCCGCTGGAGACGGTCACGACGCGGGCGCCGGGCGTCCGGAGCAGGTGCGGGAGCAGCAGTCCGGTGAGGGCGAAGTGTCCGAGATGGTTGACGCCGAACTGCGTCTCGAAGCCGTCGGCCGTCCTTCCGTACGGGAGGGCCATGATGCCCGCGTTGTTGACGAGCAGGTCGAGACCGTCGTGCGGGTACGCACCCGCGAGGTCCCGTGCGAAGTCCCGTACGGAGGACAGTTCTGCCAGGTCCAGCGGCATGAACTGGACTTGTGCGTCGGGCACGTCGGTCAGGATGTCCGCCGCGGCCTTCCTGCCACGGGCCTCGCTGCGGCACGCGAGAATCACGCGCGCGCCGCGGCGGGCCAGTTCCCGCGCCGTGACCAGCCCGATGCCGCTGTTGGAACCGGTCACCACGGCCGTACGGCCGCTCTGGTCGGGAATGTCGCTCGCGTTCCAGCCGGTCGTCATGGCCCCAGCCTACGACCGGCCCGCCCGTCGGGCGGAGGTCCCGCACCGTCAGGCGGAGCTCCCGCCGTCGATCACCAGGTCGGTGCCGACCACGGATGCCGCGTCGGACGAGGCCAGGTAGAGCACTGCGGCGGCGACCTCTTCGGCCGTGGACACCCGGCCGAGCGGCGACTCCTCCTTCATCCGGACGGCGCGCTCGCCATCGCTCTCGCCGGGCCGCAGCGACATGGTGGTGGCCGAGGCGCCGGGGCTCACGGCGTTGATCCGGATGCCGTCGTGGATGTGGTCGAGGGCGGCTCCGCGGGTGAGGGCGGAGACGGCGGCCTTGGACGCTGCGTAGCCCGCGATGCCCGGAACGCGCAGGTGCGCGCCGAGGTTGGAGGAGATGTTGACGATCGCGCCGCCGCCGTCCTGGACGCGCATCCGGTCGATCTCGGCCTGCATGGAGAGCAGTACGCCCGTCACATTGACGTCGAGGAGGGTGCGCCAGTCGGCCTCGGGCAGTTCGGCGACAGGGCGGCCACCGCGGAAGACACCGGCGTTGTTGACGGCGACATCGAGACCGCCGAAGTGCTCGACGGTCCGGCTGACGAGAGCCCGGACGTCCTCGGAGCGGGTGACGTCCGCGGTGATCGCGATCGCGCTGCCGCCCGCCTCGGTGGCCAGCGCGACGGTTTCATCCAGGGGCGTGGCGCCGCGCCCGGAGGCGACCACATGTGCGCCCTCGGCGGCGAAGGCGAGCGCGATGGCCCGGCCGAGGCCGGATCCGGCCCCGGTGACGAGGACGGTCTTGCCGGTGAAGCGGGCGGTCATGGTCATGGTAGTGACTCCTTGAGGAGAGTGCCCAGAACGTTCTGGAATGATCGGTCTGTTATGAAGGCGTGTATAAGGCGCCCGAAGGCGCCGGTGGAACAGGGGGGTCGGTGGACCGTGGGAGGCGGATCAGTCCAGCAGGGTCAGTGCCTGCTCGGTCGCGTCCCGCACCCTGGCCGGGTCGGTGGATGCTTTGCCCACGATCCGCAGGCCCTGCATCAGGACGAGCAGCATCCGCGCGAGTGCCTGTGGATCGCGGCCCGGAGGCAACTCGCCCTGGGCCCGGGCCCGTACGAGCGCCGAGTGCAGCAGGGTTTCCAGGTGCTCCCAGTTCACCTCGACCCGGCGGGCGGCGTCGCTGTCGTGCGGGCCCAGCTCGGCCGCCGTGTTGGTGATGAAACAGCCGTTCAGTCGCTGGTCTTCGGACGCCGACTCGGCGGCGAAGCGGCGCAGCACGGTCCGTACGGCCGGCAGCGCGGGGCCCGGCTGGGACAGCTCGTCGAGCAGGTGGGGGTTACGGACCTCGGCGTACCGGTCGAGGGCCTTGAGGTAGAGCTCGTGCTTATTGCCGAAGGTGGCGTAGATGCTGGCGCGGCCGATGCCGAGGTGCTCGACGAGGTCCGCCATCGACGTCGCCTCGTAACCGCGCCGCCAGAACAGCTCCAGGGCTGCCTGCAGTGCGGCGTCGGGATCGAATTCCTTGGTCCTGGCCACGTGGGTGACTGTATGGGATTGCAGAACGAGCGGTCAAGTAAGGGTGGGGGTTCGTCCCGCCAGTCGGACCCGAAATGTCCCGACCGACACCGAGTCGTCGTCCAGGCAGCGTCCCGTCGCCAGATCGAAGCGCTGCTTGAGGAGGGGGGAGGCGACGAACGGGCTGCCGTGGCTGGCGCCGAGGAGGCCGCGGGAGAGGACGTAGGCGCCGGAGAAGGGGTCACGGTTGTCGATCGCGTACGGGGTGCCCGCGCGGTCCAGGAAGACCGCGACCTGGCGGCCGTCGGGCAGTAGCGCCGCGACCCCGCGGCCGGGGGTCAGGCCGGACAGCGCGCAGACCGTCAACCAGCCCTGGCCCAATTCGAGTTCGATGTCCAGGTCCAGGTCCAGGTCAGGTTCGAGGTCCAGCTCCAGGTCGAGTCCGAGGTTGGGTCCGATGTCGGGGCCGAGATCTGGTTCGGCGTTCATCACGCGGGTGTCCCTTCGAGCGTACGGATGGCGAGCACCGGGCCCGCCAGGAGAGGTGCCGGGTCCGGCTTGACCTGGTCGCGCTCCGGAATGAACGCCACGGACGGATCGGGCGACTCGGGGGCGTTGACGAAGGAGACGAAGCGGCGCAGGCGATCCGGGTCGTTGAGGGTCTCGGCCCACTCGTCGCGGTAACCGATGACGTGCGCAGCCATCAGGGACTCCAGCTCCGCGCACAGCCCGAGCGAGTCGTGGACGACGACATCCCGTACGTGGTCCAGGCCGCCCTCGATCCGCTCCAGCCAGGCCGAGGTTCGCTCCAGGCGGTCGGCGGTGCGGATGTAGAACATCAGGAACCGGTCGATCAGGCGCACCAGTTCGGCGTCGGACAGGTCCTGGGCGAGCAGGTCGGCGTGGCGCGGGTCGGCGCCGCCGTTGCCGCCGACGTACAGATTCCAGCCGTTCGCGGTGGCGATGATGCCGAAGTCCTTGCCGCGCGCCTCCGCGCACTCGCGCGCGCAGCCCGAGACGGCGGACTTGAGCTTGTGCGGCGAGCGCAGGCCCCGGTAGCGCAGCTCCAGGTCGATGGCCATCTTGACCGAGTCCTGCACGCCGTAGCGGCACCAGCTCTGTCCCACACAGGACTTGACCGTGCGCAACGACTTTCCGTAGGCGTGTCCCGACTCGAAGCCCGCGTCGACCAGCCGCGCCCAGATCGCCGGAAGCTGGTCCACCCGGGCGCCGAACAGGTCGATGCGCTGCCCGCCCGTGATCTTCGTATAGAGACCGAAGTCCCGTCCCACCTCCCCGATCACGATGAGCTTCTCCGGGGTGATCTCGCCGCCGGGGATGCGGGGCACGATCGAGTACGAACCGTTGCGCTGGATGTTCGCGAGGAAGTGGTCGTTGGTGTCCTGGAGTGCGGCCTGCTCGCCGTCCAGGATGTACCCGTCCACGTTGATGGTCGGGGCCAGGCTCGCCAGGATCGACGCGACGGTGGGCTTGCAGATCTCGCAGCCGTCGCCGCCCTGCGCCTCCACGCGCGCGTGGCTGTCGAGGAGCTGGGAGTAGGAGGTGATGCGCAGGGTGCGGACGATCTCGTACAGCTCGCTGCGGGTGTGGGCGAAACAGCCGCACAGTCCCTTGCTCCCCTCGCTCTCGGGCAGTAGCTGTCCGATGAGCTTGACGCAACTGCCGCAGCCGGTGCCCGCCTTCGTGCACTTCTTCACTTCGGGGACGGTGGTACAGCCGGAAGCGTGGATGGCGCCCTTGGTGACGTTGTGGCAGCTGCAGATGACGGCCTCGTCGGGCAGCGCGGACGGGCCGAGGGCCGCGGGGACGCCGACGCCCGCCGGGAGGACCAGCGACTCGGGTGCGACGGGCGGCACCGTCCCGGTGAGGGGACGCAGCATGGCGTAGGTGTCGGCGTCGCCGACCAGGACACCACCGAGCAGTATGCCGTCGGGGCTGACGACGAGCTTCTTGTAGACACCGGAGCGCGAGTCCGAGTACACGACGTCGAGGCAGCCTGCGGCGCTGCCGTGCGCGTCGCCGAAGGACGCGACGTCCACACCGAGGAGCTTGAGCTTGGTGGACAGGTCGGCGCCGGTGAAGGCCCGTTCGCGGCCCGCTATGGTCTCGGCCGCCGTCTCGGCCATCTCGTAGCCGGGCGCCACCAGTCCGTACACCCGGCCGTCCGCCGCCAGCGCGCACTCACCGATCGCGAAGACGGCCGGGTCGGAGGTGCGGCACTGCTCGTCGACCGTGATGCCGCCGCGCTCGCCCACGGTGAGGCCGCTGTCGCGGGCGAGCTGGTCCCGGGGGCGTACGCCCGCCGAGAAGACCACCAGGTCGGTGGCGAGCGCGGAGCCGTCCGAGAGCTTCATACCGTTCACCGCGCCGCGTTCGTCGCAGGTCACCTCCTGGGTGCCCACGCCCGCGTGGACGCTCAGACCCATGCCCTCGATGGTCCGCAGCAGGGCGGCCCCGCCGCCCTCGTCGATCTGGACGGGCATCAGCCGGGGTGCGAACTCCACGATGTGCGTGGTCAGTCCGAGCCCCTTGAGTGCCCCCGCCGCTTCGAGCCCGAGCAACCCGCCGCCGACCACCGCTCCGGTCCGCGAGGTCTTCGCGTACTCCTCGATCGCCAGCAGGTCCTCGATGGTGCGGTAGACGAAGCAGCCCTCCGCGTCCTTGCCGGGGACGGGCGGCACGAAGGGGTACGAACCGGTGGCGAGGACCAGCGTGTCGTACGTGAACGTGCGCCCGGCGCGCGAAGTGACCGTGCGCGCCGCCCGGTCGATGGTGTGCGCCGGGTCGTCCAGATGCAGTTCGATGCCGTGGGCGTCCATGAAATCGGGCGCGGCCAGGGCGAGGTCGCCGGGGGTGCGGCCGTCGAAGTACGAGGTCAGCCGGACGCGGTCGTACGCGGGGCGCGGCTCCTCGCACAGCACGACGATCCGCGCGCGCCCGGTGACTCCCCGCTCGGCGAGGGCCTCCAGGAATCGCTGGCCGACCATCCCGTGGCCGACGACCACGATCGTGGGTGTGGGCATCTCAGGAGCCTCCAAGCAGGTGGAACAGGGGGGAGGAGGGGAGCGGCTCGTCGCCCTCCCAGGTACGGGCGAGCTCGCCGACCGCGCCGAGGTCGCCCAGCAGGATTCCGCCGATCAGGCGGTCCCCGCGGACGACGACCTTGCGGTACGCGCCTCGGGTGGCGTCGGTGAGGCGAACGACGTCGTCGCCGGGCAGCGGGGTCGTCACGCCGAAGGTGGCGAGGTCGAGGGGGCCGTGACCGTTCAGGGTGAGGCGGGTCAGGGCGCGGGTGCCGGTGTAGCGGGGGCCGGAGCCGCTGTCGGTGCCGGTGCCGGTGCCGGTGCCGTCCGACGACTGCGGGTGGGGGGTGGGCCGGCCGGGCTGAGGGGTCGCTCCGGCCGTCGTGCCGGGGGCGTTGGTGGGGGCGCCGGCGGCCGGTGCGTCGGCCACGGGTGCGTCCTTCAGTGGCGCGTCCTTCAGTAGAGCGGCCAGGACGTCCGCCTGTTCCAGTGCCGGGCCGGCGAGTCCGTACACCGTGCCGTTGTGCTCCGCGCAGTCGCCGACCGCGCGGATGTGCGGGTCCGAAGTGCGCAGCTGATCGTCCACGACGATGCCACGCCGGACGTCGAGACCGGCGGCCTGCGCGAGGCCGACCCTGGGGCGCACCCCGCAGGCGAGGACCACGAGTTCGGCCGCGAGTTCGTAGCCGTCGGCGAGCTCGACGGCCCGTACCGCGCCGCCGTCGGAGTGCAGACCGCGAACCCGGCACTCCGTGTGGACCTCCACGCCCAGTGCCTCGATGTGGTCGCGGAGCAAGGCGGACGCCGCCGGGTCCAGCTGGCGTTCCATCAGGCGCTCGCCCTGCTGGGCCAGCACCACCCGGGCGCCGCGTGCCGCGAGGGCGCGGGCCGCCGAGACGCCGAGAAGGCCGCCGCCGATGACCACGGCTCGGGTGCCTTCACGGACGGCGGCACCGAGTGCCAGGCAGTCGTCCATGGTGCGGAAGGGGTGCACACCGTCCGGGAGTTCGCGCGGGGGGAGGCCGCGCAGGGGCGGCAGTACGGGGTTCGAGCCGGTGGCCAGGACCAGGGTCGAGTACGGCACGACACTGCCGTCGTCGCACTGCACAACCCGGTCTGCGCGGTCGACGCGGACCACCCGCACCCCGCGCCGCACCTCCGCCGACGGCAGCGCGGCGACCTCCGGCCCGTACCGGCCGGCGAGGACCTCGGCGAGCAGCACCCGGTTGTACGGGGCGTGCGTCTCCTCGCCGATGACCGTCGCGCCCGGCAGTTGCCGGGCGAGCCGGGCGCCCGCCATGCCGCCGCCTATCACCACGATGTCCGAACTCATGGCCTCAGCGTGCGGACCGGGTGTTACCCGGCGGCATCCCGCCCGTTTCCCCCGCGGAACGCTGTCCTCAGCGCAGCGGGCCGCAGCCTGTGAGGTGCGGGAAACCGAAACCCATCCTGTGAGGTGCGGGAAACCGAAACCCATCCCGTGAGGTGCGGGAAACCGAAACCCATCCCGTGAGGTGCGGGAAACCGAACCTCCGGGATCCGTTCGGGCACGATCGATCCGCGCCCGTGTGGGCGGGAGTCTGGACGCATGGACCACGCAGAAACCAGTCCCAGCCGCAGGTGCTCACAAAAGCGCAGGTGCAGGTGCAGGGGGGTGGGGTCTCGCAGGGGTGGGGTAGGGACTGGAGCACGGTCCGCCGACCGTAGGGTCGCGATCATGCCCGAGATATCGCTGACTGTACTCATCGTCCTCTGTCTCGCCGCGGCCGCGGCCGGCTGGATCGACGCGGTGGTCGGCGGCGGCGGGCTACTGCTCCTGCCGGCGTTGCTGCTGGGCCTGCCGCACGTGCCCGCAGCGCACATCCTCGGCACCAACAAGGCAGTGGCCATCGTCGGCACATCGGGCGCGGCGGTGACCTACGTCCGCAGGGCGCCGGTCCAGGTGGGCACGGCGGTACGGATCGGGCTCATGGCCCTGGTGGGCTCCATGTGCGGCGCGTTTTTCGCCGCCGGGATCAGCAGCGCCGTACTGCGCCCGGTGATCATGGTGGCGCTGTTCGCCGTCGGGGCCTTCGTCCTGCTGCGACCGGCCTTCGGCCGCAATGAGGCCGAGGACGAAGCCCCGGTCACCCGGGCCCGTATCGTCACCGCGATCGTCCTCGTCGGCGGCGGCATTGGCTTCTACGACGGAGTCTTCGGCCCCGGCACCGGCACCTTCCTGGTGCTCGCGCTGACCGCCGTGCTCCACCTCGACCTGGTCACCGCCTCCGCCACCGCCAAGATCGTGAACGTCTGCACCAACGCGGGGGCGCTCGCGATGTTCGCCTATCAGGGGACGGTGCTGTGGCAGCTGGGCGCGGTGCTGGCCGTGTTCAACCTGGCGGGCGCGATGCTGGGGGCGCGGATGGCGCTCAGCAAGGGCAGCGAGTTCGTGCGCGGGGTGCTGCTGGTGGTCGTCTTCTCGCTGGTCGCGAAGCTCGCCTTCGACCAGTGGTCGGGCTGAGACCGGTCAACCGGTCACCGTGGCCGGTCGCCGGTCAGCGCACCTGGGTGAGATTGGCGTACGCCACGACGTTGCCCTGATAGCCGTCCTGCCGTGAGAAGCCGCCGCCGCAGGTGATCACTCGCAGTTCGGCGCGCTCCGAGCTGCCGTACACCCGCTGGTCGGGGAAGGCCTTGTTGTCGTAGACCTCTATGGCGTAGATGGTGAACACGGCGGTACGTCCGTCCCGGCGCGTCACCTCGACGGTGTGGCCCTTCTTCAGCGTGCCCAGATGGTAGAAGACGGCCGGGCCCCGCGCGCTGTCCACATGCCCGGCGACGATCGCGGTGCCCCGGGCGCCGGGCGGGGTGCCGTCCTTGTACCAGCCCGCGACATTGCGGTCGTCGGCCGACGGTACGTCGAGGCTGCCGTCGGGAGCCAGGCCAAGCCGCATCACGGGGGCGTCCGCCTTGACCGCGGGTATGCGGATCCGTACGGGCTCGGACGGCGACATCGGCGCCGCGGCCGGTTCCTCGCGGACCTTCTTGGGTGCCCCTCCGGCGATGAACGCCTCGGCAGGGGACGGCTGGGGCGGGGTCCGCTCCTCGGCGCCGTGCTGGACCAGCCAGAGCCCGGTGAAGGCGGCGATGGCGACGAGCCCACCCTTCGTGCGCTGAGCCGTCATGGGAGGTTCCCTCGGGTCCGCGGGGTGTCGGGTCGGTTCGCGGGCGGTACCCCACGTGCCCCCGCTGACGCTGGTCGGGCGGGGGCACGGGGAAACCGGCGGTACTGGGGAGGTGGAGGCCTGCCCTCAACTGTCCTGCGGGCCGCTCGCCCGGCGACGCAGGAACCAGGTACCGCCTACGGCGGTGGCGGCCAGCACGGCCACACCCGCCGCGATCTGGGAGGTGTCGGGGCCCACGCTGCCGCCGACTCCGGTCTTGACGTGGCCCGTGGGATGCGTGGGCTGGACGGGGTGCGTCGGCGAAGGGGGGGCGCCGCCGGTCACAGTGAGGTCGCCGTTGGCGGTCTTGCCGTTGTCGCAGGCCACCGCGATGCCGTAGGTCCCCGGCAGGGTGCCCGCGGGTACGGTGAACTCACCGATCACGACTTCCTTGTGCGTGCCGGGGTACAGGTCGAAATCACCCGCCCCCAGGGACTTCGCGTCCCCCGTGCCGCCGCCTTCGACACCGCAGGCGGTGGTGTTCACGGTGACGTTCGCGCCCGGCGCGACGCTCGCCGGGTACACCTCCAGCGAACCGGTCTCACCCGCGTACGACGGCCCTGCGTACAGGAGCGTCACGGCGGCTGTCAGCGCGGTGCCGGTCAGCAGCTGGGCAGGTCGCATGGGGATCCTCCGGGAACGTGGGACGTGCCTCTGCCTTCGAGATAACGGGCCGCGGGCGCGCGGCGCCTGCTGATGGAAGGTCAGATTCACCGGCCCGTCCCGGCGCGGCGCGCTGGGCAATCGACCTTCCCGCAGGTCAGGCGAGTGGCGATGGGGGGTCACCAAGGCGGCCTCGCGGAACGCGCTGAATGGGTGACGGCGGGCACGGGGTGACGGGCGGGCGCGGATCGTCGCGACGGGTGCGGCCGTCGGTACGGGGTCGAGGGGTTGCCCGTACCGACCCCCGTACCGACCCCTCTCGTCCCGGCCCCTTCTCGAACCAGGTCTCCGCCCCGGACTCCGGACCCCATTCCCCGTACCGGGCGTGCGGAAGGAGATCGAGCCCGTCCTAGACGCGATCCCACGGTGCCGCGTCGTACGCCGACGCCACGGTCTTCATCAGCTGCGGGTCCACCGTGAACTCCGTGTCGTCGATCCGCCGCACCGGCGCGATCCCCTGCGAGTTCGTGACGAACGCGGCGCGGTACGAGGACAGGCCGTCCAATGTCACCGGGCCCCGCGTCGACGGCAGGCCCGCGTCCGGGAGGCGGGGCTCCACCAAGGCCATCGTGATGCCCAACAGCGCAGGGGCGTCCGGCCAGGTCACCGAAGTGCCGTCGTAGAAACCGATATTGGTGATCGCACCCTCCACCACCACCCCGCCGGGACCGGTCAGCAGCGCGTCGTCGAAGCCCGCGCGGCGCGCGAGTGCACCGTAGTGGGTCTGGGCGAAGCCACCCAGGTGCTTGATGTGCGCGAAGGGCCGCTCGTACGGGACGGACATCAGGGCCTGCGGAGCCTCGGACATCGTCATGGGGGCGCGGACGGTGACCATCAGAGTGGCGGCGTCGGCGCCGGGCGCCCACTGCACGTACACCCGCACCGACGCGTCCCGTGTCCCCGCGCCGTCGAGCGCGTGCCGCACCCGTGCCCGTACGAGATCACCGTCCAGGCCGGTGCCGAACACCTCGGCGGTGTTGGCGTCGAGCCTGGCCAGATGCAGGGCGAGACCACGCACCCGCCCGTCCCTGACCTGCATGGCGGTGAAGTGTCCATAGCCGCCGTACAGGGCGGCGACCACAAGATCCTCGGCACTGGGCAGCCGGCCGTCGATCTCGATGTAGGGCACGGGAGGAGTCGTCATGCGCCCACCGTAGAGGCCGCTCAGTCCTCGATCAGGCGCCGGGGGCCGGGGCCGCGCTCGGCCAATGCGTCGCCCGGATTGGACAGCGCGCACTTCTTCAGCGACAGGCAGCCGCGTTCCAGGCGAGTCGAGTCATGTCCGCCAGAATAGCTTGACCTCAACCATGGTTGAAGTATGACTCTTTCCGTATGGACCTCAACACGAATGAATCCGCCCAGGTCAGCGCCCCTGTCCGGCTCGCTGTCATCATCGCGAGCAACCGCGAGGGCCGCTTCGCGCCCATCGTCGCGGACTGGTTCGTCTCCCGGGCCACCGAGCACGTCGGCCTCGACATCGATGTGATCGACCTGGCCGACATCGACCTGCCGACCGCCTTGTCCATCAACCCGTCCGACGAGGTGACGGCCGTTCTGGGAACCGTCTCGCCGCGGCTGGAGGCGGCCGACGCCTTCGTTGTTCTCACCCCCGAGTACAACCATTCCTTCCCCGCCTCCCTGAAAAACCTCATCGACTGGCACGGCACGCAGTGGCACGCGAAACCGGTCGGCTTCGTCTCCTACGGCGGCATGTCGGGCGGCCTGCGCGCCGTCGAGCAACTGCGCCAGGTCTTCGCCGAGATGCACACCGTGACGGTCCGCGACACCGTCAGCTTCCACAACGTGTGGGGCCACTTCGACGAGGACGGCAAGCACAACGACCCCTCGGCCTGCGACGCCGCGGCGAAGTCGATGATCGACCAGATCTCCTGGTGGGCACGCGCCCTGCGCACCGCCAAGACCGCCTCCCCCTACACCGGCTGAGGGTTACCCGCCATGTCGATCCCGCTCCTGCGCACCCGGCTGCACGCCTCGTAGTCCTCGGCGGTCGACGCCTGATGGGCCGCCCGTTCAGTGCCTCCGGCGGGCGTGTTTGGGGCCCGTCGGGCGGGGCCGGGCGTGCCGTGCGTGGCGGCGCCGGGCCGCGCAGGCCTGGGCCTGCACCCGGGCCAGACCCGCGAGCGCGGCCAGGCAGACCGCGGCCGTCACGGTTATGAACGCCAGGGCGGTGCGGTGCAGGCCCCAGGATCCGGCGAGCGTCCCGGCGGCAACGGCGGGGACCGTCATCGACAGGTACACCACGACATAGACCGCGGCCAGCAACTCGGAGCGGCGGGCCGGATCCGCGAGTGCGGCCAGGGCGCGGAACGCGCCGAGGAAGGCCGTGCCCCAGCCGAGGCCGAGCGCCGCGGTGCCGATGAAGAAAAGCGCGGCCCCGCCCGACGCCAGGGCGGCGTGCAGCAGCCCCAGACCGGCCAGCGTCGCGATCACACCGATCGCGGCCGTACGCAGCGGCGGGAACCTGCCGAGCGCGAGCTGGCCGGCGGTGGCCACACCGGCGAACAGAGCGATCGTCAGCCCGCCGACCAGGAGATTGTCGGTGCGCAGAAGCTGGACGGCCAGCGACGGGCCGAGCGAGAGATAGAGCCCGCCGACCGACCACACCGCGACCAGGGGCAGTGACAGCAGGGCGAACGCACGGCGGGCGGGGGCGGGGACCGATATTCGTGAGGGGCGGATCCGCAGGCCGCCGGTCCGCCCCGGCGCCGTTTCCGGCATCACCAGGACACCGAAGCAGGCCAGTGCGAAGGCGGCCAGCAGCAGCGCGTACGTCAGCACGGTCGGCGCCGGCGCGAACTGGACGAGTAGGCCCGCGAGGAGGGCGCCGACAGCGATGCCGCCGACCGGGCCCGCACTGTTGAGCAGGGTGCCGCGGGACGGCGCCGCGGGCGGAGCCAGCTCTATCAGGGCCGCACCGGTGGCGCCGGTGGCCAGCCCGACGGCGACGCCCTGCACCGCCCGCGCGGCGAGCAGCCAGAGCACGTCCCGGGCGCCGATGAACAGCGCCATGCTCGCCACCTCGCCCACCAGCGCGACGAGCAGCACACGGCGACGCCCGAGGGTGTCCGAGAGCGAGCCGAACAGCAGCAGCGCGACGAGCACCGCGACGGCGTAGATGCCGAAGACGACGGTGAGCACGGTGGCCGAGAAATGCCAACGCTGCTGGTACAGCACGTACATGGGCGAGGGCGCCGACGAGGAGAGCAGGAACAGGATCAGGATCGCGCCGACCAGCCAGAACGCCCGGTCGCGGGACATCCTGCGGACGGCGCGTCCCTCCCGGCCAGGTCCGGGCCGTACGCCGGGCCGCCGATCCTCCGGTTCCGGTGGCGGCTGGGACGGTTGTGGTGGGAGGTGCACGGGCAGGCGCAGCTCGATGGTCCCGGTCCGGTCGACGCTCATCTCACCCCGTCCGTCTCTCTGTATCTCCGTCTGTCCGTTTCTCCGTCGCCCGGTCAGGTGGGCAGTGCCTGCTCGACCGTGGAGACCGTGGCGGTGCGGGCGATCACCTTCAGGGCGGCGTCGTGCGTCTCCTGGCTGTCGGTCGCCGTGGCGTCCTCCAGAACCTCGACGCGGTAGTCCCGGTCGTGGCCGTCACGGGCTGTCGACAGGACCACGAGCTCGGTGGTGACGCCGGTCAGCAGCAGCGTGTTGACGCCGAGATTGCGCAGTAGCACATCGAGGTGCGTAGCGAAGAACGGGCTGATGCGGCGCTTCTCCACCACCGGCTCGTCGCCGGCCGGCTTGAGGGCGTCATGGACCTGGGTGCCCCAGGTGCCGAGCACCACCCGGTCACCGTCGCGCGCCGAAACGAACAGCTCCGAGGAAGCGGGCCAGTCGGCGTACCCGGGGGAGAACCCGACCACCACATAGATCACCGGGACCCCGGCGGTCCTGGCCCGCGCGATCGCGGTGGCGGCCCGTTCCAGGACTCCGCGCCGGGCGACCTGCTCGCAGTATCCGTCTGCCGCGTATTTCCCGTCCGGGTGGACGATTTCATTTATCAAGTCGAGTACGAGAAGTGCCGGACGGCGTTCCATCGGAGTCCCCCCTGGACGGTCAAACCTGGACGGTCAAACCTGGACGGTCAAACCTGGACGGTCAAACCTGGACGGTCAAACCTGGACGGTCAAACCTGGACGGTCAAACCTGGACGGTCAATACGCCTTTAATTCAGCGCCATTGGGCAGCGTATCCCCGCCGATGCGGCACCGTAAACACCATGGGGTGGAGACGGGTCGACACATGAACAGAATTGATGCAATGCATGCATTGATCGCTATTGAACGCCGGTAGAGCCGCGCCTAGGCTCAGGGATCGGGGAATTGCATTTCATTTCCGCGCGATTTCGCGCGGGATTGCTAAACGGGGGGACAGAGTGGGGAACAGTGTTGTGAGGGGGCTCCTGGACGCAGTCGGCGTGCACCGCATCGCGGTCGTCGGGAGCGGTCCGCGTGGTCTGAGCGTGGTCGAGCGTCTCGCCGCGAGGCTGGCGAAGGCTGTCGGGGACCGGCCGGTGGAGATCTACCTCATCGACCCGGCCGAGGTCGGCTGCGGCCGTATCTGGCGCAGCGACCAGCCCGAGTGGTTCATGATGAATACCGTCGCCGACGAGATCTCCGCCTTCTCAGGCGTCCCGGACGGCGGACCGCACCGGGCCGGCGCGGGTCCCTCCTTCGGGGAGTGGTGGCGGGCCACGGACCCCGACCACCCGGGACCCAACAGCTACGCGCCGCGCGCCGTCTACGGCCGCTACATGCGGTATGTCCTGAGCGCCGCGCGGGCCGCACTGCCGGCCCGCGTCCGGCTGCACGAGCTGCGGCTCTCGGTCGAGGATCTGACGCGCGCGGGCGACGGCTACCGTCTGCGGCTCTCGGACGGATCACGGCTGTCGGTGGACAAGGTGGTCCTCACCACCGGCCACGCCAGGCCCGAACCGTCCGGCGAGCAGCGGGACCTTGCCGATTTCGCCGCCACCCGCTCACAACTGCGCTACATACGCGGCGACTCGGCCGCCGACATGCCGCTGTCCGGCATCCCGGCCGGCACCGAGGTCGGCATTATGGGCCTCGGCCTGGCCTTCTACGACGTCATGGCGGCGCTCACCATCGGCCGCGGCGGCAGCTTCAAGGAGGACGACGACGGCCGGCTGATCTACCTGCCGAGCGGCGACGAGCCGGTGCTGGTGGCGGGCTCGCGCAGCGGAATGCCGCTGCCCGCCCGGGGACGCAACCAGAAGTCGGCCACCAACCCCTACCGTCCCGTGCTCTTCACAGTGGAGCGGATACGGCACGGGCAGGAGGGAGGCCCTGTCGACTTCCGGTCCGACGTCATGCCGTGGCTCCGGGCCGAGATGAGCCTGGTCTACTACGCCACGGAGATCCGCCGCCGCTCCGGCGCGGCGGCGGCCGGGGCGTTCACCGCCGAACTGGCCGTCCCGATGGGGGCAGCGCTGCCCGATGTGGCGGGCGTCGCCGCCCGGTACGGGGTGGACGATCTGCCGCCTCTGGACCTCGACCGGCTGGCCAGGCCCTTCGCCGACCGTGCCTACCCCGACCACGCGGCCTTCCAGAGGGAGTTGGTCGCCCTGCTGCGCGGTGACCTCGACGAGGCCGCGCGGGGCAACGTCGACTCGCCGCTCAAGGCGGCACTGGACGTCCTGCGCGACACCCGCTGGGTGATCCGCGCGTTCGTGGACTACTCCGGCCTCAACCCGCGCTCGCACCGCGAGGACTTCCTCGGCTGGTATGTCCCCAGGAGCGCGTTCCTGGCGGCCGGGCCCCCCGCGGTCCGGCTGCAGCAGATCATCGCGCTGATCGCGGCCGGAGTGCTGCGCATCGTCGGCCCCGACGCCCGATTCGCCCCGGACCCGGTCACCGGCCGGTTCGTCACCCACTCACCGCAGGTCCACGGATCGCGAGTGGCCGTGGACACCGTCCTCGACGCCCGTATCCCCACGCCCGATGTGCGCCAGGATCCGTCGGCGCTGACCCGAAGGCTGTGTGAGCAGGGCATTTGGACCAGTTACGTCAACGGTTCCGGCGGGGAGTCCTTCGACACTGGAGGGGTGGCCGTCACCGGGTCGCCCTACCACCCGATCGGCGGCGACGGCCGGGCCGACACCGGGCTGTACGTGCTGGGCATCCCGACCGAGCACACCCGCTGGTTCATGCAGGCGGGCAGCAGCCGGCCGGGGATCTGGAGCGACTTCGTCTACGACGCCGACGCCATCGCCGACCACGCGCTGACCCGGGGGGGCGCGCCCGCTGCCGGGTCGCCGTGGGAGCCCGGCGAGCCGGTGGCCCTGCCGGAACTGCGCGCGATCGCGGCAGCGTTGCCCGGATCGCCCTGCGTGCACGGTATGTGAGGCGCACGCGGACTCTCGGGCCCCGCGTGCGGCTCCGCGGCGGCGCCCGGAGCCCGGTCGAAGGACCGGCTCCAGGTGTCGTCGCGGGCCAGTGCCTGGGCCATGGAGACCAGAGCCTCGACGGCCGGGGAGCGGCGGGCGCCCGTCCTGATGCCGATGCCGAGATGGCGCGACAGCGACGGCGCGAAGGGGACGACCCGAAGCTGCGGGTGGGGCAGCACGGAAGGCAGCGCGAGAGCCGGTACCACCGTGATGCCATGGCCCTCGGCGACCATCGAGAGCAGCCCGTTGACGTCGTGGGCCCGGAAGCCGATCCGCGGCTCAGTGCCGACGACCCCGAAGACCGTACGCAGCATCGGCTCCATGCCGCCCACGGGCAGAATGAACACCTCGTCCACCAGCTCCGTCACCCGTACGTCGCGCTGCCCCGCCAGGGCATGGTCCGGGGGCAGGACGGCGTACAACTCGTCCTGAAGCAGCGGGACCGTGCTGAGGTTCCGCTTGGGCAGGGACACGATGCCGACATCGATCGCGTAGCCGCCGAGCCACTCGGCGATCTGCTGGTCAGTGCCCTCGCGGAGCACGATCCTGAGGCCGGGGAGCGCAGCGCGCACGCCGGTCAGCAGCCGGGGGAGCAGCCGGGCGGCGAAGCTCTGGCTGGTGCCGATCCGGACGGTCCCCGCCCGGTCGGCGCGCGCGGCTTCGGCCTCCTGGCGAATCTGCTCCGTACCGAGCACGATCGCGCGGGCATGAATGAGAATGCGCTGCCCGGTCGCGGTGAATTCCACGCCGCTGCGGCTGCGTTTCATCAGAGCGACTCCCAAGGTCTTTTCGAGACTTGAGATCGCATGACTCACCGCGGACTGACTCAGCGAAAGAGCCTTTGCCGCCCGGGTGAAACTGCCGGTGTCGGCGATGGCGACCAGGGCGACGCACTGGGAGAGGTTCATGGGCAGTACGTTCCGTCCGTTCGTGCCTTCGTTTCGTTGGTTTCGCTGGTTCGGTTGGTGCCGTTGGGGCCATTGGTGTACGAGAATTCAGTTGTGGCCGGGAGAGTGGCGCGGCGGCCCCGCTCGTAGGCTGTGATGTCATCCGCGCAGTCGTCCAGCGTCGTGGCGATCGGGTCGCGCCCGGCGAGCAGCCGCTGCCGGGCGTCCTCGTCGAGGGCGAAGGGCTGCACGAGCTTTCCGCAGCGCACCTCAAGTGCTTCGAGGTCGACGGTGATCGCGGTGAAGGGATCCTGCTCGGTCAGCGCCCACAGCCGCTCGACCACCGCCGTCGGCATCGTGACCGTGAGCAGGCCGCGCATCAGTGCGTTGCCGCGGAAGATGTCACCGAAGCGGGGTGCGACGACGGCCCGGAAGCCGAAGCGCTGCAGGGCCCAGACCGCGGACTCGCGTGAGGAGCCGGTGGCGAAGTCGTTTCCGGCGAGCAGCACGGTCGAGCCCTGGTACTGCGGCAGGTTCAGCGGGAAGTCCGGGTCGTCGCGCCAGTCGGCGAACAGCGCGTTGGCGTGGCCCTGCCAGCTGAAATAGGGCACATAGCGGGCCGGGATGATCTGGTCGGTGTCGACATTGCTGCGGCGCAGCGGCAGCGCGGTACCGGTGTGGACGGTGAACCTGTCCATGACTGTTCCTCAACCTTCTGGGGGTCTACAGATCGGCCGGGGCGGAGAGCCGGCCGGCGACGGCCGTGGCGGCCGCGACGGCGGGCGACACGATGTGCGTACGGGAGCCCTTGCCCTGCCGGCCCTCGAAGTTGCGGTTGCTGGTGGAGGCGGCGCGCTGGCCGGGAAGGAGCCGGTCCTCATTGAGCGCGGCGCACATCGAGCACCCGGCGGCGGGCCGGAAATCAGCGCCCGCCTCGGCGAACACCCGGTCCAGACCCTCGTCGACGGCCTGCCGGCGCACCGGGGCCGAGCCGGGCACGATCATCATGTGCAGGCCGTCGGCGACCCTGCGGCCCTTGAGCACCTCGGCCGCGGCGCGCAGGTCCTCGATCCGGCCATTGGTGCAGGAGCCGACGAACACGGCGTCGATGGACACATCACGCATCGCGGTGCCGGGCGTCAGATCCATATAGGCCAGTGCCCGCTCGGCGGCGGCCAGCTCCTGCGGGTCGGCGAAGTCGGCGGGTGAGGGGACAACACCGTCCAGCGGGATGCTCTGGCCCGGGTTGTTGCCCCAGGAGACATACGGGGTGAGCACGGAGGCGTCGATGAGGACCTCTTTGTCGTACGTCGCGTCCTCGTCGCTGCGCAGCGACGCCCAGTACGCGACCTCCCGGTCCCAGTCGGCGCCCCGCGGCATCCCCGGGCGGGTCCTGAGGTACGCGAAGGTGGTCTTGTCCGGTGCGGTCAGCCCGGCGCGCGAGCCCGCCTCGACCGACATGTTGCACAGGGTCATCCGGCCTTCCATCGACAGGGCGGTGACGGCCTCGCCGCGGTATTCGATGATGTGGCCCACTCCGCCGCCCGTGCCGATCCGGGCGATGATCGCGAGGACCAGGTCCTTCGCCGTGACACCGGGTGGCAGCGCACCGGCGACGGTGACGGCCATGTCCTTGGGCCGGGTCATCGGCAGAGTCTGGGTGGCCAGCACATGCTCGACCTGCTTGGTGCCGATCCCGAAGGCGACTGCTCCGAAGGCGCCGAGGGTGGTGGTGTGCGAGTCGCAGCACACCAGGGTCATGCCCGGCCGCACCAGGCCAAGTTCGGGGCCGATCACATGCACGATGCCCTGGCCGGCTGAGCCCAGCCGGTGCAGCGGAATGCCGAACTCGGCGCAGTTGGAACGCATCAGAGTGGTCTGCCGGCGGCCCGCCGGATCCTGGATCACCTTGTCGACGGCGATCGTGGGGGTGTTGTGGTCCTCGGTGCCCACCGTGAGGTCGGGCCTGCGGACGGTGCGCCCGGCGGTCCGCAGGTCGTCGAACGCCTGTGGGGTATTCACCTCATGCAGGAGATGCATGTCGACGTAGAGCAGATCATCACCGGTGCCACCCTGACGTACGACATGGGCATCCCACGTCTTCCGCGCCAATGTCGAACCCATGGAACGCACAACTCCCTACCCGTAATTGTGGTCGCTTCTATTACTCGGACGACACTGGCGCGATTACATTCCTGGGACTCCTGTTATCCACAAGCCGGTGGCCGCCGCGCGGCCCGCTCCCTTACTGTGGATGCGTTGCGACATCGGCCGCCCGGTCCCGCTTCGCGCTCCGGGGAGAGCTGAGAGGGAGGCACTCAGCCTCCTGGACACAACGGGGGAGAGCATTGTGGAAACTCGTATTTTCGACGACGACTGGTTCGCCAATGGGAGCGTGGCCGAACCGGAGGCCCGCATTCTGCTCGCCGACCAAGATCCGATTTCCCGGCATGTACTCGGCGGAGTGGTGCATCGCGCCGATCAACTCCGGCTCGTGGCCAGCGTGGACGTCCGCCAGCCCCTCCGGGAATGGCGGCTCGAACAGGTCGATGTGGCGGTCCTGGGGGTGGGCCACAACTGCGATCCGGTCGACACGATCCGCGAGCTCGTCGCCACCAAGATCCAGGTCCTGCTCATCGGGGTGGGCTGGACCAGGAGCAAGCTCGACGCTGTCTTCCAGGCCGGCGCGAACGGCGTCCTGACGAAGGACGCCCGCATAGGAGGTCTCGCGGCGGCCGCGCGTGCGGTGGCCTCCGGCCACACCGTGCTCTCCCCCGACCTGCATGAGCTCTACCGCTCCCCTTCCGGGCGCCGCCTCCCGCCGCCGTCGGCGACGGCCCAGGTCGTGCCGGTCGGCCGCGAGACGACCACTCAGCGGCTGCTGAGCGCGCTCACCGACCGGGAGCGCGAGGTGCTCGCACTGCTCACCGACGGGCTGTCCACCGCCGAGGCGGCGGCCCGTCTCCACGTCTCGGCGGCGACGATCAAGAGCCATATCTCGCACACCCTCACCAAGCTGGGTGTACGCAACCGACTGGAGGCCGTCCTCCTGATGCAGGGGGTGCAGGGCATGCGGGGCGCGACCGCGTCCCTGCCGGTGGCCCAGCCCTCCTGATCCCAGCCCTTCAGATCCCGATCCCGATCGAGATCCCGAGTCCCGATTCGCGGGAGGGGTCGCACGCTCCCCGTCGAGCGTGCGACCCCGGCCCGTGGCCGGCCTCCGACTGCTAGTCGCCCACCCGGCCACGGACACCGTCGATCCACCGGTCGGCGTGCTGCTCCGCGTTGGCCTCGTTACGGAACGCGTACGTCTTCAGCAGCCAGCGCGAGCGGGCCCGCTCCGGATCGTTGACCTCGACCTTGTCCCTGCTGTGCAGACCGTCCTGGTTGGCGAAGGAGAACAGGTCGCCCGTGACGATCCGGTGGCGCTTCTTGTCGGCCCTCACCAGCGCGTTCTTCAACGCGATCAGGGCGTCCTTGGCCTCCGGCGGGCTGTCGGGGGCCACCCTGGTGTGGGTGTCCAGGTAGCGGATGCTGTGCTCGCGCTCCAGGATCGGGTGCGCCTCGGAGACCGTCAGGCTCTGGTTGTTGTCCCGGGAGAAGACGTCGAACGGTGTGATGAAGTACGGCTTGCGCAGGAGCTCCTGCTCCTCGGCCGTCAGATGGTTCAGCAGGCTGCGGCCCTCGACGAACCCGGTGTAGATGAAGTCGCCCTCGGGGCACCGCATCCCCACCAGGGTGATGAAATCGGCGCGCACCGGGTGCGCGGTCCGGTCGTTGTGGAAGACGAGCTCGCCGTCGCTGAACCCGGTCTGCTTGCCGCTGTAGCGGTTGATCGCGACGACATCGGTGAAGAAGTCCCCGTTGAACCGGGTGTCGTACGCGAGCAGCGGTGTACCGGCGAGCTGCCCGAACAGCTCCAGCAGCGCCTCGCCCACGAAGGTCTTCTTCTTCGCGTACTTGTCCGCCAGCGGGTCGTCGTGGTCGAGCGCCGGCACGACCGGGTCGATGGGGCAGTTGCGCAGAACATGGGCGTCCGACAGTCCGGCCTCGCGCTCCGCGCGGATCCCGGCGACGGCCTCGGTGAAGGAGACCGGGATGTCGCCGCGGTCCACCAGGTCGGCCACCGAGCGGGAGAAGGACGGGTAGTCCTCGTACGGGCTCTTGGTCACCGATGCCAGAGCCGAGGCCAGCTCTTCGCGCTCGGTGTCGGTGAGCTCATGAAAAGGCTGCATGACTCGATTTCTCCCAAATCACTGGACGTCAGTTCGCGATTGATTCTGCTGTCCCACCACCGGGTCGCGTCATCGGCCGATGGATGAATTGAACGAGGCCGTCTCCACCTTCGGTGGAGCGAACCGCTCCCAAAGGTGGAGGCTCATCTCCGCCTTGTTCGGGAGATGTAGGCCACCCTGCTGAGTTTCAAAACAATTCTTGACTCCGGGGCCTGGCCATTGCTTTCATCAATGGGTGCGCGGCGGCGAGGGAGCCGCCGACGGGGGGAGTTCCGGTGAAGTGGTCGAGGGGGTCGCTTCACCGGGCGGGCAATGGGGCCGGCAGAAGAACTCTCCGCTGTTTCGGTTATTCGCACGTATTCCGAACGAGCGTCGACATAATTCAGGCTGATGCAGCCGGAGAGGTTTCAGGTACAACCGTGGGAACGATGAACAGGCGGAGCGATGTTGCCGGCCCAGTGGCGGAGAGCATCGGGGGAAAGGCCATCACCACCGTCCTGCCGGGGGACGACCGCTACCAGGAATTGACTGTCGGACACAACACACGCTGGGTCGGCACACCCGACTCCGTCAAGGTGGTCCACACCACCGGCCAGGTGGTGCAGGCGGTCCAGGAAGCGGTCAACGCGAACAAGCGCGTCGCGGTGCGGGGCGGCGGGCACTGCTACGCCGACTTCGTCTTCAACTCCGCGGTCAAGACGGTCATCGACATGACCCAGCTGGACGAGGTCTCCTACGACCCGTTCACCAAATCCTTCGTCGTGGAGGCGGGTTCGACCCTGCTCCACGCCTATCAGGCGCTCTACAAGGGTTGGGGCGTCTCGCTGCCCGCCGGCCTGTGCTACTCGGTCGGCATCGGCGGCCACATCTCCGGCGGCGGCTTCGGCCTGCTGTCCCGCCAGTACGGCGTCACCGTCGACCACCTGTACGCGGTCGAGGTCGTCACCGTCGACCGGCAGGGCAGGGCCAGGTGCGTCATGGCCACTCGGGAGAAGCGCGACCCCAACCGTGAGCTCTGGTGGGCGCACACCGGCGGTGGCGGCGGCAACTTCGGAGTCGTCACGCGCTACTTCTTCCGCTCGCCCGACGCCACGGGCTCGGTCCCGGCCGACCAGCTGATGACCCCGCCCAAGGACGTGTACCTGAGCGCGGTCGCGTTGCCCTGGGCCGACTTCGACAAGGAGAAGTTCACCGCGCTGGTGACGCGTTACGGCGACTGGCACGAGCGCAACAGCACGGTCGAGTCACGCAGCCACGGCCTGACGAGCCTGCTGGTGATGAACACCAGGGCCGACGGCGTCATCGGCGTCATCACCCAGCTCGACGCCTCGGTACCCGGCGCCCAGCAGCTGATCGAGGACTACCTCGGGGAGATCACCTCCGCGGCCGGAGTCACCGCCCAGCCGTTGACCCAGTCAGTCGGTGAGCAGGGACCGCTGCCGGCATTCTTCACACCGCGCAAGCTGCC
Organism: Streptomyces sp. H27-C3; assembly: GCF_030063415.1. Lineage (GTDB taxonomy): Bacteria > Actinomycetota > Actinomycetes > Streptomycetales > Streptomycetaceae > Streptomyces. Next base: position 20,498 of record NZ_JASITA010000025.1, on the reverse strand, counting down.
CTGGCTGACCTCCGTCCGGATGCTCGGCACGAACAATCCGGAGCTGACCAACCCGACCCTGCGCTCGGCCAACAAGTCGGCGTACCACCGCAAGGGCTTCACAGCCGCGCAGGCAGGGGTGCTCTACAAGCACCTGACCCGCCCCGACTTCACCAACACCGTCGCCAACATCATGCTCTTTGGCTACGGCTCGAAGGTGAACACCGTGCCCGAGGAAACCACCGCGTGCGCACAGCGCTCCTCCATCTTCAAAGCGCTGTACGCCACCCAGTGGTCAACGCCCGCGGATGACGCCAAGAACACCGCCTGGCTGCGTGAGGTGTATGGCGAGGTGTACTCCGCCACCGGCGGCTACCCGGTGCCCAACGCGAGCACCGACGGCTGCTACGTGAACTACCCGGACATCGACATCACCGACCCCGCGCAGAACACGTCCGGGGTGCGCTGGTCGACGCTCTATTACAAGAACCACTACGCGCGCCTTCAGCAGATCAAGAAGGCGTACGACCCGAGGAACGTCTTCCGGCACTCACAGTCCGTCGAACTGCCGTAGCGGGTGTCCGGCGGATCTCCGCCGGACACCCCCGGCCGGCCCACCACAGACAGGAACGGAAATCCCATGTCCAAGAAGCTCGCCTTCTTCGGTGCCAGCGGCACGTTCGGCTCACGCATCCTCACCGAGGCGCTGAACCGCGGCCACCAGGTGACCGCGGTGGTGGTGGACCTCGCCGACCTGAGCGTCACCCACCCCAACCTGACCATCACCACCGGCGATGTGCTGGACGCCCACTCGGTCGCGAAGGCCGCCGAGGGCAAGGACGCCGTCGCCTCGGCCGTCGGCGGCGGCTACACCGACGGTAAGGCTCACGCGGCCTTCGTCCGCAGAGCCGCCGAAGCCCTGGTGGAGGGGGTGCGACTGCTCGGCGACGACGCACCGCGCCTCATCTCGATAGGCGGCGCCGGCTCCCTCAACACCCCCGACGGCAAAAAGGTCTGGGACACCGAGGGGCTGCCGGAGCTCGTCGTGCAGGTCATGCGCGGTCAGGGGGCCGCCCTCGACTACCTGCGCACCGTCACCGACGTGAAGTGGACCCACTTCTCGCCGGCCGCCCAGATCGAACCGGGCGAGCGTACGGGCACCTACCGGCTCGGCCTCGACGACCTGGTCATCGGCCCGGACGGCAACAGCCGCATCAGCGCCGAGGACTACGCCGTCGCGTTCGTCGACGAGATCGACGAGCCGAAGCACATACGGAAGCGCTTCACCGTCGGCTACTGAACAGCACCGGCCGGACCACAACAGACCACCAACCACAGTCGACCACCAGCCACAGGCGACCTCACCGCAAACCACCAATCACAGCAGACCGCCAAGGGGGAAGTCCCAGTGAAGAGCCGCATCGCGTCCCGGCTTGCCGGCCTGGAGAGGTCGGCCACGGTCGCCCTGCTCGACCAGGTCCACGCCCTGCGGGCGCAGGGCGTCAAGGTGCTCGACCTCAACGGCGGGGAGCCGGACTTCGCCACCGCGGACCACATCGCGGCCGAGGCTACCGAGGCGCTGCGCGAGGGCTTCACCCACTACACGCCGAGCCGCGGTCTGCTCGCCCTGCGCGAGGCCATCAGCGAGAAGCTGGCGAAGGACAACGGTCTCGACGCGGACCCCGCGACCGACATCGTCGTCACCCCGTCGGCGAAGCACGCCCTGTTCATCTCGCTGATGGCGATCCTCGACCCGGGGGACGAGCTCATCGTCCCCACACCGAGCTGGGTCAGCTACGGCTCCATGGCCCGGCTCACCGGTGCCAGGTCGGTCGCGGCGGAGCTGAGCGCGGACGACGGATTCCGGATCACCCGGGAGCTTCTGGAGAGCCGGGTGTCGAAGCGCAGCAAAGCCGTCCTGATCAATACACCGAACAATCCGACCGGCCGCGTGCTGACCCGCGAAGAGGCGCGGGACGTGGCGGAGTTCGCCGTCGCGCACGATCTTTTCATCGTCGCCGACGAAATCTATGAGCAGATCCGGTACGACAACGCCGAGCATCTCAGCCTGGCCGCGTTCCCCGGCTGCGCCGAGCGCACTCTCACGGTCAATGGATTCTCCAAGGGGTATGCCATGACCGGCTGGCGGCTCGGCTATGTCGCGGGCCCCACGGACGTCGTCGGCCAGGTGCTCAAGGTTCAGGAACACACGGTCGGCTGCGCCGGGTCGTTCGTCCAGCGCGGGGGCCTGGCGGCACTGACCGGCAGCCAGGACGTCGTACGGGACATGCTCGACGCGTACACGGCTCGCCGTGAGCTGATAGTCGCCGGGCTCAACTCACTTCCTGGGGTGGGGTGTTCGAGCCCGCAGGGAGCCTTCTACGCCTTCGCGGACATCCGGGGCACCGGTCTCGGATCCAGCGAGGAGTTCGCCGCGTGGGCGCTGCGCGATGCGGGCGTGGCACTGACTCCCGGATCGGCCTTCGGCCCCGGGGGAGAAGGCCACGTCCGGCTCTCCTTCGCCACCTCGCGGACCACGGCCGAAGAAGCGGTCGACCGTCTTTCGTCGGCCCTGCTGGAACAGCGCGACCGCGAGAAACGCCACTTGGCGTAAGTCATGAAGTAACCATGGGGGAAACAGAAATGTCCGAACAGCGTGCCACTCGACGTATCTCCGTATTCGACACCACTCTTCGCGACGGTGAGCAGGCTCCCGCGAATGCGATGAACCCGCAGCAGAAACTGGATCTCGCCCTGCGGATCGAGGCGCTCGGAGTGGACTCCGTCGAGGCGGGATTCCCCGCCTCCTCGCCCAGCGACTTCGAAGCCACCCAGCTCATCTCCAAAGAGTTGTCGAAGGCCCGCTTCGCCACGTTCTCGCGGACCGTACGACGGGATGTGGAGACGGCGGTGGCGGCCGGCGGCACGGTGAACCACGAGGTGCAGATGGTCGCCACCGGCAGCGATCTGCACCTGAAGTACAAGCGGGGCATCACCCGCGAGCAGTCCGTCGCCGAGGTCGTCGACACGGTGGCCTTCGCCCGGTCGCTCGGCATCGAGCACATCTCCGTCGGCATCGAGGACGCCACCCGCAGCGAGGACAACTTCCTGCAGGCACTCACCGAGAGCGCGGTGGAGGCGGGCGCGAACTGCATCATCATCGCCGACACGTCGGGCTGCACCACCCCGGACCAGTTCGGCACGCTGATGGGCAAGATCCGCCGCTGGGCCCCGGCGCCCATCCGGCTGTCCACGCACTGCCACGACGACTTCGGTCTCTCCCTGGCGAACGCCCTCGCGGGCATCGAGGCCGGAGCCGACGAAGTCCAGGCGACGCTCGGCGGCATCGGCGAACGGGCGGGCAACACCGCGCTGGAAGAGCTGGCCGGCGTACTCGCGTACAAGCAGGACCACCTAGGGGTGCACACGGACATCGACATCGCCGCCATGTACGACGCGTATACGGCGCTGCGCGAGGTCATCAAGCTGGAACAGCCGCGCAACAAGGCGATCTTCGGGACCTACGCGTTCGGCACCACCGCGGGCATCCACCAGCAGGGCATCCTCGCCAACCCGGAGACGTACGAGTACGTGGAGCCCTCCCGGTTCGGCCGCGAGCGGTCCCTGCTGATCGGGCGGCACTCCGGCCGGGCCGTACTGCGCCATGTGCTCGGGCAGTTGGGCGTCGAGGTTGACGACACGCACCTCAACGAGCTCTACCGTGTGCACATCGCCGAGCGGACCGGCGGCGACTGCGAGGACCTGGGTGTCGTCAAGGAACGTCTGGCCCACGAGCTCGGCCTCGTGCCGGCACTGGCCTCCTGAGCCCGGCGCCGCCCCACTCCAGGCCCGACGGCCCGAGAGCACAAAAGGCCAATGGGTCCCAAGTATCGATCTCCAAGCATCAGTTCCGAGGAGAACCCTGTGCCCAGCACCATCGCCGGACCCCATACCGGTGTGCCCGAAACCGCCCCGGGAGCGGACGACGCCGTCGCCACCGTGGTCCGGCTCCGTCACCGCATCGACGAGACCGACGGGCAGCTGATCGAGCTCATCGAGCAGCGCATCGCCCTGTCCACGCAGATCCAGACGGTCCGCAAGGCGACCGGCGGACCCCATCTGGCGCTCGCTCGCGAGGCCCAGATCATCAGCCGCTACCGCACCACACTCGGCCGCCTCGGCACCGAGGTCGCGATGCTCGTGCTGCGGTTGTCCCGCGGCAGTGCCAAAAGCAGCCGGTGAGGGCCCGATGACCTACGCCTACCTGGGCCCCCGAGGCACCTTCGCGGAGGCCGCCCTGGGGATGCTGCCCGAGGCCGGGGGCCGACGGTGGGAGCCGTACGCCACCGTCGGCGCGGCACTGGCCGCGGTGCGCGACGGCACGGTCTCCACCGCCGTCGTGCCGCTGGAGAACTCGGTCAGGGGCGTCGTGCCGGCTACCCTGGACGAGCTGGCGACCGGGCGGTGCGAGCTGCACATCGCAGCCGAGATCGAGCTGCCCGTCTGCTTCGCGCTGATGGCCGAACCCGGCACGGAACTGTCCGACATCGAGCGCGTGCGGAGTCACCCGCACGCCCATGCGCAGTGCCGCCAGTGGCTGTCGAGCAGACTGCCGGACGCCCAGGTGCTGCTGTCCACCTCGACGGCGGGAGCCGCCAGGGACGTCGCCGAGTCCGGTGCGCCGGGCGACGCGGCCATCGCCGCACCGGTCGCCGCTGAGCGCTACGGCCTGGAGGTCCTGGCGACCGGCATCGGCGAACGGGACGACGCGGTCACCCGGTTCGTCGCCCTGCGCAGGGCGGGCCCCGCGTCGGCGCCCACCGGCCATGACCGCAGCTCCTTCTTGCTCCCGGCCGACGAGATCGGGGGGCGGCCGGTGGCGGAGGTGCTCGCCGAGTTCCCGCACCGAGGCATCGACGTGACCTGGGTGCAGTCCTGGCCCGCCGGCACCAGCCTCGGCAGCTACCACTTCTTCCTCGACGTGGACGCGCACATCGAGGACCGAGGCGTGGGCCGGGTGCTCATGGCCCTGCACCAGAAGGGGATCAACCTCTGCTTCCTCGGCAGCTACCCGCACGCGCTTCGGACAGGTGATGCCTTTGCGGCATGACGGGCCTGCCAGGTCCTTGCGGCGCACGGCACCGGCGCGCATCACCGGTGCACGGCACCCACAGCAACGCCCCACGGAGAACATTACGCAGCGAAACGTCACACAGAGATACAGAGATGAGGATGGGCGGCGGCCGGTCCGGCCGCCGCCCGGTCGGAAATGAGCCTGTCCCAGATCAATTCGTACCGGTCGTTACCCGCCGCGCAGCAGCCCACCTGGCCGGATACCGAGGCCCTCCACGGCGTACTCACCGAACTGCGCTCCTACCCGCCGCTCGTCTTCGCCGGCGAGTGCGATCTGCTGCGCGAGCGGCTCGCCTCGGTCGCCAAGGGCGAGGCCTTCCTGCTCCAGGGCGGTGACTGCGCCGAGACCTTCGACGGGGTCTCCGCCGAGCAGATCCAGAACAAGGTGAAGACCCTGCTCCAGATGGCCGTCGTCCTGACCTACGCGGCCGCCGTGCCGGTGGTCAAGGTCGGCCGGATCGCAGGCCAGTACTCCAAGCCCCGCTCCAGGCCCACCGAGACACGCGACGGTGTCGAACTGCCCGCGTACCGCGGGGACTCCGTCAACGGGATCGAGTTCACCCCGGAGTCCCGCAACTCGGACCCGGAGCGGCTGAAACGGATGTATCACGCGTCCGCGGCGACGCTGAACCTCGTCCGGGCGTTCACCACCGGTGGCTACGCGGACCTGCGTGAAGTCCACGCCTGGAACCAGGACTTCGTGGGCCTCTCGCCGTCCGGTGAGCGCTACGAGCAGTTGGCCAGGGAGATCGACAACGCGCTGTCCTTCATCCGGGCCTGCGGGCCCGACCCGGAGGAGTTCAGGACGGTCGAGTTCTTCGCCAGCCATGAAGCGCTGGTGCTGGACTACGAGGCGGCGCTGACCCGGCTGGACTCCCGCAGCGGTGATCTCTACGACGTCTCGGGCCACCTGGTGTGGATCGGTGAGCGCACCCGTCAACTGGACGGAGCGCACATCGAGTTCGCCTCCAGGATTCGTAACCCGATCGGCGTCAAGCTCGGCCCGTCCAGCACGCCCGACGACGCGCTGGCCCTGATCGACAAGCTGGACCCGCGCCGGGAGCCCGGCAGGCTGACGTTCATCACCAGGATGGGCGCGGCGCGGGTCCGCGACCGGTTGCCGTCGCTGGTGGAGAAGGTCACCGCCTCCGGGGCCCAGGTGGTGTGGCAGTGCGACCCGATGCACGGCAACACCTTCTCGTCGGCCAGCGGATACAAGACCCGCAAGTTCGACGACGTACTCGACGAGGTCAAGGGCTTCTTCGAGGTGCACCACGGCCTCGGCACCCACCCGGGCGGCATCCACGTGGAGCTGACCGGCGACCACGTCACCGAGTGCGTCGGCGGTGGCGACGAGATCCTGGACACCGATTTGAAGCAGCGCTACGAGACGGCGTGCGACCCGCGGCTGAACCGCCGGCAGTCGCTCGACCTGGCGTTCCTGGTCGCCGAGATGTACCGCGACCGCTGAGGGGGCGGGGTGGCGGGGCGGGGCCGACCAGCCCCGCGCCGCCACCCGGTCCTCCCGCCCCGCCACGTCCTCCCGTGCCTCACGCCTCGATCGCTCCTCGATCGCCCCGCGGCACGCCACGATCACGCCACGGTCATGAAATGTCTACGCCGGGTAGCCGTCTCATCATTCGCTGTCGTTCGATCGCGGTGGCCCGGAAGGACGGACCACGGGGGAGTGATGGGCGCGCGGTACGAGTTCAAGGTGCTGGGACCGCTGGAGGTCCGGCGGGACGGGCTCGTGGTGTCCACCGGGGCGGCGAAGCTCAGAGTCCTGCTCGCCGACCTGCTCGCCGACGCCATCCGGGTGGTCTGCCTGGACACTCTCGTGAGCCGCCCGTGGGGCGAGGAGACACCCGGCCGGGCCCGCAACACCCTGCAGAACTGACGACCTCGGGGGCAATGGAGTGTGGATCAGCGAGTGGCGTCATGCGGCTTCGCGTCCTAGGCGGAGGAGGGAGGCGACGCGGAGCGTCGTCGACCGACGACAACGCCGGAGGCGGAGTCGCAGGGCGTCGGGAGCCCGCGCACTATTGCCCCCGAGGTCGTAAGTCCTGCGACTGCGCCGCGCCCTCGACTGCCCGGCAGGCGCCGGCCCTGTGCTCACCCACCCCCGCGGCTACCTCGTGGAAGTCGGCCCGGACGCGTTCGGCCCGCACCGCTTCACCGACCTGGTCCGCCGGGGCCGCGCCGCGCTGGGCGAAGGGGCGGCGGCCCGAGCGGCGCCGCCGCTGCGCGAGGCCCTCGGGCTGTGGCGCGGTGAGCCCCTGTCCGACCTGCCCGCCGCCGCGCTCCAGGACATCCTGCCCGGGCTCAACGAACAGCTCCTGGACGCACGGGAGTTGCGGATCGACGCGGATCTGGCGCTGGGCGACCCAGTCGACGTACTGCCGGAACTGCGCACGCTCAGCGAGGCGCACCCCTTGGCGGGAGCACTTCTGGGCCCAGCGGATACCCGCCGGAACCGGGGCAGCCTCAACCCGGGCAGTCGGAACCGGGAGAGCCGCGATCTGGACGGCCGGAACCGGGGCAGCCGGAACCCGCGGCTCATGAGCTGCCCACCGGCAGGTCCGGGCCGGTGATCGTGGCGAACCGGGCGAACGCCTTCATCCGCGGATCGGCGCGCAGGATCGCGCGCAGAGCCGGCCGATCCACGGCGGCGACTGGCTCGGCGGGACTGGCGGGACAGGCAGCGCGGGCGCGCTCAGTCCGCAGGCCCGATCCGTACCGCACACACCTTGAACTCCGGCATCCTTGACGTCGGATCCAACGCCGGATTGGTGAGGTTGTTGGCCCGGCCCTCGCCCGGCCAGTGGAACGGCATGAAGACCGTGTCGTCCCTGATCGCGTCGGTGATCCGGGCGGGCGCGACGGCCCTGCCGCGCCGGGACACCACGGCGACGGGGTCGCCGTCGGCCACCCCGACCCGGTCGGCGAGGCGAGGATGCAGCTCGACGAAGGGGCCGGGCGCGGCCGCGTTCAGCTCCGCCACGCGGCGGGTCTGGGCCCCCGACTGGTACTGGGCGACGACCCGTCCCGTCGTCAGCAGGACGGGGTACTCGGCGTCCGGCTCCTCGGCGGCGGGCCGGTGCACGACGGGAACGAAGCGGGCGCGCCCGTCGGCGGTGGCGAACCTGTCGAGGAAGAGCCGGGGCGTACCGGGATGGACCGCCTCCGGCGCGGCGCTCGCGGCCGGGGCCGGCCCGGTACCCGGCCCGGCGTCCGGCGCAACTCCTTCCCCCGTCCCCGGCGCAACTCCTTCCGCCGTTCTCGGCGCAACTTCCTCGACCGTCCCCGGGGCGCCGCCATCCACCGTCCCCGCCACACCTTCCTCCAACTCCCCCGGTGCCGTGTCCGGGCACGGCCAGAACACGCCGTCCTCGTCGGTGATCCGGCGGTAGGAGATCCCCGAGTAGTCCGCCGGGCCGCCCGCCGACGCGCGGCGCAGCTCCCCGAAGACCTCCTCGGCGTCGGTGGGAAAGCCCTTCTCGTGGCCGAGGAGCCCGGCGATGCCGTGCAGGACCTCCAGGTCCGTCCGTACACCGGGCGGCGGGTCGATCGCCTTGCGGCGCAGCAGTACCCGCCCCTCCAGACTCGTCGTCGTGCCCGTCTCCTCGGCCCACTGGGTCACCGGCAGCACCACGTCCGCGAGCGCCGCCGTCTCGGACAGGACGACATCGGCGACGGCGAGGAAGTCCAGGGAGCGCAGGCGCTGTTCGATGTGGGCGGCGCGGGGCGCGGAGACGACCGGGTTCGACCCCATGAGCAGCAGCGACTTGATGTCGCCGCCGAGGGCGTCGAGGAGTTCGTACGCGCTGCGGCCGGGACCCGGCAGGCTGTCCGGGGCCACGCCCCAGACGCCCGCCACATGGGCGCGCGCTGCGGGGTCGGTGAGCTTGCGGTAGCCGGGCAACTGGTCGGCCTTCTGGCCGTGTTCGCGTCCGCCCTGCCCGTTGCCCTGGCCGGTGAGGCACCCGTATCCGGACAGCGGCCGGCCCGCGTGCCCGGTGGCCAGGCACAGGTTGATCCAGGCGCCGACGGTGTCCGTGCCCTTGGAGTGCTGCTCGGGTCCGCGTGCGGTGAGCACCATGCCGGTGGGCGCGTCGCTGAACATTCTTGCCGCTGTACGGAGTTGGGGCACCGGGACGCCGGTGATGCGCTCCACCATCTCGGGCCAGTGCGCCATCGCGCCCGACCGTGCCTCCGGCCAGCCGCTCGTACGCTCCCGGATGAACTCCTCGTCCGTACCGCCCTCGGCCACCACCAGATGCAGCAGCCCGAGCGCGAGCGCGAGGTCCGTGCCGGGGCGCGGCGCGAGATGCAGGTCGGCCTGCTCGGCGGTCCGGGTGCGGCGCGGGTCGACGACGATCAGCGTGCCGCCGTTCTCCTTCAACTCCGTGAGGTACCTCAGCGCGGGCGGCATGGTCTCGGCCAGATTCGACCCGACGAGGATCACGCAGCCCGTGCGCGGGATGTCCTCCAGGGGGAAGGGCAGACCACGGTCGAGCCCGAATGCCTTCTGGTGCGCGGCTGCCGCCGACGACATGCAGAAGCGCCCGTTGTAGTCGATCTGGGAGGTGCCGAGCACGACCCGGGCGAACTTGCCCAGCGCGTAGGCCTTCTCATTGGTGAGGCCACCGCCGCCGAAGACGCCGACCGCGTCGGGGCCGTGCGCCACCCGGGTGCCCCCGAGGCCCTCCGCGATCTTCGCCAGGGCCTCGTCCCAGGTGGCCGGTTCGAGCGCACCGGTGGCCGGGCGGCGGATCAGCGGCTCGGTCAGCCGCACCCGGGAGGAGAGCACGGCGGGCGCGGTACGGCCCTTGCCGCACAGTGCGCCCCGGTTCACCGGGAAGTCCGTACGCTCCACCACCTCTACGGTGTCGCCCGCGGGCCGCAGGTTCATGCCGCACTGGAGCGCGCAGTACGGGCAGTGGGTCGCGACGGTGGGTGCGGGCTGTCCGGGCGGCGGTGCGGGGGAAGTGCGGGGCATGCCGTCAGCGTGCGTCGGCCGTGTTACGGCGGCGGGCGCACCGGGTTACGCCCCGGGTACGCGGCCCTCCGCCCCGCCCAGGTCACCCCGTGAGGTCGGCCGAAGGGTCAAAAACCCCAGGTGGGTCCCTACTGCCCCGCCAGGGCCAGCGCGTCGTCGACCCCGGGCTCCTGGCGCCCCAGGAACCGCGGATCGGGCTCGATCGTGGCATCGAGCGCCGCCTTGCCGGCCGCGAGGATCTCCCGTACGCCGCCGTAGTACCAGGTCGCGTCCCGCTTGGCGTCGACCCCGACGCCGTACGCGTCGATGCCCGCGGACCGGCACAGCGCGATCGCCCGCCGGATGTGGAAGCCCTGGCTCACCAGCACCGCCCGGTCCACCCCGAAGATCTTCTTGGCGCGTACGCAGGAGTCCCAGGTGTCGAAGCCCGCGTAGTCGCTGACGACGCGGTCGTCCGGCACGCCGTGTCGCACCAGATAGGTGCGCATCGCGTCCGGTTCGTCGTACTCCACCCGGCTGTTGTCCCCGGTGACCACCACGACCTTGACCTTGCCCGTTCGGTACAGCTCGGCCGCCGCGTCCAGCCGGTGCGCGAGATACGGCGAGGGGCCGCCCCGCCACAGCCCGGCCCCGAAGACGACGGCGACGTCCTGCGCGGGGGCGTCGGCGGTGGTGCGGACGCGGCTGTCCGCGACCGCGTGCATCCAGGTCGCGGGCGCCAGCGCGAGCACGCAGCCGAGCATGACCGCTTGCGTCGCGCGGCGCCGGCCGCGCCGGGTCCCCGGTATCGGGCGCAGCCGTTTCCCCCGTCGGACCGCTCTTTTCACGACCGCGCCCGTCGTGCGCTTCGCGCGCTTCGTGCGTGAAAACCGCATGTCAGTGCCCGCCTCCCCCTGCGATGATCCCGGCATGTCCCCTCAATTCTGGCCCCTGTACGGCCTACGGATCATGACGCCACATCTTGAGCTGCGGGTTCCGCACGGGGATGTACTGGACGAACTCGCAGCCGTCGCCGCCGCCGGTGTGCACGACGAGGCGTCCATGCCGTTCTCGGTGCCGTGGACCGAAGGGAGCCCCGAGGCCCGGGGCCTGGCCACCTTCCAGCACGTGCTGGGCACCGTCGCGGGGTGGAGCCCCAAGGCGTGGACGCTGAGCCTCGCCGTACGGCACGAGGGCAGGACGGTCGGCCGGCAGGACCTTGCGACGACCGACTTCGCGGTGACCAGGGAGGGCGAGACCGGATCCTGGCTCGGCCGGGAACACCAGGGCGCCGGCATCGGCACCGAGATGCGGGCGGCCGTGCTGCACCTGGCGTTCGACGGCCTGGGCGCGCGGTACGTCACCTCCGCAGCCATGACGGACAACCCCGCTTCGCTGCGGGTGTCGCAGAAGCTCGGCTACCAGGAGGACGGCCTGACGGTGATCTCCGTGCAGGGCCGGGCGAGGACGCTGCGGCGGCTGCGCCTGAGCCGGGGCGACTGGGAGACGCACCGGACGGTGCCCGTCGAAACAACGGGGCTGGCACCGTGCCGGGAGCTGTTCGGCATCTGATTCGGCATCCAAGGGGTGGCGATCCGCGCGGCGCGCCCGCCGACGAGCGTGTCACCTCCGCCTGACAATGCGGCGACCCGGGCGGTGAGGGCCCGGAAAACACTCGTCATTCCGACGCAACGACGCGGCAACGTCGGCCCGGCAGTATCGGTCCATGACGGAGTCGGCAGCACACCGCGAGTCACTGCCCCTCGACAGTACGGCGCAACTGCTCACCCGCATCACAGCTGAGCTGGGCACCCGGCTCAGCCATGTCTCTCTAAACGGAAGCGGCAGGCACATGACCCCGCCCACCCTCGTCGCCGTCGCCCACGGCAGCCGCGACCCAGGAGCCCTGCGCACCGTCACCACGCTCCTGGAGCGGGTCCGCGAGCTGCGCCCGGGGCTCGACATCAGGCTCGGGCACATCGAGCTGAACGCACCGCTGCTGTCCGACACCCTCGCCGGTGTCGACCGGGGCGACGTCGTTCTCGTACCGCTGCTGCTCGGCCGCGGCCACCACGTCAAGCACGACCTGCCGCAGGCCGCGGACACCGCCCCGCACCTGCGCACCCGCATCGCCGCGCCGCTCGGCCCGCACCCGCTGCTCGTGGAGACGCTGTACACGCGCCTCACCGAGGCGGGCTGGCGCGACGCCGACGGCGCCGACCGGGGCAGTGGCGTCGTGCTGGCCGCCGCGGGCTCCCGGGACCCCGAATCGGCCGGGGACACCCGCCGCACCGCCGCGCTGCTCAGCGAACGCCTCGGCGGTGTCCCCGTCCTCCCCGCCTACGCGTCCGCCGCTTCGCCCACCGTCCCGCAGGCGCTGCGCGCCCTCGCCGCCCGGGGCCGCCACCGGGCCGCCGTGGCCTCGTACTTCACCGCGCCCGGCCGGTTCGCCACCCAGAGCGCCGCCGCCGCACCCTGGCTGGCGGCCGCGCCGCTCGGCGCCCACGCCGCCATGGCCCGGCTGGTCCTGCTCCGCTACGACCAGGCTATCGCCACCCGCCCGGCGATCCCCCTGCGCGCACTCGCGACGGCCTGAGGCCGAGCGACGCCCCCGCGCCCGTTCGCGACCACCCGAAGCCGGGTCCCCGTAACGGCCCCGCGCCGGCTCGTGACCCTCTGGGGCGGCGCCCCCGCGCCCCGGGGCAGTCACGCCCGCCACCACCTCGAACCGCGCGCCGGAAACCGCCGGACCCCACCCTGCCCCGCCTGCGCGTCCGCCTGTCGGCGGCGCCGTTTACTGTCGGGGCATGGAAGGCACTGCACACGACACCCTGTACGACGCCGCCGACACCGATCGCTGGGCCACCGAGCCCGACAAACGGCCCGGCAGGACCGCCTTCCAGCGCGACCGCGCCCGGGTGCTGCACTCCGCCGCGCTGCGTCGTCTCTCGGGCAAGACCCAGGTGGTCACCCCCGGCTCCCGCAGCCAGGTGTGGGACGCCAGCCCGCGCACCCGCCTCACCCACTCCCTGGAATGCGCCCAGGTCGGCCGCGAGCTCGGCGCCGCCCTCGGCTGCGACCCCGACCTCGTCGAGGCGGCCTGCCTGTCGCACGACATGGGCCACCCGCCCTTCGGGCACAACGGCGAGCTGGCACTCAACGACTTCGCCAAGGACTGCGGCGGCTTCGAGGGCAACGCCCAGTCGCTGCGGCTGCTCACCCGCCTGGAGCCCAAGCGGTTCGTGCCCTCGGCGGAGACCGGTGAAATGGTCAGCGTCGGGCTCAACCTCACCCGGGCCGCCCTCGACGCCGCCACCAAGTACCCCTGGGCACGCGGCGGCCACCCCACCGACCCGGCCTCGGTGAAATTCGGGGTGTACGAGGACGACCTGCCGGTCTTCGACTGGGTCAGGCAGGGCGCCCCGCCCCACCGCAAGTGCTTCGAGGCCCAGGTCATGGACTGGTCCGACGACGTGGCGTACTCCGTGCACGACTTCGAGGACGGCCTGCACGCCGGCCACCTCGACCCGAACTATCTGCTCGCCGAGCCCGAGCGCCACGAGATCTTCGACGTGGCCATCGGGAGGTACGTACCGCAGGACACCGCACCCGAGGAGCTGGCGGCAGCCCTGGACCGCCTCCTGGAGCAGGAGTGGTGGCCGCACGGGTACGACGGGTCCGCCGTCGCCCAGGCCCGCCTGAAGGACGCCACCAGCCAGCTCATCGGCCGTTTCTGCCTGTCCGCGGAGGGCGCCACCCGCCAGGCGTACGGCACGGGCCGCCTCACCCGGTACGCCGCGGAGCTGGTCGTCCCGCGCGAGACACGGCACGAGTGCGCCGTCCTCAAGGCCGTCGCCGACCGCTATGTCATGCAGCGCGACGAGCAGGAGCGGCTCCGCGCCGACCAGCGCATCGTCATCGCCGAGCTGGCCGAGGAGCTCACGGCCCGCGCCCCCGAGGGCCTCGACCCCCAGTTCCGCGCCCTGTGGGACTCCGCGCCCGACGACCGGGCCCGCAAGCGGGTGCTCGTCGACCAGATCTCGTCCTTCACCGACGCGGCGGCCCGCTCCCTGCACGCCCGCCTCACGACGCGAACGCCACGCCGTTCATGAGCGCGTCCCCCAGCGTGGTCCGCCGGTGCAGGACATGGCTGCCGCGCCGCTCCGACGCGATCAGCCCCGCCTCCCGCAGCACCGTCGCGTGCCGGCTCGCCGTCGACAGCGTCAGCCGCAGGGTGTCGCCGAGCTGAGTCGTGGTCATCGGCCGGTCCAGTACGTCGAGCACGGCGGCCCGGGTGTGGCCGATGAGATGGGCGACGGGCTGCCCGGCCGCGCCCTCGCCCGCCCCGCCGGTCGCGCGGAAGCGGGCGAGCCAGCCCGGCTCGGGCGTCATCGGATGGACGAGTACCGGCGGCAGCGCCGGATCGGCCAGTGCGATCGGGCGCTGGACGCAGAAGAACGAGGACAGCATGGTCAACGGCCGTCCCCGCAGCTCCAGTTCGCGCTCCACCGGATACGAGGCCTCAAACATCCCGTCGTCCCGCCGCGTCAGCACGGGCCGGTAGGTCGCCAGCAGCCCCTCCGGGCCGTACTCCAGCGCCGCCTCGGCGCGGCCCCGCCGGTCGGCGGCCACCGCAGAAGTGATCGCCTCCTGATACGGCTCCACCGCGACCGCGTAGTAGCGGCGCAGCGCGTCGCCCAGCCGCATCAGCGCCCGTGGGTCCCCCTGCGCCAGCAGCCGGGCGACCGGCGGCACGGGACCGCCCTCGTAGAGCCGGCTGAGCTCGTCGGCGAGCCGGGACACCGGGGTGGACAGCATCCGGTCCACACCCGTCTCCAGATCCGCGATGCCCTGGCCCGGCGTGAGGAAGTCCGGGAAGTAAGCGGCGGAGGGGCACAGCCGGATCAGCGCGGCCACCGTCCTGGTCAGGCCCGCGCGGGTGAGCGCCGCCCGCACCTCGCGGCGCCACGGGTCGAAGACCAGCGCCGCCTGCCGGTTCTGCAGCAGATGCAGGCTGTGCACGATCTCCCACAGCGGGTCGGGCTGCGCGGCCACCCGCAGCCGGTTCAGATCCTCAGTGCTGAAGTGGATGCGCAACATGCGCCCGCACGCCCCGCTCTCTCCCCGCGCCCTGCTCCCTTGTGCAACTCCGGTGCGTCAGAGACTAGTCATCTCCAGGCGGAATGGTGCGGTCCATTTGCGTTGTGCACGAAAGCCCCGCACGTCGTCCATATGGGCGTGACCCTTGAGGAGTGGTGGTTGCGGGCATCAACGGGGGAGACGTCCGCAACCACCGTTTTCATGCCCCCGAGCAGTCTTTCGGCCCATCCGCCTCCGGTGTCCGAGGGCCGGGTCCCAGGGCGGAGCCCCCACACTGCGGCACCGCGAAGTGTCGCAGCGGGAAGAGGCGGGGGCGGGAACAAGCCCACCGCAGGCGCACCGCGCCGCACCCCCTCTTCCCCCATCACCCTCTGTGCGGGACGCTCGAACCCGGCGGCGTAGCGTAGGGGCAGGCACAGAGGAGGCACCAAGTGGTCGACGCAGATCAGACGTTCGTCATCGTCGGTGGGGGACTGGCGGGGGCGAAGGCGGCGGAAACTCTCCGTGCCGAGGGATTCACCGGCCGGGTGATCCTCATCGGCGACGAACGTGAGCATCCGTACGAGCGTCCGCCCCTGTCCAAGGGATTCCTGGTCGGCACCGAGGACCGCGACAGCGTCTTCGTCCACGAGCCCGGCTGGTACGCGCAGGCCGACATCGAGCTGCACCTCGGCCAGACCGTCGTCCACCTCGACCGCGCCACCAGGACGGTCCTGCTCGGCGACGGCGCCACCGTCCGCTACGACAAGCTGCTGCTTGCCACCGGCGCCGAGCCGCGCCGCCTCGACATCCCGGGCACCGGCCTGGCCGGCGTCCACCACCTGCGCCGCCTCGCCCACGCCGAGCGGCTGCGCGGTGTGCTGGCCACCCTCGGCCGCGACAACGGCCACCTCGTCATCGCCGGGGCCGGCTGGATCGGCCTTGAGGTCGCCGCCGCCGCCCGCGGTTACGGCGCCGAGGTCACCGTCGTCGAACCCGAGCCGACTCCGCTGCACCAGGTCATCGGCCCCGAGCTCGGCCAGCTCTTCACCGACCTGCACAGCGAGCACGGCGTGCGCTTCCACTTCGGCGCCCGCCTCACCGAGATCATCGGCCAGGACGGCATGGTGCTCGCGGCCCGCACCGACGACGGCGAGGAGCACCCCGCCCACGACGTCCTCGCCGCGATCGGCGCCGCTCCGCGCACCGCGCTCGCGGAATCCGCCGGCCTCGACCTCTTCGACCCCGCGCACGGCGGCGGCATCGTCGTCGACGCCGCGCTGCGCACCTCGGACCCCGACATCCACGCGGCCGGTGACGTGGCCGCCGCGCACCACCCCCTCCTCGGCGCCCGGCTGCGCGTCGAGCACTGGGCCAACGCGCTCAACAGCGGCCCGGCCGCGGCCCGCGCCATGCTGGGCCAGGAGGTCGCGTACGACCGTGTTCCGTACTTCTTCTCCGACCAGTACGACCTCGGCCTGGAGTACTCGGGCTGGGCGCCCCCCGGCTCGTACGACCAGGTCCTCATCCGTGGCGACGCGGGAAAGCGCGAGTTCATCGCCTTCTGGCTGAAGGACCACCGGGTCCTCGCGGGCATGAACGTGAATGTGTGGGAAGTCACCGAACACATCCAGCAGCTGATCCGCAGCGGGGTCTGGGTCGACGCCGACGCCCTCTCCGACCCCACCGTCGACCTGGCTTCACTGCTCGCCTGAGCGTCGCACCGACAGGAGTGTCCGAGCGCCGCCGTACACTTCACGCGTGGCCGGCAGGATCAACGATGACGACGTGAAGGCGGTTCGGGACGCGGTCCCGATCGACGCCGTTGTCTCCGAGTACCTCCAACTGCGCAGCGCCGGTGGTGGCAACTTCAAGGGGCTGTGCCCCTTCCACGACGAAAAGTCCCCGTCCTTCCAGGTCAGCCCGAGCAAGGGTCTCTTCCACTGCTTCGGCTGCCAGGAAGGCGGCGACACGATCGCCTTCGTGATGAAGATCGATCATCTCTCCTTCTCCGAGACGGTCGAGCGCCTCGCCGCCCTGGCGGGCATCACCTTGCGGTACGAAGAGGGCGGGTACAACCCCACCCACCAGCGCGGAGAGCGCGTCCGCCTGGTCGAGGCCCACAAGGCCGCCGCGGAGTTCTACGTCGAGCAGCTGGACTCCGCGGAGGCCGAGATCGGCCGCAAGTTCCTGGCCGAGCGCGGCTTCGAGCAGAGCGCGGCCCAGCACTTCGGCGTCGGGTACAGCCCGGCGGGCTGGGACCACCTCACCCGCTATCTGCGCGGCAAGGGCTTCACCGACAAGGAGCTGACGCTCTCCGGCATCTCCCAGGAGGGCCGGCGAGGCCCCATCGACCGGTTCCGCGGCCGGCTGATGTGGCCGATCCGCGACATCACGGGCGAGGTCGTCGGCTTCGGCGCGCGCAAGCTCCGCGACGACGACAACGGGCCCAAGTACCTCAACACCCCCGAGACCCCGATCTACAAGAAGTCCCAGGTCCTGTACGGCATCGACCTGGCCAAGAAGGAAATCGCCAAGACCAGCAAGGCCGTCGTCGTCGAGGGGTACACCGACGTCATGGCCTGCCACCTGGCCGGCGTCACCACCGCCATCGCCACCTGCGGCACGGCCTTCGGCGGCGACCACATCAAGATCCTCCGTCGGCTGCTCATGGACAACGCGTCGGCCGAGGTCGTCTTCACCTTCGACGGTGACGCGGCGGGGCAGAAGGCCGCGCTGCGCGCCTTCGAGGACGACCAGAAGTTCGCCGCCGAGACCTCCATCGCGATCACCCCGGGCGGCATGGACCCCTGCGACCTGCGCCTCGCACAGGGCGACGCGGCCGTGGCGTCCCTGGTCGAAACGCGCACGCCGCTCTTCGAGTTCGCGATCCGCCACGTCGTGTCCCGGCACAACCTGGAGACCCCGGCGGGGCGGGCCGCCGCCCTCGACGAGGCCGCGCCGATCGTCGCCAACATCAAGAACATCGCGATCCAGCACGAATCCGCCGTCCAGCTCGCCGGGATCCTCGGCATCATGGACATCCAGTTCGTGATCAAGCGCGTCGCGCAGCTGGCCCGTTGGGCCCGTGACCGTGGCGGCCGGGGACCCACCGCCCCCCAGGGCCGGCGCCCCGTTCCCGCGCAGGACCTGGGCGGCGGCCACCCGGGCCCCTCGGGCCCCGCGCTGAATCTGCGCAGCCCCGCCCACCGCACCGAGCGCGAGCTGCTGAAGCTCGCCCTCCAGCGCCCCGACCTGGTCTCCCCGGCCTTTGACGCCTACGGGATCGACGAGTTCACCGCCCCGCCGTACGCCGCGGTGCGCCAGACCATCGAGGACGCCGGCGGCGCCGAGCAGGGCGTCGTCGACCCCTCCGACTACCTGACGCGGGTGCGGGACACCGCGCCCAACGACACGGTGCGCGCCCTGGTCACCGAGCTCGCCGTCGAAGCGATCATGCGCAAGACCGTCGACGACATCTACGCGGGCATGCAGTTGGTCCATGTCAGGCTGCGTGCGGTCGACCGCCGCATCCTCGACGTCCAGGGCACCTTCGCCCGCCTTGGGCCGCACGTGGACCCCGAGCACCTGGCCGCCGTACAGAGCGAGCTGTGGGTCCTCCAGCAGTACGGCGAGGCCCTGCGCAACAACGGAGCGGCCGCGCTCTGAGGGCAGTGCCCTGCGGCCCCACGAGTCACCCCGCGGCTCCTGCGTGACCGGCAGGTCACGGACCGGACTCAAAAAGTCACCGCACGCCCCTCGTGGCGGTGATGTGTCGTACCCCACACTGGTTGCGGTGCCGGAGTCCTCGGAGCGCGGCCGGCCCACGCCGAGTGGGCCACACACCCGCGGATCCGCTCTTTGTGTACGGGACGGACGGCGGCCCGGTCGCCGCCACCGTTCCGTTGCCGCACGCCCCCGAACCGGCAGCGATCACCCTGGAGGTCGCCCCCGTGCAGACCCAGACTCAGACCTTGAAAGACGCCGATGCCGACGCTGATGTCGCCGTCATTGCCAAGGTCCCTCCGCAGAGCCGGGGCGTACACCACCCCGAGGCCGAGCCCGCAGAAACCGAGGCCGAAATCCTCGTGGACGACCCGGCCGACACCCCCGAAAAGCCCGAAGTGACCGAGCGGCGCAACAGCCGCACCGACACCGGCGGACCGTCCTCCGACCTCTTCCGGCAGTATCTGCGCGAAATCGGCCGCATCCCGCTGCTCACCGCCGCCGAGGAGGTGGACCTGGCCCGCCGGGTCGAAGCGGGCCTGTTCGCCGAGGAGAAGCTCCGTACCGTCCCCGATCCGGACTCCCGGCTCGCGGTGGACCTCGACAAGCTGGTGGTCATGGGCCGGATGGCCAAGCGCCGTCTGATCGAGGCGAATCTGCGCCTCGTCGTGTCCGTCGCCAAGCGCTACGTCGGCCGCGGCCTGACCATGCTCGACCTGGTCCAGGAGGGCAACCTCGGCCTCATCCGCGCCGTTGAGAAGTTCGACTACGCCCGCGGCTACAAGTTCTCGACGTACGCGACGTGGTGGATCAGGCAGGCGATGTCGCGGGCGCTGGCCGACCAGGCCCGCACGATCCGGGTCCCGGTCCATGTCGTCGAGCTGATCAACCGGGTGGTGCGCGTCCAGCGCCGGATGCTTCAGGAGCGAGGCTACGAGCCGACGCCCCAAGAGGTCGCCACCCACCTGGAGTTGACCCCCGAGCGGGTCAGCGAAGTCCTGCGCCTCGCCCAGGAACCGGTGTCGCTGCACGCGCCCGTGGGCGAGGAGGACGATGTCGCCTTCGGCGACCTCATCGAGGACGGCGACGCGGCGTCCCCCGTCGAGTCGGCGGCGTTCCTGCTGCTGCGGGAGCACCTGGAGGCGGTGCTCTCCACGCTCGGCGAGCGCGAACGCAAGGTGGTGCAGCTCCGCTACGGGCTGATGGACGGGCGGCCCCGGACGCTGGAGGAGATCGGGCGGATCTTCGGCGTGACGCGCGAGCGGATCCGCCAGATCGAATCCAAGACCCTGAACAAGCTCAGGGACCATGCGCTCGCGGACCAGCTACGGGGTTACTTGGACTGAGGCGGTGCGGGGGCGCGGGCGGGTGTGGGCGGGCGGGCCGCTGCGCGCGGGGCTGTCCCCACCCCGCCTCTTCCCGAGGCCGGGGAGACTCCCGGCCCCCCCAGACCCCCGGCCCCGGCCCCTCCGGCCCCCCGGACGCCCTGCGGGCGTGTCCTCAATCGCCGGACGGGCTGAGTTCGTTCCCGGAAGCTGCGCATCTTCAGCCCGTCCGGAGGACCGAGACCGGCAGGCGAAGCTGCCCCGCGCCCCTACCCCGC
>NZ_JASITA010000024.1 GCF_030063415.1 Streptomyces sp. H27-C3 | reverse complement strand
CGAATGCACCGTCCCTCGCTCCACAGCACGATTCACCACCCCCGCAGACGTGGCCGCCTACCTCGATGCCTACGGCACCGAACCCCCGGACAACATCAAACACGCATGTTGAATCTCTGCGAGCCCTAAGGTTACTCAAGGGTCAGTACCGGGTCGAGGCGACGTCGAACACCCCTAAGTGGACGGTCAGTTACGCACTTCTACGCCCTTCGCCGACGAGGAGCCGCTCGTGTCAGAGCCCGCCGTGCCCGTCCCCGTGCCTGTGTCCGCCTCCCTGTCCCCGTCCGCACCCGCGTCCGACGCGAACGGCCGGTGATAGCGCGGGACTTCGCGAAGGAGATGCAGGTGCTGTACGAGCGGTGAGGGGGGGGCGGGTCGTGGACGTGCCGGTGGACAAGGCGATCATAGGCTTCGCTACGATCTCTCCTTCCGAGTGCTGGAGGTCGCAGTGAGCGAACGCCTTGTCCACACCGTCGAGGTACCGCTGGGGGATGGCAGTGACGAAGCGATCCGTGTCCAGATCCGTGAGGTGGACGAAACTCTGGTCCGAGTGGGCCGCGGAGGCCGCTCCATAGCCCGGGCGGAGCGGTCGTTCGGGCAGATGCTGGACAGTGTGCGGCCGGTGGCGGAGAGCTTCGTGGGCCGGTTCCGGGGGATGGCGAACGCACCGGACGAAGTCACCCTGGAGTTCGGGGTGTCGCTGTCGGCCGAGGCGGACGTGGTCATCGCCAGTACCGCGACGGCGGCCAATTTCTCCGTGAGCCTGACGTGGCGCAAACCTGATGCGGGAGATACAAGTGAGCCTGCGCCCCGGTAGGTTGACCTGATCGGTTCACGGGGGTGGAGGTCGCGGTGCCGGGGGAAGAGTCACGGGATGCCGACAAGGCGATGCACGCGGCGGTCGTCCGGGTCAGGGGAGAGCACGGCCAGGTCGCCGGGGCAGGTGTCCTCGTCACCTCGGACCGCGTGCTGACCTGTGCCCATGTCGTGTCGGACGCGCTGGGGATCAACCGGGACCTCGAAGTCACTGTCGGAGCTACAGTGCTGGTTGACTTTCCGCTGGCCGACGGAGCCGGAAGGCAGGAGTTCACTGCCGAGGTCGAGCGGTGGATACCAGAGGAACCCAAGCACTGCGGAGACGTGGCGGTTCTGCGGTTGCAGGATCCAGTTCCCGGCACGTGTCCCTTGCCCATGGCCGACTCCGACGACATCTCCGGTCGTCCGGTGCGCGCCGTGGGATTTCCGGACGG
Source organism: Streptomyces sp. H27-C3 (assembly GCF_030063415.1). Classification (GTDB taxonomy): domain Bacteria; phylum Actinomycetota; class Actinomycetes; order Streptomycetales; family Streptomycetaceae; genus Streptomyces. Next base: position 120,060 of record NZ_JASITA010000024.1, on the reverse strand, counting down.
TGAGCCGGGCGTTCTCTGGCACCGAGGGGAACTCAGCGGGAAATCGGAGGGGGACTGGATCCAGCTCTCCCGAGCCGACATACGGACGGCCCACGTCTCAGGGGGCTTCAGCGGCAGCCCTGTCTGGGACGAGCAGCAAGGCGCAGCGGTCGGCATCGTCGTCGCGGTCCAGGGTAAACAGGACAACTCCCAGCAGGCCTTCGCGATCAGTCTGGGAGCGGTGCTGCGGAAGTTGCCCGATCTCGCCCGGGTCCTGGCTCCGGACCCCTTTCGCGGTCTGGACACCTTTCAGGAGAGCCACGAGGAGGTGTTCTTCGGACGGGACGCGGATATCGAGGACGTGGTCACGGCCTTGAAGGGGGACCATCCGGCTGTCGTCCTCTACGGGCCGTCGGGCTGCGGGAAGTCCTCGCTGGTGCTGGCCGGTGTGGTGCCCAGGATGCGGCGGGAGAAGGAGAAGTACGACGCCGTGGTGGTGAACGCGGGGGCCGACGGAACGTTGGTTTCCGGACTGGCCACCGACCTCTACGAAGCCGTTCGCACCGGCCGGTACGGAGACCCGCGGGCGGACAGCGTGGACCAGGTCGAGGGGTGGCTCGCGGACAAGGGTCTCGTGGACACGATGAACCGGCTGCGAGGCAGGGCGGGCGGCACGTACATCGTCGTGCTCGACCAGGCCGAGGCTCTCCTGGACCGCGGTGAGGACGAGATCGAACAAGCCGTCCGGCTGCTCTTCCCCAGAGGCGGTCCGGGCACTGCGTCACGACTGCTGGTCACGCTCCGGTCGGACTTCATGGACGCGGCGCTCAAGCACCCCCGGCTCGGCTCCCTGCTGCGGAGCAGCAGGACACTCCCGCTGACGTCGATGTCCCGGGACCAGCTCAGAGAAGTCATCACGAAACCGCTGGAGAAGGCCCCGGCGGTGGCCTACGACCCTGGGCTGGCTCAGCGCATCCTGGACGATGCCTGCGGCGAGCCGGAGAACCTGCCGCTTCTCGGCTTCGTGCTGAAGAAGCTGTGGGACGACCAGTTCGCCGGCCGGCTGCGCACGACGACGTACGAGGCGATGCACGGTGTGTCCGGCGCGCTGGAGGAGCACTGCGACCGGGCCTGGCGGGAGTGCGTCGGGGAGAGCCGGAACGCCGCGGCGTCGCGGCTGCTCAGGGGCCTGGTCAGGGTACTGCCCGGGAGCGAGACCCCGCTGCGCCGCAGGCTCGACCGGCAGGAGGCGGGCGAGACCGGTTGGGATCTGGCCCGGTCGTTCGCTGAGCGGCGGCTGCTGGTGCTGCGCGGGGGCCGGGGGGAAGCGGAGACCGCCGAGCTGGCGCACGAGACGTTGATCAACGTGTGGCCGGCGTTGAGAGAACAGGTGAGGGAGGACGAGGAGTTCCTGACGGGCCGCGCGGAACTCGGCTATGACCGCGACCGCTGGACGAAGGGGGCGGCTCGGCTGCCTGGCGCCTCGCAGCTGGCTGCCATGCAGAATTGGTTGAAGGGCCGGGAGCAGGAATTGACCCGGGAGGAGCGGGATTTCCTGGCACGCGCCCGTCGGCTTCAACGCGTCCGCCGGACCCGTCTCCGTGCGGCGTGGACCGCCGCCGCCCTGGTGTTCGCACTGATCGCCGGGCTCGGTACGTTCCTCGTCTACCAGTCGCAGGTCAGCGAGCTGAGGAGCGCGGAGTCGCGGTCGCGTGCGCTGGCGAGCCTCTCGACCGAGATGTCCAAGCAGGATCCGGGGCAGGCTGGGCTCCTGGCGATGGCGGCGTACGACGTGGCGCCGACGCAGGAGGCCCGCAACGCGATTCTCCGTCGCTACGACCAGTTCAAGCACGCCGCCTGGGTGCTGAGTGGTGTCGAGGGCGAGATCGACGACGTCGCGACGAGCACGGACGGCACCGTGGTGCTGGCGACGAGCCGCCTCGGGCGCGCGGCGCTGTTCATCCGCCAGGCGGAGGGGCGGGTGCAGCGGCTGCAGCTTCGCCTCACCGGGCAGGCCTTCTACCCGACGGTCAGCCGGGACGGCCGGCGGATCGCCTATGTGTCGGGCGACGGCGCCCTCGTCTGGCACGACATCGATCCCGAGGCCGGCCCGGCGGGGCAGATGCTGGGGCGGGCGCACGCGATCCACGACGGCGACTTCGCGGTGCTGGCGGAGAGTAAGAGGCGCACCAGCTCTCAAATCCGGACAGTGGACTTCTCCCCGGACGCCGAGCGCGTGGTCACCGTGACGGACGGGCGTCTGCGGCTGTGGGATCTGACGTCGAAGAAGTCCCGGAGCCTGCCCGACCGGGTACCCGCGGTCCAAGCGGTGTGGTTCGGGCCGGACGGGGACACGCTCGTGGCCCAGCCGCGCAAGGCCGACTCGGGGAGCGAACACGAGTCAGTCGTGGCTGTTGACATCGCGACAGGAAAGACGCACGAGCTGGCGAAGGAGGTCCACACGTATTCACCCGCCGTCACCGGCGTCTACAGCCTCCCGGACCACGCCCTCTCCGGGGACGGCGGCGTGCTGGCCTACTGCAGGATAGAAGGCGGTGATGAGAGGCGGGCCGTGTACCGCACCGTGCGGGTGGCGGACGGACGGGTACTGAGCCGCCACGAGGACGACAGCTACAGCTGCAAGGTCATCGCTCTGAACGAGACAGGACAGCGGTTCGCGATATACGAGGGGGCCAGCTGGCTCCTCGGTGATGCCAAGAAGGGGGCCGGCCTGCGAAAGGCATACGGCAGCAAGCCCGCCGAGCTCACCCACCGGCTCCTGGGAACCTCGGACCATCCCGTCGTGCCCAACTGGGACGAGACCTCGATGACGGGGTTGCCGTTGGACCCGAGCGACGCCACTGGCGTGCACCTCGCAGTCGCCTATCCCGCGCTGCTCGACGACGGGCGCACCCTGCTCGCCCAGCTGAACCCGGGCGACGGTTCCGGGACCGGCAAGCCGGACACCCTGGCGGTCCTCGACGCGGCGACCGGCAGCATAAAGGCACAGGCCAAACGGCCCACGGCGGACGAGGCAGTCAAGCCGGAAGCGTTCGTCGGCCTGGCCGTCAACAAGAACGAAACTCTGGTGGCCGATGTCGTGGCCCGGAACAAGATCGTTGTCCGGGCCCTCCCTTCCCTGCGCGAGGTCACGGAGATCACCACACACCTGCCTCCCGTCAGCGACAGCGGGCGCGCGGAGCCGTTGTCGCTGCTCTTCCCCCGGAGCGACGAGCTGATCACGGTTTCCGGCAGCTGGATCGAGCGCTGGAACGCGCGCGACGGCAGGCGGTTGTCGAAGCCCGTCAACGCGCGTGATCTCGGGCTGGTGCAGAAGAACCCGCCCTTGACCACCGGGGACAGACCCGACTCCGGATTCGCGGTGAACGGCCGTCCCGAACCCGGCTACGTGCAGATCATGGTCCGTGGCGATTCGACGCTCCACGCCGTCGACCTGCGCACCGGCAAGGAAGACGAGCGACTTCGCGTCCGGGTCGGCCCGGACATCGACCGCGCCCGCCTCGACGACAGCGGACGGTACGCGGCTGCGAAGACGAAGGGCGCCATGCTGGAGCTGTGGTCGGTGCGGCCCGGGCGCAGGCCGGAACGGGTGGTCGGCCCGCTGGGGCCGCTGGGAGACAGCGGCGCGACCTGGGGGGAAGGTTTCGCGATGGGTTTCACCGGGCGCGGCACCGAGTTCTTCGTGGCCAACGCCAACTCCGTACGCTTCCAACAGGGCTCGGACCCGAACAAGTTCGAGTCCTACGACTTCGCGCAAGACCAGTTCTTCCTCGCAGCGTCCAGGGACGGCAAGGTCCTCCTGCGGGTCGAGGACAATGCCCTCACGGATGTGTTCCGCCTCGACCCCGAGCTCTGGAAGCGTCACCTGTGTGACGTCCTGGGCCGGGATCTCACCGATGCCGAGCGCCGAGGCCTTCCCTCGGGGCTGCCAAAGGTGATCTGCCGGGCCTAGTACGTACTAGTTCTCCTCGATCTCGATGGCCCGCACCGGGCAGGCGCGGGCGGCCTCCCGGACCATCGGGTCACCGCCTCCGTCGGTGAGGCCGGGCAGCAGCTCGCTGAAACCGTCGTCGTCCTGGGTGAAGACGCCGGGCGCGGTCAGCGCGCACTGCCCCGCGCCGATGCACACGTCCTGGTCGATCCTGATCCGCATGACCGCCTGCTCCCTCACCAGGTGACGGGCAGTTCGATGAGCCCCTGGATGGTGTCCCCGGGTTTGAACGGAACCTCGTCGGCGGGCACCGCCAGCCGCAGTCCGGGCAGCCGTGCGAAGAGGGAGGCCAGCGCGATCTCCATCTCGGCCCGCGCGAGATTCTGCCCGAGGCACTGATGGATGCCGAAGCCGAACGCGACATGGTGGCGGGCCGTCCGCTGCCAGTCCAGGTCGTCCGGAGCGGCGAACGCCCGGTCGTCCCGGTTGATCACGGACGTGGACAGGGCGACGCCCTCGCCGGTACGGATGACCTCGTCGCCCACCTCGATGTCCTCGGTGGCCACCCGCAGCATGCCGTCGGCGATGGACAGGAACCGCAGGAGTTCCTCGACGGCGACGGGCATCAGCGTGGGATCGGCGCGCAGTTGGGCGAGGCGGTCCGGGTGCTGCAGGAGGGTGTAGGTGCCGAGCGAGATCATGTTCGCGGTGGTCTCGTGGCCTGCGAGGAGCAGGAGCGTGGCCAGGCTGACGAGTTCCTTCCGGTCCAGCGCCCCCGAGTTGAGCTGCTGGGCGATCAACTCGCCGATCAGCCCGTCCCCGGGGTTGTCCTGTTTCCGCTCAACCAGCGCCCCGAGGTAGTCGTTCAGCTGGTCCCGGGCGCCCTCCACATCCGCGGAGGAGGGTCCGCGGAGCAGCCGTCGCGACTGTTCCTCGAAGAACTCGTGGTCCTCGTAAGGGACTCCGAGCAGCGCGCAGATGACCATCGAAGGGACGGGCAGGGCGAAGGCGGCGACCAGATCCGCCGTGGGTCCCTGCGCGATCACCGCGTCGAGCTGCCGGTCCACCGTCTCCTGGATCCGCGGGCGCATCGCCGCCGTCCGCTTCAGGGTGAAGCTCGGAATCAACATCCTTCGCTGCACGTGGTGTTCCGGGTCGTCGACCCCGAGCAGGGCTATCCGGCGCGCGCTGATGCCGGCGACGCGCTCGGTGGGCATCGGGAAGTCCGGGTTCTCCCGGTCGGCGGACAGCCGCGGATCGACGAGCAGGGCGCGGGCCTCGGCATGCCCGGTCACCGCCCAGATCCGCCGCCCGTCGTAGAGGGTGACGTGGGCGAGGGGCCGCTCCTCGGCGGGGGGCTTGTACTCGGTAGGCGGGTGGTACGGACAGGTGCGGTCCTGGGGGAAGAAACGGTCTCGGTCATGACTGCCTCACTGGGGGAGAGGGCGTTGTACTGATCACGTGCTGATCCAGTACTGCTCGCCACTACTCACTACATGCCCAAGGCATCTAATTCGTCTACGCGATGTTCGGCCAACCCGTGCCGGGGATCTCGCCTTCCGCCGCGCCGCGCCGGGCGCCGACGCACCGGCTGAATCTGACGCTGTACGGGTGCTTCGCCTCAACCGCGCGGAGCGAAGTCCAGTATCACCTTGCAGTCCAAGGCCGCGGCGAGGCGTTCCAGGACCGGCAGAGTGGGGGTGAGCTTGCCGGACTCGATGCGGGAGATCACTGCTTGCCCGGTGCCTGCCCGCTCCGCGAGCTCCGCCTGGGACAGCCCCTGCGCGGTCCGCCAGGTGCGCACGAGATCCGCGGTGCTCACCGCGTCCCTTCCTGCTCCTGGCCGTACGGGTAGAGGGCGCGGGTGTCGATGATCCAGTCGCCGACGGGAATCTTGTCGCCGAAGCGATGGTGGACGGTGTTCTCGTACGCACCCGCCTTGGGTTCCCAGTGATGGACGCAGGTCGAATCACGTGGATCGACGATCACGTAGTGGGGGATGCCCATGACCGGATAGTCGCGCACCTTGTCCACGTAGTCGTTCTCCGGGTTGGAGGGGGAGACCACCTCGACAACCAGGGCCACGGCGCTCGCGTCGATCGCACCCATGGTCTTCATCGCGGCTTCGTCGACGACGACGACGTCGGGGCGGCGCATCTTCGCTGCCAGTGGGTGCTCGATGTCGACGGTGTACGCGGCGAGGTCGTCGTCGAGTTGCTGCGCGAGCTGGTTGGTGATGCGCATCGCGTTGAGGTCGTGTGCGCCCGACGCGCTCATCATCATGACGAGCTGGCCGTTGCTGATCTCCACGTGCGGACTGAACGGCGCGGGCGGTTCGAAGCGATCGGCGAAGTCACGCAAATGCTGATAGATCGACTGCTCGGTCATCCTTCCAAGCTACATGACCATTTAGTCATATGCTGCGGCTGTCCGTGACGGCGAGACCGCGATCTGCGTACGCACGAAAGCGACTGTGTCCGTTTCAGCTGCTGAAACGGACACAGCCGCGCCGCGGCGACTACCCCCGCACCGCGGGGGGTCACGTCAGCAGTTGCCGTTCGTGGGCCTGCCCGCGAAGCGGTCGCTCAGCCAGTCCATCGCCGGGAAGGCGCCGATCGTCACGCCACCGATGTGGCCGAGCAGCGGGTGGGAACGCCACTGGACCTTGGCGCCCTTCGCGCACCAGTCGGCGCGCAGCTGCTTGCCGACGTTGTACGGGATCAGCTCGTCGAGGCCGCCGTGGTAGAGGTACACCGGGTGGTCGGGGGCGTGCGAGCCGAGCTTCGACTCGTTCAGGCGCCGCTGCCAGTCGGGCTCGTTCAGCGGGTTCTTGACCGTGACGTCGGAGATGCGCTGGAAGAGGCCGGCGACGGTGTCGACCGCGACGCAGTTCTTCTTCATGAAGTCGACGTACGTGCGGCCCTTGTCGTTGAGGTACGAGTCGAGCTTCAGCTCGGGGAACGCGGCGTTCTGGCCGGTCGCGGCCATCAGGATCAGACCCGCGCCGATGTTGCCGTCGTTGAAGTCGGCGACCTTGAGCAGGTCGGCCGGTACGCCGCCGGTCGCGGTGCCCTCGACCTTGAGCTCGGGGGCGTACGAGTCGTGCAGTTCGGCGGCCCAGCTGGAGGCCTGGCCGCCCTGCGAGTAGCCCATGATGCCGACCGGGGAGTCCTTGGACAGGCCCGCCTCCGGGTGGCGGAGCGCGGCGCGGGCCGCGTCCAGGACGGCCTGGCCCTCGGCCCTGCCGACCGTGTAGGTGTGGTCGCCGGGGGTGCCGAGGCCCTCGTAGTCGGTGACGGCCACGGCCCAGCCGCGCAGCACGGCCTGGTTGATGAGGTTGGCCTCGACGGTGGTGCCCTTGGGGAAGCCCGCGCTGGGCGCGCACTGGTCGGCGAGGCCGACCGTACCGACCGCGTACGTCACCAGCGGGCGCGGACCCTTCCTGCCGTCCTTGGGCACGATGACCGTGCCGGACACGACATTGGGCGCGCCCTTGGCGGTGGTGGAGCGGTAGGTGATGCGCCAGGAGTCGGTGTTCGTCGGCTGGCCCGGCAGCGGGTGGAACGAGGTCCGGGCGGAGCTGACGAGGTCGCCGGGGGCGGCGCTCTCGGCGGGGGTGTCCTGGGCGACGGCGGTGGGCGCGGCGGACGTGAAGGCGAGTGCGGCCAGGGTGGCCACCACTCTGTTCCTGATGTGCGTGCGGCTCATGCGGCTCTCCCAACGTTCCTGTGGGGGCTGGGCTCGTTGCCGAGACCGTAGTGACTGACCAGTAGGTACGGAGCTGACCGGGAAGCTCAGCTTTGCTGACCCTGAATTCCAAATTCCAGCAGAGAGATCCAATGCCGGGCCGCGTGACACGTGCGCCGAGGGCGTGGATGTGCACGACCGGACCCGCCCCGGCTGCCCGCCGCCGCTGGTCGGGGGCCTGCGGGCGCAGACGGAGCGGGCCCCGGACTGCCGCACCCCGGAGGCCGGTGCCCGGTACCGGCAGGTTGACGGTGGGTCGATCAGCCCGACCGGGGCGCCTCGCTGCCAGGCCCGTGTCCCGCCGCCGAGCCGATCACCCGGTACGCACCCGGCGTCGTCCCCGTCCAGCGGCGGAAGGCCCGGTGGAAGGAGGTGTCCTCCGAGAAGCCGAGCCGCGCCGCCAGCTCCGCGATCGGCTCCCGGCCCTCGGCCAGGCCCGCTATGGCCGCGTCCCGCCGCACGGCGTCCTTCAGTTGCTGGAACGACGTGCTCTCCAGCTGGAGCCTGCGCCGCAGCGTCGCCGGGCTGACCGCCAGACGTGCCGCCGTCTCGCCGAGTGACGGGAGGCGGGGTGACGCCCGCAGCGACTGGGCCAGGTCGCGGCGTACCTGCTCGGCCACCGTCGTGCCGTACTCGCGGCGGCTGAGCAGCTCGAAGGGGGCGCCGCCCAGCATCGCGTCGACCGCGGGCTCGTCACGGATCAGCGGGGCCGTGAGCCAGTGCGCGTCGAAGCCCGCCGCAGTACGGTCCGTGCCGAAGCGGACGGCGCAGCCGAAGAGCGTGTCGTACTCGTCCTTGTGCGGCGGCGGCGGATAGTCGAAGTCCGCCCAGCGCAGCGGGATGCGGCGGCCGACCAGCCAGCTGCACAGCCGGTGCCAGATGATCACCAGGCACTCGGTGAGGAAGCGGTCCTCGTCCCGGCCGAGGTCGTTGCGGACACTGAGCACCGCCTCGCCGCCCGCGCGTTCCAGCGCGAGATCGGGCCCGCCCGGGAACAGCCCGTAGAACGCGGTCCCCCGGTCGATCGCTGTTCCCAGGTCACGGCACCCCAGCAGGGCGTAACACATCATCGCGAACGTGCCGGGCCGGCTCGGGGCGGGACCGAGGCCCAGGAACTCGTCCTCCGTGGCGCGGTACAGCGCCCGGAACAGGCGGGCGAACTGGGCGGCGGTGACGCGCGCCCGGTCGTCACCGAGCAGCAGGGGCGGGATGTGGCCCGCCTGGAGCAGCGGCACGGTGTCGATGCCGCGGCGCTCGGCGCCGCGCAGCAGGGCCCGCACGTGGTGCACCGTGATCGTCCGCTTGGCCATGGTCATGGACGGTAGCCGTCCAGGCACTGAGCGCCAAGGTCAGCGGTGGTGACGTTTCCGGTCATCGCCGCGGGACCGCAAACGTACCTACCGTCGAGTACATGACTCGACGACGGCCTGACACGCTCGCGGAGTTCATCGAGTGGGCGGGCGAGCGGTACGCGGACCACCCGGCCCTGCGCTTCAAGCGCCGCACCGGGGCGGAGGGCGACGGATGGGAGACGGTCTCGTACGCCGAACTCCGTGATGTCGTACGGGAGACCGGCCGCGTCCTGATCGGCGGTCTGGGTGTCGCCCCGGGCGACCGGGTCGCGATCCTCTCCGAGACACGCCCCGAATGGACGTACGCGCACTTCGCGGCGCTCGCGGCGGGCGCGGTCGTGGTGCCCGTCTATCCGACGGCGGGCGACGAGGAGCTCGCCTGGGTGCTCGGCGACTCCGGTGCGTCGGTCGTGATCTGCGAGAACGCGGACCGGGCTGCCAGGGTGGAGGGTGTGCGCGGCGGCCTCCCGGCGTTGCGTCACGTGGTGCGGATGGACGCGCTGGGCCACGGGGGCCGGCCGGACGCCCCGGACGGGCCGCTCGCAGCCGCGCCGCTCGCCGAACTGCTCGACCGGTGCGCGGCGGTGCGCGCCGACGACACGGCGGAGATCGTCTACACCTCGGGGACGACGGGCCCGCCCAAGGGCTGTCTCCTCACCCACGGCAACATCGGCGCCGTACTCGACGCCAACCTCGACCTGATCGAGGGCGGCCCCGGTGACCGCACGTACCTCTACCTCCCGCTCGCCCATCTCCTGGCCCAGCTCATCGAGTTCACCACCGTCCTGCACGGCAGCGAACTCTGCTACTTCGGCGGTCGCATCGAGGACGTGGTGGCCGAGCTGGCCGAGGTCCGGCCGACCCATCTGCCCTCCGTGCCGCGCCTGTTCGAGAAAATCTACTCGGTGGTGCTGTCGCTCGCGGAGTCCCAGGAGGGCGGGCGTGAACGCTTCGCGGAGGCGGTACGCATCGGGGTGCTCGCGGCGGACGGGCAACTGCCCGAAGGGCTCAAGGTCGCGTACGAGGAGGCCGATCAGCGTCTGTACAGCCTGGTCAGGGCGGCCTTCGGCGGCCGGCTGCGCTGGGCGCTCACCGGGGCCGCCCCGATCGCGCCGCAGACGCTGGACTTCCTGCGGGCGTGCGGCATCGCGGTCTTCGAGGGGTACGGGATGACCGAGTCGGGTGGCGCGATCTCGCTCAACCACCCGGGCGCGGTGCGCTACGGCACGGTCGGCCGCCCGATCGCGGGCTGCGAGGTGCGGATCGGCGAGGACGGCGAGGTGCTGGCGCGCGGTCCGATGGTCTTCCCCGGCTACTACGGCAACGAGCGGGCCACCTCCGAGACCCTCGACGCGGACGGCTGGCTGCACACGGGGGACCTGGGGGCCCTGGACGAGGACGGCTACCTCTCGATCACCGGTCGCAAGAAGGACCTGATCATCACGTCCTCCGGCAAGAACCTCACGCCCTCCCAGGTCGAACTGGCCGTGCAACAGTCCCGGTTCGTCTCGCACACGGTGCTGGTGGGCGACCGCCGCCCGTACCCCGTCGCGCTGATCACGCTCGACGCGGACGAGGTGGCCCGATGGGCTGCCAGGACGGGCCACGACCCGGCCGACCGCGACGCGGTGCGGACCCTGGTCCAGGAGGCGGTGGACGCGGCGAACGCCCAGGTGTCCCGGCCGGCCCGGATCCGCGCCTTCGCGGTGCTCGATGAGGACTTCACGGTGGACAGCGGGGTGCTCACGCCGACGCTGAAGGTGCGGCGGAAAGCGGTGGTGGAGCGGTACGCGGGGGTGATCGAGGCGCTGTACGCGGAGGGGTGAGCGCGCGCTCACCGGTATCTCCCACCTGACTCTCGAACCCCCTGGCGCGGCAAGCCCGTTGCTCGCCGACGTATCCGCTGCGGGTCGCGCCGGGCGAGGTCGTCGGCTGGTCGGCGAGTCCGGCTCGGGCAAGTCGACCACGGCCAAGGCGGGGGCGCCTGGCGCGGGCGCGGGAGATCCAGATGCTCTTCCAGGACTCGTACGTCTCCCTGGACCCCAGGCTCACCGCCCGCCAGGGCCTGACCACCGCGCTGCGTCTGCGCAGCCGGGACGAGGCACTGGCCGGGGAACTGCTGGACCGGGTCGGGCTCGGCGCCGCGAGGCGGGGGCGAGGCCGCACGCGCTCTCCGGCGGGCAGCGCCAGCGCCTCGCCAGCGCCAGGGCGCTCGTGGTCGACCCCGAGGTGCTGGTCCTGGACGAGGCGGTCGCCGCGCTGGACGTGTCCGTCCAGGCGCAGATCCTTCAGCTGCTGTCCGGCATCCGCCGTGACACCGGGGTCGCCCCCGTCTTCGTCAGCCACGATCTCGCGGTGGTCCAGCACATCACCGACGACAAGGTGGTCATGCGCCGCGGCCGGGTCGTGGAGCAGGGCCCGAAGGCCCAGGTGCTCGCGGCGCCCGCCGATCCGTACACCCGGCTGCTGATGGCCTCGGCGCCGCGGGCCGACTGGGACCCGGCGGACGCGGTCGCGGCCCGCGTCACGGTCTGAGCGGGGGGCACCGCGCGGGCAGGGGGCACAGGCAGGGGCCCTGTCCTCCCCGCCTGGGCGGAAAGGAAACAGGGCCCCTTGAGTACTGCTACTTCGACCGCGATCCGGTCGGTCCGGGCAAACTAGTTGGCCAGGGTGACATTCTCCGCCTGCGGGCCCTTGGGGCCCTGCGTGACGTCGAAATTCACGAGCTGGTTCTCCTCAAGCGAGCGAAAGCCAGACGCGTTGATCGCGGAATAGTGGACGAAGACATCCGGGCCGCCGCCGTCCTGGGCGATGAAGCCGAAGCCCTTTTCAGCGTTGAACCACTTGACGGTTCCGGTAGCCATAAGCCCTCCCATGGGCCAAAGGGTTGCCCTGCTCCAGAACCTGCAAGAAGTCTGAAAACTACAAAAGCCTGCGGCGTCACATGCTCCGCAGGCTCTGTACTGCAAGGGAAACCAAACTGCAACTTGTGGCGAGCGTAGCACGCGTCATCAGGCAAGCGGTAGAGGGAAAGATCACCTCATACGGATGTTTGGTACGGGTGCTCGACGGGCTCCTGGAGGGGCGCCGGAGAGGCGTCCGGAGGAATGGCAGGACGGGTAGGAAGGCCCCCGGCGTCACCATCCGAGACGTACGGGGCTAGCCTCACGATGTGGACAATTCAACTGCTGCCGACCACCGTCGCAGCCGGCCACGTGTCGGCCACATCCAGTTCCTCAACTGTGTGCCTCTGTACTGGGGGCTGGCCCGTACCGGAGCGCTTCTCGACTTCGAGCTGACGAAGGACACCCCGGAGCGGCTCAGCGAGCAGCTGGTGCGCGGCGACCTCGACATCGGCCCCGTCACCCTCGTGGAGTTCCTGCGCGGCGCGGACCAGCTCGTGGCCTTCCCCGACCTCGCGGTCGGCTGCGACGGCCCCGTCATGTCGTGCGTGATCGTTTCGAAGCTGCCGCTGGAGCAGCTGGACAGGGCGCGGGTCGCGCTCGGTTCGACGTCGCGTACGTCCGTGCGCCTGGCTCAGCTGCTCCTGGCCGAGCAGTACGGCGTGCAGCCCGACTACTACACGTGTCCGCCGGACCTCGGCGTGATGATGCAGGAGGCGGACGCGGCCGTACTGATCGGCGACGCGGCCCTGCGCGCCTCGCTGCACGACGCTCCTCGCCTCGGCCTGCAGGTCCATGACCTGGGGAAGATGTGGAAGGACTGGACGGGCCTGCCGTTCGTCTTCGCGGTGTGGGCGGCGCGCAAGGACTACCTGGAGCGCGAGCCGGTCATTGTGAAGAAGGTGCACGAGGCGTTCCTGGCCTCCCGTGACGTGTCCCTCGAAGAGGTCGCCAAGGTCGCCGAGCAGGCCGCCCGCTGGGAGGTCTTCGACGCGGAGCTGCTGGAGCGCTACTTCACGACGCTGGACTTCCGCTTCGGTCCCGACCAGCTCAAGGGCGTACAGGAGTTCGCGCGGCGCACCGGGCCGACAACCGGCTACCCGGCGGACGTCACGGTGGAACTGCTCGGCTGACACTGGGCAGGTGGCATCACGGGGACGGAATGGGCCCCTGCGTGTGCTCACTGATCCACTGGATGGTCCCGTCCCTCATGCCCTTCACCTACGTCTTGGCGTTGTGCTCGCCGCCCTGGATGACCTGGAGGCGGGTCTTCACCGGCCCCTTGCCGTAGGTCTTGACGAAGGTGCGCAGGCTGCCCAGCCCCGACTCCTCGGTGCCGACCCGGAACGCCAGGTAGACGTCCTCGCGGCCAGGCCCGGCCGGTCGCGTGGCGAGCGCCTTCGCCCGCCGCTCCGGGTTGTTGGCCTGCTTCTCCTTCTCGTGGCCGGCCCACACGGTGAGTCGGGCACGGTGTCGGGGTCCGAGGCGATCACGGCCTTGAACGGGTGGGGCCGCTTGAGGACCGACTTGAGGCCGACGAAGCCGCCGGACGACGAGCCCATGTAGGCCCAGCCGTCACGGGACTTGAATGTACGGAAATTCGCCTTGACGAAATCGGGAACGTCGTCCGTCATCCAGGTGCCCATTTTCGGCTGCCCCGGAATGTCGCTGCCGTCGTAGTAGTTCTTGTCGTCCGGATTGAGTCCGTCCCTCACCCAGGCGGTCGCCGGGCACGGGCCGCTGCCCGAGCGCGCGGTACGAACCCTGGGAGCGGGACTCGCGGAGGCTCTGGCGGCTGTACACGAACTCGGCCTCGTACACCGCGATGTGAAGCCGTCGAACGTGCTGCTGACGATCGACGGTGCCCGCCTGATCGACTTCGGCATCGCCCGTGCCACGGACTCCACCGCCTCGCTCACCTCGACCGGCGTCTCGATCGGCTCACCGGGCTAGCCGACGCAGCAGCTGCTCACTGGTCCTGACGGTGGCGGGCGCGCTGGCGGTAGCAACGATCGGGGGCGCTTCGTCCTGGACCTAATGCCGGGCGGACCCGACCCGCACGAACACCCCGGGCTGCACGACGGGCAAGGAGACGATCACGTACACCCTGGAACGCGACGGCACACTGACACTCAAGACGGCGGGGGCGGGGCCGGGGGAGCCTACGGGGGTGCTGCGGCGGAAGGAGTGATCAACTAGTGGGTCCTTCGCCCGCGTCTTCGGGCGAGGGGCTCGCGTGACCTGGTCATCGGATTCCTTCGATCAGCTTTTCCAACGCCTCGTCGGCGTTGTCCGCGAAGAAGGTGACGGAGTCCATGCCGGTGAAGACCGTGCCGTCCGGGGCCATGCCCAGGTACCCATTACGGCGGTCGATCATGCCGATGGGATAGAGGTACGACCCGGCTTCCTCGCTGAGCACCTCGAAGATCTCGGCATCCCACGTGGCCAGGGTGGGATCGAGATTGATCTCCATGCGTGCCATCGTCCTGCCCGCGCCCCGCGCGGGAACCGCCAACCCGCCGAATTCGGCGAGAAATCGTCGAGCCGCCTCGTGAATCTCGAAGCCATCGTGCTCATGGAGGGCGCTCTCCCAGGCAGCAGTGGAAATGGAACGCCCTGGGTGCCATCCCGCTGCTCTCAGCACACTGTCGGTCTCAGCCGACCACTTCCGCTGGATTTCTTCATTCATCGTCAGGTCACCGCCGGAATTCCGAATTGGTCAAGAACATGTTGACACGACGAGCAGGGAGCCTTCGGCGCACCGTGCTTCGGGTTGCCCGACGCGCGTACGTCCACGGCGGCGCTCACGCCACCCCGTGGGTTGACACCCGCGTTCATGGCGTTCGACAGCATTTCCGCCTCGCCGCAGCGTCCGTGCTGGTTCCCCTCAGGCCGCAGGTGCTGCGGGACCCTGTCGTACGCGGCTTGTACGTCCGGGTGCAGATTGTGGTCTCCACCGCCGTCCCCGGCCATCCCGTAGGACTTCTCCAACTTCCGCAGATGCTTCGGAACATCCTCGAACTCATCCTGAAACGCCTTCGCGGACTTCCCCGCCCACTTCAGGACCGCTTCCTCACTGGCCATCCCCTCGACCAGCCGCAACGCATCCGACACATCATCAGCAAAATCCTGCAACTCCCGCGACAGGGACTTCACCCGCGGCGGATCACCCGGCGTCGGATCCTTCTCCAGATCCAACACATGCCAATCACCCGGCCGATGCCCCGCCATCCCACATCCCCCGTCACGCCCGTATCACCAGCAACCGTACGCACGAGCGAAGCTACAAGGCCCGGTGTTCGCACGCGAAGAAGGCTGGATCCCCCGCCCAACCGACACCAACATCACATCGGCGTAGTCACCGTCATCGTCTCGCTGTCCCCAAGGTGCAGCAGGCCCTTCCCCGGCGTGACCGGCCCCCCGACCATGCTGCGCGTCGTCCGCGTGCCGATCAGTTCGCCGCTCGACGAGTCCTGGGCCGACAGCAGAATGCCCCGCCGCGCCTTCTTCGCATCGACCTGCCAGCCGCTGAAGCCGCTGCACACGTCTTCCTCGTCGCCCGCGATGACGAGCCCGAGGCCCCGCTCGGCGCCCCGCTGGATGAGGCGTTTGAACACCGGTTCGGCGTCGCAGTCCTCCAGCAGTTCGCCGTCGTCGACCAGTACGACGACCGGAGCCTCCGGTGTCGCCGATTCGAGTGCTTCCTCCAGGTCGTCGCCCTCGATATCGTCCTCGATGAAGACCTTCAACACGCCTTCCTGGCCGTCGAGTTCACGCAACGGTGACGGGCGCGGCGCGGCGATGACGAGGCGTACGCCCTGCTTGAGGTAGGAGCGGGCGAAGTTCATCAGGACCGTGCTGCGGCCCGACTTCGCCGGTCCCGCGATCACGAACGACGGCACGCCCCGCCCGAGGTCCGGGCCGAAGCCGTTCAGATCGTCTCCGCCGATGCCCACCAGCGCCCACAGCGGGGACACCGACGCCTCCGGGTCGCGCATCTCCCAGGCCGCGTCGAACGAGATGCGGCTCGGCAGCGTGTCGACCCGGAACGGGCGCATCGCGCGGGGCACCGCCGCGTCGCGTTCCGTGGCCGCCTCGCCGATCGCCGCGATCGCCGCCGCCTGGCCCTGGCCCGTGGAGTCGGCCGAGAGCAGGGCGAACTGCGTCTCCGTACCGCTCTCGTTCTTGAACGCGCGGCCGGGCGGAATCTCGTCCGGCACCTTCCGCGAGTTGATGCCGATCATCGAGAAGTCGGAGCGGTCCGCGAGCCGCAGCGCGTACTTGTCCTCGGTGAGGGAGGAGATGCGGCCCACCAGGATCTGCCGGTCACCCGTCATCACCATGTGTACTCCGAGGCTCGCACCCTCGCGCATGATGATGGTCAACTCGTCCGTCAGCTCGCCGTGGTTGATCTCGCCCAGCGTCGGCAGCCAGCCCTCCCACCGGTCGAGAAAAACCACGATGTGCGGCAGCCGCTCATTGACGGGCACCACCGAGCGCTGCTCGCCGATGTCGGCGAACCCCTTGTCCGCCAGCAGTTCCTGACGTCGGGTCAACTCACCCTTGAGCCGGTTGATGAGCCGGATGGCGCGTTCGGTCTGGGCCCGGCCCACGACCGCGCCGCAGTGCGGCAGCCGGGTCAGCGCGTTCAACGCGCCGTTGCCGCAGTCGATCCCGTACAGATGGACATCGGCGACCGAGTGCGTACGGGCCAGCGAGCCCGCCATCGTACGGAGCACCTGCGAGCGGCCACTGCGCGGTGCGCCGCCGATCAGCAGGTGGCCGAAGGTGCTGAAGTCCATTGCGACGGGACGCCGTGCCTGGTCCGACGGCAGGTCCTCGACGCCGTACGCGGCAGGTGGCAGCGCGCCCTCCACCTGCCCCACCGGCACCGGAACGTCGTCGAGCAGCAGGCTCTCGTCCAGCGCGGGCAGCCACGGGCTGTGCTGGGAAGGGATGCCGAGCCGTTCGTTCGCGTCCCGCACCGCGTCAACCAGGACCTTGAGGTCGGTGATCTCCTCCTCCTCGCGCGCCTGCGACTTGGGCTTGCGCAGCGTCGCGCGCCCCAGGTCCTGCCAGTCCAGCGGGCCCGCCCACGGGGCGAGGGTCTGCGGATCGGTCGCGCCCGGCCTGCGGCCACCGACGCGCCCCGACTGGAAGGGAACAAGGGAGGACGCGCCCAGGCGTACGTACGCACGACCGGGGTTGCTCTTGGAGATATTCCCGGCCTCGGGGGAATCGATGACGTCGCTGGACTCGCTGCCGTCGGTGACGCGCAGCGCGATACGGAGGTTGGTGTTCGCCCGAATCTCGGGGGAGACGACACCGCTGGGGCGCTGGGTGGCGAGCATCAGGTGGATGCCGAGCGAACGGCCTCGCTGCGCGATGTTGACCAGGCCCGCGACGAAGTCCGGCAGATCGCGGACCATCGACGCGAACTCGTCGATGACGATGAGGAGTCGGGGGACCGGCGGCTGCGAGGGGTCGCGACGCACCAGGTCCTGGTAGTCCTCGATGTCCTTCGCGTCGGCGGCGGCGAGGATGTGCTCGCGGCGCTTGAGCTCGGCGCCCAACGACTCCAGGGCGCGCTCGACGAGGTGCGCGTCGAGGTCGGTGACCATGCCGACGGTGTGCGGCAGCTTCACACAGTCCTTGAAGGCCGAGCCGCCCTTGTAGTCGATGAGTACGAACGTCATCGACTCGGGGGTGTTGGCGACCGCGAGCGAGGCCACGATGGTCTGCAGCAGCTCCGACTTGCCGGAACCGGTCGTGCCCGCGATCAGACCGTGCGGCCCGTCGCGCCGGATGTCGATGCCGAAGGGCCCGTCGTACGACTCACCGACGACGGCCATCGTCGACTGCCCGCCCATCCGCCAGCGCGCCGCGACCGCGTCACCGGTCGGCGGCTCCAGCTGGAGGACGTCGAGCAGCCTGCTGGACGCGGGCAGCGCGGAGTCCTCGGACTCACCGCTGATGTCGCGCAGGGGAGACAGCGCGCGGGCGAGACGGGCACACCAGGCGGCGGACACGAAGTCGGGGCGTACACCGAGAACCCGGACGGTACTGGTCTGCTCGACGCGCAGCCGCAGCATCGGGACGCTCTCGGCCTTGGGCGCCTCGGTGCCCGTCGCGTGCCAGGCGTGGAAGGAGGGGAAGCCGCCGGGGGCCGTCGGCTGCGGGGATGCTGCCTCGACGTTCTGCGCCTTGGGGTCCGGCTCCTCCGGCTTGGGCTCGGCGACGACGATGGCCTGGCACTCGCCGGGCAGGAAGCGGTCCTCGGAGTCGAGGCACACCGCGTAGATCGCCACGCCGGGACCCTCGCGCAGCAGCCGCACCACACCGGGCATCGAACGCAGCCGGCGCGAACCGTCCCACACGACGACGATGTCCGGGTCGGAGAAGACCGCGCCCTTGCTGCCGTTCTGCTTGGCCGCCTTCAGGCGGGCGTCGAGGAGCTGGGTCAGCTCGCCGATGCGCGCGCCGACGGTCTCGGCGTCCGTGCCGATCAGCACATTGGTGTCATGGGCGCCGGACGGCCGGGTGTGCGGCAGCCAGCGCACCCAGTCCCAACTGCTCTGTGCGCCGACCTCGGTGAGTACGTAGAACTGCACATCCACCGGGCTGTGCAGCACCGCCGACTGGGCCACCGCCCACCGCCCCAGGGACCGGGCGGAGTCTCCGGGCCCGGCGATACCGATGACGCCGAGGGTGCTCAGCGACAGTGCGACCGGGGCGTCCTCGATCTTCCAGGTGACCTGGCGGCGGTGGTCGTCCTGCTCGGGGTCGTCGAGCACCACTTCGGACGGCAGCAGGCCGGTGCCCATGCGCAGCACCAGATGGTCGTGGTCGGTACGCCGCCGTTCCCACAGCCGGGTACGGGGCCCGGTGCCCAGCGACAGCGCGGTGGCCGGGTCCGGGTACGAGCGACGCCGGTCGAACCGCTCGGTGATGAGGGCCTCCTGGGCGTCCTTCTCGATGCGGGCCTTGTGCTCCTTGTATTCCTTGAGGAGCTTCGCGTGGGATTTCCGGCCGTGCTTCTTGTCCATGAAGTAATTGCTGAAGAGCAGGATCGGGCTCATCACGGCCATGATCAGGTAGTACCAGCGCCCCATGACCAGCACCATGACGATGGCCATGACCAGCGGGAACAGCGCCATCAGCCAGGGCAACGGCCGGGTTTCGTGCTCGCGGGGCGGCGTCGGCAGCCGGAAATTGGTCTGCCGGTCCGCGGGACGCAGCCGGGGCGGCCGGTTGTAATCAAGTCCGCCACCGTCCTCGGACCACTTGAGTGCGGCGTCCGGAGGCGAATAGCGGGAGATTTCGAGGAGCGTGTTCCCGACGGCCAGCTGGGCATCCAGCGGCCACTCGTCGCCCTCGACCTCTTCGATCGCGGTGCCGTCGAGCGTGACACCCTTCTTGTCCCCCTGTACGGCGACTTGGCAGGTGCCATCGGTTGCTACTGACAACGTCAGCGCGCGCTGCGGAAGTTCGGGGTCGTCGATGCGGATGTACGTACCGGCGCCGCTGCCGATGTCGTAACGGCCCACACCGAACCGGTGCACGGAGCCGGCCGCGGGGCCGCTCACGACCCGCAGTTCGACCAGCCCGGCGGGTTCGCCCGGCAGGCAGCCCGCCGGATCGTGGAGGCTGACCATGGCACCCTCGCGCAGCGGCGAGGTGGCGATGGTGGCGGAGGCGTCGACGGCGAACCCGTCGACGTACAGCAGGGGGGACCCGTCCCCCGCCCCGCGCTGGCTCCCGATCGGGATGATCTGCGCACCGCCCGCGCCGTGCCCGACGTGCCGCGCGAGCTCGCGCGCGATGTCGCCGACCGAGGACTCGGGATCGGCGTCGAGGACTACATCGGCGCTGGCACCGCCGAGCGGATCGACGACGGTCAGAGTCAGGCGCACGCTCGTCCTCCCCAGGAACCTGCGACCGCCTCCGGAACGAGCGCCGCAGTGACAGTGACGATATCCGCTGCGCCCTTCCCGATGGCAACGGGTGGCGAAGCGCTGTGCAGGAGCTCACGACAGAGACTGCCCCGGTCGGGTGTGCTAGCAGAGGCCCCGCAGGTAGCCTCGTGCCCCAGGCGGACGGACGATCACACCATCTGCCTCATGGGAGCCACGGGGGTTGGCCCTGCGGCGCGTAAGAAAGCGAGTGAGCCTCATGGCCAAAGACGCCGATATCACTTATGAGGAGATGCGGAAGGCCGCGACTCAGGTCGACACGGCCAAGACGAAGATCGAAGAGAAGCTCACCAGCCTTGAGAAGTTCATCGAGGGTCTGGTGAAGAACGGCTACACCACGAGCAAGGGCTCGCAAGCCTTCGAGGACTCCTTCAAGGAGTTCACGAAGGGCGCGAAGGACACCATCGAGGGCCTCACCGGCATGGCTGACTTCCTCAAGAACGCGGCGAAGGCGTACGAGGACCTGGATGACGAGCTCGCCAAGGGCGTCAAGGGCAAGTAGGCGCCGGCTGACGCCCGGTGCGATGGATCTGCGTCCATCGCACCGGGCTTTTTCGTGTGACAGAGTGCGGAAGGGACTCGGTGGAGTGGGCGACCACACCAAAGCGGATTTGGAAGTGATCCGCAGCATGGGCAAGGGGCTTAACCATGTCAAGAAGGCGTTCGACGGACTCGACAAGCTCGGTGAAAAGCACGGGGACGACTTCGGCAACGATGATCTTGCGGACAAGTTCGAAGACTTCGCGGGCAATTGGGAGATCAGCCGCGAAAAGTTGACCAAGGAGGTCGAGGTGTTGGCCGGCATCGCCAAGGCCGCGGCCGAGGCCTATGAGGAGATCGACTCCCAGTTGGCCCAGGCGATTCGCGGAGCCCAAGATCCTAAGAAAAAGGGGAAGTAGCGTATGGCGGGACGCCCACGCGACTGGAGCCCAGTGGCAGACAGCGATCCCATCCCTGGTGATCCTGATCAGATGGCGGCTCTGGGCAAACAGTTGCGTAAGACTGCCGATGAACTGGAACGCCAGATCAAGAATCTCCGGGCCGTTGTCGACGTTGATGCCTGGGACAGCGATGCGGGGAAAGAGTTCCGCGAGAAATCGAAGGGCAGCGTCAAGAAGCTAGAGGCTGCCTTCAAGCGATACAACACCGCAGCCGGCGCGATCGGTTCGGAGGTTCAAGAGGTAGCGGGAAGCCACCAGGACAAGCTCCTTGCTCCGCCGAACAACTACGCGTCCGACTTGAACCGCGCTCAGGAGATGGCTGACGCGGCCCTCAAGGATGCTCAGGACGCAGATACGCGGAAGGGTGCGGCCGAGAAGAGCCTGGATGGCCTGTCCGGGAAGAAGGGGAACGAGGACAAGGAGGGGTTCGAGGACAAGAAGAAAGCGGCCACCGGAGAGATCGAGTCGGCCAAGGCGAAGATCGGTGAGGCGAAACGCATTCGCGATGACGCGGCGAAGCGTGCCCGCGAGTCCATTGACGACGTGATTTCCCACGATTCCCTCAAGGACGGCTTCTGGGACACTCTTGTCAAGTCGATCGCAGACGTCACACAGATGATCTCCACCTGGTGCGGGATCCTGTCACTCGTGGTCGGTTGGATTCCTGTCATCGGACAGGCACTTGCCGGAGTGTTGGGCGCCGTGGCCATGATCGCTACGTTGATAAATACGTTGGCTACACTTGTTCAGGTTCTCCAGGGAAACGCCGAATGGATGGATCTGGGAATGGCGGCACTCGGATTCGTGATGATGGGTGTCGGGAAGGCGTTCTCGAAGGTGGCCGGTAAGTTCGCAGACAAGGCGCTGAAGCGCATTGATCTTGCAAAGACCGCGAAGACATCGAGGCAAATCGGCAGAAATAATAAGAAGTTCAATCAAATCTCGGGTAAGAAGAATCGTCTCGATAGGACGGATGCCTGGAAATCTCTCAAGGAGCCGTTCACGGAACCGTTCTCGAAGGGTGCGTGGAGTAAGAACTTGCAGGCGCTCAGGCCTGGGAATGGGAATTACGACTCCGCGTGGAGTGCCACGGCAGCGCGGGGCGAAGGGAATGCGGCTGTAGGAGCCGGAAAATCCTTCTCCATGGTGGACGCCGGTGTCGCGTCCAAGCTCAAGGACATCAAGCTCGCGGCTCCGGAGATGGGTGACTTTCCGGCCGTCAACAAGATCTCGAGTACTGCTACAAAAATGTCGCTCTTCGGCGGTGGAGTTACGCTGGGGGGCTTGGCGTTGGACAGCAACCTCAACCCGCTCCTGGGCTGAAAGGGTCTGAAATGATCACACCGGAAGATGGCAACCCCCTCGTCGACGACTACGCCTGTCGTCTCGACTTCCAGTCCGGATGGGTGGACCTGACAATGCAAGAGGGCACCAGGGCGGAAGCTGAGTCGTTGGTGAAGAAGGCCGTGGCGCAGTTCAATCCTCTTAAAATGGTTGTGCAAGAGGCTTCCCTGGTGAAGGAATTGACGGACCGGGCCTTGGAGGCGTACGAGGACGGCCCTATTCTCGTAGCCGCATACTGCACCGAGGGAGGAGGGATCCTGGCCAGCCTTGAGGTCGACTCCTACGGGGAGCCCGGAGTTCCGCGCCCTTCTCCCGCCGAGGTCCAGCCGCAACTGCTTGAGTGGGCCAACGCCGAGGTCATCGGCGAACCCGAGGTGGCACACCCGGATCTCCGGGCCGGGCGGGCAGTTCGAGTTCAGTCGATGCTCAAGACCAAGCGAATGTTGGGATTCGGCCGACGCCTTACCGAGTTCATCAAGTACGCGGTTTTTCCCCCAGAGACCAGCAGTGTCATCGTGGCCACGGTCCGTTGGGAGGCGATCCAACGCTCAGAGGAACTCGCTTTGCTGACTGATGAGTTGGTGTCGTCGATGAGGCTGGTGCCGCTTGATGCCGGTGGAAAAGAAATCTCGACAGACCTATTGAAGTGATGGTGCGATGCGCCAAGCAAGTGAATTCGAGTCGCGACCGACGGACTATTCGCTCGTCGTTCCGGACGGCTGGTTCCAGCTCGCGCTGGCGCCCGATGTGCGGGACTCCGGCATCGTCGCCCTTGCCGATCAGCAGTTTCGCGGTGTGGACAATGCTCCGCACATCAAGAAGCAACTCATGCGGGACTTGCAGAAGAAGACGAAAGAAGCTTACAAAGCCGGCGGCGTCGAGCTCTATCTGTCGACGCTGACGATCGGCTCGTTGCCGCTTGCCTCGTCA
The DNA here is from genome assembly GCF_030063415.1 of Streptomyces sp. H27-C3. Taxonomy (GTDB): domain Bacteria; phylum Actinomycetota; class Actinomycetes; order Streptomycetales; family Streptomycetaceae; genus Streptomyces. The sequence goes on along the minus strand of NZ_JASITA010000024.1, from coordinate 96,939 downwards.
CTGCTGGTCAGTATTCCCTCGCCCGAAGAATTTCCGAGATGCTCCGACCCTCATGAGTTGGCGGAGCATCTCGACCACGACGTCGGCGACGTGAGGGTAGTGGAATTGGCTGTGGCCGGATGGGCCGTGCGCCAGCGGCTGCGGGAAGCCCCCGACCCTGCAGCCCAAATGGGAAATTCATTGCCGACCACTACGCTCACGTATTACTGCCCCATCCCAGCGAGCACCTACTGGCTGATGCTGAATTTCTCCACGCCGCTGGAGCCGTTGGCGGACCGGATGGTGGAGCTGTTCGACGTGGTGGCAGGGACGCTGCACTGGTCGTGACGGTGAGCGCCGGTCCCATGAGAGGCGGAGCCGGCCTCTGCGGGCCGTGGTGCGATCAGGGAGCGGGTGCTGTGTCACCCTATGGGGTCACGCTTTTCCTCCTGACTCATCTCAGCGATTGATCGTCTGGATCTCCTGAACCGTGACGGCCTGGTCGTTGCCGAAGGTGCCGTTGGGGAGCAGCGTCGCTCTGGGGCTTCCGGTTCCGGTCCAGCTGATTTCCCAGGTGACGGTCGCCTGGAGCTTGTATGTCCCATTCCCGGAGGACCGCAGATAGGTGATACCGCAGGGCGGTGTCTCCTGCGCCCGCCCCGTGGCGAAGGGCTCACCGATCGAGCCGCTCGCGTTGAACGTGCACTCGCCGGAAGCGGGGTGCAGCGCGGCGTCCTTCGTGCCGGGCTCCAACTTGAGGGAGACGGGCTCGGCCGTGGTCGTTGCTTGGAGGTTGAGGCCGTTGACGTTCAGCTGCGCGGTGACCTCGACCGGTTTGAACTTGCTTTCGTCGAGCCAGGCCCAGGTGGGCAGGTTCACCTTGGTGTTGGCCTCGGGTGCGAGATCGACCTTGGTGTCGGGCAGCCGCAGTCTGTTGTAGGCGAGTTCGGCGAGAACCTGTGGGGTGATGGCGTTGGGGACGTTGGGAGCCACACCGGTGACGGTCCAGAAGGGCATCTCGTTGCAGATTTGTGCGGCAGGTTCCAGCCACCGGTCTTCGTCACGGATGGCCACCCACCAGCTACCCTCGTCGGCCTTGTCGAGGTTGTAGTTCTTGTACTTCTTCTCCTTGTAGTCGGCTCTGAACATGCCGACGGCACTCTTGGCATAGCTGTGCTGCCCCGGAGTATTGATGGTGGACGTGTACATGCCTTCCACGTACTCCGCGAACTGCTTGGCAGACCGCGGCTCATACCAGCAGGCGGGCGGCTTCCAGTTACCGGCCGGAGTTACGTTGCCGGGTTTTCCGGAACCGCCCTGCGTGGAGCCGGTGTAGCTGATCAGGGAGGTGAGGGTGCCGTTCTGCTCGCTGCCGCTCGTCTTGGCGCCGCCATTGGACTTGTCAGGCTCGCCCCACCCCGCCGAGGCGGTCCCGGTCGTCAGGGCGCACATTCCAGCAGCAAGCGCGATGATCAAGAGGCCGCGGCTGGGCTTCAAGACGTGCACTTCTGGTTGCCCCTCTCCGAGTCGAGCTTGGTGGTCTGCCAGACACCCCCGTCGCTCTTCTCAAGATGGGCGCTGTAGAGGACGTACGAATCCTTGCTCGCGGGGCTCTTCTCGACCTTGCTCGTTGTCCTGTCCTTGTTGAACGCCTTGGTTTCGTCGGCGCAATACACAAGCGCGGCCGATTTCTCATCGAAGAGAGTGAGATCGGGCGAGAAGTAGCGAACAGTTCCGGTGAATGTCTTTCCGGAATCGACGATCGACTTGACCCAGTCCTGACTACCGACGAGAGCATCTCCCTGCTGGTAGAAGGTGAGCGGTGCTGCCTCGGGATCACCCTTGGCCACGGCGTAGGTGACGGCGGACTGGGCGTGGCCGGCGTCCACCAAAATTGCGTTCCTTTTCTCGTCGCCCAGTTTCCAGCTCTCGAAGGACTCTTCGATGTCCTTCGGGAGAGTGAGGTCAGGCCGCCCGGCGGCGCTCTCCGCGCTCGTGCTGGGCGATTCCTTCTTCTTCGTGTCGCCGGTGTCGGCGCCCACGATCTTGTCGTTGGCCTCGGGCTCCTCGTCCCCGCCGCCACAGGCCGTCAGCAAGAGGGCTGCGGTGGCAGCGAACGCGATGGCGGCGGGCAAAGTGCGGCGATTCACGGGCGACTCCTGGTCGGGGCAATGGCTCAGGTAAGAAGAACGACGGTATCCGTGGGGCGTGTGGTTCGCCAGGGAGAACCTGCCCGGCCAGGTGGGCGATCGGGGGTGAAATCGGGCAGGGTGAGTGTGGCCCCGGACACTTCGAAGCGGCCGGGCCGGGGCGTGGGCTTCTGCGCGTCGCTGTTCGCGGTGGCCTCCGCGGGCGGCGCCGCCGGTACGTTCGTCGCCGGGTCGCTGGCGAAGCGGGAGGGGCCCGGGGGCGAGTGGCCGCACTCTCGTAGGCTTGCGGCAACCGAGGAGGGGACGGGGATCATGGCTCGCTACACGGACGCGCTTACCATCGAGCGCGGGGGATTTCAGATCAAGGTGCCGGATTCCTGGTGGGAGTTCGACGTACGTCCCGAGTCCCGGGACAGCAGCATCCGGCAGATGGTCAACGACCGGGTGCGGGCACGGCCGGAGCTGGCTCAGTACCGGGACGAATTCACCGCCTTCCTGAAGAAGTCGGCGCAGGAGGCCTGGCAGTCCGGGGCGATGTACTGCGGGTGCATGGCGGAGAGCTTCGGTGGCGATACGCCGGTCACCGGCTCGGTGACCGTGTCGCTGGTCGGGGCGCGCACGCAGACCGGGGAGCTGCTGCCGACCGCACCGGAGGCGATCGTCGCCCAGCTCGCAGTGCGGGAGGCGAAGCGCGAGGGCGATACCTTCCGCAAGGTGACGACGGTGGACATTCCCGGAGTCGGGTCGGCGGCGCGGGCGTACGGCATTGAGGACATCGAGGTTCCCGGGGACACCCGGAAGATCCGCGTCGTACTGATGCAGACGTTCATTCCGGTGCCGGGCGAGGAAGGCAAGGTCGCCCTGGTGGCGGGCAGCAGCCAGGTGCTCGATCTGGCGGACTCGTTCTTCGACATCTTCGACGCGATCACGTCGACCTTCCGGTTCACGGAGTAGACGACCTTCCGCTTCACGGAGTAGCACCCTTCACGTGTCAGGCTCGAACCTAGTAACTTCGCTCGTGCGTACGGTTGCTGGTGATACGGGCGTGACGGGGGATGTGGGATGGCGGGGTATCGGCCGGGCGATTGGCATGTGTTGGATCTGGAGAAGGATCCGACGCCGGGTGATCCGCCGCGGGTGAAGTCCCTGTCGCGGGAGTTGCAGGATTTTGCTGATGATGTGTCGGATGCGTTGCGGCTGGTCAAGGGGATGGCCAGTGAGGAAGCGGTCCTGAAGTGGGCGGGGAAGTCGGCCAAGGCGTTCCAGGATGAGTTCGAGGATGTTCCCAAGCATCTGAAGAAACTGGAGAAGTCCTACGGGATGGCCGGGGACGCGTTGGCGGCGTACTGGCCGAAGCTGGAGCGGGCGCAGGCGTTGGCGGACAAGGCTCTGGTGAACGGGCGTGCGGCGCAGGCCGACTTGAAGTCGGCTGCTTCCCGGTTGTCGGACGCTGATTCTTGGGTGGGGCGGGCCACCAGGGAGTCGGACGACTTTCAGAAGGACAAGGAGAAGAAGGACGCGCCGGCGCCTGATGAGGACAAGGTGCGGGCGGCGACGCGTAACGCGCGGTCGGCGAAGGACGCGCAGGGTGCGGCGAAGTCGGATGTGTCGTCGGCGAACAGTGCGTTGGACGCGGCGAAGAAGATGGCCGCCGACGCCCGCAAGATGCGCGAGGACGCGGCGCGGGAGGCGAAGGACAAGCTCGACGAGGCGTCGGATGCGGGGATTCAGAACCGGAAGTGGTGGGAGGAGGTCGGGGACTGGGTCACCGACAACTGGGACACCATCGTCGCCGTCTGCAAGGTCGTCGTCGCGGTCCTTGGCATCGTCGCGATGATCATCGGCGGGCCGATCGCGCTGATCGTCCTCGCCGCGGCTCTGATCGTGCTGGCGGACACCCTCAACAAGTACGCCAAGGGTGAAGCGTCGTTGTGGGACGTGGCATTTGCCGCGCTGGACTGCATACCTGGCATGAAGGGGCTGACCACCCTCGGCGGACTCGCCAAGGGCATGAAGGCCCTCGGCAAAACCGGCCTCAAAGGCATGGCGCTGGGCGCCAAGGGTCTGGGCAAGGGGGCGCGCGCGGGCGCCCGACAGATGAAGAAGCTCTTCACCTGTGGCGACCCCGTCGATATGGCCACCGGCGAGATGGTCATGTCCGCCACCGACGTCGAACTGGCCGGGCAGCTGCCCCTCATCCTTGAGCGCAACCACCGCACCGGCGTCCGAAGCGGCCGTCTGCTCGGCCCGAGCTGGGTCTCCACCCTCGATCAGCGGCTGACGCTGTCCGCCACGGGCGTGCTGTTCACGACCGATGACGGCATGGTCCTGAACTATCCCGTTCCCGAGGCCGACATGGCCGTACTGCCGGTCGAAGGCCCGCACTGGCCGCTCAGCTGGGACGGCGTCCCGGGCGGCGAACTCACGGTGCACCAGCCCGAGTCCGGACACACGCTCCACTTCCGGCCGCTGCCCGACCGGTCACAGGGCGCCCTGTGCCTCGCGGCGGTCAGCGACCGCAACGACAACACGATCACCGTGCTCTACGGTGCCGACGGCATGCCCGACGAGGTTGCGCACCATGGTGGCTACCGCATCGGCATCACCTGCGAGAGCGGCCGCATCGCCGAGCTGACCCTGCGCAGCCACCCCGAGCAGCCCACCCTGATGCGCTATGGCTACGACGCATCCGGCAACCTGGCGCGGATCTACAACTCTTCCGATCAGCCTCAGCGTCTCTTCTACGACGAGTGGCACCGCATCACGGGATGGGAGGACCGGAACGGCACCTGGTACCGGTATACGTACGACGCCGTCGACCGTTGTGTGGCGACCCATGGTGTCGACGGCATCCTCGACTACACCTTCGAGTACGACGACCGGGCGTTCGCCACCACTGCCGTCAACTCGCTCGGGCACAGGACCCGTTATCAGTTCAACGACTCCTACCAGCTCATCGCCGAGACTGATCCGCTCGGTCACACGCTCCTTCAGGAATGGGACCGGAGAGACCTTCTGCTGTCCCGCACCGATCAGCTGGGCTACACCGTGCGCATGGAGCGGGACGAGCGGGGCAACCTGACGGTCGTCCATCTGCCGGACGGAACCACGACCTCGGCCCGCTTCAACGGCCTGAACCTGCCGGTGGAGGAGACGGGCCAGGACGGCGCTGTCTGGCGACAGGAGTGGGACGAGCGGGGCAACTGCGTGGCGGTGACGGCGCCGGACGGGGCCACCACTCTCTTCACCCGCGACAGGACCGGTGCGGTGAGCGCCGTGCTGGACCCGACGGGGGCGGCACAGCATTTCACCAACAACCGGGCGGGACTGCCGGTCCTGGAGGCAGATCCGCTCGGTGCGGAGACTCGTTACGATCACGACCCCTTCGGTCGGATCGTCGCGGTCGTCGACGCCCTGGGTGCCGTGACACAGCTGTCCTGGACAGTCGAGGGGCACCTCGCGACCCGGACCGACCCGGACGGTTCGACCGAGGCGTGGACGTACGACGGTGAGGACAATCGCCTCACCCACACCGATGCCCTGGGGCGGGTTACCCGCTTCACGTACACCCACTTCGGCCTGCCAGACGTTCGTACGAACCCGGACGGTGTCCGTTTCGCCTTCACCCACGACACCGAGCTCCGCCTCATCCAGGTGGCCAACCCCCGGGGGCTCACTTGGGACTACGCACTCGACGCCGCAGGCAATCTGATCTCCGAGACCGACTTCGACGGCCGAACACTCGGCTATACGCACGACGCTGTCGGTCGCCTTCTCAGCCGCACCAACCCTGTTGGGCAACGTATGACGTTCGCCTATGACTGCGTCGGTAACCCGATCGAGAAGACCGTGGACGGCACGGCGACCACTTATGTGAACGACCCGGTCGGCCGCCTTCTTCAGGCAGTCGGCCCGGACGTCACCCTCACCTACGGGTACGACCAATTCGGCCGCCCGGTCCGCGAGGTTGTTGACGATCGCGCACTCACCACGGCCTACGACGTCCTGGGGCGGCCCACCCTTCGCACCACGCCCACCGGGGCCACCACCACGTACACCTACGACGCCGTGGGCAACCGCACCACGCTCACGGCGGCCGGGCGCACCTTCGCATCCGAATTCGACGCACTGGGCCGCGAGACCTCACGCAGTCTCGGTGGCAACGGCCTCACCCTGACGCACGCCTGGGACAGCGTCGACCGCCTCACCGGCCAGACGCTGACTGCCCGTCCCAGCTCCGCTCCACTGAGGGAGCGTTCCTACACCTATCGCGCAGACGGCAACCTGGCCGCGATGGACGACCGGACCGCCGGCCGCCGCTCCTTTGACCTGGACACGGCGGGCCACGTCACAGCCGTGCGCGCCGCGGACTGGACCGAGTCTTACGCGTACGACGAATCAGGCAACCAGACGCAGGCTGCCTGGCCGGACCGCCAACCGGGCACCGAGGCCCGAGGGGACCGCTCGTACACGGGCAACCGCGTCACTCGCGCCGGCTCGGTTCACTACGAGTACGACGCCGCCGGCCGCGTCGTACTGCGCCGCAGGACGCGACTGTCCCGCAAGCCGGACATCTGGCGCTACACCTGGGACGGTGAGGACCGTCTCACGGCCGTCACCACGCCGGACGGCAGCCGCTGGCGCTATCTGTACGACCCTCTCGGGCGCCGCACTGCTAAGCAGCGCCTGGCCCCCGGCGGGGACAGTGTCGCAGAGGAGACCTGCTTCGCGTGGGATGGCTCCCACCTGACGGAGCAGACGACCCGCACCACCGGAAACGCCGAGGAGATCACCCTCACCTGGGACCGCGACGGCATGCGCCCGGTGGCTCAGACGGAGCGCAGGACTCTGCTGGACGCGCACCAACACGTCATCGACCAGAGCTTCTTCGCCATCGTCACGGACCTGGTCGGCACCCCCACGGAACTTGTCTCCGAAGCGGGTGACGTGGCCTGGTCCAGCCGCGCCACGCTCTGGGGCGTGACCGCCTGGGACGAGGGCGCTGCCACGTACACGCCCCTGCGCTTCCCCGGCCAGTACTTCGACCCCGAGACCCAGCTCCACTACAACTACTTCCGGCACTACGATCCGACCACAGGCCTCTACATCAGCCCCGACCCACTGGGAATGAGTGCCGGGCCGAATCCCCGTGCGTACGTCCTCAACCCCCTTGCCTGGGTCGACTATTTGGGTCTGCTGACGTGTCGGCAGAACGCCCGAAGGTTGCGTAGGAATTTGAGGCGGGAAGGCCGCGGACCGGCCCGTGGGCAAGCAGCGGCGCATATCGTTCCGTCGGGCGGTAATACAGGCCATTGGGCGCCGGGAGCCAATAGTCGCGCTTTGTTGGACAGGTATGGTGTCAATATCAATGATGCGGCGAACGGGATCCCGCTGGGGCATCCGAGCCCTCATAACTTCACCCACCGTCGGGACTTCCTGCAGCGCGTCGACAACCATCTTCAGCAGGTGGCGGCCGACAGGGCGGCGGACGGTTTCGGCAACCGTGCGATCCGTACCGAGCTGCGCCGTGAGTTGCGAAGCATCGGACGGCAGGTCGCAGACGAACTCTCGGGAGGTACTCCCGGGCCTGGCGCGATATGGACGGCGTAGCGATGACTGACGATTCCCGATCGCCTCTCACAGTGCACCGACTGATGCCGGGTACCGGAGAATGTCGAACCCTGACGCTTGAAATGAGCCATCACATTGAACTCTCCCGATGGGAGCGCAGCGGCTCTCCGGCGGACCTTCCCGCAGCGATCGGTACGCGATGGGCCGGTGACCCGCGATGGCGCGCGTCCGAATTCCCCGCCGGCAATAGGGGATCCCCCATTCTCAGTCGCCGCGTCGCCGAGCTCCTGAAGGACGACCTCTCGCTCGCGGGGACCTTCCTCCCGGTGCTCATCGACGGCTCGGACACCGGGGAGTACGTGCTCTACCTCGTGGAGAGCGTGGTCGATTGCCTTGATACGCGGAGATCGGCGAAGCCGAAGCGATCAGGGGACCCGCTGAAGAAGGCGGTCTTTCGCCCGGATGCCGTGCCTGTCGAGCTGCCGGCCTTTCGGGTGCCCGAAAGTCGCCGCGCCGCTTATTGGAATGGCTGGGCAGTGGACCGGCTGGCCCAGCTCCTGGGCGATGACCTCAACACGCGCCTGGCGTGGTCGGACGACCCGACCCTCACCCCTCACCCCGACCCATGGGGTTTCTGACATGGCCTCCCAACCATTCCAGAACCACATGCGAGACGGGTCGGAGCGGATCCTGGCGAGATTCCCCGAAGAGCTCAAGCCCGAGATCTACGCGGTCTCGCTCCGGATCTGGCGCATCGACGACGACGCGCGCCGCCCCTATGTGGCCATCGGCTACAACACCGAGAGCCAGTTCCGCCGGGAGTTGGGGCGTCGGAGCAACTCGGATCCGGGAGAGATCCGCTGGAACTATGCCTTCTGGCTGCTGGACGGGTTCGAGACCCTCGGCCACGTACCCGAGGACCCGGTCGGCAGCGCCCTGTACTGGGAAGAAGTGAAAGCGCGCGGGCTCTGGTACGAGGGCGGCGGGGAGGAGGATGATCTTCCCGGCGACGTACAGGACGAGCGGGACGCCAAGGACGACTCGCTCGGCGTGCACTTCGCCGACGCCTGCATCGACCTGGCACGCCACCTGCACTCCAGTGGCCGGCTCGCGGAGATCCTTGGGCGGCCGGTGCCGATCGTGGTTTTCGACATGGACTGCCCCGGATGGGAAGTGGAGGCCACTGAGGCGGCGAATCCGCCTGAGGTGGTGGCCGACTATCTGGCGTACTTCGCGGAGGAGACGGCGTGACGTGGGCGGGGGCGGGTGAGTCGTCGGTTGCGAACTCCGCGGCGCGCCAGCCGATGTTGAGCGTCACTTCGGCTTGCGAGGATCAACCACAAGGGCGTCCAGACGGCCGCGACGACGGTGGCGACCCCGGTGGCGCTGATGGTCGAGGCCGGTACCGCGGACGCGGATCCGCGGTCCTGCACGTACGACCTGGTGAAGGCCGAGGGCGGCTACCGGGTCGACAGTGAGGGCGCGGGGTGCAATGTCACCTACCGCAGGTCGTCCGGGGGCGGTTCGTACCCCTTCAAGGCGTCGCTCACCTGGGAGGTGACCTGGACCGAATCGGCCGATCCCGACGGTCCGGTCCAGCAGCCCGGTCTGCCGGGCGGCCTGTCGACGTACGAACAGGACGTGACGGTCAAGGAGACCCAGGCCGTCAACCGTTGAAGCGGTGGAGCGGCGCTGGGGAGTGGCCGAGAGTGATTGCTCCCCCGCGCGGTCGGTCGGGGAGCGTCCATCTGTAGGGGTTCTGTGTGGAAAGGCCGCCCGCCTCTGCCCGATGGGTTGTTGGCCCGCTCACATAGAAGGTGATTCATGCCCATACGCGGGTTGTGGTGTGAGCGATTCAAGATCATTCGAGTGCTTTGAGGGGCTAATGTGTTGCTGATACGGTGCGTTGACTTGACGGTCGTCCGCGCTGTGTCCATTGCGCGCGTGTGCAGACCGAATGTGCGGTAAGTGCCTCAATTCAGGCCAGTATGTGCGGGGAGTGGCGTGAAGATTCAGGAGCGTGCCGGGGTGGGGAACAACAGGGTTTCCGCACCCGCCGGACCGGTTGGCGAACGACTGCCGTCGGCTCCTCGCGAACGCAAACCGGCGTTGGCCGCCCTCGCCGTGCTGCTCATCCTCATCGGCGCGCTCGGCGCGACGGTGCTGGTGCTGCGCGCGGGCGAGCGGGTGGAGGTGGTGAAGCTCACGGGCGACGTCTCCGCGGGCCAGCCCATCGACCGGAAGGCGACCAGCACGGTTCTGGTCGCCGAGGACGAGGCGTTGCAGTACGTGAAGGCCGATCAGCTCGACACGGTGACAAAGAACAAGCTGGTCGCCAGGGTTGATCTCGTCCAGGGCACGGTGCTGATCGGTCCGATGCTCACGGACAGGAAGGGCCTCCCCGCCGGCAAGTCCACCGTCGGACTCGCCCTCAAGGCCGGCCAGTACCCGTCGGGCCAGGACCTCCTCAAGAACGGCTCCACCGTCTCCATCTACCGGGTCGGTGCCAAGACCTCCGGTGGCAGCTCCGCCGGCTCGGCGGGCTCGACCGGCGGTGCGGGCAGTAACTCGCTGCTCGTGCATAGCGCCAAGGTCCAGGACGTCGCCAGTGGCTCGGGCGACGAGTTGGTCAGCTCCAGCTCCCTGCCCGTCTCGGTGATCGTCGACCAGGCCGACGCCGCCAAGGTCGCCGAAGCCGCCGCGGCCGGTGAGGTCGCGCTTGTCCTCGTACCGGCTTCGGCCGACAACTGAGTCCGTGCGCTCCGGCATATCAGAACAGTCAGGGACGTAGGTAGGCATACATGGCGCTCATCGCAATCGCCGCTGACAAGGGATCTCCCGGCGTCACCACCACAGCCGTCGCGCTCGCCGCCGTCTGGCCGCGCAGGGTGCTGCTCGCCGAGACCGACCCCTCCGGCGGTGACCTCGTCTACCGCAGCTCCGCCGCGCACGGCGGCCCGCTCGACCCCAACACGGGGATGCTGTCCATCGCCGCGACCGCGCGCCGCGGTCTCGCCGCCGAGCAGCTGTGGGACCACGCGCAGCCCATGTCCGGCGGACTCGACGTGCTGGTCGGGCTCGGGTCCTCCGAGCACGCGGCCGGGCTCGCAGGGCAGTGGCCGATGCTCGGACACTCCTTCGCCGCGCTCGCCGACTCCCCGTACGGCGCCGCCGATGTCATCGCCGACTGCGGCCGCATCGGCGCGGACTCCCCGACCATCGATCTGCTGCCGCACGCCGGCCTGGTGCTGCTCGTCGCCCGTACGGAGCCGGAGAACCTGGCCCGCGTACGGGACAGGGCCGGTGCACTCGCCGCCCGGCTGCACGGGGCGCAGCGCGGGCCCGCGACTCTCGCCCGTACGCTCATCGGCATCGTCCTCGTCGCCGACCCCGGCAGCTCCGCGAAGCTCGCCAACCAGGTCAACGACATGCTCGTGGGCTCCCAGACCGGTGCGCGTGTGGTCGGCTCGATCGCCCACGACCCGGCAGGCGCCGAGCAGTTGGCCGGACGCAAGCGCGGCAGGCTCGACAAGTCGCTGCTGATCCGCTCGGCGCGCAAGGTCGTCGGGGACATCAACCAGCAGTTCGGCGCGGCCTGGACCGCGCCGGCCGCCGGAGCGACAGGGACGGTCGGCCGTTGAGTGCCGGCGTCGTCGACCACCAGCTGGTCAAACGCTTCCGGCAGGACGCGGGCGACCGTATCGCCGAACAGCGCCGCATCGACCAGGTGTCGGGTGTGTCCCCGATGTCGGGCGAGGACGAGCGGCAGTACGCCCGTGCCGTCATAGCCCAGATCCTGGAGGACTACGCGCGGGCCGAGGTCAACGCCGGGCGTACGCCGCTCGACGCGGAGACCGAGGAGCAGTACGCGGCCGCCGTGCACGCCGCGCTCTTCGGCGTGGGCCGCCTCCAGCCGCTCCTCGACGACTCCCAGGTCGAGAACATCGACATCAACGGCTGCGACCAGGTCTTCATCGGTTACGCCGACGGGCGCGAGGCACCGGGCGATCCGGTCGCCGAGACCGACGAGGAGCTGGTCGAGCTCATCCAGGTCCTTGGCGCGTACTCGGGTCTGTCCTCGCGCCCCTTCGACTCCGCCAACCCGCAGCTCGACCTGCGGCTTCCGGACGGATCGCGTCTGTCCGCGGTCATGGACGTCACGCGCCGCCCGGCGCTGTCCATCCGACGTGCCCGCATGGGCAAGGTCTTCATGTCGGACATGGTCGGCAACCAGACGCTCACCCCTGAGCTGGGACACTTCCTGGCCTGTGCGGTCCGGGCGCGCAAGAACATCATGATCGCGGGGGCCACCAACGCGGGCAAGACGACGCTGCTGCGGGCCCTGGCCAACGAGATCCCGCCGCAGGAACGCCTCATCACCGTGGAGCGGGCGCTGGAGCTCGGCCTCGACCAGTTCCCCGAACTGCACCCCAACGTCGTGGCGTTCGAGGAGCGGCTGCCCAACTCGGAGGGGCACGGCGCGATCGCCATGGCGGAGCTGGTGCGCCGGTCGCTGCGTATGAACCCCTCGCGGGTCATCGTCGGTGAGGTGCTCGGCGACGAGATCGTCACCATGCTCAACGCCATGTCGCAGGGCAACGACGGCTCGCTGTCGACGATCCACGCGAACAGCTCCAGCGAGGTCTTCAACCGTATTTCCACGTACGCGCTGCAGGCCGCCGAGCGGCTGCCCATCGAGGCCAGCCAGATGCTGGTGGCCGGCGCGGTCAACTTCGTCGTCTTCGTGGAGCGGCGCAACGACTACGAGCGGGGCGGCAAGCTGAACCGTGTCGTCACCTCGGTGCGCGAGGTCAACGGCGTGGACGGGCGTGTCCTGTCCAGCGAGATCTTCAAGGAGACGCCCGACGGGCGGGTCGTGGCCCACGCGCCCATCTCCTGCGTCGACGAACTGAGCGCCTACGGCTACCGGCCGTCCGGGACCTGGGGGTGAACGCTCGATGGAGCGACTGACCGGCATGGGCGGCATCTTCTCGCTGCCCGTCCTCTACATGCTGCTGTGCGGCATCGCCGTGGGCGGTGGACTCGCGCTGCTGATCACCGCGATCCGCGGGCTGCCCGTGAAGCCCGCGCACGAGAAGGAGAAGGCGGGTGAACGCCTCCGTGAACTCGCCGCGTTCGCCGGCCGGCGCGGCTCGCTCGCCGTCGGTGTCGGCATGGCCGTCCTCCTCGTCACCCGCTGGACGGTGGCGGGCGTCGCCGCGGGCATCCTCGTCTTCTTCTGGGACCGCCTCTTCGGCGGCGCCGGCGAGGAGCGCGTCGCGATGCGCCGCGTCGAGGCACTGGCCGCCTGGACCGAATCGCTGCGCGACACGATCGCGGGCGCGGTCGGCCTGGAGCAGGCCATCCCCGCCGCGGCCCGCGCCGCGGCCCCCGCGCTGCGTCCGCACCTGGAGGCGATGGTCGACCGGCTGCGCGCGCGTACGCCGCTGCCCGACGCGCTCCAGCAGCTCGCCGACGACCTCGACGACGCCTCGGCCGACATCATCGTCGCCGCCCTCATCCTCAACTCGCGGCTGCGCGGGCCCGGTCTGCGCGAAGTGCTCGGCGCGCTCGCGAAGTCGGCCCGCGAGGAGGTCGACATGCGCCAGCGCGTGATGGCCCAGCGCTCCAGCACCCGGCGCAGCGTCCAGATCGTGGTGGCCGTCAGCGTCTCCTTCGTGCTCGGCCTGGCCGTCTTCAACCGTGAGTTCGTCGAGCCGTACGGAACGGCCGTCGGCCAGCTCGTGCTCGCCTGCGTCTGTGGGCTGTTCGCCCTCGGGTTCTGGTGGCTGCGCAAGCTGTCCCGGATCGACACCCCGGCACGTTTTCTGGTCCGCGATGAACCGTCCGTGCAATTCGTACGTCCTCGGGGAGAGGCGGAGGAGGTGGTCATGCGATGACGACGACACTGGTGCTCGGGGCGATCCTCGGGCTTGGTATTTACGCACTCGTACGGGCCCTCATGCCGTCCAGGCAGGGCGCGCTCTCACGGGTCGCGCAGATCGACGCGCTGCGCGCCCGGGGCGCGCACGCGGGGCGTGCGGCGGTCCAGCGGGACACCGGGCGGTTCGCGTCTTCGCGCTCCCGGCTCGGGGAGCGCATCAGCGACTTCTACCGGCAGCAGGGCTGGGAACAGCGGTCCCTGCGCGCCGACCTGAACGTCCTGGAGCGCGGCTGGGAGAAGTTCCTGGCGACCAAGGTGCTGCTGGGTGTGGCGGGTCTCTTCTTCGGCCCGCTGCTCTTCGCGGTCGGCTGGGCCATCGGGTTCGGCAGCAGCCCGATGATCCCGGTCTGGCTGGCGCTGCTCTGCGGCATCGGATTCTTCATGCTGCCCGACCTCGAGGTCCGCAGGGACGCCGCCGACAAGCGGCGTGACCTGCGGCGCGTGATCGGTGCGTATCTGGACCTGGTCGCGATGAACCTCGCGGGCGGCCGAGGCCTGCCCGAGGCACTGATGGCGGCGGCCGACGTGAGCGACGGCTGGGCGTTGCGCCGTATCCGCGGAACACTCGCGGACGCGCGGATCACCGGCGTGAGCCAGTGGCAGGCGCTGGGCAGCCTCGGCGAGGAGTTGGGCATCGACGAGCTCAAGGACCTGTCGGCTTCACTCGCGCTGGTCGCGGACGACGGCGCGAAGGTACGGGAGTCACTGGCGTCCAGGGCCGAGACGATGCGCCACCGGGAGATGGCGGAGATCGAGGGCAGCGCGGGCGAGAAGTCGCAGTCGATGCTGGTGGCTCAGCTGTTGCTCTGTGCGGGCTTTCTCGTTTTCCTGATCTACCCGGCCGCGATGCGCGTCTTCCAAGTCTGAACCCGTGCCACTTTTCCCTGTTCCCACTATCAGAGAGGAACTGCCTCCCATGAACTTCAAGAACGGCTTCTCCTTCAGCCACCCGGCGGTCGACTTCCTGGTCACTTTCCTGCAGGCCCGAGTGGAGCGCGCACGCTCCGAGGACACCGACCGCGGCGCCTCCGCCGTGGAATGGGTGATCATCTCGGCGGTCGTGGTCGCGATCGTCGGTGTGGTCGCGGCGATCATCAACACGGCGCTGGAGGGCGGCGCGAACAAGGTCGGCGACTGCATCGCCGGCGCCGATCAGTCCGGCACCTGCTGAGCGGACGTACGACAGTCGCCGGCAGATCACGTACCGGCAGATCACGTACCGGCAGATCACGTAGATGAGGAACAACGGCATGGGCACGCGGGCACGGAGGTTCGTACGCCGCAGGGTGCAGGCAGCTCGCACCCGCGGTGACTCCGGCATGACCGCGATCGAGTTCGTCCTGCTCACGCCGGTCCTCTTCTTCATGATCTTCGCGACGGTGCAGTTCGCGCTCTACTCCTTCGCCGACCACGTCGCCCAGGCCGCCGCGCAGGCGGGCGCCCGTGAGGCGCGTGCGGAGGCGGACGAGAATCCGGGCGGCTGGGAGGGCAAGGCGCGGGGTGTCGCGGACAGCTACATCCGGCAACTGGGCCCGCAGTTGGTGCTCGGCCCGGAGATCACGATGCTGCAGCCGGAGCAGAACACGGTCGGGGTGGAGGTCACCGGGAGGGTGCCGTCCGTCTTTCCCGGACTGGACCTGACGGTGCACGCGCAGTCGATGGGACCGGTGGAACGGTTCGTCGAGGAAGGTGGCTGACGTGTGGGTTCACCGCGTACGCGACCGGTTGCGTGACCGCCTGTGTGCGGCGTCCTCCCACGAGTCCGACCGTGGCCTGTCCACCGTCGAGGTCGTGATCCTCGCCCCGGTGATGATCCTCTTCATCCTGGTCCTGGTGGGCTTCGGCCAGCTCGTCGAGGGGCGCGGCGCGATCGACAGCGCCGCGCGCGACGCGGCGCGGGCCGGCTCGATCCAGAAGGACAGAGGGACGGCGATGTCGGAGGCGAAGAGGGCCGCGTCGGCGAACCTGACGGATGTCTGCTCGGGCCCCGTGACGGTGACACAGACGAGCGATGGCTTCGAGCCCGGTGGCTTCTTCACCGTCGAGGTCAGCTGCACGGTCCGCGGCCTGAAGATGCTGGGCCTGGACCTCCCCACGGAGTTGACCGGCCGCTCGACGTCCCCGCTCGACCCGTACAGGAGGGCGGCATGAGGCCCATACGTACGCTCGTCGGGTGGGCGGAGTCGCGCCGCGCGCACATGGACGACAGTGGCTCGGGCGCCGCGGCCGTCATCATCTTCGCGTTCGTGTTCCTGGCCCTGGCCGCGTTCGTCATCGACGGCGGCCTGTCCATCTCGCAGCGCGAGCGCGCGGCGGACATAGCGGAGCAGGCGGCGCGGTTCGCCGCGCAGGACGTCGACAGGGAAGCGCTGTACGTCGGTGAGGGCGGGGCCGCGCCCATCAACTTCCAGAACTGCGACGCGCGGGTGAGTGAATTCGCCCAGGAACTGGGCCTGTCGGGCCCGGACATCGCGGCGTCGGGCTGCACCGCGGCGAGCGCGCAGCAGGTCGAGGTCGAGATCTCGCTGACCTACAACCCGATCCTCACCGGCATGTTCTACAAGTCGGCGCTGACAGTGAGCGGAAGAGCGACCGCCGAGTCCGTCGCGGGCTGACCGACCGGCATCAGCTCCGCTTGCCCATCAGGGTTTCGGGGAAAGCCCGCAGGAGATCCAAAGCGATCAGTCGTTGAAGCTGACCGCCTACTTCTTCTCCGGCTCCTTGGGCTTGACGCCCTCGGAGACCTGCTTCGCCAGGTCGTCGTCCAGCTTCTTGAACTCGCGGACCACCGCGTCCGACATCTCGGCCAGCGCGGTGAGTTGCTGGCCGATGTCCTCGCGGCCGTCCTCCCAGTTCGACTCGAAGTCGTCGAGGGCGTCGTACACCCTCTTGTCGCCGACATCCTCCCGGTAGGACTCGAAGGTCTTCTTCGTGCGGTTCATGCGGGTCTTGATGGAACGGAGCCGTCCGCCGAAAGTTTCGAGTTCGCTGAGGGGGAGCGCCAGGTCGGGCTTCTGGGCCATGGTGATCCTCTTCCTGTCTGTCGACTTCCTGTGTGTCGAGCCTGTCTGTCGCCTCCGTGAGTCGCCTCCGAGTGTCGACTTCCTGTGCGGAGTCGTCGAGCTCGGACGAAACAGCGGTAACGGAACGCGACACCAATTTACCCGGTGGGATCTGCGGGCGGGTGTCAATCTTTGGGGCTGGTGTGATGGCCGCAGTGACCTTACGTGCGCTGGGCAGCCCAGCGCACAGTGCGCCCGAAGCTCCTCCCTGAGGCGGCTAATTTCTGGAGGTCGCCGACCAGGACGCGGTGAAGTTGCGCCCACTGGCCGCTGGAGCGAACCCCTGCCGTGGGTGAGGTGGCGGCCCTCCATACGATCGAGCAGCGGGGGTCTGGAACTCGCTCATGCTGGGCAGCAGGCGGAATACGGAGCGAGCCCCCGAGCGCCGCTTCGGCTGTCATGTCATGGCGCCTTCCGGATGGTGAGCCCCTCCAACCCGGCGGCGCGGGTTGGCCCTTGATGACTATACGAACGAACTGGCGAAGCTCCTGGTGGACGGGCTCTCGACCGTCGGGTCCCCGGTGGCGGCGGCTACCGGTCGGCCGCCGAGTCGTTGAGCTCCTGGCCGTGAGGCTTTCCGGCCAGCCGTGACCGGCCTCCCTCGCCCCCGACGCCCCCTTACGTGCCCAGCAGCCCGGGAGTGCGCCCGCCCCCGGAACCAACCCGGCGACCGGCGGCCCCGAAGCTCCGGGCTTCGGGGAGCGCCGGCCGTGGTCGGCGCCCCGTGGCGCCAGAGCGCTGCGAACTTCACACTTCCTGCCTGGCGAAACCATGCGCCCCTTGAGTAGCGTCGTCACTCCTGTGCCTGCCTCGCTCCACCGGGAGTCGACGGGAGTCGATCAGTCAACCACCGGGCGGCGCCCGCCGCTTGCCTCACCCGGTGACGGTCGTGCCCCGTCGGGTGACCGGCCGGGCGCCTCGGCTCACCCGTCAGGCATCATTCCTTCGCAGGCCGGCTGCGTCGGGAACAAGCCACCTCAAGCGCGGCAGCAGCCTGCATGTCAACCGATCCCGGACAGCCCGCACATGGGGTGGCCGGGGGAAGCGCCGATCAGTTAGGGGGATTCGTGGGGGACGCGGATCTGATCATCAATGTGGATGTGCTCCTGGAGTCGGAGAAGCGACTGGGCACTCTGAAGACGGAATTCGAGGGGCTCGACAAACAAAAGGACCACATGCGCCCCTACTGGGGTAGTGGTGAGATAGCCGACGCCATGGATGACTTCGTAGACAACTGGGACAACTACCGCAAGAAGTTCCTCAGTAACATCGACGCCCTCGGGAAGATGGTCACCGCCACCATCGACGGCTTCGACGGGCTGGACAAAGAACTCGCCGAGCGTGCCCGGAAGAAGAAGTAATGGCGAAGACGCGGCCCACGGACTGGAGTCCGCTGGAGGAGAAGGACCCGGTACCCGGCAGCCCCGAGGAGATTCGTACCGAGGCGTCCGAGATGCGGAAGGTCGCGAAGATGCTTCGCGACCAGGCGACCGCCATCAAGCGGATGGGCGACGACGACGAGCTGAAGGGCAAGACCGCCAAGAAGCTCCGCGAGGAGTCCGGCGATCTGGAGAAGCACCTGCGCGAGGTCGCGGGTCGCTACGAGCGCGTGAACGGGCACCTCGACGGCTGGGCGAACGACCTGGAGGACTTCCAACGGCGCGCGGACAAGATCCTCGCCGACGCGAAGCGCAAAGAGGACGAGGAGGCGGCCAAGGCCAAGAAGGACGACGGGAAGGACAAGAAGAAGGAAGACGGCGACAGCGACGACGACCCGTACAAGACGGAGCGCAGCGCACTGCGGACCGTCGTCTCTGAACGGGGCACGTCCGCGGGGAAGCACGCGAAGAAGATCCGCGACGGCATCGACGACATCATCGAGGACAGCTGGTGGGAAAGCATCGTCGACTACGTCAAGATCGCTATTGACGTATTGAGTTGGGCGGCCACGGCCATCGCTGTCGTGGCTCTTTTCTGCACCCCCGTGGGCTGGGTCGCCGCACTCGCCATCGGTCTGACCATGGCGGTGGCCATTGGCCATACGGTCTTGGCGATCACCGGCGACGGGTCCTGGTACGACGTCGGCATGGACGTCCTGGCCCTGGCCACCCTGGGCGTCGGCAAGATCGCGCTGAAGGGGCTCAAGGGCGTCCAGACCGCGACGCGCAGCGCCTCCTCCCAGGCGGCGGGTGGCGCGGCCAAGGGCTCGGCGCGGGCAGAGAACGCCGCCGGCCGTGCGAAGTCGAACTCCCAGCGCAGCAACGCCAAAGAGTCCAAGGGCAACAAGCGCGGCGCCGACAAGGCCAACAAGCGCCGGGACAAGCAGGAGCGCAACGCCGCCCGCAACGCCGCGCGCAAGGAACGCCAGAGGGAGCTTCCCGAGGCGTCCCAGCGCAATTCCGTGACGGCCGGTGGCGACAAGGAGTTCATGAGCCACTACAAGGACATCCAGCACATGCGCGCCGCGAACCCCGGCAATCCGGCGGTCCAGAGCGCCTCGGCCAATGCGGAGCGGTACAACGCCAGGTTCCGTGCGGCATGGGGTACGGGAACGGCCGCGGACGGCGCGGACAAGATGGTCGGCAGCAGCGACGCCATGCCGTTCAAGCCGTCCATCGAGGGCTACAACGACTTCAAGGACGGCTTCACGGTGGAACGGGGCTCGACATGGTGAACCCGGGCGCGGGCCCGGCGGGCGCCACGCGGACGGGCGACGAGAGTGTCTCCGGCGCCGCTTCAGGTCCTGCCTTCGCAGATTCCACAGGCTCCGTCAGCTCCATCAGTTCCACAGTCCCTGCTTCCACCGGGGGGCAATCGGGGCCGCAAGCCGTGGGGCAGGCTGTCCCCATGAGTGTCGAGCCGCAGCAGGACCGTCCACCGATCGAGGAATCGGCCACCGAGCCGCCGTCGCCGCCTGCCGCCCCTGTCGGCTACTCCCTGGTCATCCCGCCCGGGTGGATCAGGATCCCGCTGCGCCGCAAGCGGGAGCTGGAGGCCGCCGTACGCAAGCTGGTGGCCGAGGCGTGCGGCCGGCTGCCCGCCGGCTTCCCCCGTGACCGCGTCACGCCGTACCGCCTGGAGCTTGAACGCCGCCTCCGCAAGGGTGTGGCCCAGGCGAAGAAGGGGGCGGGACTCGACCTCTACCTCCCGTTCGAGCAGCAGAGCGGCACCCTGATCGCGGCTTCCTTCGTCGTGGCGGAGATATCGGTCGGCGACGGCCGCTCCGACCAGGCGGCCATGCTCGCCCGCATGTCCATGGACGGCGGGACGGGGGCGTTCAGCTCGGCGACGGTCGCGGGCTCGGCCGGCAGCCGCCGCGAGATCATGCTTCCGGCTGATCCCAACGACAGCGCGGGTCTCGCCACGCGCCGCGTCGACTACGCGGTTCCGGTCCCGAAGGACGCCTACCGTTGGGTCACTGTCGCCTTCTCCACCGTCGGAGGTGGATCGCCGGACGATGAACTGGCGGACGCGGCTGTCGAATTGTTCGACGCCATCATGACCACTTTCCGTTGGAGCAGAGAATGAGCTGGCTGGACATCGACTACGACTCCGACCTCTGGTTGGAGATCCCCATCCAGTGGACGGATGTCAACGAGGACGACGCCGCGGAGCCCCCGGCGCCCGGTGACCAGACCCCCGCGGAGTGGGCCGTCGAGATCGCGCGGGACTGCTGGGACGACTCGGAGGTGGACCCGGGCGAGGCAGGCGTCGCGTTCCTCGCCGAGACCCTCCAGGCGTGCGTCGAGAAGTACCCCGGGGCCTTCCCCGGTTACGAGATCGTCCTGCACCTGCCCGACCCCCGTGCGATGCCGCTGCCGGTATACGTCACCGACTTCCCCGCCGTCGGCGACCGCGACACGGAGCTCCGCCGCCTCACGATGGCCGACGACAAGGAGGCGGTCGAGACGCCGATCGTCGAGACCTTCACCACTGAGGACCTCGGCGAGGGGCTGCGCGTGCTGCGCTACTCCACGATGCCGGGCAGCACCGAACTTCTCGTCGGTCTGCGCTACGCCTGGCGCGACAAGGAATTCGACCGCGACCTGGTGATGGTGACGGCCTCGCCCGCGCCCGGACGGGTCTTGTCGGCGCTGGACGACATCGACGAGCTGGCCCGCTCCCTCAGGCTGCGCGCCGACGACGACCTCGACTACGACTTCGAATCCGAAGACACCTGAGACACCGAGCAGACGAGAACAACAGACGAGAGCTGAGGCCCGAGGACCTCAGGACCAAGTCGGGCTTTTCGTACGCCCAGTGAGGTATCGGGTGTGCCATTGGTCTCCGCTGTGCACCGGAGCCGCGAGAACTTCGACACCTGCAACAGCCACTGAGTAGGCTCGCTCCTCAGGTCTCACTTCATCCCCACAGGAATCCCGCCATGGCGCGCAGTACCCCTGACTCGACCGCACGGCCGAGGCCCTTGCCTCGTCGGCGCTCCGCCGCTGACATAGGCAAGGCGCTCCTCGCGTTCCTCGCGCTGGCCGTGCTCCTTGTGGCCGTTCCGGGGGCGCTCGTCACCTTTGTGGGGTGGCCGCTTCCCGACGAGCTTCCGTCGCTGGAGACGTTGCAGAGCGAGATCACCGTCATGGCCTTCGTCCATGTGCTTACGGTGGTCGTCTGGCTGGCGTGGGCGCAGTTCACCGCGTGTGTGCTCGTCGAGATGAAGGCCGCGCTGTCCGGGATCGGGATGCCCTCGCGGGTGCCCGGCGCCGGACCGTCCCAGATGATGGCGCGGCAGCTGGTCGCCGCGCTGCTGCTCGTCGGGGCCACCGCCGCCAGCTTCGCACCGGGGATGTCGCAGCTCGGGCAGCAGATGGAGAACGAGCACCGGCCTTCGACCGCGGCCTCCGCGCAGCAGACCCCCGGCGGGCCGTTCGGTCAGCAGCAGCACGCGCAGACCGCGAACGCCCTCGCCGAACAGGCCGTCTCGCAGGGGGAACAGGCCGCCAGCGAGAGCGGCAAGCAGGACGCCACGAAGTTCTACCGGATCCAGCCTCCCGAGGGGCGGCACCACGATTCGCTGTGGGAGGTCGCCGAGCGCCATCTCGACGACGGCCGCCGCTACAAGGAGATCTACCAGCTCAACAAGGACAGGGTTCAGCCCGACGGTTCGAAGCTGTCGCAGGCGAGCCTCATCCGGCCCGGCTGGATCATGGAGATGCCCGCGGACGCGCACGGCGGCGAGATCGTCGACATGCCCGACGAGACGCCGAAGGTGTCCGAGCAGCTGCGTGAGCAGATCGCCGAGTACGCGAAGTCCGGTGAGCACGCCCAGGGGGCCGGTGGTGGCAGCGGCTCCGTCGGTGGTGACTCCGACACCCGGCAGATCCCCATGCCCAAGCCGCGTCCCGCCGAAGACCCCGCTCAGCAGCCCGCCCCCGTCGCCGAAGAGGCTCCCGCCGCCGATGAGGGCTTCTCCTTCGGGCTCCCCGAAGCCCTCATCGGCGCCCCCCTGCTCGCCGCCGGTCTCCTCGCCGCACTCGGCCGCCGCCGGCGCCACACCCTGTGGCAGTCCGCGATGAACGCCGTCGCCGGTGTCCGCGGCACCGAGCCGCCCACCCCGACCGGCGCCGCAGCCGACGTGCAGGACGCGCTCCTCGTCGGGGCCGACCCCGAGGCGGTACGCCTCCTCGACCTGTCCCTGCGCGGGCTCGCCGCCTCGCTCGGCGCCGAGTCCCGGCCGCTGCCCGTCGTGTACGCGGCCTGGCTCAGCCGGGGCGACCTGCATCTCCAGCTCGCGCACCCCGCCGGTGCGCCGCCCGCCCCCTGGCAGGTCGGCCAGGACCAGACGTTCTGGCGGCTGGAGCGGGCCGCCGCCGAGGTGTACGAGGAGACCGAGACCGCGGCCCCCTACCCGGGCCTCGTCAGCATCGGCACCCTCGACGACGCCCGGCTCCTGCTCAACCTGGAGGCCGTCCCCGGCATCGTGTCGCTGACCGGCGCCCCGGCCGACCGCGCGTCCGTCCTCTCCTCCGTCGCCGCCGAGCTGGCCACCAACGGCTGGTCGGACCGCATGACGGTGAGTCTCGTCGGCTTCGGCGCCGAGCTCGGCGCCCTCGCCCCGACCCGGCTGCGCCACTTCGGCGACGTCGAAGGGATGCTCGAAGCCATGTCGGCCGAGACCCTCCAGCGCCGCAGCGCGCTCGGCACGGCCGGCCACGACTCCGTCCTCACCGGCCGCACCGGACCGGCTCAGAGCACCCGCTGGGCCCCCCACCTCGTACTCCTCGGCGCCGACCCGACCGAGGACGAGACCAGGCAGCTCGCCGAACTCGCCGTCGACGCGGGCCGGCTCGGCATCGGGTATTTCATGGGTACGGACCAGGAGAACGTCCCGGGCGCCGCCTGGGAGCTGGAAGTCACCGCCGCGGGCAAGCTGCTCGCCCCGCTCCTCGGGCTCGAACTCGAAGCCCAACTGCTGCCCCGCGCCCAGCACGAGGCCGTCGTACGGCTGTTCGTCGAGGCCGACCCGAACCACACCCCCGACCCGGCGACCGCCGCGTCCCGCCCCTTCCTCGTCGACATCACCGAGCAGGGCCGGCCCGCGGTGTACGCACGCCTCGTCGGCCCGTACGAGATCATCGGCCTCGACAGCCCGGACAGCGAGCGCAGCCCGCTCATGCACGAGGCGCTCGCGATGCTCCTGCTGCACCGCGAAGGCGTCCACCCACGGGTCCTGGCCTCGGCGCTGTGGCCGCGCGGCGCGACCGAGGACGTGCGCGACGCCCTCATCGAGCGCGTCCGCGCCTGGCTCGGCACCGACCCCGACGGCACCCCGCGTCTGGGCATGGACGCCACCGGCCGGATGACGCTGGCCGCGTCCGTCGTCTCCGACCTCGACGTGCTGCGCTCGCTGCACCACGAAGCCACCGAGGGCAGGGGCGCGCGCAGCGCCTCCGTACGGGAGCGGCTGCTCACCGACGCGCTCGGCCTGGTGCGCGGGCCGCTGCTCGCCGACCGGCCCGAGGGCCGCTACCGCTGGCTCACCCACGAGATCATCGACGCCCGGCTGCCGCTGCTCGTCGCCGATGTGGCGCTGTCGCTGTCCGCACACCACCTGGACAAGGAGCACCCGGAGAAGGCGGTCGCCGCCCTCGAAGCGGCCCTGTTCAGCTCGCCGTCCGACGAGCGCCTGTGGAACGAGTTGCTGCGCTCCACGCACGCCATCGGGGACCCCGCCCGCCTGGAGGCGCTGGCCGCTTCCCTCGTCGCGCGCAACCGCGAACTGGGCGGCGGCGCACGCGGGTTGCTGCCGCCGCGCAGTGAGGCCCTGCTCGACGAGCTGCTGCCGTCCTGGCGCACCAACGTCGCCGCAGCGGGCTGATCCGCAGCTCATGGGGGAGTCCGGGCCGGACATGCCGTACCTGGCGCTGATCGTGGGCGCCGTGCTGTGGGGCGCCGCGGCCGGGCTGCTGATTCCCCGGGCCGGGTACCGCTTCTCCGTCGAACCGGAGACGCCCTGGCGCACGGACTGCCCGGACGGCCACCCGATCACCGGGCCCGCGGGCGGCTGGCTCGGACGGGCGCGATGCGCGGAGGACGGTGCGGTGTACGGGCGGCCCGCACCCGCGCTCGTCGCCACCGCTCTCGTCTGCGGACTGCTGGCCGCCGGGACCGGCGCGCGCCCCGAGCTGGCCGTCTGGCTGCTGCTCGCGCCCTTCGCCGTACTCCTGGCGCACATCGACTTCGCCGTGCACCGCCTGCCCGACGTACTGACCCTGCCACTCGCCGGCGCGGGCGCCCTGCTGCTCGGCGGCGCGGCGCTGCTGCCTGAGCACGCCGGGTCCTGGCCGGCCGCGCTGCTCGGCGGGCTCGCGCTCGGCGGCGGCTACTTCGTGCTGTTCCTGATCAACCCGAGAGGCATGGGCTTCGGAGACGTGAAGCTGGCGCTCGTGGTGGGTGTGGTGCTCGGCTGGTACGGGTGGGCCGTGCTCTTCGCCGGGGCGTTCGCCGGGCTGCTCCTCGGCGCGGTGTACGGGCTCGGGCTCGTCGTCGCCGGCCGAGCGGGCCGTAAGTCCGCGCTGCCGCTGGGGCCCTTCATGATCTGCGGCGCGCTGTTCGGCGTCCTGCTGGGCGGGCTCGCGGGCTGAGACCTCGCCGGCCGGGCACGCCCGTGGGGCCGGGCCCGCTGCGCATGTCCGGGCCGGCCCCGAGCCGTGGTCCGGCCCGGGCACGTCCGTGGGGCCGGGCCCGGACGGTGTTCCGGGCGCCCCGACCGGCCTCCGTCGTGTCCGTGGGCTGGCGTAGGCTGGATCGGTCCGTCCGTACCCCGCCGAAAGGGACACCGAGTGACCGAGAAGGCCGACCTTCAGCCCGTCCTCGACCGTGCCGCCGAGGGTGGGCGGATCACCCCCGAGGAAGCGCTCGACCTCTACCGCTCGGCCCCGCTGCACGCGCTCGGCAAGGCCGCCGATGCCGCGCGCCGCCGTCGCTACGCGGGTACGGAGGAGATCGCGACGTACATCATCGAGCGCAACATCAACTACACGAACTCGTGCGTCACCGCGTGCAAGTTCTGCGCGTTCTACGCCGCGCCCAAGAGCGACAAGGTGTGGACCCGCGACCTCGACGACATCCTGCGCCGCTGCGCGGAGACCGTCGAGCTGGGCGGCACGCAGATCATGTTCCAGGGCGGGCACCACCCGGACTACGGCGTGGAGTACTACGAGGAGCACTTCGCCGCGATCAAGGCGGCGTACCCCCAGCTCGTCATCCACTCCCTCGGCGCGTCCGAGGTCGAGCACATGGCGCGGATCTCCGGGGTGAGCGCCGAGGAGGCGATCACCCGGATCCACGCGGCCGGTCTCGACTCCTTCGCGGGCGCGGGCGCCGAGCTGCTGCCCGCACGGCCCCGCAAGGCCATCGCGCCGCTCAAGGAGTCCGGCGAGCGCTGGTTGGAGATCATGGAGCTGGCACACAACCTGGGGGTCGAGTCGACCTCCACGATGCTCATGGGTACGGGCGAGACCAACGCCGAGCGCATCGAGCACCTGTCGATGATCCGCGACGTGCAGGACCGGACGGGCGGCTTCCGCGCGTTCATCCCGTACACCTACCAGCCGCAGAACAACGCGCTGAAGGGCCGCACACAGGCCACGCTCTTCGAGTACCTGCGGCTGATCGCCGTCGCGCGGCTCTTCTTCGACAACGTCGCGCACATCCAGGGCTCCTGGCTGACCGTCGGCAAGGAGGTCGGCCAGCTCTCGCTGCACTACGGCGCCGACGACCTCGGGTCGATCATGCTGGAGGAGAACGTCGTGTCGTCGGCGGGCGCGAAGCACCGGTCGAACCGGATGGAGATCATCGATCTCATCCGCAAGGCGGGCCGCATCCCGGCGCAGCGCGCGACGACGTACGAGCACCTCCATGTGCACGTCGACCCGGCGGACGACCCGGTCGACGACCATGTCGTCTCGCACCTGTCGTCGACGGCCATCGAGGGCGGTACGGCCCACCCGGAGCTGAAGCTGCTCAGTGCGAACTAGTCCGTCTCTGTGCTGACCATCCACCGGGCCCGCGCGGACGCGGTCGTCGTCGAGGGCGACCGTATCGCGGCCCTCGGATCGTACGAGGAGTTGTACGCCGCCTTCGGCGACCGCGCCCGGAGCCGCGAGTGGGACGGGCGGCTCACGCCGGGGCGCCACGAGCCGGACGCCGTCGCGCTCCTGGAGGCCGCGTACTGGCCCGACCCGCGCGAGGCCGACGCCCTCGGCACCGAGCCGCTGACCGGCGCCGCGCTCGAAGCGCTCGGGATGACCGAGGTCCGCTGGGGCGCGGCGGCGCGGCGCGGAATCCAGCGGCTGTTCGCGGCGGGCACGACGTCCGTGGCGGGGCCGTTCACCCGCCCGGCGGTCCGGATCGCGGTGGAGCGCTCGGGCCTGCCCGTACGCTCCACGCTCCGGCCGCTGACGGTCTTGGGCCCGGCCGACTTCGCGGTGCTCGCCGACGACGGGAGCTGCCTGGTGACCTGCGTCGCCGGGCGGATGGTGTACCGGGCGCGCTGATGTGGGCGGGTGGTCCAAGCGGTTGCCGGCTCTCAGTCGTCGGTTGTCGTGGCACGGTCGGTGAGGCACACGGTCATCGTGACCTCGTCCGAGGTCTCGGTGCTGGGGCTCGCTGACGGTCCCGGGGGACAACCGCCCCCTCCGGAGGCGCCCGGCAGCGGCGAGGGCGTCGAGGACACAGTGGTGGAGGGCTGCGGCCCACTCGTCGGCGTAATGCGTCGTCCGTCGCATCGGTGACGAACCAGCCGCCCAGCACCATGGCCAGCCGGCCGCCGATCAGCCACCGCTTCGTACCTATCCCCACCGTGTCCCCTCCCCAGGAGTGCCGCCGCCCGATGCTGCGGGCAGGGCCGCGCGGCCCACTCACCCGCGCCGCGGGTGACCCTGCCCCGCGCTCCGACGCACCGCACGTCACAATGGAACCGTGACCCGAGCCTCCCTGGAAAAGCAGCCGCACGAAGTCGCCTCCATGTTCGACGACGTCGCCGCGAACTACGACCTCACCAACGACGTGATCTCGCTCGGACAGAGCAGGTTCTGGCGCAAGGCGGTCGCCGCCGCCGTTGACGCCCGCCCCGGGCAGAAGGTCCTCGACCTCGCGGCCGGCACGGCCACCTCGTCGCTGCCGTTCGCCGCGACCGGTGCGTACGTCGTGCCGTGCGACTTCTCGATCGGCATGCTGCGGGAGGGCAAGAAGCGCCACGCTCACCTGCCCTTCACGGCCGGTGACGCCACGAAGCTGCCCTTCCGTGACGAGACCTTCGACGCGGTCACCATCTCCTTCGGGCTGCGCAATGTGCAGGACACGGACCAGGCGCTGCGTGAGCTGTACCGGGTGACGAAGCCCGGCGGGCGGGTCGTGATCTGCGAGTTCTCGCAGCCGACCTGGAAGCCCTTCCGCACGGTGTACATGGAGTACCTGATGCGCGCGTTGCCGCCCGTCGCCTCCACGGTCGCCTCCAACCCGGACGCGTACGTCTACCTCGCCGAGTCGGTCCGCGCGTGGCCCGACCAGCCCGCACTGGCGGCGCGCCTCCAGCAGGCCGGCTGGTCGAAGGTGGCCTGGCGCAATCTGACGGGCGGTGTGGTGGCCCTGCACCGCGGCACCAGGCCCCGCTCCCGGTAAGCCCGTCACAGCCATGGACTACCAGGCGATTCTGGAGCGGATCGCGGCGGACGTCGCCCCGCAGGTCGGCCGCGGCAGGCTCGCCGAGTACATCCCGGCGCTCGCCTCCGTCGACCCGCGCCGCTTCGGCATGGCCATCGCGGACGTCGACGGCAAGGTGTACGGCGTCGGGGACTGGCAGCAGCCCTTCTCCGCGCAGTCGATCACCAAGGTCTTCGCGCTCGCGATGGTCCTGGCCCAGGGCGGCGACACCCTCTGGGAGCACGTCGGCCGCGAGCCCTCCGGCAACCCGTTCAACTCGCTGGTGCAGCTGGAGTACGAGAACGGCATTCCGCGCAACCCCTTCATCAACGCGGGCGCGCTCGTCGTCACCGACCGCCTGCAGAGCCTCACCGGCGACGCGAGCAGCGAACTCCTGGAATTCCTCCGCCAGGAGAGCGGAAATCCCGACCTGGCCTTCGACCCGGAGGTCGCGCAGTCGGAGACGGCCAACGGCGACCGCAACGCGGCCCTGGCCCACTTCATGGCGTCGTACGGCAACATCGCCAACCCCGTCCCCACCCTCCTCGACCACTACTTCTGGCAGTGCGCGATCGAGATGAGCTGCGCGGACCTCGCCCTGGCGGCCCGCTTCCTGGCCCGCCACGGCCTGCGCGCCGACGACACGAGACTGCTGACCCGCAGCGAGGCGAAGCAGATCAACGCGGTGATGCTGACCTGCGGTACGTACGACGCGGCAGGCGAATTCGCCCACCGGGTAGGGCTGCCGGGCAAGAGCGGAGTGGGCGGCGGAATCGTCGCGGTGGTCCCCGGCCGCTGCACGCTGGGCGTATGGAGCCCCGGCCTGGACGAACGGGGCAACTCGGTGGCGGGAGTGGCGGCACTGGACCGCTTCACGACGCTGACGGGGCTGTCGGTCTTTTAGAGGTGCCCTCAAGCGCGCCGCCCCCGCACCCGTACAGCCAGAGCCGCAGGCACACGCACCGACCCAGCTGTCGGCCCTCGCCCCCGCTCCCGCTCCCACGCCCGCCCCGAACCCCGA
This sequence comes from Streptomyces sp. H27-C3, assembly GCF_030063415.1. GTDB lineage: Bacteria > Actinomycetota > Actinomycetes > Streptomycetales > Streptomycetaceae > Streptomyces. Next base: position 68,055 of record NZ_JASITA010000024.1, on the reverse strand, counting down.
GCACAGGAAGCGCGTCCTGATCTGGACCGGCACGCTTGCAGCGGCCTTCATCATCGGCGGCGGCGCCACCGCGGGCGCGCTGCTGCTCCAGGACAAGGACAAGGACAACGGCGGCAGCGACATGGTGAAGGACGACAAGCCCGCCGTGGCCCAGAGCGGCAAGCCGAGCGCCGAGCCCCCCAAGTCCGCATCAGCCCCCCGCGTCGTATCGAGCTCGACCGGGGCGTCTGCATCGGCGCCGGGATCTACGCGGCGACCGCCCCCACCGATTCGCGCTCGACATCGACCGCCGCTCCCGGCTGCTCCCCGGCGCGGGAGGAGCGGGACGAGCGCGACGAGGACGCCGCCACGCTCTGCCCGGCGGAGGCGATCACGCTCACGCTCACGCTCACGGAGGAGCGGGAGCGGGAGCGGGAGCGGGAGCGGGAGCGGGAGCGGGAGCGGGAGCGGGAGCGGGAGCGGGAGCGGGACGCGCCGAGCTGAGACGGCGACAGGACGGGACCGGCCGGTCAGCCGGAACCCACGGCCGTCGCCCGCTTCACCTCATCCACGTCGTCCACTCCACCCACCGCACTCACCGCTCCCACCTCATCCACCTCATCCAGCCTCAGACGGAAGCAGTACGCAGTCCTCCCCGACCCCGGCGACGTGTACGTCTCCGCCCGCTCCATCCCCAGCCGCCGCGTCACCGCGATCGACCGCTCGTTGAGGGAGTCCACCATCGCCACCACCTCGGTCACCCCCGCCGCCCGCACCCGCTCCAGCGTGGCCCGCGCCGCAGCCGTCACATAGCCCTTGCCCCAGTGCGCCCGCCCGAGCCGCCACCCGATCTCGATCTCGCCCACCGGGCCGAAGGAGGTGTGCGGCCAGGGCTGGGCGCCCGTGAAGCCGATGACCTCGCCCGACTCGTCAAGCATCGTCCACAGACAGATACCGCGTTCGGCGTCATGTCTGCGTTGCCGGGCGGTCAGCTCGTCGTACGCGGAAAGCTCCGCAGACGTAGCGCCGTGGAACTCCATCACCTCGGGGTCGTCGAAGATCCGGTGCCAGGCCAGGGCGTCCTCCTCGGTGGGCACGCGCAGCTGTATGACGGGGGGTCGCTCGGTCATGTCGGTCACAGGGGGCAACCCTTCGAGTCGGTGATCAGTACGCCCCCTTAGACTGCCCTTGCCCTGTGCCTCTCAGCACGCGATATCGAGTCTTCGGGAGATTCCGCCGTGACCGAGCCCCTCTCCGAGCACACCGCAGATGTGATCGTCGTCGGGGCCGGACCCGCCGGCTCCACGACTGCGTACTACCTGGCCAAGGCGGGACTTGACGTCCTGCTGCTCGAAAAGACGGCGTTCCCGCGCGAGAAGGTCTGCGGCGACGGCCTCACCCCGCGCGCCACCAAGCAGCTCGTCTCCATGGGGATCGACATCTCCGAAGAGGCGGGCTGGCTGCGCAACAAGGGCCTGCGCATCATCGGCGGCGGCGTCCGCCTCCAGCTCGACTGGCCGGAACTGGCCTCGTACCCCGACTACGGGCTCGTCCGTAAGCGCGACGACTTCGACGAGCAGCTCGCCCGCCAGGCGCGGAAGGCCGGCGCGCGGGTGTACGAGCGCTGCAATGTGGGTGCGCCGATCGTCGACGCGCGTACGGGCCACATCACCGGCGTCAACGCGAAGATGGGCGAGGAGAAGACCGAGGTCACCTTCCACGCCCCCCTGGTGGTCGCGGCCGACGGCAACTCCACCCGGCTGTCCCTGGCCATGGGCCTGAACCGCCGCGAGGACCGCCCGATGGGCGTCGCCGTGCGTACGTACTTCACGTCCCCGCGCCACGACGACGACTACCTGGAGTCCTGGCTGGAGCTGTGGGACCGCCGCGGCCCCCAGGACAGGCTGCTCCCCGGGTACGGCTGGATCTTCGGCATGGGCGACGGTACGTCGAATGTCGGGCTCGGCATCCTGAACTCCTCCAAGGCGTTCAAGGAGCTGGACTGGCGCGAGGTGCTCAAGGCGTGGTGCGCGTCGATGCCGGCGGACTGGGGCTACACCCCGGAGAACATGACGATGCCGATCCGGGGCGCGGCGCTCCCGATGGCCTTCAACCGCCAGCCGCACTACACCAAGGGCCTGCTGCTGGTGGGTGACGCGGGCGGCATGGTCAACCCGTTCAACGGGGAGGGCATCGCGTACGCGATGGAGTCGGGCCAGATCGCGGCGGACGTCATCGTCCAGGCGCACGCGCGGGCGACCCCGGCGCAGCGCGAGATGGCGCTGCACGCGTACCCGAAGATCCTCAAGGAGACGTACGGCGGTTACTACACGATGGGCCGCGCGTTCGTGAAGCTCATCGGCAACCCGAAGATCATGAAGGTGGCGACCCAGCGCGGCCTCTCGCACCCGCTGCTGATGAAGTTCACGCTGAAGATGCTGGCCAACCTGACGGAGCCGACGGGCGGGGACGCGATGGACCGCATCATCAACGGGCTTTCGAAGGTGGCGCCGAATTCCTGATGCCGGCCGACGGGCCGGGCTCGCTTCGGTTTCTCAGGGAACGGCCGCCTCACTGGCGGCCGTTCTGCTGTGACCCCAAGACGACCACGTCGGTGTACGTCCCAGTTGGCCTTCCGTCCGTGGCCCCGTTGTCCTGTAGCTAGTCCCCGCATCGGCCCTTGTCAGTGGCGGTGTCTACTGTGTTCGTCAGGTTCAGGCAGAGCGGGCGGTGGTCGTATGGGTGGGGATCAGGGACCGGTGACGGTCGTCGAGGTGGCGTACGCGCTGGCGTGGGATCTGGAGGCCCGCGCGCTGTGGCGGCCCCTGACCGCCGAGGCGGCGCGGGAGCGGGATGGCGCGGGGCTGCCGTACGTCGTGGTGTACCGGATCCCGGGGCGGGAGGTTCCGCTGGAAGTCCGGCTGGTTTCCTGGCGGGACCACTACGTCGGCCTGTGGGCCTACGACGACCAGGGCCGCCGCACCGACGAGCTGGACCTGCGGCTGCTGGACGATCAGAGTCGGCTGCTCAGCCGACGTGCCCGCAGGTGGCAGTACACCGGGTTGGAGATGGCGGAGTTCGACGGCGAGTGCCCCCGCTCCTCGACGGAGCTGTTCCCTGACGGCAGGGGATCGATCAGGCAGCAGCCCCAGGGCGAGCGCGGGCGGACACTCGTCACGGTGCCCGGCGCCGACATACGGCGTTGGGAGGTTCGCCCCGGGTTCGACGACTGGCCGGTGGTCACCGCCCGACGGCGAGGGCTTCCGGGGCCGGTGGTGCTCCAGGCGGCGGTGCTCGCTTCTCACGCGGCGGAGACGCCCGACGACGCGTCCGGGGCGCCCGCCACCTGCTGGCGACCGCCCCGTCCCGCGCAGCCCGGGCCGATCGACGCGCTGTTTCGGCCCGGGACGCGTGTGACCGACGGGTACCACCCCGAGATGACCGTCGTGGAGCCGCGCCGGACCGGGACCCTGCGCGTGCCGAGCGGACTGCTGGCCGTCTCCGGGCCGGACAACCTCTCCGACGATGGGCCCGCCGTCACGGTCCCCGTCCCGCCGGGGGAGTACGTACTCGAAGAAGCGCAGGTCCACTTCGGCTACGACTGTGAGTGGCGCCAGGGCTGGGTCACCCGTACGGACACCACGGCGGTCCGGCTGCGCGTCAGCGAGACACCGGCCTTGTCGTGGGAGATGCGCCTTGGGCCGGATGACGACCCCAGGCTGCTCGGGGAGAACGAGATCTTCGGCTTCGAGACCGACAGTGCGACCGGATGCTTCGCCGACGCTGGGGCCTGGGAGTCGCTCCACCGGCTCTTCGAGCGGCACCTTGTACAGGGGGAGCCGGGTGCCGGGGAGGACATACCCGACTCCATGTACCTCGTGCGTACTCGGGACGAGGCATCCGGCGGCGAACTGGTCGCCTTCGCGACAACCGGCGACGGTACCTACCCCGTGTGGGTGGGACGCTCCGCAGACGGAGCTGTGGCCGAGGTGGTGGTGCTGGTGGAGGTGATGCCGACGGTGCTCAAGGACGGCAGTGCCGACGGGGCGGAGGCGGCGCCGGCTTGAGACCGGGTGTGATACTGGTGAGTTCGCGTACTCAACTGTCACCAGCTCTCCGGGCGCCCAGCCGGGTGGTGACCGCCAGTGGTCTCCAGCGGCGTCTCGGCTCCACGTGCCCCGGCCTCGAAGCGAGCTTGGCCGTGGTGACCCGGTGATAGCCGAGAGCCTCAGCGATGACCGGTGCGGGCATTTGCTGGCCCTCCGAGTACGCCACGGGTGGGGCGTCGCCGAAGGTCATCAGTGCGAACATGCCGCCGCTCGCGGCGTGCGCACCGGCGGCGAACGGGAGGACTTGGACGAGGATGCGTCCGCGTCGGATCAGTTCGGCGATGTGTACGAGTTGGCGTTCCATGACAGTCGATCCACCAACCGGCACACGCAATACAGTCTCGTGAAGTACCGCCCACAGCACGGGCTTTGTTGGATCGTCGAGAAGCGCGGCTCGCGCCGCACGGGCTCGGGCCCACGTATCCATGTCGTGGTCCAGGAGCAGCGCCGCTGAGGGAGCCGTTAGTGCCTGTACGTACTCGTCGGTCTGGAGCAGACCCGGGACCAAGGTCGGGGCGTACTCGCTGATCGTGAGAGCTTGGGCTTCCAGCGCGGCGGCATCCGCGAAATAGGTGGGGCCAAGCCCGGGTTCGGAAAGCGGATCGCGCCGGACGAGGAACCCCGCCGTGGCCGGGACTTCGCACATCTGCCCAAGCGTGAAGCGGCCATCGCCGGGTACGTCGACCGGTTGTCCGAGGGCGCCGACATCTCCATCAAGACGCTGGCCAGGGAGCTGGAGGGTTACGGCCAGTGCGCCATCGGCACGATCCCCCGCGGCCTCTCCAAGTGCCGGGCACCTGCGGCGCGTGCGCCGGCAAGTGGAGGACGCGGAGGGTGCGAGGTGGGTCTTCCGGTGCTTCTTCACCCGGACCGCCCGCTCCGACGCCTGGTGGGCCGCGTTCCTCGACGGGGACGTCCCGCAGTCCGGAATGGCGGACCCCGCGCCCGTGGAGGAACCGGAAGCGCGTGGGCACGACGCCCTCGCCCGACTGGGGCGCCACCAGCCGGAGTTGGCGCTCTCGGCGCTGGAATGCAAGGCGTTGGCCGACGTGGCGGGGGAGTGGTTCCGGCGAGGGGCCACGGAGACGCAGATCGTGCGGGCGGTAGGGACCCTGCTGCCCGACGTGGTCGAGTACCCCTTCGGCTTCGTACGGAAAAGGCTGCTGAAGAAGATGCCGCCCGAGCCCCCGGCCCCCGCTCAGGGCCGGTACATCATGGAGTGCACCGACTGCCACGCCCCCGGGCCGCCGGAATCGCTGCCGGGCGGCCTCTGCCGGATCTGCCGCAGCGAGCCGTACGTACCGGATGACGACCGCCTCTCGGCGGACATCGTGCCGGGGAAGGCGGAACGGCTGCGGGAGGCGGTCCGTACGTACCGTCATGCGGCGTTCGACGGGACAAATGAATAGCGCTCGCTCGCTTCAACCCTAGCATCCGATGGATGACTGCTGACCTGCCTGTCCCCGCCCTGTACTTCGGCGGACCCGAACTTGCCGAGGACGCCCTCATCGAGTGGGCCGCCGCGAAGGTCGTCGAGTGGGGCCAGATGGGCTCGCTCGACGCCGCTCCGCTGGTGGGCTTCCGGAAGACCGCGGGCGTGGCGGTCGCCAAGCTCCACTGACCGATCAGCCGACCGATTCACCGGCGGTTCCAATGACCGGGGGCGGGAGTGGGTACGGGGGTAGCCCACTGCCGTCACCTTGGCCCCGTGCGCACCGGAGAAGGTGCGTGCGGGGCTGTGCACGCTGACGGACGCGTGGAGGCCGGGCACCGCCCAGGTGGGACGTGAACCCGTGTCCGTTCACGGGCAGACGTGAACTCGGCGTCCCGCTAGGGACGGGCGTGACCGCGCGACGGTGACACCGCGAGCGCCCCCGGCGTCCTGAACGCGCGCCGGTAGTCCGTGGGGGAGACGCCGACCACCCGCGTGAAGTGGTGGCGCAGATTCGCCGACGTACCGAGGCCGCTCTGCTCACCGACCTGGTCGACGGTCAGGCCCGTCGATTCGAGGAGGGACTGGGCGCGGGCCAGGCGTTGGTTCAGCAGCCACTGGAGCGGGGTCGTGCCCGTGGCCTCGTGCAGGCGGCGGTAGAAGGTGCGCGGACTCATGCGGGCCTCGCGGGCCAGGTCGTCGACGGTGAGGGGTTCGTGCAGGCGGGCCGTCGCCCACTGGAGGACCGGGCCGAGGTTGTCGTCGTCGGTGGGTGGCATCGGGGCATCGATGAACTGGGCCTGCCCGCCTGTGCGGTGTGTGGGGACGACCAGGCGGCGGGCCAGCTGGTTGGCGACGTGGGCGCCGAGGTCACGGCGGACCAGGTGCAGGCAGAGGTCCAGGGCCGCGGACGCGCCCGCGCTGGTGAGGACGTTGCCGTCGTCGGTGTAGAGGACCGAGTCGTCGACGATCACTTTCGGGTAGCGCTCGGCCAGGGCCGCCGTGTGCTGCCAGTGGGCGGTGGCGCGTCGGCCGTCGAGCAGCCCGGCCGCCGCGAGCGCGAACGCGCCGGTGCACAGCGATACCATCCGCGCCCCGGAGTCCGCGGCGGCACGCAGCGCCTCGACGAGATCGGCCGGGACGTCCTGGCCGTCCTCGACGCACGGGTCCGGCACCGTGGGCACGATCACCGTGTCCGCGCCGGCCAGCGCGTCGAGCCCGTGGGGGGTGGCGAGCGAGAAGCCGGTGCCTGACCCGGCGCCCTTGCCGCCTGAGCCGCACAGCCGCAGGTCGTACCAGGGGTCGGTCAGGTCGGGATGCGGGATACCGAACACCGTGCACGCGATGGACAGTTCGTACAGCTCCCACAGGGAGATCCCGGCGTCCTCGACCACGGCTACCGCGACGGTGTGCATGCCCGGAAGCGTACGGCAGGAATTTTGCGCAGGGAGGCAGTCCTGCCACTGTCGGTGCGCGGCTGCCCCTGCGAGTGTTGCTTTCAGCAGGACAACAGCAACAAAGCTTGTATATAGCGCATTTGGGGAGAACACGCATGAACCGCGAAAACGTCACGGTCCTCGGCCTGGGACAGATGGGGGCCGCCCTCGCGGGCGCCTTCCTCACCGCCGGTCACCCCACGACCGTCTGGAACCGCACCCCCGCCAAGGCCGAACCGCTCGTCACCCGTGGCGCGGTACTCGCCGCGACACCCGGTGAGGCGGTCACCGCCGCCGGGGTCGTGGTCGTCTGCGTCCTCGACTACGACGCCGTACGCGAACTCCTCGACCCCGTCGCCGAGTCGCTCGCCGGCCGCACCGTCGTCAACCTCACCACTGGCTCGCCCGAGCAGGCCCGAGAGACGGCGGTCTGGGCGGCAGGGCACGGCTTCGACTACCTGGACGGCGCCGTCATGACGACGCCGCCCGGCGTCGGCAGTCAGGCCAGCATGTTCCTCTACAGCGGCTCGCCCGCCACGTTCGCCGTCCACCGCGAGACGCTGGCCGCGCTGGGCGATCCGATCGACCTCGGCGAGGACGCGGGCGTCGCCTGTCTCTACGACATCTCGCTGCTCGGCCTGATGTGGTCCACGCTGAGCGGCTGGCTGCACGCCACGGCGCTGGCGGGCGCCGACGGCGTATCGGCCGGGACGTTCACCCCGGTGGCCACGCGCTGGCTGGGCACGGTGACGCACTTCATGACGGCGTACGCCCCGCAGGTCGACGCCGGGCACTACCCCGGCGACGACGCGACGCTCGATGTGCAGCGCGTGGCGATCGACCACCTGGTGCACGCCGGACGACAGCGGGGCATCGCCGGAGCGCTGCCCGAGCTGTCGCAGGCGCTGATCGAGCGGGCGGTCGCCGACGGGCACGGCGGGGACAGCTACGCGCGCCTCGTCGAGCAGTTCCGCAAGGGGTGACGGAGATTCGCCGGATCCGCTAGCAGTGGCCCTCCCCGCGCAGTTGGTCCAGGGCTGCCTGCCAGTCCCGGCCGACGGCGTTGGTGTCGTAACCGCGCGCGGTGTCCTCTCCGCGCGCGGTGTCCTCGCGGTACGGCGCCTCAAGACGCGCCCGCTCGTGCACCCGGCCGCCGACCAGGACCCGGTCGATCCGGGCCAGGTCGTCGAAGTCCGTGAACGGGTCGCCGTCCACGATCGTCAGGTCCGCGATCTTGCCCCGCTCGACCGTGCCCAGGTCGTTCGCGGCACCGAAGATCCGCGCCGGGAGCACGGTGACCGTGCGCAGGGCCTGGGTGGGGGAGAAGCCGTGCGCGACCATGGCGCGCAGCGCCAGGTGCAGTTGCAGGCCCACTGGGGTCAGCGGGCTGTCCGTGCCGAGGCCGAGCAGGCCGCCGCGGGCAGTGATCGTGCGCAAGGTGTCGAGTTCTTGGCGCAGTCGGAGCCGTTCGCCGTCGGTCTGCGGTTTCGCGGCCTGGGTACGGACGGCCAGCACGTCCCAGGGCGGCATCATCGCGGTCACCCGGAGGTCGTCGACGAGGTCCGGGTTCTCGGCGAGCAGCGTGAAGGCGGCGAACGGCGTGGCCAGCAGGCTGAACGCGCCCCGCGCATAGGTCTCCACCACGTCCTGGTGGCTGAGGCCCCCGGCCGTGACGCCGTGGCTGCTCTCGGTCCGCTCGGTGGCTGCCAGGTGGGTCGTGAGGTCCTGGCCGCTCTGGATGCCCTGGGCGCACAGATGCGAGCCGGACCGTACGCCGAGCCGCTCATGGCCGAAGCGGGCCGCCTCGGCCATCGCCGTGGCGGGGGCGCGTACGTACGTCTTCACGAAGTCCCAGTCCAACGCCGCCCCGCGCGCGAGCGAGCGCCGGAGACCCTCGGGGGTGCGGTGGGCGCGGGCCATGCTGTACGCGACGCGGGAGCCGTCGAGGAGTTCGCCGGTGGTGAGCAGCCGGGGGCCGTTGAGGCGGCCCGCGGTGATGTCCTCGCGGAGCCTGGCCTGTTCGTAGCTGAAACCGGCGAGCGAAACCGTGGTGGTGACGCCGTACGCGAGTTCAAGCGCGGTCTGCCGGGCGCCGTACGTGTACTGCCAGGGGTGCGTGTGGGTGTCCCAGAGGCCGGGCAGGACGGTGCGGCGCGAGGCGTCGACGGTACGGGTCGCGCGGCGGCCATCGCGGTGCGGCTCGATCGCGGTGACGCGGCCGTCGCTGATGAGGATGTCGACATCCTCGCGAAGTGAGCGGTCTCCTGCGGCGTCCGTGCCGTCCCAGAGGCGGCCCGCGTGCACGACCGTGTCGACGGGCGTCGGCCGGCGGTAGTCCAGGCGTACGTGGACGGTACGGGGAGACACCCCGGTGTCGCCGTCCGCGGCAGTCCGCAGCAGCCGCAGCCGGGCGTTGGAGAGGTAGAGGAGCGTGCGGGAGTCGGCGGCCCAGGACGGGTGGTCGGCCGCCTCGTCGGCGAGGAGGCGGGGTTCGCCGTCCGGGGCGCCGTCCGGCCGCACCGGCAGCAGCCACAGCGCGGACTCGCTGACGCACGCCATCCACCGCCCGTCCGGAGACCAGACGGGACCCGACGCGTACCGGTCGGCGAGCGAGACGTGCGGGGCGAGGGCGTGCAGCTTCGCCGCGCCGCTCGTGGTGTCGACGACCCGGATCAGGTTGTAGCCCTCGCGGAAGCGGAGGTTGAGCCGGTTGCGGTCGCAGTACGCGAGGAAGCGGCCGTCCGGCGACCAGCTGGGCGGGCCGGGCAGCCCGCCGCCGCCGAGCGGCGCGGCGAGCTTCCGCTCGGCGCCGGCGGCGAGGTCGCGTACGACGAGGCCGCCCGCCATGTCGAGGCAGGCGAGGCGGGAGCCGTCGGGGGAGAGCGCGCCGTGCACCCGGCCGCCGGGCGCCAGCAGCGTGTCCTCGCCGGTCCTCAGGTCGTGCCGGCGCACGGCGTTGAGGCCGTCGCGGTCGTCGACGTACAGCAGGCCGTGCCCGTCCGGGGTCCAGGACGGTCCCTGGAGGTACGTCGTCGGGGCGGCGCGCACCACTTCGCGGGGTTTGGTTCCACCGGAAGTCGGCGCGATCCAGAGGGTGTTCAGGGAGACGAATGCGACAGATCGACCATTGGGGGCGAGCGCGGGCTGCTGGATGCCGCGCACCCGGCGGCTGCCCCGGGGCTCGAAGTCGTACGACTTGGTGCGGTAGCGGGGCCGCTCGACCGGCAGGGTCGCGTGGAACGGGATGAGCTGCCCGGCCCGGTCGCGGTGCGGTCGTACCGCCCGGAACCGGCCGTCGACGGTGAGCAGCAGCCGCTCGTCGTCCAGCCAGCGCGGCGGCACGGCCGCGAGTGTGCCGTCCAGGGCGACCGGCTCGCCGTCCACGACCAGGATGACGGTGGCGGTGCCGACGGTGGTGGGGACCGTGCGCAGCCAGGCGGGCCGTCCGGCCGGGGAGAACGCCGGGGTCTGCAGATTGCCCGGCTCGGTCTCGGCGTGCTCGACGGTGACCGGGCCGCCGGTCGCGGTCGCCGATGTGGTGGTGAGGGTACGGGCCCTGAGCGTGGCGCCGTCGAGGCCGGCCCGGACGAAGACGACGCGGGCGCCGTCGGCGGAGAAGGCCGGATCGAAGTCCTCGTAGGGGGTGTCCTGGCCGGGGCCCGGCCGGCCGGGCAGCCCGGTGAGTTGGCGCAGCGCCCCGTCGCGCACACCGACCGTCCAGATCCGGTACGGGCTGCCCTGCACGGGGTGACCGCCGCGCTCGGAGGAGAACACGAGACGGGAGCCGTCGGGGGACCAGGCGGGCGCGCGGTCGTCCCAGGGGCCTTCGGTGAGGCGGCGCAGGCCCGAACCGTCCACGGCCATCACCCAGATGTGGAACTGGCCGCCCCGGTAGCAGCTCATCGCGACCTGACGCCCGTCCGGTGAGCAGACCGGCCGGCCCGGCTCCAGGTCGGGCTCGGTGAGCGCGGTGGCGGGGCCGCCGTCGCCCGGGAGCGACCAGAGGATGTTCTGTACTTCGGCGATGACCCGGCCGCCCGCTCCGGCGGGGGTGGCCGCGCCATTGGTGGCCGCGGTGAACCGCAGCACGGCGGTGGCGTCGGCGGGCTCGGCGGCGGCGGCCTGGACGCCGGGGATGTGAACGGCCGTAGTGCTCGCGACGAGCGCGGTCCCTGCGGCGGTCTGGAGGAATTGTCTGCGCGGCATCGACGGCATTGCGGCCCCCTGGGTGCGTACGTCGGTGGCGTACGCCCAGTCGCGTACGTCGCGGTCCGTCCTTTTGGTACCTGGTGCGTCAAGGACGGGTCACGGCGGCGCGCTTGGCAAGAGGGCATTTCCGGGCGGGGCGAGGGCCGGGCGCGGGCGGGCCGCCGGGGCTCACGGAAGGGCCGCCGCTCCCGAGCGTGGGAGCGGCGGCCCTCAGACGTATGACGTGCGGGGGTTCCTCAGAGAACCCGGACCGCGCCGGACGGCGGGTCGTAGTCCAGGGTCTGCTCGACCACACCGGTGCCGGAGTTCTGCGCGCCGACGAACTTGCCGCCGCCCACGTAGATGCCCACGTGGTACGCGCTGCCCGCGCTGCCCCAGTACAGGATGTCGCCCGGCTGGAGGTTGCTCAGCCCGACCTGGGTGCCGGCCGTCGACTGGTCCTGCGAGACACGCGGCAGGTCCACGCCGATCGTACCGAACGCGGCCTGGACGAGGCCCGAGCAGTCCCACGAGTTGGGGCCGGTGCCGCCGGAGACGTACGCGTCGCCGACCTGGGCACGGGCGAACGCGACGACGGAGGCGGCGGAGCCGGTCGCCTGCGAGGAGGAGGACGAGGAGCCGGAGGAGGAAGCGGAGGAGGAAGCGGTGCTGCCCGAGTCGTTGGACGAGGTGGAGGCGGCGCTGAGCGTGGTGCGCTCCGAGGAACGCGAGGCGCGCTCCTGCTCGGCGGCCTTCGCCTCGGCTGCCTTCTTCGCGGCGGCCTTCTCGGCCTTCTCCTGGGCGTCCGCCTTGCGGTCGGCCTCGGCCTTGGCCTTCTTCGCGGCCTTGGCCGCCTGGTCGGCGGCGGCGTCCTGCTGGGCACGAAGGTCGTAGGTGTGCGCGACCTGCTGGGTGGCGTCGGCGGAGACGGCGAAGGTGTTCGCGAGGTCCGCGGTCAGGGTCGGCATCTCGATGGTCTCGGTCACCGGCTCGGCATACGCCGGACCGGCAGCACCGGCCACCGCGATCGTGCTGAGGACGCCACCGGCAACTCCGGCTCGGAGCGCCATTTTCGAGGCGCTGCGACGGGGCTTCCGATGGCTGGGTATGTGAGCGGTGAGGGACATGGGTCAACCGCTACCAGGGCAATGGGGGTTCCTTCAAGAAACGTGTGCTGCGCCACAGTTGTGTAACGACTCCTCGAATCCGGCACCCGGCGGCCTTTATAGACGACGTAACGGGCAATACGGGCAGCCGGAGGCAAGGCTGTGATCATTGGCTTTCCGTAATACGCCCGAATTGCCCGACGCCTACCATCCGTTCACCCTGATGGCCAAGCCCGCTTTTGTCGGGGGTGCCTCAGAGTGGCGCAGGTCACAGGATGGTCGCCCCTCGCGGCGGTGAACGCTCGTGAACGCACGCACGCGTCCACATTCGTCCCCGAAGCTCCCTCGCTCAGGTGAGCCCGCGCCCCCTATCACCCCAAGCTGCCCATCTCCAATTTGCCTGTACGGGACATCTCTTGATAGGGCGACACCCCTTGCGACCAGCGGTAACACCTGCGCTTGTCACGTCTCGTGATCACTCGCGCGCTTCGCGTATGAAGATCACCGCTCATCCGACTTCATGATCCTTCGTCAGGTGGTGGAGATCACAAAGGCGTTGTCGTACCCCGTGTCGCAGATCACAGACCGACAGGCATAGGATGCGGGGCAGTCGGGCTTGTGACCTGCTTCACATGTGCGTGATCTTCGAGTGACGGAGATGGCGGGATGGCGGAAGTGGGAATCGCAAGACCCGTTGCGGGTCCAACGGTCAAGGACGACTGGAAGGAGCGAGGAGCGTGAATGCCTACGCGCCCATCCTCGTGCTCGGCGCCCTCGGGGCAGCGTTTGCGATCTTTTCCGTGATCATGGCCTCACTTATCGGGCCAAAGCGCTATAACCGGGCAAAGCTTGAAGCGTACGAGTGCGGCATTGAGCCGACGCCCACACCGGCCGGAGGTGGCCGTTTTCCCATCAAGTACTACCTGACGGCGATGCTTTTCATCGTCTTCGACATCGAGATCGTCTTCCTCTATCCCTGGGCCGTCTCTTTTGACGCTCTCGGGATTTTCGGGCTCGTGGAGATGCTGCTCTTCGTGCTCACCGTCTTCGTTGCCTACGCGTACGTGTGGCGGCGCGGCGGCCTGGAATGGGACTAGAGGGGCTGAGGGGTCACCAATGGGACTCGAAGAGAAGCTGCCGAGCGGCTTTCTGCTGACCACCGTCGAACAGGCCGCGGGCTGGGTGCGGAAGTCCTCCGTCTTCCCCGCGACCTTCGGCCTCGCCTGCTGCGCCATCGAGATGATGACGACCGGCGCCGGCCGTTACGACCTGGCCCGCTTCGGCATGGAGGTCTTCCGTGGTTCACCGCGCCAGGCCGACCTGATGATCGTGGCAGGCCGGGTCAGCCAGAAGATGGCGCCGGTGCTGCGGCAGGTCTATGACCAGATGCCCAATCCCAAGTGGGTCATTTCCATGGGGGTTTGCGCATCCTCGGGTGGAATGTTCAACAATTACGCAATTGTGCAGGGTGTTGACCATATTGTTCCCGTTGACATCTATTTGCCCGGTTGCCCGCCCCGCCCCGAGATGCTGCTGGACGCGATTCTCAAGCTTCACGAAAAGATCCAGAACTCGAAGCTCGGGGTGAACCAGGAGGAAGCGGCCCGCGAGGCGGAGGAAGCAGCCCTCAAGGCGCTCCCCACCATTGAGATGAAGGGGCTGCTGCGGTGACCGAGCAGAACGGCGTCCCCGCCCAGCGCGACGAGACCGGTGAGGTCATCGGTGTACGCAAGGGCATGTTCGGCGCCAGCAACGGCGGCGATACCAGCGGCTACGGCGGCCTTGTGCGGACCGTCACCCTGCCGGGCGCCGCGTCGCGCCCGTACGGCGGCTGGTTCGACGAAGTCGCCGACGAGCTCGAAGGCGCACTGGAGGAGCAAGGACTGCTCCCCGCCAACGCCATCGAGAAGACCGTCGTCGACCGCGACGAGCTCACTTTCCACATCGCCCGCGAGCACCTGCTCCAGGTGGCCAGAACGCTGCGCGACGACCCCGCGCTGCGCTTCGAGCTCTGCACGGGCGTCAGCGGGGTGCACTACCTGGAGGACAAGGGCCGGGAGCTGCACGCCGTCTACCACCTGCGGTCGATTACCCACAGTCGAGTGATCCGCATCGAAGCGAGCGCGCCGGACAGTGATCCGCACGTCCCCTCGCTGGTCGAGGTCTACCCGACCAACGACTGGCACGAGCGCGAGACGTACGACTTCTTCGGCCTCGTCTTCGACGGGCACCCCGCCCTCACCCGGATCATGATGCCGGACGACTGGCAGGGCTTCCCGCAGCGCAAGGACTACCCGCTCGGCGGCATCGCCGTCGAGTACAAGGGCGCCCAGATCCCGGCTCCGGACCAGCGGAGGTCGTACTCATGACTACCCCACCCGCATCTGCACGCGCGACCACCGAAGGTCCCGTATATACAGTCACCGGCGGCGACTGGGACGAGGTCGTCCAGGCCCACGCCAAGACCGACGACGAGCGCATCGTCGTCAACATGGGACCGCAGCACCCGTCCACGCACGGCGTCCTCCGGCTCATCCTGGAGATCGACGGCGAGACGGTCACCGAGGCCCGCTGCGGAATCGGTTATCTGCACACCGGCATCGAGAAGAACCTCGAATACCGGAACTGGACGCAGGGCACCACGTTCGTCACGCGCATGGACTATCTGACGCCGTTCTTCAACGAGACGGCGTACTGCCTGGGCGTCGAGAAGCTGCTCGGCATCACGGACCAGATCCCGGACCGCGCGAGCGTCATCCGCGTCATGCTGATGGAGCTCAACCGGATCTCCTCGCACCTGGTGTGCCTGGCCACCGGCGGCATGGAGCTCGGCGCCACCACGATCATGATCTACGGCTTCCGCGATCGTGAACTGATTCTCGATGCCTTCGAGTTGATCACCGGCCTGCGGATGAACCACGCGTTCGTCCGGCCCGGCGGCCTCGCCCAGGACCTGCCCCCGGGCGCCGTCGACCACCTGCGCGAGCTGCTGAAGACCCTGCGCAAGAACCTGCCGGAGTACGACAAGCTCGCCACCGGCAACCCCATCTTCAAGGCGCGCATGCAGGACGTCGGATACCTCGACCTGACCGGCTGCATGGCGCTCGGCGCCACCGGACCCGTGCTGCGCTCGGCGGGCCTGCCGCACGACCTGCGCAGGACCGACCCCTACTGCGGTTACGAGACGTACGACTTCGACGTCCCCACCGCCGACACCTGCGACTCCTACGGCCGCTTCCTGATCCGGCTAGAGGAGATGCGCCAGTCGCTGCGGATCGTCGAGCAGTGCCTGGACCGGCTCGCGCCGGGCCCGGTCATGGTCGCGGACAAGAAGATCGCCTGGCCCGCGCAGCTCGCGCTCGGCCCGGACGGCCTCGGCAACTCGCTCGACCACATCAAGAAGATCATGGGCACCTCCATGGAGGCCCTGATCCACCACTTCAAGCTCGTGACCGAGGGCTTCCGGGTCCCCGCCGGGCAGACGTACAGCGCGGTCGAGTCGCCCAAGGGCGAACTGGGCGTGCATGTCGTCTCCGACGGCGGCACCCGCCCCTACCGGGTCCACTTCCGCGACCCGTCGTTCACCAATCTGCAGGCCATGGCGGCCATGTGCGAAGGCGGCCAGGTCGCCGACGTCATTGTCGCTGTCGCGTCCATCGACCCCGTGATGGGAGGCGTCGACCGGTGACTGACGTCAGCCTCGGGATGCCCCAGCTCCCTGCCCCCGACTACCCGGCCGATGTACGTGCCCGGCTGGAAGCCGACGCCAAGGAGGTGATCGCCCGTTACCCCGACAGCCGGTCCGCCCTGCTGCCGCTGCTGCACCTCATGCAGGCCGAAGAGGGCCATGTCACCCGCACCGGCGTCCGCTTCTGCGCCGAGATCCTCGGCCTGACCACGGCCGAGGTCACCGCGGTCTCCACCTTCTACTCGATGTACCGGCGCAAGCCGTCGGGCGACTACCAGGTGGGTGTCTGCACCAACACCCTGTGCGCGGTGATGGGCGGCGACGCGATCTACGACGCGCTGCGCGACCACCTGGACATCGGCCACGGTGAGACCACCGGCGACGGCAAGGTCACCCTGGAGCACATCGAGTGCAACGCCGCCTGCGACTTCGCACCGGTCGTGATGGTCAACTGGGAGTTCTTCGACAACCAGACCGTCGAGTCCGCGACGCGGCTCGTCGACGACCTGCGGGCCGGGCAGCAGGTCGCCCCCACCCGCGGGGCGCCCCTGTGCACGTACAAGGAGACGGCCCGCATCCTGGCCGGCTTCCCCGACGAGCGCCCCGGCGCGGTCGAGGCCACCGGCGGCGCCGGGCCCGCCTCGCTCATCGGCCTCAAGCTCGCCAAGGGCGAGATCCCGCAGCCCCGCGTGGTGCACCCGCGCGGCGAGTCCGCACAGGGGGACCACCAGCAGGGCGAGCCGCAGGACCAGCCGCACGATCCGTCGCCGTCCGAGCACTTGAGCTCGCACGACGCGCCGGAGGAGACCTCGGCCTCCGACCCGGCGCACCCTGCCGGACCGGCAGCCGAGGAGGGGGAGTGATGACGTTGGCACCCGAGATCGACACCAACGAGACCAGCCCGGAGAAACTGCTCTCACCCGTACTGTCGGCCTTCTGGGACCAGCCCGACGCCTGGACCCTGGAGACGTACAAGCGCCACGAGGGATACGAGGGCCTGCGCAAGGCCCTCGCCATGTCTCCGGACGACCTCATCGCGTACGTCAAGGACTCCGGTCTGCGCGGTCGCGGCGGGGCGGGCTTCCCCACCGGCATGAAGTGGCAGTTCATCCCGCAGGGCGACGGCAAGCCGCACTATCTAGTGGTCAACGCCGACGAGTCGGAGCCCGGGACCTGCAAGGACATCCCGCTCCTCTTCGCCAACCCGCATTCCCTCATCGAGGGGATCGTGATCGCCTGTTACGCGATCCGCTCCAGCCATGCCTTCATCTATCTGCGCGGCGAGGTCGTCCCCGTACTGCGCAGGCTGCACGAGGCCGTGCGGGAGGCATACGCGGCGGGCTACCTCGGGCACAACGTTCTGGGCAGTGGGCTCGACCTCGAACTCACCGTGCACGCGGGCGCGGGCGCGTACATCTGTGGTGAAGAGACGGCGCTGCTCGACTCGCTCGAAGGCCGGCGCGGCCAGCCCCGGCTGCGTCCCCCCTTCCCCGCGGTGGCGGGTCTCTACGCATGTCCGACTGTTGTTAATAACGTCGAGTCCATCGCCTCCGTTCCCGCGATCCTGAACAAGGGCAAGGAATGGTTCCGTTCGATGGGCAGTGAGAAGTCCCCGGGCTTCACGCTGTACTCACTGAGCGGCCATGTCACCAGCCCCGGCCAGTACGAGGCCCCGCTCGGCATCACCCTGCGCCAGCTGCTCGGCATGAGCGGCGGCATGCGGGCCGGACACCGGCTCAAGTTCTGGACACCGGGTGGCTCTTCGACCCCGATGTTCACCGACGAGCACCTCGACGTACCGCTGGACTACGAGGGTGTGGGCGCGGCCGGCTCGATGCTCGGCACCAAGGCGCTCCAGTGCTTCGACGAGACGACGTGCGTGGTGCGGGCGGTGACCCGCTGGACCGAGTTCTACGCGCACGAGTCGTGCGGCAAGTGCACACCGTGCCGCGAAGGCACGTACTGGCTCGTGCAGTTGCTCCGGGACATCGAGGCCGGCCAGGGCCAGATGTCCGACCTGGACAAGCTGAACGACATCGCCGACAACATCAACGGCAAGTCCTTCTGCGCGCTCGGTGACGGCGCCGCGTCCCCGATCTTCTCCTCGCTCAAGTACTTCCGCGAGGAGTACGAGCAGCACATCACCGGTCAGGGCTGCCCCTTCGACCCCAGCAAGTCGACCGTCTGGGCCGACGACAAGAACGCTCACCAAGGGGTGAACGCATGACAGTCACCACGTCAGCCCCCACGGGAGGCGGCGAGGCAGCGGGCCCTCCGGTGGACCTCGTCACACTGACGATCGACGGCAGCGCGATCTCCGTCCCCAAGGGGACGCTGGTCATCCGCGCCGCCGAACTGCTCGGCATCGAGATCCCCCGGTTCTGCGACCACCCGCTCCTCGACCCCGTGGGCGCCTGCCGCCAGTGCATCGTCGAGGTCGAGGGCCAGCGCAAGCCGATGGCCTCCTGCACCATCACCTGCACCGACGGCATGGTCGTCAAGTCCCAGATCACCTCGCCGGTCGCCGACAAGGCGCAGCGCGGCGTGATGGAACTGCTGCTGATCAACCACCCGTTGGACTGCCCGGTCTGCGACAAGGGCGGCGAGTGCCCGCTGCAGAACCAGGCGATGTCGCACGGCGACTCCGACTCCCGCTTCGAGGGCAGGAAGCGGACGTACGAGAAGCCCGTGCCCATCTCCACGCAGGTGCTGCTCGACCGCGAGCGGTGTGTGCTGTGCGCGCGCTGCACCCGCTTCTCGAACCAGATCGCGGGCGACCCGATGATCGAGATGCTGGAGCGCGGCGCGCTCCAGCAGATCGGCACCGGCGAAGGCGACCCCTTCGAGTCGTACTTCTCCGGCAACACCATCCAGATCTGCCCGGTCGGCGCGCTCACCTCAGCCGCGTACCGGTTCCGCTCCCGGCCCTTCGACCTGGTGTCGACGCCGAGCGTCTGCGAGCACTGCTCCAGCGGCTGTGCGACCCGCACCGACCACCGGCGCGGCAAGGTCATGCGGCGCCTGGCGGCGGATGACCCCGAGGTCAACGAGGAGTGGATGTGCGACAAGGGGCGCTTCGGCTTCCGTTACGCACAGCGCCCCGACCGGCTGACCACTCCGCTGGTACGCAACGCGGACGGCGTCCTCGAACCGGCCAGCTGGCCCGAGGCGCTGGAGGTCGCCGCCCGCGGTCTCGCCGCGGCCCGCGGCCGGGCCGGTGTGCTGACCGGCGGTCGCCTCACCGTCGAGGACGCCTACGCGTACAGCAAGTTCGCCCGGGTCGCGCTGGGCACCAACGACATCGACTTCCGGGCCCGCGTCCACAGCAGCGAGGAGGCCGACTTCCTGGCCGCCCGCGTCGCCGGGCGCGGACGGGACCTCGACGGTACGGGTGTCACGTACACCTCCCTCGAAAAGGCCCCGGCCGTCCTGCTCGCCGGAATCGAGTCCGAGGAGGAGGCGCCCGGCGTCTTCCTGCGGCTGCGCAAGGCACACCGGCTCCACGGGCAGCGCACCTTCGCCCTCGCCACCCACGCCACCCGCGGCCTGGAGAAGGCGGGCGGCACACTGTTGCCCGCCGCGCCCGGCACCGAGACCGAGTGGCTGGACGCGCTCGCGGGCCACGCGGGGCTCGACGACGCGGGGAGCCTGGCCGGCGAGGCGCTGCGGACCAAGGGCGCCGTGATCGTCGTCGGTGAGCGGCTCGCCGCCGTGCCCGGCGCGCTCACCGCCGCTGTACGGGCGGCCACCGCCACCGGCGCCTCGCTCGTGTGGATCCCGCGCCGGGCCGGTGAGCGCGGCGCCGTCGAGGCGGGCGCGCTGCCGTCCCTGCTGCCCGGCGGGCGCCCCGCCACCGACCCACGCGCGCGTGAAGAGGTGGCCGCGGCCTGGGGCGTCGCCGAACTGCCGCACCGCTTCGGCCTGGACACCGGCCAGATCATCGAGGCCGCGGCCACCGGTGAACTGGCCGCCCTGGTCGTCGCGGGCGTCGAGGTCGGCGACCTGCCGGACCCGCTGCGCGCGCGTGAAGCCCTGGACCAGGTCGGTTTCCTGCTCTCCCTGGAGCTGCGGCCCAGCGAGGTGACCGAACGCGCGGACGTCGTACTGCCGGTCGCCGCCGTCGCCGAGAAGCCGGGCACCTTCCTCAACTGGGAGGGCCGGGCCCGGATGTTCGAGGCGGCGCTCAAGCCCGAGCAGATGACGCGCAGGCTCGCCCCGAGCGACGCGTACGTCCTGCACATGCTGGCCGACGCGCTCGACGTACGCCTGGCACTCGGGGACGTACGCGCCGTACGCGGCGAGCTCGACCGGCTCGGCTCCTGGGGCGGCCCGTACGCCACGGGCCCGTCCGAGTCGGCCCGGCCGCTGCCGCGCCCCGGTGACGGCGAAGCCGTCCTCGCGGGGCACCGGCTGCTGCTCGACCAGGGCCGTCTGCAGGACGGTGACGAGGCACTCGCCGGCACCCGGCACGCGGCCGTCGCCCGGCTCTCGGCGGCCACCGCGGCCGAGACGGGCGTCAAGGACGGTGACCTGCTCGCCGTCTCCGGCCCCGCCGGTACGGTCCAACTGCCGCTCCAGGTCACGCCGATGCCCGACCGAGTGGTGTGGCTGCCGCTCAATTCGACGGGCGGCGGAGTCCTCAACGACGCGGGTGCCCGTCCGGGCGACCCGGTCCGCATCGCACCGGTCACGACTGCTGCGACGGAGGTGGAAGCATGATGTACCTCGCTGCTGAAGACGCTCTGCACCTCGCCGCCGAAGACCTGTCGATGTTCGGCCGCGACCCCTGGTGGCTCGTCGCCGTCAAGGCTGTCTTCTGCTTCGCGTTCCTGATGATCACCGTGCTGTTCTCCATCGTGTGGGAGCGCAAGGTTGTCGCCTGGATGCAGCTGCGCATCGGCCCCAACCGGCACGGCCCCTGGGGCCTCCTCCAGTCCCTCGCGGACGGCGTCAAGCTGATGCTCAAGGAGGACCTGATCGTCAAGCGCGCGGACAAGGTCATCTATGTCCTCGCGCCGATCATCGCGGCGATCCCGGCGTTCATGGCCATCGCGGTCATCCCGTTCGGCCCGGCGGGCAACGAGGTCTCGATCTTCGGCCAGCGCACCACGATGCAGCTGACCGACCTGCCGATCGCGATGCTCTACGTCCTGGCCATCGCCTCGGTCGGCATCTACGGCATCGTCCTCGCGGGCTGGTCGTCGGGCTCGACGTACCCGCTGCTCGGCGGTCTGCGCTCGTGCGCGCAGATGATCTCGTACGAGATCGCGATGGGCGCGGCCTTCGCCTCGGTGTTCCTCTACTCCGGGTCGATGTCGACGTCGGCGATCGTGGAGGCGCAGGCGGACCGCTGGTTCATCATCCTGCTGCCGGTCTCCTTCATCATCTACATCATCACGATGGTGGGCGAGACCAACCGTGCCCCCTTCGACATGCCGGAGTCCGAGGGCGACCTCGTCGGCGGCTTCAATACCGAGTACAGCTCGATCAAGTTCGCGCTGTTCATGCTGGCGGAGTACGTCAACATGGTCACCGTCTCGGCGGTCTCCGTCACCCTCTTCCTGGGCGGCTGGCGGGCCCCGTACCCGATCAGCACCTTCTGGGAGGGCGCGAACCACGGCTGGTGGCCGATGCTCTGGTTCGTCATCAAGCTCCAGTTGCTGCTGTTCTTCTTCATCTGGCTGCGCGGCACGCTGCCACGCGTGCGTTACGACCAGTTGATGAAGCTCGGCTGGAAGGTCCTGATCCCGGTCTCGGTGGTCTGGCTGATGCTGGTGGCCACGGTGCGTGTGATGCGCAACGAGAGCATGGACTTCCAGAACATCGTGCTTTACGTCGCCGGGGCGATCATCGGCATCCTGCTGTTGTCCTTCGTCGCGGACATGTTCCGCGACAAGAAGGAGAAGGCGCTGGCGGCGCAGGCCGAGCCCGAACCGGCCTTCGACCCGATGGCGGGCGGATTCCCCGTGCCACCACTGCCCGGGCAAGAGATGCCACCGGTGCCGCGCAGGCGCTCGCGCCAGGAGCGCGAGTTGATTGTCAGTGGTGGGACGGACACTACAAGTGACGGAAAGGAGGCCGACGGTGTCTGACTTTCAGAATCCGGTAGCCGGCTTCGGCGTGACCTTCAAGGCCATGTTCAAGAAGCGGCTGACCGAGCAGTACCCGGAGGAGCAGAAGACCACGGCGCCGCGCTTCCACGGACGTCACCAGCTCAACCGCCATCCGGACGGCCTGGAGAAGTGCATCGGGTGCGAGCTGTGCGCCTGGGCCTGTCCGGCCGACGCGATCTATGTGGAGGGTGCGGACAACACCGAGGAGGAGCGCTACTCCCCGGGTGAGCGCTACGGCCGCGTCTACCAGATCAACTACGCCCGTTGCATCTTCTGCGGCCTGTGCATCGAGGCCTGCCCGACGCGCGCGCTGACCATGACCAATGAGTTCGAGCTCGCCGACAGCAGCCGCGAAGCCCTCATTTATACGAAGGAACAGCTGCTGGCGGGCCTGGAGGAAGGCATGGTCGAGTCGCCGCACTCGATCTTCCCGGGCGCCGACGACCAGGACTATTACGGGGGCCTGGTCACCGAGGCGGCGCCGGGCACCGAGCGGCAGGTCGCCCTGAGTAAGGGGGAGCGGCCGCAGGAGGCCGCTTCGACCTTCGGTGAGGACGAGCCCGCGTCGAAGAAGGTGGTCGGGGCATGAATGCTCTTGCCGCCACCGCCACTTCGACCGGGGAGGCCGTGCAGTTCTGGGTGCTCGGCTCGGTCGCCGTGATCGGCGCACTGTGCACCATCCTGATGAGGCGGGCCGTGCACAGCGCGCTCTGCCTCGCCGGAACCATGATCATCCTGGCGGTCTTCTACCTCGCCAACGGCGCGTACTTCCTCGGTGTCGTCCAGATCGTCGTCTACACCGGCGCGATCATGATGCTGTTCCTCTTCGTGGTCATGCTGGTCGGTGTCACCGCCGCGGACTCCCTCAAGGAGACGCTCAAGGGCCAGCGCTGGCTGGCCGTGGGCTGCGGCCTCGGCTTCGGCGTCCTGCTGATCGCCGGCATCGGCAACGCCTCGCTGTCGACCTTCAACGGACTCGGCAAGGCCAACGCCGCCCGCGGGGGCAACGTCGAGGGACTGGCCGAGCTCATCTTCACCAAGTACGTCTTCGCCTTCGAGCTCACCGGCGCCCTGCTCATCACGGCGACGATCGGCGCGATGGTGCTCACGCACAAGGAGCGCACCGAGCGCGCCAAGACGCAGCGCGAGATGTCCGAGGAGCGCGTACGCGGCAAGCACCTCCCGCCGCTGCCCGCCCCCGGCGTCTACGCCCGGCACAACGCGGTGGACATCGCGGGCCTGCTGCCGGACGGCACACCGTCCGAGCTCACGGTCATGCGGACCCTGCGCGACCGCGGCCAGATCCGCGATGTGTCGAGCGAGGCGATGGCCGACCTCAAGGCACTGGAGCAGCGCTCCGAGGAGCGCCTCGGCCGGGACCAGGAACCGCACGAAGAGGGGGCCGCGAAGTGAACCCGGTCAACTATCTGTATCTCGCCGCCCTGTTGTTCACCATCGGTGCGGCAGGTGTGCTGATCCGGCGGAACGCGATCGTGGTCTTCATGTGCGTCGAGCTGATGCTCAACGCCTGCAACCTCGCGTTCGTTACCTTCTCCCGGATGCACGGCAATCTCGACGGGCAGATCATCGCGTTCTTCACGATGGTCGTCGCCGCAGCCGAGGTCGTGGTCGGGCTCGCGATCATCGTGTCGCTGTTCCGCTCCCGCCACTCGGCCTCGGTCGACGACGCCAGCCTGATGAAGCTGTAAGGGGTCGGAAGAAACGTGGAGAACATGATTGCGCTGCTTGTCGCGGCGCCCCTGCTCGGAGCGGCCGTGCTGCTGTGCGGCGGCAGGCGGCTCGACCGTACGGGCCACTGGCTCGGCACGGTGCTCTCGGCCGCGTCGTTCGTCATCGGCGCGGTGCTGTTCCTGAACATGCTGGGCCAGGGCGCCGAGGACCGCGCCATGCACCAGAAGCTGTTCAGCTGGATTCCCGTCGAGGGATTTCAGGCGGATGTCGCCTTCCAGCTCGACCAGTTGTCGATGACCTTCGTTCTGCTGATCACCGGTGTGGGCACGCTGATCCACATCTACTCGATCGGCTACATGGAGCACGACGAGCGCCGCCGCCGCTTCTTCGGCTATCTCAACCTGTTCCTCGCGGCGATGCTCCTGCTGGTCGTCGCAGACAACTACCTGCTGCTCTATGTGGGCTGGGAGGGCGTCGGTCTGGCGTCGTACCTGCTCATCGGCTTCTGGCAGCACAAGCCCAGCGCGGCCACCGCCGCCAAGAAGGCCTTCCTGGTCAACCGTGTCGGTGACATGGGGCTGTCCATCGCGATCATGCTGATGTTCACCACCTTCGGGACCTTCACCTTCGGGCCGGTCCTGGAAGCGAGCGCGGACGGCGGGGCGAGCGAGGGCAAGCTGACGGCCATCGGCCTGATGCTGCTGCTCGCCGCGTGCGGCAAGTCGGCGCAGGTACCGCTGCAGTCCTGGCTCGGCGACGCGATGGAGGGCCCGACCCCGGTCTCGGCCCTCATCCACGCGGCGACCATGGTGACCGCCGGCGTCTACCTCATCACCCGGTCCGGCGCGATCTTCAACGCGGCGCCCGACGCGCAGACAGCGGTCGTGGTGGTCGGCGCGGTGACGCTCCTCTTCGGTGCGATCGTCGGTTGCGCGAAGGACGACATCAAGAAGGCCCTGGCGGGCTCGACGATGTCGCAGATCGGCTACATGATCCTGGCGGCGGGCCTCGGCCCGATCGGTTACGCCTTCGCGATCATGCACCTGGTGACGCACGGCTTCTTCAAGGCGGGCCTCTTCCTCGGCGCCGGATCGGTCATGCACGGCATGAACGACGAGGTCGACATGCGGAAGTACGGCGGCCTGCGGAAGTACATGCCGGTGACGTTCGTGACGTTCGGCCTCGGCTATCTCGCGATCATCGGTTTCCCGGGACTGTCCGGCTTCTTCTCCAAGGACAAGATCATCGAGGCGGCCTTCGCCTCGGGCGGCGCCCAGGGCTGGATCCTCGGATCGGTGACCCTGCTGGGCGCGGGCCTCACGGCGTACTACATGACGCGCGTGATGATCCTGACGTTCTTCGGCGAGAAGCGCTGGCAGCCGGCCCCCGCCGTGGACAAGACGGCCGATGTCGAGCCCGTCGCCGGGGCCACCCCCGGCGAGCTGCCCCATCCGCACGAGTCGCCGAAGTCGATGACGATTCCGATGATCGTGCTCGCCTTCGGGTCGGTCCTCGCCGGAGGGTTCTTCAGCGTCGGCGACCGCTTCGTCGGCTGGCTGGAGCCAGTCACGCAGTTCGAGCACCCGCACCCGCCGATCAGCGTGCCGGTGATCACAGGGCTGACGGTCGTCGTCCTGCTGGCAGGGGTCGCGGTCGCGTACCTCCAGTACGGGCGCAGGCCCGTCCCGGTGCTCGCCCCGCGCGGCTCGCTGCTCACCCGGGCCGCCCGGCGCGATCTCCTCCAGGACGACTTCAACCATGTGGTCCTGGTCCGTGGCGGCGAGCACCTCACCCGCTCGCTCGTGTACGTCGACCACTCGCTGGTCGACGGGGTGGTCAACGGCACGGCGGCCTCGTTCGGCGGGCTCTCCGGCCGGCTGCGCAAGCTGCAGAACGGCTACGCCCGCACGTACGCGGTCTCGATGTTCGGCGGTACGGCGATCCTCATTGCCGCGACCCTGCTGATGAGGGCGGTCTGATCACCATGTCCTTCCCACTGCTCACCGCGGCCGCGGCGCTCCCGGCGGTCGGTGCGGTCCTGACCGCCGCCGTCCCCGCCGCGCGCCGCACCACCGCGAAGTGGCTGGCGCTGGCCTTCTCGCTGGGCACCTTCGTGCTGGCGGCCCTGGTGGTCGTCCGCTTCGAGCCCGGCGGCGACCGCTACCAGCTCACCGAATCGCATGCCTGGATCCCGGACTTCGGGGTCAGGTACGAGCTGGGCGTGGACGGCATCGCCGTCGCGCTGATCGCGCTCACCGCCCTGCTGATCCCCTTCATCATCCTGGCGGGCTGGCACGACGCCGACCCGCTGGAGACCAAGAGTTCCCGCTGGCGCCCCACCCAGGGCTTCTTCGCGCTGATCCTGATGGTCGAAGCGATGGTGATCCTCTCCTTCGAGGCCACCGACGTCTTCCTCTTCTACATCTTCTTCGAAGCGATGCTCATCCCGATGTACTTCCTCATCGGAGGCTTCGGGGACCGGGCGCACGCGGGCACCGACGGGGCGGCGGCCACCCAGCGCTCGTACGCCGCCGTCAAGTTCCTCCTCTACAACCTGGTCGGCGGCCTGATCATGCTGGCCGCCGTCATCGGTCTGTACGTGGTCGCCGGGAGCTTCTCGCTCGCGGAGATCGCCGAGGCCCGCGCCAACGGGTCGCTGGAGATGGCGACCAACACCGAGCGGCTGCTCTTCCTCGGCTTCTTCTTCGCCTTCGCGGTGAAGGCGCCGCTGTGGCCGCTGCACACCTGGCTGCCCAACGCGATGGGCGAGGCGACCACCCCGGTCGCCGTGCTGATCACCGCGGTCGTCGACAAGGTCGGCACCTTCGCGATGCTGCGCTTCTGCCTCCAGCTCTTCCCGGAGGCCTCGAAGTGGGCGACGCCCGTGATCATCGTCCTCGCGCTGATCAGCATCATTTACGGTGCGCTGCTCGCGGTCGGCCAGCGCGACATCAAGCGCCTGATCGCGTACGCCTCGATCTCGCACTTCGGCTTCATCGTGCTGGGCATCTTCGCGATGACCAGCCAGGGCCAGTCGGGCGCGACGCTGTACATGGTCAACCACGGAATCTCGACTGCCGCGCTGATGCTGGTGGCCGGCTTCCTGATCACCCGGCGCGGTTCGCGGCTCATCGTCGACTACGGCGGAGTGCAGAAGGTCGCCCCGGTGCTCGCGGGGACGTTCCTCATCGGCAGCCTCGCCACCCTGTCGCTGCCCGGACTCGCGCCGTTCGTCAGTGAGTTCCTGGTGCTGGTCGGGGTGTTCGCCGCCTATCCGGTGGCCGGGATCATCGCGACGCTGGGCATCGTCCTTGGCGCGCTCTACTCGCTCGTGCTCTACCAGCGGACGATGACCGGCCCCGTGGTGGCCGAGGTCAAGGCGATGCCCGACCTCAAGATCCGTGAACTCGTGGTCGTCGCCCCGCTGATCGCGCTGCTGCTCCTCCTCGGCGTCTATCCCAAGCCGCTGACCGAGATCGTCAATCCGGCCGTGAAGCACACCATGTCCGACGTCCAGAAGAAGGACCCCAAGCCCGAGGTGGAGGCGGCCAAGTGAGCGCATCAGCTGTCCACAGCCTGTGGACAACCGTCGCGGCGCCCGGCGCCGCGGACGGTTTCACGGCCCCGCACATCGAGTACGCGCAGCTGTCACCGACGCTGATCGTCATCGGCGCGGCCGTCATCGGCGTACTTGTCGAGGCATTCGTGCCGCGCAAGGCCCGTTACTACGCCCAGCTGTTCCTGTCGGTCGTCGCCCTCGCCGCCGCCTTCGCGGCGATCGTGGGGCTCGCGGCCGCCGGATACGGCACGACCAAGGCACACATCGCGGCGGAGGGCGCCATCGCCGTCGACGGCCCGGCGCTCTTCCTTCAGGGCACGATCGTGCTGGCCTCGCTGGTCGCGGTGTTCACCTTCGCCGAGCGCAGGCTCGACCCGGACGCCCATGGCAACCGGGTCGACTCCTTCGCCGCGCAGGCCGCGTCGACCCCGGGCAGCGACAGTGAGAAGTCGGCCGTCAAGGCCGGGTTCACCACCACCGAGGTCTTCCCGCTCATGCTGTTCGCGGTGGCCGGGATGCTGGTCTTCCCCGCCGCCAACGACCTGCTGACGCTGTTCGTGGCGCTGGAAGTCTTCTCGCTCCCGCTGTACCTGCTGTGCGCCGTCGCCCGCCGCAAGCGGCTGATGTCGCAGGAGGCCGCGGTCAAGTACTTCCTGCTCGGCGCCTTCTCGTCGGCGTTCCTGCTGTTCGGCATCGCCTTGATGTACGGGTACGCGGGCTCCGTCTCGTATGCGAAGATCGCGGGCATCGTCGACGGCTCGGTCAAGCAGATCGACCCGGCGCTCGCCGACACCATGGGCAATGACGCGCTGCTGCTCATCGGCGCCGCGATGATCCTCATGGGCCTGCTCTTCAAGGTCGGCGCGGTCCCGTTCCACATGTGGACCCCGGACGTCTACCAGGGCGCCCCGACCCCGGTCACCGGGTTCATGGCGGCGGCGACCAAGGTGGCCGCCTTCGGCGCGCTGCTGCGGCTGCTGTACGTCGTCCTGCCGGGCCTCACCTGGGACTGGCGCCCGGTGATGTGGGGCATCGCGATCGTCACGATGCTGGGCGGCGCGATCGTCGCGATCACCCAGACCGACATCAAGCGGCTCCTCGCGTACTCCTCGATCGCGCACGCCGGGTTCATCCTGGCCGGTGTCATCGCGACCACCCCCGAGGGCATCTCGTCCGTCCTCTTCTACCTGCTGGCGTACTCCTTCGTGACGATTGGCGCGTTCGCCGTGGTCACACTGGTGCGCGACGCGGGTGGCGAGGCGACGCATCTGTCGAAGTGGGCGGGGCTCGGACGGCGCTCGCCGCTGGTGGCCGCGGTCTTCGCGGTGTTCCTCCTTGCCTTCGCCGGTATCCCGCTGACCTCCGGCTTCGCCGGGAAGTTCGCGGTGTTCAAGGCGGCGGCCGAGGGCGGCGCGGGTGCGCTGGTCGTGGTCGGTGTGCTCTCGTCGGCGATCGCCGCGTTCTTCTACATCCGGGTGATCGTCCTGATGTTCTTCAGCGAGCCGAAGGCGGACGGCCCCACGGTCGCCGTGCCCTCGCCGCTGACGATGACGGCGATCGCGGTGGGTGTGGCGGTGACGGTGGTCCTCGGTGTGGCTCCGCAGTACTTCCTGGACCTGGCCAGCCAGGCGGGGGTCTTCGTACGCTGAGCGAGGTTCACTCGGCCTGTGTGATCGGTGTGGTTCTGCCGCCCGGCGCTTCTCCTCTCGGATCTCGGATCTCGGAGGGAGGGGTGCCGGGCGGCGGCTTTTGGTCCGGGTTGTCAGTGCGTGCCTCTACCGTGGGTGGGGGTGAAGGACCAGGTGCGGGGGGACAGTGCGATGAACGGGACGGCTGGTATGGCAGGGATGACCGCGACGGGTGACATCGGCGGCGTGACGGAGAGCGACGCGCTGCGGACGCTGCACCGCGTCTTCGGGTATGAGACGTTCCGTGGGGCGCAGGCGGATGTCATCGAGCATGTGGTGGACGGCGGGGACGCCGTGGTGCTCATGCCGACCGGCGGCGGAAAGTCGCTGTGCTACCAGATCCCGGCGCTGGTCAGGCCCGGTACCGGCATCGTGATCTCGCCGCTGATCGCGCTGATGCAGGACCAGGTCGACGCGCTGCGGGCGCTCGGCGTGCGCGCCGGATTCATCAACTCCACCCAGGACTTCGACGCGCGGCGCGTGATGGAGGCGGAGTTCCTCGCCGGGGAGCTCGACCTGCTCTATCTGGCTCCGGAGCGGCTGCGGCTCGACTCCACGCTGGACCTGCTGGGCCGGGCCAAGATCTCCGTGTTCGCGGTCGACGAGGCGCACTGCGTCGCACAGTGGGGGCACGATTTCCGGCCCGACTATCTGGCCCTGTCCGTGCTGGGCGAGCGCTGGCCGGACGTGCCGCGGATCGCCCTGACGGCGACGGCGACGCACGCCACG
Organism: Streptomyces sp. H27-C3; assembly: GCF_030063415.1. GTDB lineage: Bacteria > Actinomycetota > Actinomycetes > Streptomycetales > Streptomycetaceae > Streptomyces. Next base: position 38,336 of record NZ_JASITA010000024.1, on the reverse strand, counting down.
CACAAGGAGATCACCCAGCGGCTCGGGATGCCCGATGCCAGGCACTTCGAGGCGAGCTTCGACCGACCCAACATCCAGTACCGGATCGTGCCCAAGGCCGACCCGAAGAAGCAGCTGCTGACCTTCCTGCGCGAGGAGCACGCGGGGGACGCGGGCATCGTCTACTGCCTCTCGCGCAACTCCGTCGACAAGACGGCGGAGTTCCTCTGCCGCAACGGCGTGGAGGCCGTGCCGTACCACGCGGGTCTCGACGGGGGGACGCGCGCGGCGCACCAGTCCCGGTTCCTGCGGGAGGAGGGCCTGGTCGTCGTGGCGACCATCGCCTTCGGCATGGGCATCGACAAGCCCGACGTGCGCTTCGTCGCCCACCTCGACCTGCCCAAATCCGTCGAGGGCTACTACCAGGAGACGGGCCGCGCGGGCCGCGACGGGATGCCGTCGACGGCATGGATGGCGTACGGGCTCCAGGACGTGGTGCAGCAGCGCAAGATGATCCAGGGCGGTGACGGCGACGAGACGTTCCGGCGGCGTGCGGCGTCCCATCTCGACGCGATGCTGGCGCTCTGCGAGACCACGGAGTGCCGGCGGGCGCAGCTGTTGGCCTATTTCGGCCAGGACCCCACGGTGTCGTCCTGCGGGAACTGCGACACCTGCCTGAACCCGCCCGAGACGCTGGACGGGACGGTGCCCGCGCAGAAGGTCCTCTCCACAGTGGTGCGGTTGCAGCGGGAGCGCAGGCAGAAGTTCGGGGCGGGGCAGATCATCGACATCCTGATGGGGCGCAAGACCGCCAAGGTGATCCAGTTCGACCACGACCAGCTGTCGGTCTTCGGCATCGGCGAAGAGCTGGCCGAGGCGGAATGGCGGGGCGTGGTAAGGCAGTTGCTGGCGCAGGGGCTGCTCGCAGTCGAGGGCGAGTACGGGACGCTCGTCCTCACCGAGGACAGCGCGTCCGTGCTGAGCCGGGAGCGTGAGGTGCGGCTGCGCAAGGAGACGAAGCCGGCGGCGGCTGCCCGGACCGGGTCCTCGAAGGGCGAGCGCAAGTCGAAGGCCGCGGCGGCGACTGCCGAGCTGGCCCCGGAGGCCGTGCCGGTGTTCGAGGCGCTGCGGGCGTGGCGGGCGGAGCAGGCGCGGGAGCAGGGTGTCCCGGCGTACGTCGTCTTCCACGACGCGACGCTGCGGGAGATCGCGACTGCGCGGCCGGGGTCCGTGGGGGAGTTGGGTGGCATCGCCGGGCTCGGCGAGAAGAAGCTGGCCACGTACGCGGAAGGGGTGCTGGAGGTGCTGGCCGGGTGCGCGGACTCGGCGGGCGCAGCGGAGTCGGCCCCGGGCGCGGCGCGGGCCCCGGGCTCCGGCCCTACGCCCCCGGCCGCGGTGACTGCCCCGGTCGCTCCGGCCGCGGTGACTGCCCCGGTCGCGCCGGTGCCTGCTGCGCGGCCGGTGCCTGAGGTGGAGGCCGGGCACGACCCGGAGCTGGACTGGGGGCGGGAGCCCGAGTGGGACGACGCGGAGCCGCCGGAGGGGTGAGCCGGGGGGCGGATGGGGTGCGCTGCGTGCGGGTGCGGGTGCGGGTGCCGCTGCGCGGGGCCGGGCGCCGCAGGCATCCGCATCCCGCATCCGCATCCCGCACCCGCATCCCGCACGCGCACCCGCACCTCAGTCCCCGTCCCCTCCGCCGTTCGCCCCGCTCGTCGTCGCCTTGTCCTGCTTGACCGTGCGGTGCACCGCAACCGCCTGCCACTGCTCGCGGGCCAGGTGGCGCAGGGTGGAGCGGGTCGCTCGGGCGGCGAAGCCCGGGTAGTACCTGTTGGCCAGGTCGGTCGCCGACAGCAGGGCCGCGAGGGCCCGGTCGCGTCCGTCCGGAGACGGGGAGCCGGCGCGGATCGACGCGGATCGACGCGGCGAGGCGCTGCCACACCGCCGCCGACGAGTCCTCCGGGCCCGCAGGGTGGCGGTGGTAGGGGAAGAGCCCCAGGAACCGGCGCGTCTCCCGGCGCAGTGCGCCCCGCTCCACCAGGCGGTTCACGTACAGCTCCGTGATGTGCCGCCCGGCGCTCCTTACCCAGCCCTTCGTGCGTTCCCCCTTGCCCCGGCGGCCCTTGCCCGGCGCGGGCAGGCTCGCCAGCACCTGGGCCGCGACCGGGTCGGCGGACGCGAGGGGTTGACCACCTGGATCCGGCCGTGCTCCTCCGTGACATGGCCGCTCAGCTCCAGCTCCGCGAGTATGGCGCCGGCCACGCCGTACTCGACGTACCGCATCCGCACACGCGGCTTGGCCCGCTGCGGGTCCAGGCCCAGCAGCAGGAGTTCCTCGGGGAGGGAGAGGACGGTCGGCATCAGACTGCCGGCCTGATGCGCCCGGACACCTCGCCCAGGCCCACCCGCGTGCCGTGTGCGCCCGGCGCCCACGCCGTCAGAGTGACCTCGTCGCCGTCCTCCAGGAACGTGCGCTTGCCGTTGGTCAGGTCGAGCGGGTCACGCCCGTTCCAGGTCAGCTCCAGGAGGGAGCCGCGCTGTTCGGCGGCCGGGCCGCTGACCGTGCCCGAGCCGTACAGGTCGCCCGTGCGCAGCGACGCGCCGTTGGCCGTCATCTGGGCCAGTTGCTGGGCGGCCGTCCAGTACATGGTGGAGAAGGGGGGCTCGGCGACCACCTCGCCGTTGATCCGCACCTCGATACGGATGTCGAAGCCGCCGGGCTCCTCCTCGTCCGCGTCGTCCAGATAGGGCAGCAGCGGGAAGTCCCGGGCGGGCGGCGCGACATGGGCCGCCTCCAGCGCCTCCAGCGGGGTCACCCACGCCGATACGGACGTCGCGAAGGACTTGCCGAGGAACGGGCCGAGCGGCACGTACTCCCAGGCCTGGATGTCCCGCGCCGACCAGTCGTTGAGGAGGGACAGGCCGAAAACGTGCTCCCGGAAGTCGCTGAGCGCGACGGGTGCGCCCTGCTCGGAGGGGGTGCCGACGACAAAGCCGACCTCCGCCTCGATGTCGAGCTTGATGGACGGGCCGAAGACGGGCGCCGGGTCGGCCGGGGCCTTGCGCTGGCCCGACGGGCGCACCACGTCCGTGCCGGAGACGACGACGGTGCCGGACCGGCCGTGGTAACCGATCGGCAGATGCTTCCAGTTGGGCGTCAGCGCGTCCCCGTCCGGCCGGAAGATCCTCCCGACGTTGGTGGCGTGGTGCTCGCTCGCGTAGAAGTCGACGTAGTCCGCGACGTCGTACGGCAGGTGCAGCGTGACGTTCGTGAGGGGGTGCAGCAGGGGCTCGATCTCGGCGCGGTGCGCCGGGCTCGTCACCCAGGCGGTCAGCGCGCGGCGCACGTCGCGCCACGCGGTGCGGCCCGCGGCAAGCAGCGGATTGAGGGTGGGCCGGGCGAGCAGCGCGGCGTACGGCGAGCCAAGGACGAGCGCGGCCGCTCCCACGTCCAGCACATGGCCGCCGATACGGACGCCGACCCGGCGGCGCTCTGGCTCGTCCGGGGTGGAGAAGACGCCGTACGGGAGGTTGTGCGGGCCGAAGAGGTCGCCTTCGGCCAGGTCGAGCGCGGTTTGCTCGGGCATCGGTGCTGCCTCGCTTTCCAGGTCGTGAGAGGAACACGTTACGTGGCTGTCGCCCGGCATGGCAGTGCCTAAAGAGTTCGCAATGTCCGGAAAAGCCTTGCTGGAATGCGGAATTCCGGCTTAGCGTCCTTTGGGGCAATGGGCAGGGGTGGGCCATGCCCGCTAGGGGGGACAGGTGGCGAGCCGGAGCGCGTTACTCACGGCTGACCGGGACGTACCCGGGCTGATCGTGAAGATCGGGAACTATCCGCTGCACCATGGCGGGGTGGGGGCGATCCGCAGTCTGGGGCGACTCGGTGTGCCCATGTACGCGATCACCGAGGACCGGTGGACCCCGGCGGCACGCTCCCGCTATCTGGAGCGCGCCTTCGTCTGGCCGACCACCGGCACGGAGGACCCCGAGCGACTGGTGGACGGACTGCTGCGGATCGGCCGCCAGATCGGCCGTCCGACGGTGCTGCTGCCCACCGACGAAGAGGCGGCCGTGCTGATCGCCGAGCACCAGGACGCCCTCGCGGGGCCCTTCCTCTTTCCGCGCGTCGACGCGCCGTTGCCGCGCAGGCTCGCCAGCAAGCAGGGGCTGCACGAGCTGTGTGTCGAGCACGGGGTGCCGTCGCCCGCCGCGGTGTTTCCCGAGTCGTATGCCGATGTGGAGGCGTACGCCGCGGTGGCGCGGTTCCCGGTGGTGGCCAAGAACCGCGAGGCCTTCGTACGCCGCAGGCAGCCCGCGGTGAGTGGCACGACGCGCATAGCGGGGCCCGAGCAGCTGCTCGCGCTCGCGCGCGGCTGGGGCGAGCGTCCGGGCGTCATCCTGCAGGAGTATCTGCCGCGCGAGGAGGCGGAGGACTGGATCGTCCACGCCTACTTCGACGCGGACAGTACGGCGCTGGCGATGTTCACGGGGGTCAAGGTGCGGTCCTGGCCGCCGCACGCGGGGATGACGGCGAGTGCGTACGTCGTGGACAATCCCGAACTCGCCGAGATCGCGGCGCAGTTCATCAAGCAGGTCGGTTTCAGCGGGGTGGTCGACCTCGATCTGCGCTTCGACCGGCGCGACGGGCAGTACAAGCTGCTCGACTTCAATCCGCGCATGGGCGCGCAGTTCCGGCTCTTCGAGAACGAGGCCGGGATCGACGTCGTACGGGCCCAGCATCTGCATCTGACCGGGCGCAAGGTCACGGAGGGTGAGCAGCGGGCCGGTCACCGGTACGTCGTGGAGAACATCGATCTGGCGGCTCTGGTCGCGTACCGCCGCAGCGGCTATACGACGCCGCACGCGCCCGCCCGCGCGGACAGCACGGAGCTGGCGTGGTTCGCGGCGGACGACATGGGGCCGTTCCTGACGATGCTGGCGCGGCTCGTGGGGCCGGGCGTCAAGCACCTCTACCAGATGTGGCGGGGCACGCGTCCCGCTCGCCGGGATCCCGCGGTCAAGGTGCGGCCGGCGAGCGACGGTGTCAGTGGCAAGGCCGAGTAATTGACACCCAGGGGAGGGGACTTTACGTGATCCGTCCGGTAGTGGTCATCGGGGCAGGGCCCTACGGCCTGTCCACCGCGGCCCATCTGCGGGCCCGCGGCATTCCGGTCCGCGTGTTCGGTTCACCGATGGTGAGCTGGCGCGAGAACATGCCCGCCGGGATGTTGCTCAAGTCGACGCCGGTGGCATCCAACATCGACGCCCCGCAGCCGGGCCACGATCTGATCGACTTCTGCGCGGAGACGGGCGAGCGGCGGTACGAGTCCGACTGGGACGTGATCCCGGTGGAGACGTTCGTGGAGTACGGGCAGTGGTTCGCCCGGAAGCTGCTGCCGGATCTGGAGCAGGTGCGCGTGGTGTCCGTGGACCGGTCGCGTGAGGGCTTCGAGCTGAAGCTCGACTCGGGCGAGCAGTTCGTGGCGCGGGCGGTCGTGGTGGCGACGGGCCTGGCGGGCCTGGCGCGGATGCCGCGCGAGCTGGCGTCGGCGGTGCCGGAAGGTCTTTCGGCGAACGGCCCGATCTCGCACGCCTCATTCCATCGCGACCTGTCGCGCTTCGCGGGGCAGGACGTCATCGTTGTGGGCGCCGGGCAGTCCGCGCTGGAGAACGCGGTGCTGTTGGCGGAGGCGGGTGCGGCGTCGGTGCGGATCGTGGCGCGGGGGCCGGGCGCGGTGTCCTTCGGAGACGCCCCCGACCGGCAGTCACGGCTGCGGCCCGAGTCGCCGTTCGGCCGGGCCTGGTCGCTGTACGCGCTGTCGTACCACGCCACGCATGTACGCCGCCTGCCCGCGCCCGCGCGCCACTACCTGGTGCGCCGGGTGCTGGGGCCGCTCGGCGCGTGGTGGCTGCGCGAGCGCTTCCTGGCGGGGCGGATCCAGGTGACGGACGGGCGCCGGATCGAGGGCGCGCGGGTGGAGGACGGCCGCCCGGTGCTGACGCTGAGCGGGGGGCGGGGCGCGCAGCGCGAGCTGTCCGCCGACCATGTGATGGCCGCGACGGGCTACCGGACGGACGTGGCGGCGCTGGACTTCCTCGGGCACGAGCTGCGGGCGGACCTGGCGGTGACGCGGGGGGCGCCGCGGCTGGACGCGGGGTACGGGTCGTCGGTGCGGGGCCTGCACTTCACGGGGTTGCCCGCGGCGGCTTCGTTCGGGCCGGTGATGCGGTTCGTGTGCGGCACGGAGTATGCGTCGCCTCGGGTTGCGGGGGCGGTGGCGCGGGGGTGAGGCGGGTGCGGGGGCGCGAGGCGGGGTGCGGGTAGTGGAACAGCCCGCCGCATGCGCCTCGCACCCTCACCCCCCGCACCCTCACCCCGCCGTGCGCGGAATCCGCTTTTCCCACGTCCGGTGGAAGACCACCTCGTTGCCCTCCCGGCACGTCACCTCGTTCGACGTGATGAAGTCCGCCGCGTCACAGGCGATCTCGGAACGCGTGGTGACGCGTACGTCCCAGCCCGTCTCCGGGCGGTGCAGCCGGATCGTCCAGTCCGAGCGGGTGCGCGCGCTCTGCGGGTCCGATTCGTGGATCGTGTACGTCTCCAGCGCGTCCTCGGTGAACTTGAGGCCGTCCGGGTAGACCCGGGTCCCCCCGTAACGCGGGTCGACCTCCATGCGCCATTCGCCGGCGGCCACATCGCGGGTGATGAGGCGTTCGGGGCGCTGGTCGGGGTTCTCGGGGAAGGCGACGGCCAGTGGGGTCGACTGCTCCGGCGGGGCGAAGGTGATCGAATCGTGGGTCGGGGTCCGGACCGGGAGCTCCAGGCTGCTGCCCGCCGGGTCGAGGGTGAAGCCCGCCGAGTCCGCCTGCGGCCAGATCCACGGCCAGTACGCCGACGAGACCGACAGCCGGATGCGGTGGCCGGGCGGGAAGCTGTGGCCGATGCCGTTCAGCTCGAAGGTGACGTCCTTGGTCGCGCCCAGCGGCCACGCGTCCGCCCGGTCGCGCCCGTTGCGCGCCGAGAGGTTGAGGACGCCCCTGGTGATCAGGGTCGAGGAGCCGTCCGGCGCCACGTCGCAGACCCGGGCGGCGGCCTGGCCGAACGGGACGCCCAGGGTCAGGCGCAGCCGGACCCTGGGGCGGCCCAGGATCTCGATGGCGCTCTCGCCCACCGGGAATTCGAAGCTCGCCGACTTCGCGTCCTCCTCCCGCTGGTCGGGCGGCAGGTCCGCGTCGTTGCCGAAGGGAAAGAAGCGGCCCGCGTCCAGGCCGGTGTGCTGCGGCGAGTCGACGACGATCGGGGCGCCCTGGAGGGCGAACGGGACGCTGGTGATGTGTGGCGACGGCCAGACCGCGTCGCCCACCCAGCGGCCAGGCAGCTCCTCGTACACCGTCCGCGGCGGATGCGACTCGCTGATCCAGGAGCGCAGCAGCGGCTCCGCCATGACGTCGGTGTCGTCGGAGTCCTTCAGCCAGTGGTCCCACCAGCGCAGCGTCTCCTGGAGGAAGCCGATGGCCGGTCCTGGCGGCCGCCCCCGGTCCGGGTACTGGTGCGACCACGGGCCGATCAGGCCCCGTACCCGGTTGGGATCCAGATGCTCGACCAGCCGCAGCGCCGTGTCGCGGTACGGGTCGTGCCAGCCGCCCACCGCGAGCACCGCCGCGTCGATCGCCCCGTAGTCCTCGCAGACGCTGCCGTGCTTCCAGTAGTCGTCGCGCGTCTGGTGCGTCAGCCAGGTGTGGATGAGGGGCTCGACCTTCTCCAGGCGGGTCAGCCACATGTCCCGCCAGGCGTCGCCCACCTGCGCCGGGTCGGGCGGGCGTGAGACGAAGGCGAGCATGGTCGCCGCCCAGGCGTGCATGTCCACGGCCAGTACGGAGCCGCCCATGTAGTGCACGTCGTTGTCGTAGCGGTCGTCCGAGGAGCAGACCGTGACGATCGCCTTGAGCGGCTCGGGGGCGAGCGCCGCGATCTGCAGGGAGTTGAAGCCGCCCCAGGAGATGCCGAACATGCCGACCTTGCCGGTGCACCAGGGCTGCTCGGCGAGCCAGTTCACCACCGCGACGCCGTCCGCCAGCTCCGTCGCGTCGTACTCGTCGCCCGGCATGCCCTCGCTGTTGCCGTGTCCGCGCACATCCACCCGCACCGAGGCGTAGCCGTGCCCCGCGTACCAGGGGTGGCGCTGCGCGTCACGCGGCGCGGTCCAGTCGCTCAGCCGGTACGGCAGGTATTCGAGCAGCGCCGGTACGGGCTCCTCGGTCACCGGACGCCAGATGCGGGCGTAAAGACGCGTCCCGTCGGGAAGCGGGATCCGTACGTCCTCCTGGGTCGTGGGGTACGGGAAGTCGGAAGCGGGACGGACATGGATCTGCATGGGTCACCTCAGTGGACGGGGTGCATGGTGGGCTTGAGCCAGGGGCGGCGGCGATCGCGGCCAGGCCGACCGCTACCGCGACGGCGCCGTTGACGCCGAAGTGCACGGGGTTCGACACCTCGCCGTACAACTTCACGACCTGCGCCTGGATGCCGTTGGCGAGGGCCGGCGACAGCGCGAGCAGAGTCGTTACGGCGGCGAAACCCAGGACCCCGGCGACGATCGGGCGTACGGCCCGGCGCATGCCGTCGGGCGGCAGCTTGAATTCGGCGGAGGCTTTGCGCCCGGCCAGGTGACGGCGGCCCATCACGTACTGGATCAGACCGAAGGTCATGCCGATCGCGGCGGCCGAGAAGCCCCAGTGCCAGCCCTTGTGGTCACCGAGCCAGCCGGTGACCAGCGGGCCGGCGAAGGCGCCGATGTTGATGCCCATGTAGTAAAGGGCGAAACCGGCGTCGCGGCGGTCGCCGGTGCGGTAGAGCCTGCCGACCATGCCGGCGACATTGGGCTTGAGCAGGCCCGTACCGGCGCTGATCAGGCCGAGCCCCGTCCAGGTCATGCCGTCGGTGGGGACGGCCATCGAATAGTGGCCGCAGGCGATGAGGACGCCGCCCCACAGCACGGCGCGGTAGGAGCCGAGGACGCGGTCGGCCAGCCAGCCACCGGCCACGGCGACCAGATAGACCATGGTTCCGTACGCCGCCGAGACCGAGGCGGCGGTTGCCGGATCCATGCCCATGCCGCCGTCGGAGACAGCGTCGGCGAAGTACAGGACGAGGGTGGCCTGCATGCCCAGGAACGAGAAACGTTCCCAGACCTCCAGGCCGGAGAGGGTCATCAGGCCACGCGGCTGCCCGAAGAAGGCGTGGTCGTCCTCGGGCGGTGGCTGGTCTGAGTCGGTGTCGGGCACAGTGCTGGACAAAGGGCCTACTCCTGGTCGCATGAGCTGAAAACGAACATACCGGGGCTCATCGGACTGCGCTCGGGGCGACGGGAAGGCGCTCTCGGTGATCGAAAGCTGACCGGATACGCTGACTTGAGTTGTGGACAGCGACAGATCGACAATCCGTGTGATCGTCAGCAGACAGGAGTAGCCCTCGTGACCGTCGTCGGGCCGTTCGGACTGAGCGTGCGGGACCAGGCTCTTGAGGCCGATGTGCAGGCCGGATTGGCGGCTGTCGAGGAGGGACTGCTCGACGCCACCAAGAGCGAGGTCCCCTTCATCACGGACGCCGCCCGGCACCTGGTGCGGGCGGGCGGCAAGCGGTTCCGTCCGCTCCTTGTCATGCTGGCCTCGCAGTTCGGTGATCCCCACGCGCCGGGCATCGTGCCCTCCGCCGTGGTCGTCGAGCTGACGCATCTGGCCACGCTGTACCACGACGACGTGATGGACGAGGCTGATGTGCGCCGCGGAGTGGCCAGCGCCAACGCGCGCTGGGGCAACTCGGTCGCGGTGCTCACCGGTGACTTCCTGTTCGCGCGGGCGTCGCACATACTGGCCGATCTCGGACTCGAAGCCGTGCGTGTCCAGGCGGAGGCGTTCGAACGCCTGGTCACCGGCCAGATCCTGGAGACGTCGGGGCCGCGCGACGGCCGCGACCCGGTTGATCACTACCTGGACGTCATCGCAGGCAAGACCGGCTCGCTCGTCGCGGTCTCCGGGCGATTCGGCGCGATCATGGCCGGCGCGGACGAGAGTGTCGTCGACATCCTGACGCAGTACGGCGAGCGGCTCGGCATCGCCTTCCAGCTCGCGGACGACCTGCTGGACATCTCCAGTGAGGGCCATGAGTCGGGCAAGACGCCCGGCACGGACCTGCGCGAGGGCATCCCCACGCTGCCGGTGCTGCACCTGAGGGCGCAGGCGGCGGCGCACGGGCGTCCGGGGGACGTGGAGCTGTGCGAGCTGCTCGACGGGGACCTCACGGACGACGCCAGGCTCACGGAGGTGCTGCGGCGCATGCGTGAGCACCCGGCCCTGGAGCAGGCGCGACGCGACACCGTGCGGTATGCGCAGGAGGCCCGCGACACACTGGCGCCGCTGCCCGAGTGCTATGCGAAGTCGGCTCTGGAGGAGCTGTGCGACACCGTGGTGCACCGCGCCGGATGACGTGACGCCGGGATGTGGCGCAGGTCACATCTTTGGGTTGAGTCCAGGCTGAGATCCGCTTCGTACGTATGCCCAGATGCCGTCGCAGGGGGCGATGGCACGGGATACGGGGAGAATTCCGGTCATGAGCGATATCGCGCAGCGACGACGTACCCGCAAGACCATCCTGATCGCCACCACCGCGGTCGCGGCCGCGGCGGGCGTCACGCTCGCCGCGCTGCCGGCCTTCGCCGACAGCGGCAGTACCAGCACCAGCACCCGTGGCGACGCCTCCTTCTTCGCGGCGAGCCTCAAGGGCGGCAACGAGGTGCCTGTGCCGGGCGGCCCGGCCGCGGGCGACAAGGACGGCGCCGCGCTGGAGTTCCTCAAGGTCGAGGGCAGCACGGTGTCCTTCGCTGTGAAGTGGCGCGGCGCCGACCGGCCGACCGCCCTGCACATCCACCAGGGCGGCAGGGGCGTCAACGGCGGCGTCAAGATCGACTTCACTGATCAGCTCGGCAAGAGCGAGAGCGGCAGGAGCAGGAGCCGCAGCCTCACCGGGTCCGTCGAGGTGAAGGACGCGGCGCTGCTGGACGCGTTCAAGGCCGGTCCTACGGGCTTTTACGCGAACCTCCACACCGCGGAGTTCCCGGGCGGCGCGGTACGCGGCCAGTTCCACAAGGTGACCAACGCCTTCGACTTCGGCCACGCGCTGAAGAGCGTCCAGGCCCCGGTGCTCAGGGGCAAGCAGATCTACGAGTGCAAGAAGCGCACGGACGGGAAGTTCTCGTTCCAGCAGCGCGATGTACGGGCCGTGCTGGCCGGCGGCATCGCCCACTCCTTCGTCGAGCCGAACTCGGGCACTCCCCAGTGGATCGCCCCGGACCGCAGCGCGGTCACCGGCGCGGTGATCTCCAGGACGCCCAACGGCGCCGCGAACATCCCCGAGCTGGACCTCCAGGCCCAGCAGTCGGGCAAGAAGCGCGGGCTGCTCGCGCACACCGGCGAGATCCTGCGGCTGAACACGGTGGGTGGCGTCGCGCCGGCCGGTAGCTGCACGGAGGGCTCGCTGGCCGCGGTCTCGTACCGGGCCGACTACGTCTTCATCCAGCGCTGACCGGGAGAACCGACCGCGTAGGGGCACGAGATAGATGCAAGGGGCACCGGTGTTTTCTCCTGCCCCGCGGGGGAGACGCCGGTGCTTTGTGTCATACCGCAGCAGTAGATGGAGTTGATCCCGGGGGCTGACGCTTCGCATCCGCCGATTTGGTCAGATTGGGACCACCACTCCCCACCAATTCGGGTGAGAATGGCGCCGCGGGGTGGACGAGTGCAACTGACGACGGCCGCCAACCACGGAGGTAGAGCACACATGGCACCGAACGACAGCGCGCAGCCCACCGAGGAGACCAAGGGCTTCGTGGCGAGCCGGCGCAAGGCCGCCCGCTACATCGTCCCGGTCGCGGTTGCGGGGGTGGCGGCGGCAACCATCGGGCTCGTACCGGCGCTAGCCAACTCCGGCGACCCCGACCTTCCGAAGATCTCCGCGCAGCAGCTGATCGAGAAGATCGCCGCGTCCGACACCCAGCGGCTCTCCGGCACCGTGAAGATCAGCACCGACCTGGGCATCCCCTCGCTGGGCGGCCTGGCCGAGGGCCTGGCGAGCGGCATGGGTCCCAAGGGCGGCGGCGAGGGTGCGTCGGCCGACCCCAAGGACAAGCTGATGGAGCTGGCCTCCGGCACGCACACGCTGCGTGTCGCGGCGGACGGCCCTGACAAGCAGCGGGTGTCGATCCTCGACGACGCCGCCGAGTACAGCCTCATTCACAACGCCGGCGAGGTCTGGGCGTACGACAGTGCCTCGAACGAGGCCTTCCACGCGAAGGCGCCCAAGGATGCCGGTAAGGATTCCGGTAAGCAGGAGAAGCTGCCCGAGGGCGTCCCGACCACCCCGAAGGCACTCGCGGAAGAGGTCCTGAAGGCCGCGGACGACACCACATCGGTGACCGTCGACGGCACGACGCAGGTCGCGGGCCGCGACGCGTACCAGCTGCTCATCAAGCCCAAGGGGTCCGGCTCCACGATCGGCGCCATCAGGATCGCGGTCGACGCTGACAACGGCGTACCGCTGAAGTTCACGCTCTCGCCGAGCAGCGGCGGCAAGGCCGCGATCGACGCGGGCTTCACCAAGGTCGACTTCGGAAAGCCGTCCGCGGACACCTTCAAGTTCAGCCCGCCCAAGGGCGCGAAGGTGACCGAGGCCGACGAGGGCAAGGAGCAGGGCAAGGGCGACAAGGGCTTTGAGGAGTTCGAGAAGGAGTTCGACGGCGGCAAGGGCGGCCTGCCCTCCGGCCTCGATGACCTTCAGGGGCTGAACGTCCTCGGCGAGGGCTGGTCCTCGGTCGCCGTGATCAAGTCGCCTGCGGGCGAAGGCGCGACGGCGCCCAAGGCCGAGGGCAAGGCCGGTGAGAAGGGTGGCGACCTGCCGCCCGAGGCCGAGCAGTTCATGGACGCGCTGGGCGACAAGGTGTCCGGCAAGTTCGGCACGGGCACGATCTTCTCGACCCGCCTGGTCAACGCCCTGATGACGGACGACGGCACGGTGTACGTCGGCGCGGTCACCAAGGACGCCCTGGTGAAGGCCGCCAACGAGGCCAGGTAATCGGCACATGGGGCCGGGAACCGGGAGCAGGTAGGTAGATGGAAGAGCTGTCCGCCGCAGGTGGGGCCGTGATCGATACCCGCGGGCTCACCAAGCGTTTCCGCGGCGGGCAGCTCGCCGTCGACGGCCTCGACCTCACCGTCCCGGCCGGCAGCGTGTTCGGCTTCCTCGGGCCCAACGGCTCGGGGAAGACGACCACCATCCGGATGCTGATGGGCCTGATCGAGCCGACGTCGGGCACGGCGACGATGCTCGGCAGGCCCGTGCCGCGCCACGTGCGCGCGGTGCTTCCCGAGGTGGGCGCGCTCATCGAGGGGCCCGCGCTGTACGGCTTTCTGTCCGGGCGCGACAACCTCACTCGATACGACTCCGCCGACCCGGCCGCCGACCCCCGCACCCGGAAGATCAGGGTCGCGGCGGCGCTCGACCGGGTGGGGCTCACGGCGGCCGGGTCCAAGAAGGCCAAGGCGTACTCGCTGGGGATGAAGCAGCGGCTCGGGCTCGCTTCCGCGCTGCTCCAGCCCCGCAGACTGCTCGTACTCGACGAGCCGACCAACGGCCTGGACCCGCAGGGCATGCGGGAAATCCGTTCGCTGGTACGGGAGTTGGCGGCAGAGGGCACCACGGTCTTTCTCTCCTCGCACCTGCTCGACGAGATCGAGCAGGTCTGCACCCATGCGGCGGTGATGGCTCAGGGGCGGCTGCTCGTCCAGGGCCCGGTCGCCGATCTCGCGGCCGGTGCGCGCGGGCGCCTCGCCGTCACCACCCCGGACGCGGCCGACGCGGCGCGGGTCCTCAAGGAGCTCGGCGTCACCGGGCTGGCCGTCGAAGAGGACCGGGTGACCGGCGAACCGCCCCCGGGAGACATGGAATTGGCGGACCTCAATGCCGCGCTGGTGCGGGCCGGGGTCCGGGTGCGATCCTTCGGGGTCGAGCGGGCCTCACTGGAGGACGCCTTCGTCGCGCTGACCGGGGAGGGCTTCGATGTCGCGGGCTGAGACGCCGCACCAGGGCCGCCGCACGGGCCGGAGCGCGCTGTGGACCCTCGGCCTCTTCCGGTCCGAGCTCACCCTCACCTTCCGGCGCTGGCGCACGCTCGCGCTGCTCGCGGTGCTGGCCGCCGTGCCCGTACTGATCGGCATCGCCGTGAAGATCGAGACGAGCGACGGCTCCTCGATCGGCAGCGGTGGCGGCGGCGGAGAGGGCCCCGCCTTCCTCACCCAGATCACCAACAACGGTCTGTTCCTGGTCTTCGCGGCGCTCGCCGCGACCCTGCCGGTGTTCCTGCCGATGGCCGTCGGCGTCGTCGCGGGCGACTCGGTCGCGGGGGAGGCGAACGCCGGGACACTGCGCTATCTGCTGGTCGCCCCGGCCGGCCGCACCCGTCTGCTGCTCGCCAAGTACACGGCCGCCATGGCCTTTTGCCTGGTCGCGACCCTGGTGGTGGCGGCATCCGCGCTGGTCACCGGCGCGTTGCTCTTCCCGCTCGGTGACGTCACGACCATTTCGGGGACGCAGATCAGCTTCGGCGAAGGCATGGCGCGGGCGGTGCTGATCGCGGCCGTCGTGGCCGCCTCACTGACCGGGCTCGCGGCCCTCGGCCTGTTCATCTCGACCCTCACCGGCAGTGGCATCGCGGCGATGGCGGCGACGGTCGGACTGCTGATCACGGTGCAGATCCTGGACACGATCCCGCAGTCGCACGCGATCCACCCGTATCTCTTCCCGCACTACTGGCTGTCCTTCACGGACCTGCTGCGCGAGCCGGTCTACTGGGACGAGGTGCTGAAGAACCTGGGGCTCCAGGGGCTGTACGTGGCGGTGTTCGGCTCCGCGGCCTGGGCGCGCTTCTCGACGAAGGACATCACGGCCTGAGAGTCCCCGGCCGGGCCTGAGATCGCCGCGCGCAGGCCCGAGGACAAGGCAGGGGCCCCGCTGCGACGCGGGGCCCCGTACGGGATGCCGTCGAGCTGTCCCCCGACTCGGCTCGACACGACACGTACCGTTTCCTCAGGGCATTGTTCGGGTTCGGACGAAGGGCTGTCAACACGGACCGTTTCGTACCGCCCTATGCTCACCGAATGGCCACACCAGGTAGTCCGTCGGGCCCGCCCAACCCGCAGCGCCGCAGCGAGAAGTCGCGACTGGCGATCCTCACCGCGGCCCTGGAGCTGTGCGCGGAGAAGGGGTACGGCGGCGTCACGATCGAGGCGATCGCGGCGCACGCCGGGGTGAGCAAGAAGACCATCTACCGCTGGTGGCCGTCCAAGGGCGCGGTGGTGCTCGAATCCGTGACGGACGGGGTGGAGGGCGGCACACCGTTCATCGACACCGGCGATCTCGCGGCCGATCTGCGGACGCACATGACTGGTCTCGCGGTGCGGTTCGCCACCGCGCCGTACGGCCCCGCGTACGCCGGCATCCTCTCCGAGGTGCTGCACGACGACGCACTGGCGCGGACGCTCAACGAGCAGTTGATCTCGCAGCGCTTCGCCGCGGCGAAGGACCGGCTGCGCAGCGCGCAGTTACAGGGCGAACTGCCGGAGGACACCGACCTCGAACTGGCCGCGGAGATGCTCTACGGCCCGCTCTACTACCGCTATGTCCTCCGGCAGTCACTGCACACTCCCGCGCGTATCGCGGAGCTGATCGACCATGTCCTGCGTGCTTTCAGGCCCTGAGCGCTCCGGGGCCCGGGTGCCTCAGAACGTGAGCTTCCAGCTGTCGATGTAGCCGGTGTCCTGCGCGGCCACGTCCTGGGCGCGCAGCTTCCAGATCCCGTTGGCCGGCTCGCTCGACGCGTTCACCGTGTAGGTGGTGATGACGTTGTCCGCCGAGTCGTTGCTGCTGGAGTCCTTCAGCCGGTACGCCGTTCCGTCGGGCGCGACCAGGTCGAGCACCACATCGCCGCGCCAGGTGTGCTTGACGTCCACGCCGACCTTGAGCGCGGTGGGAGCGTTGCCCGTGCGGCCGGCGATGGTGACGGGCGAGGTGACGGCCGCGCCGTTGTCGGGAATGGCGACGTCGGTGGTGTTCTCGGTGGACTCACCGGGCGGTGTGGTCGGCTCGGTGCCCAGCGTCCAGATCGCGTGGGCGATCGCGTCGCTGTTGCGGTCCAGCGCGGTGTCGTTGATGTTCGCGGTGGTGTCGCACGACGAGTGGTAGCAGCGGTCGAAGGCCTGGCCCGCGGTACCGCCCCACTTCTGCGCCTGGGCGCTCGACTTCGTACGGCTCGCGCCGGTGAAGAGGCCGCCCACCGGGATGCCGACGTTCTTGAAGCTGGCGTGGTCCGAGCGGCCGTCGCCCTCGGTCTCGATCTCGGTCGGGACGCCGAGGCCGGTGTAGAAGTCCTTGAAGGTCTTCTCGATGGCCGGGTCGTCGTCGTAGACGAAGTAGCCGGGGTTCGGCGAGCCGATCATGTCGAAGTTCAGGTATCCGGAGAACTTCGTACGCTCGGTGCTCGGCAGTTGGTTGACGTAGTACTTCGAGCCCACGAGCCCGAGCTCCTCCGCGCCCCACCAGCCGAACCGCAGATGTTTCGTGGGCTTGAGCTGGGCGCGGGAGACGGCGAGCGCGGTCTCAAGGACGGCGGCCGAGCCGGTCCCGTTGTCGTTGATCCCGGCGCCCGAGGTGACCGAGTCGAGGTGCGCGCCGGCCATCAGGACCTGGTTCGCGTCACCGCCGGGCCAGTCGGCGATCAGGTTGTAGCCGGTCGCGCCGCTGGAGGTGAACTGCTGCACGGAGGTGGTGAATCCGGCGGCGTCCAGCTTGGCCTTCACATAGTCGATGGACGCCTTGTAACCGGGCCTGCCGTGCGCGCGGTTGCCGCCGTTGGCGGTGGCTATCGACTGGAGCTGGTTGAGGTGCGCCTTGACGTTGGCTATCGGTATGTCGGGGGCGGCGAGCGCGGCCCGCGGGGCGGCGGAAGCCGACGGCGCGGTGGCGGCGAGCAGTCCGGCGAGCGCGAGTACGGCCGCGGCGGCGGTGCGTCTGGACGTGGAGAGATTCATGTGGGGGCTCCGGATTCCGTGGGGACAGGACGGAACGTGCGAGACGCCCCGCGATGGGTGTGACGCGGGGCGTAGGAGCTGTACTGAAGCTGGTGGTGCGCTGTGCGTGCTGCATGTTCGGCGCGGGCCCGATGCCCAGTCAAGAGCGGAAACCGGTCACTGGTGTTCGTATACCGGGACTGTGTGCGTTTTCAGCGGACGGCCGGGGCTCCGGCGGACGTGTCCAGTGGCCCGCCGGGGCCCCGGTGCACGCCTTCAGTGGAGGCAGAACTCGTTGTCCTCGGGATCGGCCATGACGAGCCACTCCCCGCCCGGCTCCTTGACGTGGTGCAGGACGCTCGCGCCGAGCCCTTCCAGGCGCGTGACTTCGGCCTCCCGGGTGCCCTGGGCGGTGTGCACGTCGATGTGGAGCCGGTTCTTGCCGGTCTTCACCTCCGGCACGTGCTGGAACAGCAGGCGGCGGCCGAGGCCCGTGCCGCTGTCCGCGTCGTACGGGTCGTCCGGATGCCGGACGGCGACCAGTTCGCGCCATGCGCGGCGGCCGTGGAATTCCACCGTTGCTTCGGGCGGTGCGGCGCCGATGCCGAGCAGGCGCTCGATGAGGCCGCTGTTGTCCTCCACCTGGTAGCCGAGGGTCGCGGCCCAGAAGTCGGCTTGGGCGTGCGGGTCGGCGGCGTCGATGACGAGTTTCCAGTGCAGTGTCATGTCAACCACTTGTACTGGTTACGTGATGGAGGCCGCAATGGACACGCCAGGACTGACCCTGCGTGCGCCGGAGGGCCGCCCGTTCGTCTTCGATCCCGGCGCGCTCTGCCTGGAGCTGCTGCCGACCGGCGGCCCCGGTGCCTACGCCCGGTACGAGGTCCTGCACACCCCCGCCGACCTGGTGCGCTGGGCGCGGGAGAGTCGGCTGCCCGGCGGGCTCGATGTGCTGGTGAGCGAGGCGGAGCTGGTGGACGCGCGGGCGCTGCGCGACGCGCTGTGGCGGCTGGCCGAGGACCGCGCGCACGGCCGCGCCCTGTCCTTGGCCGACCTGGATGTGCTCAATGCGCGGGCGGCGCGGGCGGCGTTGGTCGCCCGTATCGGCCCGTCTGCCGACGCGGGTGCCGGCGGTGGTGCGGCGCGCGGGTGGGCGCCGGGGGCGACCGGGGAGCAGCTGCTCTCGACGGTGGCGCGCGACGCGATCGACCTGTTCACGGGCGCGTTCGCGCACCGCGTCCGGATCTGCGGCGCCCACGACTGCGCGCTGCTCTTCGTCGACACCTCCCGCCCGGGACGGCGCCGCTGGTGCGCGATGGGGCGTTGCGGAAACCGCCACAAGGTGCGGGCCCACCGGGCCCGCCGGATCGACCGGAGTGACCCGAACGGCGCGGAGAGCTGATGCCTGCTGGACGTTACGTCGCCGGTTCGCGCGGCGGTGTGACCACGGCCTCGGGGCCGGCCGCGGAGACGGTGTCGGCGAGCGCGGCGGTGGCCGCCCGCGCCGTCCGCAGCCGTACCGCGTCCGCCCTGGTGCGTCGCGCCGTACGCAGCGCGTCCCAGGTCAGGACGGCCAGCGCCACCCAGACCAGGGCGAAGCCCGCCCAGCGCTCGGGCGGCATGGCCTCGTGGAAGTACGTGATGCCCAGGACGAATTGGAACACCGGCGCGAGGTACTGCAGCAGCCCCAGCGTCGACAGCGGCACCCTGATCGCCGCCGCGCCGAAGCAGACCAGCGGGACGGCCGTCACCAGCCCGGTCGCGGCCAGCAGCGCCGCATGGCCCGTGCCCTCCGTGCCGAAGGTGGAGCCGCCCTGCGATCCGGTCCAGAGCAGGTAGCCGAGCGCGGGCAGGAAGAGGATCGCGGTCTCGGCGGAGAGCGACTCCACCCCGCCGAGGTTGACCTTCTTCTTGACCAGGCCGTACGTCGCGAACGAGAACGCCAGCGTCAGCGAGATCCACGGCGGCTGCCCGTACCCGATGGCCAGCACGAGCACGGCCGCGAAGCCGATGCCGACGGCGATCCACTGGGCGGGCCGCAGCCGTTCCTTGAGGAGCAGGACGCCCATGGCGATGGTGACCAGCGGATTGATGAAGTAGCCGAGGGAGGCCTCGACGACATGGCCGTTGTTGACGGACCAGATGTACAGGCCCCAGTTGACCGTGATGACGGCCGCGGCGACGGCTATCAGCGCCAGCCGGCGGGGCTGGCGTATCAGCTCGCCGACCCAAGCCCAGCGGCGCAGCGCCAGCAGTGCGATGGCGACGACGGCCAGCGACCAGACCATGCGGTGAGCGAGGATCTCCAGCGCGCCGGACGGCTTGAGCAGCGGCCAGAACAGTGGGACGAGCCCCCACATCGCATAGGCGCCCAAGCCGTACAGCAGGCCGGTCCGCTGCTCGCTGATCGTCTTCATTGAGTCTCCCGCCCCGCACCCGTTGTCGCGTCGACGGTAACGCCGCCCCGGCCAGCCTGTCATGTCCGTATCGCATGACGGTCATGACAGGGGAGCCGATGGTGACGCGGGTCATATCGGGCGGGTCGGTACCGGTACTGGGATGCGGCGCGCGGGCCGCTCCCGGTGCGCGGGGGTCAGGCGAGAGCGGTGGCGATGGATGTCGCGAGCGGGGTGGTGGGCCGGTCGATGAGCCGCGCCAGATCGCCGCTCGTCCCGGCGAGCAGCCCCCGCGCGATCGCTTCGTCCACGTCCACGAGGATCGTGGCGAAGCCCTCGGGGAGTCCGGCTCCGACCAGGATCCGCTGGTGCTCGGCGGCCGGGACGGCGTTGTACGAGACGGCCTTGCCCGAAGCCTCAGCGACCTCGGCCGCGTACTCGCCGAAGCTCCAGGCGACGTCGCCGCTCAGCTCGTACGCGCGCCCCAGGTGCGTGTCGCTGTCGCCGACCAGGACGGCGGCCGCGGCGGCGGCGAAGTCGGCGCGGGTGGCGGAGGCGACCCGGCCCTCGCCCGCGTTGGTGACGACGGCGCCGTGCTCAAGGACCACACCCAGCTGGTCCGTGTAGTTCTCGGTGTACCAGCCGTTGCGCAGGAAGGTGTACGGCAGCCCCGAGTCGAGGATCAGCTGCTCGGTGACCTTGTGCTCGTCGGCCAGCAGGAAGTCGGCGTCGGGCCCGCCGA
The DNA here is from genome assembly GCF_030063415.1 of Streptomyces sp. H27-C3. Taxonomy (GTDB): domain Bacteria; phylum Actinomycetota; class Actinomycetes; order Streptomycetales; family Streptomycetaceae; genus Streptomyces. Next base: position 18,107 of record NZ_JASITA010000024.1, on the reverse strand, counting down.
GGACGCCCGTGTACGCGAGCTGCGCCACCCCTGCCGCCTTCGCCGCGTCGATCACCGCGGTGTGCTGCGGGACGCGCTGTCCGACCTCGCTGCCGGAGATCAGCAGGACGCGGTCCCCGGGGCGGAAGGCGCCGGCCAGGGTCGCGGGCTCGCTGTAGTCCGCGATCCGGATCTCCACCCCGCGCGCCGCGAGGTCCGCCGCCTTCTCCTTGCTGCGTACGACGGCGGCGACGATGTTCGCCGGTACCTGGGCGAGCAGCTCGTCGATGACGAGACGGCCCAGGGCGCCGGTGGCTCCGGTGACGACAATGCTCATGGGGGTTTTCTCCTGTTCGCGGGGGTTCGAGAACTCACCCTACGGCAGGCGCTAACTGTGAGTAAGTACCCACTTTGAAGTAAGGTACCCACATGGCAGTAAGCGGAGAAGTGGGTACGGGAGCGAGCAGAGGCCCCGACGTCAACCATGCGGGCTGCCCCTCGCGGGTCGTGCTTGAGCACGTCACCAGCCGCTGGGGCGTGCTGGTGCTCGCCGCCCTGCTGGAGCGTTCGTACCGCTTCAGCGAGCTGCGCCGCGAGATCGGCGGGGTGAGCGAGAAAATGCTGGCTCAGACCCTCCAGACGCTGGAGCGCGACGGCTTCGTCGACCGCGACGCCAAGCCCGTGATCCCGCCCCGCGTCGACTACGCGCTGACGGAGCTGGGCCGGGAGGCGGCCGACCAGGTCTGGGGGCTGGCGCGCTGGACCGAGCGGCGGATGGACCTGGTGCTCCGGGCGCGGGAGACGTACGACGAGGCCCGGCCCTGAAGTGCGCCCGGGGCCGGGCCTCGCAAGGGGACGTGGGTGACAGCGAATGGTCAGCCGACCACGGTCCAGGTGTCGTTTCCGGCGAGTAGTGCGCCCAGGTCGCCCTTGCCGTCTCTCTCGATGGCGGCGTCCAACTGGTCCGACATCAGGGTGTCGTAGACGGGGCGGTGGATGCTGCGGAGTACTCCGATGGGGGTGTGGTGCAGGGTGTCGGGGTCGGCGAGGCGTGAGAGTGCGAAGGCGGTGGTGGGGCTGGTCGCGTGGGCGTCGTGGACGAGGATCTGGTTTTCGTTGTCGGGGGTGACGGTGGTGACTTTGAGGTCGCCGGTGGCGGGGTCGCGGATGACGCCTTTGGTGCGGTCGGCGCCGAAGCGGATCTGCTCGCCGTGTTCCAGGCGGATGACGGCTTCTTCGGCCTGTTGTTTGTCTTTGAGGGCTTCGAAGGCGCCGTCGTTGTAGATGTTGCAGTTCTGGTAGATCTCGACGAGGGCGGTGCCGGGGTGGTCGGCGGCCTGGCGCAGGACGCTGGTGAGGTGTTTGCGGTCGGAGTCGACGGTGCGGGCCACGAAGCTCGCTTCGGCACCGATCGCGAGTGAGACCGGGTTGAAGGGGGCGTCGAGGGAGCCCATGGGGGTGGACTTGGTGATTTTGCCGATTTCGGAGGTCGGGGAGTACTGGCCTTTGGTGAGTCCGTAGATCCGGTTGTTGAAGAGCAGGATCTTGAGGTTGACGTTGCGGCGCAGGGCGTGGATGAGGTGGTTGCCGCCGATGGACAGCGCGTCGCCGTCGCCGGTGACGACCCAGACGCTCAAGTCCCGGCGGGAGGAGGCCAGTCCGGTGGCGATGGCGGGGGCGCGGCCGTGGATGGAGTGCATCCCGTAGGTGTTCATGTAGTAGGGGAAGCGGGAGGAGCAGCCGATTCCGGAGACGAAGACGATGTTCTCTTTGGCCAGGCCGAGTTCGGGCATGAAGCCCTGTACGGCGGCCAGGACCGCGTAGTCGCCGCAGCCGGGGCACCAGCGCACTTCCTGATCGGACTTGAAGTCCTTCATGGATTGCCTGGCCTCGGCTTTGGGTACCAGCGAGAGCGCCTCAGTCATTGATGGCCTCCTTGAGAGCCTCTGCGAGCTGCTCGGCCTTGAACGGCATTCCGTTGACCTGGTTGTAGGAGTGCGCGTCCACCAGGTATTTGGCCCTGAGCAGGGTGGTGAGCTGCCCGAGGTTCATCTCGGGCACGACCACTTTCTCGTAACGTCCCAGAATCTCGCCGAGGTTCCGGGGAAAGGGGTTGAGGTGGCGCAGGTGGGCCTGGGCGATGGGGATGCCGGCGGTGCGCAGGCGCCGGACGGCCGCGGTGATCGGCCCGTAGGTGGAGCCCCAGCCGAGGACCAGGGTTTTGGCCTGGGCGGGGTCGTCGACTTCGAGGTCGGGGACGCTGATGCCGTCGATTTTGGCCTGGCGGGTGCGGACCATGAAGTCGTGGTTGGCGGGGTCGTAGGAGATGTTGCCGGTGCCGTCCTGCTTCTCGATCCCGCCGATCCGGTGTTCAAGGCCCGGGGTGCCGGGCACCGCCCACGGGCGGGCCAGCGTGTGCGGATCGCGCTTGTAGGGCCAGAACACCTCGGTGCCATCGGCCAGCTCGTGGTTGGGTCCGGTGGCGAACTGCACCCGCAGGTCGGGGAGTTCGTCGATCTCCGGGATGCGCCAGGGCTCGGAGCCGTTGGCCAGATAGCCGTCGGAGAGCAGGAATACCGGGGTGCGGTAGGTGACCGCGATCCGTGCCGCGTCGAGCGCGGCGTCGAAGCAGTCCGCCGGGGTGCGGGGTGCCACGATCGGCACCGGCGCCTCACCGTTGCGCCCGTACATCGCCTGCAGCAGGTCGGCCTGCTCGGTCTTGGTCGGCAACCCCGTCGAAGGACCGCCGCGCTGAATCGCCACCACGAGCAACGGCAGCTCCAGTGACACCGCCAGCCCGATGGTCTCCGACTTCAGCGCCACACCCGGCCCGGAGGTGGTGGTGACCCCCAACTGCCCGCCGAACGCCGCCCCCAACGCCGCCCCAATGGCCGCGATCTCATCCTCGGCCTGGAAGGTGCGTACCCCGAAGTTCTTGTGCTTGCTGAGTTCGTGCAGGATGTCGGAGGCCGGAGTGATCGGATACGACCCCAAGTACAAGGGCAGGTCGGCCTGCCGGCCGGCCGCGATCAGCCCGTAGGACAGGGCCAGGTTCCCGGAGATGCTGCGGTAGGTGCCGGCCGCGAACGCCTTGGTGGCCGGGGCGACCTCATAGGAGACCGCGAAGTCCTCGGTGGTCTCGCCGAAGTTCCAACCGGCCCGGAACGCGGCGACATTCGCCTCGGCGATCTGTGGCTTCTTCGCGAACTTCGCCCGCAAGAACCGCTCGGTGCCCTCCGTCGGCCGGTGATACATCCACGACAGCAACCCCAAAGCGAACATGTTCTTGCTGCGTTCGGCCTCCTTGCGGGGAAGCCCGAACTCCTTCAGAGCCTCAAGGGTCAAAGTCGTCAGGGGCACCGGATGGACCTGGTAGGCCTCCAACGACCCGTCCTCCAGCGGGGAGGTCTCGTAGCCGACCTTCGCCATTGGCCGCTTCGTGAACTCATCGGTATTCACAATGATCTCCGCGCCGCGCGGCACATCACCGATGTTCGCCTTCAACGCGGCCGGGTTCATCGCCACCAGCACATCCGGCGCGTCGCCGGGGGTGAGGATGTCATGATCGGCGAAATGCAGCTGGAAGCTGGAGACACCGGGCAGGGTCCCGGCCGGTGCACGGATCTCGGCGGGAAAATTCGGCAGCGTCGACAGATCGTTCCCGAACGTCGCCGTCTCCGACGTGAACCGGTCCCCCGTCAGCTGCATCCCATCACCCGAGTCACCGGCAAACCGAATGATCACCCGATCGAGGCGGCGGACCTCTTTTTCCAGGGGTTGAGGTGCCGGTGCACCGCGCTGCTCTCCGACGACAGCCTCACCGGCTTCGTCGGTTCCGTCGGCTCCATCGGTCTGCCCGGTTGGGCTACTGACCTGGCTGGTCACTGAACTGGACCTCCCTCGAGGCGGCTGCTCCGGACCGGCCGGCTCACCGGCGGCCATGGAGCCCACCCTACGTCCGGGAGGGTGCCGTTCCCTGGGATGCTCGTAATCCGGACCTTCTTCTGACATAACCCATTGTGCTGGTTTGTCATGGCTCCATCGCCCCCCGGCGCTCTCCTTGAAGACGCTCCGTACTCATCCTTTGGTTCTGGGCCCGCGGACCGGATCGTCTCCGGTCCGCTGCTCCAACTGCATCTGACAGGGTGTCAGTTCATCAGGAATTCAGATAGGTCAGTACGGCCAGCACTCGTCGGTGGTCCCCCACGCTCGGTGAGAGACCGAGCTTGAGGAAGATGTTGCTGACGTGCTTCTCGACCGCACCGTCACTCACCACCAACTGCTTGGCGACCGCCGAGTTCGTCCGTCCCTCGGCCATCAGACCCAGGACCTCCCGCTCCCGCGGTGTCAGTCCGGCGAGGACGTCCTGCTTGCGGCTGCGACCCAGCAACTGGGCCACCACCTCGGGGTCGAGCGCGGTCCCGCCCTGGGCCACCCGGACAACGGCATCGACGAATTCACGTACCTCGGCCACCCGATCCTTCAGTAGATAGCCGACACCGCGACTCGATCCGGCCAGCAACTCCGTCGCGTACTGCTCCTCGACGTACTGGGACAACACCAGCACCCCGATCCCCGGGTAGTCCCGGCGCAGCCGCACTGCTGCCCGTACCCCTTCGTCGGTGTGTGTCGGCGGCATTCGTACGTCCGCGACCACCACATCCGGTACGGCGTCCCGTGCCGCCAGATCGGCGATTGTCTTGATCAGCGCCTCCGCGTCCCCGACGCCCGCCACGACGTTGTGTCCGCGGTCGGTCAGCAGCCGAGTCAGGCCCTCCCGAAGCAGCACTGAATCCTCGGCGATGACCACTCGCACTCTGTCCTCCACGACCGTGTAGCCCCCCAGCAATTGTTTGCTTTCCACCCGTCGCCCACCAGCATCCCAGTATCGCGACCCGGTGTGCGTCCGGGCGTTGGGAATAGTGGCGTACGACTTGGGCCGGGGGGGCTCGGGCCGGCCCGCGCGGGGGAGCGCCGGGGTCAGCCGCGCCAGGGCAGCTCCGCCGTGACCGTGGTCGGCCCGCCCACCGGGGAGTCGATGACCAGGATCCCGTCGACCGCGTCGAGCCGCTCCGTGAGTCCCGCCAGGCCGGAACCGGACTCGGTGTCCGCGCCGCCCTGCCCGTCGTCGCTCACCTGAAGCAGCACCCGGTCCGTCGACTGCCACACGTCGATCCGGGCCCGGCTCGCCCGTGCGTGCTTGCTGACGTTCTGCAGGAGTTCGGAGACGGTGAAGTACGCGATGCCCTCGATGGCCTGGGCCGGGCGCGTCGGCAGATCCACCTCGACCTGCACCGGCACCGTGCACCGGGAGGCGATCGCGGAGAGTGCCGCGTCCAGGCCCCGGTCGGTCAGAACGGCCGGGTGGATGCCGCGGGCGAGGTCACGCAGCTCCTGAAGGGCGACCTTCACCTCGCCGTGCGCCTCGTCCACCATGCGGGCCGCGGCCTCGGGGTCCTCCGTCAGCTTCTCCTTCGCCAGACCCAGGTCCATGGCGAGGGCGACGAGCCTGGCCTGCGCGCCATCGTGCAGATCGCGTTCGATGCGCCGCAGGTCGGCGGCGGCGGTGTCGACGACGACGCCCCGGTCCGACTCCAGCTCGGAGACACGGCTGGCGAGCCGGGACGGGCCCAGCAGTCCGGTCACCAGCAACCGGTCCACGGAGGTCAGGGCCCGGATGACCCACGGGGCGGCCAGGGTCACGATCAGGCCGAACGCGCTGGTCACCGCCAGCTCGAAGGGGCTGTCGAGATAGACGTTGTGCGCGCCGTCGCCGTACAACTGGATGCCACCCACCCCGCCGTACATGGGGAAGACCCACTGCCACAGCGGATACGTGAGCATCGCCCAGCCCCACGACCAGACAGTCACCGCGAGGGTGAAGGCGAAGAGCGCCCACGGCATGTGCAGGACGGCGTAGAGCAGGTGCCGCCAGGACACTCCGCTCTTGATCATCGCGCCGATCCAGGGCATCGCGCCGTTCGCCTTGGGGCGCACGGGAGCGGGGTCGGCCACGTGCACCTTCAGCAGGCACCTGGCGCGGGCCCGCTCCACCATCCCGAAGCCCCGGCAGCAGGCCAGGACCGCCGCGAGCAGGGGCACGCCGAGGAAGGTGACGAGCAGGCCGGCGCTGAGCGACGTCATGGTGACGGCGAAGCTGAAGAGCAGCAGGCTGATCGGCACGCTCAGGAAGAGATAGCCGAGCTCGCGCCAGGCGCGGGCCTCGACGGGCGCGCGCAGCGCCGGAGGCAGCAGGTGCCTTCGCGGGGAACCGTGCTCGGGCTCCCACTTGTCCCGGATCTGCGGTGCGTACTCCGTGGCCATCGCTGCCGTCCGTTTCTGCTCTGCTGCTGCGGAGCCTGAGTGAGCGTCTACCTCAAGAATGCTGGGGCGCGAGGCCCAGGACCATGAGGGCCGTCACCGTTTGCGGACGGGGGTTTTCCCTACCCCCGCGGCGCGCTTCGCCCCGCCGCCGGCCTGGTGATCACGGGTGTTCCCGTGTTCGCCTTCGCGGTCGCGCCAGGGCAGTTCGGCCGTGACCGTGGTGGGCCCGCCCACCGGGGAGTCGAGGGCAAAGACCCCGTCGACCGCGCCGAGCCGGTCCGCGAGCCCGGACATCCCGGTGCCGCCGTCCAGCCGCGCGCCGCCGCGCCCGTCGTCCTTCACCTTGATCAGCAGCCGGTTCCCGGCCCGCCACACATCGACGGACGCGTTGCGCGCGCCGCTGTGCTTGCTGACGTTCTGCAGGAGTTCGGAGACGGTGAAGTACGCGATGCCCTCGATGGCCTGGGCCGGGCGTCCGGTCAGCTCGACCGTGACCTTCACCGGGGCCGTGCAGCGCGACGCGATGGAGGAGAGCGCCGCGTCCAGGCCGCGGTCGGTCAGGACGGCCGGGTGGATGCCGCGCGCCAGGTCCCGGAGTTCCTGAAGGGCCAGCTTCACCTCGCCGTGCGCCTCGTCGACCATCGCCGCGGCGGCGACCGGGTCCTTGAAGTCGCCGGTCAGCTTCTCCTTGGCCATGCCGAGCCCGATGGCGAGGGCGACGAGCCTGGCCTGCGCGCCGTCGTGCAGATCGCGTTCGATGCGCCGCAGGTCGGCGGCGGCGGTGTCGACGACGACGCCCCGGTCCGACTCCAGCTCGGCGATCCGCCGCTCCAACTCGTCGGAGGGGCAGAGCAGCCCCCGCACCATCGCCCGGTCGCCGTTGGCCAGTGCCCGCACGAGGTACGGCAGGACCGGCCAGAGCACGAACAGACCAACCACGACCACCGTGAACGTCAGTACGCCCCAGGGCAGCCGGACCAGCGAGTACAGCGCCGTCCGCCAGCCCACCGGGTCCTTCAGGCTCGCCCACAGCCACGGGAGGAAACCGCGGTCCCGCAGGCCCGCCTGGGCCGGGCTCGGCTCGTCGACCCACTCGCCGAGCAGCACACGCGCGCGTGCCCGCTCGATCCTGCCGAGGTAGCGGGCGCCCAACAGGCTCAGGGCCAGCAGCGGTAGCCCGACGACGGTGACGGACAGACCACAGCCCAGCAGGAGGGCCACCACGACGAAGGTGAAGCCGATCAGGGCCATCGGCAGATTGAGAAGGAGATGCGCGATCTCCTTCCAGACGTGCGGCCCGTACGGGAAACGCACGGGTGGCGGCCGGTCGGACCGGTCGGACGGGGAGAGGCAGTCGCTGGTGCTGGCGGTCATATGCCCAGCCTGCCGGGCCGACGCCGCGGATGCCATGGGGCGGCTGGGTGTACGGAAGTAGGGATAACCCCACCCCGGTGTGACGCGGCTGCTTACCGAGTCTTTACCAGGGCCTAGACTCCCGTGCGTACAGATCGTCGAACAGGACGCAACGAGGCCAGGGAGCGAGGGGCGGACGTGCCGGAATCGACTGTTCTTGCGGCGCAACCCATGACGAATTCCGCGACAAATTCCGCCGCGGAGCTCGCTGCGGATCTCGCGACGAATCTCGCGACGGAGTCCACGGACTACTTCGAGAGTTACTCGGTCGTCGGGCTGCTCGCGCTCGTCGGCGTGCTGTTCGTCGCCGTGGCCTTCGGGGCCGGGCGGCTGCTGCGGCCCGTCGTGCCGACACCGGAGAAGATGCTCACGTACGAGTGCGGAGTGGACCCGGTCGGCGATGGCTGGGCGCACACGCAGGTCCGCTACTACGTCTACGCCTTTCTGTACGTGATCTTCGCCGTCGACTCGATCTTCCTGTTCCCGTGGGCGACGGTCTTCGCCGCGGCCGGATACGGCGCCGCGACCCTGGTCGAGATGTTCATCTTCCTCGGCTTCCTGGCCGTGGGACTGCTGTACGCATGGAAGAAGGGCGTCCTCGAATGGGCGTGACCCCTGTCGATCTGCCGGAGCCACAACGCTTGGGCGTGCTCTCACGGCTCGCGCCGGAACCGATGAAGGTGGTTCTCAATTGGGGCCGCCGCTACAGCCTGTGGGTCTTCAACTTCGGACTCGCCTGCTGCGCGATCGAGTTCATCGCGGCATCCATGGCGCGCCACGACTTCATCCGCCTCGGCGTGATCCCCTTCGCGCCGGGCCCGCGCCAGGCGGACCTGATGGTCGTCTCCGGCACGGTGACGGACAAGATGGCCCCGGCCGTGAAGCGGCTGTACGAGCAGATGCCCGAGCCCAAGTACGTCATCTCCTTCGGCGCCTGCTCCAACTGCGGCGGCCCGTACTGGGATTCGTACTCCGTGACGAAGGGCGTCGACCAGATCATTCCGGTCGACGTGTACGTCCCGGGCTGCCCGCCCCGTCCCGAGGCGCTGCTCCAGGGCATTCTCAAGCTTCAGGAAAAGATCTCCCGCGAGTCGCTGAGCGAGCGCTACGGCTACGGACGGCCCCCGTCGGCCGCCGCGTTGCAGAGCGGCCTGCTCACACCGCCGCCCGCTCCCGCTTCGGTTCCTGTCCGCGCTTCGGCCCCAGCCTCGGCTCCAGCCTCGGCCCCAGCTTCGGCTCCGGGGGAGGACGACGCGAAGTGAGCGACCCGACCGAGAACACCCTGACGGCGTACGACACCCTCCCCGACGCCGTCACCGAGATCTTCGGCGAGGAGGCGACCGCCGGACACTCCTACGACCTGCTCACCGTCGACGTCCCGATCGGTTCGTGGATCGCGGCCCTGGAGATCGCCCGCGACAAGCTGGGCTGCACCTACTTCGACTGGCTGAGCGCGGTCGACGAGCCGGGCACCGGCTTCCAGGTCTGCGCCCATGTCGTGGCCCTGGAGAATCGCCGGGTACGCCGCCTCCTCATCCGTACGACCGTCCCGCACTCGGCGCCGGTCGTCCCCACCGCCGTGGAGATCTACGCGGGCGCGGCCTGGCACGAGCGCGAGACGCACGAGATGTTCGGCGTCGACTTCACGGACCACCCGCACCTCGTGCCGCTCCTCCTGCCCGACGGCTTCGAGGGCCACCCGCTGCGCAAGGACTTCGTCCTAGCGGCCCGGGTCGCCAAGGCATGGCCGGGCGCGAAGGAGCCGGGGGAGTCCGACCACGGCGGCCCCAAGCGCCGCCAGATGCTGCCGCCGGGCGTCCCCGACCCGAACGAATGGGGCCCCCTGAAGGGCCAGCTCCCCCCGGCCCAGTCCCGCCCGACCCGCACGCCACGCGCGGGAGCGGCCGGAGCCGGCGCGGGAGCGGCGGGAGCTGCGGCAGCCGACCGCCCTGCCCGCCGAGCCCGCAGCGTGAGCGCGGGCTCGGCGAGCCAGGCTCTGGAGGCGCCGGTGGGCCCGCAGGCTCAGGAGGCGCCGGTGGCGACTGAGGTCCCGCAGACCCCGGCGCCAGATGCCCCACAGGCTTCGGTGGGCAAGCAGGTGCCGGAAGCCACGCAGCCTCCCGCCACTGAGGCCTCTGCGCCCGGCGCGGCAGCCGAGGGCGATGCGCAGGCCGGGCCGCTGGTGTCGGCACCGGAACCGCCGCCGACACCAGCACCGGCAGCGGAACCGCCGCCGCCCCGGCCCACGCCGCCCGCACGTTCCACGGACACCCCGTGGCACAACGCCCGGGACGCGGACCCGGCCGAAGAGGCCGACGCCACTCCGGACACGGAAGCGACCGAAGTGACGGCCGAGGCCGATTCAGCCGACTCGGCCGACTCGACGGAATCGGCCGGAAGTACCGACGCGGAAGCGGACCGTCCCGCCGACGAACGAGGGAGCGACGCGTGAACGACGTACTCGATGTCGCCCTCCGGCTGCTCATCGTCTTCGCCGTATTCCTGGTGCTCCCCCTGGTCGTGGGCCAGACCGAGCACAAGGTGATGGCGCACATGCAGGGCCGGCTCGGCCCCATGTACGCGGGCGGCTTCCACGGCTGGGCCCAGCTCGTCGCTGACGGTGTGAAGTTCGCCCAGAAGGAAGACATCGTCCCGGCCAACGCCGACCGCCGTATCTTCCAGCTCGCGCCCGCCGTCGCCCTCCTCCCGTACCTCCTCGTCCTCGTCGCGATCCCGATCGGCCCGAGTGAGGGCGCGGTCGGCCAGGTCGTCGACGCGGGCATCTTCTTCGTGCTCGCCGTCATGGGCGTCGGTGTGCTCGGCTCGCTCATGGCGGGCTGGGCTTCGGCCAATAAGTTCTCCCTCCTGGGCGGCCTGCGCACCGCCGCTCAGCTGCTCGCGTACGAACTGCCGATGCTGCTCACCGCCGCGTCCGTGGCGATGGCGGCCGGCACGGTCTCGCTCCCCGGCATCCTCAATGCCTTCGAGTGGTGGTGGCTGCCGTGGCAGATCGTCGGCGCGCTCGTCTTCTTCGTGGCCGGTCTCGCCGAACTCCAGCGCCCGCCGTTCGACATGCCCGTCGCCGACTCGGAGATCATCTTCGGCGCGTACACGGAATACACGGGCCTCCGCTTCGCTCTCTTCCTGCTCGCCGAGTACGCCGGAATCGTCGTCCTGTGCGGTCTGACCACCGTCCTGTTCCTCGGCGGCTGGCACGGCCCGTGGGGCGCGGACGGACTCGGCTGGGTCTGGACGCTCCTGAAGACCGCGATCCTCGCCTTCGGCGTCATCTGGCTACGCGTCACCTACCCGCGCCTGCGCGAGGACCAGTTGCAGAAGCTCGCCTGGACCGTGCTCATCCCGCTCGCTCTCGCGCAGATCGCGCTCACCGGCATCGTGAAGGTGGCGATCCAGTAATGGCTCCGATCCCAGGGTCCGGCCTCGCCAAAGGCCTGGCCGTCACACTCCGCACCATGACGAAGAAGACCGTCACCGCGCAGTACCCCAATGTCCAGCCCGAACTCCCACCCCGCTCGCGCGGCGTGATCGGCCTGTTCGAGGAGAACTGCACGGTCTGCATGCTCTGCGCCCGTGAGTGCCCCGACTGGTGCATCTACATCGACTCCCACAAGGAGACGCTCCCTGCCGCCGCCCCCGGTGGCCGCGAGCGCAGCCGCAACGTCCTGGACCGCTTCGCGATCGACTTCTCGCTCTGCATGTACTGCGGTATCTGCATTGAGGTGTGTCCTTTCGACGCGCTCTTCTGGTCCCCGGAGTTCGAGTACGCGGAGACGGACATTCACGAGCTGACCCATGAGCGGGACAAGCTCCGCGAGTGGATGTGGACGGTGCCCGCGCCACCCGCGCTGGACCCGGCGGCCGAGGAGCCGAAGGAGATCGCGGCAGCCCGCAAGACCGCCGACAAACTCGCAGCCGCCCAGGAGCCAGCCGCTCAGGAGCAGGTGGCCCAGGAACAAGTCGCCCAGGAACAGGCAGCCGCCCAGCAGGAACAGGCCGCCCAGGAACAGCCACCCCGGCAGGAACAAGCCGCGCGTGAGCACACAGCCGAGCAGGGGCAGCGCGAAGAGGGGGCCACCGAATGAGCCACCTCGCAACGGCCGCCGCCGAACACGGTTTCCTGTCCCCGACCGGCGTCGAGATCGCCTTCCTGCTCGTCGGCATCGCCACCCTCGGCGCGGCCGTCATCACGGTCACGACCAAGCAGCTGGTGCACGCCGCCCTCTGGCTGGTCGTGGCACTCGGCGGCATCGCCGTCGAATACCTCCTGCTGACAGCCGAGTTCATCGCCTGGGTCCAGGTCCTGATCTACGTCGGCTCCGTCGTTGTTCTCCTTCTCTTCGGGCTGATGCTCACGAAGGCCCCCATCGGCCGCTCCCCGGACGCTGATTCGGGCAACCGCTGGGTCGCTCTCACCGTGGCCCTCGCCGCGGCGGCCGCACTCGTGTGGGTGGTCGTCGACGCGTTCCGTACGACCTGGATCGCCCTGGACGGGCCCGCCCAGGGCTCCACCAAGGTGACCGGCGAGATCCTCTTCCAGCACTGGGTACTGCCCTTCGAGGCGCTGTCGGTCCTGCTGCTGGCCGCGCTGGTCGGCGCGATCGTCCTCTCCCGCAAGGACAGCGTCGACCCGAACGCCGCCACCACCCCGGCCGCCACCGCCCCGGAGGACAAGCGCTGATGCACCTCGCCTATCCCGCCGTGCTCGCCGCCCTCCTCTTCTGCACCGGGCTGTACGGCGTACTCGCGCGCCGCAACGCGATCCTGGTCCTGATGTCCGTCGAGCTGATGCTCAACGCCGTCAACCTCAACCTCGTCGCCTTCGACGTCTGGCTCCGCGACACCCTGCACTCCGGCCAGGCACTCACGCTCTTCACCATCGCCATCGCCGCGGCGGAGATCGGCATCGGCCTGTCGATCGTCCTGATGGTCTACCGCAACCGCGGCACGTCGGACATCGACCGGCTCCGCGACACCGCCGAAGGCCCCGACGACGAAGCTTCCGCCCCGGCACAGAAGGCTGAGGCCGCCGCGTGACCATCACGACCCTCGCCGTCCTCGTTCCACTCCTTCCGTTCCTGGGCGCCGTGGCCGGCCTGCTGCTCGGCCGCACCGCCCCCGGGTTCGTGCGGCCCCTGGCCGTACTGCCGACCGTGGCCGCCGCCGTGCTGGCCGTGCTCGTCGCCGTACGCCAGGGCGGCGGCAAGGACATCGAGGCGTCGACCCGGCTCACCCCCACCGGCTCGGTCCCCATCGACCTGGCCCTGCACCTCGACGGCTTCGCGGTCCTGGTCGCGGTCCTGGTCGGGGTCGTCGCGACCTGTGTGCAGATCTACTCGACGGGCTATCTGCGCGACGACCCGCGCTACCCCTCGTACGCCGCCCTGGTCTCCCTGTTCACCTCCGCGATGCTGCTCGTCGTCTACTCCGGCGACCTGATGGTGCTCCTCGTCGGCTGGGAAATCATGGGCATCTGCTCGTACTTCCTCGTCGGCCACTACTGGGAGACGCCTGCGGCCCGCGCCGCCTCCCTGAAGGCCTTCCTGGTCACCAAACTCGGTGATGTCCCCTTCCTGTTCGGCCTGTTCGCGCTCGCCGCCGACGCGAACTCCTTCCGGATCTCCACGATCCTGGACGTGGTCGGCGACCGGGGTCTCGACCACCCCACCCTGATCGCGCTGCTGCTCCTCGCGGGCGTCGCCGGCAAGTCGGCGCAGTTCCCGCTGCACACCTGGCTGCCCGACGCGATGGCGGGCCCCACGCCCGTCTCCGCGCTGATCCACGCCGCGACGATGGTCGCCGCCGGTGTGTACTTCGTGGCCCGCCTCCTCCCCGTCTTCGCGGCCTCCGCCGCGGCCCTGACCGTCCTCGCCGTGATGGCCGCCGTCACCATGGTCGGATCGGCGCTCGCCGCCTTGGCCCAGGACGACATCAAGCGGGTCCTCGCCTACTCGACCATCGGCCAGCTCGGCTATATGACCGGCGCCCTGGCTGTCGGTGACCGTGGCGCGGCCGTCTTCCACCTCCTGTCCCACGGCGCCTTCAAAGCGCTCCTCTTCCTCGGCGCCGGCGTGATCATCCACGCCGCCGGCACCAACTCGCTGGCCGCCATGTCCCGCATGGGCGGCCTCGCCAAGCGCATCCCCGACGCCTACTGGACGATGACGATCGCCCTGCTGGCTCTCGCCGCCATCCCGCCCTTCGCCGGCTTCTTCTCCAAGGAAGCCGTCCTCGTCGCCGCCGAGCACGCCTCCCTCGGCGCCACTCGGGGCGTCCCCTCCGGCGCCGGCTGGATCGTGCTCGTCGCGGGCCTGGTCACCGCCCTCCTCACCGCCGCGTACGCCACCCGCCTGTGGCTGCTGGCCTTCCGGGGCCGCGGCCCCGCCGCGCCGGACCACGGCAAGCAGCCACTCGCCATGAACGGCGTGCTGTGGCTGCTGGCCGTCCCCTCACTCGGGTTCGGCCTCACCGTCGGCCAACTCGCGGGCTGGTTCGACGTCCACTCCCTCGCCCCGACCGTCACCACCGCGGTCCTCGGCACGGGCGTCGCCCTGGTCGGCGGCCTCGTCACCTACGGCGCCTGGCGCTACACAACGGCCCTCACGGCGACCCGGCCCCCGATCGGCGCCGTCGCCGCCCACCCGGACGCCGACCCGGCAACCTCCGAGGCCGAAGCCATCGCCACCCACACCGCCGCCTACGGCGACATCGCGTCGGCCCCCGACCCGGCGGACCCCGGCCGTCTCCTGCTCGGCCCGCTCCACCGCCACGCGGCCGCCGGATTCCACCTCGACGCCGTCTACCACACCCTTTTCGTACGGCCCGTCCAAGCGGCCGCCGAACTGGTCCGCTTCCTGGACCGCGAGGTCGTCGACACCTACGTACGCGGTGCGGGCACCCTCCCGCGCCTGCTCGGCGCGGGCGTCCGCCGCGCCCAGACCGGCAATGTGCAGACCTACCTCAGCGCACTGCTCGCCGGGTCCGTCGTCCTGGCGATCGCCGCCGTCATCGTCGCCGCCGTCGGAGCGTGAGCAGTGATCGATATCAGCCCGTCCGTGATGCAGTTCCTCCTGGCGTTCATCGTCGTCGCCCCGCTCGTCGGCGCCGCCGCCGCGCTCCTGCCTGCCCCTCCCGGGCTCAAGGGCAAGAACCCCGACCAGGCCGTGCTCCGCCACGGCATGGTCGTCACCGGCGCGATCCTCATCGCCGCGATCATCCTGGCGCTCGGCTTCGACCATCCCCAAACTCTCGACTCCGCTCGAGCAGGGGAGACCCCATCCCACCCGTCGAAGATGCAGGCCACGACCGACATCAGCTGGATCCCGGCGCTCGACGTCAGAATCCACCTCGGCATCGACGGCATCTCGCTCCCCCTTCTCGTACTGACCGCGCTGCTGACCTTCCTCTGCGCGCTCTACAGCTACTTCAAGATGCCAACGGGCCCGTCCCCGAAGGCATTTGTCGCCCTGGTGCTCGTCCTGGAGTCCGGCACCCTGGCGACCTTCGCCGTTCTCGATCTGCTGCTCTTCTTCCTGGCGTTCGAGATGGTCCTCATCCCGATGTACTTCCTGATCGCCCGCTGGGGCGGCGCCCAGAAGCAGGCCGCCGCCTGGAAGTTCATCCTCTACACGCTGCTCGGCTCCGTCGTCATGCTGCTCGGCCTTCTCCTCATCGGACTGAAGTCGGGCACATTCGACATGGTGGCACTCGCCACTGACAACGGCCGTGGACTGACCACATCGGTGCAGGTCGTAGCCGTTCTCGCGATCGGCATCGGGCTCGCCGTGAAGACCCCGATGTGGCCGCTGCACAGCTGGCTCCCGGACGCCCACACCGCCGCCCCCACCATTGGCTCGGTCCTGCTCGCGGGCGTCCTGCTCAAGATGGGCACGTACGGGTTCGTCCGCATCGCGATTCCCATCGCCCCCGACGGCATGCACACCTTCGCGCCGTACCTCGCGGCCTTCGCGGTCGTCGGCATTATTTACGGATCCCTGGCCTGCCTCGCCCTCGCCCGCAAGGGCGCCAAGGGCGACCTCAAGCGCCTCATCGCTTACTCCTCCGTCGGCCACATGGGCTTCGTGCTCCTCGGCATCGCGTCCATGACCCCCACCGGCGTCAACGGCGCACTCTTCGCCAACATCGCCCACGGCCTGATCACCGGTCTGCTGTTCTTCCTCGTCGGCGCCCTCAAGGACCGCTACGGCACCGCGGACCTCGACACCCTGGCCGGAGCCACCGGCGCCGCCCTCTACGGCCGGGCCCCCCGCCTCGGCGGCCTGCTCGCCTTCGGCGCCGTCGCCTCCCTCGGCCTGCCGGGCCTCGCCGGATTCTGGGGCGAGATGCTCACGATGTTCGGCGCCTTCCAGCCCGCCGAAGGCCTCAGCCGCCCCGCCTTCCTGACCTTCATGGTGATCGCCGGCATCGGCACCCTGCTCACCGCCGCGTACCTGCTCGTCGTCGTACGCCGTGTCTGCATGGGGGAGCAGCGCGAAACACCCGAGCCCATCGCCGACATCCAGGGCTACGAGTTCGCCGCCTGGACCCCGCTCGTCGCCCTCACCGTCCTCGCCGGACTCTGGCCCGCGGTCCTCCTCGGCCTCACCGACCCGGCCGTGCAGAAGCTCCTCGCAGGAGGCAAGTCGTGACCGTGGCCGCCGAAAGCGCAGCCAGCCTCGTCCAGTCCGTCGACTGGGCGGCGATCGCACCGCCGACGATCACGGCGGCGGTCGGCCTGCTCGTCCTGGTCGCCGATCTCTTCGTACGCGAGAGCAGGAAGCAGCTCCTCGGGTGGATCTCGATCGCCGGTCTCGTCGTGGCCCTGCTCGCCCTGCTGCCGCTGCGCAAGGGGGACCGTTCGACGTTCTGCCTCACCTCCGACGCCGCTGTCTGCAGCTACACGGCGGACTACTTCACGCTGGTCATTCAGCTGCTGGTGCTCGGCGGCGCGCTGCTCACGGCGCTGCTCTCGCTGACCGAGACGAAGAAGCTCCCGGCCGGCGAATTCTGGTTCCTGCTGATGTCGTCGGCGGCGGGCGCCGCCCTGCTGCCCGCCTCGCGGGACCTCGCCACCCTCGTGGTGGCCCTTGAAGTGGCCTCACTGCCCGCCTTCGCCCTGGTGGGGCTCAAGCGCGGTGACCGTCTCTCATCGGAGGCGGCGCTGAAGTTCTTCCTGTCGTCCGTCACCGCGACCGCCGTGATGCTGCTCGGTGTCAGCTTCGTGTACGCGACGACCGGCACCCTGCACCTCACGGAGATCGCCACCCGCCTCGACGACGTACCGGCGCAGCTGGACACCCTCGCCAAGGCGGGCGTCGCCCTGACGCTCGTCGGCTTCGCCTTCAAGTCGGCCGCTGTCCCGTTCCACTTCTGGGTCCCCGACACCTACGTGGGCGCGCCCCTGCCTGTCGCGGCCTACCTGTCCGTCGTCGGCAAGGCGGTCGGCTTCACCGGGCTCATCCTCGTCACCGTCGTCGCCTTCCCCTCGTACGCGGACGTGTGGGGCCCGGCGATCGCCGTGCTGGCCGCGCTCACCATGACCGTGGGCAATGTGGCTGCCCTGCGCCAGTCCGCCACGCGCGCGTACAGCGCGGTTCGCCTGCTGGCCTGGTCCTCCGTCGCGCAGGCCGGCTACCTCCTGGTCCCGATCGCTGCCGCCGCGTACTCCAGCGACGACCAGATCGGCTCCACGGTCGCGTACGCGCTGATGTACGCCGTGGTGAACCTGGGCGCCTTCGCGGTCGCCGCCCTCGTCGCCCGTACGAACCCGCTGAACCGTATTGCCGATTACCGCGGCCTGTACGCGACCCGCCCCCTCGCGGCCCTGGCGCTCGGTTTCTTCCTGCTCTGCCTGGCGGGCCTGCCGCCCGGCATCATCGGCCTCTTCGCCAAGGTCACGGTCTTCTCCGCGGCCGTCGACGCGGGCCTCGGCTGGCTCGCCGTCGTCATGGCCGTGAACGTCGTGATCGCGCTCTACTACTACCTCCGGTGGACCACCGCCCTCTTCCGCGCACCCGCCGAGAACGAGGCCGGGGCCGGGGCCGGGGCCGATGCCCCGGGCGAGCGGGTCAAGCACGCGGTGCCCATGCCGGTCGCCGTCGCCATCACTCTCACGGCGGTCGCGGGCATCATCCTGTCCGGCGCCCCCCAACTGGTGCTGCGCTTCGCCACCGGCGACCTCTTCCAGTAGGCCCTGCGCCCGGGGGCAGGGCCGCACGCCCCGGGGCCCTTCTCCCGTAAGGCCCACCTTGGGTTCCAGTGGTCGTTGCAACACCGCCTGGTTTTCAGGTGGTGAGTAGATCACGTAGACGCTCGGCTGGAGTACTCCAGCCGAGCGTCTTGCGTGGGCGGCCGTTGAGTTCCTGGGCGACGTG
>NZ_JASITA010000023.1 GCF_030063415.1 Streptomyces sp. H27-C3 | reverse complement strand
CGGGGCAGCCGAGCACGTCCGTCAATCAGATCTCGATGAAGCGAAGGAGTCTCATGCACGTCCAAATGCTCACGAGTCACGGTCCCCGAGTCGAGTGGATCACCGAGTTGGTGCAGTTAACAGACCAGGCGACCCATCCGGCGAGGGTGAGCGGCGCGGCGGCGTGGGTCTCGTACGGGCCGACGCAGCGGCGAGCGAGCGCCCGCCAGAGCCGCAGCGCCCGCTGCGCTTCCGGGCCCTCCATCCACTGGGCCGCCAGGTCCCTGGTCTCCCGGTCCTGGAGACCCACGATGACTGCGGCTGCCTCGTCCGGGGCGATGAGCGCGTCGTCCCCGATGTCCGTGCCGGGCCGCTCCTCCGGCGGCGCCCCGCTCTCCCCCAACCGCTGCATGAGACGCCGGGCCAGGCCCAGCGTCTCGGCCCCGACCTGCTCGCGCTCGTCCCCGTTCAGAATCCGGGGCACCAGGGCGAGCCCCGCCACGTCCAGAGCCCGCACCTGCTCCCCGTCGTCGGGCCCCGGCCGGGACATCAGCCGCGTTTCCATCTCCCGAAGTGATCCGCGCACCTGGATGCCGGCGTAGGCGGCGGCCGCCGCCATGACCGAGGTGCCGGGCAGGGCCAGCACGCTGCCCTCGGGCGGGCAGCACCGGGCGTCGGGGCAGCAGTAGGACCAGTACCTGCCGTCGGAGATGCACAGCGCTTCGAACACGGGGACGTCGAGCGCGCCACAGGCGGTGCGCAGCTGCTGTGCGAAGGGGCGCAGCCGCTCCATCGTCTGCCGCCCCGACTCCCCCACCGCCGGGTCCTGGCAGAGGAAGATGACGATGCCGTCGGGCCGGGCGCCCCGCCGCTCGCTCCCGGTCACCAGACAGTCGGCGAGCTGGTCCGAGACGGGCTGCCACTCCCTGGGCGAGCGTGGGATTCCGAGCCTCAGTCGCCCGCCGAACCGGCCGCGGCGGCCGTGCAGCGCGACCATCACCACGCTGTCGGTCGGGTGAAAGCCCATCAGGTACGGCAGGGCGTCGGCGAGCTCCGCGGGGCCTCGGAGGGTGATCTGGTCACCGGTGGAAGAGCTTGCGGAAGGGCCGGTGGATTCCTGGTGCTTGTTCATGGCAAGACGTTCTCGCGGACACCGCCTGCTCCGCCAACCCTGTGGACAACTTTATCCACAGGCCGGTGGCGCTCATCACACAACCCCCTTTCGATCGGGGAACTGCTGCCATCACAGGCCGAATTGGCCGAACCTCGCACCATCCGTACGGAGAACTGATCAGGCCCGGCGCCGCCATCCGGATCCTCCCCGCGCGGGAACGGGCACGCGCGGGAAACGGGTGGCAGTGCCGGGCCTACCGGAATCCAGGAATCCAGGAATTCAGGAATTCAGGGATTCAGCACTTCTCACGAATGGGCTCGCCCACGCGCCGCAGGTGTCCGAGCGCCTCGGCCTGGGAAGCGATCCAGCCGGTCTGGTGGTAGGGCACACCGATTTCCGCGCAGTACGCCTCGGTGATCACCTGGGCCCGCTTGAGCGCCGGGCTCGGCATGCTGGGGAAGAGGTGGTGCTCGATCTGGTAGTTGAGGCCGCCCATGGCAATGTCCATGAATGGGCCGCCCTTCACATTGCGCGAGGTGAGTACCTGGCGGCGCAGGAAGTCGAGCTGGTCCTCGTCGGTAATCATCGCCATCCCCTTGTGATTGGGAGCGAAGATACATCCGAGGTAAATACCGAACAACCCCTGGTGGACTGCGATGAAGGCAATTGCCTTACCCGGGGAAAGAACCGTGAACAGCGCACCGAAGTAAATGACGAAGTGTGCGACGAGCAGAGCACCTTCGAGCCACGGACGCTTCATCGTCGGGCTGCTCAGCGCCTTGAAACTGTTGAAGCTGAGGTTGAGACCCTCCAGCGTCAGCAGCGGAATGAAGAGGTGAGCCTGGTGGCGCCCGATGAACCTGGGCAGCCCTTTCGCGGCTCGCGCCTGCCGCTTCGACCACACCAAAATATCGGGAGCGACATCCGGGTCCTTCTCCTCGTGGTTGGGATTCGCGTGGTGGCGGGTGTGCTTGTTCATCCACCACCCGTAGCTCATGCCCACGAAGAAGTTTGACGTGATCAGCCCGCCGATCTCGCTGGAGCGACGCCGCGAGAAAACCTGACAGTGCGCCAGATCATGAAAGACCAGGGCGAGCTGACCGAACAGGACGGCCATTGCGACGGCGAGGATCAGTTGGAGCCAGCTGTCCCCCAGGGCGAAGAACGCCACCCCGCCGGCCAGGCACGCCAGACCCACGATGCCGAACCGAATGCTGTAGTAGAGAGGGCGGCGGTCCAGGAGACCGTCCTGGGCAATCCTTCGGGACAGTTGAGCGAAATCGCTCCCTGTCGCCTTGGTGGCCGGCCCAACGGATGGCGTGATCGCCGCTTCGATCGTCATGACTCAAGTCTCGGTTTTGGACCTGGTCGCCAGAACCCCCTTACCCCCCCAATCCCCGGGGGGGCTAGCCCCCCTTTGCGGCTCCCTCGCACCACGGGATGTCCCGTATCTTCTGGTTGATCACCGGTCGTGGGCCGCAGGCACTCCCGGCGCACCCGGTTGATCCACACCGAATGCCCCAGGAGCCCATGTGAAATCTTCACCCTCCGGTGGTGACACCGGCCTGTCGTGAACATTTCATACGAACGAGCGGCCCCGGCCGTAACCGCTCGTTCCCCGGTTGTCCGACCCGTCCTGTTGTATGGGGTGCATGCAGCAGACGAACAACCCCGATCTCCGCGCGGCGGCCGACAAGGTACTCGCCCGGCTCGTCGGCGACCCCACCGGCGAGACCAGGCTTCGCGAGGACCAGTGGCGGGCCATCGAGGCACTCGTGGCCCACAAGCGCCGGGCCCTGGTCGTGCAGCGCACCGGTTGGGGCAAGTCCGCGGTGTACTTCGTCGCCACGTCCCTGCTGCGCGAGCGCGGCAGCGGCCCCACCGTGATCGTCTCGCCGCTCCTGGCCCTCATGCGCAACCAGGTCGAGGCCGCGGCGCGGGCCGGCATCCGCGCCCGGTCCATCAACTCCTCCAACACCGAGGAGTGGGACACCGTCCAGGCCGAGGTCGAGGCGGGCGAGGTGGATGTCCTGCTGGTCAGCCCCGAGCGGCTCAACAATCCCGACTTCCGCGACAACGTGCTGCCCAAGCTCTCCGCCGCCACCGGTCTGCTGGTGGTCGACGAGGCCCACTGCATCTCGGACTGGGGCCACGACTTCCGCCCCGACTACCGGCGGCTGCGCACCATGCTGGCCGAGCTCCCGCCCGGCGTTCCGGTCCTGGCCACCACGGCCACGGCGAACTCCCGCGTGACGGCCGACGTCGCCGAGCAGCTCGGCACCGGCGCGGACACCGACGCCCTGGTGCTGCGCGGCCCACTGGACCGGGAGAGCCTGAGCCTGGGCGTGCTGCAGCTGCCGGACGCCGCGCACCGGCTCGCCTGGCTGGCCGACCACCTTGACGAGCTGCCGGGGTCCGGGATCATCTACACCCTCACGGTCGCCGCCGCCGAGGAGGTCACGGCGTACCTGCGCCAGTGCGGTCACCCCGTCGCCTCCTACACCGGCAGGACCGAGAACGCGGAGCGGATGCAGGCCGAGGAGGATCTGCTCGCCAACCGGGTCAAGGCGCTGGTCGCCACCTCGGCGCTGGGCATGGGCTTCGACAAGCCGGACCTCGGCTTCGTGGTGCACCTCGGGTCGCCCTCGTCGCCGATCGCCTACTACCAGCAGGTGGGCCGCGCGGGCCGTGGCGTGGAGCATGCCGAGGTGCTGCTGCTGCCGGGCCGTGAGGACGAGGCTATCTGGAAGTACTTCGCCTCGGTCGCCTTCCCGCCCGAGGAGCAGGTGCGGCGCACGCTCGACACGCTGGCCCAGGCGGGCCGCCCGCTGTCGCTGCCCGCGCTGGAGCCGCTCGTCGACCTGAGGCGTACGCGCCTGGAGGCGATGCTCAAGGTCCTGGACGTGGACGGCGCGGTGCGCCGGGTCAAGGGCGGCTGGACCACCACCGGACAGCCCTGGGTGTACGAGGCGGAGCGCTACGCGTGGGTGGCGCGCCAGCGGGCCACCGAACAGCAGGCCATGCGGGAATACGCGACCACGAAGAGCTGCCGGATGGAGTTCCTGCGGCTCCAGTTGGACGACGAGGAGGCTGCCCCGTGCGGCCGCTGCGACAACTGCGCGGGGGGCCGGTTCGGCGACGGGGTGTCCACCGGCGCCCTGGACGCCGCCCGTGGCGAGCTGGGCAGGCCGGGCGCGGAGGTGGAGCCCCGCAAGATGTGGCCGACTGGCCTCGCCGCGGTCGGCGTGAATCTCAAGGGCCGTATCGCCCAGGGAGATCTGGTCTCCTCGGGCCGCGCGCTGGGGCGACTGTCGGACATCGGCTGGGGCAACCGGCTGCGCCCGATGCTGGGCGACCGGACGGCGCCGGACGGTCCTGTGCCGGACGACGTGGCGGACGCCGTGGTGAGCGTCCTGGCGGACTGGGCCAAGGGGCCGGGCGGATGGGCGTCCGGCGAGGCGGACGCCTCGGCGCGGCCGGTCGGCGTGGTCACGGTCGCCTCCCACGGCAGGCCGGTGCTCATCGAGTCGCTGGGCCGCCGGATCGCCGAGGTCGGCCGCATGCCGCTGCTGGGTTCCGTCGCGTACACGCAGGAGGCCGCGGGCGAGCGGATGTCGCAGACCAACAGTGCGCAGCGTGTACGGGCCCTCCACCAGGCGCTGACCGTGCCGCCCGAACTGGCCGCCGCCCTCGCGGCGGCGGATGGGCCGGTGCTGATCGTCGACGATCTCTCGGACACCGGCTGGACCCTCGCGGTGGCGGGCAGGCTGCTGCGCAGGGCCGGGGCGCAGGGGGTGTATCCACTGGTGCTCGCCATTCAGGCGTGACGTCAGGCGTTCCGGGCGGCCTGTCTGGGCAGGGATATCCGCGTCATACCCATAGATTCCAGTCGACGGCGCCAATTGCTCGTTGCCGCATGCCCCATGGGACAGCGAGAATTGGAAGCGCTCCCGCACGCCCCTCCTGTGGACCGGAAGGGCTGTGCCGCGGCGCGTCCCAGCCGACCTTGCCCGCGATTGCGGGCGCGTACGCGAAGGGAGGACCGTGGCCTTCGGATTCGCTCCGTCCGCTGCCTCGTTGAACCCCACGCCCGCCGACAGCGTCAATCGACTCGGCCGGACGCTCGAACCGGCCGAGTGGGCGGCTGCGGGCATCCCCCTGCTGCGCAATCCGCGCGAAGTGGTCAGCGGACTGCACGCCAGACATCTGCCCGCGCCGGACACGGCCGTGGTGGCCGTCCTCGACGCCGAGGAGCGGCTCACAGCCAGCGCCTCGTTCGTCCGGCGCTCCGCCCCGGCCGACGGCTGGGAGTTCCGCAACGCGTTGCTTTCGCACCTGCGCAGGGTCGTGCCGCACGATCTGCGCCGCCGTACGCCGGTTCGGACCGCGGTGCTGCTCTACTGCCGCGAGGGCGACGAGCGCTGGACCCAGGAGGACGGCGCCTGGATGTGGGGCCTGCGCGACGCCTGCACGTTGCACGGGCTGCGCTGCGGCGCGTACATCACGCTGACGGACAGCGGTTGGCAGGTGCTGGGCGAGGGCCGCGGGGGCCGCCGCCCGAGCACCGGATCACGCCCCGGCGCTCTGGCGGACGCCTCTTCCGAGGCCGACCTCTCCCCGTTGAGCACGGGTGGAGGAGCCGCGGACGCACTGCGGCGGGCGGCCGCCAGCTGAGAGTCGGCGTCCGCGCGCCGGCTCCGGGGCGGTCCGCCTGCCGGCTCGGGCGTCCGGCCGTACGGCCGGACGCCCGAGCCGGTCAGACGCCCGCGCCGAGTACGGCGTCGACCTTCTCCTGCTCGCCGCACACGATCAGCAGCTCGCCTGCGCGATCCCTGGCCACGGGCAGCGCGCGGGTCACCGCGTCACCGGCCTCGCCGTTGACCGCGACGATCACCACGGGACGGGCGGCTGCCCGCTCCGCGGCGGACGCGTCCGCGTAGAAGACGTCGTCACGGGCGTCGTGCTGGGCCCAGTAGGGCGCCTCGCCGAAGGACAGCTCATGAGCGGCCCACGGGTGACGCTCACCGGTGGTGAGCACCAGGATGTCGCCAGGCGCACGACCGGAGTCGAGCAGCCGGTCGACCGCCTCGTCGGCGGCGTCGAGCGCACCGGACGCGAGGACCGGGACGATCTCGGTCTCGGGCGCGGAACGATTCTCCTCACCGGCCGCCGGGGCCGTGCCCACGACCGCGGCAGCCGGCTGGGCCGGAGGCGTGGGAGCGGGGGCCGGAGCCGGCGCGGGAGCAGGTGCGGGGGCCGGAGCCGGCGCGGGAGCAGGTGCGGGGGCCGGAGCCGGTACGGGCCTCGGCTTGGGCGGACCGGGCACGGGACGCCCGGGACGCGGTGTGGCCGCAGTACGCGGACCGGGTACGGGACTGGGGGTCGACGCGGGGCGGCCTGCGGCCGGAGTGGCGCGGGGACCCTGGGCACTCTCGTGAATCTGAGACTCCTCGGGGATGACGTGCAAGACGTGGATGTCTATCAAATGCCGCCGCGACACACAGCGGCGGGTGGGTGATCGGGTGCGATCGGGCTCAGAAGTCGAAGCCGAGTTGGCCCCCGCTTTCCAGCGCGGCGGCCTCCGCCGAGATCCGGATCTTCTTCAGGTGCCGCCACTGGGGCAGCGCGTCGAGGTACGACCAAGACAACCGGTGGTGCGAGGTGGGACCCCGCTCCGCCAGCGCCGCCTTGTGCACGGGCGACGGATATCCCGCGTTGGCCGCGAAGGCGAAGTCGGTCAAATCCGGTGACTGCGCCCCCAGTTCGGCCATCATCGCGTCCCGCCTCACCTTGGCGATCACCGAGGCGGCGGCGACGGCGATGCAGGACTGGTCGCCCTTGATCACCGTACGGACCTTCCAGGGCAGCCCGAGGTAGTCGTGCTTCCCGTCGAGGATCACCGCGTCCGGACGCACCGGCAGCGCCTCCAGGGCGCGTACGGCGGCGAGCCGAAGAGCGGCGGTCATCCCGAGTTCGTCGATCTCCTCGGGCGACGAGTGACCAAGGGCATGGCAGGTGACCCAGTCCTCCAGCAGTCGGGCCAGCTCCGTGCGGCGCTTGGGGCTGATCAGTTTGGAGTCGGTGAGACCGTCGGGCGGGCGGCGCAGACCGGTGACAGCCGCGCACACGGTGACGGGTCCGGCCCATGCTCCGCGCCCGACTTCGTCGACACCAGCGATGATCTTGGCACCGATGGTGGCGCGCATGGAGCGCTCGACGGCGTGAGTGGGAGGTTCGTACGGCATGGCGCCATTCAGGTTACGCCGCCGGGACCCCCTGCGACACCCCGGGCACCAGCCCTTCCCCGGACGAGGCCGCGGCGCCATGATCATGCGGCTGATTCCACCCCCCCTCCGGTCCGCCCATTCACTGCCGCACACGGTCGAGCGGCGCATCGCCCGGCCCGCAATCGTCGCAAGAATCACGCCGTTCGGGGCCGAAATCAGTCCAGGGAACCACTCGACCACCCCCTGTCCCACGCGTGAAGCAACGCGTCAGTACTCGTCGGAGATCCCGCGCCCCCCGTCGTACACACCAAGTTCCCGACACTCCGTCATATCGATGTCCAACGGACGCTGGTCGAGAATCTCCCGCGCCCTGGTCTCGCCGAGGCTCGTCGCGTACCAGGACCCGAGCTTGTCGTCGAGGCGCCTTTCGATGCCCATGAGGGAGCAGGAGCGTAGCGGTTCGGGCAGCGTGTCCAGCGCCGGCACCGCATCGGCCGACAGGTCCTGGAAGTACTGCACGTCGATCTTGTCGCTGGTCCGGTACCGCTCGACGTTCCGCTCGGCGACCAGCCCGTCGGGCGAGACGAGACCGAAGACCAGCACGGCCGCCGCGGCGCTCACCGCGACGGCGCGCGGCAGCCAGCGGGAGCCGAACACCCCGGCCGCCATGATCACTACGATCACCAGGCCGAGCCACAGCTCCATGGCCGTCACCGAGACCCGCAGCCGCGTCAACGCGTACTCGTCCATGTACAGGTCCATGCGGCGCAGCGCGGAGGCGACAACGACCAGCGTCAGCACGCACAGGGTGCCGAGCACCGAGCGGACCAGGGTGCGGTCGCGTGCGCCGCCGCGCGGGGCCCAGCGCAGCGCCAGGCCGATGACACCCAGGGTCAGCACCGTGGCCCAGAGCAGCTGCCAGAAGCCCTGGCGCGCGTACTGGGAGTACGTCAGCCCGGTGTCGCTCAGCACCTTCTCGTAGCCGCCGAACAGGACCGCGAGCTGGACCGCGATGAAGGCGGCGAAGAGCAGGTTGAGCACGATGAGCGGAAGTGCCCATTCCGTCCGGCCACGCGCGCGTGCGGGTCGTACCTCGATACGGTCCCAGCGCATCGGCGCGGCGGCGGTGCGGGCGGCGGCGAGCGCGCCGACGAGACCGAGCGCGAACAGGAAGATCCGCCAGGGCCCGTCCGCCACGGAGACGTCGGGTATGAGGCCGCCGAGCAGGCCGGCGAAGGCGGCGTCGGCGCCCGCGAAGAGCGCGCCGAAGACGACGAACAGCACGACGGCGACCAGGGTCGTGCGCACCACGGGCGCCCAGCGCCCGCGCGAGACCTCCGCGCGCTCGCGCACTCCGCGCCAGGCCCAGGCGCTGCCGGAGCCGACCGACCCGAAAATGCCCAGGCAGCCGATGAGGACGCCGGGCCAGGTCCGGTTGCCGTGCAGGGCGAGCGAGCCGAGCGCGAGCGCGGAGACGACGGCAAGGAGGGTCGGCCAGCCCGCGTCACGCAGCGCGGGGACGGCCAGCAGGGCCAGGCCGCCGAGAGCCCAGACGAGCGTCCAGGGGCGCACCCTGCGGCCCGCGGCCCGCGCGGCGAAGTACGCGGCGAGGGCGGCCGGGACAGCCACCAGCATCAGATTCGGGCCCAGCCCGTCGCCCAGCAGCAGGGCGCTCAGCAGCGCGGTGGCCAGGGCGGCCCAGAGGGTGCCGGGACGGATCCCGGCCGGCGGTCCTGGACGCACCGCGGTCACCGACTTGGGAGGCTCGGCCTTGCGCGGCGGCCACTGCGGCGGCCGCTGGGTCGCGGCGCGGTGCTGCTGCTGCGCGTACGAAGGCATGACGGGTGCCTGCGGGACGGCGTCACTCGGTCCCGCTCCGGCTCGCGTCCGCCGGCCTTGCCCGGAACCGGGCTCGGCGGGCGGCGGAGTGGATGGCGTAGTGGCAGGCGTGTCGGACACGGGACCCCCTCCCGGCCGGGCACGGCACGCGGCGGAAAGGCAGCGCGTACGACCCGGTGTCTCGTCGGCGCACGCCCGTCATGATCATCGGACGGCGTGGCCGCCAGATTAACGCCGCCCCAGGCCTCCAGCGCTTCCAGGACCGTGGTGTGGCAGGACCGTGACAGTCCCCGGCCCACGCGGCCACGGAGGACACGGACGGCACGGACGGGCACGACTGAACCGTCGGGCGCCACCAGCCCGTCAGACACCGAGCGAGCCCCCGCCCAGTTCAGCCCGTCCGGCGTTTGAGGACCGGGGTCCGGGGCGGAGCCCCAGTTTCGGGAAGGGGCGGGTAGGGGAAAGCGCCGCAGGCAACCCGCACCGCACCCACCGCCACACCACGCAGACCCGCGCCGGCTCCCGAGGCGCCCGCACCCGCCCCACGGCGGGACCCCCGCCTCAGCCGACCCGCGAAGGCACCCAGCCCGGCACCGCTTCGGCCTGCTCCAACCACTCGGCCGGCGGCGCCCCCGCCGACCCCGCGGCAACCACCCCGCCCACGATCGCGCAGGTCGTGTCGACATCGCCGCCCACCTGCGCAGTGGCCCAGAACGCCCGCTCGAAGTCACCCAGCGACCGCGCCGCGGACCACAGCGCGAACGGCACCGTGTCGTGCGCGCTCGTCCGCCGCCCGCAGCCCAGCACCGCGGCCACGGTCCCCGCGTCGTCGTAGTCGAGCATGTCCTTGGCCCGCCGGAGCCCCGCGCCCACCGCGCTGCGCGGCACGAGCGCGATGACGCCGTCGAGCAGCTCCGCCGGCCCAGGCGGCCCGGCCGGGTTCGCCGCGAACGCGGCTGCGGCGGCCACCGCCATGGCGCCCACCACGGCCTCGCGGTGCTGGTGCGTGGTGTACGCCGAGACCTCGGCCTGATGGGTGGCCTGCTCGGGATCGTCCGCGTACCAGGCCCCCAGCGGGGCGATGCGCATCGCGGCGCCATTGCCCCAGGAGCCCTGCCCCTGGAAGAGCGCGGCGGCGAGCTCGCGCCAGTCGCCGCCCTCTCTGACCAGCCGCAGCATCCGGTTGACGGCAGGGCCGTATCCCCGGTCGAAGTCGTGGTGGTCGGCGAAGGAGCGGGCCAGCGCGTCCTGGTCGACCCGGCCGTGCGCGGCGAGCACGGCCAGTACCGAGCAGGCCATCTCGGTGTCGTCGGTCCATTGCCAGGGCCCCGGAGGCAGCTCGCGCCTCTTGAGCAGCGGGTAGTTCACGGGGACGAAGAACTGGGAGCCCAGGGCGTCACCGAGCGACAGCCCGTGCAGGCTGGCCAGTGCGCGTTCGAAGCGCCGGTCGGTGGAGAAGTCAGCGGTCATCGCCCAGCCACTCTATCCGGTGATGCCGTACGGCTCGGGCACCCGCCAGCGTTCGAACTGCCGGTCAAGGCTGTAGCGGCCGTCCTCGCCGAGCTGCAGGATCCGTACCTCGGCGTTGCACGGGTTGGACAGCGACTCGAATTCGGCCACCGACCAGTGGAACCAGCGCATGCAGAACAGCCGCATGGTCAGGCCATGGGTCACCAGCAGCACGTTCGGCGGGTGGTCGGGCGCCTCGAAGCTGCGATAGAGGCTCTCCAGGAACGCCCCGACCCTGTCGTACACATCGGCCCCGGACTCCCCCTGCGCGAACCGGTAGAAGAAGTGCCCGTAGGCGTCCCGGTAGGCCTTCTGCAGCTTTACGTCGTCCCTGTCCTGCCAGTTTCCCCAGTCCTGCTCGCGCAGCCTGGGCTCCTCCCTGGCCCGCACCCGTTCCTGGTCGAGCTCGAACGCGGCGAAGGTCTCATGGGTCCGGCGGTACGGGGAGACGTAGGCGCTGACCTGCTCGTCGCCGAACAGCTCGCGCAGCCGCACGCCGGCCTCCCGGGCCTGCCGCTGCCCGGTCTCGGTGAGCCTCAACGCATGGTCGGGCTCGCGTTCGTACACCGTGTCATCGGCGTTGCCTTCGGATTCTCCGTGCCGGACGAGGACGATGCGCTGCGGTCTTGCCATGCCGAAACCCTAGAACGGGAGATCCGCGGCGGCTCGACCGGGCCGCCGCCCGGCCTCCATACGGCGGATGGTGATCACACCGTCCAGGTCGGCTCCAGCTGGACGACGTCGCCCGCCACCTCGGCCACATCGGCCTCGGTCTGGGCCCGCAGCGACAGACGCTCCACCCGCTCGGCGCGGTACTTGCCGTGCTCGGCGGTGGACTGCCACATGGAAAGCACCAGGAATTCGTTGCCCGGCGCCTCACCGAACATTCCGCGCAGCATCCCGGGCGATCCGGCCATCGCCGGATTCCAGATCTTCGCCTGCATCAGTGAGAAGTGCTCGACCCGGCCCTCGTGCACCTTGCAGTGCGCGACCCGCACCACATCGGCGTCCGCGAACTGCGGCTCGAAGCCCGTCTTCACGTCGAACCGGTGCTCGAAGAGGGCGACTTGGGGGTTCTTGAACGTGCCCGACTGGGCCGATGCGAGCCGCTGGTGCGCGCTCGCCATGAAGGAGTCGTAGAAGGCGCGGCTCTCCCAGAAGGTAAAGACATGCGCCGCTCCCGGCCGCCCCCGGCTCCAACCACCGCCCTGTCCCCGAAAACCCGGTTCTCCCAGCAGCCCCGCCCACTTCCGCTGCCCCTGCTCAAAACCTCGACGGTCGATCACGGTGCAGCGAATCCACTTGACCAGCACCGAGCCATCGTACGACCACCGACGTGTCGCCCGTCACGCTCCGGAGGTCACCGGAGCCCGGTTGACGCCCCTACGACCCGCCCCGCACGCCCCGCACCACGTCCGGCCGTGATCGTTCGCCGCCCGCGCGGTGTCTGTGCGTGACAGCATGGCCAATCAAGCTGATTCTTCTGACAGTTGTGGGAAGGAAAGACCGGTGAGCAGTCTCAACAAGGGGATCGGGAAGGTCGAAGTGACGCTCAAGTGGGACCCCAGTCCCCTTGGTGCCCCTGCCAATGACCTCGACATCATCGCCGCGACGTACTCCGTGGACGATCCGCACGGCGGTCCGGTGTACGTCGTGCACTTCGGCAGCCGGTCGCCGGACGGCACGATCACGCTCAACCGGGACAGCAGGACCGGTCAGGGCTTCGGCTACGACGAGGTCATGACCCTGGAGTTCGACCGGCTGTCCGCCACGTACGCCCGGGTCATGGTGGGCGTGGCGATCCAGCAGGGCGGCGGGCGCAAGGCGTTCGGCGACATAGTGAATGCGAGCGTCCGTATCAGTGAAGACCACACCGTTCTGACGGAAGAGGACTTCACCGCCGTCTCCTCGTCCACAGCGGCCACCATCGCCGAGTTCACCCGGGACGAGGCCGGCGGCTGGGGCATGGTCGAGGTCGTGCGCGGATTCGACACCGACCCGAATTCCTTCGCCCAGCTGATGGGCAATGCGCCTGCCTGACCTGAGAGAGGGGGCCGGCCAGTGGCCGCCCCCCTCTCTCACCTCGCGTGTCCTACCGTCGGTACCGGCGGAGATCACTCACCGGGATGTCCGGTCGATCGTCAGGCGCGGCAGCGCAGCATCTCCAATGGGGGGTTGGCGAGGAGGTCCGCCCAGAAGTCCGCACCGAACGTGCGCACGCCGGCGTCGGACACCGCCAGCGGGACCCAGCTCACGTCGCTGAACCCGGCCGCCCGCAGGGACTTTTCGTAGACCTCGCGGCGCGGGCAGGTGGTGACGAACCCGATCGGCCCGACCGGCGGGTCGAGCAGCGCCGTGATCCGCACGCGCGGTCCGGTCTCGGCCTCCTCGCCGGTCAGCTCGGAGCGAAAGCCGTACTTGTCCAGGGGCGGGCCGTCGAAGCGGTAGTCGGGTGTCTGGGCGAGCACGAAGAACTCGGCGCCGGGCGCCAGGCTCCGGCGCACGTTGCGGCACATCCGCTCCATGGCGGCGACGTCCTGGGCGTAGTTGAGCAGCTGGACCGCCAGTGCGATGTCGAAGCGCCGCCCGAGGGGCCGCAGTTCGGACACATCGCCCACCTCGTAGCGCACACCCAGCGGATTGCGCTCCTCCAACTCCTGCGCCGCCGCGACCATTTCACCGGAGATGTCGACTCCGAGTACCTCCGCGGCGCCGCGCCGCCTGAACTCCCTGCTGTAGAAGCCGGTGCCGGAGGCCAGGTCGAGGACCGACTTGCCGCGCACGTCCCCGACCATGGCCAGGAAGCTGGGCACCTCCCCGTAGTGCGCCAGCGGCAGGGTCTTGAAGCCCTCGAAGGCCTCACCGATCTCGTCGTACTGCTGCCTGCTCACAGTGCTGCCATCCCCCACACTTCGTCATGCCCTTGGCCGCGGGCCACCCCCGTCCCCGGAACGTGCCGCGACCTCCGGCGGGCAGTCTCGCGCACCCCTGGCAGACCGTCGCACTGGCAGAAGCCACAAAGATATGGACACCGTCCCGGCACGTGTACGGGCGGGTGTATGGGTTCGAGGCGAGGCGAACGCACGGACGGGCCTGGGGCATCGCCGGAGACCGACTCCGCCGGCCGGCTCCGGATGCGCGGCACGACGAAGGGGACCGGCATCGGCCGGTCCCCTTCGTGAGCCGTTGCTCAGCTACCTCCGCGGACTACGTCGGATGTCGCATCCCACGCGATCCCCCCAGGTACTAGCTGCAGCCGCTGGTCGAGCCGCAGCCCTCACAGATGTAGCAGCTGCCCGCACGCTGCATCTTCGTCCCGCAGGAGAAGCACAGCGGCGCGTCCGCGCTGATACCGAGCTGCATCTCGACGAGCTCCGCCGAGGTGTGCGCCTGCTTCGGCGCCGGGATGCTCTCCACCTTGGGCGTGGCGACCGCCTTCAGCGGCTCCGCCGGGCGCGGGGGTGCCTGGTGCGGGGCTGCCTGGAGCGGAGCGGACTGGGCCAGGCTCTCCACGTCCATGTTGTCGTCGTCGTCCATGGAGGGCTCGTACGAACCGGTCTCCAGGTGACGCTGACGCTCGTCGGCCGAGTGGATGCCGAGCGCCGACCGCGTCTCGAAGGGCAGGAAGTCCAACGCCAGGCGGCGGAAGATGTAGTCGACGATCGACTGCGCGAGACGCACGTCCGGGTCGTCCGTCATGCCGGCCGGCTCGAAGCGCATGTTCGTGAACTTCGAGACGTACGTCTCCAGCGGAACGCCGTACTGCAGACCGACCGAGACGGCGATCGAGAAGGCGTCCATCATGCCCGCGAGGGTGGAACCCTGCTTGGACATCTTCAGGAAGACTTCACCGAGACCGTCGTCCGGGTAGGAATTGGCGGTCATATAACCCTCGGCGCCGCCCACCGTGAACGAGGTGGTGATGCCGGGACGGCCCTTCGGGAGGCGCTTGCGCACCGGGCGGTACTCGACGACCTTCTCGACCGCGGTACGAATCGTCGCCTCGGTGTTCGCCGTGACCTCGGCCTTGACCTTGTCCTTGGTCTTGGCGGAGAGGGGCTGGCCGACCTTGCAGTTGTCGCGGTAGATCGCGAGCGCCTTGACGCCCATCTTCCACGCCTCGAAGTAGACCTCTTCGACGTCCTCGACGGTGGCCGTCTCCGGCAGGTTCACCGTCTTGGAGAGCGCGCCGGAGATCCACGGCTGGATCGCCGCCATCATCCGGACGTGGCCCATCGCGGAGATGGAACGCTCGCCCATCGCGCAGTCGAAGACCTCGTAGTGCTCGGCCTTGAGGCCGGGGGCGTCGATCACATTGCCGTTCTCGGCGATGTGTGCGACGACCGCCTCGATCTGCTCCTCCTGGTAGCCCATACGACGCAGCGCCTGCGGCACCGTGCCGTTGACGATCTGCATCGAGCCACCGCCGACGAGCTTCTTGAACTTGACCAGCGCGAGGTCGGGCTCCAGGCCGGTGGTGTCACAGGACATCGCGAGACCGATGGTGCCGGTGGGCGCGATGACCGAGGCCTGCGCGTTGCGGAAGCCGTTCTTCTCACCGAGGCGGAGCACGTCCTGCCAGGACTCCGTGGCCGCGGCCCAGACCGGCGAGTCCAGCTCGTCCACGCGGGGAGCCGTGGTGTTGGCGTCGGAGTGCTGCTTCATGACGCGCTTGTGCGGCTCGGCGTTGCGGGCGTAGCCGTCGTACGGGCCGACGACGGCGGCCAGCTCAGCGGAACGGCGGTAGGACGTACCGGTCATCAGCGAGGTGATGGCGCCGGCGAGCGAACGGCCGCCGTCGCTGTCGTACGCGTGACCGGTCGCCATCAGGAGGGCGCCGAGGTTGGCGTAACCGATGCCCAGCTGACGGAAGGCGCGGGTGTTCACGCCGATCTTCTCGGTGGGGAAGTCCGCGAAGCAGATCGAGATGTCCATCGCGGTGATGACCAGCTCGACGACCTTGGCGAAACGCTCCACCTCGAAGGACTGGTTGCCCAGGCCGTCGTCCTTGAGGAACTTCATGAGGTTCAGCGAGGCGAGATTGCACGAGGTGTTGTCCAGGTGCATGTACTCACTGCACGGGTTCGAGCCGTTGATCCGGCCGGACTCGGGACAGGTGTGCCACTTGTTGATCGTGTCGTCGTACTGAATGCCGGGGTCGGCGCAGGCCCAGGCGGCTTCGGCCATCGTGCGGAAGAGGGACTTGGCCTCGACCTCCTCGATGACGTCGCCAGTCATCCGGGCGCGCAGGCCGAACTTGCCGCCCGCCTCGACCGCGTTCATGAACTCGTCGTTCACGCGGACAGAATTGTTGGCGTTCTGGTACTGGACGGACGTGATGTCGTCGCCGCCCAGGTCCATGTCGAAGCCCGCGTCGCGCAGGGCGCGGATCTTCTCTTCTTCCTTCACCTTGGTCTCGATGAAGTTCTCGATGTCGGGGTGGTCGACGTCGAGGATGACCATCTTGGCCGCCCGGCGGGTGGCGCCACCGGACTTGATCGTTCCGGCGGACGCGTCGGCGCCACGCATGAACGAGACCGGCCCCGAGGCGTTGCCGCCGGAGGACAGCAGTTCCTTGGAGGAGCGGATGCGGGAGAGGTTCAGGCCGGCACCGGAGCCGCCCTTGAAGATCATCCCCTCTTCCTTGTACCAGTCGAGGATCGACTCCATGGAGTCGTCGACGGCCAAGATGAAGCAGGCGGAGACCTGCTGCGGCTGGGGGGTGCCGACGTTGAACCACACCGGCGAGTTGAAGCTGAAGACCTGGTGCAGGAGGGCGTACGCCAGCTCGTGCTCGAAGATCTCGGCGTCAGCGGGAGAGGAGAAGTAGCTGTAGTCCTCACCGGCCTTGCGGTACGTCTTCACGATCCGGTCGATCAGCTGCCTGAGACCGGTCTCGCGCTGCGGCGTACCGACAGCGCCGCGGAAGTACTTGCTGGTGACGATGTTGACCGCGTTCACCGACCAGAAGTCGGGGAACTCGACGCCGCGCTGGTCGAAGTTGACCGAGCCGTCGCGCCAGTTGGTCAGGACGACGTCACGGCGCTCCCAGGCCACCTCGTCGTACGGATGCACGCCGGGAGTGGTGTGAATGCGCTCGATGCGCAGTCCCTGCCGATTGGCGGTCGACCCCTTGGAACCCTTGGTGCGGGTCCCTCGTGCCGAACCGCTCGCCGTCTCTGTCATGCCGCCTCCCATATACGGACGAAAACGCCCTGAAGTGCCCGGTTCTTCCCAGGTCACATGTGTTTTTGATGTCCTTGACGTCACACACGGCGCCAGGACAGGTCTGTGTTGTGCCGCCGACTCGGTCAGTCGGTGGCAGCGGCGGGCACGGGGACCTCTGGGGTCACGCCGGCACCACAGCCGCAGTCGCTAGCCGGGGGCTGCTCATCGCGGAGCTCCGCGATGGCGGCCTCGAAGTCTTCGAGCGAGCCGAACGCGCGGTAGACGGAGGCGAAGCGCAGGTACGCGACGAGGTCGAGCTCCTGGAGGGGCCCCAGTATGGCCAGGCCCACGTCATGAGTGGTCAGCTCGGCGCTGCCGGTGGCGCGCACCGCTTCCTCGACCCGCTGGCCGAGCTGGGCGAGGGCGTCCTCGGTGACCGGCCGCCCCTGGCACGCCTTGCGCACCCCGGAGATGACCTTGGTACGGCTGAAGGGCTCGGTGACACCGCTGCGCTTGACCACCATCAGCGCTGCGGTCTCCACCGTCGTGAAACGGCGGGTGCAGTCGGGGCACTGACGGCGACGGCGGATCGAGGTGCCGTCATCCGTGGTCCGACTGTCGACGACGCGACTGTCGGGGTGTCGGCAGAAGGGGCAATGCATGGGTCCCAAGCCTCCTTCACAGCACGACTGAATAGCCTCGGCAGCCCCGCGAGGGGCCTCTTGAAGCAGCTCCCAGCATAGGCGATCGCCGGGCCCCTGAGAGACCGGGGACCACAACTTGTGGGCAGCTGAGGCAATCCAACCACTAGATCTGGGGTTCGGCCGCACTTGGCGCGTTGGCGCGTGTCGTGCGTGTCGCGTCACCGGGGGCCGTGCGGGCCGCCCATGAGAGTACGGGACACACCCCGGGCTCCCGAGGCCGGTGCCGCGCGATGGCACACTGGGGGCGACCCCGGCCGCCCATCGGCCCGGCGTCGAAGGGTACCGTAAATGCCCGAATTGCCTTTCACTCAAAAGGCCCCCCACATACACCCGAACGCGTAATCGCGTAAGGCATTCTGCGGTTTTTCACTCGAACGTGTGTTTGGCGCAACCTTTCGAAAGCTACTACCGTTGTGCCAGCCAGGGAGAGAACATCTCGAAGAGGGGCCGACGTGACCACCACCGCTGACAGCGCAACCATCACTGCCCAGGACCGCTCCCAGAGCCGACTCGAGCCGGTGCATGCAATGAATGAAGCAGCCACAAATCCGGAGGGCACCAAGCCCTCGCGTTCGCTGCCGGGCAGGCCTCCGGGAATCCGGGCGGACAGCTCAGGTCTCACCGATCGGCAACGACGCGTCATCGAGGTCATCAGGGATTCGGTGCAGCGGCGGGGCTATCCGCCGTCCATGCGCGAGATCGGTCAGGCGGTGGGCCTTTCCAGTACCTCTTCCGTGGCCCATCAGCTAATGGCTCTCGAACGCAAGGGCTTCCTACGCCGGGACCCGCACCGCCCTCGGGCGTACGAGGTGCGCGGCTCCGACCAGCCGAGCAATCAGCCGACCGACACGGCGGGCAAGCCGGCCGCGTCCTATGTACCGCTCATCGGCCGCATCGCGGCCGGTGGCCCGATCCTGGCCGAGGAGTCGGTGGAGGACGTCTTCCCGCTCCCCCGTCAACTGGTGGGAGACGGCGAGCTGTTCGTCCTCAAGGTCGTCGGAGACTCGATGATCGAGGCCGCCATCTGTGACGGCGACTGGGTGACGGTCCGCCGCCAGCCGGTCGCGGAGAACGGCGACATCGTGGCCGCGATGCTGGACGGCGAGGCGACCGTGAAGCGGTTCAAGCGCGAGGACGGCCATGTCTGGCTGCTCCCGCACAACGCCTCGTACGAGCCGATCCCCGGCGACGAGGCCACCATCCTCGGCAAGGTGGTGGCGGTACTGCGGCGGGTCTGACATCGCGCCGGCCAAGATCGGGCCCCGGAACCCACTGCGCGGTTCCGGGGCCCTGCTTTGTGCCCTCATGGCGCGCTGCGGCGCCTACAGGCCCTCCGCTTTGGCCTTGGCGTCGATCGCGGAGAGCGACCGGCGGACCTGATTGCGGTCCGTGGTGTACCAAAAATCGGGCAGTGAGGCCCGGAGGTAACTGCCGTAGCGGGCGTTGGCCAGCCGCGGATCGAGCACCGCGACGACGCCGCGGTCGCCCGTGGCCCGCACGAGCCGCCCGGACCCCTGGGCCATCAGCAGCGCGGCATGAGTCGCCGCGACGGCCATGAAGCCATTGCCCCCGCCCTCCTCGACCGCCTTCTGGCGGGCGCTCATCAGCGGGTCGTCCGGGCGCGGGAACGGGATCCGGTCCATGATCACGAGCTGGCAGCTCGGGCCCGGGACATCGACGCCCTGCCACAGCGAGAGCGTGCCGAACAGGCAGGTCTCCGGATCGGCGGCGAAGTTCTTGATCAGCTCGCCCAGCGTCTCCTCGCCCTGGAGCAGGATCGGCTTGTCGAGCTTGCCGCGGAGTTCCTCGGCAGCGGCCTGGGCCGCGCGCATCGAGGAGAAGAGCCCCAGCGTGCGACCGCCCGCGGCCTCGACCAGCTCGGCCAGCTCCTCCATCATGTCCCCGCGCGAGCCTTCGCGACCCGGCGTCGACAGATGGCGTGCGACATACAGGATTCCCTGCTTCGGATAGTCGAACGGCGAGCCGACGTCGAGGCCCTTCCAGACCGGAACGTCCTCCCCTTCGGTGCCTTCCGGTGCCAGGCCGAGCGAGGCGCCCACCCCGTTGAAGTCACCGCCGAGCTTGAGCGTGGCCGAGGTGAGGACGACGGAGCGCTCGGTGAAGAGCTTCTCGCGCAGCAGCCCCGACACAGAGAGCGGCGCGACCCGCAGCGAGGCGCCGAAGCGGTCGTGCCGCTCGTACCAGACGACGTCCCACTCCGAGCCGTTGCAGATACGCTCGGCGACGCCGTGGATCGTCTCGACGGCGGCGCGGGCCTGCTTGCGTACGGCGTCCTCGTCCTGGACGGACTTGTCCCGGGTGTTGCCGAGGGCCGAGATGACGTTACGGGCGGCGTCCCGCAGCGCCATCAACGCGTACCCGAGGTCTTCGGGGACCTCTTCCAGGCGGCCGGGGAGCGCCAGCTCCATCAGCCGCTCGAAGGACTCCGCGGCAGTCTGCAGGGAGTCGGCGACCTTCTCGTCGACCAGCTTGGCCGCCCTTCGCACCGCACGGTTGACCTGCCCCGGGGTGAGCTCACCGGTGGCCACACCGGTGACCCGCGAGACCAGCTCGTGCGCCTCGTCGACGATCAGCACCTCGTGCTGCGGCAGGACCGGGGCGCCCTCGATGGCGTCGATGGCGAGGAGTGCGTGGTTGGTGACGACGACATCGGCGAGCTTGGCGCGCTCGCGGGCGGCCTCGGCGAAGCACTCGGCCCCGTAGGCGCACTTCGTCGCGCCGAGGCACTCCCGTGACGAGACCGAGATCTGGCCCCAGGCGCGGTCCGAGACACCCGGTGTCAGGTCGTCGCGGTCCCCCGTCTCGGTCTCGTCCGCCCAGTCGCGCATGCGCAACAGGTCCTGACCGAGCTTGCTGGTGGGCGCGGCCGCCTCGAACTGGTCGAAGAGGCCGTCCTCCTCCTCCTGCGGGACGCCCTCCCGGAGCCGGTGCAGACACAGGTAGTTCGAGCGTCCCTTGAGCATGGCGAACTCGGGACGGCGGCGCAGCAGCGGATGCAGCGCGTCGACCGTCCGCGGCAGATCGCGCTCCACGAGCTGGCGCTGGAGGGCAAGCGTCGCCGTGGCCACCACGACGCGCTCGCCGTGCGCCAGGGCCGGGACCAGGTATCCGAGGGACTTGCCGGTGCCGGTGCCGGCCTGGACCAGCAGATGGGAATGGTCGTCGATGGCTCCGGCAACGGCTTCGGACATGGTGACCTGGCCGGGCCGCTCCGTGCCGCCGACGGCGGTCACGGCGGCATGGAGGAGCTCGGGGAGTGAGGGCTTCGTCATAGCTCGACCACCCTACGGGGCACCACTGACAGCCCGGATCACACCTGCCGTGCGCATCAGGAGAGGTGGAGGGGGTTGGGAACGGTGCCGTGCACGGCCGCGTGCGGGCGCTCGGGCCGGTCACGGTAACCGTCGAGGTGCAGGCGATTGCGGTTGAGGCAGAGACGTTCGATCCGGGGGGTGAGCAGGTCGAACATCTCGTAGCGCTCCTTGAGCTCGGGAAAGCGCGCCTGGTAGCGCAGGATTTCGGCCCGTACGAGTGACCAGAATTCGTCCTCGGGCAGGCCGAGCTGCGCCTCGTACAAGGGTGCGAGATAGCGGAAGACGCCCACGAAGAGACCCGAGTGGATGAACTGGGTGAGAAAGCCGGGAGGCTCGGTGAGCAGCACCTCGCGTACGTCGTCGGGCATGGAGGCGTGCTCGGGCAGCGGCTGTCCGCTGACGTTCACGTCGTCGACGAAGTCCTTGATCGCGAGCCGGACGGGAACGTCCTGCTCGTCGAAGACGACGATGGCGTTCTCGCCGTGCGGGGAGAAGACGGTGCCGTAGCGGTAGAGGAAGTGCAGCAGCGCCGGCAGCAGCGCCGAGAGGAGTCGCTTCAGCCATGCCTCGGGGGTGAGACCCGAGCGTGTGACGAGCTCCGCGGTGAAGGCACGCCCCTGCGGGTCCGTGAGCAGCAGGGAGGCCAGCGTGCGGGCGCGTTCGCCGGGTGCCAGCCGGCCAGTGAGCGGTTCGCGCCAGATCGCGCCGAGCAATTCCTTGTACTGGTACGGGACTTCGGGCAGGCCGTCGTACAGCGGGTGCTCGACGGCGACCGATGCGACCTCGCCGAGAAGGATCACCCGGCATTCTTCACGCAGGAAGGCGTCACTGTCGCGCAGTGAGTGGACCCAGGCGGTGACGGCGGGCGCCGCCAGGGTTCGCTCGGTGGGCAGTCCGCGCCAGACCAGGGTGTTGAGGATGGCGAGCGGCAGCTTGACCGTGTGCCGGTCGGGTCGGCTCGTATTGAGAAACGTACGGATGGACTGCTGGGGCAGCCGTACGTCGCCGTCGGTGGGCAGCGGCACGATGTCGCCCTGCGCGACCGCGGGGGCGAAGAGCGACAGGACCACCTCGTCCCACTGCCAGGGGTGCACGGGAAGATAGAGGTAGCGCTGCGGATCCAGACCGCGTGACCTGAGGGCGGATGCGAACAACTCCACTGTAGCGGCGTCCAGTTCGCCGGCGTAGAGCTGCTCGGGGGTGGCGAGTGAGGACACTCCGCGATAGGCGGCCAGGTCGGTACTCACCGCGATCCAGGGGAGCTTGGCCGGCCTGCGCGCCTCGGGCGACCAGTGGGCGGTGTCGGTGGCGGAGAAGCCGATGCGGCCCTTGTTGAGGACGAGCCAGGGGTGGCCGGTCTGGTGGCCCTCCAGCTCCGCGTATCCGAGGTCGGCGAGCCGGGTCGCGGGGAGCGCGGTGTGGTCGAGGCGGGCGTCGGCGGCGAGGGTGGCGCTCACTTCTCCGACAAGGTGGCCGAGGGTGGCCCCGTCGAGGCCCAGGAGGCGGCGGGCGAGGACGAGGAAGCGCAGGGGGTCACCGAAGGGGCGGCCCGCGAGGTCGTCGGCGCACTCGCGCAGTTCGATCGTGTCCGGGTCGACGGTCCAGCTGTCGTAGGACCCGCGCCGGGCCCGGAAGGAAAGGATTCCGCCGTCGTCGAGCGGGAGGGTGTGACTCGGGAGTATCCGGCCGTGGTCCTGGGATCCGGCCGCGGCGGGGTCGGGCCCGGTGTGCGGTGCGGACTGCGGGACCGGCTCGATGATCTCCTCGTACGCGAACTCGCCGAGCATCTTGGCCAGGAGGCGGCGGGCGGCCACGTCCCAGGTGCCCGGGTTCAGTTCGGGCGGGGCCAGCAGCGGGGGCG
This sequence comes from Streptomyces sp. H27-C3, assembly GCF_030063415.1. Classification (GTDB taxonomy): domain Bacteria; phylum Actinomycetota; class Actinomycetes; order Streptomycetales; family Streptomycetaceae; genus Streptomyces. The sequence goes on along the minus strand of NZ_JASITA010000023.1, from coordinate 98,932 downwards.
GCTCCTCGAAGTCATGGGCGACGGCGGGGTTCGGCACGGGAACTCCTCTGGATGGAACCCTTTTGGGGCGAGCGGCGCAGGAGAGGTGATGAGTCGTTCGAAGGCGATTCGATCACAACTGCTTTCGCAGGGCACGGTCGCGGATCATCAGGGCGGCCCGTTTGCCGGGAAGGTCGACTTCCGCCGCGAAGCGGAACCCTGCCCCGAGGAAAGCGGCGACGGACGGGGTGTTGCGCAGGGCCGGCTCGGCGACGACCCGGGCGCAGGAGGGGCGTCGGTCGAGAACGAGGTCGGCGACGGCTCTCAGGAGGGCGGTGCCGATGCCCCGCCCTCGGTCGGCGACGCCGCCGACGAGGAGTTGGATCCCGGTGTCGTGGGGGCGGGCCGGGTAGTGCCGGGCCAGCGGATCGAGGTCGGCGCGGTAGATCTCCCAGTAGCTCATGGGTACGCCGTCCAGTACGCCGAGGCAGGGAGCGCTGCGCCCGTCCCCGTCGAGCCGGCCGCGCAGATGGGCCACGGTGGCGTCGTCCGTGCCCGCCAGGTCCCAGAACGCCGCGACAGCGGGGTCGTTCATCCACCGGGCGATGATCGGCAGGTCCCGCTCCACGCGTACGGGGACGAGCCGCAGGACGCCGACGGGGGTGGTGACCGGGCCCCAGTCGGCCGGGGAGTCGAGGAGGTCGTCGCCGGCCTGCTGGGAACCCGTGCCCGTGCGGAACCCGGGTGCGACGCGGGTGGCGGGAAGGGTGTCCGGTCCGGGAAGGGCGCGGGTCCTCGGCTCGTCCTCGCCGAACAGCGCGATGAGCTCGTCGGGCAGCCTCAGGTCGAGGGTGTCCTCAGTGCTGGATCCGGCACGGGGAGCGGCGTTGGTTCCGGCGTCGGTGCTCGCATCGGTGGGAGGCACGGCGACGCTCCTCTCAGCAGTTCGGGTGGGTCATGTCCTTCAGGTGCGAAGGGGGTTGGCGACGGTGACGTAGACGGACTGGGTGTCGACCGGACCGACCAGCTCGTCGAGGCCGTGCAGTCGGGTCAGCAGGTTGGCCTTGCAGCGCAGGCCGGGGGTCTCCAGAAGGTGCGCGGGCAGCGAGGAGCCGAGGGCGGTGTTCTTCCCGAGGAACTGGCGGAGGGCGGCGATGAGCACGCTCTCTTCGGCCAGGCGCTGGGCGCCGAAGGCGCCGATCAGGCCGAGGATGTTGTTGATGCCCAGGTAGTAGGCGAAGCGTTCGTCGGCGACGGCGTCGGTCACGAAGGTGTCGCTGGTGGCGCCGATGCCGGGCAGGCGTTGTTCGAGCGCGGCCCGGCGGGACTCACGGAAGTAGTAGCCCTGGTTGTCGCGGTAGCGGCCGCCGATGGGCCAGCCGTCCGTGTCCAGGAGCACCAGGGTGTTCTGCTGGTGGGCCTCCAGGGCGATGCCCGCGAAGCCGTCCAGCCAGAGAATCGGACGTACGACGTGGTCGAGGTAGCGCAGGAACCACTCGGCGGCGACGGCTCCGGTGGACCGGCCGGTGCGGGCGGCGAGCCCGGCGACGATGTGGGCGAGCCGGGAGCGCATGCCGGTCCGGCCCGGCCAGGGGCGCGGTGCGGTGAGTGCCGCGACGCAGACGGCGTCGTCACCGGGCCCGAACGGGTTGTGGCGCAGCAGGACGTCGAGTCCGGGGACCGGTACGCCGTCCGTCGCGTCGACGGCGAGCCAGGCCGGGTCGCGGACGATGTCGAAGGCGGGGTGGGCGGCCCGCCACTGTGCGGAGAGCCCGCCGCGCAGCAGCCGCTGGACCTCGACGCCGCGGTGGAGTTCCTTGCGGAGGTTCTCGCGGCGGGAGTTGGTGATGCGCACGCCGAGCGAGAGCTTGAGCATGGCGGCGGCGCCGGGGCGGTGCACGGTGCGGATCGAGGAGGTGGGGTGCCAGTGCTCGCCGTACGGCCCGAGGTCGTGCAGGAGGCCCGCGTCCAGGAGCGCGGTGACGCCTGGACGGTGCGACAGATCCCGGGCCTGCCAGGGGTGTAGCGGCAACGGAACCGTGTTGTCTGGCAGTTGGAGCCCGTCGGCGAGGCGGGCGGTGAGCCGCCCGGCCGTGACGGTGCGGCCGCGCTCGGTCCAGGCCGAGTCCTGGGCCAGCACGGAGCGGTCGACGGCCATCCAGTGCAGCGGGAAGGAGCCGCGCAACTCGGGTGAGTAGAGACGCGTTTCCGACTCCGAGAGTCCCTCGCGGCTCTTGGGCGTGGGGTGCAGCGGGTGCCCGAGGAACAGGGACTGCTCGGCGGTGAGGAAGAGGTCTTCGTGGCCGGCGGGCTGCGGGCGGTGGCGCCGGTCGGCGATGAAGTCGGCGGTGCGCCGCACCGAGTCGGCGACCCGGCCGACGAGTTCGGCCCCGCCGCACAGCCCTCCCTCACCCGGCACGTCCTCCCCCCGGGAAGCCTCGCGGCCGAGGAGTGCGGCGAGCGTGACGGCGTCGGCGGGCGGCGCGCCCTGCGGTGCGCCTTCGAGGTCCGGCAGGCCGAAGCGGTGCCATCCGGTGGCCGACCAGTAGCGGACGGGGACGAGCAGTGCGCCGGCGCTGGCGTCGAGCGGGATGCGCAAGGAGGGGCCCGCGGGCCTGGCGAGGCCGTTCTCCCGGACCCAGCACCGCAGCAGGTTCTCGACGGCCGCCGCCTCCGCCGCGGTGTGCGGGTCCGGATGGTCGAGGAGGTCGGGGACGTCCGGGCGGCACGGGTCGGCGGTGTCCGGGCGGCACGGGTCGGCGGTGTCCGGGCGGCACGGGTCGGCGGTGTCCGGGCGGCACGGGTCGGCGGTGTCCGGGCGGCACGGGTCGGCGGTGTCCGGGCGGGCGTCGGGCCGCGCCGGGCGCTGCCCTCCGCGGCCTTCCCCGCCCTGCCGCGGGACCGTGGGTTGATCGACGGCGAGGCCGCTGTGCGTGCCCGGTGCGCCCTGCCCCCGGTCGTGGGCGGTGGGGCGGCTGTCGGCCGCGGACGCGTCGGATGCGGAGGTGGGGTTCAAGGGGGTCTTCCTTGTGGGCTCGTCCGGGTTCAGTGCGACTGCCCGGTCCGCTGCCGGCGCTGCGGGGAGCGCTCGGCGGCCGACAGGGCATCGGCCAGGCGGTCGAGCACCGCGGCGGCCTGGTCGTCGGTGAGGGTCAGCGGGGGCAGCAGGCGTACGACGCTGGAGTGGCGGCCCCCGAGTTCCACGATGAGGCCGCGGTCCAGGCACTCCTGCTGGACGGCGGCGGCCAGTGCGGGGGCGGCCGGCGGTACCCCCGCGACGGTGCGCTCCGCCGCGTCCGGGTCGACGAGTTCGATGCCGATCATCAGCCCCCGGCCACGTACATCCCCGATACAGGGGTGGTCGGCGGCCAGTCCCTGCAACTGGCCGAGCATGCGTGCGCCGAGGACGCCGGCGCGCTCGGCGAGCCGGTGCTCGCGGACGTAGGCCAGAGTGGCCGCGCCCGCGGCCATGGCCAGCTGATTGCCGCGGAACGTCCCGGCGTGGGCGCCCGGCGGCCAGACGTCGAGGTCCGCCCGGTAGACCAGCACGGCCAGCGGAAGGCTGCCGCCGATCGCCTTGGACATCACCATCACGTCCGGCACCACCCCGCTGTGCTCGACGGCCCAGAAGGTGCCGGTCCTGCCGACCCCGGTCTGTACCTCGTCGGCGATCAGCGGGATGGAGCGGGCCGCCGTGATCTCGCGCATCCTGCGCAGCCAGGTGTCGGGGGCGGGGATCACACCGCCCTCCCCCTGGACCGGTTCGAGGATCATTCCGGCCGGCGAAGTCACCCCGCCCTTGGGGTCGTCCAGGAGGCTCTCGGTCCAGCGGGCCGAGAGCTCGGCGCCGCGCTCGCCGCCCACGCCGTAGGGGCACCGGTAGTCGTACGGATAGGGCAGCCGGGTCACGCGCACGTCCTGCGCGCCGCCCGATGCGTCGAGCGCCCCCGCCGTCATGCCGTGGTAGGCGCCGGTGAAAGCCAGCAGTCCGCTGCGGCCGGTCGCGGTGCGGACCAGCTTGAGCGCCGCCTCGACCGCGTCGGTGCCCGCCGGACCGCAGAACTGCACGCGCGCGTTGTCGGCCAGTTCGCGCGGCAGCGTCGCGAACAGTTCGGTGATGAAGGCGTCCTTCACGGGCGTGGCGAGGTCCAGCACGTGCAAGGGGGCACCGGAGTCGATGACCTTCTTGATCGCTTCCAGGACCACCGGGTGGTTGTGCCCCAGCGTCAGGGTCCCGGCCCCCGAGAGACAGTCCAGGTAGCGCCGCCCGTCGGCTCCCTCGATCGTCAGCCCTCGCGCGCGTACGGGAACGATGGGCAGCGAGCGCGCATAGGTGCGAGCCGCCGATTCACGCAGCGACTGACGTCTGAGAATGCCCTCCTGCGCGGCAGGCAGCACCGCGGAAGCAGGTTCGGTCTCGGCCACGTCTGTTGGTCCTCCCGCGGTGACGACTCCATCGCGGGGTGTCGCGGATCCGTCGCCCCCGCAGGGCTGAACAGTGACCCGGCATCCCCCGTACGTACCAACGACGGCGACGGCGCTGGATCACGGGCAAGCAGAAGATCCTTACGCCGACGGAACCGAAGCCCTGCCGAACGCCGTCCCCATCGGCACCGGCATAGTGGGGTCCGCACTCGGGGCCCGGAGCTCCGCCGCCGGGGTGAGCGACGAGTGCGCGGTGTTCACAGCAGACGAATTCGAAGTCCCAGGGGGATCACGACATGCGACCCATTCGCCCGACCTTCACAGCACGTCGTGGGAGGAGCGCACGTCGCGGGTCCTCCCCCGTACTGGCCGCCGTCGGCCTCGCCGCCGCCCTCGCACTGACCGCCACCGCCTGCGGGCCGAGCGAGGACAACGCGGTTGCTGAGCCCTCTGCCAGCGCCACCCTGGGCGGCGACGACAAGATCGTGATTCCGGACGATCTGAAGGAGCGGCTCAAGGAGCAGGGCTTCGACATGGACAAGTGGAAGGGCGGGGCCTGGAAGGACTGGAGCAAGGACGACTGGCTCCGCGAGGCCGAGGACTACATCAACCCGATCATCGAGGACCTGTGGGACCCGGACCGCATGCGGGACGCGGAGCAGCCCGACAAGCAGCCGGTGGACAACGATATTTCGGGTGACGAGGGTGTTACCGACCCGACGCCCGCCCCGGTCGAGGCGCAGCCGGTGGCGTCTCCGTACAGCAAGAGTGCCCCCGCGTCGGGCAAGGTCTTCTTCGACGGCCCCGAGGGCTCGATGGTCTGCTCGGCCACGGTCGTCCAGGACCCGGCGCACCCCGGCAAGTCCAACATGGTGTGGACCGCAGGCCACTGTGTGCACGCCGGCAAGAACGGCGGCTGGTACCGCAACATCGCCTTCGTCCCGTCCTACAACGACGCGGGCAAGTCGGCCGCGGCGCTCCAGGGCGTACCCAAGAACGAAGTCGCTCCGCTCGGTGTGTGGTGGGGCGACTGGGCACAGTCCTCCGAGCAGTGGATCGCCCAGGGCGGTCCGACCGGCGGCGCCGGTGCTCCGTACGACTTCGCGGTGCTGCATGTGACGCCGGAGAAGGGCGGCGGCGGCAAGTCCCTGGAGGAGACGGTCGGTTCCGCGCTCCCCGTCGACTTCAACGCCCCGGCCGTGCCGGAGATCGCGAACATGACGGCGACCGGCTATCCGGCGGCTCCGCCCTACGGCGGCCAGAAGATGCTCCAGTGCGCCGACAAGCCGGGCCGGCTTTCGGTCACGGCGGGCGCCCCGACGATGTACCGCATCGGCTGCACCATGACCGGCGGTTCGTCCGGCGGCGGCTGGGTGGCGCAGGGGCAGGACGGCAAGCCTGCGCTGGTGTCCAACACCTCGATCGGGCCCGTGACGGCCGGCTGGCTCGCCGGGCCGCGCCTCGGCGACGAGGCCAAGGGGATCTACGACGCGGTCAGCAAGAAGTACGCGGGGCAGTAGGCCCGTGCGGAGCCTGCCGTACGGCGGGTGACAGCACGCCAGGGGCCTTCGGAGCACACAGCCGGAGGCCCTTCGCTCGGCCAGGGGAGGCCCCACGCCTTCCTCCCCGGAGGCAACCGGCATAGTGGGGGCCTGCGTTGGGGCGGTCGCAGCGGACCACCTCCTGCATGGCATGCACAAGGCATCTTTTTCCGCCACAGGAACCACACGCGTCACCGCACCGCACGCACAGTCGCACGGCACTACAGGGCGCCGAGCAGATCTTCACGACGATGAGTGAGAAGTACGGCGACAAGTAGCCGTCACGACGAAGGTCCGCCCCCTCACGCGGAGGGGGCGGACCTTCGTGCTTGCTTGCCGCGTCGTGCGGTGGCGCGCCTGTCGTGTCAGGCGGTCGCCGCCGGCACATACGGAGCCAGGTCCGCGGCCAGCTGCTCGTGCACCCGCGCCTTGAGTAGCGTGCCCTCCGCGAGATGCTCCTCGGAGACCACCTCGCCCTCGGCATGCGCACGCGAGATGAGCCCGCCCTGCGTGTACGGCACGAGCGCCTCGATCTCGACCTTGGGACGCGGCAGTTCGGAGTCGATGAGTGCCAGCAACTCGTCCATGCCCGCGCCCGTACGGGCCGATACCGCGATCGCGTGCCGCTCGACGCGCAGCAGCCGCTGCAGCACGAGCGGATCGGCCGCGTCCGCCTTGTTGATCACCACGATCTCGGGCACATCCAGTGCACCGACCTCACGGATCACTTCGCGCACGGCGGCCAGCTGCTCCTCCGGCGCCGGGTGCGAACCGTCCACCACGTGCAGGATCAGGTCGGAGTCACCGACCTCCTCCATCGTGGAACGGAATGCCTCGACGAGGTGGTGCGGCAGGTGCCGTACGAACCCGACGGTGTCGGCGAGCGTGTAGACGCGCCCGCTCGGCGTCTCGGCCCGGCGCACGGTCGGGTCGAGGGTGGCGAACAGCGAGTTCTCCACCAGGACGCCCGCGCCGGTGAGCCGGTTGAGCAGCGAGGACTTGCCCGCGTTGGTGTATCCGGCGATGGCGACCGAGGGCACCTTGTTGCGCTTGCGCTCCTGGCGCTTGATGTCTCGGCCGGTCTTCATCTCCGCGATCTCCCGGCGCATCTTCGCCATCTTCTCGCGAATCCGCCGCCGGTCGGTCTCGATCTTGGTCTCACCGGGACCGCGGGTGGCCATACCGCCACCGCCGCCGGCACCGGCGCCGCCCATCTGCCGGGACAGCGACTGACCCCAGCCGCGCAGTCGCGGCATCATGTACTGCATCTGTGCCAGCGCGACCTGCGCCTTGCCCTCTCGGGACTTGGCGTGCTGGGCGAAGATGTCGAGGATCAGGGCGGTGCGGTCCACCACCTTGACCTTGACGACGTCTTCCAGATGGATCAGCTGGCCGGGGCTGAGTTCACCGTCGCAGACGACGGTGTCGGCCCCGGTTTCGAGCACGATGTCGCGCAGCTCCTGGGCCTTGCCCGAGCCGATGTACGTGGCCGGGTCGGGCTTGTCGCGGCGCTGTACGAGGCCGTCGAGCACCAGGGCGCCCGCGGTCTCCGCGAGTGCGGCCAGCTCCGCCATCGAGTTGTCCGCGTCGGTCGCGGTCCCCGAGGTCCAGACACCGACCAGCACGACGCGCTCCAGGCGCAGCTGGCGGTACTCGACCTCGGTGACGTCCTGCAGCTCGGTCGAGAGACCTGCCACGCGGCGCAGCGCGGCGCGCTCGGAGCGGTCCAGCTGGTCGCCGTCGCGCTCTCCGTCGATTTCGTGGCTCCAGGCGACGTCCTCTTCCATCAGGGCGTCGGCCCGGGGGCTCTCAGCGCCGCCGACGGGGGCGGAGTCTGCCTGTGTTTCCTTGGAAGGGGAGGAAGAGGAGGTCATTGGATCCTTACGTCGATAGGGAAGTCGTTACAGCAGTCACAACGCGTGACGTTCCTGGAAGATTCCCGAAGAATCCCCAAGTCATGCCGTCCCGGCCGGGTCGCTGCCCACAGATACTGGCACGGCCCGGCCGGGCCCGTCACGCGGGTTTCGGCCCTGCCCCCGGTCCTGCCCCGGCCCGCTCTCAGTGCTGCTTCGGCCCCTGCGCCGCGGCCCGCACCGGCGCGGGTGAGACCTTCGGTCCGCTCCGCCACTGCGGGTGACCGGGCATCGGCGGTGTCTTCTGCCCGTACAGCCACTCCTGGAAGAACCCGGACAGGTCCCGGTCCGCGAGCTGCGAAGCGAGGGCGGTGAAGTCGGCCGTCGTCGCGGTGGAGTCGCGGTGGGTCCGCACCCAGCGCCGCTCCAGCTGCTCGAAGGTCTTATTCCCGATCTCCTCGCGCAGCGCGTAGAGCACCAGCGCGCTGCCGTCGTAGACGACGGGCCTGAAGAGGCTGATCTTCTGTCCCGGCGCGGGGGGCTTGGGCGCCGCGGGCGGGCCGCCCGCTGCGCGCCACTCGTCGGACCGCGCGTACGCCTGGCGCATCCTCGTCTCCAGCGGCTTCTCGGCGTGCTCCTCCGCGTACCGCGCCTCGTACCAGGTGGCATGTCCCTCGTTGAGCCACAGGTCGGACCAGGTACGCGGCGAGACGCTGTTGCCGAACCACTGGTGCGCCAGCTCGTGCACCATGACCGAGTCGACGTACCAGGCGGGGTACTCGGGCCGGGTGAACAGCGCCCGCTCGAAGAGCGACAGCGTCTGGGTCTCCAGCTCGAAGCCGGTGGCCACGTCGGCGACGAGGATTCCGTACGTCTCGAAGGGGTAGCGGCCGACCTGCCGCTCCATCCACTCCAGCTGCCCCGGTGTCTTCTTGAGCCACGGTTCGAGCCGCGCGCGGTCCGCGGTCGGCACGACATCGCGTACGGGCAGCCCGTGCGGCCCCTGCCGGTGCACCACGGTCGAGCGACCGATCGAGACCTGGGCGAGCTCGGTGGCCATGGGGTGCTCGGTCCGGTACGCCCAGGTGGTGCCGTTCGCGCCCGGCCGGGTCCTGGCCGCCGGCAGACCGTTGGCCACTGCCGTCAGGCCCTTGGGTGCGGTGATGCGGAAGGTGAAGTACGCCTTGTCCGCGGGGTGGTCGTTGCACGGGAAGACCCGGTGGGCGGCGTCGGCCTGGTTGGCCATCGCCAGACCGTCGGCCGTGCGCACCCAGCCGCCGTCCCCCTCCTCCTTGGGGGCCGGATCGCTGGTGTGCCGGACGGTGATCCGCAGCGACCGCCCCTCCTCCACCGGCTCGGCGGGTGTGAGGACCAGGTCCTCGCCGGTCGATGCGAATGTGGCGCTCTCCCCGTTCACCTCCACGGCCTCGACCTTGCCGCGCGCGAAGTCGAGGTTGACCCGGTCGAGACGCTCCAGGGCCCGCGCCTCGATCTTCGTCACCGCGTCCAGTGGCTTGCTGTTGCTGCCGCCGTAGGTGAAGGCGATGTCGTACGAGAGGACGTCGTACCCGGGGTTGCCCAGGTGCGGGAAGAGCGGATCGCCGATGCCGAGGGGTACGGGTGCGGGGGCGGGCGCGGGGAGTGTCGCCGCGACGAGAGTGACCGAGGCGGCGGCCAGCAGGGCGCCACGCAGGCGCCGGGAGGTGAGCAGCATGGCCTATCGCTATCAGCGCGCACCGCACGGAGGGGGACGACGCGCGTCGGTCCCACTCGAAAGAGCGCCGATCCCGGGTCAGGCGGTGGCCGGGTGCTGGGCGCGGCTCACGTCGTAGACACCCGGCACCTCGCGCATCACCCGCATCAGCCCGGGGAGCTCGGCGGCGTCCGGCAGTTGCAGGGTGTACGTGTGCCTGACGCGCTGCTCGGTCGGCGGCTCGACCGTGGCCGAGACGACGGCCACTCCGGCGGTTGCGATGGCCTCGGTGAGATCGGCGAGCAGCCCCGGGCGCCCGAAGGACTCGGCGACCAGGGTCACCCGGCAGTCCCCGGTGGTCAGCCAGCGCACCGGGACGGGATCACGGCCGCGCACCTGCATCCGCCCCACCGCGGGACACGCTTCGCGGTGCACGGTGACGACGCCGCCGCGCACCACGAAGCCGGTCACTGCGTCCGGCGGTACGGGCGTGCAGCAGCCCGCGAGCCGCACGGTCGTGTCCGGCAGGTCCACCACCGCGTTCTCCGCGCCGCGACGCACCGGGCCGGGGAGCGCGGGGGCGGTGGGTCCCGGGCCGGTCGTGGCGGCGCCCTGCGGTGCGGTGCGGGGGTCGGAGGGGTGTCCCGCGGCGGTCGGCGGCTCGTCGTCCGCGTGTGCCGCGAGCCAGCCGGTGATGGCGATGCGTGCGGCGGGCGTACGGGCGTGGTCGAGCCAGTCGGGCGATGGCCCCGAGCCGCTGTCGTGGGCGAGCAGCAGCTGCACCGTGTCGCCGTCACTGAGCACCGTGCTGAGCGTCGCCAGACGGCCGTTGACCCGCGCCCCGATGCACGCGTGCGCCACATCGCCGTACTGCGCGTACCCCGCGTCCACACAGCTCGCGCCGGCGGGCAGCCCCAGCGTGCCGCCGTCCGCGCGGAAAACGGTGATCTCCCGGTCCTCCGCCAGGTCCGCCCTCAGCGACGTCCAGAAGGTGTCGGGGTCGGGCGTGGATTCCTGCCACTCGAGGAGCCGGGAGAGCCAGCCGGGCCGGGTGGGGTCGGCGCGCTCGCCCTCGACGGCGGGCTCGGCGCTCTCGGTCTGTGCGTACGGATTGCCCAGGGCGACGACGCCCGCCTCGGCGACCTTGTGCATCTGGTGCGTACGGATGAGGACTTCGGCGACCTCCCCTTCCGGGCCGACGACCGCCGTGTGCAGCGACTGGTAGAGGTTGAATTTGGGGGAGGCAATGAAGTCCTTGAACTCGGAGATCACCGGTGTGAAGCAGGTGTGCAGCTCACCGAGCACCCCGTAGCAGTCGGCGTCCTCGCCGACGAGGACGAGCAGCCGTCCGAAGTCCGTGCCACGCAATTCGCCGCGTTTGAGTCCGGCCCGGTGGACGGAGACGAAGTGCCGTGGCCTGATGAGGACTTCGGCGGTGATGTCCGCCTCGCGCAGCACCGTCCTGACGTTCTCCGCGATGACGCCCAGCGGGTCCCCTGCGGCAGCGTCCGCGGCGATCAGGGCGCGGGTGTGCTCGTACTCGTCGGGGTGGAGGATCGCGAAGGACAGGTCCTCGAGCTCGGTCTTGAGCGCCTGCACGCCCAGCCGTTCCGCGAGGGGGATCAGGACGTCGCGGGTGACCTTCGCGATGCGTTCCTGCTTCTCGGGGCGCATCACGCCGAGGGTGCGCATGTTGTGCAGGCGGTCGGCGAGCTTGATCGACATGACCCGGACGTCGTTGCCGGTGGAGACGAGCATCTTGCGGAAGGTCTCGGGCTCGGCGGCGGCACCGTAGTCGACCTTCTCCAGTTTGGTCACCCCGTCGACGAGGAAACAGACCTCCTCACCGAATCCCGTCCGTACCTGGTCGAGGGTCACATCGGTGTCCTCGACGGTGTCGTGCAGGAGCGCCGCGGTCAACGTGGTCGTCTCGGCGCCGAGTTCGGCGAGGATCAGGGTCACGGCGAGCGGATGTGTGATGTACGGCTCACCGCTCTTGCGCATCTGCCCCCGGTGCGAGGTCTCAGCGAGTACGTAGGCCCGGCGCAGGATGGAGAGGTCGGCATCGGGATGGTGCGCGCGATGGGCCTCCGCGACATGGCCGATCGCGTCGGGCAGCCGGTCCCGCGAGACCGGGCCCAGCAGGGCGACACGGCCGAGCCTGCGCAGATCGATCCTGGGACGGCCGCGCCTGCGGCTGGGAGCACCAGGGTTGGTGGCCTCTGCACTCATGGGGCACCTCCGGCAGAATCGACCGGCGGTGGACGGGTGGACCCACGTCCGGGCCGGTGCTTGATGCTACCGAGCCCATCACGCGGCGAAGACCCGCTCTCGCCCAGCGTGAAACGGATCACCCATTCGAGCGAAGCTTTATGCGACAGCCGTTTCCTTTGGGCCGGGAGCGATCCGGCCGACGGTGCCGAGGTCGAGCCAGGCGGGGTCGATGGTGCCCTCGGCGACGATCACGGCGGGGCCGGTCATCTCGACGGCTCCGTCCGGCCGCTCGGTGATCACCAAACGCCCGCCGGGGAGATCCACCGTGTACGTCACGGGGGTGCCCGTCACAGAGGGGTCCTGGCCGTCCCTGCGGGCCGCCGCGACGGCCACGGCGCACGCGCCCGTGCCGCAGGACCGGGTCTCGCCGGAGCCGCGCTCGTGCACCCGCATCGCGACATGGCGCGGGCCGCGGTCGACGACGAACTCGACATTGACCCCGTCCGGGTAGGCGGAGGCGGGGCCGAAGGCCGGGGCGGTGAACAGGTCTCCCGCGTGGGCGAGGTCGTCGACGAACGCGACGGCGTGCGGATTGCCCATGTTCACGTTGCGGGCGGGCCAATCGCGCCCGCCGACGGCGACGGTGACATCGCCATCGGGGAGGTCGGCCCGGCCCATGGAGACGGTGATGTGACCGGGCTCGCCACTCGCGTCCCGCTTGTCGATGTGGACGTTCTTGACGCCGCCCCGGGTGGCGACCTCCAGGCCGCCCTCGCCCACCAGTCCGGCGCGCTGGAGGTAGCCGGCGAAGACGCGGACGCCGTTGCCGCACATCTCGGCGATCGAGCCGTCCGCGTTGCGGTAGTCCATGAACCACTCGGCCTGCGCCGCCATGGCGCGCGCCTCGGGGTGCGCGGCGGTCCGTACGACGTGCAGCAGACCGTCGCCGCCGATGCCGGCTCTGCGGTCGCACAGCTTCGCGACGACGGAGGCGGGCAGGTCGATGGCGTTGTCCGGGTCGGGGACGATCACGAAGTCGTTCTCGGTCCCGTGGCCCTTGAGGAAGGCGATCGGAGAAGTGCTCACGCCGTCAATCGTACGGGTCGGGTACGACAGACCGGCCGGGTGGACACCCGGTGGCCCGGTAGGGCGGAAGCCCGCTAGCGGAGCCTGGCCACACGCCAGACGGCGAGGGCGACGAGGGCGACGCACAGGACCACGTAGAGCGCGACGACCCGCCAGTCCGGGCGCCTGCCCGACTCCCTGGGAGGCAGTCCGGGCCAGGTGTACCCCACGCGGCGGGCGGCCATCATGCCCCAGCCCGCGGCGCAGCCGCTGATCAGCAGGCCCAGCATGGCGACGACGGCGCCGCCGTCGCCGAACTCGAAGGCGAGGGGGAAGGCGAACATCAGGGAGCCGAGTGCGGCGAGGGCCACGATCGGTGCGAGCTGCCAGATCCGCAGACGTCGCTGCGGACGGAGCTCGACCTCGACCTCGGGTCCCACTTGCGCGCCGGAGGTCACGTCCTGCTCGTCGGGCCCGTCGGGGCTCAACCGCTCCGGTTCTTCCTGTGCTCTGTCACGAGGGCCGGCTTCCATCGCCACGCGCCCTCCCCACTTGGATTCACTGGTCGATCGAAGCTCGATGATGGCACGCGTGGGGGTGCCGGAATGACGTGCGGAGCGTCCCGATGCCATCACGTGATCAGGCTGTTATAGCCCCGCTTGAGGGTTTATGCAGGTCAGACGCCTGGTGCCGGTCAACGAGTCAGCAAAAGGTCAGCAATAACCCCAGGTCAACGCCCGATTACGCGGTCGCGACCGAACCCGGAGAGGGGACCGTCACCATCATGTCGAACAAGCTTGCGCGGGGTATGGGGAGCTTCTTCAAGCCCTGCGAGTGCCGCCGGCCCTCCGGCTGCCCGCACCCCTACACCATCCGCTTCCGCAACACCCGAGGCAGGCAGTCCGAGGAGTCCGGCTTCCCCAACCAGGACGCCGCCATCGAACGCCTGACCGCGCTCTACACAGCCCGCAAAACCACGCCGAGGAGTGTCGCCGAACAGCAGGAGACCCTCGGCGAGATGTGCTTCGAGGAGTACGCGAAGGCATGGTTCGCCCGCAAGCGTGGTCTCACCGGCAGCACGAAGGCCGCGACCGAGTCCCGGATGCGCACCCATGCCTATCCGGAGATCGGCTCGCGGAAGATGCACACCTTCGACAGCTTCGTGGTGGAGCGCTTCATCACCGCCATGGAACGCAGCAACGTCGGCGCCGCGACCCAGGCGCAAGTCTTCGCTGTTCCGGTGCGAGCCTGTTCCGGTGCGAGCCTGCCCGGTGGGAGCCGGTTCCGGTATTGGCAAGAGATGTTGCCACAGCGGACGAAGCGGCGCGGGCTCCCGGGCTCCGTGCGCGGGAGAAGTCGGTCAGCCCTCTGCTAGCCCAGTTACCCCAGCGACTCCGTCGCCCCGTCGAGATGAACCAGAATCCGGATCTCGCTCCCGAACCGGTCGTCCGTGATCAGCGCCGGCGTCGGCGCGCCCAGCTGCTGCGCGCGCTGCTGGAGGATCGAGAGGACGACGTCCTGGATGTCCCCGAAGGGCGGCGCGGTGACGGGCACCCCGTCGATCAGCGCGGCGTTCGGGGAGAACACTCGCACCGAGGCCCCACCGTGGGGGGCGGGGGCCGCCGCGGGCCGGGTCGTCTCGCTCATTGTGCGGTTGTCCTTCCGGAGCGGGCCAGGTTGCGGACCGAATCAGGGGTCGCGTCTCAGGCGACGCGTACGTACGTACCTCGGGAGAGGCGCTTGAGCCGCCCCGCCTTGACCATCGCGGACAACACATTACTGACCGCCTTCGACGGGTCCCGGTACGGCCCCGGAGCGGACTCCTGGCGCGCACCGACCTCGTGCGTCACATCCTTGCCGGTGAACGGCTCGGCGAGGGTGGCGACGGTCCGCTCGACGGCCGCGCGGATGCTCAGGGGAGGCGGCTGCGCGGGAACCCCGCTCAGGAGGACGCGGGGGCGCGCGCTGCCGACGGGCGTTCCGGTCGCGGGGACGACACCGGCCGACGCGCTCGCCCCGTCATGCCGGTCCTCGCCCTCGGCCACGCCCTCGGCCACGTTCCCGCACCCGTCCACCAGTTGCGCCGCCAGTGACCGCCGTGCCCCGCGTATCGCCTCCAGCTGCGCGCCGGATATCCCGCTGCCCGGCACCACCGCCAGCATGGTCACGACCGTCTCCGTGTTGGCAAGCGAACCGACGAGGCTGCGCAGCAGCGGCTCCAGGAACGCCTGTTGGAGGGCGGTCACCGGATCGCTCGTGGCCAACGCGACGGAGACCGAGCCCATCAGGCCGTTGTCGGCGCGGGGCGGCGGTTCGCCGGTGTCAGGGAGCAGCGACTCGACCACTCGGCGCGCCTGCCGGATGCCGACGAGCACTTCGGCCGTCAATCCGCTGCCCGGCACGGTGGTGAGCATGGCGGCGAGCTGCTCGGCGCCGAGCGCGGCCGGGGCGGCGGCTCGCAGCAGCGGCCACAGCACGGCCTCCCTGACGGCCATCGCGGGATCGTCCAAGGAGAACGAAATCTTCCCGTCCGCCCCGACTGCCGCGGATTCCCGGTTCGGGTCTTGCAATTGCGAATGGGACGACTTACAGGGCGACTTGCCGGAGCGACTCAGCGGGCCGATTCCGAGCGAACCAGATTTCACCGGCGCGCTCCCGATGCGTACCGATACCCCGTGGTCCGCGGCCAGATGCTCCTGCAACGCGTCGAACGCGTCGAGAATCGCGCCCAGTTCGGGCTGAGTCGACCCGGCGTGGCGCGAACGCTCCGCGTCGTCGTCCATCCGGGAGCGCATCAGCGCCAGCCGACGCGAGACGGTACTGCGGCTGCACCCGAGGCGGACGGCCATCTCCTGCTGACTCGCGTCGGGGTGCCGCCGCTGCTCGGCCATCAGATCGCCGAGAGTGACCTCTTCGCCGTCGGCGGAGCCCAAGTCGCCGTACTGGTCGCCCATCCGGAGCTCACGGCGGATCCACCGGCGGTCGTCGGCCGTGGTGGCCGCCGCGTAGCCGTACGGATCGGTGTGCAGCACGGCGTCCCTGAGGCACTCCGCCCACAGCGGGCAGGACGCGCACATCTCTCGCGCGGCGCCGGCGAGGGTGTCGAACGCCCGCGTCCGGGAGGGTGAACTCTCCCCCTGGACAGGCGGGTTCTCCAACAGCGGATGCTGGAACACGTCCGCACGGCGCTGGCATGGAAGTGACGTTGGCGAAACTGATGCAGAACTCGACGCAGACAGCGTCGTACGGCTGGCCGTACGCATGAATGAAATCCCCCGAGATGATCTTACACTCAGGGCGACTCTATGGTACGAGCGTTCGATCTCGCAAAGTGGAAGCAAACGCGCGCGATGGCCCACACAGAGTCGACTCGCTATCTTCACGAGGTTGGTCAACTGCCTTTTCCCATACGGGCCCGGATGCGGGCCGGAAGTGCCAGAACCGTCTTCGTGCGCTGGTGCATCGCGGTGAATCCACGGCCGCGAATCATCAGAACAGCCACAATTCCCAGGAAGCCGATCGGCACGGCGACCACCGGGAACAGCGTGCCGACGAAGGCCGCGAAGATCAGCACCACATCGGCGATCACCACGGTGATCCCTCGCCTGCCGGGGTGGTCCTTGAGCATCCACGCGCCCAGCAGCGCCATTCCCGTGAGGGCCCAGTAGCCGAAGACGGCCTGGCCAGTGATGGCACCACCCGGACCGCCACGTGCGACTTCGGCCACTGTCGCCATGTAGCCGGTGAGCGCGAGGGTGACCGGCGTCGAGATGAGCGCGAGTACCAACTGGCCGCGATGCCGCAGAAACCAGCCGGCCAGAGCGAGGACGAGTACCAGGCACACACCAATGAAGGCGGACGCGCTCGACGATCCGACATAGAACAGCGTGTACCCGGCGGCCAGCGTGAAGACGACTCGGGGCAGCAGCTTGACAGCGAGCGTGTCCTCACGCTCCTGCCGGACCAGGCGCCGCAACAGGTCGGGAAGGGGAGGGCGCGATGGGCTACCTTCCGCCGACTTCGATCGCCGTGGCGGCGCGGGCGCGAGATCGGCCCTGCGCTGTTTGTCCCCCAGGTTGTTCCGCTGCCTGTCCTCCCGCTCCCCGGCCGAGCCCACGCCCTTCGTCTCCGATACCTGGCGCTTCTTGGCGCGCGCTGCGTTCGCCCCGGCCATCAGATGCCCGTCCCGCCCACGGCTGTGCCGACGCCGGGCCCGGTGGGCACCGATGGGGCGGCGGGTGCGGCAGCTGTGCCCTTCGCGGCGGCTGTCGGCTTGGGCGCGAAGCCCGCCTGCCATACGGGAGTCGGCGCGGGGGGAGCAGGTGCGGGGGGAGCAGGTGCACTCGGGCCGGCCCCGCTGGGCCCCGGTGCGGCAGGGCCGGTAGCTGCGCTGGTGACAGCGCTCGTCGCAGCGCCGGTCGCTGTGCCCTTGCTCGGCGTCGCGCTCAGCGGCGTGATCCGCACGTGGTTCTTGTCCGCTGTGGCAACGTCCGTGGCCAGGTTGTCCAACACAGCGGAGCGCTCGGCGGGGGGCCTGGCCGCATACTCCTCGGGATTGATGTGCAGCGGTTTGGCAGGATCGGCGACCTGTGCTCGGGCGCGGACCTCATCGGACCCGAGCTCGTCCCGTGCGACGTCCGGCCAGTCGTGCGGCGGGGGGTACACGAACTTGACGTTGTCCACGCCGACATCCGGGTTGGCACGCAGCGCGGGCAGCTCGGTGTTGTAGAGCACGCTGAGCGGGTGGGCGTGCTCGGCGAAGACGGCGACTTCGCCCTTCGCGGTGTCGGCGTACTTCTCGGAGAGGACCGACCACGCGCTGCTGGCCAGGGCTTGACCCTGTTCCCTGTCGAAGCCGAGTGCCGTATGGACGTCCCTGTTCCACAAGTGCAGGTTGCTCATCGCCTGGCCGCCCTGGGTGCCTTCCAGATATCGCGCCGCGCCGTCGACTTTCGCGTTTTCGGACTCGGCCCAGGCGGCAGCGACGTATTCGTTGGACAACATCTGCTTGGGCGGAACGTCCGGGTGCGGCACTCCGTAGGACCAGAAGGCCGATTTCACATCGGGGTTCGCTGTGGTGACCTTCATCCGCCGAGCCCGCTCGACGACATACTCCTCGACGCCCATGCCCACTCGGTCGGCGGTCTTGATGAGACGCTCCGCCGTCCGCTCCGCCTGCCCGTCACGCAAGGGAGCGCCGCCCGCGTCTCGCAGCTGTTTAGCCCGTTCCCCGATCGACAGGGGTATCAGGTCCGAGCTCATGCTGCGTCCCGGGGATGGCAGTCCAAGTCGATCATTACGCCTCGCTTGCCCACCCCGCTGCGTGTGACGCCGCCGCTTCGCAGCTCCAAGGCGGTCACTCGGCCTTCGGAACTCGCGTCCCTCCATACCGCCAGCCGGTAAGGCGTACGGCTCCGCAGCCGCGTGTCGCGGGAAGGAAGCCAGTGCGTACCGTTCAGCGGTTCGGGGAAGGCGGGATCATCCCACGCCCCCGAGAACTCCGGTTCGCCGAGGACACTCCGGATTGCTGCCACGTATGCGGGCCAGATCCCACAGGCTCGTTCCAGCACAGAATCGTTCTCGTCGGAAGTGTCGGCTCCCATGCTCCACGTCGTCCAGCCCAGGCTCTTGACCGGACTCCAGCCGCCGTCGATGACAGGATCCAGGCTCATCTTTCCGCCCGTCGCCGACCGCACGCTCAGTACCCGATCGCCGCCGATGGGCACCCAGCCGAAGATCGCGCACCAGTCGTCGAGGGCCTGACCGGGGTTGGGCGGCCCGGCCCAGATGGCCGGCCAGTCCACGTGCTCAAGCCCTTTCACTTCTTCGGCCAAATCCTGCGGTGACCGCTCAATCCTCAATGTGGGCATTGTGTTCCCGCCTTCTCCTCGTACGTGCGTATGTCACAGCAGCCAGACCGGTCCGCGGTCCCCAGCATCCGCCGGACCGTGGCAGACGAGAGAAATACTCGCATCGGCGCGCGCCGGACTCGCCGCACTCCCTGTGCCGAGCAGCATCGTCAGCTCGAACAGCGGCGCTCCGGGCGTGCTGAAGGACCACGTCGCGACCCGATGCGGGGCCTCGTGTTCCAAACGCCACTCGGGGCTGTACCAAGGTCCGCGTCCCGGCAGCTCGGGGAAGTCCGGCGCGTCCCAGCCGCCGCACCAGGTGCACTCGCCCAGCACCTCCCGCACGGCCGCCAGATACCCGGACCAACGCACCGCAGCCCGTTCCGTCACCGCGGCGTTCTCCTCCACCGCCTCGGCCCGGACCCCCCAGGCCGTGTACTCGACCCGGGTCACCGGCCGCCCCGGAGCGACCGAGGCCAGATACTGCCGACCGCCCCGCCGCGTCCGCACGTACTGCCCCGCCTCGAACCACAGCGGCTGCCAGCCGAGCGCGGCACACCAGCGTTCGCGTTCCTCCTTGTCCGCGGGCACGCCGCGCCACACGGTGTCCCAGGCCAAACCGGTGAGCGTCCACAGCTCCGCGACCAACTCCTGCGGGCTGCGGTCTGCGATCAGGGCTGCCACGGGGTCGGCTCCTCAGCTCGTACGGGGTGACAAGTGGGACAGGGCACCGGGCCGCTCACTAAGAGACCCGGCCGTTCGGCCTCGGCGGATTCGGCGGCGGCTGGTTGTTCGGCGGCTGGGGCGCTTGTGGCTGCGGCTGATGTGGCTGTGGCTGTGCCTGATGTGGTTGCGTCGGATACGTCCGCGGTTGCGGCTGCTGCGGCGACGGCTGTTGCGGCGCGGGCCGTTGGCCCTGGGGCTGAGTCGGCACCGAGGTCTGGGCCGGCTGCTGACCGGTGGAGCTACTGACCCGCCGCCGGGACGTGGGCTGGGCCTCGGGATCCGGCTGCTGCCCCTGCTGCTGCTCCGGCAGTTCCGGCGAGTCCGGCTGGACCTGCTTCTTCAGCGGGCCCTGCTGCTTGGACTTCGCTGCTCCGCCGCCCTGAGCCTTGGCTATCCCGTAGGAGTCCTTGCGCTTCTGACGAGCGCTGACGTCGATCCAGCCGCCCTTCGCCAGCTTGCCGCCGAGCAGCTTCTTGTCCGCCGTTCGAACGGTCCCGGCCGCGGTCCGGCCCGCGACACGGCCTCCCACCTGGAGTGCCTTGCCGGGCGCGCCCTGACCCTTGTCGACCAGCTTGCTACTGCCGGTCTCCGCCGCCTCGCGAATACCGAGCGCGTCCTCGGCTCCCGCGACCTTGGGGCTGAACTTTCCGGACAGCAGGTTCTTGAGCAGCATGATAACGGCCACGGTGACCAGCAGCAGCATCAACAGTTGCATACCCAGTGGAACCTGGAGCGGAAGAATCACCTGGTAGAAGAGCAGCAGCACAGTGAGAATTACCCCGAACCCGGCACGCAGCACAAAACTGTGCACAAATGTTTCCCACCATCCCCGCAACAGTTTCTGCTGCGTGGGATGGATAGATATCGACGCGATCAATGGCAGCAGGATCACCATGATGAGCGTCACCGCGTGCCAGAGCAGAGTCAGCAGGCTGAGGCCGATGACCATGAGTCCGACGATGGCGGAGGCAACCAGGGCGTAAATGGCAATGCTGATACGGCTCGCCGGCTTGCGCCCGCTCCACTGGTCGTAGTCGCCGGAGGAGAAGTCATCGGCCATGTACTTGCGCAGATCGCCGTACTCGTCCTCCTTCTTGTCCGTGATGTCTTTCTCGCCGGAGTAGTAGTCCTTATTCGTCACCGACTGCGCGACAACCTGCTTCACCCGGAGATCCGAACATCTCCTCGGACCCCCGAAGTCGCATTTGTCGTCACCCTTGTACGCTATTCGCTTCTTGCCCGGGTCTCCGAACTGACCGATCGACCAGGGGCGGAACGCCAGCGTGTCGTACATCGCGCAGCTGGAGACCCGCATTCCGCGCTGCGTGGCGTTCACGCCGAGGTCGCAGGGCGGTTCCATGAGACCCGTCGCACTGCCCAGAACAGCCTCTGTCAGTACTGCGTTTCCCTGCGCGATGCCGGAGTCCGCCTTCTCGACCACCGCCACATAGTTTCCGTTGACCAGGAAGCCGGATACCGCGACGACCACAAAAGCGGCCCAGCCCACCCCCGCCCAGACTTCACGCATGTCTCCCTTGCGCCATTTACCGAACACCCAGATTCCGGTGAGCAGGATCATCGTGGGAACGGCGAACTTGAACACACGGTTGTTGAGGCGATCGACGACGCTGTCCTTGCCTTCGACCGTCTCCTCGTACAGAGCCGCCAGCGGGCTGGGGTTGGACGAGATCTCCTTCACGCTGATCGCGGCGCGGCTCATGACCTTGCTCAGATCGAAAATCATCTGGCCGATGGAGTTGGTGATGTCGTTCTGGATGCTGCAGTCGTCGTCCTCGGCGGAGTCGTCGCCTTTGGCCTGCTTCTGGCTCACCTGGGTGGAAGCCCAGTTGAGGCCCCGCATGCTGTTCAGCTCGTACAGCGTGTACTGAGCGGCTCCCTTGGGAAGTTTCTCCGCTCCGGAGACCAGACCGCCTTTCCCGTCCCACTGCCGGACCGAGGGAAAGATGTTCTCCGCGCTGACACCCGGCATATCAGCCTTTTGATTGGTGCTCTGGTCCACCCAGTCACAGGTGTCCATGAACGCCTTCGCCGGCTGTGGAGCGGAGAGCGAGAGCGCCAACACCGTGAATACGACGAACAGCGCGGCCCGAGCCGCCACCCCGGTGCTGGTGAGCACCTTGAACACGTTTTTCCATGTCCAGCGCTTCGCTGGACGGCCAACGCCGTTCCGGCGGCGGATCAGCATGAGAAATCCTTCGGAAGAAACTTCGAGAAGTTCGAGAAGCCGGCATCCGCGGGCGTACGCGCGAGGTAGTCGTGGCCGGTTCCCGCTCTGCCGCGCGTCACAGCACCGCGCCAGACCGGACTGACTCCGCTTCGAGCGAGGCAGCAGCAGCCGCGGCGACCTCGGCCGCCGCGTCCGAGGCCGCGGCCTCCTGCATGAACGTCCATTCCCACACGCTCGAAGGCGGGTTGACGCCCTGCCGGGCGGGCCGGGTCGTGCCGTTGGTGTCCGTCGCCGCGAGGATCTCTTGGAAGACCAGGTCCACCGCGACGGTGCCGACCCGCTTGTCCACATCCCGTTGAAGGCAGACTCCGGTGCGCAGCTCCTGCAGTGCGTTGATGACCTTCGCGTCGTCCTCCGATCGGCCCAGCAGCGGTGCCACGAGTGCCGCTTCCTGCCCGGACTTCTGCTTGAAGGCGAAGACCGTGTGGATCTGGTTGGCGCCACCGCTGCGCGCCTCGGAGTCCTCGATCTGCACCAGGTCGATGGCCTGCTGCGTGATGAGGACGATCACCGCCAAGTAGGAACGCCCCTGCTTCAGCGCCCTGCGGATGAGGTCTCGGCCGCTCTCGGTCGCGGTGACGACGTACGCCTCGTCGACGAAGAGCGCCTTCGGCCGGAGCCCGACCTCCCCGGTGACCGGGTTCTTCTCGTAACCGACGTCCAGCATCTGGCTGCCCAGCTCGACGACGGCCATCAGCGCCGTGGCCGCGAGCCGTTCACCCGGGTTCCAGTTGCGCGGGTCGGAAGCGGCCGGCGACTGGTAGCCGCGCAGAGTGATGACCGTGCGGCGCTTGCGCATGCTGGAGAGCGTCATCGGCTTCTCGGCGAAGGCCAGCCGGGCATACGGAAGGGTTCGCAACTCGGTGAGCAGCATCTGCGCCAGCTTGAGTTCCTTGATGGCCTCCCGGTCGCCGGACGCAACCGCACTGTCGTAGGCGCGTACGACCTCGTCGACGACCGCCCACAGTGTCGGTCGCGGTACGTGCAGTTCCGCGTCACGGGCGCTGTAGCCCTGCTCGACCGCTTGTCGAATGGAGGAGTTGTACCAGCCCACGACGGTCGCCATCCCCTCGATGACGGGAAGCCGTACCCGCTGGTAGTCCTCGTCGCCCAGGAACCCGCGCAGCATGCTCTCGGCGAGCAGGCGCCCGGAGGCGACATCGCGGGCGACGACCCAGGGGTCGAGCACACCGGCCCGTCCCTTGAGGAGGTCGACAACCTCGGTTTCGTCCCAGAACTCCCGGTTCACCGGCTGGAATCGGCTCTGCGTCGTGCCGACGAGTCCCGCTTCGGCATCGCCGCTGAAGCCCGGATCGTTCACCTGGGCGCCGAAGGCGAGGTAGTAGCACAACTGGGCGAAGTCGGTCTTCGGGTCGATGACCAGGCAGCGGACTCCGGACTCCGACTCCTCGTAGAACTTCTGCAGCGCGAGCGAGGATTTGCCACCACCGGAGGCGCCCACGATCGCCATGCCGCCGCCGTCGTTGCGGGCCGGGCCGACGTGCAGCGAGTAGTGGACCGGCATCTTGCCCGCCCAGCCCACCAGGTTTCCCACCCAGCCCAGGCGCTTGCCTGAGCGCTGTTCGGGGTTGTCACCGATCTCGGGACCGGCTGTCGGCAACCCGGCGCCCAACTGCTCGACCTCCTGCAACCGCAGGTAGGGAGCGATGGGCAGCTTGGGAGCGTCACCGGGGAGCTGGGACTGCAACAGCCTCCACTGCTGACGGGTCGGCCGCAACAGCGTCACCTTCAGGTCCTGCTTGAACTGCATCTCCAGGACGCGGCGGCGCCGCTCCAGTTCCTTCAGGTCGGGCGCGGAGATCGTGAAGCGGATCTGCGCTTCCATGCCCGGCATCTTGTGCTCGTCGATGTCGTCGCACAGGTGCTGGGACCGGGTGACCTGGCTGGCGAGCTTGGTATCCGGGCTCCGGCCCGAATTGGCCATGTCGTTCATCTCGTCGAGGAGGTTTCCCCGGATCTTGTCCGCCCGGTCTTTGAACTTCAAGTGCGGGATGAGGGTGAACCGCATGTCGATCTCGACCGGGAAATCGACATGCTGGGCCGCGTAACGAGCCCACGCCGTGCTCTGCCGGAAGCGCGTCTCGGCCGGCCAGCTCGCCGCGACCAGGGTGGTCGTGTAGCTGGTCTGCCGCTCCCCGGACTCCTCGTCGTACTGGTGCAGCACGATGTGCGTTTTGCGGTTCTCCCCGGAGAAGTCCACCACCAGGTCGAACTGGTCCGGGCCCCAGGAGCGGCTGCCCAGCACGGGCTCGGGGGCCACCGGCAGGTCGCCGTGCAGGGGTTTGCGGATCATCCACACGAGTTCCTCGCGCGAGAGCGGGGAGCCGCGCATGCCCTCCAGGCTCTCGTGCACCTCCGCCGCGACCTGCGTCCACTCGGCGAGGACGGTCGGGTTGAGGTATTCCTCGGTGACACCGGTCGCCGAGGAGGCGGCCTTGTCGGCGACGCCGCGTACCCCGCGCAGGATGGAGGCGTCCTCGTGCGGCTCGTCCTCCTCCGCGACCACGCCGTTCCCGCCCCGCTTGAGGGTGCCCAGCTTCACCAGGAGGATGTTGCGCTCGCGCATCGCGCCGATGCGCTCCTGGTACTCCGCCTTGCGGAAGTTGTATGCCTTGTAGTTCTCGGTCGGGTCCCAAGCCACCGCGTTGAGATCCTCGGCCCAGGTCAACGCCGTGATGGGCTGATAGACCTTGCGGTAGTGGCACTCCACGTTGCGGTCGCCGCGCGCGATGTTCAGCAGGCCGCGCGCCGGGTTCTCCGCCATCGCCTGCAGTTCCGCGGGGTTGAGGTACTCGTCGATGGCGGTCGGCAGCACCAGACCGGTCCACACCGAATCGCCGTGCACGAAGATCATGTCGTCGGCGTAGCGGTACGGCAGCCGGAGTTCCTCGCGCTTGGCCACAGTGGCGGAGCCGGACGACGGCTTGCGCGCGGGCCGTCCCTTGGCCTGCCCCTGCCCGTTGTTCTTGGACGTCGCGGCCATGATCAGCACAACGACGAAGAACGCCGCCGCCGCCAGCAGAAGAATCAGCAAGAACATCGAGGCGTCATCCCATGGATGTGTCGGGCAGGGCTTCCGACGTGGGGCCGGTGGTGCCTGCGGAGAATGAGGAGCCGCGTGCGGCGGCGACCGCGTGCGCCGCGTCGTACCGCGCGTGCCAGCGGGGCGAACCGGGTGTCCAGAGAATGACCTGCCAGTGGATCTCTTCCGGCTCCCGGTCGGCCGTCAGTCCCTGCAGCCGCTTGGGCTGGAACCAGAAGTCGACCCACACCACGACCTGCTGGCTGAGCGTGAGCGCGGACGGCAGCGGACGACCCCAGATGAAGTAGACGCCGAAAGGCGGCCCGAGGTAGAGGATCGAGGTCAGCATCGAGAACCCGAGGAACGGCACGACAGCCGACAACGACAGCAGCGCGATCATCCAGATCAGGCCGAAGCCGAAGGCCGCGCCGAGAGCCGGCAGCAGCAGTCCGGGCAGCGGGATGTTCCCCCAGTTCCAGATCCGCTTCGGCCGGTTCAGCAGATCGGTGTGGTCATAGGCGACCATCGCCTCAGGATCGTGCCCCGACATCGGCTGTTCCCCCCTCGTCAGCGGACCGTACGGAATGTATGTGTGGCCGGGTGGGCCCGGGCCGGGCCCACCCTCGGCTCACCCCTTGCCGCCGCCGATCTGCTCACCGAGTCCGATCAGCATCGAGGCGAGACCGGCGGCGCCACCGATGATCAGAGCGGCGAGCGCGATCATGCCGAAGCCCTGGAATGCCTCGCGCATACCGTCGCCGCGCTTCATCGACATCAGCATCCGGATACCGAGAATGAGCAGAGCGATGATCGCGACCATCGTTCCCGCACCGCGAAGGATGTTCTCGACATTGCCGAACATTCCCTCCAAAGTCTGCGCGGCGAGAAGCATGCTGTTCCTTTCGAGATGAATTGAGGGGCCGTGCACGCACAACCGACAGAGAGCCGATCGCACCTGAACTCAGGACTTCTTGTCGCCCTTGTTCCTGGGACCGTCTTTTTTCCTTGGGGCATCGTTCTTGGATCCGGGGGGAGTTGACGATCCCGCCGGGTCCGAGGTCTCCGTGGGATCCTCGGTCGGTTCGAGCGTGCCTTGATCCGCTCCGCCGGGCGCCGGGATATCCGCGTCGGCACTCCCACCTTCCGGGTCCAGGACCCCACCGCGAATGTCCTTGATGAACCAGCCCTGTTCGGTGTTCACCACGGTCACTCGATACGAGCGGCTCAGCTTCGCGCCATGCGCGTCGGTCCACGCGACCTCCACCCGGGCCTGCACCGGCTGATCGGTGCGGTAGGTGTAGGTGTTGCCGTCCTTCGCACCGACGGGGGCAACCGCCTCCACCGTGGTGATCTGCGGCTTCTCCAGCGCACCGGCCAAGCCACTCGTCGCGGAGGTCGACGCGTCAGGCGTGGTGAACCGGGTCATGGCCGTGGCGTCCGACTCACCCCATGCCTCGAAGAATCCCGGAAATACCTTTTCCTGCAACTGCGTCGACAGCTCATCGTCGATTTCCGCCTCGTCCCCCAGAACAGGGGCCTTCCCCTCGGTGGGCAGCGGCATTTCTCCGACGTTTCCGACGATACGCAGACCTTGACCGGTTTCAAGATCCTTCACGTACACCGGAATGCTCAATACTGTGACCACGCCACTGTCCAGGCGTGCCTGAACACCCATATAGCGGCCGTGAGCGCCGAACTCACGAAGCGGTTCCACGGTTCCGTCCCACGTGACCGAGACTACCTTCTGCTTGCCCGTGCCACTCCAGCCGCAGTCGGGGTCAACACCGGAGGAAGCGAACTCGGCGAGGGCGTCACGCCGTTCGTCGACCGTCTCCGGGGAATAGGTCAGGCACTGGACGGCATACCGCTCCGCGAACGTTCCGGCCTCGGCGGTCGGGAAATCAGTCAGCCGATAGCGCCGCACATCCTTGGTGGACAATTCGGCCACCTGCTTCCCGGACTTACCCACGACCATGCCCATGACACCGCAGGAACCGAGCGCCAACAGGCACGTGCTCACCAGGACGGTCGCGCGCAAACCGATATGCGTACGCCGACCGCTCGCAGGGATGCGTCCACCCGCCTTGGGAACGTCGAACGGCACGCCCTTGCCCGCGGCGCTCACCGGACGCGGCTGCTGCCCGGCCGTGCCGGACCCCGGCGACGCCTGCGGCCGCGCCTGGGGGGCGCGGCCGCTGGACAACTCCCCGCCGGCTGCCGCACCGGCTGCGGCGGGCCGCCCACCGCCCGCGCTCCCGGACTTCTTCTGCTCACGAGCCGCCTTCTTGCGCTCGTACTCAGCCTTCCGCGCGGCCTTGGCCCGCTCCCGCTGCTCCTTCTTCCCGCTGCCAGACTTCTGCGAGCGACGCGGCGGGAGGGTCGGCACCCCGGCCTGGCCCACCGGCGCACCGGCCTGCGGAGCGCTGCGCACCCACGCGGCGGCGACCTGAGCTCGCGCCGCGTCGGAAGGCGGCGGGCCGGGGTACTGGGGCTGAGCCTGTCCCGGAACCGGCTGCCGGCCTTGTACCGGCTGCTGTCCTTGCTGCCGGCCTTGCGACGACGTCCACGCCTGTTGGTGCCCAGGATCCTGGGCACCGGCCTGCGGCTGCTCCGGCGGGGGACCGAAGGATGCTGGGGGCTCAGGAAGCTGGCCTCCGCCGACCGCGCCAGCAGGGCTGTTGTGGTCTGTCATCGGGGCGCTGTCTCCAACGTGTTCGATCGCCGGCCGCCATGCGGCGGGCCCCGGTCCAACCGGGTGCGTCGGCAGTCTGACAAACACCTGTCGCAGCGAGACCCCGGTCTTCCTCGCCGTGCGAGGACAGGAAAGCGCTGACGCCGACTTTGAGGAAAGCGGTGAGGAAAGCGCGGGGCGGCACCGGACAATTCGCGGCTTTCAGGCCGTCCGGCTGACACAGCGATCGGTCATGATGTGCGGGGGCACGCGCCCTTCCGTCGCACCCCGCACTCCGCAGACACAGCCGACCGCGCCGAAGGACGAGAGTTGAGCGACCAGTACGTGCCCCCCGAGCCGGCCGCGCCCCGAGCATGGGGTAACGCCCAGCAGGCCGCACCGCAACAGCCCGTACCGCAACAGCAATGGGCCGTCCCTCCGCCGGTAGCACCCCAGGCTCAGGTCACACAGGCTCAGCACGCCTGGGTCGACGGATACGAGCCCGGCAATCCTTGGCAGGCGAGGCTGTGCATGCAGTCGTCACTGGGCACGCTGACGTTCCCGCTGACACCGCACACCATGCCCGAACTCCTGGAGCAGCTCGTGCTCGTCGCCCAGGAGCAGCAGGGCCTTCCCGTCGGATTCTCCGATACCGAAGCACCGGGGCAAGCGGGAACGCACGACGAGGCAGACGGTGACGAACAGGAGCGTGCGGACGCCCCCGGAGGCAAGAAGAGCAGCGCCGCCTCCCGGCTGAGCGGCTGGGCTGTCGTGCACGAGCTGTGGGAGCGCGACAACCCCACCGTCCGGATCGCGATGGGTGCCATCGTGGTCGTCCTGCTGCTCCTCGGTGTCTTCATCGCCTGACGGCCGGTCCGGAACACCGCGATCCCACTCCGCCCCGATCCAGACAGAAGGCCCGCCGCCCGTGACGACTGACGACCGCCCCGGAGCCGAGGATGTGGAGTTCCTCTTTCCCGACGTCTACGTGTTCGTTTCCGACTACGTGTCCCAAGTCGTACGTCGGAGGGTCAACGGTTCCCTCGCCACCTGGTGTCCCCGGTGGTGGGAACACCCGGAGGCGGGAGCCCGGCTCTCCGCTCTGTGGCTCGCGTTCGAACACCTTCGGCACGACTCCGCCCTGGGCATGTCCACTTGGTGGCTGCACCACGCCGACCCGCACCTGCGCGTCCTGATGGACCCGGATGTGGGCCCCTTCGCCGCCTGCTCACCGAAGGACGGCCACACGGCCTACCCCTTCGACCCGCTGCCGGTGGACCCCTATACGCCCTGACGCGCCTGCGCCCCCACCCCGTAAGGAGCCCTTCCATGCGCACCAAGCACGTATTCGCCATCACGGCCCTACTCGCTCTCAGCGTCACCACCGCCGGCTGCGGCGGCAGTGACAACGCGGCGGACAAGAAGGGCTCGGAGACCTCCGCGGCCAAGAACGGAGGGACGAGCGGGGGCGATGGGGACGGTGGTAAGAGCGATGGCGCGGGCGGCGCGGAGCTCAGGCTCGCCAAGGTCTCCGATATGGACCGGCTGGTTCAGCTCATCGGCACCGCCACCCTCTGCGAGGACATGAGCCGGAACGCGGAGGACATCGACTTCAGCGATATCGACGGCGACAGCTCGGGCGGCACCGCGGCGACAACCGCTGAGGGCGACAAGACCTGGTCCATCAAGGAGCGTGCCGCCTGCTACGGCGAGAGCCGGGCCGACAACGTTCACCGACTGATCCTGATCAAGAACATGGCGCAGTTCCAGGCCGCCTACAAAGCCCAACACGAGGCCGAGATCAAAGCAGGCGACGGCGACTCCCGGGCCGACTACTTTATCGGTCAGAATTTCGCGGTGAAGCTCAACGGCATACGCGGGAGCGACGAGGAGGACCTGCTGGGGCTCGGGCTACTCGCCCTGAACTGCACGCCCAACTACACGCCGCCGGCCAACTTCAAGAACGAGCAGGCACTCGTCGACGGCTGTGTCCTGACCGACGCCACCTGAGTGCCGCGCCGGGGCCGACGCGCCGCCGGCCCCGGCGGCGCCCGTCCCTCGCGGAGATCTCCCGAGTCCTCGCCGATGTCCCGGCTTGAGGACTCGGCTTTCCTTGCCCTCACCGCCCGAGGAAAGCCGCACGCCTCCAGTGCTACACCCTCTGCCTACCGTGTCCCGGATACCGCCACCGCCGGACGCCGGACAACTAGGGAGACCAAGGGCCATGGAGACGGAAGCGAGACAGAAGCGCACGGGGCTGCTCGCCCTGGGAGTGCTCGGCTTCCTCATGATCGCTGTGCTGGTGGTCTTCACGGTCTTCGACGGGGACGACGACGAGACGCCGGAGCCCGGCGCCGCCCGGCCCGCCGCGTCGAGCACCGCTGATGACTCCCCGGCCGGCGACGAGGACTCCGAAGAGGCCCCTGCCGGTTCCGGGGCGAGTGCCCAGCCCGGCCCCACCCCGATCGTGCCGCTGACCGAAGTGGGCGAGGCCCACCAGGTGATGACCCGCTACATGGCCGGCATCAGCACCTACGACCACACCAGCACCGCCGCGTCCTGGGGTCCGCCCTTGTTCGAGTTGACCTCCCGCGAAGCCGGGATCAAGGAGACCACGGCTCTGCCCAGCGGTAAGGCGTGGGCGGAGTGCCGGCAGGAGCGGTGCTCGTCACGAGCGACGGCCGTGGCGACCCGCGACGCGCTCGTCTCCGATGACCTCACACGGGGCAGCGGCCGGACCATCTCCACTGTGGTGAAGGTCGACATCACCCGGAAGACCGATGACGACACGCAGACGGAGAGCAACACGTGGCTGGTGAGCGCCCGTTACCGCGACGGGGCGTGGCAGGTGACCGGGTTCGACATCTTCGGCCTCGGCAACATCGGTTCCTCCGGCCAGGACGAGCAGTGAGGCTTCCGTGGTAGCCCCCGCGGTCCTTTCCGCGGCCGCTAAGGCTGTGAAGGTCGCCAAAGCGGCCAAGGCTGCCGGTCAAGCCGCCGGGAACGCCCAGGCCGACGAGAAGAAGAAGCAACAGCGGCGGATCATCATACTGGTGGCCCTGCTGAGCAGCGGCAACGTGCTGCCGGTGACCGGGCTCATCCTCATTCTCATGGTCCTTCTGACGTCGCTGCTCGGAGCCATAGGCGGCGGTGCCGCGGCGGCGGCCTGCGGCGAGTACGCGGACAACGCCAACTCCGGCAACACCTCTCCCGCTGCGGCGACGAATCCGATCATGCCCGCGGGCAAGGTCTACATGCCGAGCACGACAGCGCGTAACGAGATACCCCCGAGAATGATTCTCGCCGCGATGCGCGGTGCCGCCCACTACGAGGGTCTCGACTGGACCCTGATAGCCGGGCAGATGTACCAGGAGACGAAGTACGGGCAGGACAAGTCCGCCGCTCCCGGCGGCAAGAACAGCGCCGGCTACATGGGCATCCTGCAGTTCGGCACGCCTGCCTGGACCGACTACGGCGCCGACGGCAACGACGACGGCGAGCAGGACCTCTACAACGTGGACGACGCGGCGTTCGCCGCCGCCAAATACCTGCACGCGCAGAAGGCCGAGACCAATGCCGCTGAGGCTCTGCGGGTGTACTCGGGATCGACCACGTCCAACACGATCTACCTTCGCGTGGTCCTCACCCAGGCCGCCCGCTATCGCGGCGTCCTCACCGGGGACAAGGAGCTGATCAAGCGCTGGTACAAGCACCTTGCCACGACCATCGGGAAGAATCCGGATTTCCCCACGCTCGGCAAGCAGTCGGACATCCCCGAACCCGTTGGCAACAACGCGCAGATATCGCAGGCGACCAGCATCGGCTCACAGCCCGCGAGGAGCTGGTCAACGCCGCCTCTGGACGACGAGGGTTCCCGGAAGACATCCGCCCGAGCCGCATCGGCGGTTGGCGTCGCGGGCGACTCGGACGCCGGGAACTTTCCCGCCATGACGAGCGCCGCGTTCAGCAAGCCCCTGGCCGCTCCCAAGGCGCCCCGTGCTCCTGCCGACCCGAAGGGTGAGAACGGCAAGGACTGGCAGTGGCCCATGAAGAAGGGCAGCTACCAAATCGGTACGCCTTACCACAAGAACGGCGGCATGTGGAGTCTCGGCTACCACACCGGCCTGGACCTGGTGGCTTCCAGCGGCACGCCCATCTTCGCCCCGGCCGACGGCAAGGTCATCAAGGCCGCGGGCGGCGGCTCGTACGGCAATGAGACCAACCTCAAGCACGCCGGTGGGGTGGTGACGCTGTACGCCCACCAGACGAAGATGCTGGTCTCGGCCGGACAGAGCGTGAAACGCGGCCAACAGATCGGTACGGTCGGCGCGACCGGCAATGTGACCGGTCCGCACCTCCACTGGGAGGTGCGGGTGCCGGGCGTCGACAACCCGTTCGTCAGCGGCCAGGACAACGGCCCCGGAATGGTCGACCCGGCCGACTGGCTCAACGGCAAGGTATCCGCCAACCCGGACTACGGAAGCGTGCCGGGCGGAGCCGACGGAAAGGCGAAGGACGCCCAGTACGCGGACTGCGCCGCGCGGGCCGGCGGCCCCCAGGTGGCCCCGGACGGCGCGGGCGCCTCCGGCGTGCTGCCGTCGTCCGACGACCCTGTAGTCAGGGCAGCGCTCGGATGGGCGCAGCGCGGCATCGGCGTCCCGTACGTCCTGGGCGCGCCCAGGCTCGCCGGAGAGAGCCCGTCGAGCTTCGACTGCTCCAGCTTCGTCCAGTGGGCGTACTACCAAGCGAGCAGCGGGAAGATCAACATCACTGGCGCCACCTTCAGCCAGGAGCCCTACCTCAAGAAGTACAAGATCTCGCTCTCCGAGGCGCAGCCAGGGGACTTGATCTACTTCAACCCCAGCCAACGCGGCTCCGAGCACGTCGGCATGGTGTGGGACCCGAAGGGTCACAAGATCATCCATGCGCCGCGTCCGGGCAAGTCGGTCGAATTCAGCAAGTGGGATGTTCAGGGCAAGATCACCGCCGTGTACCGGGTGCCGATCCCACAAGGCGCCAACGCGGTCGAGGGTGACGGCAAAAGCGGCAAGGAGAAGGGCGCCTGACGCCTGCTCAACGGAGGCATCGCAGCGGAGAACAGCCATCAGGAAAGCGGAGTGGGAACGTTGAAGCAGATTCGTATGGCGTCAGTCATCGGTGTGGCCCTGTCGCTGGGACTCATCGCCGGATGCGGCGGGTCCGGGGATTCGGAGGCCGGCTCCAAGGCCGGCGGAGACGCACCGAAAACCGGTGCCAAGGCTCCCGGGGCCAAGGGGCTGGCCTACCGGGGCGCCCCGATACCGGGCCTCGCGAAGCAGCAGGCATGGAGCACCGACTCCAAGCAATCGAGCCAGTGTGCGGGCGACGCTTCCCTCCCGGCTGACAAGCAGGACGGCGCCATCTGCTCCGTGGGCGACGCCGTCGTACTGATCGAGACAGTGCCGGCTGACACCGAGGGCATGGACCAGGAGGAAATAGACCAGCAAGAAGCCGACGACCATTTCGTCGGCCGGCTCCACGACGCCGCCACCGGCAAGGTGCGCAAGACGTTCGATATCAAGATCCCGGTCAAGGACACTGAATACGACAGCCGCGAGGCCGGCCAGATCGTGCAAGTGGGCCAGTGGCGGGACGGCTCGCCGGCCGTGCTGGTCCGCACGCACCTCGCCACCAAGGCGAAGGGCCTGAAGAAGGCGACCGACAAATCGGTTCTGACCATGTACGCGCCGTCCGGCGAGAAGCTGGGCAGTTCCACCTTCGACGACATCGCATACGAGGACGCGGCGGTCAGCAATGGCTATGTGGTCGACGATACGGACACGGACACCAAGCTCATCCCGATCGGCGGCGGCAAAGCCCGAACGCTTGCCTACGACGACGGTGACATGACGATCGGCTCCGGTTTCGGATACAGCATCGGCACCGATACCTCCTATCAACCTTGGGGCGATTACCTGACAGCGACCGATGCTCTCAGCGGCAAGCAGGCGTGGAGCACCGAGACGCAGACCCCGCCCGCCGCCGTAAGTAAAGCGACGGAGAAGGACAAGATCGCTGATGTCTCCGCTGAGCCCTTGCGCGGTGACAAGGGCCTGCTCGTCTGGTCCGCACCCGGAAAAAACGACGCGGTCCTCACAGTGGTCGACCTCAAGACCGGGCGCCGCCTGACCGAGGGCCCCCCGATCCGGCTCAACACCACCAGTGAGGACGACGGCAGCGTCCGCACCCCCGACGGCAACACCTCCGTCATCCAATACGGCGAAGGCGCCGTCGCCTGGAACACGAAGACCGGCGAGGAGCTGTGGCGTCAGGGGGCGGACGAGCAGAACATCACGCCGCTGGCCTTGCCCGGCAATGGTGTCCTCTACGCGGATCTCGACGAAGGCGGCACGGTCGCGCTGGACGCCGACACCAAGAAGCTCCTGCCCGGCAAGGTCGAGGAAGTCCCCGAGTTCACGGACAACGGCTATGCCGTCGTCAGCGGCGAGAACGGCTTCTTCGTCTTCCGCACCAAGACCGTCTGAGCCGGTCGTCCGCACACCAGAAGGGACACCCCAGCGGTGACCGCAGAGCAGCAGAAGAAACCACGCGCCGAGGACGACTGGACCGCCGAGATCGTCATTCTCGTGGTGGTCGTGCTCGCCGGCGTGAGCGCCGCGTGGCTGGCCGCTGCGGCCGGCGCCTCGTTCAGTGACGGGGCGGCGCCGCCCGGCGACCCGTTCTCCTTCGTCATCCAGCTCGTGAAGGGCGGCTACTCCTGGCCCGGCGGCGCGGCCAACGCGATCGCCGGCGCCGAGGCGCTGCTGCTGGGCGTCTGCGGGCTCGCCGCGTACCGGGTGCGCGAGCGGATCCGTAACAAGCCCAAGGTCGACGCCGCGGCCCGGCATCTGGCCAAGGGCAGCGAGCTGGGCAAGCTCACCCACCACGGCGCGGCGGCCACCGCGAGCCGGCTCGGCGCGCAGACCGGCTCCCCCGGAGTCTTCATCGGCCGTTCCGTACAGGGCAAGCAGCCGCTGTACGGCTCGTTCGAGGACATGCACATCGACATCTGGGGCCCGCGCACCGGCAAGACGACGCGCCGGGCGATCCCCGCGATCCTCGACGCCCCGGGCGCCGTGCTCGTGACGTCCAACAAGCGGGACATCGTGGACGCGACACGCGGCCCGCGCGCGGCCCGCGGCCCGGTGTGGGTCTTCGACCCGCAGCAGGTGGCCCAGGAGTCGCCGAGCTGGTGGTGGAATCCGCTCTCGTACGTCACCGACGTCGCCAAGGCCCGCAAGATGGCCGACCACTTCGCGTCCGGCTCCCGCGACGCGTCGGCCTCGACCGACGCCTTCTTCGACCCGGCCGGCCAGGACCTGCTGGCCAACCTGCTGCTGGCGGCGGCCACCGGCGGCCTGCCGATCACCCAGATCTACACCTGGCTCTCCAACCCGAAGGACGACACGGCCGAGCGCATCCTGCGCGGCGCCGGACACGTCATGCCCGCCGACGGCGTCTACGGCGTGCTCAACGCGCCGGACAAGCAGCGCAGCGGCATCTACGGCGTCGCGCAGCAGATGGCGTCCTGCCTGGTGAACCCCGAGGTCAACCGCTGGGTGACGCCCGCTACCGGCGAGCCGCTGCCCGAGTTCGACCCGCACGCCTTCGTACGGGCCGCCGCCACGCTGTTCTCCCTCTCCCGCGAGGGCCGCGACTCCGCCGGGCCGCTGGTGACCGCACTGACCGTCGCGGTGGTCGAGGCCGCCGAGGAGTACGCCACCACCCAGCGCGGCGGCCGGCTGCCGCTGCCGCTGGTCGGCGTACTGGACGAGGCCGCCAACGTCTGCCGCTGGCGCAACCTGCCCGACCTCTACTCGCACTACGGCTCGCGCGGCATCATCTTGATGACCATCCTCCAGTCCTGGGCCCAGGGCATCGAGGTGTGGGGCGAGCGCGGCATGGAGAAGCTGTGGTCCGCGGCGAACGTACGGGTCTACGGCGGCGGTGTCTCCGACACCAAGTTCCTCGGTGATCTCTCGGAGCTGGCGGGCGAGTTCGAGCTGACGGACTACCAGACGACCCGCGAAGCGGAATTCGGCGGCTGGTCGGGCAACCGCAGTGTGAACCAGTCCAGCCGCCGGGAACGGGTCCTCCAGGTCTCCGACCTCGGCTCGATGCCCCCCGGCCGGGCCCTGGTGCTCGCCTCCGGCACCAAGCCGGTGCTGGTGGAAACGGTCCCGTGGTGGGAGGGGCCGCACGCGCGGGCGGTCCAGGCTTCACTGGCGAAGTACGACCCGGGGGTGCGGTAGGGGGCGGGGTTTGGGGGGCTGGGGTCGGCCGGCTTGGTGTTGGCCCCGGCCAGCCCGACGCAGGACCGGGCCGACCTCGGCTCGACGCCCACGGCCGCCGGCCAGCCTTCCCGCCGCAGACGTCGACTCCCGATGACTGCCGCACCAACCCCGCCGCAGCGCAACTCCGTTGCTCTGCGGAGCGCGCGCAACGGACTCCGGAGGGCCTCGCCGCTCCCCGGACACCCGCACCCCGCCCCGCGAATTCGCCAAGGGCAGAACACCGCTCCCTCCCCGCCGGGCGCAACGCTCCTAGCCTTGAGGGGTGAGCAGCCACGCGCCGAACCAAGCCCGCGTCATTCCCCTGCGCCCGGTTGCAGCGGCTGCTGCGCCGGCCCCGAAACCCGCGGCCAGAGAGCCCCTTTGGCGGCACATCGTCGGTGACGTCGTGCGCCGCGAACGCCTCGCCCGGGAACGCACGCTCCGGGATGTGGCCGACGCGG
The DNA here is from genome assembly GCF_030063415.1 of Streptomyces sp. H27-C3. Lineage (GTDB taxonomy): Bacteria > Actinomycetota > Actinomycetes > Streptomycetales > Streptomycetaceae > Streptomyces. Next base: position 62,852 of record NZ_JASITA010000023.1, on the reverse strand, counting down.
CCGTGATCTCGATGCCGTATCTCTCCGAGCTGGAGCGCGGGACGCAAGGAGGCTTCCTCCGAAGTCCTCGCGGCCGCCGCCCACGCCCTCGGGCTCGGGCTCGGGCTCGGGCTCGGGCTGGGCGATCTCCTCGCCCTGAGCCAGGGCGAGCTGGCCCGCCTCGCGCAGGCGCGATCGGCCAAGACCCGCGCCGCTCCCACCCGGGCCACCCCCGCCACCTCGGTCAACGCCGTCAACTCGGCGCGCAGCCTCAGCTCCGTGCGCGTCGTCGCCCCGAGCGATGATGACAACCCGGTGACGTACATCGGAGAGCTGAGCACTCGACGCACCCGGGCGCGGAGGGCCTCGCGAGCGACCTCGCTGACGACCTCACGGATGAGGTCGTGGTCGTACGAAGCGAGGCTCGCAGCCTGAGAAGCCGGCGGGGGCCGGGCGACGGCCCCCGCGCGCGGCCGTCGCTCCCCTGCGCCGAGCGACGGCCGCACACACCCCGCACCCCACCCGCCCCCCGCTCAAGCAGCCGTCGCCCCCACAGCCCTCCGCCGGCTGAGCACCCCGTCCGCGAGCCCGTACGCCACGGCCTCATGAGCGGTGAAGACCTTGTCCCGGTCCATGTCCGCGCGGAGGGTCGTGACGTCGTGGTGCGTATGCCGGGAGAGAACCTCCTCGACCTCGGACCGGATCCGGACCATCTCCTTGGCCTGAAAGCTGAGGTCCGAGACCGTCCCCTGCCGGCCGCCGGCTGTCCCAGCAGCACCCGGGCGTGTTCGAGGACGAACCGCCGCCCGGGGTCTCCGCCGGCGAGGAGCACCGCTGCGGTCGAGGCCGCCTGCCCGACGCAGAACGTCGCGATCGGCGAGCCGACGAAGGTCATCGTGTCGTAGATCGCCAAGCGAAGTGACCGAGCCGCCCGGCGAGTTGATGTAGATCGCGATCTGGCTGTCCGGGCTCGACGATTCGAGCTGCAGCAGCTGGGCGATGACGACGTTCGCGACGCCGTCGTCGATCTCGGTGCCGAGGAAGATGACCCGCTCGGACAGCAGCCGGCTGTAGATGTCGTACGCCCGCTCCCCCTGCGCGGTGCGCTCGACGACGGTCGGGATCGTGTACTGGCTCGTGGTCGGGATCGCGTACCGGCTCATGTCAGAGTCCCATCCGTCGCTGCGAACCGGCCGGGCGGACGTCGGCGAGCGACTCTTCAGTAGTCCACCGCCACTCCCTGCCGCGGGTCGCTCGCCTGGAACAAATCCAGCGTCCGCAAATCATTCCTCGGCGTACGGATCACCACCTCGACTTACAACACACTCCGGCACCCCACCACGGCCAACCAATGCAAATGACCACCCGTCAGTAAAGTCAGCTAAAGGTCAGCACCAGCCAGCGATGCGTCATCCCTGATCGTCGACTTCTGATGAAACTCCGCAACCTAGCAACTCGCCCTGACCTGCCTCGATTTAGCCCAGAGAGAGTCCCCCACTACGCCATCGTTTCTCGTCATGCGATCAGGCTGTTATAGCCCCGATTTAGGGTTTATGCAGGTCAGACGCCTGCTGCTGGTCAGCGAGTCAGCAAAAGGTCAGCAAGAGTCCCAGGTCAGCGCCGGTTTTACCGGTCGCGACCACCCTGGAGAGGGAACGATATCGATCATGTCGAACAAGCTTGCGCGGGGCATGGGCAGCTTCTTCAAGCCCTGCGAGTGCCGCCGGCCCTCTGGCTGTCCGCACCTCTACACCATCCGCTTCCGCAACACCCGCGGCAGGCAGTCCGAGGAGTCCGGCTACGCCGACCAGGACGCGGCCATCGAACGCCTGATCGCGCTGTACGCAGCCCGCAAAACCACGCCGCGGAGCGTCGCCGAACAGCAGGAGACGCTCGGCGAGATGACCTTCGAGGAGTACGCGAAGGCATGGTTCGCCCGCAAGCGCGGCCTCACCGGCAGCACGAAGGCCGCGACCGAGTCCCGGATGCGCACCCATGCCTATCCCGAGATCGGCTCGCGGAAGATGCACACCTTCGACAGCTTCGTCGTGGAACGCTTCATCACGGCCATGGAACGCAGCAACGTCGGCGCCGCGACCCAGGCGCAGGTCTTCCTGCGGGTGAAGGGCATCCTCAAGGACGCGCACCGGCGCGGAATAATAGGTCTCGACCCGCTGCTCGATGTCAGCCCGCCGGAGTACCGCCCGGGCTCGACCGTGATCCCCACCAAGGAACAGGTCGGTCTGCTGCGCGTGGCCCGCGACGACGACGCCTTCCGCCTCATCGTCGACCTCATGGCCGGCATGGGCCTGCGCAACGGCGAGGCCCTCGCCGTCAACGTGAACAACATGGTCGCCAAGGACGTTTACCGGGTGCACCAGCAGGTCCACGACCGCACCGTCACCCTGGAACCCCTCAAGCACAGGAAAACCGGCGAGTTCCGTGAGGTGCCCCTGCCCGCTTTCGTCCGCGAAAGCATCGAACACTACGCCGCCACCCACGGAACCTTCCAAGGCGGCTACCTCCTAAAGACCATGCGCCCCAGCACCGGAAACGCCTTCCTCTCCCCCGCCACCCTCCGAAGGTGGTGGACCAACCTCCAGCAGCAGAAGCCCGAACTCACCCCCAAGGGATGACCATGTACAGCTTCCGCCACTACTTCGCCTCCAACGCCCTCGGACAAGGCATCCCCATCACCGACGTCGCAGACTGGATGGGACACAACGACATCAACATCACCTTCCGCACCTACCGCCACCTCCTCCCCGGATCCGTCTCCAAAGCCGCCACACTCCTCAACAACGGCCTCAACTTCAACACCCCGACCGTGGAAGGGCCCAAAGCCGCCGCAGCGGCCTGACATACGAATCGATACGACGCCGGCCCAGCCGTCCGAAAAGGGAGTGCAGGCTGGGTGCGCAGTCCTGCGATCCAGCTCCGCAGCACTCGGCCGACCAGGAGGCCGTTCGCGGGCCGCCGACGTGAAGGAGCTCGGGCACTTCACCGGCCCCGAGTTGCTCCGCCTGCGGGCTGGGCGCGGCCCGGGGAGCAGCTGACGTCTGTGAACTGCTTGTTCATGCACCATGCACCAACTCGTACACCGAGAACGGGATGTCCTTGATCCACGACGTTGCTGTGACCATTCACGGACACACCGAAGGATCGCCGTCCGGAAAGCGGATACCTTCGTCAGGTGCTCGCCGGACGCAACGGCAGCGAGGCGATCTGCCGCGACCTTGACGGCGCCTCCGCTCCGGCCGCCTCCGCCGCAGCTCCCGAGACCATCCAGATCGCAAATCGGTGGCATGTCCGAAAGAGCCGGGTGTAGCCGCTCTCATGACGCCGTCCACAGGCATCTCCTCGGATGGCCTGCCTGAATTTGCCGAGCGCTGCGCCCACCGCGAGATTGTCACTGAACGTACTGGCCTTGGTCGCCGTGTGTGACCGTTCTGCTTTCGGCCAGTCTCGACTCTCTCCGACTGGAGCAGTGCATGAAGAAGACGACTGCCGCCTCGATAGCCACCCTGGTGGCGATAGCGTCCGGGGCCTTTCTTGCGCCCGCGGCTGTTGCCGATGACACGGCCAAGGGCGACGAGCTGCACGCGATGCTGTCGCCGGTGCCGACGAGCAAGGTGACCGGCTCGGGTACGGCGATGGTGCACCTCAAGGGGCACGAGGTGACCGTGAAGATCAAGACGCGGGGGCTGCTCGCCGACGCCCCGCACGCCCAGCACTTCCACATCGGGGCCAAGGGGCAGTGTCCGCCGGCTTCCGCAGCCACGCGGCACAACGGTCAGCTGAGTCTGAACACCACCGACGGCCTGCCGTTCTACGGCAAGATCGGCGCCTCGCTGACCACGACCGGTGACACCGGTGCCGACCACTCGGCTCTCGCGGTCGACCGTTTCCCGATGGGCGCCTCGTACACCTACGAGCGCACCTTCACCGTTGATGACGCGACGGCGGAGAGTCTGCGTGCCCAGAACGCTGTCGTCGTCGTCCACGGCATCGACTTCAACGGCAACGGCAAGTACGACAACGTGCTGGGTGCCAGCGACCTCGACCCGAAGCTGCCCTCAGAGGCCACCAACCCGGCGCTGTGCGGCCCGCTGAAGATGGCCCCCGCCGGTGCGGTCGCCGGAGGCATGGGCGGTGCGCAGGCGAATGACACCACCACGGCCCTGTCTGTGGCCGGAGGTCTGCTGGTGGCCGCCGGGGGCGCTGTGTACCTGCGCCGGCGCACCAACCGCCAGAGCTGACCGGCACGTTGCCGAGCTTGCGGCCCGGTGGCCGCCGCGGTGTTCTCACCGCGGCGGCCACCGCCTGCACCGTCGCCGCCCTGGTCATCCTGTCCGTCACCCTCGTCTCCACCTCGCAGCCGCCCCCGGTCCCGCCGGAGACAGGACGCGGGGACAGAACCGCCCCGCGTGACACTTCCGCCCCGTACGCTCCGGGCCTGCCTCACTCGCGGCCCGTCTCCGTCAAGATCCCCGGAATCGGCTTGACGGCGAAGGTCGAGGGGGTGGGCCTGACCGCCGACCGCTCCGTGGCCCTGCCGGCCGACCCGGACCATGTCGGGTGGTACACGGGCTCCGTCACGCCGGGCGAGAGCGGCAACACAGTCGTGGTCGGCCATCTGGACTCTGCCACCGGACCCGCCGCACTGTACGCAGCGGGCGCTCTGCGCCCCGGCGACCGCATCAGCCTCCAACGCCGAGACGGGACCACCGTCACCTTCACGGTCACCGATCTCAACGTCTGGGCCAAGGACCACTTCCCCTCACGCCGTGTCTACGCCCCCACGACAGAGGCCCGGCTGACGGTGATCACCTGCGCGGGCTGGGACGACGACGCCGACACCTACACGTCGAACCTCGTCATCACCGCCCAACGAGAACCCCAAGACGGCGCCCCCGCCCGTAATCAGGGCGAACCGCTTGTGTGAGAAGACGTCGTTCGGGTGTACAGGCGGGCCATTGAGCGGTACCTGGAGGGTGCCCTCCGGCCCTTTCCTCAAATATGGGTTCGATGCCTGCGCCGTCCGGCGTGGCCAAGGAGATGGGATGCGATGGGTACGGACCACATCGACACCGGACTGCTCAGAGAACTGACCGAGCAGTCGCAGGATCTGAACAGTGACGCGTTGCGGGTGACGAACGTTTCGCTGACCGACTTCGAGGAGGCTGCGGAGCCCGCGGGCCGACGCTGGTGGCAGCGTCGCGGCACTGTCCTGGGGGCAGCGGGGGCAGCGACCCTGCTGGGGGGCGGCCGTGCGGCGGCTGCTTCCCGTAACGACATCATGGCGCTGCAGACCGCCGCATCGCTGGAGAATCTGGCGGTGAGCGTCTACCAGACCGCCGCCGGGCTGCCGTTCATCAAGGACGGCAACAAGACAGTGATGGCGTTCATCGAGAAGACGACCGCGCAGCACATCGCGCACGGCAAGGCGTTCAACGCCGCCGCGACGAAGGCGGGCGGCAAGGCCCAGACGGACCCGGACCCGAAGTACGCCGCCATCGTCAAGAAGCAGCTGCCGTCGATCAAGACTCCCGCGGACGTGGTCGAACTGGCCATCACCCTGGAAGACGTGGCCGCGCAGACCTACACCAAGAACATCGGCCAGGTCGAGGACAAGAACCTGCGGCAGCTGTTCGCCTCTGTCGCCCCCGTGGAAGCACAACACCGGGCCACCCTGCTGGCCGTGCAGGCCCTGCTGGCCGGGGACCTGCCCGACCTCATCGCGATCCCCACCAATCTCGCCAAGCTCCCCGCCGCCGCGGGCAAGGTCGGGTTCCCCGACGCGTTCTACCCCACCAAGAGCGCCTCGCCGGTCAGTGAAGGGGCAGTGAAATGACCACCAGCAAGCACGGCTCCTGGGAACTGCCGATCAGCGAGAGTGAACTCTCCCGTCTGACCAAGGAAATGGATCAGGCCCACCAGGAGACCCTGCCTGTGATGGCCGCTTCCGCCCGCGACCTCACGCAGGAACTCCACGACCTGCGCGCCACAGAACCCGACACCGGCCAGCAGCAGCGCGTGCACCTCGCGCGCCGCCGGTTCCTGGTCGGTGCCGGCGCGTCCGCCGCCGCGTTGGCGCTGGCCGCGTGCGGCGGCAAGTCCGAGGTACGCGCCACCTCCACCGGCACCCCGTCGAAGTCGCCGTCGGGCACCTACACCGGGGACCTGAAGGTGGTCGCCCTGGCGGCCGCTCTGGAGAACCAGGCCGTCGGCGCCTACCAGGCCGCTCTCAAGGCGGCCAAGGACGGCAAACTGGGCGACGTACCACCGGCGTTCGCGGCCTTCGCGCAGACCGCGATGAGCCAGCACAAGGATCACGCCGACGCGTGGAACGCGATCCTGTCCTCTGCGGACAAACCGAAGATCTCCGGGACGCCGCTGTCCAACCACGACGACGTCACCACAGCACTCGGCAAGGTCAAGGACGTCCCCGGAGTGGCCAAGCTCGCCCTCCAACTCGAGGACCAGGCCACCCAGACGTACGTGTTCGCGACGTTCAACGTCAAAAGCGAGGGTGGGATCAACACGGCCGCGACCATCGCCCCGGTCGAAGCCATGCACTCGGCGATCCTGCACTACGTGCTCGGCCAGTACCCGGTGCCCGACGACTTCATCGGCACCGACAAAGCCGCCAGCACCAGCCTGCTGACTGCCTGACCCACCCTAGGGCCAGGTGCAATGCCCGCGCCTGGCCCCAGGACCGGCACGCCAACAATCCCATCGGAGAAACGATGTCCCTGCGCCCCCGCAGACCGCACACGGCCATCACCGCTGCCGCCGCAGTCCTGTGCATGCTGACGACCCTCGCGGGATGCTCGGACGGCAAAAGCTCTGATCCCTACGCTCCGTCCTCCGCCTCCGCATCGTCATCCGCACGCTCCCCCTCGCCCTCGGGCGACAAGGAAGCCAAGATCACGATCAAGGACTTCACGTTCGAACCCGCCAACCTGACGGTCGCCCCAGGTACGAAGGTCACCGTCGTCAACGAGGACTCGGCCCCTCACACGGTGACCGCCGGCGGCGACAAGCCCTTCGACACCGGCAACATCGCCGCGGGCAAGAGAGCCACCTTCACCGCGCCGTCCCGCGCAGGAAAGTACGCGTACATCTGCACCATCCACCAGTACATGAAGGGCTCACTCACGGTCCGCTGACCTCGGATGCCCGTATACCCCTGAGGCCCGCACTCAGCCCGGGCCGGGAAGGGAAACGCATGCCACTCGAACCGCCACCGTCCGCCCGTCCGGCGCACCGGCTGCTACGGGGCGTAGCCCGTATTCTGGCCGCCGCAGGGCTCGCGGTGAACGCCTACGTGCACGCGCGCCTCGCGGACCAGTACGACGCCGTCGGAGACACCATCACCCAAGGCACCCTCTTCCGGACCGAAGCCGCCCTGGCAGCACTCGCGACCCTGCTCGTCCTGGCATGGCACCGCCGACCGGCCGACACCTTCGCATGGCTGGTCGCCGCAGGAGGACTGGCCGCCCTGCTCATCTACCAGTACGTCGACGTCGGGGCACTCGGACCCCTCCCGAACATGTACGAACCCGTCTGGTCCAGCGACAAAAAACTCACCGCAGCCGCCCAAACCCTCACCATCGTGACCACCACACTGCTCCTCCTCACCCGTGGACGCCGTCGCAGATGAGACCTCGACATCCCGCGCAGGATGCCTCCGGAAATGGGTCTGCCAAACGAACGGAACGGAATTGTCTCCCTTTCGGTGGCGACTCAGCGTGCCGATGGGTGGCGTTGACATGGCATGCGTGACACCAACGAGCGCGTGCATGCGGTGTCGGGCGTGTTGAGAGGTCGTTTCTTCCCAATGTTTCATCCCGAAATTAGGTGTAGATCCTGATTCGCGGGGTCGCGCCAGGAGATGGTCGCTTCGCCGGTGAGGCGGCGGGCCATCAGGTCAGTCATGGCGAGGTGGATCATGGCTTCGGAGCGGGCCGGGAGGGTCTCGTAGTCGCGGGCCAGGCGGCGGTTCAGCATGAGCCAGCCAAAGGCCCGCTCCATCGCCCAATCACACTGCGTATATGGATGGTCAGGAGAGTGAGCGGGGGCCGATAATCGGTCGTGAAGGGCTGTTGCGGCTGGTCACGGTGACCGAGCGGTTGCGGGCCCGTGAGGGGGACGAGTCGTCATGTGCGATGACAGTGACGTCGGCCCCAGACGGCGGTGCGGACGACGCCGGGCGAACAGGTGTGGGGCGATCTGCCGGAAGTGAACCGGCAGGTGGTGGTGCGACAACTGGTGGGACTGGCCAGTCGTGCGATGAGCACCGCCGTGGCGACGGCTGAGCGGGACCGGCAATGACGGCGGTGATGCCCTGGGAGCGGGCCGGCAGCAAGGTGAGTGACCGTCACCTCCAACGCCTCGCGGCGGTCTATATCCGCCAGTCCACGCGACAACAGCTCCTGGACCATCAGGAGTCGACGCGCCTGCAGTACGCCCTGGTGGACCGGGCGGTCCGGCTTGGCTGGGAGGCCGACCGTATCCTGGTCATCGACGAGGATCTGGGGATGTCAGGGTCCAGCGCGGTGGCCCGGACGGCCCGTGACCCGATGACTCCACGTCCGCGCCGGGACCGAGCTGCCGCACAAGCGGCGCAGATCTGCGCGGTGATCGAGCAGCACGAGGCGTCACGTCCGGAAGCCACGCACATGGAAGGCGGTCGGGTCGCATGACGCGAAAGAACCGAGACCGGGAAGCCGAACGTCAGGAAATACGCGCCGCCGCAGAACGCCTTCTGGCCGGGACGCCCCTGCGCTCGCCCGTCGGAGAGCTCACGGGGACCGAGCTGATCGCCGAGTGCGGGCTACGGCGCGACGTCGTCTACGGCGATCACAAGGAGCTCGTGGATGAGTTCCGGACGCGGGCCAGGGCGCAGAACTTCACTCCGCAGGTCGTCCAGAACATGGCCGACGAGAACATCGTGCTGCGCGAAGCCCTGACGAAGACCAAGGCGGATCTCGCAGCGGAGCGAGAACGGGTTCACGCCCTGGTGCGCGCCGCCACCGAGCTGTCGCTGGAGTTGGGAGCAGTCCCGCGAAGAACTCGCAGCGGCTCAGCAGGTCACCAGGCTTCCGGAACCGAGAGGAACTGGACGAATTCCCGGCTGAAGCTCGGCACGTTCCACGGTGCGGTGAGGACGTACCGACGTCCACCGCTTCCTGCCCGCGCACCTCGACCAACAGCGCACCTGCTCGCCACCACACCCCTCGTCCTGCTCCAGCTCGAACATGGCCGCACCGCCCGACCATGATCACGAATCGTCACGAGACGTTACCGAGAAAGGCTCACTGTGCGCCGACATCGCCTCCGCCCCCGAGCTCAAAGCCTTCGCCTTTGCTGTGGCCGCGCGCCCTCTGCTGGCGCTGCTGTTGTCAGTCGAACTGCTCAACCGTGCTTTGCAGCGGCAGCGCCTCCACGCTGCCACATTTCATAGTTCCCACATTCTGCCGTGATCTCGGCCGCCGCCTGAGCCGCGGTGAAGAAGTCGTCGACCACCGGCGAGATGCGCGATGCCGGCACCGCGAGGCATACCTGGTCGGGCGCCAGATCCGGGACGGGCACATAGGTGATGTCCGGATGTGAGTAGAACACGGTCGCCGAACGGGCCAGGAATGAGATGCCCCGGCCGGCCGCGACGTGCTCGAGCGTTTCGTCCACCCCGCGCGCGAGGTACCCGGAGTTGGGGTGCGGGTGCCTGGTGGGCTGCGTGCTCGGGCCGGCATGCCAGACCAGTGGCTCACCGGCCAGGTCGGCCTCGGTGACTTCCTCCTTGCCGGCCAGTCGGTGGCCGACGGGCAGCACCGCCACCCGTGGCTCGGTGTAGAGCGGGGCGACGCGCAGGCCGGCCTCGTCGATGGGCAGCCGCACATAGCCGATGTCGATGCGGCCGTCGAGCAGCATCGGGGCCTGGTCGTCCCATTCGATCCGTTGCACGTCCACCAGAACGTCCGGGCGCTGGTTGGCGAACAGTTGTACCGCCGGGGCGACCGCGATGCCTGCCCGGAAGCCGACCATTATCCGCTGGCTGCCCCGCGCGGCCGCGGTCACCCGGCGGCGGGCCGCGTGCGCGGAGGCCAGCAGCGGGCCGGCGTCGGTCAGGAGCTGCCTTCCGGCGTCGGTGAGCAACACGCCGTGGCTGTCCCTTGTCAGCAGCGGGGTGCCGAGATCCTTTTCCAGCGCGCGGATCTGCCGGCTGAGTACTGGTTGTGCGATGTGCAGCTCATCGGCGGCGCGGCCGAAGTGGAGCTTGTCGGCGACGGCGACGAAGTAGCGCAACTTACGCAGGTCCAGATCCATGGTGCCTCCCGATCCGGCGATGCCTCCAGGGTATCGCAGCCGCTGAAAGAGGTCTTGGACAGCCATTCAGGCCGATGGCAACCTCAGGAATTGGACGCCTCCAGGCTCGTCATCCGACGGCCTCGACCACACAACCGTTGATGACAACGGGGTCGGCATGGCGTCCTATCCGACTCTCCAGAAGGCAGCACACCATGAGCAGTATCAGCATCATCGGCCTGGGGGGCGTGGCCCGCGCTATAGGCGCCCGCGCGGTCGAGGGCGGCAACGCCGTCGAGGTCATCGGCCGCGACGCGGTCAGGGCCAAGGACCTGGCCGCCGCGCTCGGCGGCGGCGCCACGGCCGGGACATTCGGCACCACCCCGGTCGGCGACCTCGTCATCCTCGCCGTGCCGTATGCCAGCGCCGTGCCGGTCGTCGCCCAGTACGGGGACGCGCTGGCCGGCAAGGTCATCATCGACATCTCCAACACGTCCAACGCCGACGCCACCGGGCTGGTCACCCCTGACGGCACTTCCGGCGCGCAGGAGACCGCCAAGGCCGTCCCGGCGAGCGCGTACGTCGTGAAGGCGTTCAATACCGTATTCGGCCACATCCTGGCCCAGGGCGGCCCGCTGGACGTGCTCTTCGCCGGCGATGACGCGCGGGCCAAGGCGAGCGTGGCGGCGTTCATCGAGAGCCTCGGGCTGCGCCCGCTGGATGCCGGCGGCCTGGAGGTGGCGCGCTGGCTGGAAGGGACGGGCCTGCTGATGATCAGTCTGGCCCGCCATGGCGTGGGGAATTTCAACTTCTCCCTCGGCGTCAACCTTCCCGGCTGAGCGCACCCGCACCACCACTTCTCGCGTCGCATCACCTCGGTCGATCCAGGGCGCGAGAAGAACAGCCCCTCCACCTACCGTCACATGGAGCAGCAGTGCGCGTTTTCGTTACTGGCGGGACCGGCCATTCCGGTTCGCACATCATCCCCGAGCTCGTCGCCGCCGGGCACGAGGTCACCGGCCTGGCCCGGTCGGACACCGCCGCGGCGGCGGTGTCCGCGCTCGGCGCGAAGGTGCGCCGCGGCGACCTCGAGGATCTCGACGGGCTCAAGGAGGCGGCTGCGGATTCCGACGGTGTCGTCCACGTCGCGCACAGGCAGGACCTGCTTGCGTCCGGCGGGCTCGACGCCGTTGCCGCTGCGGAGCTCCCGATCATGCTCGCGTACGGCGAGGCACTCGCGGGAACCGGAAAGCCACTGGTCGCGGCGGGGAGCATAGGGTCGCCCGGGAACCTGGGCCGGCCGGCCATCGAGGAGGACCCTGCCCTTCCCGGCGGCGATGAGTACTCGGGCACCTTGCGGGTTCGCAATGTCGTGGAAACCGCCGTGATCGGTCTCGCCGAGCGGGGAGTGCGGTCTTCGGTCGTGCGGATTGCAAACATCATGCACAGCACGACCGATGCCGGCTTCCTCTCCATGCTGATCGCGCTCGCGAAGGAGAAGGGCTTCGCCGGCTACCCCGGAGACGGCGCGAACCTGTGGAACGCCGTGCACGTCCGCGATGTCGCCTCCTTGTTCCGCTTGGCGCTGGAGAAGGGGCCGGCTGGCAAATACTGGCACGCGGTTGAGGACGGGGGCATCCCGTTCCGCGAGATCGCCGAGGCCATTGGCAGCCGTCTGGGCCTGCCCGCCGTGAGCGTTCCCGCGGACGAACTGATGGTGCCGGGATATTTCGGGTTCCTCGCGAACATAGTCACGCAGAACTACCCGGCGTCCAACCTCATCACCCGCCGGACCCTCGGCTGGGAACCTGCTCAACCCAGCCTGCTCGCCGATCTGGACAACGGCCATTACCTCCCCGCCGGCACCTCAGCCGGCAGCAACGATGTGGCCACACTGGAGAAGTTCGTGACCCGCCTGCAAGCCGATGACCTGAGTGGGGCCCTGGAGATGGTCGACGAGGAGGCGGTCTGGCAGGAGGCCGAGACCCTGCCCTGGTCAGGGCAGTGGCGAGGACCCGACGGGTTCGCACGACTGGAAGGCGCGATCAAAACTTCGGCCGAAATGACTGTGCGGGACTACGCCATCGTCGAAGCCGGCGAGGTAGTGGAGATGCGGCTCAACCTCGAATTCGTCTCCCGGAAGAGCGGGCGTCGACTCCCGATGGAGGTTGTGGAGCACTACACGGTGCGTGAGGGCAAGATCCACGGCGCGAACGCCTTCTACAAAGACACCCAGGCCGTCAACGACCTGGTCAAGCACGGCTGACCCACGCAACACACAGCACCGTTGCGCGGGAGTACTCGGCGACGACGCGGTGCTCGCCCGAGAGCTCACGGTGGTACTGGAAGCGGACGTGGACGAGGCGGACCGCTTGGTTTCGTCAGTCGGCCCCGGCCTCGGCCTCCCCGAGCGGGGAGTGCCGTCTTCGGTCGTGCGGATTGCCAACATCGCGCACAGCAGGGGACCCGAACCGCAACGAGTCCGGCAGATGACAAGGATACGGCTCTTCTGGAGGGACAGAATATGACAACTGTGGGATTCATCGGAAGCGGCAACATCGGCAGTACCATCGCGCGGCTCGCCATCGAGGCCGGGCACCAGGTCGTGCTCAGCAACTCGCGCGGTCCCGAAACGCTCGCGGACACGGCCGCAGAACTGGGGCCGCGGGCGTCCGCGGCAACGAGCGGGGAGGCCGCGGCGGCCGGTGACATCGTCGTGGTCACGGTGCCGATCAAGGCGTTCCCCAACTTGCCCGACACGCCACTGGCCGGGAAGACGGTCATCGACACATGCAACTACGGCCCCGAGCGTGACGGGCACATCCCCGAGCTCGACAGCAAGTCGCTCACCTCGAGCGAGCTGCTGCTGCGGTACATCCCGGATGCCATGCTCGTGAAAGCGTTCAACAACATCTACTTCAAGCACCTGCTGTCACTCGCCCGCCAGGCAGGGGCGGCCGACCGCTCCTACCTGCCGATCGCAGGGGACTCCGCGCCGGCGAAGGCGGCGGTGACCGAGTTCATCGAATCCATCGGGTACAGCGTGGTGGACGCGGGACCGCTGGCCGATAGCTGGCGGCAGGCGACGGACACGCCGGTGTGGGGGACCCCGTACGGGCCGACCTCGAACGAGAAGGGCCAGCCGGTCGGCGAGGACGCCATCCGCGCGGCACTGGCCACCGCAATGCGGTAACCGTAAATTGGCGCGGGCCTCGGTAAAGTCCGGCCGTGTTCCGGGCCCCGTCCGGCGGGCGTCGGGCGGGGCCATAACGCACAACTCGTTGCCGTCCGGATCCGCCAGGATGTGCCATGCCCTGCCGTTCTCGCGGACCCGACGCCCGTGAGCACGGCCGCTCCCAAGTCGGTGACCCGGCGGACCCCGGCGGTTACTGAGCGTTTTCAGCGTTGCCTCTCCAGGGTGAAGTTGGCTTCGGCGATGACGGTCATGCGGTTGGGGCTGATGCGGGATCTGCGGAAGATCTGCCAGGACTTCAGTCGCGCCATGCCGCGTTCGACGGGAGCTCGGGCCTGGGCGAGGGCGCGGTTCACGGTGCGCTGGGTGGGGGTGAGTTCCCCACCGGGCGGACGACGTCTCAGGCCAGTGGTGACGTGCAGGCCGGCACCGGTGTAGGCGCGGTCGGCGAGGACGGGGACGCCCTGGCGTTCGCAGATCCGGATGATCTTGTGGGTGCGGGCCGCGGTCAGGTCGTGGGTGCGGTCCGGCAGCGCGGGCGAGATCCACAGAACCTCGCCGATCGGATCGGTGACGACCTGGACGTTCACCGGTGGCGGCGGTGCTTGGCGGAGTATTCGGCGCGGCTGCCGCCGATGCGGTCGCACTCGGCGAGGGTGCCGTCCAGAAGGACGAACTCGGGATCGTGCTCGCGCAGCGTCTTCAGCAGGCCCGGGGCCCTGTCGGCGAGCAGGCCCGTTACGGTGTTGACGTAGGCGTGGGCGGTGCCGACGGATATCCCGAAGCCGGCCGCGATCCGGGCGAGGGTGTCGTGGCGGTGCAGGTACACCAGCGCGACGAGTGCGCGCCGGTGCGGCGGGAGTTTGCAGCGCCTGTCACCCTCACGGGTGACGATGAGCATCGTGACCCACTCGACCAGGGTGTGCGGGAGGTCGAGTGCAGCAGGATAGGGAACTTCGCGCAGCCTGTGGTCAAGCTCCCGCAGGCCAGCCACGGCGGCCGGCTCACGGCGCCTCACCGCGTCCAGCCACGGCGTGGTGACGAGGTCCATGCACGCGGTGAACAGGAGCCGGGTGGACGGGGCGGGGGGAGCCGGGTCGGGGGCGGCGTACGCGACGGTCAGATATCACGCGAGCGGCAACTGGAACATCAACACTCGGGTCACCGACAGCAAATTCCTCACCTGCGACCTCGGCCGGCCCGCCGCCCCGGTCGCGCTGCCCACCAAGAGGGACGTGGCCAAGGCGCTGGGGGATCCTGTCTAGGATGCCGCTCCGTGGGACAGCACCGTTTCCAGGGGGTTCCGCAACAGGATCGAGGGCTGGGGTCCGGGCGGGCCCGACAGGTGGCTCAATCACAACCGGGTCCACCGCTGGGTCGGGGGCCTGATGATGGGCGCCACTTCGCCGAACGACCCGGTGTTCTGGCTCCACCACTCGTTCATGGACCTGCTCTGGATCCGCTGGCAGAAGGCGCACCCCCGTGCCGGTTACCTGCCGCGCCGGAAGCTGCCGGAGTCCGACCCGGAGCAGGGGCGTGTCTTCAGCCTCCAAGATCCGATGCCCCCGTGGGACGTGACCCCCGCGCAACTGCTCGACCACACGAAGTACTACCGCTACGCCTAGGTGGTGTGTCTGCGTGTCTGCCGGGCCGGACCGGCGACCGGATCTGCCGGACCGGACAACTTTGCGGCCTCCCCCGGGGCGTGAGGGGGGCCGCAGTTGTGTCCGGAGGGATCAGCCGCCGTAGCCGCCGTGGTGCTTGTCGCGGCTCGAGCCGTTCACGCGGGTCCTGCCGAACGCCGGGTTGGGCAAAACGATCACGCCACGGTGTTGCCACAGACGCTGACCGGGACGTGAACAGGCACCCGCCAGGGGGCGGACCTACCCTGGGAACAAGGGTGCTGCATAACTCCGTGAGATCGGCGGACATCATGATCGTCCTCGGCATCATCCTGTGGAACCTGGGATCCGTCGGACACAAGGTCGGCGGACGACGGCACTACTGGAGCCGCGCACGACTCCGCGTGGGGAAGCGCGCCGCCACGACCCCCCGGCCGAGGACGCGTACAGCACGGTCGCCACGACCATCCCGCGCCACGTCTTTGGCACGCGTACCAGCGAACCGAGGCATCACACCATGGCCCTCTTCTACCTCCTGCTGATCGCCGCGATCGCGCTGGTCATCGTCGGCGCGACCATCGAAAGCCTGCTCTACCTGCTCTCGGTCGGCGTACTGCTCCTGATCGCCGACGTGCTCTACCTCGCCGTGAGGTCGGTACTACGCCGCCGTCGCCCGGCCCACTGACCCGCCTGCCAACACCGCGTCGTCGCCGTTCCGCAGCGGATCACCTCCACCTGCCCGATAGCACTTTCTTGGGCAATATATGAAATTCTTGGGTGTAGCACTCCAAGGGGCAGCACCCGCTGCGGTGACCCTCGTACGCCCCAGTTCTGGCTGCCTGTGTGAGCTGTCAACGAGTGGAGGATGCAATGTGGATCATCGTCATCATCGTCGCCGCCGTGGTGATCCTGGCTGCCGCAGCACTGGCCGTGCGGACCATGACTCCCACCACACGTTAAGCCGACGGTCCACGTGCGTAGCCGCAGCTAGGAGTTTAGGAGTTGTCGTAAGAGTGTCACGCCCACATCAACAGCAATGCGAGAGCGATGGCCGCTTGGTGTACCCGGCGGTCTTGCGCATCGGGTGGCAATGCCGCTCCACCCGCAACCGCAGGGCCTCCTGCGCCGACAGCGACAGATGCCGCGCGCCCCCCACCAGATCGCTCGCACCCCTCCAACGACCCAGAACACAAACCGTTTCGGATCAATAACAAGATTCGCGGACTCGCGAGGGAGTTTATCGATAATCGTGGCGGCATTCCGTTCCACCGGGTACCGCCATGATCACGCTGAGCGGGTCAGTAGGTGTAGCTGAGTCCCGACTTGTACGGCGTCAGGCTGCGCTGGCTCACGGCACCTCGGTACGTGTACCAGCCCCACTTCTTGCACATAACTTGGCAGCTCAGGGTGTTGTGGGAGCCAGACCCCACCCGCACTCGGGGGTAGATGACGTTGTCCCCCCAATCACCACCTGCCGGACCGCTCGAATAGGCGTTTACTGCCCAGTAAACTCCGACCACCGAGCCTCCGGCCGGGCAATTCCAGTTGCCGAAGTTCACCCAGACATTCCCCCCGTCCAAGCACTTGCCAGAGCGGCGCTGAGGCCGACAACTCCCAGCGACATCAGCGAGACCACCAACACTGAACGCACCTTGCCAGCCAACATCCCATGCATGAAACCTCCCCAGTGCCGATGCGCGCGGTTTGCGCCCAGCCGGCAAGAAGAGATTGTCTATGGTTCGGGGATATAATGTTTATGAATTGAACTAGCGATCGACGATCGCTTAGTTATTCTATATGCGTTGGCCCATTCTCCGTGGTTCAAAGGGTTGTGGAGGTAGCGTCGGCGATGGCGCGTCCGACGCAGGGCGTCGGCGTATTCCAGCGCAACGGCGAGACCGGATCGCCGAGCTCCCGCAGCTCGAACCAACGCCTCCAGAGCCGCGCTCGGTGGCTGACCTGCGACCTCTCCGCCTGGTCTGCGCACTCGCCCCGACGAAACGTTCCCGTCAGCGAGTTCGGCCTGTCTCCGCGCGATCGTCGACTCCGACACCGCTGCCAGCCTGGGCACCGCCGTGCCTCAATGCGTTCGCCTCAGACGCCAGATACAAGCGGCGCTGGCGTTCTCCAGATGCGGCAGCACCACGGCGAACTTCACGTCCAGCACCGCTGGCGCGTCCCCAGAAATCCCCGTACAACTTCGTCTACCACCCCGGGAAGGACAACCGCAGCGGAACAGGCAGTAGTTGCTTTGCGGCTCCTCACCAGCGCGTCTCCCCGGCGAAATACCGGGCCGCCTTGGGGAATGCCGCGCTCCTCCTCCACTCACGAATCCGCTTCCGCACTGCGGCAAGCTCGGCCGCACCCGCGTTCTGGGCCTGGCCAACGTGTCCAGAGGCGTCGAGTGGGAGCCCGAGCGCCGACCGTCGGCGACCCGGATCCAATTGCGCAGCGTCTCAGTGTTTATCCCAAGGTCCTCGGCAACCGACTTGATCGTCGCTCCCGGCCCCGACTGGTACAGCGCGACCGCGTCCGCCTTGGACCCGGCGGATAGTGCTTCATCCACACAGATATCTACGGTGTGTCCGAACTCCGGGGTCAGGGCCCGTCGCCGGACCGACACAACTGGCCTCCCCCGGGCGTGTGGGGAGGCCAGCCATGTCCGGAGGTGAGGATCAACCGCCGTAGCCGCCGTGGTGCTTGTCGCGGCTCGAGTCGTTCACGCAGGTGTTGCCGAACGCAGGGTTGAGCAGGCCGATCACGTTCACGGTGTTGCCACAGACGTTGACCGGGATGTGGATGGGGACCTGGACGAGGTTGCCCGAAAGGACACCGGGAGAGTGCGCGGCAACACCCTGCGCTCCGGCGTCGGCGGTGGCCATACCGGCTCCGCCGGCCATGAGGGCACCAGCGCCGGCGATGGCGGCGGCTGCCTTCGCGATACGCGGCATCAGTTCTCCTTGCAAGATGAAGGGTCGGTCGCAGGATTTGCGGCCTACGTATCCCTTCAACGCGGGAACAAGCAAGCGGTAACGGATCGACGCCGAAGTCGTCGGGTCGCGGGGTTTCCGACCGGATCCCCCTCCTGGTCCCCCCGGTGCCCACGCCTCCGGAGCTGGGCGCACGTACGCACTTCCTACTTTAGACACCGCTGGGCCTGGCTGGGGGCCCGGAAGGTAGTGGTCACCGGCGGGTGGCTGGGGGAGATGCCCCTGGTGTTCCTTCCGACGGCGGGTGGCTCCGCTCTGGCCGGCGCAGGGGGTGATGTGGTCGTGCGCTTGCAGCAGGGCGGCGCTCCTGAACCCCGGCCGGTACGCGTCCGAGGCCGTATGCCACCGGCGCAGGGCCGGGGGCCTCTCGCGAGACGCGGTGACGGGGGCAGAGCCCCGCCACCGGAGCGGGGCTCGTGGAGGGGGCTCTTCACCGCTCATACCTGCGGTTGGCCTGGCTTGTGCGGCGGTGAGGCTGTCGCAGTCGGCGGTGCGGTCACTGGAGGCGTGTATCCGGGGTTTCTTCGTCTTCCTCGTCCGGCAGGTGAACGTCGTTGACAGAAATGTTTACCTCGACTACCTCCAGGCCCGTCATACGTTCTACAGCCTCGATGACATTCTCGCGGACATCGCCGGCGACGTCGCTGATGGCGATGCCGTACTCGACGACCACCTCGAGGTCGATGGCGCTCTGGCGCTCGCCGACCTCAACCTTGACCCCGCGGGTGACGCTCGCGCGCCCGCCGGGAACCTTGTCGCGTACCGCGCCCACGGTCCGGGCTAGCCCGCCTCCGAGGGCGTTAATGCCCGCGACGTCCCTGGCGGCCATCCCCGCGATCTTTGCCACCACCCCGTCCGTGATCGTCGTCCTCCCGCGGGACTCGGGGGGAGCGTCTCGTCGGGTCCGCTCCACCCGCGGGCTGCTTGCGCGGGGCTCGGTCCTTCCTGCGGTTGCACTGGTCGGCTCCGTCACTGGAAGCCACCTCCTTAGCGGGGCTCGGGCTCTCGGAGCCCTTGGAATGGTGCAGCAATGCCTGCTCATTGCTTCGTGTGAACCGCTATGGCGGGTCGGTGAGCACGCGGTCACCGGAGCGTGCGCCGCCGCTTCCCCCGCCTGTGGCCCCGGGGCAGGAGGACAGCGGCAGCAGCGAGGGTGCCTACGAAGAGCAGCACGGCGACGGCCAGCAGATAGCCCAGCCCCTCGGCGGCCGCTCCAATGATCCCCAGCACGACGGCCACCAGGATCAGGACAACGACGAGTCCCATGGCACGATCACCTCCTCGGGGCACCACGCCTGCGGTTCATGCCACACCGGTCGGTGCAGGGGGTGTGCCCTTCCTCTACCAGCTTGCCTGTGCCGGCCGTGAGACGCGAGGCCGGGCGCGCCGCCGAGTGCACTGGAGGGGAGTCTCGGCGGCGCTCCTTCTCCTGCCACCAGGCTCAGGGGTGAAGACGGCCGAGGACAAGGTCATGCCGTTTCACGGTCCGATCACCCCGGCGTTCATTTCTGACGGCGGGTGGCTCCGCCCCGGCCGCGCAGGGTGACGCCGGCCTCAAGGAGGAGGTCGTGTGCGAAGCCGTAGGACCGCCCGTTGGCTTCGGCGAGGCTCGGATGGTCGCCCCGTCTTCGCAGCCCGCCCTGAGTTGGGCGGCCAGCTTGTCGCGCGCCGCGCCGGTGATCCGCCTGCCCTCGTCCATGTCCGGTCCCTTCGCCCATGCCGTTGATGGAGGGAGATCCTCGCGCACCCGGCCCGTATCCGGCGGAGAACCGGCCTGATCCATGCGGTGAGAGGCGAACAGCCGGAGACTCCTCGTACGAGTGCCGCGGGGGTTAACGACTACCGCGCTTCGGAGCGGCGAGCCACCTGACCGCCCACGCACGCAGCTCGATGCGGTGCCCCAGGAAGGCGGAAGCGCAGCTGCCGACCTCACATGTGCACGCCACCCACTTTCGGCCGTCCAAGGAACGGGGGGCTTCTCACATCTGAAGCCTTCTACTGTTTTTTATTGGACAGTTGTCGCGGGCAACATTAAATCGCCCCTACGGGTTCCTTGTGAATTCAGGACGTGCTTCACCTATCAAGCATGGCGTAATTAGGTCCACCCTTCGCGTCCAGTCGTGCGGCCTCACCTGCCGATTCCTCACCCCGCAAAAGGACAGCGCCGCTTACTGCGGCTGAGAATCGGCGTCGCAGATCGAGGGGCGACCGAAACTTCTTGTATGACATGACCAGGGAAGACGTGACGTCGGCACTTGCCCAGTCAGCGAGGACGCTATCCAGCTGAATAGCACCTTGGGAAAGAGAAGTGTCTGGCCAAGACTTGCGGAGCGAAACCCAAGGCAGAAATTCGGCGGCTCCTGTTGCCCCGTCTTTCCGCTGTGCGGACAACCAGAGGAGAAGACGATGTCCAAGCTTGCTCGACTCGCCGCCGCTACCGGTCTCGCCGCAGTTCTGGCAGCAGGGGCCGCCGCTCCGGCCGGGGCACAACAGCAGGCCGCCACCAGCCCGCACAACTACACGTGTTCCAACCAGGGCGGCGGCGCCAACCACACCGTCAACTGCTCCGGCCTGATCACCGTCAACAACGTCCTCAACGGCACCACCGTCAACGTCGGCGACCTCAACGTCCTCAACGGCACCCAGCTCAACGACCTTCAGGTCGCCCTGGCGAACGTCGCCGACAACAGCGTCAACCTCCCGGTCACCGTCCAGCTGCTCAACCTGGAGAACACCACCATCACCACCTACCTCCAGAAGTTCGGCATCACCGTCCTGCCCGTCAACCTCAACATCTGCGCCGGCAGCATCTGCGTCTGACCACTCTCGCCGCGGGCCCTCCCCCGCTACCGCAGACTGTCTCAGCCCACAACGAAGCGCATGGCGAACCGCTCCGTGAGGGCTGGTGGAGTGGCCAAAGCACTGGACGTCGGTCAATGACCTGGTGGCATTCAGGTCCACGCGGCCGTGCCCGCCGTGGTCTCCGGTCGGCCCCGAACACCGCAGCAACCTGAGCAACCTGAGCTCCGAACGAGGGAGGGGCGCACAGCGTCACGGCATACGCGCGAGCACCAACCTGGCATACGCCCGGGGCCCTCTACCGCCCCACGTGGTGACCACTTGATGAGGACACCGTCGACGGGCCGCACAGCACCTGTGCGGACCGTCGACGTGAGCGCAAAGCGAATCATCACATTCTGCAATATGGACTCGGCTTCACGGTGGCGCTGTGAGGTGTGCTTCTGCCGCTGGCGGCCGCATCGGCCGACTGGCTTGCCATGCGCGCCCCCAGGCACGCTCTGTGCCCTTCCGCCGCCGACAGCGGAAGAGCTACGCGATGACCTACTCGCAACGCCCATAGGGGAAGACTGCCACCGCGAGCGATCAAGTGAGCACGACTGCGAGCAGCGCGGACACCACCGTGGCCACCGCGACCGGCAGCATCACTGTCCTCGCCCGCTGGGTGAAACCCGATACGGCATCGCGGGCCGCGCGGGCACCGTTGCCTGCCGGCACGGCCACGTCCTGGTCTGAGCCCGCCAGAAGCGCGCAACACCACGGGCAGTCATCGCTCTCGCGGTCCAGCCAGTACGCACCTGCCAGCCGGGCGAAGACCACCGGCGCCCGATCGTCCACAGCATCCACGACGGCTCCAACGAGCCCACCGCCCCCCGGCAACGACCACCGAGCAACCCGTGATTGTTCTGTCACCCGGGCCACCAGATTCACACGTCAACAGATCAGGGCCGCGCAACCCGTTGCTGCGCGGCCCTGATCCTGTGCACCGCAGGCCCTGTCAACGACCCCCGCACGAAGGCGGGTCCCCGCCGTTCGGGTGAACCAGCCGAACAGCACCGGCCGCAGGGGCCGGTGGCACTCGCCGAGCGCCGTGCGCGCGGCCTGGGCAGAACTATGAAGATCAGGCCGGGGTGATGTTCTCCGCCTGCGGCCCCCTCTGGCCCTGCGTGACCTCGAACGTCACGGCCTGGCCCTCCTGAAGCTCACGGAAGCCCGAGGAGTTGATCGCCGAGTAGTGGGCGAAGACATCCGGGCCGCCACCGTCCTGCGCGATGAACCCGAAACCCTTCTCCGCGTTGAACCACTTCACACTTCCCGTAGCCATCCTCATGCCCTTCCAGCCAATGAACGCCTCCCCCAACGGAAGACGGAGGTAATCGCCCTGGCCCCTGCGACACAGCACAGCAAAATACCCACACCAAAGGCGTGGGCAAAGGGGAACTCCGAACCACGACAACTGACGCAAACGCTACACCTCATCACACCCCGTCACCACACGAAACGACCGCACCACAGAACCCGAAACGCGGCGCCCGCCAAAGCCCGGGCGCAGGCTCACCTGACCGGTTCGGTGGCCGCGTCGGGGAATCCTGCGTTGCCGCTGCGCTTCCTCGAACTGGTCCTGAAGGGTCTCGATATCATGCGCCCTGGCCAGCGCTGCCCCGTACCAGCCGGGCCACCTCGCTGGCGCGCAGGAAGCTGGGGGCGGCACTGGCCGTATCGAGGGCACCACGGGCCGCATTCCCGATCGTGCGACGGTCAGCAACCGGTTCTCCCGTGAACGCGATCAGCACCCATGGCCGGATGCACGTCATGGTGTGAACACCCGCTCTTCCCGTCCCTGGCCCGAGAGCGCGAACGCGGATGTGCTGCACGGTGCGACGGCCTCGCCGCAACACATCGAATCCATCGACGTCCCCGGCGACGCTGGGTACGACCGGTTCGTCAAGCAGCTTCACGGCTGAGAACGTCCTTCTCTTTCATTTCCGCAGTGGGACTCGTACGGCGCGTGTCGAGCTGAGCTCGGCTTCGATGCGTCCCTCGGGGTTGTGCAGGATCGTGTGCGTGCTCGCTGCACGTGTCGGGCTCGCTGGCCCGGCTTCCGAGCGTGAGCCCGTCCGGGGGCAGTTGGATCGGGTGGCGTAGTCCCATGCAGCCGTCACCTTCACAGCGGGCAGGGATCGTGAAGCCACTTGCCCGCTGATGTGAGGAGCTGACGTTTCATGCTGGAGCGCACCCGGCGCAAGAACCGCACCGAGGTCACGTTCGTCTTGCCCGCCGGCCGTCCGGCCGGTGAGGTCAGCGTGGTCGGCGACTTCAACGACTGGCAGCCCGGTATCCATCCCATGGCCGAGCGCCCGGACGGAACCCGGGCGGTCACGGTCACCCTGCCGGTGAAGGAGCGCCACGGCTTCCGCTACCTCGCATCCGGCGGCCACTGGTCCGACGAAGAGGAAACCGACGGCCACAACGGCCGCAACAGCCTCCTGCACACCTGACCCACCACACAGCAACAGCCACCCACTTCAAAACCAGAAGGAGACAACCTCAGTGACTGATATCTGGAGCTACCCCCCGGAGTCCCAGTACACGCCCGGCAGCACCCTGACCGGGTTCAAAGTCGAAGCCACCGACGGACACATCGGCAAGGTCGACGAGGCCACCGAGGACGTGGGCTCCTCCCACATCGTCGTCGACACCGGCCCGTGGATCTTCGGCAAGCACGTCCTGCTGCCCGCCGGGACCATCCTGAGCATCAACATGAACGAAGAGAAAATCCACGTCAGCCGCACCAAAGACCAGATCAAGGACGCACCCGAGTACGACAAGAACCGGCACCGCGGCGACAGCGAGTACCGCGACCAGATCGGCCGCTACTACGGAAGCGAACACCTCTGATCCTGAACCGGACGTAGCTCCCCACAACTACTGAATCAAACTCAACGAACGGGGGGCCCTGGGATCTCATGGCAGATCCCAGGGCCCCCCGGCATATCTCCGGACAGCGCTACGCCAGATCGATCGGTGGAGCCGGACGCGGTGAGGGCCGGTTGCGGTCTCTCGCGCAGCCCGCCACCGGTCCATACCGGGCTGCTACATGGGGTCGATGCTCTGGCCGCCTACGCCGCTCTCCTGCTGCTTGCTCTCCTCCTGCAGGCGGCGGGCCCTGTCCGTCAGCCGCTTGCGCGCCTCCGGGTCGGTGGCACGCTCGGCGGCCTCCTTCATTTCCTGGGCCTTGGCACGCATCTGCTGGGCGCGACCGCCGGATTCGCCTGCAACAGTCATGATCACTCCTGGAACTGGGGGGAGAGGACCTCACCAGCGAATCAGCGCCCCGGCGCCCGCGCATCTCCAACGGTCACTCACCGCTATTCCCGCAGCTCCGCCCCTACCCATCCGTGTGACGAACACGCTGCGCACCTCGTTGCTTGCGGCCCGGCGGGGCGGCGCGCGGAGTCGACTGCTGCGTCTCCATGCAGGCGGCGGAGGTGCTCCGTGCTCCCCACGCACGCCAGGGTTCTCGGGCCGCTCGATAGCCGCCGATCATCAGGGCTGGTTAGGGCGGTCAAGGGTGGGCGAATGCCCAGCACGGAGCGCCGTCGAAGGCGCCCTTGAGGGCACTGTCCAGCCCCACGCTCTGCAGTCGGGCGGCCCGTCACAAGCCGCGACCAACTGGGGAATTGCATGAACGCTCACACTTATTTGACGGCCGCGAAATTGGACGGCGGGCGCCCGGCCGGAGTCGCCTCCATCTGGCCGTTCCTCGCCCCTGGCTGCGTGAGAGGTATCGAAGCCGTCTGATCACGCGTATGCGATGTGAGGGGTCGGGGATGGGGCCAACTGTGTGGTGAGCCGGGGCTTGAAGGACTGTGGGGCGGCAGCCTGCGCACGGTGGGGCGGTGACCGGTTGCTAGTCCCAACCGGCGACGGAGGCTGACAGCCAGATCACCGTGGACCCCGCGACCATCCTCCGCTCCGGGCTGGGGTGGTGGGTACGCGTACTCATGACGCCCCGGCTTGGGGCGGGTAGTCTCCCGTCCGTGTGGGCGGCGAGTACGGGGTGAGGGGTTCGATGCGAGGCGGTTTGCAGCCACTGCGGGACGGCGACCCGCGGGTCGTAGGTGGTTACCTCCTTGAGGCGCGGATCGGGGAGGGTGGGATGGGCAGCGTCTTCCTCACCCGGTCGCGGGGAAACCGGCCGCTGGCGCTGAAGGTGATCCGCGCCGAGCATGCCCAGGATGACTCGTTCCGGGAGCGGTTCGTCCGCGAGGTGGAAGCCGCGTCCCGAGTGGCCGGGTACCACCTGCTTCCCGTGCTGGACTATGACTTGCACGGGCAGGAGCCGTGGATGGCCACCGAGTTCAAGCCGGGGCTGTCCCTGCAGGATCTGCTGAACCAGCACGGCGCCCTCCCCCCGGACGCCGTGTTGCAGTTGGTGGGCTGCGCGGCGCTGGCTCTGGCGGCGGTACACGCGGCAGGCTTCGTCCACCGGGATGTCAAACCGAGCAACCTGTTGATCACAGGCGACGGACCCTGGGTGATCGATTTCGGTATCGCCCGGGCGGCCGAGGCAACCCAGCTGACCGTGACCGGCGGTGTGATCGGCACCCCCCAGTTCATGTCGCCCGAGCATGCGCTCGGCCGGGAGCTGACCGCGGCCTCCGACGTGTTCGCGCTGGCGCTGGTCGCCGCGGTCGCGGCGACCAGCCGTCATCCCTATGGCGAAGCCCCCGGTCTCGGCATCGCTGCCCTCATCGCCTCGACCGCAACCAGACCACCCGACCTTGACGGATACCCACCCGTCGTAGGGCGCATCCTTCAGGTCGCGCTCACCGCAGTGCCCGAGGACCGCCCCACCGCCGAGGAGTTTGCCCGGCTGTGCAGCCAGGAATGCGGCAGACCCGTGCGCGACCTGGTGAGCTGGCTGCCGAACGAGGTGAGCAGCGACCTCGCCACCGCCGCCGCTGAAGCCGCCTCGTGGCTCAGCGCCCCGGCGCCGACTCCGACCCAGGTCGATTGGCCCCCGAGGGACGAGCGAGCGGGCGGGGCGGGAAGGGTTGTGCCACTGGGCGTGTTCGGGCCTCCGCCATCGGTCGATGCGCCGTCTCCGGGGACGGCTTCCAGTGCCGTACAGCCGGTTAGGCGACTGCGGGCGCTTACTGCTGTCGCCTCCGGTGCGTTGGCAGTGCTGGCGCTGGCAGCGTTGGCGACCTGGGCGATACAGAGACCGGACAGCCAGGGCAGGCCCGACGGCTCGGGGCACTCCCCCACCATGCCGCTCCCCACGAAGCAGTCTCCCTCGGCCTCAGCAAGCCCGGAAGCCCCCGGGGGCTACAAGCTGATCTTCGCCGAGCGGCCCTTCACCCTCGCGCCGCCGCCCAAGCCCGAGCAGTGGAACATCATCGATTTTGACCTCCCGCAGACCACCCTGTTCGAGCGAGGCAGCCTCCAGGGACCTGGCGAACTCATCTACGGCACCGACGGAATTTCCGGCAGCATCTTCTCCGTGGTGGGTAAGCGCACCACCGTGTGCGACCGCGCCGAAGAAACAGCCATGATTCCACACCCGCTGCCCGCGGCCGAGCTCCGCAACGGCCGCATCCTCAAAACCGGCCTCTTGCTCTGTTCCATCACCTCCAACGACAACATCGCGGAAGTACTGATCACCGAAGTCGTCCCAGGCCCGCAACTACCCACCTACAAAGGCCACATCACCCTCTGGAAACGCCCCCTTTAGCCCCGGAGCGTGACGACGAGACCGCTAAGGCCAGGCCAGAGGTCTGCCGTTCCGCTACCGCCAGACGTGGGCTCAGACACAACAAGGAGAGGGGTACATGCCAGCGGGCGACGTCATACATGCGTGCGCGTACGCATGGCCCCTGTACGGGCCGTTCCTGCTGATCGCCCTCGCGCTGACCGCAGTCACCACGTCGCGTCGCTGGCTGCGCCGGACAGCGCTCACCGTCGCCGCCCTGCTGCTTGTCGCGCTGGCAGATCTCATCCTGGTACCCCAGCCATGGGGCAACGCCTCCGATTCCCTCACCCGGGACGACTTTACCGGCCGACTCACCTTCTGGGTGGGTGTCTTCGGGCTGCTGCCCTTCCTCGTCACGTATCTGAAGGCGACCATCCGACGTCGCAGACAATGCTCCCGCCAACTACCCGAACCGCGTTGACCGCGAGGTAAGCGGCGATCCCGCCCGGATTCGACAACGGCTCTTCATGCCCCGGCGATCGTGTTCTGCGGATCGCCGCGGTGGCCCTGCGCGACCTCGGCCGACCGTTGACGATGCCGCCGATGGTCTCGCGCACAACAGCTGGTGCTGGGTCTGGGCCGGTGTCCGTACTTGTCACCTGCGGGCCCGGGTCACGGACCCTTCTGTTGGGTGAGGGCCACCGGACCGCTCGGGGGCCAGCCGTGGCCTGCCGGACCGGCAGCCTCAGGCCGGCTGCGGCGGGGCCGTGCGGGGTGCAGGGAAGGAGCAGTTGCTGCGCGGGAGAGCACCCGCATGCCCGGCCCCCGCGCGGTGTGGCCTCTGTCTGTCGGCACCATGACGTACAGCCGGTCTCTGATGTGGTCGGCGAGAACCGGATACCCCATCCGTACATCGGCGCCCAACCGGTCAAGGGCGTCCAGGCCGAGGCCGATCGGCGCGATGACCATGACATCCCAGGTTGAACCGCACCGCGCCCACCGGGTCGAGTCGTGGGTTCGGGGCTGTCGCGGAGGTCCACCATGGGCCGCCCAATCTGGTCCGGCGCCGTCTTTTTCGGCGCCGCGCCGGCCTCGTCTCGCGCGGCGTCGGCGTCGGCGGCCTGCTGGGCAGCCCGCTGACAGGCTGTTCCACCGCGACATCCCCAGCGTCCCACCGCCCGCCGCCGGCACGATCACGGTGAACATCGCGGCTCCCGAGGCCCTACGCAACCGGCCGACCGGAGGTTCGGAGCGGCCGACCCTGATGCGTATGACCGACTCCAGGCTGCTCGCCGCGCTGTCCGGGCGCCCTTACTACCGGGTGGGCTACACCTGGCGTGACGGCCGCGTCGACCCTGGATCGGGTGTCGCGAGCCTGGTCCGCTCCTTCGCGGAGCCGGAGCGGTTCGGCGAGGCAGTGCGCAAGAACCTTGCGCCCCGGCTCAGGCAGTCGTATCCCGAAGCGGTGCTCTCCACGTACACCGGGGTTTGGCAATTGGTGCCGGGACGAGTCGAACGTCTCAAGGGGTACGCGCTCTTCTGCGACCGGCCGGACGGGTCCAAGCGGTGCCTGGGGCGCCACGCGGTGGCAGTGACGACCGACCTGGAAGGGTATCCGGTCGGGGAACCGAAGGTGATCCGCGATGTGCGGATCGGCAACGGCTCGCTGCGACTACCTCCGGTGTGACGGCCCTGAGCGGTCGCGCGGCCCATGAAGGGGGGACAGCTCCGGCCGGGGAAGAACGTGGCGCTCTCGCCCCCTGCGGAGCATGCGTGGCCGACCCGGCACGCCCGGCAGCGATCACTGCGCAGGATCGGCGACCCGGCCGCGCTGCCGCTCCTCCAGCGCCTCGACGCGCGCGCACTGCTCCTCCGTGAGGATGTCGCACACCCAGTCCCAGTGCAGCGCCACCCGGTCCCCCGGGGCAAGCCCGTCGATCAGCGACCGGCCACCGATCGACCAGCGCACCACCTCCTGCCTCAGCGGCCCGGTCACCATGGCGACGCCGTCCAGCCGCAGCGGGCGAGATTCCACCGTGGCCGATGCACCGTCGACATGCAGGACCACACCGGTGCGGATACGGCACTGGTCGAGCACCAACAGGGCGGACTGGTTGCCGCCGGCCCGCAGCAGCCGGGCCCACGGATACACGTCGAACACCTGGAAGCTGTGGTGGGCGAGCGCGTGGCGCCCCGCCTCGCGCCAGGTGCCTCCGAGCTGACCGCGGAAGCGGTCCAGCAGCCGGTCGAGCAGCGCCGCGGGGTTCACCTGGTCCAGCAGCTCGTTGCCGATCCAGTACGCCTCGACCACACGCGCGTCGAGCGGATCGGGGAGCCCTGCCGACTCGGCGAGGAATTCGAGGTAGCACCATGCCCCGTCGAACTGCCGTGCCCGCCGCGCGATGCCGGCCGTCTCCTCGGGCCTGAGCAGGGCCGACGGGTCCGGAGGACCGCAGTAGCCGAGCTCATTGGGAGGGTAGGCGTATCGCGCGAACAGCAGCGCGCCCTGGGCGCTCATTCAGCAGATCCTCGGCAGTTGTTCGCCGATCGGCAGCCCGACGACACGGTTGCCACCCAGAGCGGTCTTGGCCACCACCATCCCCGGGTGGTCCGCCACACAGGTGCCGATCCGGCAGGCCGACCGCCCGAGTGGATGGGCCCGCAGAGCCGCCAGGACCTTGTCCGCGGATTCGGCGGGCACGAACGCGAGGAGCTTGCCCTCGTTCGCCACCTGGAGTGGATCGAGCCCGAGCAGGCTGCACGCGTCCCGTACGGTCTGTGGGATCGGCAAATCGCGCTCTACCAGTTCGACGCCGACGGTCGACGCGCGGGCGATCTCGTTCAGCGAAGCCGAGACGCCGCCACGGGTCGGGTCGCGCAGCACATGCAGGTCCACGCCGGTGGCGATCATGGCCGCGACCAGGCCGTGCAGGGGTGCCGTGTCGCTCTCGACTGTCGTGCCGAACTCCAGTCCTTCCCGGCAGCTCATCACCGCCACACCGTGCACACCGATGTCGCCGCTGACGAGCACTGCGTCACCGGCCCGCGCCCGGCGCGGGTTGATGTCGACACCGTCGGGGATCAGCCCGATGCCGGAGGTGTTGATGAAGACGCCGTCGCCGCTGGCACTGTCGACGACCTTGGTGTCCCCGGTGACCAGCCGTACGCCGGCGGCTTGGGCGGCCGCGCCCATGGCCTCGGCGATCCGGCCGAGTTCGCTCAGCTCGGTGCCCTCCTGGAGGATGAACGCCGTCGACAGGAACAGCGGCGACGCGCCCGACATTGCGAGGTCGTTGACGGTCCCGTTGACCGCCAGGTCACCGATCGACCCGCCGGGGAAGAACATCGGCTTCACCACGAACGAGTCGGTGGAGAAGGCGAGCCGGGTGCCGTCCCCCATCGGTAGGACGGCCGAGTCACCGAGTTCGGACGCCGCAGCCGCG
This sequence comes from Streptomyces sp. H27-C3, assembly GCF_030063415.1. GTDB lineage: Bacteria > Actinomycetota > Actinomycetes > Streptomycetales > Streptomycetaceae > Streptomyces. The sequence continues at coordinate 32,820 of NZ_JASITA010000023.1, read as the reverse complement.
CCGAAGGCGGGCAGGAACAAGTGCTCGATCAGCTCGCCCGACATCGCGCCGCCGCCCCCGTGACCCATCACGATGGACGGGGTGTCCCGCAGCGGTACGGGGCAGACCCAGCCCTCGAAGTCGAGGTCAGCTGTGTGTTGCATGGCGTCGGTCACTTCGCATCGACCAGTTCCAGTCGGCGGTACAGGTAGTAGGCGGCGCACGCACCCTCGGACGACACCATCGTCGCGCCGAGCGGGTTCCGCGGAGTGCACTGTTTGCCGAACGCGGCGCACTCGTGCGGTTTGATCAGTCCCTGCAGGACCTCTCCGGACCTGCACAGCGACGACTCGGAGGTGCGGATGTCGGCCACGTCGAACCGGAGCTCGGCGTCGAGATCGCGGTACTTGTCGGACAGTCGCCAGCCGCTGCGCGGGATCATCCCGATGCCGCGCCACGTCCGGTCGGTCACCTCGAAGACATCCCGCAGCATCTCCATGGCGGGGACGTTGCCCTCCTCCCGGACGGCGCGCGGGTAGGCGTTCTGGACTTCGTGGCGGCCTTCTTCGAGCTGGATGATCGTCTGGCGGATGCCTTCGAGGATGTCCAGCGGCTCAAACCCGGTGATGACGACGGGGACCTTGTACTTCTCCGCCAGGGGGGGATATTCCGACGTGCCCATCACGCTGCACACATGCCCGGCGGCGAGGAACGCCTGTACCCGGCAGGCGGAGGACTCCATGATGGCTGCCATCGCCGGCGGCACCAGGACGTGGGAGACGAGCAGGGAGAAGTTCCGTACTCCGAGGCGCTTGGCTTGGTAGACAGCCATCGCGTTGGCGGGCGCCGTGGTCTCGAACCCGATCCCGAAGAAGACGACCTCACGGTCCGGGTTCTCCCGGGCCAGCTTCAACGCGTCGAGCGGTGAGTACACGACGCGCACATCGCCGCCGGCGCTCTTGACCGAGAACAGGTCCTGGCTGCTGCCCGGCACGCGCAGCATGTCGCCGAAGGAGCAGAAGATGACGCCGGGGCGGGCGGCGATGGCCAGTGCCCGGTCGATGATCTCCAGTGGGGTCACGCACACCGGGCAGCCGGGGCCATGGATCATCTCGACTTCCGGGGGAAGCAGTTGGTCGATGCCGTGCCGGATGATCGAGTGTGTCTGGCCCCCGCAGACCTCCATCAGGGCCCACGGCCGCGTGGTGGCGGCGTGGATCTGGTCCAGGAGCTTCTTCGCCAGATCGGGATTGCTGAATTCGTCGAGGTACTTCACTTGTCCGCTCCTTCGGGGAACTCTTTCTGCTTGGCGGCGAGTTCGAACCCGTCGCCGAACTCCTCCGCCAAAATCCCGAGCTTCTCGAAGTTGGCCAGCGTCTCCTGCGCCGATCGTTCGTCGAGGCGCTGGATGGCGAATCCGACGTGCACGATGACGTATTCACCGATCGTTACGTCGGGGATGTACTGGAGGCACACCTCTTTGCGTACTCCGCCGAAATCGACCTCGGCCATCAAGGCGCCGTCGACTTCGGCGGTACTGAGAACACGCCCCGGAACTGCCAGACACATGGTCCCTCTTCTCTGTGAATCCCTGGTATCCGTGGGATCAGCCCGCGGCGGCGATCAGGAGCTGACCGAAGGCGATCCCGCCGTCGTTGGGTGGCAGCAATCGTGGCCGCAGGACGGTGAAACCCCGTTCTATGAGCGTGCGTTGGGCCGCTTCGAGGAGGACGGCGTTCTGGAAGACACCGCCGCCCAGCGCCACCACGTCGAGGCCGGTCTGTATGCGACAGACCTCCGCCAGGCTGGCGATGAGAGCGGCGACGGATGCGTGGAAACGCGCGGCGATCAGCTCCGCGGGGACCTCGGACCGCACGTCGGACACCACGGCGCGGATCACCGGCCCTGGATCGGCGATGACGGGCTCCCCGGCCTCCGTGGGGCCGATGCCGAAGGCGTAGCCGTTCCCCGGGGGGCCGGCTCCGGCTCCGGCCGACCGGGCCAGCCCCTCCAGTTCTACGGCGGCTTCCGCCTCGTACCTCACCGTGTGCCGCACACCGGCCAGGGAGGCGACGGCGTCGAAGAGCCGGCCCATGCTCGACGTGGGTACGCAGCCGAAGCCGGTCGTGAACTGGTGCGCCAGTACGCCCCGTTCTCCGGCCGGGCAGGCGCGCACCGCCGGAATTCCCTCGTCCCAGGCGACCGAGGCGGCGTGCAGGTGGGCGAGCGCCATCCGGTACGGCCGCAGCACACTCGCGTCGCCGCCCGCCAGCGGCACGTACCCGAGGTGCGCCGCCCGGCGGAAGGACTTGTAGTTCGCGACCAGGACCTCCCCTCCCCACACGGCTCCGTCGGTCCCGTAACCCGTTCCGTCGAAGGCGACGCCGATCACGCTCTCCGCCGGACCCAGGCCGTGCTCTCCCATGACGGAGGCGATGTGGGCGTGGTGGTGCTGCACCGTCCGCACCGGACGGCCGTTCGCGTGCGTCCGGGCCCAGTCGGCGGACCGGTAGTCGGGGTGGCGGTCGGCGACCCATTGCGCGGGCTCGACCCCGGTGAGGTGCTCAAGGTGTGCCTCGCTGCGGGTCAGGGCCTCGACGGTGGACAGGTCGTCCATGTCACCGATGTGCTGGCTGACCCACGCGTAGCGGCCTTCGCCCAGCGCGCAGGTGTTCTTCAGGTCCGCGCCGACGGCCAGCATCGGTGGGACGTCGAAGGGCAGGGCGAGGGGCAGTGGCGCGTAGCCGCGCGACCGGCGCACCGGCAGCTCCGCGCCGGCGACGAACCGACTCACCGAGTCGTCGCACGGCACATGGATCGCCCGGTCGTGCCGCAGCCAGGCGTCGGCCAGGGGGGACAGTTCGACCAGTGCGCGGGCGTCGTCGGTGACGATCGGCTCGCCGGCCAGGTTGGCGGACGTCATCACCAGCACATCGAGGTCCGGACGATCGTCCCCGATCCCGAAGAGCAGTGTGTGCAACGGGGTGTAGGGAAGCATCAGTCCGAGGTCAGGGCTGCCTGGTGCCACCGCGTCGGCCACTGCTGTCGCCGGACGGGCCGGCCTGCGGCGTAGGAGCACGACGGGGCGGCGGACCCCGGTGAGCAGCGCCTCCTCGTCCTCGGTCATCGTCACGAGCTCTGCGGCGACCTCAAGGCCGCGGATCATGAGCGCGAAGGGCTTGCCTCCGCGCTGCTTGCGCCGCCGCAGCTCCGCCACGGCCCCTTCGTTGCGGGCGTCGCACGCGAGGTGGTAGCCGCCGAGCCCCTTGACGGCGACGATCCGACCCTCGGCGAGCAGTTCCCGCGCCGTTTGCAGCGCGTCCCCGTCCGTCTCCGGCGGATCGGCGGGGCCGGCGTCCCTGCGGATCAGTTCGAGCCGGGGCCCGCACTGGTGGCAGGCGATCGGCTGGGCATGGAAGCGCCGGTCGCCAGGATCGTCGTACTCCGTGCGGCAGGCATCGCACATGTCGAACGCCGCCATGGTGGTGGCGGCCCGGTCGTACGGCGTACCGGTGATGATGGTGAATCGGGGGCCGCAGTTGGTGCAGGTAATGAAGGGGTGGCGGAATCGCCGGTTCGCCGGGGTGCTCATCTCGTCCAGGCAGTCGGGGCATGTGGCGATGTCGGGTGAGACCAGCGTGCGGGTCCGACCGTCTTCGGTGGAATCCTCGATGGTGAAACCGGTGCCGCCACGCGTCGGGTGTTGCGACGCGTACACGGACTCCACCACAGCCAGGGGCGGCGCGTCCGCCCGGAGCCGTCGGCCGAACTCCTCCACCGCGGCGGCTTCGCCCTCGACTTCGGCAATCAAGCCCGCGCTGGTGTTGGCCACGGTGCCCGAGAGCGCGAGATCCGAGGCGGTGACATAGACGAACGGCCTGAAGCCGACCCCCTGGACGACGCCGCGCACCTCGAAGCGGCGCCGGACGCGGGACGGGCGGGACTGCCCCATCATCTCCAGCTCCGAGAGGGCCTCTCGCGCCTTGGCCTCGTCGATGACCTCCACCGCGAAGCCCATGTGCAGCAGTACCCAGTCGCCGTCGGCCGGGGGCTCGTCGAGCATGCCGATATTGACGCGCCGCTGCGCCCCCTCCACGTCGACGAGCGCGAGCTGACCGGCGTATCCGTCCACGATCTCCACGACTCGACCGGGAATGCCAAGGCACATGATCAAGGGCTCCTGGGCTCTGCGGGCAGGACGATCTCTGCGAGTTCGGCCGATACCAACCGCCGGACCAAAGTGCGTACGGCGTCGACCGCCCCGGGTACGGCGGCGCGGACTGCCTCGCTGAGGCCGATCCCCTCGTCGACATCGGCGGGGGTACAGCCCACGAGATAGGTGACCGGAAGACTACCGCCTATTTGATCCAGATTTGCCAGAACTGACACCGGATTCATGCCGTGTGCGTCGAATTCGCCGCTTCCGAGGTCTTTCACGCCGATTTCGAGCAGCGACAGCTCGCCGGGAGGGCCGCCCCCCGGGTACGCGTCCACCAGGACCAGTGCGTCGTACCCGTCGAGCAGGTCGTACGCGAGGTGCATGCCGCGGATGCCGTAGTCGGTCACCCGGACCCTTGGAGGGAGGTCACCGGGCGCGGCCATTCGCCGTACTACCTCCGGGCCGAAGCCGTCGTCGCCCAGGAAGAGATTGCCGATGCCCGCCACGAGCACGCCACCGGCCATCGGTCAGCCTCCGCCGGACTGCAGGTCGGGGGCGTCCGGATGGGACGCCCCCTGCGGGTTGACGGAGGTGTCGGACTCTTCGTCGCCCTCGCCCGAGGGCCGGTCGACGGGCCCCCCGGACGGTTCGTCGGACCCGGTGTTGCGTGACCCCTTCGGGCCACGCGCCTCCTGCGGCTCTTCCTCGACGTCCTCGGCTGGTGTGTCGGTCATGGTGTCCACTTCCTCGCTCACATCGAACGCATGCGCAGGTACCGGCGGATGTCGGGGATCGACATCACTCCGACAACCAGGGCGGCAGCCGCCGCGACCGCGGCCACACCGGTGGTGATCATGCCCAGGATCCTCATGGTCGTCTCTCCTCTCGGGGTTCCGGGGGGGCCTCGACGGGCAGCGGTTCCAGCTCGTCGGGTGCGAAGTAGAAGTAGCGGCCGTACCAGTCGTGCAGATCGGCCGCGGGGTCGTCGACGAGCACCAGCGCGACATGCGTCGCCCCGTCGACGTCGGAGAGTACGGCGGTCACCCGGGCCACCTGGCCGGCGAAGAACAGGTCCTGCGCGTCGGCGCGCCTGGAGGGGTGCACTCGGACCAGGCTGCCCTTGGCGACCCGGACGCCATCGATCACGACCGCGTCGGACGCCGGGCGCACCAGGGCATCGGCCGCCGGGTCCCACCAGGGTGCGCCGCCCGTGTCGAAGGGGGCCGGCTCAGCGTCACGGAGACCGGCGATTCCCCTGCCGGGCGCGGGCGTCGGCGCGTGCGGATCGCGAAGCAGGCCGTGGAGCTGTTGCAGGTCCGCGGCCGACATGGCGTCGCAGCGGTCGATGATCTCCCGCGCCCGGGGGTCGGTGGCGCGCGCCTCGGCCTTCTCCTCCTCCGTCATCGTCATCACGCGCAGCGTCAGGATCTCGTCGATCTCGGTGGAGTCGAAGAGGGCGCCGGCGCTCTGCTCGGCCACCTCCGGGTGGTCGTACAAAATGATCGGCGCCCCGAGCACGGTGTCGGTCGTCCCTTTCGCCCCGGCGAGTACGGGCCAACAGCGGCGCTGGCGGCAGCGGGCAGCGGCAGCGGCAGCCTCGGCCGGGGGCTCGAGCAGGGAGACGAAGGGGACGCCGTGCGCCTGGAGGATCAGGTGTGAGCCGATCAGTGAGGCGCGAATCGCGGCGTCCTTGCCGACCGCCGTACCGGCGTGCTCGTTGTCCACCGTCACCGACAGCCGCACGAAGCCGCCGTCTGCCGTCGACCGGGTGCGGATCCGGACCGTCAGGGGCTCGCGGCGCCGCACGATGCGGCCCACCGGCGTGCCGTGCGTGTCCGTCAGCGGCTCGATGTCCTCCCCGCCGGGGATGGTGTGCAGATGGTCGGACGGCTCGGCCAATGGCACGGTGGACAGGGCGACTTCCCGCTCCACGGCCTCGTCCCAGCTCAGCACCGACACACCGTCGACGTTCAGGGCGCCGACCGCGGTGTGGCTGCCGTCCTCGCCGCGCCGCCACACCTCGCGGACCTGCAACTGGAGAAAGCGCAGATGGACCGTGACCGCCGCCGGCGTATTGCCGGGGGCCGACAGCAGGCATTGCATCTCCATGCCCGGCTCCTCGCCGAAGCTCCCCGGCGCCGCGGACGGCGGCCCCAGGACCCCGAACTGCCAGCGCGACTGGTTCTTGTGCGAACTCGCCCGGTACGGATACAGCAGGTAGCCCTCGTAGAGCACCGCGTCGGCGACCGTACGGACATGGTCCAGGACCACCGGCCCGGTCGGGCCGGTCGGTTCGATCCGGCTGGCGAAACCGTTCACGGGACCACCTCGCCGAGGTCCGCCAGCAGGGTGCTGACCGTCTCGTCCCAACTGATCAGCCCGCGCCGCGCGCGGAAGTCCGCGATCCGGTCGATGACATCCTGGTCCAGCCTGATCCAGCCGGAGTTCGGGAAGTGCGACGCGATCATCTGCCGCCACACCGCGACCGGCATGAGATGACGGGCCTCGCAGTCCCAGGGCACCTGGCGCACCCCGAAGCCCGTACTGCCCTTGGTGAACACTGTGCCGGAGAAGAGCAGAGTGAGGGGCACCTCGCCGTCTCCGAGGGCATGCAGGTACCGGGAACCGATCACGTCGAAGTCGTATGTGCAGGGCAGCGCGAGATCGACCTCCGTGGCGCCTGCGAATCCCTGCACGGTGGCGTTGCACTGCATCCACAGGAACGGTTTCAGGGTGTCGGACCATCGGTCCCGCTCGCCGAACAGGCCACGCAGTCCTTCCCGTTCGGTGTCGTCGTAGTGCCGGCGCTGAGGCTCGATACGGACCTGGCAGCGCAGCACGATGGCGTGGATCCGCTCGCCGGAGCCCTCTTCGATCCGCAGCCGCGCGGTCAGTTGCGGCGCGACGGTGTACGGCTCGGCGAAGACATCGAGCACGGAGAAACCGAGGCCGGTCATGACGGACCGGCCATGGCTGCGGGGCGGCTGCGTTCCCGCACCTGCGCGAAGAACACATCGATCGCCTGATGCGCCTCCCGGCCGCCGTCGAAGCCGCGCCACAGCGTTCGCAGCCTGCCGACGAGTTCGTAGCAGGTGTCGATGGGCACCAGGTGGCACGACCCCTCCGGCCCGTCCGATAGGCGCACCAGCAGGGCCTCGACGTCGGGGAGCAGCACCGCCAGCTCCGGGTTGGCCTCGACGATGGTGTCCCAGGCGTCCAGCGGCAGTTCCGACTCGGTGGCGCCGGCCGGCCCCGGGTAGAACGCGATGGTGCGCTCCTGAAGGGAGTTGCGGAACAGGAATGCCAGCCCGACCGGGATCTGCAGCTCGTCCCAGGTCCGTTCGTCCAGGGTGAGACCGCCGAAGTGCAGGTAGCGGTCGGGAACCGCCCGGTAGTGCAGGTGCGCCCGCTGGTCGCTGAACAGGAGATAGCAGGGCCGGCACGCGCACATCAGGGCGCGGCTGTCCAGGTTCACTACATGTGAGTGCTCCGGGCCGACCGGCTCCGCGCACATCTCGCAGCGCTCGCCCGCGACCGGCTGCGGACGCCTGCGAGCGATCCGCAGCAGGGAGGCCGCGGGGGACGACGCACAGCTGCGGATGATCATGTCGCCACCGGTGTGGGGACAGCGATCGAGACGCTCGCACCGTCCGCGAGCAGCGGCAGCGGGTCGAGATGCAGCCCCTCGTCCTCCGCGCAAACGCCCGCGCGCCGCACGTCGTAGTGCGCACGGCAGGCGGGGCAGCGCAGCACCGCGTCACCCGGGGCGCCGCCCAGCCGCCGGGCCAGTGCGGCGCCCTCCAACGGCTGGTCACACCGGGCGCACCAGTCCCGGAAGGCGAACAGATCTGCGCCGATCCGGCAGGCCAGCACCTCAACGCCGCCCACGGTGAGCCGCGCGACGGCACCGGATTCCAGAGCGGTCAGCTCCGGTACACGCTGCCACGACGCGCCTGCCTGGCCGGGAGCCGGCGCGGCCTCGTGCAGCCGCGAGAACAGCGCGTCAACCGGTACCACCGGGCCAGAGGCGCCGGACGGCTCCTCTGCGGCGCTCTCCACCTCGATCGTGGTGATCTCCGGAGCCGCTGCCTCGACGGCGCCCTGCACGGCCAGTTTGAGCGTGGCCGAGGAGGACGGACAGCCGTCGCAGCTGCCCAGCAGCCGCAGCCCGACGACACCGTCATCGGTGACGCCGAGCAGCTCCACATCCCCGCCGTGGGAGCCCAGGTACGGCCGTACGGTTTCCAGCGCCTTCTCGACCCGCGTCTCCACGCTGTAGGGGTGCAGTCCGTGCACCAGCAGGAGACTGGCCACCAAGTCGTCGGCGGCCAGGGCGGCAAGGGCGCCGTCGTCCAGTCGGCCCTGCTCATAGAGGACATCGAGCAGCTGCTCAAGTCCTGCGCCGTAGAAATCGGTGACGAGCCGGACCAGTTCCTCGCTGCGTTCACGTGCGACGGCGCCGCCCGACGCACTGGCGGCGATCAGGGCGTCGATGCGGTCGCCCGTCGCGCGCCAGTCCGAGGAAGCGGGATCGGGAGCCGCCGACGCGGAGCGCTCGGTCACGTCACGCACCCGCGGACTGGGTCGGTGAGTGCAGCAGTTCCAGCTTCTTGCCCTCGCCGAGATACATGTGCACTCCGCACGGCAGACACGGGTCGAAGCTGCGGACCGTGCGCATGATGTCAATGCCCTTGAAGTGCTCCCGGTCGTTCTCCTCGAAGATCGGCTGCCCCTGCACCGCGTCCTCGTAGGGACCCGGCGTGCCGTAGGTGTCGCGGGGGCTCGCGTTCCACGGGGTCGGCGGGTACGGGTGATAGTTGGCGATCTTGCCGTCCCGGATCACCATGTGATGCGACAGGACGCCGCGCACCGCCTCGGTGAAGCCACAACCGATGCCCTCCTCCGGGACCTCGAACTTCTCCCAGGTCTTCGTCCGCCCCGCCCGGATCTCCACGAGTGCCTTCTCCGCGAAGTGCAGTGCACAGGCGGCGGCGTACGCCTGGAAGTAGGTACGCGCCCGGTTGCGCTCGATCGTGTTGCTCCACTGCGGAATGCGCCATTCCAGCTCGACCGGGCCCTTGAGGGCGGTCTTGGGGAGGTTGATCTTCACGCTGTCGCCGGTGGCCTTGATATAACCGATGTCGACCAGGCCCGCCAGCGCCGTGACCCACAGCCGCGCCAGCGGTCCACCCCCGGTGTCCAGCGCGAGGTAGTCCTTGCCGTCGAACCACCGCGGCGACATGACCCAGCTGTACTTGTTGTCGAGGTCCCGCTTCTGCGGCTGCGGATTGGTGTGCTGGTTCCAGGGGTGACGTCGGTCCACCGGATTGCCCAGCGGATCGTGGGTCACGAACATCTCCTGGTCCTCCCAGTCGCCGTAGTACGACGAACCGAGCAGGATGCGGATGCCCAGGTTGATCTTCACCAGGTCCGTGGTGACCAGCTTCCCGTCGACGACGACGCCCGGGGTCACGTACATCTTCCGGCCCCAGTTGGTCATGTCCTTGTACTCGAAGTTGCAGTGCTCGGGGTCCTGGAAGGAGCCCCAGCAGCCCAGCAGGATCCGCCGGTTGCCGACCTGCTCGTAGCCGGGCAGCGCCTCGTAGAAGAAGTCGAAGAGGTCGTCGTGCATCGGCACGACCTTCTTCATGAACTCGACGTACCGCTGAAGACGCGTGATGTAGTCCGTCATCAACTGAATGGTCGCCACGGTTCCCACGCCACCGGGGTAGAGAGTGGAGGGGTGTACGTGCCGGCCCTCCATCAGGCAGAACATCTCGCGGGTCATCCGGCTCACCTGGAGTGCCTCGCGGTAGAACTCGCCGGTGAACGGATTCAGGGAGCGCATGATGTCGCCGATGGTCTTGTACCCGTGGGCGTCCGCGTGCGGTGATTGGGTCCGGTTGGCCTGTTCGAGCACTCCGGGATTCGTCTCGGCGACCATCTTCTCGCAGTAGTCGACCCCGACCAAGTTCTCCTGGAAGATGTTGTGGTCAAACATGTACTCCGCGGCCTCGCCGAGGTTGACGATCCATTCACCGAGATGCGGCGGCTTCACTCCGTAGGCCATGTTCTGCGCGTAGCAGGAGCACGTGGCGTGGTTGTCACCGCAGATGCCGCAGATCCGGCTGGTGATGAAGTGCGCGTCGCGCGGGTCCTTACCCTTCATGAAGACCGAGTAGCCGCGGAAGATGGAGCTCGTGCTGTGGCATTCGGCGACGACACGCTGTTTGAAGTCGATCTTCGTGTAGATGCCCAGGCTTCCGACGATGCGGGTGATGGGATCCCACGCCATCTCCACCAGTTCGTCCTTGCCCTGGCTTCCGCCGCCACCCTTGTTGCGCGTCACCGTCATTGCGCCGCCTCAGCTCTCTCTTCAGTGCGATGAGTCACCAGGTGCGGGTGGCACCGGTCGTGAGGGTCTTCCCCGGCTTACGCCATTTCGGCTCACGGTCCAGGGTGTGCGAGGTGATTGTCCGGAGCCGGCGCATCGTCGATCCGTACAGTCCGACCGCATTCGTGGAGAGCTTGCCGCCGGGGGGCTCGTCCATGAAGGGCATGAACTTGTCCGGGAACCCGGGCATAGTGCAGCCGATGCAGATTCCGCCGACATTGGGGCAGCCGCCGATGCCGTTCATCCAGCCACGCTTGGGCACATTGCACTTGACGGTGGGACCCCAGCAGCCCAGTTTCACGATGCACTTGGGCGAGCCGTACTCCGTGGCGAAGTCGCCCTGCTCGTAATACCCGGCCCGGTCGCAGCCCTCATGCACCGTCTGGCCGAACAGCCAGGTTGGGCGGAGCGCGTCGTCGAGCGGAATCATGGGCGCCTGGTCGGTGGCCATGTAGAGCAGATAGGTGAGCGTCTCCGACAGGTTATCCGGCTGAATGGGACAGCCGGGCACGCACACGATGGGAATTCCGGCTTTGGATTTCCAGTCCCAGCCCAGGTAGTCGGGCACTCCCATCGCACCGGTCGGGTTGCCCGCCATGGCGTGGATGCCGCCGTACGTGGCGCATGTGCCGACCGCGACGATCGCGGTGGCCTTCGGCGCGAGCCGGTCGAGCCACTCACTGGTGGTCATCGGCTGGCCCGTGGCCGGGTCGTTGCCGAAGCCGGACCAGTAGCCCTCGTCGTGCAGCTTTTCGTTGGGGATCGAGCCCTCGACGACCAGGACGAACGGCTCCAGTTCGCCTCGGTCCGCCTTGAAGAACCACTCCAGGAAGTCGTCCGCGCCGCCGTTGGGACCGCATTCGAAATCGATCAGTGGCCAGTGGACCGCGACCTGCGGAAGGCCCGGCAATGCGCCGAGCGCGATTTCCTCGATGCTGGGCTGAGTGGCGGCGGTGAGCGCCACCGAATCGCCGTCGCAGCTGAGACCGGCATTGATCCACAACACGTGAATCAGCGTTTCCTCTGCTTTGACTGCTGCGTCTGTCGGCATAGCACTGCCGCCTTCCGGGGCCCACGGCCGATCTGGCGTGTCACGGCGATCGACGGAAACCCTTCAGTGTGGTGTCGCTCACATTGCTACCATCTAGACTCTTTCCAGGCGCCCTGTCAACACGAGAATTTGCAAGTCGACCATGGTATTCCTTCCAGATCGACGGAGATCGGGGATCACCATCGAATCAAGCGGTTTGGGCTTACGAGCTGCTCGGCAGGGTGAATCGCCGCGAGGCAGGCAGTTCTGGCCACGATGTGAATATGCGGCCGGGATATGACCACAAGAACGAGGCGGATAATGCACGAATTGGCGATCACGCAGGACGTGGTCGACACGGTGTGCGAACGCGCTGCTGGCCGACAGGTGCACGTGGTCAGGGTGCGGGTGGGCATGCTCACCGCGGTGGTGGCCGACTCGATGCGATTCTGTTTCGACCTGATCACCGAGGGAACAGTGGCCGAAGGCGCGCGACTGGACATCGATCAGCCTCCCGGAGCCCTGCATTGCCGCACCTGCCACTCCGATGCCACCTTGACGGATCTTGTCTTACTCTGCCCTTGCGGCAGCGCCGACGTGGAGATCACATCAGGACGGGAACTTGAGATCATTTCGATGAGAGTGGGCTGACGCATGTGTGGCACCTGCGGTTGTGGTGAAGAGGGCAACGGCGGAACAAGAATCGCCCTGCCGGAAACGGGTGACGCGACAACCCAGGGTCGCCCGCGTGGCCGTGTTGAGGAGCATCCACCGGGCCACTCGCACGACCGCACGGGGGGCGAGCACGTTCACCCGAAACCGGCCAGCGAAACGATCACGCTTGAGCAGCGAGTACTGGCCAAGAACGACGATCTCGCGGCGCGCAATCGCGAGTGGCTGGCCTGTCGGGGAATCGTCGCCGTGAATCTGATGAGCTCTCCCGGCGCGGGCAAGACCACCCTGCTCGAACGCACCATCGGCGATCTCGCGGGCCGGCGCCCGGTCTCCGTAGTCGAGGGCGATCAGGAAACGATGCTCGACGCCGACCGGATCAGGCGGGCCGGATGCCCGGTGATCCAGGTGAACACCGGGGCAGGGTGCCATCTCGACGCGGAGATGATGCACGGTGCGCTCACGACCCTTTCACCCGAGTCCGGCTCGCTGATCCTGGTCGAGAACGTGGGAAACCTGGTCTGCCCGGCCCTGTTCGACCTGGGAGAGCGCAGCAAGGTCGTGATCATCTCGGTCACCGAGGGCACGGACAAACCGCTGAAGTACCCCTACATGTTCGCTGCTGCCGACCTAGTGATCATCAACAAGATCGACTTGCTGCCCTACGTCGACTTCGACGTCGAAAAGTGCGAAGCGTACGCGCGCTCGGTCAACCCGCAGGTGCGGTTGCTGGCAGTGTCCGCGACCACGGGTGAAGGGATGAACCGCTGGTACGAGTGGGTGGCGGAGCAAGACTGAACGCCCCGGGGAGCAGTACCCGGACAACTGTCGGCAGCGCCCGAGGGCGTCAGTTCGCCCTGGCCCGCTGCATGGCAACTGCGCAACGCCCCCAGCGTATGAGCGACGCTGCGTACCGGCACGGCCACCGCCGTACCGGAGGTCAGGAGCGCGCAGCACCATGGGCAGTCATCACTTTCGCGGCCCAGGCAGTACGCGCCCGCCCCGGCGAAGACCACAGGCATCCGGGGCATCCACGGTGAGACCAAAGCGAGTTCCGCCCGCGGGCAATGGTCACCGAGCGACTCGTGATGGTTCTGCCACCCGGGCATGCAGACAACCCGCGACACGCATATTCCACCACGCAGAAGCGGTATCCGGCGCATTGGACCGCGGCCGGACCTGACAGCGTCGGTGTACCGGTCGGCGTGCCAGGGATTGGGCTAGTTGCCCTGCGGCTCGGTCGCACTCATGGCGCGCGCCTCGGCCACGGGGCCTTACCGATTGCTCGTTTGGGTGAGAGCTGCGAGTGCCCTCCGGGGGCGCCGGCTGACTGCTCGGCCGGGCCGTCAGCCGACCCGTGCGGTCGTGCAACTGCTTCTGGGGACCGCAAGGAGGATTCTTTGGTTCGGTGACAGCACGAGGATGCGGTCCTGAGGAGTGAGGGGCTGGATCCCACACGGCCCGATCACCCTAGTGCGTGAGCGAGACCACCCGCTCGGATGGCGAGTTGGTCCGGGCACTCGCTCAGGCACGCTGGACTTACGCATATGCCGGGCAACGCACGGGCGTGCAGGCTGCGCCCCGCCATGCTGGGCGTACTAGCCATACCACTGGTTGCGCGAGGTGGGTTCGAGAGGCGAGTTGGCCTTGGCATACGGACTCACCGGAGGAAGACAACAGTTGCAGGCGACGCGGAGAGTTCACTCGAATGAATACCCACGGATAGGAGACATTTCAATCTATAATTCGGCGCGTTGAGCGGTGTCTGCCGTTCTGTGAACCACACAAGGAACCCAATGGGCGACACGCGCGGCAAGGACGATCAACCTCTCCCCGCAGATGAGCCGGCCGCGGGCGCAGGCGAGTCAGGTGAGCACGGCGCGGACAGGGCATCCAGCAGCCGGAGACCTGGCCCCGCCGGGGGTGAGCCGGTCCAGGACGAGGAAGGCGGCGACCGTCTTGCGGCAACTCCGGCGGGGGGTTCGAACCCGAAGGCGTCGAAAGGGCGGCTTGCTGCTCTGCTGCGGGAGGGGCCGCCGGCCGGTCCGTCCCGGCCGGGGTTCTGGCGCAGCCCGTTGCGGGGGCCGTGGCTGACGTCGGTGCTCGGCGCGGTGCTGCTCGTCGGCATTACGGTGCTGTTCGTGACCGGGTTGCTTTCCTACGCCGCGTACAACCCGGATCTGCCGGGTAATGACACGACTCCGCAGAGGGGGTGGCTGGGGTTCTATCTCTTCGCCTGGCCTACGGATCCGCACTGGCTCTACCGCCTTAACCAGGGCGTTCATGTCACGCTTGGCATTGTGCTGATCCCGGTGCTGCTGGCGAAGCTCTGGTCGGTGATTCCCCGGCTGTTCGCGTGGCCGCCGGTGCGGTCGGTCAGCCAGGCTTTCGAACGGCTGTCGCTTTTGTTGCTGGTCGGCGGTGTGCTGTTCGTGTTCGCGACCGGTGTGCTCAATGTCCAGTTGGACTACATCTTCCCCGGCTCCTTCTACGTCCTGCACTTCTACGGGTCGTGGGTGTTCATCGCTGCCTTCGTCGTTCATGTCGCCTTCCGCATCCCTGTGGTGATCCGGACCCTGCGCGGCGGCGGCCTCCGTGACGAGCTGCGCACGCCGCTCAGCCGCACCAAGGCGGAACCGGCGGACGAGACCGGCCTGGTGACCCCGAACCCGGCTGCGGCGACGATGTCGCGGCGGGGCGCGCTGGGCATGGTGGGTGCAGGTTCCCTGGTCCTGCTCGTGATGACGGCCGGTCAGAGCATCGGCGGCTCCCTCAGATCCACCGCCCTGCTGGCCCCGCACGGTCGGGACCCGGGGCCGGGTCCCAATGGTTTCCAGATCAACAAGACCGCTGCCGCAGTGGGAATCCGTGCCCGCGACATGGGACCCGACTGGCGGCTGGTCGTACGGGGCGGGGGCCGCGAGCGGACACTCACCCGTGAGCAGGTCCTGGAGCTGCCGCAGCACAGTGCGGCCTTGCCCATCGCCTGCGTGGAAGGGTGGTCCACCGACGACCAGGAGTGGAGCGGGGTGCGGCTGTCGGACCTGGCCGCGCTCGTCGGCTTCACCGGCCGTGCTCCGGGTGTGTTCGTCGAGTCCGCCCAGCGTCGCGGGGCCTTCCGCTCTGCCATGCTGCGCGACAATCAGGTGCGCGACTCACGCTCACTGCTGGCGCTGCGGGTCAACGGGGCGGAGCTGTCGCCGGATCACGGATATCCCGCGCGGGTCATCGTCCCGGCCAACCCAGGTGTCCACAACACGAAATGGGTCACCCGTCTGACCTTCGGGGAGAGCGCATGAGCGGCTTCCGAACGCGCTACGGGGCCTCACCCCTGCACCTGCTGCTGGTGCTGTGCTCCTTCGCCCTGACCGGGTACGCGGGAATCCGGCTGCTGGACGGAGACACCTTGATGGTCGTGGTGTGGTTCGTGGGAGCGGCGCTCCTGCACGACCTGGTCCTGCTGCCCCTGTACACGGTCACCGACCGCACCGCCCAGGCCCTGCTGGGCGGCCGCCGCGGCGAATCCGCCGCCCACGCCCGGGGCAAAGCCCGTCCGCCGGTGCGGGGGTGGATCAACTATGTCCGGGTGCCGGTCTTCGTCTCCGGTGTGCTGCTCCTGACGTACTTTCCGCTGATCCTGGGGCAGGTGCACCACTTCACCTCGTACACCGGTCTCTCCGATGACGTGTTTCTTGGCCGCTGGCTGCTTGTCACCGCCGTCCTGTTCGGTCTCTCGGCTCTCGTACTGCTGGCGCGCACGGGGTTCTCCCGTCAAGCGCAGCAGCCCCTGAAGTCGAAGACGAAGCCGGGATCAGAGCCGGGCAGGGAGCCCGCTCCGTGACCGCGCTCCTCGGACCTGCGCCGAGGCCGCCCGCTGTGCCCGCCGGCCGGGTGCGGCTGTGAGTACGCGCCCCATCGGTGACTACGCACTGCTGTCGGACTGCCGTTCGGCCGCCCTCGTCGCAACCAACGGTTCGGTGGACTGGCTGTGCCTGCCGCGTTTCGACAGCCCCTCGGTCTTCGGCCGACTGCTCGACGAGGACGCCGGCCACTGGTCGATCCACCCCCGCGGTCCCAGCGAGGTCAGCCGACGCTACGTGGAAGACACGCTGGTACTCGAGACCACTTTCCGCACACCGACCGGAACAGTGGTACTCCTCGACGCCCTCGCGATGGGAAACAGGGAACGCGGACATGCGCTGGGCGCGTCCTCGCCCGGCGTCCTGCTGCGGCAGGTCACCTGCACCGCCGGCTCGGTGACGTTGGATACGAGCTACGCGCCGCGCCCGGAATTCGGTCTCGTTCACCCCGTAATGTCTGGTGTGCGTGGCGGCCTCACCGCTTACGGCGGCGCTCACCGGCTGGTGCTGTCGGCCTCTCGCCCACTTGAGGTCAGCGGGTCGACCGCGCGCGGTGAGATCACACTGCGGGCGGGGGAGCGGATTGGCTTCGCCCTGCAGTCCAGGTCAGCCTGGGGGGATACGGAGCCGGTCCCTTGGCATGCCGGTCAGATCCGCCGCCGTATGAACGACACCATCAAGGGCTGGCGCTCGTGGACGCGCTCCCATCGCGGCTACCGCGGCCCCTGGCAGGAACAGGTCGCCCACAGCGGACGCGTACTCCAGGCCCTGACCTTCACGCCGACCGGGGCCATCATCGCGGCGCCCACCACCTCACTGCCGGAAAGCATCGGCGCCGACCGCAACTGGGACTACCGCTACACCTGGGTACGCGACGCAAGCTTCACCCTCCAGGCCCTGGCCACCGCCGCCTGTGAGAAGGAGAAGGCGGCCTACTTCGGCTTCCTCGCCCGGGCCGCGGCAACCCAGCTGGAACGAGGTGTGGGCTTGCAGGTCATATACGGGATCGGCGGGGAGAGGGATCTGAGCGAACGCACCCTGCTCCATCTGAGCGGCTGGCGCGGCAGCGTACCGGTGCGTGCGGGCAACGACGCCTGGCGCCAGCGCCAGCTGGACGTCTACGGTGAACTGCTCGATGCGGCCCACCAGACGCTCCCCCGCCATGAGTGGTTCGATCAGCCTATCCGTGGCTTCCTCCTCCAGGCGGCCCAGACGGCTGCCCGCCGCTGGAGCGAAACCGACCAGGGCATCTGGGAAGTACGTGGGCCGGGGCGGCACTTTCTCTACTCGAAACTGATGTGCTGGGTCGCGCTCGACCGCGCCATCGCCCTCGCCCCTGCCCTCGGGGCGACCGCTGAGCAGATTGCCTCCTGGCAGGACACCCGGGAGCAGATCCGCACGGCCATCGAAAGCAGGGGGTGGAACCAGGACCTGGGGGCGTTCACCCAGTCATTCGACAGCAGCGAACTCGACGCCTCGGCGCTCATGCTCCCTCTGGTCGGATTCCTGCCCGGCGACGACCCCCGTGTCCGCTCCACCGTGACGGCGATCGCGACCCAGCTCACCGACGGCCGCGGACAAGTACGCCGCTACCTCAGCGATGACTTCACCGCCGAGGAGGGCTCGTTCCTGCTGTGCACCTTCTGGCTCGCCCACGCCTTGGCGCTGACCGGCGACGTGACGCGCGCCCGCGAGGTCTTCGAGACCGCCCTCGCCAGCGCCAACGACGTCGGGCTCCTCGCTGAGGAGGTCTCTTCGACCACGGGAGAGGCGCTGGGGAACTACCCTCAGGCATTCAGCCACATCGGCCTGATCAATGCCGCGGATGCCATCCACCGAGCTGAGCAGGAAGCGAAACAGCACAGCCCCAACAGTGGCCGACAGTCGTAACCGGGCACCTGCTCACGCACGTGGCGAGAGGCAGCCACACCGGTATTCTCTCCGGGCCCTACGCCCTCCTGAAGTCGCCCGCCAGGGACCTCACCTGCGAGGAAGCCGCACGGGCCTTTCCAGCCCATCTCCGGCGCCATCTGTCGTTGACACGGAATCAGCCCTTCCGGGAGACACTGCATCGCCTTGCGCGCCGGGAGGCCGCGGGCGAGGTGGAGATCGGCGCACTCAAGTACGGGCGGAGGCGTGGCAACGGTCAGCTTTGGTTTTCAGCCTGGCCGCCTTCTTGGACTGCCCTACGCTCGTTGCCTCGCTTGCAAGGACTTCGAGGTGGTGAGCTTGCCTCGTGAGCGCATCACGGACGGCATCTTTGCTCAAGCCGCGCTCGGTACACATCGACGTCTACCCTTCTGGTCTCACTCCAGCGTGGGTCTGGGGTGCCGGAGTGTGCGTGGGTATCACGATTGGGGCCCTCACCTCAGCATCACGGGTTCGCACCAGTACCTGGCCTCCGGAGCTTCACCCTGTATACGCGGGCGGTCGTGAGGGAACAGCGTCCTTCGCCGAGTCGGCGTTCCCGCTCCGCGCGGGCGCCCGACCGAATGCGGCTTACTCCACCCGTGCTGGCAACCTACCCCCGGTTCGGACGATGGGGACGGCCGCTCGCCATGAATGCGGTCACCCGAAACTTGAGCCAGCCTCCTTCTCGGGCTCCGCGGGGACGTGCTCCTCCAGCAATGGCTTGTCCTGCCCTGGCTCCGCCGGTGTCGGTCCGGCGGGGTGGGTGGGTTGCTGCGGGGTGGCCCTTTCCAGGAACCGCAGCAGTTCGACTGGGAAGGGCAGGACGAGGGTGGAGTTTTTCTCAGCCGCGACTGCCACCACGGTCTGCAGCAGTCGCAGTTGGAGGGCTGCGGGCTGTTCGGACATCACTTCGGCCGCCTGCGCGAGCTTCTTGGAAGCCTGCAGTTCGGCGTCCGCGTTGATGACCCGGGCCCGGCGTTCGCGGTCAGCCTCGGCCTGCCGGGCCATCGACCGCTTCATCGTCTCCGGAAGCGAGACGTCCTTGATCTCCACCCGGTCGATGGTCACACCCCACTCAACGGCCGGACTGTCCATCATCAGCTCCAGCCCCTCGTTGAGCTTCTCCCGGTTGGAAAGGAGATCATCAAGGTCACTCTTGCCGACAATCGAACGCAGCGAGGTCTGCGCCATCTGGGACACCGCGAAGCGGTAGTCCTCAACCCGGATCATCGCCTCGGCCGCATCAACGACCTTGAAATAGATCACCGCGTCGACCCGCACCGTGACGTTGTCACGGGTGATGCCGTCCTGCGCGGGAACAGGCATCGTCACGATCTGCATATTGACCTTGTGCAGTCGGTCAACAATGGGGATCACCATGGCAAACCCGGGGCCCCGAACATTGCCACGCAGCCGGCCAAAACGCAGGACCACCCCTCGCTCATACTGCTTGATAACCCGGGCTGCCGACGCCACGTACAGCACAGCGGCGCCGCCAGCCAGGGCTGCGGCTGTCAGCAGCTCCTCGATCATCACGGCTCCCTACGCCGACGCCAAACATCCCGCATGGGTTATACCCGAATTAGGATGTTTGACCCTTGCCCCACGGAACGAGGTACCCGATGCATCCAACGTCCCGAGTACAAGACCAGCGAGACGGGCACCAGCGTGCGGGCCCGGACTGCTGGTGTACGCGGGCGGCGCACTTGCCGTCGCTCCCCTCGCGGCGTGTCCGCGAGGCCGCCTCGTCACCGTCATTGGCAGCCTTCGGCTTGGACAAGCCGCACCCTTGCGTCGTCGTCAGCAGGCCCAGCAGCCTGCCCAGCACACAGACTGTCTCGGGTGCGCCTTCCGGGCGCGCAGGGCCCCTGAGACGGGGAGGTGTCCGGCGCAGGAGGCTGCGCGGCTTCGCAGCCGGGCGAGGATGAGTGTCTTGATCGCGGCGAGTTCTTCGGGCTCGGCGTGGCCCTTTTCGATGCGCAGTCCGATGTCGTCCGGGTTCACCCCGCAGGCGCGGCAGCCGGCTGAGCCGCCGTTCCACCGTCCAGGTCACTGTCCGCCTTCGTCCGGGACTCGCGGCGCAGGACCGTTCTGCCCCGCTCACCGCCGTAAGGCGCCGACCCCGTCCACCGGCCCAGTGTGACCTCCGCGGTGATGCCGGGCCCGAACCCAGCGATGAGCCCGGTGCCCAGGGCGGCGGTGCTGCCTTCCTCGAAGAGGCGGTCCAGCGCGTCGAAGACGACCGCGCTGGCGATGTTGCCCCGCTCGGTGAGTGTCGCTCTGCTGAATCTGAAGGTCTCGGCGGGCAGGTGCAGGATGCTGGAGAGGTCGTCCAGAATGCGCGGGCCTCCCGCATGCACGATGTAAAAGTCCAGTTCGGACACATTCCAGCGCTGCTGCTCGGTGAGTGTGTGCAGAGCCGGGGCCAGCATGCCCATGGTGGTGGGTACCCGTTTGTCCAGCAGGAAGTGGAAGCCTGTGGCGCGGACGCTGTAGGAGATCCAGTCCTCGGTGTCCGGGACCAGGTAGGAGCCGTTGCGCTCCAGTCGCACGCCGCGGCCGCCCTCGCCGCGTACGACGGCGGCGGCGATGGCGTCGCCGAACAGCCCGTTGGACAGCAGTGAGCCCACGCCCAGGTCTATCGGCTGGTAGCACAGTGAGCAGAATTCGCAGGCCACGATCAGCACGTTGGCCTGTGGGTAGGCGCGGCAGAAGTCGTGTGCCCGGTTGATCGCGGCGCTGCCGCCGGCGCAGCCGAGCTGGGCGATGGGCAGTTGGCGGGTGTCCGAGCGGAAACCCAGGTTGTTGATCATCCAGGCTGTCATGGACGGCATCATGAAGCCGGTGCACGAGACGTAGATGATCATGTCGATGTCGTCGGCTTCGACCTCGGCATGGCTCAGGGCCCGGCCTACCACCTCAGGGACGCGGGCCTTGGCCTCCGCCGTGTACAGGAGGTTGCGCCGCTCGAATCCCGGGTGCTTGAGGGTGTCGGCCAGCGGCTGGACGAGGTGGCGCGTCCGTACCCCCGTGTTCTCGATCAGCCGCAGCACCAGCCCGAGTTGCTCATGGTCGGTGTGTAAGGTGCGCGCGAGATCGAGTGTTTCCTCAAGAGTGATGATGTGTTCGGGGACCGCGATTGCCGGTCGGCACAGTGTGGTCACCGGTGGTTGCCTCCGCTGCTTCTGCCGGATAGTTGTGTGAATGCCATGCCTGTCACCACGCGAGGGGCAGTGTCTGCGGGTAGCGCCAGATCGAGCCGGTGTTCCAGTCGATCTCGTCCTCGGGCACGGCCAGCCGCAGCCGCGGGAAGCGCTCAAGGAGCGTGCCGATGGCGACCTGGAGCTCCATCCGGGCCAGGTGTGAGCCAAGGCAGTGGTGCGTGCCGTAGCCGAAGCCCATGTGGTGGGGGGTGCCGCGGTCCAAGTCCAGCTCGTCGGGACGCTCATACCTCTCGGGGTCGCGGTTCGCCGCCAGGTACGACACATGCACCGCCTCACCGGCCCGTACCATCACGCCGTCGATCGCCACGTCCTCGGTGGCCACCCGCGCGATACCGACGCCCTGCCGGAAGGGGATGAAGCGCAGCAGCTCTTCGAGAGCGCGCGGCAGCATCTCCGGCTCGGTCCGCAGTTTCGCCAGTTGCTCGGGATGGGTCAGCAGCGTGTATGTGATGTTGCTGATCTGGTATGTCGTGGTGTCATGGCCCGTGACGAGCAGCACCAGGCCAAGGACGGCCAGTTCTCGCTCGTCGAGCAGTTCCTCGCCGTCCCGCGCCGTGGCCAGGCTGCTCAGCAGGTCATCGCCCGGATCGCGCCGGCGCCGGGCCGTGAGGTCGGTGAAGTAGGCGCGCAGCTCGCTCTTGGCCTCGTCCGCCGCTTCCCGGTCGGTGACACCGACGGCCATCATCGCCATCGCCCAGGCGCGCAGCCGGGGCCGGTCCACCTCCGGGATGTCCAGCAGCTCGCAGATGGTGGCGAGCGGCAGGCGGGCCGAGAGGTGCTGGACCAGGTCGGCGGGCGCACCGTGCTCGACCATCTCGTCGAGCATTCCGTCCACGACCCGCTGTGTGCCGGCGCGAAGACGTTCCACCTGACGGTTGGTGAAGCCCTTGGCCACCAGCCTCCGCAGCCTGTTGTGTTCCGGCGGATCCATCAAGTTGATCGCCTCTGCCTGGGCGATCGGCGTCGGTGTCATACGAGGCAGATCTCGTCCGATGCCTGCCGCGCGGCTGAAACGGCGGTCGGTGGTGACGAACCGTACGTCGTCGTACCTGGTCACCAGCCAGGCTTCCCCTGTTCCGGGGTCCGAGTAGGAACGGACCAGGAAACCGGTGTTGCTGTCAGAAGTTTTGACAGGCCGTGGTCCGGGGCCGCGCCGCCGTCCGCAGGTCGAGGCCCCGTTCTCGTGAAGCTGACGCCACTCGTCGTGATGTAGCTGAGGTCACCTTGTGTGGGCGGCGAAGTCGGCATGGGCCTGTTCGACCGCCTCGGGGTACGCCTTGGTCTTCTCGTGCTCGGCGAGCGCCCGGTAGATGCTCGACAGGCTCGGGTTGTGACCTTTGCGGCGGCCTGCGGGGATGAACAGGTCGGGCTGGATCGTCTCGACGGTCTCGCCGTTCGCCCGGCGACGGAGGACGGTGTGCAGCATGTCGTCGGTGATGACCGGGGGCCGTCCGCCGTGCTTGCCCTTGCGGGCGGCGGCGTCCAGCCCTTCCAGGGTCGCCTCGCGGATGTTCTCCCGCTCGGTCTCGGCCATCGCGGCGAAGAAGCCGAACAGCAGGCGTCCCGGGCCGGTGGGGTCATAGATCCCGGCCAGCGGTCCGGCGAGCATCTCCAGCAGCAGGCCGTGCGCGGTGAGGTGGTCGGCCAGTGCGGTCAGCTCGGCGGCATCGCGCCCCAGCCTCTTCATCTCGTTCACCGTGAAGATCACCCGGCAGTGCGGGGCGTGGGCCTTGATCTCCCTGGCCGCGGTGAGTGCGGCTTCGAACTGCGGGCGGACGCGGATACGGGTGCTGATCTTCTCGGCGAAGATCTTGTCGCGCGGGATGCCGTGTTCGGCGAGCGCGTCGAGCTGGGACTGGAGTTCCTGGGTGAGGCTGGAGCACC
The DNA here is from genome assembly GCF_030063415.1 of Streptomyces sp. H27-C3. Classification (GTDB taxonomy): domain Bacteria; phylum Actinomycetota; class Actinomycetes; order Streptomycetales; family Streptomycetaceae; genus Streptomyces. Next base: position 9,707 of record NZ_JASITA010000023.1, on the reverse strand, counting down.
GGGCGTACCCGATGCGGATGTCCGCGACCGGGGAGTCCGAGGGGATCGCCGCCGGGACCGGGGTGCCGGGCCGCCACGGCTGGCCGGGACCGCGGTCGGCGGGGGTCGGAACGCGCAGGAGTTTCGCGATGCGGGGGACTTTGGTGAAGCGGCCGGTGTGGTAGGTGCCGGCGACCGCGCCGGAGCGCGAGCGGCACAGGGATCCGGGCTGGGCCAGGCAACGGGGGCAGGGATGACGCTCGACGTCGTCGGCATCGGATGCGGAGGTCGGCTGAGGGTCCGTCATAAGGCCAGATGCTGTCACAAACATTTCCCAGAACAGCCTCCGTTCCCCTTTTGACTGAGAACGAGTTGTGACAGTGGATCAGCGATCCGGGGCGCTTTCGCGGACCTTTTTTGATCTTGCTCCGGGAAAGGCTCGTTTGTGAGAAGCGTGGACCGCAAGAGCCGGTTGGTCGCAGCCCATATATCGTATGCCGATATCGGGTTTCGTTACACGTGTGCGGCACTGCCGCCGAGGGAGTGGGCCATGAGCAAGCAGCCATCAGTCGCAGCGGTTCCACAGGAGTTGCGGCGACGGCTGGGGGTGGTCGATGCGGTGGTGATCGGCCTGGGCGCGATGATCGGCGCGGGCATTTTCGCCGCGCTCGCTCCGGCGGCGGATGCGGCCGGGTCCGGGCTGCTGCTCGGCCTGGCCCTCGCGGCGGTGGTCGCTTACTGCAATGCGACGTCCTCGGCCCGGCTTGCCGCGCGGTATCCGGCCTCGGGCGGCACCTACGTCTACGGCCGTGAGCGGCTGGGCGACTTCTGGGGTTACCTCGCCGGCTGGAGTTTCGTGGTCGGCAAGACCGCGTCCTGCGCGGCCATGGCCCTCACGGTCGGCTCATATGTGTGGCCCGGTCAGGCCCACGCGGTCGCGGTCGCGGCGGTGGTGGCGCTGACTGCGGTGAACTACGCCGGGGTGCAGAAGTCGGCCTGGCTCACACGTGCGATCGTCGCGGTCGTCCTGGCGGTGCTGGCCGCCGTGGTCGTCGCCGTGCTCACCTCCGGCGAGGCGGACACCGTCCGGCTGGACATCGGCTCGGATGCCACCTTTGGTGGCGTGCTCCAGGCGGCGGGGCTGCTGTTCTTCGCGTTCGCCGGATACGCGCGCATCGCCACCCTGGGGGAGGAGGTCCGCGACCCGTCCCGCACCATCCCCCGGGCGATCCCCCTCGCGCTCGGCATCACCCTGGCGGTCTACGCCGTCGTCGCCGTCGCCGTCCTGATGGTGCTGGGCCCGAAGGAACTGGCGGGTGCGACCGCGCCGCTGTCGGACGCCGCGCGCGCCGCGGGTGTCGACTGGCTGGCCCCGGTCGTACGCGTCGGTGCCGCCGTGGCCGCGCTCGGCTCGCTCCTGGCGCTGATCCTCGGTATTTCCCGCACGACCCTCGCCATGGCCCGCGACCGGCACCTGCCGCACGCCCTGGCAGCCGTCCATCCGAAGTTCAAGGTGCCCCACCGCGCCGAACTCGCGGTCGGCGCCGTGGTGGCGGTGCTCGCGGCCACCACGGACGTGCGCGGGGCGATCGGCTTCTCCTCCTTCGGCGTGCTGGCGTACTACGCCGTCGCGAATGCCTCCGCGTGGACGCTCACACCGCAAGAGGGCCGTCCCGTACGGATCGTCCCCGTCGTCGGGCTGGCCGGGTGCCTGGTTCTGGCCTTCGCTCTTCCGGTCTCCTCGGTGATCTCCGGGGCCGCTGTGCTGGCCGCCGGCGCCGCTGCCTACGGCATCCGCCGCTCGGTGATCTCCCGCCAAGCGTCGTAGGAGCCTTCGACGCGCGCCCGGAAGCGGCGCGAAACCGCTGGCGCCCTTCTGCCTCGCGGGACGATATCGGTCACCGATACACCGAGAAGGCAGAAGGGCATCTCATATGACGTGGCTCAGCAACTGGCAGACCCGGCTGACCTCGACCAACGCGCCCGCCGCAGTGGTCCTCATCCGCGCCTACGTCGGCGCGGTCTTCCTCTTCGAGGGCATCCAGAAGTTTCTCTACCCCGACGACCTCGGCACCGGCCGGTTCGACAAGGCCGGCATCCCTGCCCCGTGGTTCTTCGGCCCTTTGGACGGGGCCTTCGAGGTCGTCTGCGGCGCGCTGATCCTGGCCGGGCTCCTCACCCGGCTCGCCGCCGTCCCGATGGTGGTCAACATGCTCGGCGCCCTGCTCATCACCAAGCTGCCCATCCTGTGGGGCGACGCCCCGCTGTTCGACGGCGAGTCAGGCTGGTGGGACTTCATCCACGAGTCCCGCACCGACCTCGCCCAGCTGTGCGGCAGCCTCTTCCTGCTCATCGTCGGCGCGGGCGCCTACTCGATCGACGCCCGCCTGCACCGCAGCGCCGCCGTCCCCCGCGCAGCGGCGGAGCCGGTCCGGGAGTGACGGCGCACCGCCCTACGGCGCGTCGTCGCCGAGGACTTCGCGGGCCAGCTCCTTGAGCGCCCTGCGGTCCTCGGCCAGGGCCTGCTTCCCGGCCTCGGTGGCCCGGTACACCCGGCGCGTGCGGCCGTCGACCACCCGCTGCTCGGAGACCAGCAGCCCGTCGGCCTCCAGCCGGTGCAGCGTCGGGTACAGCGTGCCGGGGCTGATCTGATACCCGTGAGAGGCCAGTTCCTCGGTCATCCACGCGCCGTGGATCTCCTCCTCGGCCGCGTGATGAAGGATGTGCAGCCGCACCGCGCCCCGCTGGAACTCCCGCACCCTCAAAGCCGCCTTCCCCGCCTGCCCGGCAGTGACGAAACCGATATCGGGTACCGAGTCTACGTCGCTTCACCGTCCTTCATCCCGGGCCCGATCGCACGCCACCCCGCTCGGCGCTGCCTGTCCGGGGCACATGAACAGGACCCCCACCGATCGAGGAGGAACCCGCGATGACCCAGCCCAACGGGCCCAGCCGACAGCCAGAACAGACCAGGCGGGCACTGGCCGGCTGGATCGCCGAGCCGGCCGGTAAGGCCGCTCTGCTCTTCACCGCGGCTGCGGCGCTGGCCATCGCTCTGGTCGTCACCGGGGCGCAGCCGGTCCTGCGCATGGACCGGGCGGTGGCGGCGCATCTGCACACGGTGGCACTGGAACATCCCGGCTTCACCCACGCGGGCCGGATCGTCACCGACTGGGTCGTCGACCCATGGACCATGCGCCTGCTGCTCGCCGCTGCGGTGGTATCGCTGTGGCACAGGCGGCAACGGCTCATCGCCGTATGGGCAGCCTGCACCTGCGCCGCAGAATGGGCTGTCCGAGGGGTGCTGCGCTGGACCATCGGCCGCGAACGCCCCCAGTGGGAACGCCCCGTCGACTCCGCCGAGTTCGCCGCCATGCCCTCCGGCCACGCCATGACCGCGGCCGCCACCTGCGTGCTGCTGCTGTGGCTGGCCCGGTGGGCGGCCCTGCCCGCAGCCCTGCTGCACATCGGTGTGGCAGCGGCCGTTCTGACCGTCGCCGCGGCCTGCTTCACCCGCGTCTTCCTCGGCGTGCACTGGCTCACCGACACCCTCGCCGGGGCCCTGCTCGGCACCGGCCTGGCCATGGCCTCCGTCGCCGCCTGGCACACCGCCCACCCGAGCCGCAACGCCTCCAGCGCCGGGGTGGGAGCCGCATCCGCCACCCGCCCCGGCCGGCCCCTGCCTCAGCGGCCGCGCTCCGGATATCGTGAGTCGACATCGGATGCCGATATCTGAGAGCGAGCCCCCGTCATGGACAGCGAGCACTCCCTGGAACGCGTCATCGACACCCTCACCGCCCGCTTCCCCCACCACGACCCGCAGACCGTCGCCGAGACGGTCTATGCCACCCACGCACGGCTGCGTGAGAACGCCACCGTCGCCACCCACCTCGCGGCCCTCACCCAGCGCCAGGCCGGCGACACGCTCACACATCTGCGGCCACGCCGTACCCAGCAGGCTTGATCAGCAGAGCAGCTGCACTCCTACGGCCTGGACTCTCTATCAGACGGAGTCATGATCCGGACCGGAATGGATGATCACCGAACAAACAGTCGGACGGGCTGAGAACGTCGCGCGCGAGTCAAGGTGACGATCAAGGAGCGCGCGGTGCCCACCAACTTTCTGAGCGAGGACCAACGACGGCGCTTCGGCCGGTTCGCGGAAGACCCGGACGAGGGGCAGCTCGCCGGTTCCTTCCTGCTCGACCAGACCGCCCGGCGCCGGGCGATGGCCGCCAAGGGCGCCAGGAACCGGATCGGCTGGGCCATCCAGCTCGGCACTGTCCGGTACCTGGGGACGTTCCTGGACAACCCCGAACAGGTACCCGCCGTGGTGGTCGACTACGTCGCCGAACAGCTGGGCCTGGACCCCGCCGAGTTCGCCGGCTACGGCACGAGAGAGCACCGCTGGGACCACCAGGAGCAGATACGCGAGGGGTACGGGTACACGAAGTTCGAGTTCGACCAGTGGTTCGCGCTGGCCCGCTGGATGTACCAGCGGGCGTGGATCGGCTCCGAGCGCCCGACCCTGCTGTTCGACCTGGCCACCAAGCGGCTGGTCGACAAGAAGGTGGTGCTGCCCGGGGTGACCGTGCTGGAACGCCTCGTCTCCGGCTCGCGCGAGCGCGCCGAGAAACGCCTGTGGGCCACGCTCGCCGCCGCCCCCACCGAGAAGCAGGCCGCCGGGTTGCAGGGCCTGGTCGTCGTCCCCGTAGGCAAGCGACTGTCCGAGCTGGACCGGCTGCGGCGCTCCCCGAGGGATATCACCGCCCGCGGGGTGGGCAAGGCGCTGGAGCGCTACGAGTCGCTGAACGCCTTCGGTGGGACCGCCTGGGACCTGTCCGCGATACCCCCGGGACGGCTTCAGACGCTGGTCCGCTTCGCGCGGGCCGCCCGCGCACAGGCCGTCTCCGACCTCGCCGGGGACCGGCGCCTGGCCACCCTGGTGGCGTTCGCCGCGGTGATGCCGCAGATCGCCGCGGACGAGGCGATCGAGGTGTTCGACCTGGTGATGGGCGACCTGATCCGCTCCTCCAGCACCAAGATGACCAAGCAGCGGCTGCGGACCCTCAAAGACCTGGACGCCGCGGCGATCCTGCTGCGCCAGATGTGGATCGCGGTGTCCGGGACGGCCGCCGACCCCGAAGGCGACATCCGCGCGACGCTCGACGCCATGGACGTCGGCCCGTTCCACGCGGCGACCGAGACGGTCAAGCTCCTCGCGCAGGAGCCCGACGACGGCGCCGAGCAGATGCTCGCCGCCCGCTACAACACCATCGCCCGCTTCCTCCCCGACCTGCTCAAGACGTTCCAATTCGAGTCGAGTCCGGCCGGCGAGCCGGTGCTGGACGCGCTGGCGTTCGTGAAGTCCCTCAAGGGACGGCGCCGCCCCATCCAGGCGTGGGAGGTCCCGGCGAAGTTCCTCACCTCCGCCTGGCGACGCCTGGTCTTCCCGCCCCCGCCGATGCCCGTGGCCAGCGTCGAGAAGCGCGCCCTGATCGTCGCCTCCACCGAAGCCCTGCGCACCGCCCTGCACCGGCACGAGGTGTACGTGCCTGGCCTGCGCAAATGGGGCGACCCGAACGCCCGGCTGCTGGGCGACACCGCGTGGGAGGCGGCCCGCTCCCGGGTCTGCGAGGAACTCGACCTCGACCCAAAACCGGACAAGATCCTTAGCGGCTGGACCGACCGGCTCGACTCGGCTCACCGCGAGTTCGCCAAGGGCCTGGCCGCCAACCCCGCCGTACGGATCGAACAGCAGAACGGCCGGGACCGCATCATCCTCACCGGCCTGGACCGCCTGGACGAACCCATCTCCCTGCGCGAGCTCCACAAGGAGGTCGAAGCGCGTCTGCCCGCCGTCGACCTGCCCGAGATGGTGCTGGAGGTGAACTCCTGGGTGCCCTACCTCGGCGACTTCACCCACGTCTCGGAAGCCAACTCCCGGATGGATGACCTGGAACTGTCCGTGGCCGCCGTCCTCACCGCCGAGGCCACCAACGTCGGGGTCGAGCCCATCGTCCACGACGGCATTGACGCGCTCAGCCGCGACCGGCTGTTCTGGGTCGAACAGAACTACCTGCGCGCGGCGACCTTGTCCCGGGCCAACGCGCGCCTCGTCGAGTACCACACGCGCCTGCCGCTGGTGCAGGCGTGGGGCGGCGGCGAGCTCGCCTCCGCCGACGGCCTGCGGTTCATCACCCCGATCCGCACCCTGAACTCCGGACCGAACCCGAAATACTTCGGCACCCGCCGACGCGGGGTCACGTTCTACAACTTCCTCTCCGACCAGTTCAGCGGCCTGCACGGCATCCTGATCCCCGGCACCCAGCGCGATTCCTTCTACATCCTCGACGGCCTCCTGGAGCAGGAGACCGCCCTGCGGCCCGTCGAGATCACCTCGGACACGCACGGTTCATCCGAAATCGTCTTCGGCCTCTTCCGGCTTTTGGGCTACCAGTTCTCCCCGCGGCTGGCCGACTCCGGCAGCGCGACGCTGTACCGGGCGGACGCGGACGCCGACTACGGGCCGCTCAACCCACTGACCCGCGACAAGGTCAACCTCAAGCAGATCACCGCCCACTGGGACGACGTCCTGCGCGTGGCCGGCTCCCTGCACTCGGGCACCATCAAAGCCTCCGAGGTCCTGCGCGTCCTGGCCCCCGGAGGCAAGCCCACCCCCACGGGCAAGGCCATCATGGAGATCGGCCGCATGGACCGCAGCGCCTACCTGTCGTCGTACTTCACCGACGAGCTGCTGCGGCGGCGCATCAACACCCAGCTCAACCGGCAGGAGTCCCGCCACAACCTCGCCCGGAAGATCTTCCACGGGCAGAAAGGCGAGCTCAGGCAGTCCTACCGAGAAGGTCAGGAAGATCAGCTTGGGACACTGGGACTGATGCTCAACGTCGTCATCCTGTGGAACACGGTCTACATGCAGCAGATCATCGCCGAGATGCGCGCCGAGGGCATCCACGTACGCGACGAGGACATCGCCCGCCTGTCCCCGCTGAAGTTCGCCCACATCAACTTCCACGGCCGCTACAGCTTCGCCCTGCCCGCCGAAGTCCAGGGCGGACAGCTCCGCTCCACCCGCAAGCCCGAGGGCGCCACCACCGTCTAGGAAGGCCCGGCCGGCTCGTCCGACGCCTGGGCGAGCCGGTAACGGACCTTCTCGTGCGACAGGCCCGCCTGAGCACCGATCTGCCGCAGCCCCCAGCCCTCCGCCTTCGCCGCGGCCATCCCACTGTCCAGCGCCGCGTCCGTCACCTCGCCCAACGCCTCCCGCAGCTGAACGACCAGCCGCAGCCGGATCGCGGGCGCCAGATCATCCAGACCGGCGCAGAACCGCGCCACGTCCGCCTTCAGGAAACCGATCGTCGGATCATCGCTCACCCGCACACCCTGGCGGCCCGGATCACAGCCTGTCAAAACTTCTGACAGCAACACCGGTTTCCTGGTCCGTTCCTACTCGGACCCCTGTTCCGTACGGCATACGGATCCGGGCGATGGGGGCCTCGGTCAGCAGCTGTTTGAGCAGCGGGTCGAACTCCAAACCGTTCACATAGTCAAACGGACAACTGTAAACCTCGGCGGAGGCAGTCACAGGTACTCCTAGCTCTCGGGGCGAGGAGATGTAGACCCGCTGAACACCCCGGAGCGCCCCGACATGCCGCCCTGCCACCCACGCGGCCCACAAAACCGACCCGATCAGCCGCGTCCCGGCAGGTCCCGGGACCTGCAGTAAGCCGCCTGTCATAGCTACAGCCACCAGCATTGCGGTCTCGGTGAACGTGACCGGTCGGCCTACCGGGCTGTTCCAGTCAGTGTGAACTCGTTTCCCATATCCACAGAAGCACCGTGTGGAAATGAAGGCCGGGTCAGCCCAGCACACGTACGGGAGCTTGGAGCAGCGCCCAGGACCGGAACGCCCTGACACAGTCGGCGACTTGATCGACAAGTCCGTTCAGCACACCACCGGTCAGGGCCGGAGCTGCGGGGATAGCAGTGGGTAACCGTTCGAGATGCGCGGGCGCCGACGCGCTGATTCGCTGATGAGGTCCTCTCCGCACACATCCAGGAGTGATCATGAGCGTTGCAGGTGAATCCGGCGGTCGGGCCCAGCAGATGCGTACCAAGGCGCAGGAACTGACGGACGCCGCCGAGCGTGCCACCGACCCGGAGGAGCGCCAGAGGCTGACGGACAAGGCCCGCCGCCTGCACGAGCAGAGCAAGCAGCAGGAGATGGGCATGGGCGGCCGGGACATCGACCCCATGTAACGGCCCGCCCTGCAACACCGGCCGGTGGTCTCCCGCTCCTTGTCGAGGCGGGGGAGACCAGCGGCCGGCTTCTTTGCGGTCCGGCCGAGTACGGCCGGCGTGGCGTGCGGCCGGGCTGTTCCAGAAGAGGGCAGGCCGGCGTCCAAGCATTTTGTTGCACTCCGGGCGCCCCCGAAACTGGTGCCGTCCTTGCCGGCCTCGGACTGCGGGGGTGCTGCTTCTTGGTGATGCGGCGCAGGCCGCGGGCGACAGGGGCGCTGGCCTGTGTGTCGCCGGGAACGCTCTTGTCCGGCGGCGCCGGCACGCTCCATCGAGAGGGGCAGCCACCGTCAAGTCCGGCATGTTAGCAGCGCCTTCTGTCACAGCAGCCGGACGCGGACCAAGCAGCTCCGCCGTCGACGGGCGCCCATCCAGCCGCATAAATGTTGAGCGAAGGCTACGCATGGGCTTGGGTCGAAACGACGGAGATCACCTCCCGAAGCCGGCCACCCGATCTCCCCGCTCCGACCACCCGAAAAGAATCGAGACGTCCATGCGTGTCCTGACCACAATGATGGCCTCAGCTGTTGGCTGCGCCGCGGCCCTCACCGCCCTGACCGCTCCTGCCACCGCAGCGAGTGGCCCGCCCAGCGCCGACGGGGCCGACAAGGTCGCCCAGGGCAAAGCCGACTTGACCGGCCGCGAAGAGGTGCCCGGCCCCGGCGACCGTAACGGCGCAGGCGAATTCTGGTTCCAGGTCAAGCACGGCAGCCTCTGCTACTCCCTGAGGGTACGCAAAATCGAGCAGCCCACCGCAGCGCACATCCACGCCGGCAAACGCGGAACAGCCGGGCCGGTCGCCATCACGCTCAAAACCCCGAAGCACGGAAAATCAAACGGCTGCATCAAGGCACAGCACACCCAGACAACCAAGAACGCTGCCACGGTACTGACCCACCGTGAACTGCGGGAAATCGCCTGCACACCGCACAAGTTCTACGCGAACGTACACAACCGTCCCTTCCCTGACGGAGCCGTCCGAGGGCAGCTCAACCACCACTAGCTGACCAATCGGCCTGGCTGGGCAACGAGGATTCGGCGAGCGGCAGGCCAGCCTCGATGGTTGACTTCAGGCCGGGGAGCGGGCCGGACGCGCTGAACGCCTACGCCCTCACGGCTTCCGAGGACGCGGTCACAGTCGGCGCCCAGAAACCCGGCCCCGAGAACCACAACGGATCACGGCAGCTCCGGCAGTTCTCCACGTACGGCCCGCCCAAAAGACGCCGACGCATACAACGGCCGGGCTCGGCAGCGCACTTCTGCTCAGCGGCACACCGTTCCGCTAGTGCGTTGGCCACGAACGTTGGCGGGGTTTGGTCAGGCGGCTTTGAGTCGTGGGCGGCCCCAGCGTTGCTGGCGTTCACTGCGGACTTTGGCGCGTTCTCGGCGTTGGGCGGACAGGACGTCGG
>NZ_JASITA010000022.1 GCF_030063415.1 Streptomyces sp. H27-C3 | reverse complement strand
TCACGGACGGCCCGCTCGCGCAGCTCGTCGGGATACTTCCGGGGTGCAGGCATCAGACCTGTGCTTCCCATCTGCCGAGGCAATCATGCCCGGCTTCAAGGCCGCTACGGAATCCGGTTCAGCTCAACTTGCGCCTGTGACAGAGGAGGCGCGCCCTCGGCCTTGGCGGCTCCCGCCTTCCGGAGGTCCTCGAGTACGACCGGAGAGGGCGGGTGGCGCGGCCATCGTGTTCGCGAGGCGCTCTGATTGTCGGCGTGCTCTACGCTCACGGTCGTGCGTGCCGAGCGTCGAACTGACCGTGGTACAACGCTGCTGGTCTCGCCTGCATCGCCTGCTGCAGGCGATGAACCCAACAGTTGCCTCCTTGCGACCAGGTCCATCTGCCGCAGGTGCATCGGTGCCTCACGCTGCCACCGGCGGTACTTGCGCAAATGCTGCCGTTCCTGGGCGCGGACCAGGCCATTGCGGGACAGTACCCGGTGGACCGTGGCCGGCGACGGCGCCGACTCCAGCCCGCGGCCGGACAGCTCGTGGGAGATCCGGCGGGCACCCCACCGGGGATGCCGGCGGCGCAGCTCGCAGATCTCGGCCTCAACCTCGGCGGACAGGCGCGTGGGACTGTTCCGCGGCCGGCGGGAGCGATCCAGCAGACCGGGTATGCCCTCCTGCTCGAACCGCCGCCGGCAGCTGTGCAGGGTCTGGCGCGAGGTGCCGTACCGGGCCGCGACCTCACCGATCGGAGACCCGCCGAGCACTTCGAGGACAGCCCGGTAGCGGTACTCGGCCAACTGCTGTACATCCACGACTCCGATGGAAGCACCCCTGCCGCACCGACAGTTGGGGGATAGCGGACGTTCAGCCGAACGTGTCAACCATGTCCAGAGCACAAACGGTTAAGCATCTCCTGAGAGCTCACACCGACAGCCTCCTTCCTCAAGTACGAGCCGCTCTCGACTCGTCAGCCGAACGCGTCGGTTTCGCTCAGGACGACTGGTCTGCGCCTGCCCGCAGCAGCGCTGCCATGCCCACCCATGACCGACGAAGCCGGTGCCAAGCGCGGAAGCTCGGCTCGGAACCCGGGTCGATCGCAACGTCGGATTTCAGGGGAGGTGGCGATCTCAAGTACCGCAACCGAAGCATGTGAATTGAGGTGCTTCACCAACTGCGAGTTAGTACCTATTTGTATCCCTCGGCACGCCTCTGACCAGGCGTTTTGTGTGGTTGGTCGAGAGTGAGGTCAAACGGCGGCGGTGAATAGGGTTAAGAACGGCAATCGAAGCACGTCGCAGTACGTGCTGCGCAGCCTGATCCGTAGCTGATCGGCACCCGCAGCACGATGAAGGGCCGCATCCCCGGTGACGGGGATGCGGCCCTTCTGCTGTGTGACAGGCGACGCGCTTGCCTGAAGTGCGCCTACTTGGCGAGCAGTTCGACCTCCGCGAGCGTCGCGGAACCGGTGCTCACCAGCCGGTAGTGCCGGTACGTGCCCGGGTCGTCCACCGTGAACACCCGGGTCTGCTGGTCCCAGCCGAAGGCCTCCCCCGACCGCTTGTCGAGCTCGGTCCACTTCGCACCGTCGTCGGAGCCCCGCAGCACCCAGCCCGTGGGGGCCTTCGCGTGCTCCGACGAGGTGAGGGTGTACTGGACCGCGCGGGTCGCGGACTCGACCGGCAGCTCCGCCGACTCGAACTCCGCCTTGGTGGCCGAGGTGTTGTCGAAGAGCGGACCGGTCGCGCTGATCGCGTCCGACCGCGGGGCCGGCACCTTGTCGTCCTTGGTGATGGAGACCGGCGCGGCGTCCTTGCCGGAGCCCCAGGCGGACGGCTTGGAGCCCATGTCGAACTCCAGCGTGCCGCCGCGAGCCAGCAGGTCGTGCGGCAGCGCGGTGGACTTCCAGGATTTGCCGTTGACCTTCAGCCCCTGCACGTAGATGTTCTTCGCGCTGTTCTTCGGAGCCTTGACGACCAGCCTGCGGCCGTTGTCCATGGTGACGGTCGTCTTGGTGAACAGGGGCGACCCGATGGCGTACTCGCCACTGCCCATGACCAGCGGGTAGAAGCCGAGCGAGGAGAACAGGTACCAGGCCGACTGCTCGCCGTTGTCCTCGTCGCCGTGGTAGCCCTGGCCGATCTCGCTGCCGGTGTAGAGACGCGAGAGGACCTCGCGGACCTTCTCCTGCGTCTTCCACGGCTGCGAGGCCGCGTTGTACATGTACGTGGCGTGGTGGGCGACCTGGTTGCTGTGCCCGTACATGCCCATCCGTACGTCGCGCGCCTCCGTCATCTCATGGATGACGCCGCCGTACGAACCGGCGAACTCGGGGCTCGCCGTCTCGGGGGTGGTGAAGTAGCTGTCCAGTTTGTTGCCGAGGCCTGCGCGGCCGCCGTAGAGGTTGGCCAGACCGCGGGAGTCCTGGGGCGCGGTGAAGGCGTAGCCCCAGCCGTTGGTCTCGGTGTAGTCGTAGCCCCATATGCGGGGGTCGAACGTGGTCGACGGGACGCGCCAGTCGCCCTTCAGGTCGCGGCCCTGGAAGAAGCCGGCCTTGTCGTCGAAGAGCTTCACGTACTCCTGGGCGCGGTTGCGGAAGTAGTCCGCCTCTGCCTTGTAGCGCTGCTTCTTGGTCTTCTTGTACAGCGCCTCCGCCATCTTGGAGATGCCGAAGTCGTTGTTGTAGCCCTCCAGCGACCAGGAGAGGCCCTCGTGCGTCTCGGTGGAGGCGTACCCGGTGAAGGGGGAGGTCTCCATGCCCTTGCGGCCGACACCCGAGGCGGGCGGCACCACGGTGGCGTTCTTCAGCGCCGCTTCGTACGCCGCCTCGGCGTCGAACTTCACGCCCTTGACGTAGGCGTCCGCGAAGGCGACGTCCGAGCTGGTGCCGGTCATCAGGTCCGCGTAGCCGGGCGAGGACCAGCGGGAGATCCAGCCGCCGTCCTTGTACTGCTGGACGAAGCCGTCGACCAGCTTGCCGGTCTTCTTCGGGGTGAGGAACGAGTACGCGGGCCAGGTCGTCCGGTAGGTGTCCCAGAAGCCGTTGTTGACGTACACCTCACCGTCGACGATCTTCGCGCCGGTGTGGGTGGGGGTGTCGGGACCGGTCTGCTGGGAGAACGGACTCGCGTACTGCTGCTTGGGACGGGACTTGGTGCCGGTGTTCTCGAAGCCGGAGTTCGGATACAGGTACAGCCGGTAGAGGCTGGAGTAGAGGGTTGTCAGCTGGTCGCGGCTCGCGCCCTCGACCTCGACCCGGCCCAGTACGTCGTCCCAGGCGTCCTGCGCCCGGTTCCTTATCCGCTCGAAGCGGGAGCCGGCCGGGATCTCGTCGGCGAGGTTCTTCTTCGCCTGGCCCAGGCTGATGAGCGAGGTGGCCAGGCGCAGGTTCACCGTGCGGTCGGTGCCCGCGTCGAAGCGCAGGTAGCCGGTCACGTCGCTCCCGCCGCCACCGCCGAGTTTGCCGCCCTGGGTGACCGGCGCGTCGAAGACGCCGTACACGAAGAGCCGGGTGGCGCCGGTGGACAGGCCGCTCTTGACGTCGGAGAAGCCGGTGAAGGAGCGGGTCTCCGGGGCGAGGGTCAGACCACCGGCGTTCGACACATTGTCGAAGATCATGCTGGCGTCGTCACCCGGGTAGGTGAACCGCATCATCGCCGCGTGGTCCGTCGGGGTCATTTCGGCCTTGAGGCCGTTCTCGAAGGTGACGCCGTAGTGGTGCGGCTTCGCGCTCTCCTTCTCGTGCCGGAAGGGCAGCGCGCGCCTGGTGCGGGCGGCGTCCGGGGTGCCCGCCACGGCGGACGGCATCAGCTGGAAGGTCTGCCGGTCGCCCATCCACGGACTCGGCTCGTGGCTCGCGCTGAACGCCTGCATCGTCGGCAGGTTGTCCGGGTTGTTGCCGCGCGCGTAGTCGTACAGCCAACTGGTGGTTCCGGCGTTGGTCACCGGCGTCCAGAAGTTGAAGCCATGAGGGACCGCGGTGGCCGGGATGTTGTTGCCACGCGAGAAGGAGCCGCTCGAATTGGTGCCGCGCGTGGTCGATGCGTAGTCCGAGAGATGCGCCAGGCGCTTCTCGGGCGCCTTGGGGGCGATGGTGATGTCGTCGATCCAGCCGCTGAACTTCGCGGGGCCCTTGGGGGAGTCGTACGCCACCACCACCCGGTCGACGGTCCGGCCCGCCGCGACCGCGCCGATCCGCGACTCCTTGTGGTTCCACTGGTTGACGTACAGGGTCTTGGAGGCGCCCTGACCCTGCGGTGAGAGCACGGCTCCGTGCTGGTCGAGGGCGCGCAGGTCGCTCAGACGGGTGCCGTCGGTGAAGGCCAGGTCCACCGACACATTCGTGGCCGGGTAATTGAGGTCGGTCTCCGGGAGGGAGGGGAAGACCCGGTACGACAGCTCGGTGTCCTTGGTGACGCGCGTATGGACGTCGAAGACCTTGTTGTACGAGTACGCGCGCCCGTCCGGCTTGTGCGTACCCGCGTAACGCAGGGCCCGCTTGCCCGTGAAGCCCGCGCCGGCCTTGGCCGTGGGCGAGCCCGAGGGGCCCCGGTCGACGTGGCTGCGCATGTCCTCGGGGACAGGAGCGCTCGTGTCACCGTTCGAGAATTGAACGTCCGCGAGCTGAGTGGCGTCCGAGGCGCCGTTGTTGCGGCTGATCTCAAGACGGTAGTGCGCGTACGCCTGGGTGTTCTCGAAGTCGAAGGTCTTCGTCTGCAGACGCTTCTCGAAGGCCTGCCCCTCGCGGGAGTCCAGGGACGTCCACTCCTTGCCGTCGGCGGAGCCCTTGAGAACCCAGTCCTTGGGGTCGCGCTCGGCGTGGTCATTGGCCGAAGTGAGGGCGTATGTGACCAGCTTGGCCGGTTCGTCCAGGTCGAACTCGATCCAGGCGGTGGGCTGGAAGGCGAGCCACTTGGTGGAGGGCTGGACGTCGACGAGGTTTTCCTTGGTCTCGCCGCCGCCCGCGTTCTCGCCGCTGGCCCGGACCTCGACGACCCGGTCGGTCACATTGCCCGGAATTCCGGCGCCGAAGCCGCCATCGACCCCGGATGCGCGCTTCCTCCCGTCAGGTTCGACTTCGACGGTGTCGCGCCAATCGGGCTGCGGTTCGTCCTCCTCGAAGGAGGAGCTGAACGACCGCGGCACGGGCGCGGGTTGCGAGGGCTGGGCGACGGCCACGGAGGGGGCCGTCACGGCGAGAAGCGAGGCGGCCGTAACGAGGGCGGCTGCCGTGTGGCCTTGTCTGGAGCGAGGTCTGCGTGGCATCCCGGGCTGTTCCTCCCCTTGGACAACGTTGTCATAGGTGGTGCGCAGCACCTAGTAGGGAGCCAAGTGGTCGACAGTGTCAAGGGTGTTGTACGTGCCGGGTGAGGCAAAGAGGGCGCGCCGGGTTGCGCGGAGCGATGTCGACGGCTACGTGCGCGTTCCCCAGATATCCGCGAGGTCTCAACTCGGGAAAGACTGCTGCCCAAACTTGCTTTCGATCTTGCTCAGTTGGCGGGAAGTGGACTATACCTGTCGGCGTCTACACCACATTTTGTGGCCGCGGACCAGGGGGACGGGGAACGGTGGGGGAAGCCTTGTTGTCGGCTGCCGCACACCGTGCCCGTATCTTCTGTAACCCAGTACGACCCAGCGTCATTTGACCGCGGTGGCGGGGCCCCTTCGCCTGAGGCGAATATGGACGGGCGACCGGTACACCGCCTGAGTCCTGTAGAAGGCGAGGACTTGAGCATGGGATCCACCTCCGCCCAGAACAATGAGGGCCTTGGCCGTCGTGACCTGATCAAGCGGTCGGCCGCTCTCGGCCTGATCGCTGTTCCGACGATGAGCTTCCTGTCCGCCTGCGCGAGCGGCGACAGCGGCAGCGGCGACAAGGTCGACAAGGGCAAGAAGACCGCCAAGAACCCCCTTGGCGTCAATGAGAGCGCGGCTCTCGAGATCGTGATCTTCGACGGTGGGTTCGGCACGAAGTACGCCGAGGACGCCAAGAAGATCTACGAGAAGAACTTCCCCAAGGCGAAGGTCAAGTTCGCCACGACGCAGAAGATCCGCTCGCAGCTGCAGCCGCGCTTCAACGGTGGCACCCCGCCCGACCTGATCGACAACTCGGGCGCCGAGCAGATGGACATGGGCGTCCTGGTCGGCAAGAAGCAGCTGACCGACCTGACCCCGCTTCTCGACTCGCCGTCCGTCGACGACCCGAGCAAGAAGGTCCGGGACACGCTGCGTCCCGGCATCGTCGAGATGGGCCAGTTCGACGGCGACCCGGTCTGGATCATGTACTACGCGTACACGGTCTACGGCGTCTGGTACTCCCAGACCGCGCTGGAGAAGCTGGACGTGACGTACCCGGAGAACTGGGACGACATGCTCGCGGTCTGCGCGAAGGCGAAGAAGAAGGGCATCGCCGGCTGGACGTACGCGGGCAAGCACCCGTACTACCTGCCGTTCTCGCTGTACCCGATGATCGCGAAGATCGGTGGCCGCGAGGTCCTTGACAAGATCGACAACCTGGAGCCGAACGCCTGGGGCGACCCGGCCGTCAAGGCCGCGTTCGAGGCGTACTACGAGCTCTTCAAGAAGGGCTACATCCTCAAGGGCACCCCGGGCATCGACCACATCCAGTCGCAGACCGCCTGGACCAAGGGGGAGGCGCTCTTCATCCCGAACGGTTCCTGGGTGGAGAACGAGGCCGCCAAGACGATGCCGGCCGACTTCAAGCTGTCCGTGGGCGCGCCGACCGGTCTCGACAGCTCGGACAAGCTGCCCTTCGGCACCATCTGGGCGTCCGGCGGTGAGCCGTTCATCGTTCCGAAGTCGGCGAAGAACCCCGACGGCGGCATGGAGCAACTGCGCATCATGCTCAGCGAGGCTTCGTCGAAGAACTTCACCACCAGCGCGAAGTCGCTGACGGCCCTCAACGGCGGCACGGACGGCATCGAGCTGACCCCGGGCCTCACATCCGCCACCGCGGCGCTGGAGAAGGCCGGGGAGAACGTGGTGAACCCCCGCCTGCAGGACTGGTACGTGAAGCTCCAGAAGGAGCAGATCGGTGTCGCCGGTCTCGGCGAGATGATGGCCGGCCGAGCGACCCCGGCCGAGACCATCAAGAAGATCCAGGCCTTCGCCGACGCGACGGCCAAGGATCAGTCCATCAAGCACTACAAGCACCAGTGAGTAAGCGTCACCAGCGGCGGCACACGCCGGAAGATCGGGGTCGGTAACCATGCAACACGGCAAGTACCGGTTCATTGTGGGGTTCTTGGCAGCCCCACTGGCGTTGTATGCAATCTTCGTCATTTGGCCGTTCATCCAGTCCATCTACTACTCGTTCACGGACTGGACCGGCCTGAGCCCGGACTTCAAGATGGTCGGCTTCGACAATTACAGCAAGATGTTGCAGGACGACATCTTCTGGGATTCGCTGTGGAACAGCCTGCTGTTCGCGCTGTTGCTGCCGCTGGTGACGCTCGGCCTCGCACTCTTCTTCGCCTTCATGCTCAATGTGGGCGGGCGGCGCCGTAAGGGCGCCGCCATCGGGGGAGTCCGCGGCTCGTCCTTCTACAAGATCGCTTACTTCTTCCCGCAGGTGCTCTCGATCGCGATCGTCTCGGTGCTGTTCGCCTTCGCGTACAACCCGAAGGACGGCGCGATCAACGGGGCATTGAGGGCCGTCGGGCTCGACAGCCTTCAGCCGGACTGGCTCGGCGACCCGAACATCGCCCTCTGGTCGGTCATGGCGGTGCTCGTCTGGAGCACCGTGGGCTTCTTCGTGGTGCTCTTCTCCGCCGGCATGGCGTCCATTCCCAAGGACTTCTACGAGGCGGCGCTGCTCGACGGCGCGAGCCGGTTCACCACGTTCTTCAGGATCACCATCCCGCTGCTCTGGGACACCGTGCAGTCGGGCTGGGTCTACATGGGAATCCTCGCGCTGGGCGCGGAGTCCTTCGCGGTCGTCCAGATCATGACCGTGGGCCCCGGCGGCCCCGACTACTCGACGACCGTTCTGGTGCTGTACGTCTACCAAACGGCGTTCAGGGACGGCCAGGCAGGTTATGCGACAACGATCGGTGTGGCGCTGCTCGTCATCACTCTGGCCCTCGCGGCCCTGGTGATGCGGGTGGGCCGGCGTGAGCGGCTGGAGTTCTGATGAAGACCACTGACACCCCGCCCACAGGCGCGCCCGAAGACGCCCCGTCCCTGTCGAAGACCACCGGACAGGGACCCGCCAAGCCTAAGAAGGACGTGAGCGGCAGCACGCTCAACGTCTTCTCGCACGGCATCCTGATCCTCTGGGCCTTCATGGTCGTCATGCCGCTGCTCTGGGCTGTGATGACGTCCTTCAAGGACGACGCGTCGATCTTCGGGTCGCCCTGGTCGCTGCCGGACAAGTTGCACTTCGAGAACTGGTCGCGGGCCTGGTCCGAGGCGCACATGAGCGAGTACTTCCTCAACACGATCATCGTGGTGGGCGGTTCGCTCATCGGCACGCTGCTGCTGGGCTCCATGGCGGCGTACGTCCTCGCGCGCTTCGAATTCCCCGGGAACCGCTTCATCTACTTCCTCTTCGTCGGAGGAATGAGCTTCCCGATCATGCTGGCGCTGGTCCCGCTGTTCTACGTACTGAAGAACATGGGTCTTCTTGAGACCATCCCCGGACTGATCCTGGTCTACATCGCGTACTCGCTGCCCTTCACCGTCTTCTTCCTCACCTCGTTCTTCCGTACGCTGCCCAGTTCGGTGGCGGAAGCGGCGATGATCGACGGGGCGTCGCACACCAGGACGTTCTTCCAGGTGATGGTGCCGATGGCCAAGCCCGGCCTGATCAGCGTCGGCATCTTCAACTTCCTGGGGCAGTGGAACCAGTACATGCTGCCGACGGTGCTCAACAACGACCCGGACAACCGGGTGCTTTCACAGGGCCTGGTCGAGCTCGCGACCAGCCAGGGTTACAAGGGCGACTGGTCGGGCCTCTTCGCCGGCCTGGTGATGGCGATGTTGCCGGTCCTGGCGGCGTACATCATCTTCCAGCGCCAGGTCGTCGCCGGCCTGACCGCGGGAGCCATCAAGTAGTGCGCCCTCCGGGGGCACGTCCGCCTCGTCCGAACCGCCCGCCGGCAGCATGCCGGCGGGCGGTTCGGTGTGTCCTGCAGCTGTCTTGCAATGCTCAAGGTCTTGACGGGAGACAACCCGAAAGGCTCAGCTTAGAGTTCATATGTTGGAGGAAGGGTGGGGTCCTCATCGATGCGGCCCCGCCCGGGACGGCCCTCGGGCCGTCCGCCTAGGGCAGGAGTGGATGAGTCAATGGAGACTCCGGGGTCGCAGACGTCTTTGCACCGGGCCAACCTCGAACGGGTCGTACGCGCCGTTCGCATGGCGGGTTCCCTCACTCAGGCAGAGATCGCCAGGACCACAGGGCTCTCCGCAGCCACGGTCTCCAATATCGTTCGTGAGTTGAAGGACGGCGGGACCGTCGAGGTCATCTCGACCTCCGCGGGCGGCCGCCGGGCCCGCAGCGTCTCGCTGAGCGGTGACGCCGGCATCGTCATCGGCGTCGATTTCGGTCATACGCACCTTCGCGTCGCCGTCGGCAACCTGGCCCATCAGGTGCTCGCCGAAGAGGCCGAGCCGCTGGACGTCGACGCCTCGTCCGCCGAGGGCTTCGACCGGGCCGAACACCTGGTCAAGCGGCTGATCGCGGCCAGTGGCATCAGCCAGGACAAGGTCATCGGCGTCGGGCTCGGCGTGCCGGGACCCATCGACGTCGAGTCGGGCACACTCGGCTCGACCGCGATTCTGCCGGGCTGGAAGGGCATCAACCCCAGTCAGGAACTCGCCGGGCGCCTGGGCGTGCCCGTGTACGTCGACAACGACGCCAACCTCGGCGCGCTGGGCGAGCTGGTCTGGGGGAGCGGGCGCGGGGTCAAGGACCTGGCGTACATCAAGGTCGCCAGCGGCGTCGGCGCGGGCCTGGTCATAAGCGGCCAGATCTACCGCGGCCCCGGCGGAACGGCCGGCGAGATCGGGCACATCACGCTCGACGAATCGGGCCCCGTTTGCCGCTGCGGCAACCGCGGCTGCCTGGAGACCTTCACGGCCGCCCGGTACGTCCTGCCCCTGCTCCAGTCCAGTCACGAGCCCGGTCTGACCATGGAGAAGGTGGTACAGCTGGCCCGCGAGGGCGATCCCGGCTGCCGCCGCGTCATCGTGGACGTGGGCCGCCACATCGGCAGCGGTGTCGCGACCCTCTGCAATCTGCTCAACCCCAGCAGGGTCGTCCTCGGCGGCGACCTCGCCGAGGCTGGGGAGCTGGTGCTGGGGCCGATCCGCGATTCGGTCTCCCGTTACGCCATTCCGAGTGCGGCGCGGCAGCTTTCCGTGTTGCCCGGAGCGCTCGGCGGCCGGGCGGAAGTGCTCGGCGCGCTGGCTCTGGCACTCAATGAAATGGGCGATTCGACCCTTCTGGACAGTACGTTGCCCGCTAGTACACCTGCCTTCACTTAGATAACGAATGGCACCGTTGTCATCTCGTTAAGGATTTACTCCTTGACGCTGGCAGCGGGGCCGAGTTGACTTCCAGCCACCTCGGCCGCAACGTCGCGGCCTCGTCAGGGAGGTTTCTCAAGTGAACACGCAGATGCGTCGTGCCGCCGTGGCCGTGGCCGCCACCGCAATGGCCGTTTCCCTCGCCGCTTGCGGCAGCGCCAAGGAATCAGGCGACAAGGCCAAGGAGTCCGGCGCCAAGAAGGGCGACGATCTCAAGATCGGCCTGCTCCTGCCGGAGAACGAGACGGCGCGGTACGAGAAGTTCGACAAGCCGCAGATCGAGAAGAAGGTCAAGGAGCTGACCGGCGGGAAGGGCGAGGTCGTCTACGCCAACGCCAAGCAGGACGCGTCGACCCAGAACCAGCAGGTCGACACCATGATCACCAACAAGGTCGACGCGCTCATCGTGGACGCGGTGGACGCCAAGGCCATTCAGAACTCGGTCCAGAAGGCCAAGGACGCGAACATCCCCGTCGTCGCCTTCGACCGCCTCGCCGAGGGCCCGATCGACGCGTACACCTCCTTCGACAACGAAGAGGTCGGCCGCGTGCAGGGCAAGGCGCTGCTGGAGGCGCTGGGCGGCAAGAAGGACGCCCAGATCGTCATGATGAACGGCGCCATCACCGACCCGAACGCCGCCTTCTACAAGAAGGGCGCGCTGTCGGAGCTCGACGGCAAGGTCAAGATCGGCAAGAGCTACGACACCAAGGAGTGGAAGCCGGTCAACGCCAACGCCAACATGGACGGTGCGATCTCCGCCCTGGGCAAGGACAAGATCGACGGCGTCTACTCCGCCAACGACGGCATGGCGGGCGGCATCATCACCGCCCTCAAGGCCGCAGGCATCACCAAGCTCCCGCCGGTCACCGGTCAGGACGCCGAACTCGCCGCCGTGCAGCGCATCATCGCCGGTGAGCAGTTCATGAGCGTCTACAAGCCGTACCCGGTGGAGGCCACCGCGGCCGCCGAGATGGCCGTCAAGCTGGCCAAGGGCGAGAAGCTCGACTCCTTCGCCTCGGACAAGGTGGACAGCGCGTCCGCCAAGGCCGTCCCGAGCAAGATCATCCCGGTCGTCTCGCTGACCAAGGACAACATCCAGGACACCGTCCTCAAGGACGGCATCTACACGCTCAGCGAGATCTGCACGCCGAAGTACAAGGCCGCGTGCGACAAGCTCGGCCTGAAGTAGGCCGCCCGGTCGCGACTCCCCTGCCCCGCAGGGGAGTCGCGCACCGCTGAAGCCTGTCCGGTGCCCCGCCTTCACATGCCCCGCCGCACTGGCGGGGCGCCGGACAGAACACCCAGTCCGTTCTGCTCGTTTCTGCTCAGCCTCCGCGCCCCACCCCGGCGCGGCATCCCCGCCGGTCAGGCGGCGAAGGAGATGGTTCAAGTGTCCGCTACGCCCGTAATGGCGTTGCGAGGGGTCTCCAAGCGGTTCGGTGCCGTCCAGGCGCTCACCGACGTAGAGCTTGAGGTCCACGCCGGCGAGGTGGTCGCCCTCGTCGGCGACAACGGCGCCGGAAAATCCACACTGGTCAAGACCATTGCCGGTGTGCACCCCATCGATGACGGAGTCATCGAGTGGGAGGGCAAGTCCGTGGCGATCAACAGGCCGCACGACGCCCAGGGTCTTGGCATCGCGACCGTCTACCAGGACCTCTCGCTCTGCGACAACCTCGACGTCGTCGGCAACCTCTACCTCGGCCGGGAGCTGCGCAAGCGCGGCATCCTCAACGAGGTAGAGATGGAGCGCCGCGCCCGTGAGCTGCTGACCACGCTCTCGATCCGTATCCCCAGCGTGCGCATCCCGATTGCCTCGCTCTCCGGTGGCCAGCGCCAGACGGTGGCCATCGCGCGCTCGATGCTCGGTGAGCCCAAGCTCGTCATTCTCGACGAACCCACCGCCGCCCTCGGCGTCGAGCAGACCGCCCAGGTCCTCGACCTGGTCGAGCGGCTGCGCGAGCGCAACCACGCGGTCATCCTCATCAGCCACAACATGGCCGATGTGAAGGCCGTCGCGGACAAGGTGGCCGTGCTCCGGCTGGGCCGGAACAACGGTGTCTTCGATGTGAAGACCACCTCGCAGGAAGAGATCATCTCCGCCATCACAGGTGCCACGGAGAACGCCGTGACCCGTCGTGCGGCGCGCAATGGGGAGGCCCAGAAGTGAGCATCAAGAAGACCTCGGGCCCCGAGGACGCACCGGGCGCCGTCGACGCACCGGCCCCCGCGGCCGACGCGGTCACCGCCATCGACCCGCGACTCCTCGTCCGCGAGCAGGGCTTCGCCGGTTATCTGTCGGAGTTCAAGCGCAAGATGCGCGCGGGTGACCTCGGCTCGATCCCTGTGGTCGTCGGCCTGATCATCATCTGCGCGATCTTCCAGGGACTGAACTCCAACTTCCTGACCGCGCAGAACATCAACAACATCTCCGTGACCATGGTCGCCACCGGCATGATGGCGGTCGGCGTCATCTTCGTGCTGCTGCTCGGCGAGATCGACCTCTCAGTCGGCGCGGTCAGCGGTGTGTCCGGCGCGATCGTCGCCGTGCTCAGCGTCACCAACGGCGTCAACGAGTGGCTCGCGCTGCTCGCAGCCATCGCCGGCGGTGCGCTCATCGGCGCGATCCACGGCTTCTTCTTCGCCAAGATCGGCGCCCCCGCGTTCGCCGTCACCCTGGCAGGCCTGCTGTTCTGGCAGGGCTTCATGCTCCAGATCCTCGGCGAGAACGGCACGATCAACCTGGACGGCGACGGCCTGATCGGCCAGCTGACCACGTACTACTTCACCGATGTCGCGGCCGGCTACGGCCTCGCGCTCCTCGCGGTGGCGGCGTTCTTCTTCTCGTCGTACACCGACAGCCGCCGCCGCGACGCGGCCGGCATCCCGTCCCGCCCGCTCAGCGAGATCGTGCTGCGCACGGTCCTGCTCGCGATCGTGGCCTTCGCCGCCGCGATCATGTTCAACCAGTACAAGGGCACGCCGCTGGCCGTCGTGCTCTTCCTGGCCGTGCTGGTGCTCACGGACTTCGTGCTCCGCCGCACCACGTACGGCCGCAAGGTCTTCGCACTCGGCGGCAGCGTCGAGGCGTCCCGCCGTGCCGGTATCAACGTCGAGATGGTCCGGATCTCGGTCTTCGCCATCGCCGGCATGTTCGCGGCCATCGGCGGCCTGTTCTGGGCCTCCAAGATCGCCGCGGCCAACCAGGGCGCCGGCGCCGGTGACCTGCTGATGAACGTCATCGCAGCGGCCGTCATCGGCGGCACCAGCCTGTTCGGTGGCCGCGGTCGCACCTGGAACGCGCTCCTCGGCGTCATGGTGATCACGTCCATCCAGTACGGGCTGGCGCTCGAAGGCATCGCCACCCCCGTCCAGTACATGATCACTGGTGGCGTACTGCTGGCCACCGTCGTGATCGACTCCGTCACGCGCAAGACCCAGAAGACCGCGGGCCGCGCCTGACCGCGGAACCGCAGGCGTGCCCGGCACCGAACGCTGGTGCCGGGCACGCCTGCGTGTACGCCGCCCGAGTGACAGAGAACGCACCGCCCGCCGTCCGCAGTCGCGAGCGGAACATTAGACTCGGCAGACCGGCAAGCCAGACAGTTCAACTGCAAGGAGGCACGGGTGGCTCTGCTGACCCGCATCACGGGACCGCGCGACCTGGACAGGCTCGGCCCGGAGCAGCTGGAACAGCTGGCCGCAGAGATCCGGTCCTTTCTGGTCGACGCGGTCGCCAAGACCGGCGGACACCTGGGCCCCAACCTCGGCGTCGTCGAGCTGACGATCGCGCTGCACCGGGTCTTCGACTCCCCGAAGGACAAGGTTCTCTTCGACACCGGGCACCAGTCGTACGTGCACAAGCTGCTCACCGGCCGTCAGGACTTCGTCGGCCTGCGCACCAAGGGCGGCCTGTCGGGCTACCCCTCGCGCGCCGAGTCCGAGCACGACGTCATCGAGAACTCGCACGCCTCCACCGTGCTGGGCTGGGCGGACGGCCTCGCCAAGGCCAATGAGGTGCTGGCGAAGGAGGACCACGTCGTCGCGGTCATCGGCGACGGCGCGCTCACCGGCGGCATGGCCTGGGAGGCGCTGAACAACATCGCCGCCGCCAAGGACCGCCCGCTGGTCATCGTGGTCAACGACAATGAGCGCTCGTACGCCCCGACCATCGGCGGCCTCGCCAACCACCTGGCCACCCTGCGCACCACTGACGGCTACGAGCGCTTCCTGGCCCGCGGCAAGGACTTCCTGGAGCGCACCCCGGTCGTCGGCCGCCCGCTCTACGAGACCCTGCACGGCGCGAAGAAGGGCCTCAAGGACTTCATCGCCCCGCAGGGCATGTTCGAGGACCTCGGCCTGAAGTACGTCGGCCCCATCGACGGGCACGACATGGAGGCGCTGGAGTCCGCGCTGCTGCGCGCCAAGCGCTTCGGCGGCCCGGTCATCGTGCACTGCCTCACCGAGAAGGGCCGCGGCTACAAGCCCGCCGAGCAGGACGAGGCCGACCGCTTCCACGGCATCGGCCCCATCCACCCCGACACGGGTCTGCCCATCGCCGCCTCCGGCATGGACTGGACCTCGGTCTTCGGCGAGGAGATGGTCAAGCTCGGCCGGGAGCGCGAGGACATCGTGGCGATCACCGCGGCGATGCTCCAGCCCGTCGGCCTGCACAAGTTCCAGAAGGCCTTCCCCGAGCGCATCTACGATGTGGGGATCGCCGAGCAGCACGCGGCGGTGTCCGCGGCGGGCCTGGCCACCGGCGGCCTGCACCCGGTCTTCGCGGTGTACGCCACCTTCCTCAACCGCGCCTTCGACCAGGTCCTGATGGATGTGGCCCTGCACAAGTGCGGTGTCACCTTCGTGCTCGACCGGGCCGGTGTCACCGGCACCGACGGCGCCTCGCACAACGGCATGTGGGACATGTCGATCCTGCAGTGCGTCCCGACCCTGCGGATCGCGGCCCCGCGCGACGCCGACCAGCTCCGCGCCCAGCTGCGCGAGGCCGTCGACGTCGACGACGCCCCGACCGTGGTGCGCTTCTCCAAGGGCGCGGTCGGCCCAGCGGTGCAGGCCGTGGGCCGGGTCGGCGGCATGGACGTCCTGCGCAACGCGGACGTCGGCGCCGAGCGCCCCGACGTCCTGCTGGTCTCCATCGGCGCGCTCGCGCCCATGTGCCTGGAGATCGCGGCCCTGCTCGACGCCCAGGGCATCTCGACGACCGTCGTCGACCCGCGCTGGGTCAAGCCGGTCGACGAGGCGCTCGCGCCGCTCGCCGAGCAGCACCGCGTCGTCGTCACCGTCGAGGACAACAGCAGGGCAGGCGGCGTCGGCTCCGCCGTCGCCCAGGCGCTGCGCGACGCGGGCGTCGACGTACCGCTGCGCGACTTCGGCATCCCGTCGCGCTTCCTCGACCACGCCTCCCGCAAGGAGGTCATGGCCGAGATCGGGCTCACCGCGCCGGACATCGCCCGTCAGGTGACGGGCCTGGTGGCCAAGCTGGACGGCCGCCTGGCGGAAGCGACGGCCGAGGTCGCGCGCGACTGACACGCGAAGCGGCCGACGCACGAAAGGGCCGTACGTACGAAAGAGGCCGGGCCCGGAGCAGCACGCTCCGGGCCCGGCCTCTTTTTTTGTGCCTCTCCTGTGCCGGATGTGCCGTTCTGGGTACCCCGAAAGGGTCAACTGTGGAGTGATACCGGGCGGCGGCACGCGTGGGCGCCCCGATTCGCTCCGATCATGGGTGAAACTCGCTCATTTCAGGTTGGGCGGGGGTCGACACGCGGAGGTACGCCGTGAGTACACAGCAGGACCCGGGCCCAGCCAGAGACGGTGTGTTCCGGACCAAGACGGTCGAACAGTCGATCCTCGACACGGAGGAACCGGAGCACGCGCTCAAGAAATCCCTCTCCGCCCTCGACCTGACGGTCTTCGGCGTCGGGGTCATCATCGGTACCGGCATCTTCGTCCTCACGGGCAAGGTGGCCAAGGAGACCGCGGGCCCCGCGACGGCCCTGGCCTTCGTCGCCGCGGGCATCGTCTGCGCCCTCGCGGCCCTGTGTTACGCCGAGTTCGCCTCCACCGTCCCGGTGGCCGGCTCCGCGTACACGTTCTCGTACGCCTCCCTCGGTGAGCTGGTCGCCTGGACCATCGGCTGGGACCTGGTCCTCGAATTCGCGCTGGGCACGGCCGTGGTGGCGGTCGGCTGGTCGGGTTATGTCCGCTCGCTGATGGACAACGTCGGCTGGCACATGCCCGAAGCGCTCTCCGGAACCGACGTGGCGGACGGCTTCGGCTTCGACATCCTGGCCTTCGTCCTCGTACTGCTGCTCACGGTGGTCCTTGTCCTCGGCATGAAGCTGTCCGCCCGCATCACAGCGGTCGTGGTCGCCATCAAGGTGGCCGTGGTGCTCATCGTGATCATCGCGGGTTCCTTCATCATCGACACGAAGAACTACACGCCCTTCATCCCCGACGCCGTGAAGCAGCCCTCCGGAGCGGGCCTGGACGCGCCCCTGGTCCAGCTGCTGTTCGGCTACGAGCCCACCAACTTCGGCATCATGGGCATCTTCACCGCCGCCTCCGTCGTCTTCTTCGCCTTCATCGGCTTCGACGTCGTGGCCACCGCCGCCGAGGAGACGAAGCTGCCGCAGCGGGACATGCCGCGCGGCATCCTCGGCTCGCTGGTGATCTGCACCGTGCTCTACGTCGCCGTGTCCATCGTGGTCACCGGAATGCAGCACTACAGCGAGCTGTCGGTGAGCGCGCCGCTGGCCGACGCGTTCAAGGCCACCGGGCATCCCTTCTACGCCGGTGTCATCGGCTTCGGCGCCGCGGTCGGCCTCACCACCGTGTGTCTGATCCTGCTGCTCGGGCAGACCCGGGTGTTCTTCGCGATGAGCCGCGACGGGCTCCTGCCGCGGTTCTTCTCCGTCACGCACCCGAAGTTCGGCACGCCCTACCGCCCGACCATCCTGCTCGGCGTGATCATCGCGGTCGTCGCGGGCTTCACCAGCATCAACGAACTGGCGACGCTGGTGAACATCGGCACGCTCTTCGCGTTCGTCGTGGTCGCCCTCGGCGTGATCGTGCTGCGCCGGACCCGGCCCGAGCTGCACCGGTCCTTCCGCACCCCGTGGGTACCGCTGGTCCCGATCCTCTCGGTGGCGGCCTCGGTCTGGCTGATGCTCAACCTCCCGGCCGAGACCTGGCTGCGGTTCGGCATCTGGATGCTGCTCGGCTTCGTCATCTATTTCGCGTACGGGCGCAGCCACAGCCGGATGAGCCGCAAGTCCCGCTGACGGCAGCCCAGTTGCCCGCCGCACGCCCGGCCCCGTACGTCCTCGGATGCGGACTGCGGGGCCGGACGCTGTGTGCAGCTACGTGGTCTCGTCGCCCCTCACGGGCCGCACGGTGCGCGGCCCGGCGCACTGGGCGCCGTACGCCTCTACCCTTCGCCTGAGCTCCCGGTCGGCGGTGACGACCAGCACGGGCCTCGCCCCCGTCTCCACCACGACCTCCACGATCCGGTCGTCCCCGCTGCCCGGCGCCGACTCGACCCGCACCCCGGGCACGGAGTCGATGCCGCGGGCCGCGCCCTCCACCACGAGGACGATGTCCAACGGACCGGGGTGGCCGGGGACGCCCTGCTCGGCGTACGTCCTGAGATGGTCCCGCAGTCGCTCGGCCGCCCCGCGCCGGTCGCGCCACCAGCCGTCCGGGACGGACCCGACGACATTCGCCGCGTCCACGATCACCAGAGTTCTCATACCATCAGCGTGGCATGCGCGGCGGCCGCCACCAGCCAAAACGCTATGCTTGTTCGAAAGCAGGAAGCATCGATGCACGGAAGGCTGGCGTGACGCCAATGAGGCCGCGGGCCGCAGGCAAGTCCGAGCAAAAGCTTCCGCCGCCGCCGCCGTCCGGCACTCCGGCGGCGACCGGCCCCCGGTTCGCGCGCTGGCTGCTGCGCGGCAAGGACGACAGGCTCACGGCGTACGCGCCCACCCCCGGCGGGGTGCTGCGCTGGACGGAGACGGCTCCTGGCGGCCCCGACTGGTCGGGCCCCGAGTTCTTCCCGGCTCCCGGCATCGAGCACCTGGTCCTGGCCCAGGGCCCCGATGGCTATGTGCACCTGATCGGCCGCCGCAAGCGGAAGGCCGTTCAGAAGGGGCCGACCGTCGACATCGTGCACGCGATCCAGTACCAGACGGGCCGCCCGCTGACCGCCTGGCACTCCCTGGGCAATCCGTACACGGACCCGGACCGCATAACGCGGATCGGCGTCCCGGTCAGCACGGTCAACGCGGCGGGCTCGGTCCATGTCTTCGTGCGCAACGCGGGCGGCGGCGTGCAGATGCGCAGGCAGGCCGCGGACGGCAAGTGGGAGAACTGGAAGGACCTGCGCGGCAGTAAGACCCAGGACTGCCCGGCGGCGGTGGCCACGGCCACCGGCACGGTGGAGGTGCTGGCCGCCGCGGACAGCAGGGCGCTGCGCTGGACGCAGGAGAAGCCGGGCGGTGAGCTGAAACAGGCCGAGGCCATCGAGCTCAGCCCGGTGGCGGGCACCGTCACGGGCCTGGAGACCGCCGAGGGCGCGGTCACGTACTACTGGAACGACGCGGCCTCCAAGGGCATCACCGCACACCGCCCCGGGGCGGACACCGTCCCCCTGGGGGGCACGCCGTCCGACGGGCCCCTCGCGGCCCTGCGCACCGCCATCGACGGCCATGACTGCACGGTCCTGGCCCACCGCGGCAGCGACGGCCAGGCCCTCCTGGCGGCCTGCGTCACGCAGGCCGAGGCGGAGGGCGTGTGGTGGACGGAAACGGGCGGCGAGTGCCTGGGCGCACCGGCGCTCGCGGTGGACGTGAAGGGCCGTGTGGTCATGGCGGTGATCGGTGCGGACGGCGGGCTCCACGTGGCCCGTCAGAAGCCCGAGGAGGGCCTGGCCCTGGCGGCCTGGACCCGCGTCTGAGAGCGTGCCCTCGCCGCGCGTCACCGCCGGTCTGAGAGCACACCCCGCCGCGCGTCACCTCCGGCGGGACATGCGGAACGGGCCGTACGGAGAGAATCCGTACGGCCCGTTCCGCATGTCCGTCAGGCGTTACGCGGGGACGCTCGCCACGCCCTGCGCCAGGAACTTCTTGCCGTACACGCGCTCCGAGTAGCCCTCACGGTCCAGGTACGGCGTGATGCCGCCCAGGTGGAAGGGCCAGCCGGCGCCGGTGATCAGGCACAGGTCGATGTCCTGGGCCTCGGCCACGACACCCTCGTCGAGCATCAGGCCGATCTCCTGCGCCACCGCGTCCAGGACGCGGTGGCGGACCTGGTCCGCGGTCAGGACCTTGTCGCCCTGCTTGAGAAGCGTCGCGACCTCCGGGTCCAGCACGGGCGCACCCGTGTCGTAGACGTAGAAGCCGCGCTTGCCGGCCTTGACCACCGCGGCCAGGTTCTCCGAGACGGTGAAGCGCTCCGGGAAGGCGCGGTTCAGCGTCTCGGAGACATGCAGACCGATGGCAGGGCCGACCAGCTCAAGGAGGACCAGCGGGGACATCGGCAGACCGAGGGGCTCGATGCCCTTCTCGGCGACCGCGACCGGGGTGCCCTCGTCGATGATGTTCTGGATTTCGCCCATGAAGCGGGTGAGGATGCGGTTGACGACGAACGCCGGGGCGTCCTTCACCAGGACCGCGGTCTTCTTCAGCTTGCGGGCCACGCCGAAGGCCGTGGCCAGCGCGGCGTCGTCGGTCTGCTCGCCGCGGACGATCTCCAGGAGCGGGAGGATCGCGACGGGGTTGAAGAAGTGGAAGCCCACGACCCGCTCGGGGTGCTTGAGCTTCGACGCCATCTCGGAGATCGAGAGCGAGGAGGTGTTGGTGGCGAGGATCGCGTGCGCCGGGGCGACCGCCTCGACCTCGGCGAACACCTGCTGCTTGACGCCGATCTCCTCGAAGACCGCCTCGATGACGAAGTCGGCGTCCGAGAAGCCGTCGGCCTTGTCCAGCACACCGGTGACCAGGGCCTTGTAGCGGTTGGCCTTGTCCTGGTTGATGCGGCGCTTGCCGAGCAGCTTGTCGATCTCGGCGTGGACATAGCCCACACCCTTGTCGACACGCTCCTGGTCGATGTCCGTCAGGACGACCGGGACCTCAAGACGGCGCAGGAAGAGCAGCGCCAGCTGCGAGGCCATCAGGCCGGCGCCGACGACGCCGACCTTGGTGACCGGGCGGGCCAGCGACTTGTCCGGCGCACCGGCCGGGCGCTTGGCGCGCTTCTGGACCAGGTTGAAGGCGTAGATGCCGCTGCGCAGCTCGCCGCCCATGATCAGGTCCGCGAGAGCGACATCCTCGGCGTCGAAGCCGGCGCTCAGGTCGCCGTCCTTCGCCGCCGCGATGATCTCCAGCGCGCGGTACGCCGCCGGGGCCGCGCCGTGCACCTTGGAGTCCGCGATGGCCTTGCCGCGCGCCACGGCCTGGTCCCAGGCGTCGCCGCGGTCGATCTCCGGCCGTGTGACCTGAAGCTCGCCGCGCAGCACCGCGGACGTCCAGATCAGCGACTGCTCCAGGAAGTCCGCGCCCTCGAAGATCGCGTCCGCGATGCCGAGCTCGAAGACCTGCTTGCCCTTGAGCTGCCTGTTCTGGTTGAGCGAGTTCTCGATGATGACCGAAACCGCGCGGTCGGCGCCGATCAGGTTCGGCAGCAGCGCGCAGCCGCCCCAGCCCGGAACCAGCCCGAGGAAGACCTCGGGGAGGGAGAAGGCGGGGATCGCGGAGGAGACCGTACGGTACGAGCAGTGCAGGCCGATCTCGACGCCGCCGCCCATCGCCGCACCGTTGTAGTACGTGAAGGTCGGGACGGCGAGGCCGGCGAGGCGGCGGAAGACGTCGTGGCCGCCCTTGCCGATGGCCAGCGCGTCCTCGTGGCGCTTCAGCAGCTCCACGCCCTTGAGGTCGGCGCCGACCGCGAAGATGAACGGCTTGCCGGTGATGCCGATGCCGACGATCGTGCCCTCGGACGCCTCCTTCTCGACCTGGTCGACGGCGCGGTCGAGGTTGCCAAGTGACTGCGGCCCGAAGGTGGTCGGCTTGGTGTGGTCCAGGCCGTTGTCCAACGTGATGAGCGCGAAGCGCCCTGCGTTGGAGGGCAGGTCGATGTGGCGCACGTGCGCCTGCGTGACGACCTCGCCGGGGAACAGCTCGGCCGCGCCCTTCAGAAGCTCAGCGGTAGTGGTGCTCACTTGTTGCCTCCGTCAAAATGCGGGTTCTCCCAGATGACCGTTCCGCCCATGCCGAAGCCGACGCACATGGTGGTGAGGCCGTACCGGACGTGCGGCTGCTCCTCGAACTGCCGCGCCAGCTGCGTCATCAGGCGTACGCCCGACGAGGCCAGCGGGTGGCCGAACGCGATCGCGCCGCCGTACTGGTTGACGCGCGGGTCGTCGTCCGCGATGCCGTAGTGGTCGAGGAACGCCAGCACCTGCACGGCGAAGGCCTCATTGACCTCGAACAGCCCGATGTCGGAGATGGACAGACCGGCCTTGGCCAGCGCCTTCTCCGTCGCCGGGACCGGGCCGATGCCCATGACCTCGGGCTCGACGCCCGCGAAGGCGTAGGACGCCAGGCGCATCTTGACCGGCAGACCCAGCTCACGCGCCACGTCCTCGGCGGCGATCAGGGAGGCGGTCGCACCGTCGTTCAGACCCGCGGCGTTGCCCGGGGTGACCCGGCCGTGCGGGCGGAACGGCGTCTTGAGGCCGGCCAGGTTCTCCAGCGTGGTGCCGGGGCGCATCGGCTCGTCGGACACCGCCAGACCCCAGCCGGTCTCCCCGGCCTCCGGGTTGGTGCGGCGTACGGAGACGGGCACCAGGTCGGCCTGGATCTTGCCGTCGGCGTAGGCCTTGGCGGCCTTCTCCTGGGAGCGGACCGCGTACTCGTCCGAGCGCTGCTTGGTGACGGCCGGGAACCGGTCGTGCAGGTTCTCGGCGGTCATGCCCATGAAGAGGGCGGACTCGTCGACGAGCTTCTCCGACACGAACCGCGGGTTCGGGTCGACGCCCTCACCCATGGGGTGGCGGCCCATGTGCTCGACACCGCCGGCGACGGCGATGTCGTACGCACCGAAGGCCACGCCGCCCGCGATGGCGGTCACGGCGGTCATCGCGCCCGCGCACATGCGGTCGATGGAGTAGCCGGGGACGCTGCTGGGCAGGCCCGCGAGAATGCCGGCGGTACGGCCGAGCGTCAGACCCTGGTCGCCGATCTGCGTGGTCGCGGCGAGGGCGACCTCGTCGATGAGGGCGGGGTCGAGATCCGGGTTGCGGCGCAGCAGCTCCCGGATGCACTTGACGACGAGATCGTCCGCGCGGGTCTCGTGGTAGATGCCCTTCGGGCCCGCCTTGCCGAACGGGGTGCGGACGCCGTCGACGAAGACGACGTCCCTGACGGTACGAGGCACGATGGCTCTCCTCCAGGGAACGGGGTGGCACTGCTGCACGCACGGCACGCCGCGAAGGCGTGCTGCGTACCGCCATGCTACTTGCGGGTAACCAAGCTGCCCACCCCCCACGGCGGGAGCGTCGAACGTCACACACGGAAAACCCCGCGGGCCGCCTCGAAGGAGGCGGCCCGCGGGGCTAGCAGAGGCCGGCGCGCGGCGGGCGCGGTCAGGCGGCGGCGGCGAGCGCCGTCGTCAGCAGCGGCGTGACCAGGTCGATCTGCCACTGTCGTGCGCCGTACGTAGCCAGGGAGGCCGCCACCGCTTCCGGCGACGGGTCCGCCGGCGGCTCCCAGCACACGCGGCGCACCGTGTCCGGGGTGATCAGATTCTCCTGCGGCATGTTCAGCTCCTCGGCGAGGGCCGTGACCGCCGCCCGCGCCGCCGAGAGGCGGGCCGCGGCGGCCGGGTCCTTGTCCGCCCAGGAACGCGGCGGGGGCGGACCCGTCATGGCCTGTCCCGGCTGCGGGAGCTCCAGGTCGGGCAGCGCCCTGGCGCCGTCGACCACGGCCTGCCACTGGTCGAGCTGCCGACGGCCCATGCGGTGGCCGAAGCCGGGCAGCGCGGCCAGGGTCCGGGTGTCCAGCGGCACCGCGAGGGCGGCCTCGACGATCGCGGTGTCGCTCAAGACCTTGCCCGGCGACACGTCGCGGCGCTGAGCGATCTCGTCCCGGGCGTTCCACAGCTCGCGCACGATCGCCATCTGCCGACGGCGCCGCACCTTGTGCATCCCCGAGGTGCGCCGCCAGGGGTCCTTGCGCGGCGGCGCGGGCGGGGCCGACGCGATCGCGTCGAACTCCTGGTGGGCCCAGTCCAGCTTGCCCTGCCGGTCGAGCTCCTTCTCCAGGGCGTCCCGCAGGTCGACGAGGAGCTCGACATCGAGCGCCGCATAGCGCAGCCAGGGCTCGGGAAGCGGGCGGGTGGACCAGTCGACCGCGGAGTGGCCCTTCTCCAGGGCGTATCCGAGGACGGACTCGACCATCGCGCCCAGACCCACGCGCGGGAAGCCCGCGAGCCGGCCGGCGAGTTCGGTGTCGAACAGCCGGGAAGGGGCCATGCCTATTTCACGCAGGCACGGGAGATCCTGGGTGGCCGCGTGGAGGATCCACTCGGTGTCGGCGAGGGCGTCGCCGAGGGTGGAGAGGTCGGGGCAGCCGACCGGATCGATGAGCGCGCTGCCCGCGCCTTCACGGCGCAGCTGTACGAGATAGGCCCGCTGGCCGTAGCGGTAGCCGGACGCGCGCTCCGCGTCGACGGCGACGGGTCCGGTGCCCGCGGCGAACGCCGCGACCACTTCGGCCAGTGCTTCGGCGGTGGTCACCACGGGGGGAATGCCCTCGCGCGGCTCCAGCAGGGGAATCGGCGCCGGTTCGACGTCGACCGGGGCCTGCGACGGCGGCGGCAGCCGTCGCTCGTCCCCGGGGGTTCGCAGGTCTGGCTCTGCTGCGGTCGTCTCTTGGGCGTCGGTCACGTGTAAAGGGTATCTGTGTATGGACAGCGCCCGCCGACGGAACGTTCCGTCGGCGGGCGCTGGAGGGTTGCGAACCGGTCAGTGGATGATTCCGGTGCGCAGAGCCACCGCGACCATGCCGGCGCGGTCACCCGTGCCGAGCTTGCGCGCGATGCGGGCGAGGTGGCTCTTGACGGTCAGGGCGGACAGTCCCATCGAGACGCCGATGGCCTTGTTGGACTGGCCTTCCGCGACCAGCCGCAGCACCTCGACCTCACGGCCGGAGAGCTCGCGGTAGCCGCCCGGGTGGCTCGGGGACCCCGGGGGGCGGCGGTGCATTCGTGCTGCCGCGGCGCCGATGGGGGCGGCGCCGGGGCGGTTGGGATGCCCGATGTTCGTGCGGGTGCCGGTGACGACATAGCCCTTCACGCCGCCCGCGAGGGCGTTGCGTACGGCGCCGATGTCGTCGGCGGCGGAGAGGGCGAGGCCGTTGGGCCAGCCCGCCGCACGGGTCTCGGACAGCAGGGTCAGCCCGGAACCGTCGGGCAGGTGGACATCGGCGACACAGATGTCGCGCGGGTTGCCGATGCGAGGGCGTGCCTCCGCGATGGACGAAGCCTCGATGACGTCGCGCACTCCAAGGGCCCACAGGTGGCGGGTGACGGTGGAGCGGACGCGCGGGTCGGCTACGACGACCATGGCCGTCGGCTTGTTCGGGCGGTAGGCGACCAGGCTTGCGGGCTGCTCGAGGAGAACGGACACCAGGCCTCCTGGGGGGAGTGGCGGACGGACCGGCTCGGGGATGAAGCCGGGGCGAACCGTGCTGGAAGGGTCAATGACCTCTTCGGCAGCAGTGCCGCTCTCCTTTAGGGGAAGATCACGATTTAGTGAGTAACAATTCGGGCAATTCAGACACGCGATCGATCATGTGAAGAAATAGGAGGGCGATGGGAACGCGGCGGGAGCGCTCCGGACGCACGAAAGGGCGCGCCCGAAGGCGCGCCCCGGCACATTCCTACGAGGTCTGGGGCCCGCGCCGCTGCGGCAGCGACACCACGCCCGCACCCGCGTCCACCGAACCGGAACCAGGTTCGCCGACGGGCGCGGGCGGCAGCCCCGCGAGCTGGCACAGCAGATCGCACCAGGCCGCCAGATGTGCCGCGGTGTCCGGCACTCCGCCTCGGCCCTCGCGCGGGGTCCACGACGCACGGATCTCGATCTGTGTCGCGGGGCGCCGGTCAGCCAGCCCGCCGAAGTAGTGCGACCCGGCCCGGGTGACGGTGCCGCTGGCCTCCCCGTACGACAGGCCGCGCGTCTCCAGGGCGCCGGTCAGCCAGGACCAGCACACCTCGGGCAGCAGCGGGTCGGCCGCCATCTCCGGCTCCAGTTCCGCCCGTACGAGCGTCACCAGCCGGAACGTTCCCTGCCAGGCGTCGTGCCCCGCGGGGTCGTGCAGCAGCACGAGTCTGCCGTCCGCCAGATCGTCCTCGCCGTCGACGACCGCTGCCTCCAGGGCATACGCGTACGGCGCGAGTCGTTTGGGCGGCCGGGTCGGATCGACCTCGACCCCTGGGCGCAGCCGCGCTGTGCGCAGGGCGTCGACCGCCTGACGGAACGCGGGCGGGGCGGAGTTGTCCTCTGTGCCACCGGTGTCGTCAGCATCATCCGAAAGTCGTCCCTGAGCCGGAGCCATGCGGGGAAGAGTAGGCGGAACGGGGGCTTCGCGCAGGGACAGACACCCTGCCCGGGACAGCGGCTTCGGCGCGCATGCGAAGATTCTGGGCGTGAGTGCCAACGACCTTCCCCAAACTCTCAAGTTCCTTCGAGCAGGGGAGACCCCACCCTCGGGCCGACCGCAGAGCCAGACGTACGACTCCACCTTCCTCAAGGCATGCAGGCGCGAGCCCGTGCCGCACACGCCGGTGTGGTTCATGCGGCAGGCGGGGCGCTCACTTCCGGAATACCTGAAGGTGCGCGAGGGCACCGCGATGCTCGACTCGTGCATGCGGCCCGACCTGGTCGCCGAGATCACCATGCAGCCCGTACGACGTCACAAGGTCGACGCGGCGATCTACTTCAGCGACATCGTGGTGCCGCTCAAGGCCATCGGGATCGACCTGGACATCAAGCCGGGCGTCGGTCCGGTCGTCGCCCAGCCGATCCGCGGCCGCGCCGATCTCGCACAGCTGCGCGACCTCACGCCGGACGACGTCGCGTATGTGACCGAGGCGATCGGCATCCTCACGGGGGAGCTCGGGTCCACTCCGCTCATCGGATTCGCGGGCGCGCCGTTCACTCTGGCGAGTTACCTCGTGGAGGGCGGGCCCTCCCGCAACCACGAGCACACCAAGGCCCTGATGTACGGCGACCCGCAGCTGTGGGCCGATCTGCTCGACCGGCTCGCGGAGATCACCTCGGCGTTCCTGAAGGTGCAGATCGAGGCCGGCGCGTCCGCCGTGCAGCTCTTCGACTCCTGGGTCGGCGCGCTCTCGCCCGCGGACTACCGGCGCTCGGTGATGCCCGCCTCGGTCAAGGTCTTCGACGCGGTCGCCGGGTACGGCGTCCCGCGCATCCACTTCGGCGTCGGCACGGGCGAGCTGCTCGGCCTGATGGGTGAGGCCGGCGCGGACGTCATGGGCGTCGACTGGCGCGTCCCGATGGACGAGGCGGTACGCCGGGTCGGCCCCGGTAAGGCGCTGCAGGGCAACCTCGACCCGGCCGTCCTCTTCTCCACGACCGAGGCGGTCAGGACCAAGACCCGCGAGGTGCTGGACGCGGCGGCGGGGCTCGACGGGCACATCTTCAACCTCGGCCACGGGGTGCTGCCGACGACGGACCCGGACGCGCTGACCCGCCTCGTCGAGGACGTCCACGAGCAGACGGCACGGTAGCGGCGGGCGGCCCCCTACGCCCCCGTCTTCCGCACCGCGGTCACCGCCTTGCGCGCCGCCACCAGAACCGGGTCCCAGACCGGGGAGAACGGCGGCGCGTACCCGAGGTCCAGCGCCGTCATCTGGTCCACCGTCATCCGCGCGGTGAGCGCGACCGCCGCCACGTCCACCCGCTTCGCCGCACCCTCCCTGCCGACGATCTGCACGCCGAGCAGCCGCCCCGTACGCTTCTCCGCCGTCATCTTCACCGTCATCATCGACGCGTCCGGGTAGTAACCGGCGCGGCTCGTCGACTCGATGGTCACCGTCACGAACTGCAGGCCCTCGGCCCGCGCGTCCTTCTCGCGCAGCCCGGTACGGGCGATCTCCAGGTCGCAGACCTTGCTGACCGCCGTGCCCACGACCCCGGGGAACGTGGCGTAACCGCCGCCCGCGTTCGACCCGATGACCTGGCCGTGCTTGTTCGCGTGGGTGCCGAGCGCGATATGGCGCAGTCGGCCCGAGACCAGGTCCAGGACCTCCACACAGTCGCCGCCCGCCCAGATGTTGTCGTGGCCCCGCACCCGCATCGACAGATCGGTGACCAGCCCCCCGGATCCGCCGAGCGGCAGCCCCGCGGCGCGGGCCAGGGCGGTCTCCGGCTCGACACCGATGCCAAGGACCACGACGTCGGCCGGATACCGCGCGTCCTTGGTCGCGACCGCCGTGACCCGGCCGTCGTCGCCGGTGAGGACCTC
The DNA here is from genome assembly GCF_030063415.1 of Streptomyces sp. H27-C3. Lineage (GTDB taxonomy): Bacteria > Actinomycetota > Actinomycetes > Streptomycetales > Streptomycetaceae > Streptomyces. Next base: position 95,125 of record NZ_JASITA010000022.1, on the reverse strand, counting down.
GGTGACCTCGGCGCCCGAGACGGTGGTGATGCCCATGCCGTTCATCGCGTCGTGCACCAGGCGGCCCATGTCCGGGTCGAGGGTCGTCATCGGCTGCTCGCCGCGGTTGAGTACCGTCACGTCGTAGCCCCGCCGGACCAGCGCCTCGGCCATCTCGACACCGATGTAACCGGCGCCGACGACCACCGCCCGCCGGCCCTTCGTCTTCTCCAGGGTGTCGATGAGCGCCTGGCCGTCGTCCAGGGTCTGTACGCCGTGCACCCCGGGCGCGTCGATGCCGGGCAGTGACGGCCGGACCGGGCGGGCGCCCGTCGCCACGATCAGCTTGTCGAAGCCGGTCCAGGACTCAGCGCCCGATTCGACATCGCGGGAGCGGACCCGCTGCCCGGCGACGTCGATCTCGGTGACCTCGGTCCTGACCCGCAGATCGATGTCGCGCTCGCGGTGCTCCTCGGGCGTACGGGCGATCAGGGCGTCGGGGCCCGCCACTTCGCCGCCCACCCAGTACGGGATGCCGCACGCCGAGTACGAGGTGAAGTGGCCGCGCTCGAAAGCGACGATCTCCAGCTCGCCCGGGCCCTTGAGCCGGCGGGCCTGCGATGCGGCGGACATGCCCGCCGCATCGCCCCCGATGACCACCAGTCGCTCCGCCGCCATCGCGTGTCCTCCTCAGTGTGTGAAACCTGAGAACAGTCTCACTCCTGCGGCTTCTCCCCGGCGGGCGGCCCGACCGGAGTGGCCGTCACGGCAGCGGGGACCGGCGTCCGCCGCCGCGGCAGCCGGTCGCGCAGCAGTCGCCACAGCACATGGAGCACGGCGAGCGCGGCGGCGAACGGAGCGACCGCGCCGAGCGCCATGGCGACCCACTTCAGGGTCGTGATGAACGCGTCCCAGCCGCCGCCGAGCGCGTCCAGGAAACCGGGGTCGTCGTCCTTGGGGTCCTTCTTCGGCTCGGTCTCGGAGAGTTCGAGGGTGATCGTCGCCATGGTCGTGCGGTCCTTCAGCGACTCCTGCTGGGCGAGCAGCGCCTCAAGGTCCGCCTGACGCGTGGTCAACTCGCTCTCGGTCGTGACCAGATCGCTGATCTTCGTCGCCCTGTCCATTATCACGCGGATGCGCGCGATGCTGGTCCGCTGCGACTTGACGCGGCTCTCGACGTCCACCACCTCACCCGTGACGTCCTTGGCCTCGGCCTTGCGGCTGAGCAGCTTTCCGGTGCCCGCCAGCTCCTTGAGCACGGCGTCGTACGCGTCCTGCGGGACCCGCAGGACCACGCGCGAGAAGACATGGTCGTCATCGGTCCGTTCGGTGCTCTCGTTCCCGACGATGCCGCCCGCCCTCTCGGCCGCGGAACGGGCCTCGGCGAGCGCCTTGGGGGCGCTGTCCACCTGTACGTCGAGCGAAGCGGTGCGCACGATGTGGGTCGCGGCGCGCGGGAGTTTCTGCTGCCCCGCCCGGTCGGCGGGCTTGCCGGACCCCGCCGCGTTCCCGTTGTCCGGGGCCTTGGCCCCCGCATCCGGGCCGTCGGCGACGCTCCCGTCGTAGCCCCGCTCCTCGGACGTCGCGGCCTTGTCCGACATCGTGCCCTCGCCGCTGTCCCCGCCCGCGCATCCGCCGAGCGCCAGCGAGGCGGTGAGCAGGGCGGCCGCGAGGACCTTGAGAGAACGATGCCTGGGCGTACGTACTGCACGCATGTCGGCTCCCCCGAATGTGGTGATGAATGTTGCCGGTTCGACGTGGGAGGCATCGGAACGGGTTGCCCCTTTCGGGTCCCGAAGCGGTCACGTTCGGGACTCGTTCAGGGTCTGTCCGGGACTCGTTCAGGGTTTGAGAGAGTGGACCCATGCAGCGTTCCTCGCACCACGTGGACACCCACGCGCGCCATGTCGTCGTCATCGGCGGCGGGATCTCCGGTCTCGCCGCCGCGCACCGGCTCACCGGCGCCGGCCTGCGCGTGACCCTGCTCGAAGCCACCCATGGGCTCGGCGGCAAGCTGTTGGCGGGAGAGATCGCTGGCGCGGCCGTCGACCTGGGCGCCGAGTCGATGCTCGCGCGACGGCCCGAAGCGGTTGATCTCGCGCGCGAGGTGGGGCTCGGCAACCGGCTTCAGCCGCCCGCCACCGCCACCGCCTCCCTGTGGAACCGGGGCACCCTCCAGCCGATGCCCGAGGGACACGTCATGGGGGTGCCCGGCGACCCCGCGGTGCTCGGCGGAGTCATCTCCGAGAGCGGCCTCGCCCGCATGGCACAGGACCACGAGCTCACCCGCACCGAGGTCGGCGAGGACATCGCGATCGGCGAGTACGTCGCGGCCCGCCTCGGCCGCGAAGTCGTCGACCGGCTCGTGGAGCCGCTGCTCGGCGGGGTGTACGCGGGGGATGTGTACCGGACCTCGATGCGGGCCGCGGTACCGGCGCTCTTCGAGGCGGCCAGGACGTACGCCTCACTCCTCGACGGCGTACGCGACATTCAGCGACGAGCCGTCGAGAAGCAGCAGACAGGTCCCGTGTTCATGGGCATAGAGGGGGGCGTGGGCACGCTGCCGCACGCCGTCGCCGACGCCGTGCGCGCCCGGGGCGGCGAGATCCTCCTGGACGCCCCGGTGATCGGGCTGACCCGCAGCGCCACCGGCTGGCACGTGCGCACCGACGCGCTGCTGATCGAGGCGGACGCCGTTGTCCTCGCGGCGCCCGCCTGGGCCGCCTCCGCGCTGCTCGCCGCCGAGTCACCGGCCGCGGCCACCGAGCTGTCGACCGTCGAGTACGCCTCTATGGCCCTGGTGACCATGGCGTTCCGGCGGGAGGACATGGCGGGGATGCCGCAGGGGTCGGGCTTCCTGGTGCCGCCCGTCGACGGGCGCACGATCAAGGCCGCCACTTTCTCCACCCGCAAGTGGGGCTGGGTGGACGCGGGCGCCCCCGACCTCTTCCTGCTGCGCACCTCCGTCGGGCGCTACGGCGAGGAGGATCACCTGCACCGCGAGGACGCCGAGCTCATCGGTGTGTCGATGCGCGATCTCGGCGCGGCGACCGGGCTCGCGGCCCGGCCGGTGGCCACCGAGGTCACCCGCTGGATCGGCGGCCTTCCGCAGTACCCCGTCGGGCACCTCGCCCGCACCGCACGCGTGCGTGGAGAGGTGGCGAAGCTTCCCGGACTGCGGGTCTGCGGGGCGGCGTACGACGGAGTCGGCATCCCCGCCTGTGTCGCGAGCGGCACGCGGGCCGCCGACGAGATCATGGTCACCCTGGCCCCGGCGCGGGGCACGGATCACGGCGCGGGAGAATAGCCCTATGACTGATGCCCCGGAGACTGCGACATCCCCCCGAGGTCCGAACGCAGGCAAGAAGGCCAAGGACCTCAACGACGTCATCCGTTACACGCTGTGGTCCGTCTTCAAGCTGCGCGACGTGCTGCCCGAGGACCGCGCCGGTTACGCGGACGAGGTGCAGGAGCTGTTCGACAAGCTCGCGGCGAAGGACATCACCGTGCGCGGCACGTACGACGTGTCCGGCCTGCGCGCCGACGCGGACGTCATGATCTGGTGGCACGCGGAGACCTCGGACGAGCTCCAGGAGGCGTACAACCTCTTCCGCCGCACCAAGCTGGGCCGCGCGCTGGAGCCGGTCTGGTCGAACATGGCGCTGCACCGGCCCGCCGAGTTCAACAAGTCGCACATCCCGGCGTTCCTGGCCGACGAGACGCCGCGCGACTACATCAGCGTCTACCCCTTCGTGCGCAGTTACGACTGGTACCTGCTGCCCGACGAGGACCGTCGCCGCATGCTCGCCGAGCACGGCAAGATGGCCCGCGGTTACCCGGATGTGCGCGCCAACACCGTCGCTTCGTTCTCGCTGGGCGACTATGAGTGGCTGCTGGCCTTCGAGGCCGACGAGCTTTACCGCATCGTCGACCTCATGCGGCACCTCCGCGCGTCCGAGACCCGGATGTACGTACGCGAAGAGGTGCCCTTCTACACCGGACGTCGCAAGGACGTCGCGGATTTGGTGGCGGGACTCGCCTGACCGGCGGTCCCGTCATCCTGGCCCGGAAGATCAGACGGCGGGCGCAGGCCTTCTGGCCACTGCTCGTTCGTCCAGCGACACCGGGTTCGGCTCCCGGTGCGGCGCGCATTGTGCGCGCCGCACCGGCGTCCGGCCGGTCAGCAGATACCTCTCCAGATGGCCGTTGACACACGCGTTGTCGCCACCGCCGATGCCGTGCGTACCGGCGTTCCGCTCCGTGACCAGCGCGGACCCCGGCAGCCGCCGTTGCAGCTCCAGAGCGCCCGGGTACGGCGTCGCCGCGTCCCGCTCGGCGGCCAGGATCAGCGTCGGGGGCAGCTTGCCCGGCTCCACGCGCACATCGAGGGGCACCTGGCGCGGCGCGCTCCAGAAGGCGCAGGGCAGATTCATCCAGGCGTTGGCCCAGGTCTCGAAGGGCGCGCGCGCCGCCAGCGCCGTGTTGTCGCGGTTCCACACCCGCCAGTCGGTCGGCCAGGGCGCGTCGTTGCACTCGACGGCGGTGTACACGGCGTTGCCGTTCTCGTCGTCCCACGCGGCCTCGGGCTTGGGCGCTGCCTGGTCGATCAGCGGCCTCGGGTTGCCCTTGAGGTACTCGCTGAGCGCGGTGGCCCGCATCGCCCAGTAGTCGTCGTAGTAAACCGTTCTGAGGAACGCCGACTGGAGCTCGCCGGCCCCCACGCTGCCGCCCGCCGGTTTCTTGGCGACCGCGGCGCGCACCTTCTCGTAACTGGCCAGCACCTCGCGCGGCGTATCGCCGAGCAGGTAGGTCCTGTGGTGCTTGGCGACCCAGGTGCGGAAGTCCGCCCAGCGGCGCTCGAAGGCCAGTGACTGGTCGAGGTTGTTGCGGTACCAGATCTGCCCCGGGGCGGGGTTGACCGCCGAGTCGAAGACCATGCCGCGCACATGGGTGGGGAAGAGCGTCGCGTACAGGGCGCCGAAGTAGGTGCCGTACGAGGCTCCCATGAAGGTGAGCCTCCGCTCGCCGAGCGCCGCCCGCAGGACGTCGAGGTCACGGGCGTTGTTGAGGGACGTATAGTGGCGCAGCGCGTCGCCCGCGTTGCGTGCGCACCCGTCGGCGTACGCCTTGGCCCGGTCGATCCGCTCCTGCCGGTACGCGGCCGAGGGCTCGGCCGGGTCCTTGGTCGGTGCCTTCGTGAAGTCCTTGGGGCTCTGGCAGGAGAGCGTGGCGGAGCGGCCGACGCCGCGCGGCGCGTAGCCGACGAAGTCGTACGCCGCGCCGATGCGCTTCCACTCGGGCATCTGGGCGGCCATCGGGAAGTACATGCTGGAGGCGCCGGGGCCGCCGGGGTTGTAGACGAGCGCGCCCAGCCGCTCCGTGGGTTTCCCGCCCGCCTTGACGCGGCTGACGGTCAGGGTGATCAGACGGCCCGAGGGCTTGGCGTAGTCGAGCGGTACCTTGACCGTGCCGCACCGGACCGGGGCGGGCAGGTCCTCGGCCTTGGGGCAGGCACCGAAGGCGATACCGGCGGTGGCCGCACGCCGGGCGGCCACCGCGGTGCCGAGGGTCTCGGCGGCGCGGGGCTGGCCTGCGCGGGGTTCGGCGCCGCCCGCGGGGACGGCGACGAGGGCCGTCAGGACCAGGGAACCGAGGGATGCCACGGTCCCGTACATCACAACTGCTCTCACCGCTGCCATCCCTTCATGCGATTAACCTACAAAAGGGATCCTGGTGGGGTGACCGGTGATGTAAAGGACCTGGGCCCGGTGTCGGGGTCAATGACCCCGATGCTTCATACGGATGTCTCGTGACCGCTGCCGGTGCTGGTCAGAGCGGCCCGCAGAGCGGGGTCCGCGACGGCGTGGGCGCCGTGCAGGGCGACGGCGGTGAGGAACTCGGCATCGGCGCCGTCATGGCCGCCGACGGGCCGGGGCGCGAGCGCGCCGAGCAGCCGCAGGCCGGTGGGGGAGGCCCAGCGGGTGTACGAGCCGACCTCCATCCGGGCCACGACGAGACAGCCCGGACTGAGGACGAGTGGCAGCGCGAACCAGGCCACGATGTGCAGCCGGACGGACTGCTCCTGATCGGGCATCAGCAGGGAAACGGCGCCCAGCGCCAGCACGAGCAGAGTCGCGCCCCGCACCGTGCGCACCGCGGTGTTGAGGGATGTCCTGGTCGCGTCGGGGACGGCGAGGCCCGCGGCGACCAGCCGGTCGGCCACGCCCCGTACAGCGCCCGCGGCAGCCGTGGCGGTCCGTACGGCCGCCGTCCTGGCCTGCCCGCCGGAGCCGATCGCGCGTATGACGGAGCGCTCCAGGTCGTCACGGCCCACCGGGTCCACGACGGTCGCCCAACCGGTGTGCGCGAGCAGCAGCCTGCGGTGGCGGTGCATCGACAGCAGGGTCAGATCCGCGACCCTGGCCGGGCCGCCGGTGAGGAACGCGGCCTCGGGCAGGGCCAGTGCGCGCTGCGTGGCGGTGGCCTCCGCCGCCGAGCCGAAGTCGGCCGCGGCGGTGGCAGCGAGGCAGAGCCTGGCGCAGGCGGTCACCACTGCCGCGCAGGCCACGGCGAGGAAGAGGACCCAGAACATGGCGGATGTCTACGCGAAGGGCCCGGCGGGGCGCCATGGGCTGTTCAGCATGTGGACCGTCCGTCGTGCGCCCGGGGACTCGTCACCTGGCCTCCCTGCTGATCGCGGCACGCGCCGCCCGGACGATGCGGGTCGCCCGACGGGTCGGGCGCGGCCCGGAGTGGTCCTGCCACCAGTGGGTCAGCCTGCGGCGTACGACGGCGTCCGACGGCGGGTCGGTGACCAGCAGCTGCTCGGCGAAATCCAGTGCGTCGCGACGGTAACCGTCCGACATCGGGAGGGACTTGGCGTAGGCGAGGAACGCGAGCCGGTAGCCGTCACCGAGGATCTCAGCCAGCTCGGGGGCGACCTTGGCGACGACGTCGGCCCGCTTGCCGGCGAGCGCGCGGCTCTGGACGCGCAGCCGCGTGGAGTCGAAGCCCTCGGGGGCAGGGGTGCCGGCCACGAGGGAGGACAGGAGGGCGGTCTGGGCGAGCGCGACGTGCGTGCGGGTGTCGGCGGCGCCTTCCCCCTGGCCCGGCCCTTCCCGGAGCAGGGGGCCGGATCCCGGACCCCTGGCGGCGCTTGCGGTGGCGCACGGTGCGGTCGGGGCCACGGAGGGCGGGTCCGACCTTTCTGCGTCCCGTTCCCGAAGCCGGGTGCCGACCCCCGGCCACCCGGCGGCGCGTGCGTCGCCGCGCGGTGCGGCCGGAGTCCCGAGGGGACGGTGGCCCGTCCCCTCGGGGGCTGTCGCGCCGGGCCGCTGGGACCCGCCGGTCGTGGGCCGTGTGCGCGGGGCGGTCAGTGTCGTACGTATCTCCGCCAGTTCCGCGGCCAGTTCATCCGGCGACGGGAAGTTCTCGTCCCGCTCCAGGAGCACCCCCGGCGGGTCCGTGCGGGAGCGCAGCTCGGCGAGGATGTCCAGGATCGGGCGCGACACCGGGTGCCCGTGGGTGTCGTGCCAGACGCCGTCCTTCTCCACGCCGCCCGCGACATGGACGTACGCGATCGCCTCCACCGGGAGTTCGTCCAGCGCCGCGGCCGGGTCCTCGCCGCGGTTCACCCGGTTCGTGTGGAGGTTGGCCACGTCGATCAGCAGCCGTACGCCGGTGCGCTCCACCAGTTCGGCCAGGAACTGCCCCTCGGTCATCTCCTCGCCGGGCCAGTTGATCAGCGCGGCGATGTTCTCCAGGGCGAGCGGCACCGGCAGCGAGTCCTGCGCGACCCGGACGTTCTCGCACAGCACGTGCAGGGCGTCCCAGGTGCGGGGGACCGGCAGCAGATGCCCCGCCTCCAGCCGCGGTGAGGCGGTGAGCGGGCCGCCCGCCCGTACGAACGCGATGTGCTCGGTGACCAGGGGGGAGCCCAGCGCCTCCACGCGGGCCGCCAGGTCGGCCAGGCGGTCCGGGTCGGGGCGGTCCGCGCCGCCCAGGCCCAGCGAGACCCCGTGCGGGATCACCTTCGTGCCGCGGGCACGCAGGCGCAGCAGGGATTCGGGGATGTGGCCGGGGCAGATGTTCTCCGCGACCGCCTCGACCCAGTCGATGCCGGGCAGCCGCTCCACCGTGTCCGCGATCTCGGGACGCCAGCCGATTCCTATTCCCAGACGCTCCATGTGGGTGTCCCCCTCCTGCGCTTCGTGCAGGGGTAATGGCCCCGGCGCGCGGCATCGAACCCGCAGGAGGGGATGTTCAGAGGTTGATTTGAGGTTACCGCCGCGATGCCGTCCCTCCTACGGCGAGGGCTCGGGGCGGTTCGTATTGACCGCGGGCCTGCCGATTTCCCCGGTCGGTTGCGCGGAGGGCTTCGATGTGGCGCTCTGGCCCCCGGTCGGTTGCACGGCCGGCGCCGAGGGCACGGTGACCGCGCCATTGGGCGGCGGCGGCCCCGAGGGACTCGCGGTGGCGCCACCCGCCGCCTCGTTGGCCATGGCGTCGAAGTCGACGAGGCCGGTGGCCTCCAGCATGGTGATGTGGTCCAGGACGGTCTGGTTGGAGTCGGTCGCCAACTGCCGGATCAGGGAGTTGCGGGTGGTGTGCCGCACCTGGGCGATCGCCGAGAAGACCTTGCCGTGCGCGTTGCGCAGGAGGTTGGCGAACTTGCGCTCGTACTCCTGGCCGGTGGCCGCCGACAGCTCCCTGAGCCAGCCCTGCTGCTGCTCCGTGGGCTGGTTCGGCAGCGGCACGTTGAGCTGCGCGGCCACTAGACGGGCCCGCTTGTCGAGGTCCGAGTGGCCGACGATCAGGTGGTCACCCGCCTCCTTGATGGCCTCACTGGGCGCCCGCTCGATCGCCTGCTGGCCCGCGGGCAGTTCCCACAGGCCCGCCAGCCGCACCTTCACCAGCAGATCGCGGTCGGCGGCGGACAGCGGGCCCCACTGGGTCCCGACGGACGAGGCGTTGAGATTCGCCTCGCCCGTTCCCGAGCGGTCCGCGTAGGACCACACGGGGAAAGCGAGCGCGCCGAGGGTGGCGACAAGTGCCGCGATGATGAGCGCTGTGCCGTTGATACGTCGCAACAAAATGTGTCTCCCGAGCCGATGCGTTACCACCGTCGAACCAACCGCCTACTGAACGGCCGGACAACCCAATCACAGGTATTCGTAGGTACGTGTGACGCAGTCGACGTGTTCAACGCGACTCAGGAGCAAGCTGATTCAGACGTGTCGCGACGGGCGGAGCGCGGGGTGATCGGCGACCACCGTGCAGGAGCCCGGGGCGATCTCCGTGAACCCCGCGTCCCGGACCACCGGCAGCCCGCTCGTGGTGAGCTCCCGCCATCTGTCGGCCGGAGGCGTCCGTACGGACAGCGGGAATCCGGCGTCCCGCCAGGCCACGCGCTCCGCCTCCGACAGTTCCCACCAGGCCAGTTGCGCCCCGTGCCCGGCCTGCGCCATCGCCTTGCCCGCCGACATGCCCAGCTCCGGGCTCAGCCACAGCACGGGGGCCGTCGGATCGGGGGCGGGCGGCGGCTCCGGGTCGTCCAGGTCGGTCCCCGACACCTGGAGCTTCGCCAGCTCCTTGGGCCAGCCGTCCAGCGGCACTGGCGGAAAGACCCGCACCTCGGCGGCGTCCGCCGCGCCCGCCGCACCCTCGGCCCCGTCCGTCGCCACCTCGGCCGCGTCCCCCGTTTCCGCTCCGCCTCCGGTGACCGTGATGCCGGGCAGTGCCGACGCCTTGCGCCACTCCGCCCCGCGGGCCCGCCGCACCACCTTGCGGATCCGGGCGTCCTGCCAGTCCCGTACGGCCTCGGCCCACTCGCCCTCACCCAGCGAGCGCTCGTCCGAGAGCATCACCAGCACCGCGCGCGCCGCGGTCTCCAGGGCGTTCGTACGGGTCGGTGGCTCGGTCTTCTCGATGTGGACGACCAGAGGCAGCACATACTGCGGTGCCTCGTCGCGTGCCGTCTGCTCGTGCCGGAAGGGACTGTCGGGGGTGTCGTCGGTGCTCACTCGCCCCAGTCTGCCAGCCGGATTCCCGCACAGCCGGATTCCCGTGGCGTCTTGGCGGAGGGAGGCCGTCCGGGTGAGGATGCACCTCATGAAGAGCGATCTTTTTGCCTCAGAGAACATGGCGCAGCAAGCCACCGTCCCCGGGATGACTCTCCAGAACGCCAAGTCGGTCAAGTACGCCGTCAACGGCGAGATGCACGCGCGGCAGGGCTCGATGATCGCCTTCCGCGGCAATCTCCAGTTCGAGCGCAAGGGCCAGGGCATCGGCGGCATGCTCAAGCGCGCCGTCACCGGTGAGGGCCTGGCCCTCATGGCGGTCACCGGCCAGGGCGAGGCGTGGTTCGCGCACGAGGCGCAGAACTGCTTCATCGTCGACATCGACCAGGGCGACGCGCTCACCGTCAACGGCCGCAATGTGCTGTGCTTCGACGCGACCCTCTCGTACGAGATCAAGACAGTGAAGGGCGCCGGCATGACCGGCGGCGGGCTTTTCAACAGCCTCTTCACCGGATACGGCAAGCTCGCCGTGATCTGTGAGGGCAACCCCATCGTGATCCCCGTGACCCAGCAGCAGCCCGTGTACGTCGACACCGACGCGGTGGTCGGCTGGAGCGCGCAGCTCAACACCAGCCTGCACCGCTCGCAGTCCGTCGGATCGATGGTGCGCGGCGGTTCCGGTGAGGCGGTCCAGCTGATGCTCCAGGGCGACGGCTTCGTGATCGTGCGGCCCAGCGAGCTCACAGCGAAGCCGACCGCCTGAAACGCGTAGGGGTGGCCCGCGCACTATTGCCCCCGAGGTCGTTACTGCGGGCGGGTCGACCTCGACCCGCCCGCACGCACCCTGGTCCGCGTCGAGGGCGCGGGCGGGGTGGCGGCGGTGGCCCGGTGCGCCTCAGCTCGCGACCCGGCTGAGCGGGCTCGTACGGGCTGAGCAGGCACGTAGACATGGCTGAGTAGGCTCGTAGACATGGAAGACAGCGGCCCGTACTGCGAGATCCCGGCGCACGAGACACCCGTCGCGGGCGGCCCGCCCTTTGCCGAGTGTGTGCTGTGTCGCGAGCCGACCGAGTACTCCGAGTCGGTCAAGGGCGTCGTGTACTGCGCCGTCTGCGAGTGGCAGGAGGCGCAGCGCACGGCCTGCTCCGGGTGAAATCCGGTGGACACCGTTCCGGCGCGCGATGATGATCCGCACGATGACAAATCACCCCGGACCGCCCCTGCGCTTCGTCGAGCTGCCCGCCGCGGCCATGACCGCCCTCCTGGACAAGGACCTGGTGAAAGCCAGTGCCCTGACCGGGGTCGAGCTGACGGACCTCTTCCTGACCGACGGCCTGATGTGGCTGTGGCGCTACCGGCTCGGGCAGCTGGCCGGCGACCCCGGCGGCGCACCCTGGATTCTGCGCATCCTCGCCTGCGGGGCGGACGGCGCCGTCGTCGGGCACGCCGGGTTCCACGGCCCGCCCGACGACGTGGGCATGGTCGAGGTCGGCTATGGCGTGCTGCCGGAGTTCCGCCGCCGGGGACACGCCCGCGCCATGCTCGTGGAGCTGCTGAGCAGGGCGGCCACCGATCCGGGCGTCACCACCGTGCGGGCCTCGATCAGCCCCGGGAACGTGGCCTCGGAGGCCACGATCGCCGACTTCGGCTTCGAGGAGGTCGGAGAGCTGTGGGACGAGGAGGACGGCATGGAGACGCTGTACGAGCGCCCCGCCCGCCCTACCGCTGTCGGCCCTGCCGCTGAGCAGACTGCTTCATGAGGTCGGAGACCTTGACGAAGCGATAGCCGCGCTCGCGCAGTTCCGGCACGATGCGCCTGACGGCCGCGTCCGTGACCGGCGCGGCGCTCCGTGTGCAGTGCATGACCACGAGCGACCCTGGCCGTACACCGGCCAGCACTTGCTCGGCGACGGCGTCCGCGTCCCGCGCGAAAGCGTCGCCGCTGACGACGTCCCACTGGACCGCCGTCACCTTCGCCGGGCCCAGTGCGCGCAGCGCGCGGTCGTCGTAGCAGCCGCCGGGGAAGCGGAAGTACGGCACGATGTGCCGCGCGCCGGCCGTGCGGAAGGCGGCGAAGGCACGCTCCACGTCGGCGCGCATCCGCTGCCGGGAGACCGTCGGGAGTCCGTAGCAGGGGGTCGCGAAGGCGTAGTGGCTGTACGAGTGGTTGGCGATCTCGAAGAGTGGGTCCCGGCCGATGGAGCGGGCCTGCTGAGGATACTCCTCGGCCCACCGGCCCGTCATGAAGACGGTCGAAGGCACCCTGAGCCTGCGCAGCGAGGAGATCAGAGCGGGATTGTCGAACCGCTCACCGCCCGCCGCGCGCGGCCCCTGACCGGCGGTCATGTCGGCGTCGAAGGTGAGAGCCACGGTCTTCGCCGCCTGCGCCCCGGTGGCGCGGCCGGCCTTGAAGACGGGGGTGAGCCCGCCGGGACCCGGCGCGAGGGTCGGCGGCGCCGGCAGCCCGGGACGGGCCTGGCGGGGGAAGGAAGGGGCGGCGGGCGGGGGCGCCGCGGCCTCGGAGCGGGTGGTGTCGGTGCTGCTGCCGCAGCCCGTGAGCAGCGCGCCCAGGGCAGCAACGGTCACCAGTCTCTGCGCAAAAATGATCACTGACGGAAAATAACCGATCAATCAGACAATATCCGTCTGCGGCGCTCCGGCGCGCTCCTGGCCGCGCGCACGGTCAGGGCATGTCCAGCAGCCGCGTCCGGCACTCCGCCACGTCGAAGTCCGCCTTCGGGTACTGCGGATCCAGCCTTTCCAAGTGCTCCAGCAGCAGCTTGCTGATGGCCCAGTTGCGGTACCACTTGCGGTCGGCCGGGACCAGGAACCAGGGAGCGGGCCCGGTCGAGCAGCGTTCCAGGGCCAGCTCGTAGGCCTCCTGATAGGCCGGCCACAGGGCGCGCTCCTCGATGTCGCCCGGGTTGAACTTCCAGTGCTTCTCCGGGTTGTCGAGGCGTTCCAGCAGCCGCCTGCGCTGTTGTTCGTAACTGATGTGCAGGAAGACCTTCACCACGGTCACGCCGTCGTCGGCGAGGGTCTTCTCGAAACGGTTGATCTGGCTGTAGCGGCGGCTGAGTTGGCCGTGTGGCGCCAGCCGGCGCACCCGGGCGATCAGGACGTCCTCGTAGTGCGAGCGGTCGAAGATGCCGATCTCGCCCGGCTCCGGCAGACCTCGCGTGATCCGCCACAGGAAGGGATGCTTCCGCTCCTCCGCCGTCGGTGCCTTGAAGGCCCTGATCCGGCAGCCGGACGGGTTGAAGAGGCCGATGACGTGCTTGACCGTGCCGCCCTTGCCGCTGGTGTCCATGCCCTGGAGTACGAGCAGCAGGCGCCGCCGGTCGCCCGCGGTGCTCGCCGCGTACAGACGCTCCTGGAGATCCGCGAGCCGCTCGCCCATCAGGGTGGTCGCGGCCAGGCCCGCGGCCTTGTCGGGCGGGCCCCCGGGGGTGGCCTTCGCGTCGTACGCGGAGAGGTCCACACGTTCGCCCCCGGGGATACGCAGGAGGTCCGTGAGCGCGGGCGGCGGCGGGCTCTGCCGCGTTCCCTTCGGTGGCTTCTTCGGCTGCGCCGGCCGGTCTCGCTGCTCGGGCTTCTTCTTGGCCACTGCGCGCCCCTCTACGGTCCTCTGCCGGCCTTGTGCGGTCCCCTCGATCCTGCGACGGGACCGCACGAACCGCGACTGCGGGACGGGCGGCGGGACGGGTTCGCTCAGTGGTTCCAGTGGCCTGTCACGGCGAAGGTGGTCCCCGGCGTGTAGCAGTTCACATACATCGTCTCGCAGTCCGGCGAGAAGGTGACCCCGGCGAACTCACCCCACTCCGGAGCCTCCGGCGTGCCGATGTTCTGCCGGCCGCGCGCCATCGCGTACACCTCGCCGCGCTTCGTCAGCCCGTACACGTGCTGGGTGCCGCTGCCGTCCTCGCACACCATCAGGCCGCCGCGCGGGGCAAGGCAGATGTTGTCGGGGGACTCGCCGGGCAGCTGGATGTCCGTGCTCGGGCCGAAGACCACGACCAGCGTCAGGCGCCGCTTGTGCGGCTCGTACTTCCACACCTGCCCGAAGTGGTCGGCCGCCGAGCCCGCGGCGCTCTTCGCGAAGCTGGAGACGAAGTAGACCGCCTTGTCGCCCCAGTAACAGCCCTCCAGCTTCTGGGCGTGCGTGATGCCCTTCTTGCCGAAGTCCTGCAGCCGGATCGGCGTCTCCTTCGCCAACGGGTCGGGTACGTCCACCCACTCGACCCCGCCGAACATGGCGCCGGTCTCCTGGACCGCGGACAGGTCGGGTACGCCGGGAACGCGCATCGCCTGCAGTTCGCCGCCCGCGCGCAGGGAGCCCCTGCCGCCCTGCGGCTTCTCCGGCAGGAAGCGGTAGAAGAGCCCGAAGGGCTTCTGGAACGCGTCCTCGGTCTCGTAGACGACCCCGCTCCTGGGGTCGACCGCGATGGCCTCGTGCTGGAAGCGGCCCATCGCGGTGAGCGGGACGGCGCCGGTGCGGCGCGGGTCCACCGGGTCGACCTCGAAGACGAAACCGTGGTCCTTGGTGTAGCCGTTGGCGCCGGCCTTGTCCTCGTTCTCCTCGCAGGTGAGCCAGGTGCCCCAAGGGGTCGGCCCGCCCGCGCAGTTGACTGCGGTACCGGCGATGGCGACGCGTTCACCGAGGACGTTGTTGCGGCCGTCCAGGGCGATGGCCGTACAGCCGCCCTTGGCCGCCGGGTCGTACGTCAGGCCCTCGACGGTCGGGACACCGATCGCGGCGGTGTGCCGGTTCTCGTGGTTGCGGACGAGGTCGACGCGGCCCCGATGGCCCCTGAACGCGGCCATGCCGTCGTGGTTGCTGGGCACTCTGCCCTCGCCCGAGCGGAGCGGTTCGCCCTCCCGGGAGAGGACCTTGTAGCGGAAGCCCCTGGGCAGATCGAGCAGTCCGGCGGGGTCGGGCACAAGTGGTCCGTAGCCACTGCGGCCGAGCCCCTGTGCTGCTGCGGTGCCCGCGAAGATCTCCGATACGGACCCGGCGAACGCGATACCGATGCCCAGGGCGCCGGTGCGGGCCAGGACCTGTCGCCGCGAGGCCGACGGGACCGATGGGTCAGGTGAGGCGGGCCGTCCGGATGCTCCGGACGGTGTGGAAGATGCTGCGGATGCGGACGGTGCGGACATGGGCAACTCCCTGTTGGCGGACAGGAATGTGACCCGCACGTGTGTACCACGCAATGAGTGGTACGTGAACCATGCGGGCCACAATGCCTGCTTCGGCGCGCCGCGGTGAGTGCGCCCTGCCCCGGGCGATTACCCCGCCCCGGGCGCTCCTCAGTTCAGGTGACGCCGGGTGCCGGGTGACGCCGGGTGCCAGGTGGAGCGTGTGTCAGGCGAGCGACGCGGTCAGCGTGATCGTCGTACCCGTGAGCGCCTGGCTCACGGGGCAGTTCGCCTTGGCGTCCTCGGCGGCCTTCACGAAGTCCGCCTCGTCCATGCCGGGGATCTCGCCCTGCACGGTGATGTGGATGCCGGTGATGCCCTCGCCGGGCTGGAAGGTCACATCGGCCTGCGTGTTGAGCCTGGTCGGCGGGTTGCCGACCTTGGCGAGCCCATTGGACAGCGCCATGGAGAAGCAGCTGGAGTGGGCGGCGGCGATCAGCTCCTCGGGGCTGGTCCTGCCGTTCGCCTTCTCGGCGCGCGACGGCCAGGAGACCGGGTAGTCGCCGATGCCGGACGAATCGAAGGTCACGGTGCCCGTGCCCTTCAGCAGGTCGCCCTCCCAGACGGTGTGTGCCTGACGCGTGGTGGCCATGTTGAACCCTTCTCGCGGATCTGGAACGGAACTGCCCCAAACCTACTGGGTGACCAGGTCCTTCGCGTCGCGCGCCAGAGCGGTCAGCCGGGAGATCGCCCGGAAGTACTTCTTCCGGTACCCGCCGTTCAGCATCTCGTCACTGAACAGCCGGTCGAAGGGCAGCCCGGACGCGAGGACCGGGACCTCCCGGTCGTACAGCCGGTCGGCGAGCACGACCAGGCGCAGCGCCGTCGACTGGTCGGCCACCGGCCGCACATCGGTGAGGCAGACGGCCCGCACCCCGTCCGTGAGCGCCCCGTACCGGCTCGGGTGGACCTTGGCGAGATGGTCGAGCAGATGCGGGAAGTCGTCGAGGCTGGCTCCCTCGGTGGCGTACGCCGCCTTGGTGACCCGCTCCTCGGAGTACGGCGCCGGGGCCTCGGGCAGCCCCCGGTGGCGGTAGTCCTCGCCGTCGATGCGCAGCGGGCGGAAGTGGGCCGACAGGCCCTGGATCTCCCGCAGGAAGTCGACGGAGGCGAACCGGCCCTCGCCGAGCTTGCCCGGCAGCGTGTTGGAGGTGGCGGCGAGGGCGACGCCCGCCTCGACCAGCTTGCGCAGCAGCGAGGACACCAGGACGGTGTCGCCCGGGTCGTCGAGCTCGAACTCGTCGATGCACAGCAGCCGGTGACCGCTGAGCGTCTGCACGGTCTGCTGGAAGCCGAGCGCGCCGACCAGGTTCGTCAGTTCGACGAAGGTGCCGAACGCCTTCTGCTCGCGGGCCGCGGGCGTGGCGTGCCACAGGGAGGCCAGGAGGTGCGTTTTGCCGACGCCGTAACCGCCGTCCAGGTAGACGCCGCGCGGCCCGGCGGGCGCGGCGGGCTTCTTCGCGAACCAGCGCCGCTTGCCCCCACCGATCGCGGACGCCCCGCCGAGACCCGCCGCGAAGGCGCCGAGCACCTGGACGGCCCCGGTCTGGCTGGGCTGATTCGGGTCGGGTACGTACGTCGAGAAGCGCACCGAGTCGAAGCGCGGCGGCGGTACCATCTCGGCGACCAGCCGGTCGGCACGGACGTGCGGCGCGCGTGCGCACAGGGACAAGGGGGACGCTTCGGCCATGGGGCTCTGCCCCTGAGCGGCGATGGAGGACGACACAACACTCCACTCTAGGGCCGTGCCACACTGCACGGCATGCGACGCCTGTTCCCTGTGACCGATGAGACAGTCTCCGCCACGGCCCCTGTCACGGTCTCCGCCACCGACCGCGAGTGGAGCCTCGACGAACTGGCCGACGCCTACGCGTATCCGAAGGCGGCCGAAGGACCGGAGACCTGGCTGCGGGCCAACATGGTCTCCTCGCTCGACGGCGCGGCTCAGCACGACGGCCGCTCCCAGCCGATCTCCTCCAGCACCGATATGCGGATCTTCGGCACCCTGCGGGGCCTCGCCGATGTCGTGATCGTCGGTGCGGAAACGGTACGGCTGGAGGGCTACCGGCCCGCACGCGCGCGTGCGGCCTTCGCGGCCCGCCGGGCGGCGGCCGGACAGGGCCCCGCGCCCGCCGTCGCCGTGGTCAGCGCGAGCCTCGACCTGGACTTCGCCCTGCCGCTCTTCACCTCCCCGCTCGTCCCGACCCTGCTGCTCACCGGCGCCACCGCGCCCCCGGACCGGATCCGCGCGGCCCGCGAGGCCGGGGTCGAGGTCGTGCTCGCCGGGGACGGGGCGGCGGTGGAGCCTTCGCAGGCGGTGGCGGCGCTGGCGGAGCGCGGGCTCACCCGGTTGCTGACCGAGGGCGGGCCGCGGCTGCTCGCGCAGTTCATCACCGGCGGCGTACTCGACGAGCTGTGTCTGACCGTCTCGCCCACGCTGACCGCGGGCCGCGCGCAGCGGATCGCCGACGGGCCGGAAGTGGCGGTGCCGGAGAGGTTCACGCTGGCGTCGGTAATGGAGGAGGCCGGGTTCCTCTTCACCCAGTACCGTCGGATGTGACAATCGGCAGCGGAATTTACCGTTCCGGTTTGCTCCCGTTGGGCACACTTACTCTCGCAGACCCCGTGCGGACACGGGGAAGGATGGTTTCCGCAGGGCCGGCCGCGCTACCCAAGTGCGCCGGCCCTCGAAGAAGAGAAGGGCGCCCGTCGTGTTCACGAGCGTATTGATGATCGAGAAGCCTCTGACTCCCGTCGACGTGGAATTCGTCACCACCCTGCACGGGGACGAGACCGTCTCCTTCGTCGTGCTGATGCAGCCCCGCGGCGACCAGGCGGACCGGTTGCTGCGCAGCATCGACGACGTCGCGCTGGGTGAGCTCGACGAGGCGGTCAGGGAGGGCGACGAGCCCGAGGGCAAGGAAGCGCGGGTGCCCGCGGAACGCGCCCTGGCGGAGTCCCTGGCGTCCTTGCGGGCGTCGGGCAGTGAGGCGGTGGGCCAGGTCGTGGAGGACCACCCGCTGGACCTGCTCAAGTCCGTGGTGGCCGAGACGGGCGCCGACGAGGTGATCGTGCTGACCGCACCCCACTACGTCGAGGAGTTCTTCCACCGCGACTGGGCGTCCCGCGCGCGCCACAAGGTCGGTGTACCGGTGCTCAAGCTCTTCTCCCACAACGAATAGGCTGGGGTACCGCTCACACGCCGCACCTTGGGAGACACACGTATGGCACCCGGCCTGCCCACTTCGATGGACCGACCGCACTTCATCGGCATCGGCGGCGCCGGAATGTCGGGCATCGCGAAGATCCTCGCCCAGCGCGGCGCTCAGGTCGCGGGCAGCGACGCGCGGGAATCCGCGGCCGTCGCTGCCCTGCGGGACCTCGGTGTCACGGTGCACATCGGCCACGCCGCGGCGCACCTGGCCCCCGGCGCGACGTGCGTCGTCGTCTCCAGTGCGATCCGCGCCGACAACCCGGAGCTGGTCCGCGCCGCCGAGCTGGACATCCCCGTGGTGCACCGCGCGGACGCCCTGGCCTCGCTGATGCAGGGCCTGCGGGCGATCGCCGTCGCGGGTACGCACGGCAAGACGACCACGACCTCGATGCTCGCGGTCGCCCTGACCGAGCTGGGCAGCGACCCGTCGTACGCCATCGGCGGCGACCTCGCAGGGCCCGGCACCAACGCGCGGCACGGCGGCGGCGAGATCTTCGTCGCCGAGGCGGACGAGAGCGACCGCAGCTTCCACAAGTACGATCCCGAGGTCGCGATCATCCTCAACGCGGAGCTCGACCACCACGCGAACTACGCGTCGATGGACGAGATCTACGACTCCTTCGAGACCTTCGTCGGCAAGGTCGTCCCCGGCGGCACGCTCGTCATCTCCGCGGACCAGACCGGCGCCGTCGAACTGACGTCGCGGCTGCGGGATCTCTCCACCCTGAAGATCGTCACCTACGGCGAGTCGGCCTCGGCCGACGTCCGCGTCCACAAGGTCACCCCGCGCGGCCTGACGAGTGAGGTCACCGTCGTCCTCGGCGGCAAGTTCCTCACTTTCACGGTGTCGGTCCCCGGCAGCCACTACGCCCACAACGCGGTCGCCGCCCTCGCCGCTGGCGTGGCCCTGGGCATCCCGGCGCACAACCTGGCGTCGGCCCTCGGCAAGTACACGGGCGTCAAGCGCCGCCTCCAGCTCAAGGGTGAGGAGAACGGCGTACAGGTCATCGACTCGTACGCGCACCACCCGACCGAGATGACCGCCGACCTGGCGGCCATGCGCGGCGCGGCAGGCGCCGGCGATTCCCTCTCCGGTCGCATCCTGGTCGTCTTCCAGCCCCACCTCTTCTCCCGCACCCAGGAGCTGGCCACCGAGATGGGCCAGGCCCTGAAGCTCGCGGACGCCTCGGTGATCCTCGACATCTACCCGGCCCGCGAGGACCCGATCCCGGGCGTCACCAGCGCCCTGATCATCGACGCGGCCCGCACGGCGGGCGCCGATGTGACCGCCGTCTCCGACAAGGAAGCCGTCCCGGACGTGATCGCGGGAATGGCCAAGCCGGGCGATCTCGTTCTCACGATGGGAGCGGGCGACGTCACGGACCTCGGTCCGGCGATCCTGTCCCGCCTGTCGGCCGGCCCGTCGAACTGAAGTCGAACTGAAGGGGACGCATCACATGTCGTACGACGTAGAGAAGCCCGACGAGCAGTGGCGCGCGGAACTGACCCCCGCCGAGTACGCCGTGCTGCGCAAGGCCGGCACCGAGCCCGCCTTCGTCGGTGAGTACACGGACACCGAGACGACCGGCGCCTACGACTGCCGGGCGTGCGGCGCGGAGCTGTTCCGCTCCGACACGAAGTTCGCGTCGCACTGCGGCTGGCCGTCCTTCTACGACCCGAAGGACACCGACGCGGTCGAACTGATCGAGGACCGCACTCTCGGCATGGCCCGCATCGAGGTCCGCTGCGCGAAGTGCGGCTCGCACCTGGGCCATGTCTTCGAGGGCGAGGGTTACGCGACGCCCACCGACCAGCGGTACTGCATCAACTCGATCTCGCTGCGGCTGACGCCCGACGAGGGCTGAGACCGGCCGGCCGCATCACGTAGCGGCCGGCTCGCGCAGGGGGCCGGGTGCCTCCAGTGCGATGGCGGTCAGCCCCAGACCGGCCCCGACCAGCCAGCGCCCGGAGAGCAGACCGACCCGGCCGCCGTTCACCCGTAGGCCCTCGGGCACCAGGAGGCGGGCCGTGAAGGTTCCGTCGAGGGCCAGGTCGATGTCCGCCTCCTCGAAGTCGAGCCAGCTGCGGTTCAGCGGGAACCACACCTTGTATACGGACTCCTTGGCGCTGAACAGCAGCCGGTCCCAGTGGATTTCGGGCCGCTGCGCCTTCCGCTCGGCCAGCATCCTGCGCTCCTGGGGCAGGGACACCGTGTCCAACACGCCGTCCGGCAGCGGCTGGTGCGGTTCGGCGTCGATGCCGAGCCCGAGCACGTCACCGGCGGTGGCGAGCACCGCCCCGCGGTAGCCGGTGCAGTGGGTCATGCTGCCGACCGTGCCGGCGGGCCACAGCGGCTCGCCGCGCTCTCCCGGCAGCACCGGCCCCGGTGGCAGGCCCAGTTGGGCCATGGCGATCCTGGCGCAGTGCCGCGCGGTGTGGAAAGAACGCCGGCGCTCGTCCACGGCGCGGGCGACCACCGCCTCCTCTTGCGGGAACGGCGACACGGGGTCCGCGTCGTCGAACCGGTCGGCGCAGGCGACCGAGGCGGGCACGATCTTCTCGATCACCGCTGCTCCCAGTCCGGAAAGATTTCGCGCAGAGTGCCGCGGACCAGACCCCGGGCGCGCCACTCGCGAGGATATCCGATGGAGACTTCTTCGAACCTGACGCCGTCGTACCAGGTGGTCCGCGGGATATGCAGATGGCCGTAGACAACGGCCGCCGTGGAAAATCTGCGGTGCCAGTCGCCGGTGAGCTGCGTGCCGCACCACTGGGCGAACTCCGGGTAATGCAGCACATGAGTGGGATCGGGCACCAGCGGATAGTGATTCACCAGGACAAGAGGAACCCCGGGGTCGACTTCGGCCAGGCGCTTCTCGGTGTACGCGACTCGGGCCCGGCACCAGTCGTCCATGCTGGAATAAGGTGTCGGATCGAGCATGTATTCATCGGTGCAGACAATTCCGGCGTCGTTTGCCCGAGCCAGTGATTCCTCTTTGGTCAGCGTCGGATCCGTACGGAAACTGTAGTCGTAGTGCACAAAGAGGGGGGCGATGGTCAAGGGCCCGTCCGGGCCTTCCCAGACGGGATATGGATCCTCCGGAGTCACCACGCCCAGGCTCCGCAGGCGCTCCACGAGATAGCGGTACCGCGGCTCTCCGCGCAGCTGGACGGGGTCCTTCGGGACCGTCCACAATTCGTGATTGCCCGGCGCCCAGACCACCTTGGCGAAACGGTTGGCGAGGAGTTTGAGTGTTCGCTCGATATCTGTGCTGATCTCACCGACGTCACCCGCGACCAGCAGCCAGTCGTCGTCGAACTGTGGATGTATGCCCGCTACGATGGCCTGGTTGTCGGATATCCCTGCATGGAGGTCGCTGACGGCGAGGAGCTTCCCCGTGCGCTTGCCGTGAGATTCTCCTCCCGCATTCCGTGAGGAATTGTATTCCGGCAAGGTGCTTTCATCCTTCGAGTCGTTGTCGCACGCCGTCGGCCCGGGTGGGCTCAGAAGAAGTGGAAAGACAAGCAAGGTACGCGACGCACCGGCCCCAGTGGTACCCCTGTGGTCCTCCATAGGGGCCCCGGAGCCTCAGAGGTTGAGCGAGGCGAGTACCGCCAGCACCCGCCTGTTGTCGTCGCACGAGGGCGCGAGGCCGAGCTTCGCGAAGATGCTGTTGGTGTGCTTGCCGACCGACTTCTCCGAGATGTAGAGCTGCCTGGCGATCGCCGCGTTGGTCCGTCCCTCCGCCATCAGCCCGAGCACCTCGCGCTCCCGCGCCGTCAGTGACTGCATCGGCTCCTGGGCCGAGCTCTTGGCCAGCAGCTGGGAGACGACCGAGGTGTCCATCGCCGTACCGCCGGCCGCCACCCGCCGTACGGAGTCGACGAATTCGCTGACCTCGAAGACGCGGTCCTTGAGCAGATAGCCGATGCCCCCGCGGTGGTCGGAGAGCAACTCCCGCGCGTACAGGTGCTCCACGTGCTGGGACAGCACCAGGACCGGCAGCCCGGGGATCTCCAGGCGGGCCTTCGTGACCGCCTGGAGCCCCTCGTCGGTGAAGGTCGGTGGCAGCCGTACGTCGACGACCGCGACGTCGGGCCGGTGGTGGAGCAGCGCCCGGAGGAGGTCGGGGCCGTTGTCCACGGCCTCCACGACCTCGAAGTCGTTGACCGTCAGCAGCTGGGTGATGCCCTCCCGGAGGAGAGCCAGATCTTCGGCAATCACAACACGCATGGCAACTCCATGGTCACGGTGGTGGGTCCGCCCACCGGGCTGTTGAGTTCGAGCGTTCCGTCGAAGGTCGCGAGCCGGCGCTGCAGTCCGCGGAGTCCACCGGCGTCCTGGAACACCGCGCCGCCCTTCCCGTTGTCGCCGACCGTCATGGTCAGCTTCCCGTTGGAGTGGCGCAGCCGTACCCACGCCGAGGTGGCGCCGCTGTGCTTCACCACATTGGTGAGCGCCTCGGCGATGGCGAAGTACCCGGCGGACTCCACCGGCGCCTGCGGTCGGCCCGGCAGGACGATGTCGACGTCCACCGGCATGGGGAGGTCCAGGGCCAGTGCCCGGATGGCGCCGTCGAGGCCGCGCTCCGCGAGCACCGGCGGATGGATGCCGCGGACCAGGTCCCGCAGCTCGATCAGGGCCTGGCCGCTGGCCTTCCGCGCGTCCGTCAGCAGCCGGTAGGCGGTGTCGGGGTCCTTTCTGAACACCTGGTCCGCCAGGCCGAGCTTCAGGCCGACGGCCACCAGCCTGGCCTGGGCGCCGTCATGCAGATCCCGCTCGATCCGGCGCAGCTCGGCGGCCTGCGCGTCCACGGCCTCCGAGCGGGTCTCGGTCAGCTGCGCTATGCGGAGGGACAGGCGGGTCTTCTCGGTCGGTGCCAGCAGTTTGTACGTGAACCGGGAGTGCAGCCGCAGCAGCCGGGTCCCCGACCAGAAACCGAAGAACAGGAACACCAGGCCCTGGAAGAAGGCAAGCACCGCGGTGTACGGGCTGTGGACCGGCCAGGTCAGCGCGTACCCGTAGGTGTCGTCCATCCAGGGCCAGAACAGGGGAGTCGCCACCACCCCGTGAATGCCGTAGATGATCATCCATCCCGGCAGCAGACCGGCCACCAGGCCGAAGGGTATGTTGATCGTCATCCACAGCAGATCGCGCCAGGTCGCGGGGTCGGCGAGCAGCGATCTCGAACGCCGCAGACTGCTGGGCAGATCGAGCGGCTCGAAATTCTCGTCCTTGTGCGGGCGGTAGGGCGTGGCAATGGCGATCGAGCACCATTCACCGGCGAAGCGCCGGTGCAGATCGGCCAGGTTCCGGACGGCGACGGAGATGATCGGCAGCGTGAAGATGCCGACGCCCAGGGGGAGCAGCGGCAGGGACACGACGGACAGGATGACGAGCGGATAGCAGCCCAGCTGCGAGGTTATCGAGAGGGCCAGGCCGCGCCTGGCGGCCACCAGGCCGGTGCTCAGCCAGGGAAGGAACTCCCCGCGCAGCCAGGGGCGCACTTCCCGGCGACGGCCGTGGATCGTGCGTATCGCGCCCAACCAGTGAGTAGCCCTCACGTACAAGCCCCGCTCTCCAGGGCCCAGGTGGGCGCTCTCGGCAGAACACCGAACGCGGCGATCGTACGGTGACCGGGGCACAGGTCCAAACCCCCGGCCTCGGGTGATGAAGGGGTGGGCCCTGCGGACACCTTAGTCCCGGCGGGCGCCGCCCGGCACCGATATCGGCCCTGATCCACCCCTGGTGCCGCCCCCGTTCTCATCAGCCTCCGCGCCCCTCGTCCGTACGACCCTGCGCGGCCCCGTACGGCTCCGTAGGGGGCCGCACGGGGAGGCCGAAAGCAAAACGTCACATTGTACTGTTGGGGCCCCGCCCGGTGCTGGAGGAACAGACATGGCCCGCCTGACCTCGCTCCATGTGATCTCGGCGCAGGAGCACCTCCGTGATCAGGTGGCGCACGCGCTGCGCGCCGCGTTGATCGCCGGGGATCTCCGGCCGGGCATGATCTACTCTGCTCCGGCGCTCGCCGCGGAGTTCGGCGTCTCCGCGACACCCGTCCGCGAAGCCATGCTCGACCTGGTCCGGGAGGGGCTCGTCGAGGCGGTCCGCAACAAGGGCTTCCGGATCACCGAGCTGACCGAGCAGGACCTCGACGACTTCACCGAACTCCGCGCGATGATCGAAGTCCCCACCGTCGGCCGGATCGCGCGGCTGGCCCGGCCCGAGCAGCTGGAAGTGCTGCGCCCGATCGCCCTGGAGATCGTCGAGGCCGCGCGCAATCACGACATCCTGGGCTATCTGGAGGCCGACCGCCGGTTCCACCTCGGCCTGCTCGCGCTGGCCGGCAACCGCCGGCTGGTCGAGGAGGTGGGGAACCTGCGCAAGCGCTCCCGGCTCTTCGGTCTGAACCGGCTCGCCGAAACGGGCCAGTTGACGGCTTCGGCCGAGGAGCACATCGAGCTGCTGGACCTGCTGGTCACCGGGGACGCCGAAGGCGCCGAGGCGTGCATGCTCGCCCATATGTCACATGTCCGGTCGCTGTGGGCCGACGGACAGCAGCGCCCCGGCGGCAGCTGACCCTCGCCCGATCACCGATCACCGGACCTGCCGTACGGGACCCCTTCGTTGCGCACCTTTGTTGTGCACCCACCTTGTTGTGCGCTCACACGCCTCGAAGGCATGCCGAAAACCCGTGACCAGGTACGGGAGTTGAGCCGTCGCCATCCGGTCTGCGAATGTGCGCGCAGCGTCTTCCGAAGGCCATGTGACATGTGCCATTGTACTGCCGCGAGAGGCGGTCGTGCCCATGCCAACGATGTGGGCGCCGACGGCCGCACCAGAGGCCGGCCGGATCCGCTCCGTGACTCTCCCCGGTGCGGACGGATCCCCGCCCCGCCTCACTCCCGCGAGATCCCCCACGGCCGCGCGCCGCGCGGCCTCCACTCCGCTGGGAGGCGGCACGTGAAGAACCGAACCGTTCGACAGAGACTCACCGGCTTATCCACGCTCGTTCTGGCAGCCTGCCTGGGCACCGGAATGCTCGCCGCGCCGAGCCGGGCCGCCGAGCCGCCGCCCAGTGCGTCCGTAACGGCGCCCGCATCCGGGGCCCTCGACGCCGAGAGGCCCGGCGGCCCCGCCGCGCACTCGCCCACCGCGCCCGCCGGGGACGCCGGCCACGCGGACCGCAAGCCCCTGAAGCCGGCGGACCGCCCGCCGCTGAGCGCCTCCAAGGACGCGCTCAAGCGGGATTACGACGACCCCGGCGCCGCCCGGCCGAGCCACCCGGCACCTTCGATGAAGGCCCCGGGCGCCGCCGCGGCCGAGTGCAGGGTCGAGGACTTCACCGGCCGCACCGGCAGCGCTCTGGTCCAGCAGGTCAAGTCGTCGACCACCGACTGCGTCAACACCCTGTTCGGCATCAAGGGCAACAACGCGTATCTTGCCTTCCGCGAAACTCAGATGGTCAGTATCGCCAACGCCCTGCGCGACGGCTCGGCGGCCTACCCCGGAGACAGCAGCACCGGCATGCCGCAACTGGTGCTGTTCCTGCGGGCCGGCTACTACGTCCAGTACTACAACCCCGAGGTCGTGGGCGGTTACGGCCCCACTTTGCGCACCGCCATCCAGGGCGGACTCGACGCCTTCTTCGCCTCCTCGCACTCCTCCGACGTCACCGACGCCAACGGTGAGACCCTGGCCGAGGCTGTCACGCTGATCGACAGTGCGGAGCAGAACGCCCGTTACCTGTACGTGGTCAAGCGGCTGCTCGCCGGGTACAACGCCTCGTACAACAGCTCCTGGTACATGCTCAACGCCGTGAACAACGTGTACACCGTGACCTTCCGCGGCCATCAACTGCCCGCGTTCGTCAGGGCCGTCGAGTCCGACCCCAGCCTGATCGACGCGCTCCACGCCTTCGCCTCGGGCCACCTGGATCTGCTGGGCACGGCCCAGTCGTATCTGACCTCCAACGCGGGACGCGAACTCGGCCGTTTCCTCCAGGAGGCGTCACTGCGCGCCAAGGCCAGGCCGTTGGCGGCAGCACTGCTCAAGCAGAGCTCCATGACCGGACGTACCGCCCCGCTCTGGGTCGGCGTCGCGGAGATGGCCGACTACTTCGACCGGGCCAACTGCGCCTACTACGACATCTGCGGGCTGGCCGACCGGCTCAAGCGCGCCGTGCTGCCGGTCAGCCACACCTGCAGCCCCAGCATTCGCGTCCTCGCCCAGCAGATGACCACCGCCGAGCTCTCCGCCAGTTGCACCAGCCTGCGCGAGCAGGACGCCTACTTCCACGACGTCGCACGGGACAACGGTCCGGTGGCCGGGGACAACAACACCACCATCGAAGTGGTCGCGTTCGACTCCAGCACCGACTACCAGACCTACGCCGGGGCGATCTACGGCATCGACACCAACAACGGTGGCATGTACCTGGAGGGCGACCCCGCCGCCGCGGGCAACCAGCCGCGGTTCATCGCCTACGAGGCCGAGTGGGTCAGGCCCGCATTCCAGATCTGGAACCTCAACCACGAGTACACCCACTACCTCGACGGCCGGTTCAACATGTCCGGCGACTTCGGCGCCGGAATCAGCACCCCGACCATCTGGTGGATCGAAGGCTTCGCGGAGTACATCTCCTACTCGTACCGCCAGGTCGTCTACGAGGACGCCATCGCGCAGGCCGGGGCGCACACCCACACGCTGCGGACCCTGTTCGACACGACCTACGAGAACGCCGACCAGGCCAGGGTCTACAACTGGGGCTATCTGGCGGTCCGTTACATGCTCCAGTCGCACCGCGCGGAAGTCGACACCGTGCTCGGCCATTACCGCAGCGGCAACTGGAACGCGGCCCGCACCCACCTGACGTCCACCATCGGCACCCGCTACGACGCCGGATTCAACACCTGGCTCACGGCGTGCGCGGCGGGCGACTGCGGTTCCACCACCACACCGCCCGCCCTGCCCGAGTGCACCGGCAGCGACGCCCGGCTGCTTGGTGAGAACTGCGGGCGCAGCGCACTGCGGGCCACCACGGGCAACTACGCCTACCTGTACCTCTACATACCGGCCGGCACCACCCAGCTGAAGATCACCACGACCGGTGGTACGGGCAATGCCGACCTCTACTACAGCGCCACCGGATGGGCGACCACCACCAGCCACACCAGCAGGTCCACCGGCGCCGGGAACGACCACACCCTGACCGTCGACAACCCCAGGGCCGGGGCGCACTACATCAGCCTGCACGCGGCCCAGGGGTTCGAAGGGGCGACCGTCTCCACGCGGTACTGAACGCGGCACCGAGCCCGTCCGTGTGGGTGGGGCACACTCCGGGGGAGCGCGCCCCACCCACACGACACCCCCTAGGCGGGCCGCCCCAGTTCCTTGCGGAACAGGTCGAGCACATTGCCACCGATGATCCTGCGTACGTCGTCCTCGGGCAGGCCCCGTCGGATCAGCGCCTCGGTGACCAGGGGCAGCCCACGCGGGCCCTGGACGCCGGGCAGGGACCAGGGAAATCCATAGTCCTTCTCGCAGCACGGCGGGGTGATGTCGCCGATGACTTCCTCGATGAAGTCCGGTCCCAGGCCGACGTGTTCGACGCCGACGACCCCAGTGATGTGCAGGATGTGGTCGGCCAGCCGGTCCACCGTGCAGTCGGCCGGTTCCGCGGCGAGAAACTCCGGGAGGAAATTCACGCACACCGTCCCGCCGGTCGCGGCGACCCCACGGAGCTGGGCGTCGGTCAGATTGCGGTGGTGGTCGCGCAGGGCACGCGCCGAGGAGTGCGTGGCGATGACGGGGCGGGTGGCCAGCTCCAGGACGTGCCCGACCCCGGCCGCGCCGAGATGGGACACGTCGAAGAGGATGCCCAGGCGCTCCATCTCGGCAAGCGCCTCGACCCCGGCGCCGGTCAGACGGCTGCCGGTGGCGTCCTCGCCGCTGCCGTCGGCCAGCGGCGTACGGCCCCAGTGGGCGATGGACGCGACCCGCACGCCGAGTCGGTGCAGGGTCCCGAAGAGCTCCACGTTCGCGTCGACACCCGGCGCGCTCTCCAGGGCGAGGACGAGGGCGATCTTCCCCGCGGCCAGCGCGGCGTCGACGGCGGACCCGTCAAGGCACAGCGCCACCTCGTCGGCGTTGCCCTCGGCCAGCGTGTGCGCGCACTCGATCATGCGCAGGGTCTCGCGCAGCGCGCCCTCGGGGCGGTACTGGTCCTCGATGAAGACCGGCAACACCTGGAGGTTCACCCCGCCGTCGCGCAGTTGCGGCAGCCACTGTTCGCGGAAGAATCCCGCCCATTGCCGGGGCTCCCGGGCGGTGACCGCCATCAGCAGGTCGTTGTGCGTATCGGCTACGACGCCGCGGTCGTGAAGTTCGTAGGACACGTGGGCGGATGCTACGGGCCGCGAACGCCCCTGTACATCGCAATTCGCCGCCCCGCCCGCACGTCCCCGCCGCACCGGGCGGTCCCGCCGAGGGACCGCCGTCGCCGTCTACGCGCCCGTCCCCAGCCGCAGCGTGAGGATCTGGAACGGCCGCAGCGACAGTTCCACGGTCCCGTCGGCCGTCGGGGCGTACGCCGCCGCGTCCGCCAACGGGCGTTCCAGCAGGTCCGTCTCCACCACCGACGTGATCGGGAAGCCCGCGCCGAGCGTCGCCGTGCCGCGACCGCCGCCCGACTCGTAGATACGGACGACCACATCGCCGCCGCGGTCCTCGGCCAGCTTCACCGCCTCCACCACGATCCGGTCGTTGTCGACGGACACCAGCGGCGCGACCGGGCTGCTGCCGTCGCCCGTGCGGGTGCGCTCCGGGAGATTGATCCAGTGGCTCTCCCGGACCGCGTCGGTGACCGTGGCGCCGGGTGCGAGCGCGAAGCGCAGGCGGTGGCTGCCCTGGTCGGTCTCCGGGTCCGGGTAGCGCGGGGCGCGCAGCAGGGAGAGCCTGACCGTCGTGGTCTGCCCGCCGTCCTCCCGCATGTCCCGGGTGACGTCATGGCCGTACGTCGAGTCGTTGACGACCGCCGCGCCCCAGCCGGGCTCCTCGACCTGGATCCAGCGGTGCGCGCAGATCTCGAACTTGGCAGCCTCCCAAGAGGTGTTGGTGTGCGTGGCGCGGAAGACATGACCGAACTGGGTCTCGGCCGCCGACCGGTCGGCCTTCACATCGAGCGGGAAGGCAGCCTTCAGGAACTTCTCCGTCTCGTGCCAGTCCACATCCGTCTCGATGTCGAGGACCTTCGCCCCCGAGCGCAGCGTCAGCCGCTGCACGACCGTCGACTCGCCGAAGGACCTGGCGACGGTGAGCACCGCACGGTCCCCGGTCGACTCGGTGAGGGCGAGCGTGTCGACGCCCACCAGGTCGGTGACCTTGTGGCGGTAGAACTCGTCGATGTCCCAGGCGTCCCACATGTTCGGGAAGTCGGGGTGGATCTGGAGCAGGTTGGCCGCCAGGCCGGGAGCCACCGCCTCCCGCCGCGCCGCCACGTCGTACGCCGAGACCACCAGGCCCCGGGCGTCGACCGTGATGCGCAGCAGCCCGTTGTCGAGGTCGAAGCCGCCGTCCGGGCGGGACGAGGCCGTGACCGTGTCGGCCGTCGGGGACGGATCGGCGACCGACGCGCCGCCGGCCGGGACCGAACCACGGCTGTGCGGAGCGGCGTTGAAGGTCAGGTTGTCGGACCCCTCGCCCGCCAACGCCGTCTGCGCGGCGGCCGTGATCGCCTCCAGCTCCGTACGCACCCGCGCGTACGTCTCCCGCGCCTCTCGGTGCACCCAGGCGATCGAGGAGCCGGGCAGGATGTCGTGGAACTGGTGCAGCAGCACCGTCTTCCAGATCCGCTCCAGGTCCTCGTACGGATACACGAAGCCCGCCACGCGGACCGCCGCCGTCGCCGACCACAGCTCCGCCTCGCGCAACAGCGACTCGCTGTGCCGGTTGCCCTGCTTGGTCCTCGCCTGCGAGGTGTACGTACCGCGGTGCAGCTCCAGATACAGCTCGCCCGCCCACACCGGCGCGTCCGGGTACTCCGCCTCGGCCTTCGAGAAGAACGCCGACGGCTTCTCGACCGTCACCTTCGGCGAGCCCTCCAGGTCCCGCAGTCGCTCCGCGCGCGCCAGCATCTCCCGGGTCGGCCCACCACCGCCGTCACCCCAGCCAAAGGGGGCCATGGAGCGTGAACCCCGGCCCTTCTCCTGGTAGTTGCGTGCGGCGTGCGCCATCTGCTCGCCGCCCAGGTCGGAGTTGTACGTGTCGACGGGCGGGAAGTGCGTGAAGACGCGGGTGCCGTCGATGCCCTCCCACCAGAAGGTGTGGTGCGGGAACTTGTTGACCTGGCTCCAGGAGATCTTCTGCGTCAGGAACCACTTCGACCCGGACAGCCTCACCAGTTGCGGCATCGCCGCCGTGTAGCCGAAGGAGTCGGGCAGCCAGACCTCGTTGGTCTCGATGCCGAACTCGTCCATGAAGAACTTCTTGCCGTAGAGGAACTGGCGGGCCATCGCCTCGCCGCCGACCATGTTCGTGTCGGACTCCACCCACATGCCGCCGACCGGCACGAACTGCCCGTCCGCGATCTTCTTCTTGACCTTGGCGAAGACCTCGGGCCGGTGCTCCTTGATCCAGGCGAGCTGCTGCGCCTGCGACATCGCGAAGACGAACTCCGGGTGGTCGTCCATGAGGTTGACCACGTTGGACGACGTACGCGCCACCTTGCGCACCGTCTCACGCAGCGGCCACAGCCACGCCGAGTCGATGTGGGCGTGCCCGATCGCGCTGATGCGGTGGGCCGACGCGTTCGCGGGGGCGGCCAGTACCCCGGCCAGCTCCGCGCGGGCCGCCGCCGCCGTGCCCGGCACGTCCGTCAGGTCCACGGCGTCCAGACAGCGCTCGATCGCCCGCAGGATCTCCCAGCGCCGGGCGTCGCCCTGCGACAGCTCCGTCATCAGGGAGCCGAGCACCTCCAGGTCCTGGACCAGCTCCCACACCTCGGTCTCGAAGACCGTGAGGTCCATCCGCTCGACGCGGTAGAGCGGCTTGTCGCCCGAGGTGAGCCTGTCACCCTCGTACGTCGGCGCGTGGTCGACCAGGACGGGGTTGGAGGACGCCTCGACGTACAGCAGGACCTCCTCGCCTCCGACGGCCGGTTCGCCGATCCGCACCCAGTCGTTGCGCGGGTTGAGGGCCTTCACCGCCTCCCCGTCCTGCCGGTAGATCAGGCCCTCGCACTGGAAGCCGGGCATCTGCCGGTCGAAGCCGAGATCGATGACGGCCTCGACGGTGCGCCCGCGCCACTCGGCCGGGACCTGCCCGGTGACCTTGAACCAGGTGGTGCCCCAGGCCGGGCCCCACAGGTCACCCGCGGCGGCCGGACCGTACGTGGCAGCCAGGCCCTCCGCGACCGGGACGGGCTCGCCCGGCGCCTCCCACCGCTCGATGGTCAGCGGGACGGGCGTGGAGTGGACGGCCGGCTGGATGCGGTCCTTGAGCACGCGGCGCAGGCGGTGTTCGACGATGCTTCGGTCGTCGTGCATGAGGGTGGCTCCGATGTTCTGGGACGAGAAGGTGGGGGTGACTACCAGGTGTGGGTGACCGGGGCGGGACGCGATGAGGTCAGCAACTGACCGGTGGCGCGCACTTCCAGCGAGGTGGCCGCCTCGCTCGACGTGCGGCGCAGCGAGGCAACGTAGTACGCGATGCCCGCCGTGCCGCCGAGGAAACGCCGCCCGCCGCCGGGGAGCACCTGTGCACCTCGTAGTGGCGCGCGTCCGCGGCCGCCTGCCGGCGCAGTCGCAGCTCCGCCGCACCGGGCGCGAGGACGCGGGCGGCCTCGACACGTACCCCGGTGGGGCTGCCGGGGGTGGGCGCGGATCCGGCCCGCACGGACAGGGCGCCCAGCCGTCAGGCCCCGCCGGTGCCCGTTCCGGTGCCGGTCAGCCGCAAACCCAGCGCGTGCACGGCGCCGCGCGGCAACGGGACCGATGAGGTGGTCCACCCGTCGCCGGTACGCACGGTCGCGCCCGGTATCCGCCGTACTCCGCCGGGGCCCGTGACCGTGACCTCCACCGTGACCGGCGTCGAGCCCCGCCGCGCTCCAGCGGAAGTCCACGAACATCGTGTGGGACGCCTTGAAGAACGCGGCGTTCTTGTCGTTGAGCGCACCCTGCCAGCCGACCTGGCCGTCGGAGTTGAAGGCGTCGTACCAGGTGATCCTCAGCTGGGGAGCCCCGGCGCACAGCGCCCGTACGAACTCCTTGAGAGCGGCGGCCAGTTGGCGATCTCCGCCGCCCGTCTCGCCGTTGAGGAACCAGCCGTCGAAGCCGTACGCCCGCGCCACCTCGATCAGCTTGTCGGCGATCGGGAAGCGGCCGAACGCGTCGCGCTGCACCAGCTCGCGAGTCCACCGCAGATCGCCGCCGTACGCGGTGGGCGGCAGGAAGACATTGCCGAGGACCCGCACACCGGCCCGGTGCGCGGCGTCCACTACCGGGGCGTTCGGCGCGAGGATGATGCCCTCGCCCGACGACCCGCCCCAAAGGACCAGCCGTAGCAGTCTGGGACGTCCCACCAGGGCGCACCACCCGCACCCGCCATCTGATCCCGTCGATGAGCTGCCGTTTCGTCCACGCCGACGGCCGACCCGACGGCGTGGGCACAGGCAACAGCGGTTCCAGCCGCGCCCACTGCTCATCGGTCAGGCCAACCGCCTCGTCACCGCCAGGGTGGCCACGAGGTCTCCGGTGTTCAGGTTTTTCTTGGTCGATGAACCCTCTACCGGAGACCTCACTTCTTCACGATCACGACACGCCCGTCACACCGGACTTCGAGGCAGACCCTAGGTACCTGGTGCCGAGGCGTGACCGATGAGCATCAGAGTGGGTTGAGACGGGCCTTGAGCAGGCAGAACTCATTACCTTCGGGGTCGACCAGGACATGCCACTGCTCCTGCCCTGTCTGGCCGATGTCGGCCGGGCGCGCACCGAGCTTCAGAAGGCGTTCGAGCTCGGCGTCCTGATCGCGGTCGGTGGCGTTGACGTCGATGTGCAGCCGGGATTTCCCCTTCTCCGGCTCATCCCTGCGACTGAGGATGATCGTCGGCTGCGGACCGCCGAACCCTTCGCGCGGCCCGATCTCCACCGTGCCGTCGTCCTCGCGATCGAGCACGACGAAGTCCAGGACCTCGCACCAGAATCGCGCCAGCACCTCAGGGTCGCGGCAACCGAGCACGAGCTCACTGATACGACATGCCATAACGAAACCTGCTCTCAGCTTGGGAACTGCCGGGGAGGTCACCCGCGAACCTCCTGGGCTCCCAGCGGTGAAAACAATCCCGCGACCGTACCGGACGAGGCGAGCACGGGCGAAATGATTTCAGGGCCGCCCCTGTCCGGGCAGCCGGGCAAGGCCGTTGGCGATGCGGTGGGGAAGCTGACCTTGAGACACGCCCCAGGCGCGGGACCAGCACCCAGCGACGTGATCCGCACCCTGATCCGCACCCCGCCCCGCATCCCCCCGCCCCCTCACACCACCGCCGGCTCCAGCAGATCCCACCGGTTCCCGTACAGGTCCTCGAACACCGCGACCGCCCCGTACACCTCATGCCGCGGCTCCTCCACGAACCGGACCCCCGCCGCCACCATCCGCGCGTGATCGCCCGCGAAGTCCTCGGTATACAGGAAGAACCCGACCCGGCCACCCGTCTGATCGCCCATGCGCGCGTGCTGCGCGTCCCCCTTCGCCCGAGCGAGCAGCAGCCCCGTACCGGCCCCCGCGCCGCGCGGGCGGACGACGATCCACCGGGAGCCGTCACCCCGGTCCGTGTCCTCGACCAGCTCGAATCCGAGCGCGTCGGTGTAGAAGGCGATCGCCTCGTCGTAGTCACGGACGACCAGGGCGGTCAGAGCGATGTGCGACATGGGCGGTACCTCTTCCGGTCGGAGGACGGAAGTCATACGTACCACCTCGGCCCGCGGCCACCACAATGCCCTCATGGAACCGCAGCACCTGATCGACCGCGCTCACCGTCTCATCGCCCCCGGCCGTCGCCGCGTCCTCGGCATCGCGGGCGCCCCGGGCGCGGGGAAGTCCACCCTCGCCGCGCACCTCGCCGACCGCCTCGGTCAGGCCGCCGTACTCGTCCCGATGGACGGCTTCCACCTGGCCGGAGCGGAGCTGGAGCGCCTGGGGCGCACCGACCGCAAGGGCGCCCCCGACACCTTCGACGCCACCGGATACACCGCACTCCTCACCAGGCTGCGCACTCCCCAGCCGCCGGGCACCGTCGTCTACGCGCCCGCCTACGACCGGTCCCTGGAGGAACCGGTGGCGGGCAGCATCCCGGTGCCCGCGCCCCTGGACGCCCCGCTGGTCATCACCGAGGGCAACTATCTGCTGCTCGACGAAGGACCCTGGGCGGCCGTACGGGACCTACTCGACGAGGTCTGGTTCCTGGAGCTCGACCAGGACGAGCGGCTGCGCAGGCTCATCGACCGGCATGAACGTTTCGGCAAACCCCGGCAGCGCGCCGAACACTTCGCCCGCACCTCGGACGAGGCCAACGCCCGCCTGGTGCGGCAGGGCCGCGACCGCGCCGACCTCGTCGTGTCCTTCGCGCCGAACACCGTCCTGCCATCGGCTGGTGGGGATCCGCTGCGCCGGGCAGGATGAGGCCATGTCAGATGCGCCCGCCCCCTTCACCGCCGACGACTACCGGGCCCGCATGGCCCGCGCCGTGCGGTCCGCCGCCGACGCCGGGCTTGCGGGTCTGCTCGTCGCCCCCGGCCCCGACCTGGTCCACCTCACCGGCTACCGGCCGACCGCGACCACCGAGCGGCTGACGCTCCTGGTCCTGGCCGTGGGACAGGACCCCGTCCTGGTGGTCCCGACGCTGGAGGCGCCGGACGCCGAGCGGGCCGCCGGAGCCGCCGCGTTCACCCTGCGCGACTGGACCGACGGCAAGGACCCGTACGACGTCACCGCGCCGCTCCTGGACGCGCAGGGGCGCTTCGGCATCAGCGACAACGCCTGGGCGATGCACCTCCTGGGCCTCCAGCGGGAACTGCCCCACACCTCGTACGTCTCGCTGACCACCGCCCTGCCCCTGCTTCGGGCGGTCAAGGACGCGTCCGAGCTGGCACGCCTCGAAGCGGCGGGCGCGGCTGCGGACGCCACGTACGAGGAAATTGTCAAGATCCGCTTCTCCGGCCGTCGTGAGAGCGAGGTGGCCGCCGAACTCGCCCATCTCCTCACGCAGTTCGGGCACGAACAGGTGGACTTCACGGTCGTCGGCAGCGGCCCGAACGGCGCCAGCCCGCACCACGAGGCGGGCCCGCGTGTCATTGAGGAGGGCGACATGGTCGTCCTCGACTTCGGCGGCCTCAAGCACGGTTACGGCTCCGACACCTCCCGCACGGTCCACGTCGGCGCCCCGAGCGCCGAGGAGCAGCGCGTCCATGACGTCGTACGGGAGGCACAGCAGGCGGCCTTCGACGCGGTACGTCCGGGGATCGCCTGCCAGGACGTGGACCGGGTGGCGCGCGCGGTCATCACCGAGGCGGGGTACGGAGAGCGGTTCATCCACCGCACCGGGCACGGTATCGGGGTGACCACGCATGAGCCGCCGTACATGATCGAGGGGGAGCTGCGGGCGTTGGTGCCTGGCATGTGCTTCTCGATCGAGCCCGGCATCTACCTTCCCGGCCGCTTCGGTGTGCGGATCGAGGACATCGTCACGGTCACGGAGACGGGAGGCCGGCGCCTCAACACGACGGCGCGGGAAATGGCGGTCGTCGGCTGAAGCGGGCGCCTGCGGCTGGCTGTTCCCCTACCCGCCCCTTCCCGAAACTTGGGGGCAGGCCCCAGCCCCCCGGACGCCCTACGGGCGTGTCCTCAAACGCCGGACGGGCTGAATAGCTCAGCCCGTCCAGCGGGTGAGGCCCAGCGGCAGGGGCGGGGCTGTTCCCCGCCCCCACCCCGCCTGCCGTCACGCCACGTCCGGCCCCAGCACCACACACGACTCGGCCGGCAGCGCAAGCAACCCGTCGGCGCCCGGCGCCTCCACCGGCTCCCACGCCGCCAGCACGCGGCTGCGCCCATCGCGGCCCAGGCCGATCGTGGCCTGCTCCTTCGAGAGGTTCACCGCGACGCGGATGTCACCGCGTCGGTACGCGAGCCAGCGCGCGTTCTCGTCGTACGCGACCTTCACCGCCGCCAGATCCGGGTCGGCCAGGTCGGGCCGCGCGTGGCGCAGGGCGATCAACTCGCGGTACCAGGCCAGCACGCGCGCGTGGGGCTCGCTCGCGGGCTCCGACCAGTCGAGGCAGGAGCGTTCCCTGGTCCGCGGGTCCTGCGGATCGGGAATGTCCTCATCCGCCCACCCGTGCGCCGCGAACTCCCGGCGCCTGCCGTTGCGTACGGCCTCGGCGAGCTCCGGGTCGGTGTGGTCCGTGAAGAACTGCCACGGTGTACGGGCCGCCCATTCCTCACCCATGAACAGCATCGGGGTGAAGGGCCCGGTGAGCACGAGCGCGGCGGCGCACGCCAGCAGCCCGGGGGACAGGCAGGCGGAGAGCCGGTCGCCGAGTGCCCGGTTGCCGATCTGGTCGTGGGTCTGGGCGTAGCCGAGGAACCGGTGCGCGGCGGCCCTGGTGCGGTCCACCGGGCGCCCGTGCGCGCGGCCACGGAAGGTCGAGTACGTACCGTCGTGGAAGAAGGCGTGCCCCAGCGTCTTGGCGAGCGCTCCGAGGGGGGCACGGGCGAAGTCGGCGTAATAGCCCTGGGATTCACCGGTGAGAGCGGTGTGCAGGGCGTGGTGGAAGTCGTCGTTCCACTGGGCGTGCAGTCCGAGCCCGCCCGACTCGCGCGGTGTCGTCGTTCGCGGATCGCCCAGGTCGGACTCGGCGATCAGGAAGAGCGGCCTGTTCGTCTCGGCCGAGAGAGTGTCGACGGCCGTGGACAGCTCTTCGAGGAAGGTCAGCGCACGGGTGTCGGCGAGGGCGTGCACCGCGTCGAGCCGCAGCCCGTCGACGCGGTAGTCGCGCAGCCAGGACAGCGCGCTGCCGAGCAGGAACGCGCGGACCTCGTCGGAGCCGGGGGCGTCAAGATTGACGGCCGAACCCCACGGTGTGTGGTGGGTGTCGGTGAAGTACGGCCCGAAGAGAGGCAGGTAGTCGCCGGAGGGGCCGAGGTGGTTGTGGACCACGTCGAGCACGACGCCCAGACCGAGCCCGTGCGCCGTGTCGACAAAGCGCTTCAGCCCGTCGGGCCCGCCGTACGGCTCGTGCACGGCCCACAGCGACACCCCCTCGTACCCCCATCCGTGGACGCCGGGGAACGGGCAGACGGGCATCAGCTCGACATGCGTGACGCCCAGCTCCACCAGATGCCCGAGCCGCCCGGCGGCGGCGTCGAAGGTGCCTTCCGGGGTGTACGTACCGACGTGCAGCTCGTAGAGGACCGCGCCCGGCAGCGGGCGCCCCGCCCACGCGCCCGGCAGGCCGGCGGAACCGTGATCCACGACGGCACTGAGTCCGTCGGGCCCGTCCGGCTGGCGGCGCGAGCGCGGGTCGGGCAGGACCGGGCCCTCGTCCAGCGTGAAGCCGTAGCGGGCGCCTTCGTCCGCGTCCGCCTCGACGGCCCACCAGTCGTCCCGCGCCGGATCGCGCCGCATCGCCACGGCGCTGCCCGCCAACTGGAGCGTCACCCGGTCCGCATGCGGTGCCCACACCTCGAAAAGCACTGGCGGCCCCTCTCGTCGTCGATGCCGACACCATCGTGCTTCAGACGAAGTGGATCCGCTCCTGAATCACCGGATGTCCAGCCTTGGCGAATGCGGCGGCCATCGGCGTATTGCTCTGATCGGTGGCTCCGGCGACGACCTGCGCACCCTCGGCGGCCAGGAAACGCGTGCACTCGACGAGCAGGTCGTACGCGTAACCGTGGCCGCGCTGCTCCGGTACGACCCCGATGAAGCCGATGCACGGCCCCTGCGTGTTGCGTGCCGGGATGTGGAGCCCGGCCAGGTCACCGCCCTGGGTGTGGGCGAGCTGCCACCACTCGCGCGGCGACGGGCACCAGCGGAAAGAAGTCCAGCTCCTCCCGCGCAGCGGCCTCCAGGCCGCTCTCCGTGCTGTCCGCCTGCCGCGACGGCGTGCAGTGCGTGGGCGTCCAGGGTGCCCACCTGGACCCGGCGCAGCAGATCGAGGATCACCCCGTCGTCGGGCTCCGGCCGGAACTCCAGCCGGCCCGGCCGTTCCGGCAGCCCACAGGCCGTCGTCCACTCGTAACGGAAACGCTCGACCAGAAGCTTCATCCCGGCGGCTTCCACTGCGGCGCCGCGGTCGTCATGGTCTCGGTCTTCGTCAGCTTCCTGTTCATCGACCGGATCGAGATGAAGCAGCTCGCCGTGGGGCTCACGGTGGCGGTGCTGTTCGACGCGATCGTGCTGCGGGCCCTGATCCTGCCCTCGGCGATGGCGCTGCTCGGCGAGCGCTGCTGGTGGCCGCTGCGGACGGGCGGTACCGGCCCGCCGGGCGCGGGGGAGGGCCGGGGCGCACCGACGACCGCGGTCCGGGCCCGGCGCCGTCCGCCCGAGTCCCCGCTCGACCTGTTCGGCCTGATCAGCGGCGGTCGCTCCGAGTTCCCGTCCGCCCTACTCGGCCCGACCACCGGCCGGCACCAGCAGCGCCACCGGCGCCTCCGCGAACAGGTCGGTCACCCGCACCGCCCCCGTGAACTCCCTTCGCGGCGCGAGTAGATCGGCCCACTCTCCCTCCGGAAGCACCAGCTCCGTCTCCTGCCAGCCGCCCGCTTCCGCGAGCCGCAGTGAGAGCCGGGTGACGGCCGTGACGACCCGGCCGGTCCGGCAGAACGCCACGCAGTGCCCGGCCGCCGGACCCGTGACGGTCAGCGGCTGGTACGTCCCCGACTCGCCGAAGGCCTCCGGGCGCCGGCGCCGCACCCCCAGGGCCGCCTTCGTGAGGGCGTACTTCTCACCGGACAGGCCACCGGCTTTGTCCCCGTCGCGGTCGAACAGGACGGGCCGCCGGTTGTCCGGGTCCACCAGGACGAGGGACTCGTGCTCCGTGCCCTGGTAGACATCCGGCACCCCCGGCATTGTCAGGTGCACCAGCGCGGCCCCGAGCACATTGGCCCGTACGTACGGGTCGATGTCCCGTGAGAACGCCGCCACCGTTTCGAACGGCGGCCCCGCGGGCCCCGCCGCCACGAAGTCGGCCACCGCCTGCTCGTACGCCGGGTCCTGCTCGGTCCAGCTGGTGTGCAGCCCCGCCTCCCGGACGGCCTTCAGGAGCGCGGGCGTCAGCCGCTGCGCGTCGGGGGCGCCGAAACCGAGCGCGGTCTGCCAGGCGGCCCACGCCAGATGCGGGTCGGGGGCGGACACGCCCGCCAGCTCCGTCAGCAGCCCGGCCCACCGCTGCGGGCACTCGGACAGCACCGTGATGCGGGCCCGTACGTCCGCGCTGCGCTTCGTGTCGTGGGTGGAAAGCACCGTGCCGGTGGCCGGCCAGTCGCGCGCCAGACGGGTGCAGAAGTCGTGGAAGTCCGCCGGGGTCACCGCGGGGAATCCGGGATCGCCGCCCACCTCTGTCGCCGAGAGCAGCGGCACGTACCGGTAGAAGGCCGTGTCCTCGACGGACTTGGCGCGCAGCGCCGACGAGGTCTGGGCGAAGCGCGCGCAGAACGCCGCGTGGTCGGGGCCCGATCCCAGCCTGCCCAGCGCGAGGTCGCGCACCACATCGACGACCGCGGCCTCCTCGGGCACCGAGAACACGGCCTTCACCTGCAGCACCGCCGCCATCGGAACGGCGGCCTCCGCGCTCTCGGGGCAGGGGCCGCCCGCCGTCACGTACGGCCGGTAGACGGGGACCCGCACCAGCAGCTCCCGCACCGCGGTCCGCAGCGCCCAGGGCGCGTGGTCGCGCAGGGCGGGGTCCGCCGCGCAGATCCGCTCGGCCGTGCGGACCAGGAAGCGCGTCTCGGCGGCCAGCTCATGGGTGATGACCCGGTACGCGGCCCGGCGCACCGTCGCGTCCCAGTAGCCGCCGCGGTCGCCGGAGGGGCCCGCGAAGTCCCGGTAGTGGTCGATGAGTTGGCCGACGCCCACCGGGTCGGTGAACAGGCCGCCGATCCGGTGCAGCGCGTCGTATCCCGTCGTCCCGGCGACCGGCCACTCCGCGGGCAGCCGCTCCTGCCCGGTGAGGATCTTCTCCACGACGGTCCACAGACCACCACCGGTCGCCTCCGCCAGCCGGGTCAGATACGCCTCGGGGTCGGCGAGACCGTCCGGGTGGTCGATGCGCAGCCCGTCCACCACCCCGTCCCGCACCAGCTCGATGATCTTCGTATGGGAGGCGGCGAACACCTCCGGGTCCTCCACCCGGACCCCGATCAGGTCCGAAATGGTGAAGAAACGACGGTAGTTGAGCTCGGTCCGGGCCAGCCGCCACCAGGTGAGCCGGTACCACTGGGCGTCCAGCAGCTCGGGCAGCGGCAGCCCGGCCGTGCCCTCGCGCAGCGGGAACTCGTGGTCGTAGTACCGCAGGACATCGCCGTCGATCCGCAGGGCGTCCAGCTCGTCACCGATCGGGTGTCCAAGGACGGGCAGCAGCATTTTGCCGCCGCCCGCCTCCCAGTCGATGTCGAACCAGCGGGCGCAAGGGGAGGCGGGCCCCTCCTTGAGCACGTCCCAGAGTGGCCGGTTGAGGCTCTCGGGAGACGGCAGGGCCATGTGGTTCGGCACGATGTCGATGACCAGGCCGAGCCCGTGCGCCCGCGCGGTGCGGGACAGCGCGCGCAACCCCTCCTCGCCTCCCAGTTCGGCCCGCACGCGTGCGTGGTCCACGACGTCGTACCCGTGCTGGGAGCCGGGTACGGCCTCCAGGACCGGCGACAGATGCAGATGGGAGACCCCGAGGGCGGCCAGCTGGGGCACCGCGTCCTCGGCGGCCGAGAAGGGGAAACCGGAATGGAGCTGGAGGCGATAGGTGGCGGTCGGCGTCATGCGAACGTACGTACCCGCATTCGGGGCTTCTGTGTCATCGACCCATGCGTCCGTCTCCGCAAGGAGGCCTACGTTCGACCGATGTCCGGCACTTTTCGCACCTACCGCGAGGTTGTCGCCCTGACGGGACCTGTCCTGCCTGTCCTCTCCTTCCTCGGCAGGCTCCCGACCGCGATGTGCCAGCTCGGGAGTCTCCTGCTGGTCGCCGAGACCAGTGGCAGCCTCGCCACGGCGGGGCTCGTCGGCGGCGCGCTCGCGGCAGGCCAGACGCTGGGCGGCCCCGTCCTGGGCCGAATGGCGGACCGGCACGGGCAGCGGACTGTCGTCCTGGCCGCCGCCCTCGTCAACGCGGTCGCCGTGACGGCGCTGGTGCTCGCAGCCCTCGACCGGACGGCCACCCTCCCGCTCGCCCTCGTCGGTGCGCTCGCCGGTGCGAGCGTGCCGCAGGTCGGGCCGATGGCCCGGACCCGGTCCGTCGCTCTCGCCCGGCAGTCCGGCGCGGACGAACGGGTGGTTGCCGCCGTGCTGTCCTTCGAAGGCACCCTCGACGAGGTGTCGTTCGTCCTCGGCCCGGCCTTCGTCGGCCTCGCCGTGGCATTCGCCCACCCGGCCGCCGCCCTGTTCGTGGCGGCGGGGACGCTGGCCGTCTGCGGCACCTGGTTCGCCCTGCATCCGACGGCGGCGCGAGTACGCCGCGCGTCCCGGACGGCGTCGTCCGTCCGTACGGGACTGTCCGGGCAGGTGTACGCGCTGCGCACCGCGATGGTCCTCCAGGGCGCGATGTTCGGCGCGTCGCAGGCGGGCATCACCGCACTCACGGAGCGCCTCGGACAGCCGGGACAGGCCGGGCTCGTCTACGCGGCGATGGGTGTCATGAGCGCGGTGGCCGGCCTGGCGATGGCGGCCGTCCCGGCCCGGATCCAGTTGACCACCCGCTGGCGGGCCGCGACGGCGGCGCTGATCGTGCTCTCCGTGCCGCTC
This sequence comes from Streptomyces sp. H27-C3, assembly GCF_030063415.1. GTDB lineage: Bacteria > Actinomycetota > Actinomycetes > Streptomycetales > Streptomycetaceae > Streptomyces. The sequence continues at coordinate 52,700 of NZ_JASITA010000022.1, read as the reverse complement.
CTGTTCGTCACGTCGCTGTGGGCGCTGTACGCCGTCGTCGTCGTGCTCGGCGTCGCCTACGCGCCGCACCTGATCACGATCTTCGGCCTGACCGAACGGATCGTCCCCGAGAGCAGGCTGGCGGAGTCCATGGCCTTCCTGACGAGTGGCATCGTCGGCGGCCAGGCGCTGGCCCTCGCGGTGTCCGGCCGGCTGGCGGAGACGCAGGGGCCGCCGGCGGCGTTCGCGGTGGCCGTGGGGGCCGCGGTCCTGTGCGGGGCCTTGGCGTGGGGCTCCCGCCCGGACCCCGGACCCCGGGACCCGGGCCCCGAGCGGGCCGAAGAGCGGGACCCGGGCGCCGAGCGGGCCCAAGAGCGCAGGACGGGCTCACACCGTCTGAGTCCGTCCGGCGACCGAGGACCGGGTCTGCCTACGCCGGCCGCTGCAGCACCACCAGGCTGCGCCCGATCATCGTGACCTGCTCGCCCCCGGCCACCTTCGGCCCCGTCCCCGGCGGTACCCCGTCCGGCAGCGCCGTGTCCACCACGACCACCCACTGCTTGCCGTGATTCACCGGCACCACGAACTCCTGCGTCTTGGCGCTCGCGTTGAACATCAGCAGGAAGGAATCGTCCGAGATCCGCTCGCCCCGCGGACCCGGCTCCGAGATCGCATGGCCGTTCAGGAAGACCGTCAGCGCCTTGGCGTGCGCCGCCTGCCAGTCCGGCTGGGCCATCTCCTCGCCCTCCGGGGTGAACCACGCGATGTCCGAGAGATCGTCGTGCGTGCCCTCCACCGGCCGGCCGTGGAAGAACCGCCTGCGCCGGAAGACCGGGTGGTCCCTCCGCAGCCACACCATCGCGCGGGTGAAGGCGAGCAGAGTGTTGTCCTCCCCGTTCTCGCCCTCTTCCCCTTTGGCCGCGGCCGGCTTCGGCCACTGGACCCACGACACCTCGTTGTCCTGGCAGTACGCGTTGTTGTTGCCGCGCTGGGTCCGGGCGAACTCGTCTCCGTGCGAGAGCATCGGCACGCCCTGCGACAACATCAGCGTGGCGATGAAGTTCCGCATCTGACGGGCGCGCAGTTCAAGGATGGCCGGGTCGTCCGTATCGCCCTCGGCCCCGCTGTTCCACGACCGGTTGTGACTCTCGCCGTCCTGATTGTCCTCGCCGTTGTCGTGGTTGTGCTTCTCGTTGTACGAGACCAGGTCGTGCAGCGTGAATCCGTCGTGGCAGGTAGTGAAGTTGATGGAGGCGAGCGGCCGTCGTCCGTCGTCCTGGTACAGGTCCGACGACCCCGTCAGCCGCCCCGCGAACTCGGCGATCGTCCGCGGCTCGCCCCGCCACATGTCCCGCACGGTGTCGCGGTACTTGCCGTTCCACTCGGTCCACAGTGGCGGGAAGTTGCCCACCTGATAGCCGCCCTCGCCCACGTCCCAGGGCTCGGCGATCAGCTTGACCTGGCTGACCACCGGGTCCTGCTGGACCAGGTCGAAGAAGGACGACAGCCGGTCCACCTCGTGGAACTGGCGGGCCAGCGTCGCCGCGAGGTCGAAGCGGAAGCCGTCCACGTGCATCTCGGTGACCCAGTACCGCAGCGAGTCCATGATCAGCTGGAGCACGTGCGGCGAGCGCATCAACAGGGAGTTCCCGGTCCCCGTGGTGTCCATGTAGTAGCGGGGATCGTCGGCGAGCCGGTAGTACGAGGCGTTGTCGAGACCGCGGAAGGACAGCGTGGGGCCCAGATGGTTGCCCTCCGCCGTGTGGTTGTAAACCACATCGAGGATGACCTCGATGCCGGCCTGGTGCAGCGCCCGCACCGCGGACTTGAACTCCAGCACCTGCTGCCCCCGGTCGCCCCACGACGCGTAGGCGTTGTGCGGCGCGAAGAAACCGATGGTGTTGTAGCCCCAGTAGTTGCTCAAGTTGGCGTCGGCGAGCCTGTGGTCGTTGACGAACTGGTGCACCGGCATCAACTCCAGCGCGGTGACCCCCAGTTGCGTCAGATGCTCGATGACCGCCGGATGCGCCAGCGCGGCGTACGTACCGCGCAGCTCGTCCGGGAGATCGGGGTGCAGCATCGTGAGGCCCTTCACATGGGCCTCGTAGAGGATCGTGCGGTGGTAGTCGGTGCGCGGCGGGCGGTCGTCGCCCCAGTCGAAGTACGGGTTGACCACGACGGAAGTCATCGTGTGCGGTGCCGAGTCCAGGTCGTTGCGCGAGTCCGGCTTCCCGAAGTGGTAGCCGTACACCGCCTCGCCCCAGTCGATCTTTCCGCTGATGGCGCGCGCGTAGGGATCGAGCAGCAGCTTGGCCGAGTTGCACCGCTGGCCGTACTGCGGGTCGTACGGGCCGTGGATCCGGTACCCGTAGCGCTGACCCGGCATGATGCCGGGCAGGAAAGCATGACGCACGAAGGCGTCGGCCTCGCGCAGTTCCACCGCCGCTTCCGAACCGTCGTCGTGCAGCAGGCACAACTCGATTCGCTCTGCGGCCTCCGAGTAGACCGCGAAATTTGTGCCGGCGCCGTCGTACGTGGCGCCGAGTGGGTATGCCTCTCCCGGCCAGACCTGCATAGACAAGACTCTTCCACTTCTGATCCGGCTGATGCGGGGCACTTGGCTCAGATCTTCCCGGAAAGTAGGGCAACCTCCTAGGACTTCGACCCGTCCTACCGGGTGACCACGCATACCCGGTATGCCAGTTGTCGCCGGAAGTGGCCGGCGCGACCAGCGTGGCGGCAGGGCGCCGGGGGGAATAGCAGGGGGGCAATGTGCACCAGACAGTGCGCCGTCATCTGGGGAAAGTGCTGGCAGGAGCCGCTATAGCGGTCACCGGCACGGCAGTGATGATCGGGATTACGCTGCCGGATTCGGCCGGAGCCGACGACGCGGCGGGCGCGCGCGGCACCGGACGGGCGGCGGTGGCCGGCTCCGCCCAGGGGGACCAGGGCGACCGGAACGGACAGGCCGGCCAGGACGGGCAGGGCGGACAGGGCGCCGCGGGCGGAGCGCCCGAGCCCGGCATCGTCGAGGGCGCCGCGGCGGACGGCGAGCAGGGGATCGGCAGGGACCCGCTCACCGACGACGAGCTGGAGCGCGTGGAGAAGCTCGCGATGACGCCCGCACAGTTCGCGGGCGGGCAGAACGTGGAGGGGGACCGCGGTCCCCAGCATCTCGCCACGAATCTGAGCGAACCCGAGCCGTCGGAGGCCGACGTGGCCGCGCCTCCGCGCCGCGCGGAGGTCTCGTACTACGACTACAAGAGCGACGAACTGGTCACGAAGACCGTCAACCTCGCCACCGGCAAGGTCGAACGCTCCTCCACCGTCCAGGGCGTCCAGCCCTCACCCAACCCGCGGGAGGTCCGCGAGGCGGCCGAGCTGATCCTCGGGAGCCCGCTCGGCGATGGCCTGAAGAAGGACTACCGGGACGCCACCGGCAAGCCCCTCACCTCCGTGGACCAGCTCCAGGTGAACGGCGGGGTCTACCGGCAGGAGCGCGAGGCGCAGGTGCCCGCGGCGCTCGGCAAATGCGGTGAGCACCGGTGCGTCCGCATCACGTCCAAGGTCAAGAACGGGCCGTGGATCGACACCCAGCACCTCGTCGTCGACCTGAGCGCGAGGACCGTCGGCCGCACCGACTGACCCGCCCGCCCGTCGCCCCACATTCACATCCCACATCTCGCACTTCCGTACGAGGGAGTCCCTTTTCATGCACTTCGACAGAGCTTCGCGCGTCCGCGGGCGCGCCGCTGCCGTCCTCGCCGTGGCCGCCCTGCTCGGCAGCCTGGCAGCCGCCACCGGGACCACCGCCACGGCGGCGGCCCCCAAGGAAATAGCCCGGACCGCACCCAAGGCCCCCACCCCGCCGGCCGACTGCAGCGCCGCGTACCGCATCGAACAGAAGCTCGACGGCGGCACCACCTGGCGCATGTGCTGGAGCTACGACAGCGACGCCGGCCTCGTCCTCGAACGGGTCTCGTACCAGCCCAAGGGCGAGCCCAAGCCGATCCGCGTCCTGACGACCGGCAAGCTCGCACAGGTCCACGTGCCGTACGACAACGGCAGGGCGGAGTACGACGACCTCACCGGCTTCGGCTTCGGCTACGGCCTGCAGGACCTGAAGCCGGCCGAGTGCCCCGGCGGCACCATCAAGACCGTCAAGGTCCGTGACGTGGGCAACGTCAAGGGCCTGTGCACCACCACGCGTGCGCGCGGGCACGCGTACCGGCTCGCCAACGACATGGGCACGAAGGTCTGGCAGGCGCAGGGCAAGGACCTGCTCGTCTACACCGTCAACAAGGTTTCCTGGTACGAGTACATCACCGAGTGGCGCTTCTCGTCCGACGGCACGATCTCGGCCAACGTCGGTGCCACCGGCAGCCTTTCGCCCGGCGACTACGACGCCGCCGACGGCCGCGGCTGGCCGATCGGCAAGGGCGCGCGCGACTACGCCACCAGCCACAGCCACAACGTCTTCTGGCGGCTCAACTTCGGCCTCGACGGCAACTCCAAGAACCGCGTAGAGCAGTACGACTCGAAGGTCACCGTGCCGCAGGGCAACGGCACGCCCAAGACCAGGACCACCCGCACCCCGGTCACCAAGGAACTCGCGGGCGACGCGAAGAACATGCGGTGGTGGCGGATGGTCAGCGCCACCGGCAAGAACAAGGACGGGCACGCGCGCAGTTACGAGATCGTCCCCGGCTCCTCCAACAAGTACCCGGGCCGCAGCTTCACCCAGCACGACGTGTACTTCACCCAGCACCGCGCGTGCGAGCAGTTCGCGAGCAACAACATCCGTAACTGCGGGGGCGCCAACGCGCCCAAGAGTGTCGACAAGTGGGTGAACGGCGAGACACTCAACACGCCCATCGCCTGGGTCAACATCGGGTTCCACCACATCGCCCGGGACGAGGACCAGCAGCCCATGCCCGTCCACTGGCAGGGGTTCCACCTCGCCCCCCGGGACGTAACCGCTATGAATCCGCTCACTCCGGCCGATCTTGCCGGGCAGAACGGACAGCACGACTAGGGGAGTTGAGAAAAGACCCTGCGGATCCTGCTGCACCGCCTCCCGCTCCCGGAGTACCCTTCCTTGATCGTTGAAGACGGGGGCTTCCAGGAGCTGAAGGCGGTGCGTGGGTGAGCTCGGGAGGGCTGGAACTGCCCCCCGGTGACGCGAGTCACGAGGGGGGTTCCGCAGACGTCCCACCCGGAGCGGTCTCGCTCGCGCGGCCGGTGGAGATCGGAGCGGAACTGGACTGGGGCGCGGACGCGTGGAGCGAGGTGCGTACGCGCGCCCAGCGGGCGGGGCGGGCCTACATCTGGCTGAACCTCGTGGAGCAGCGGCTGCGCGCCGTCGTGGCCGCGGTGCTCCGCCCCATCTACGAGCCGGTGCACGGCGAGGAGGACTGGGTCGTCGCGGCCGCCGGTCCTGCGGGCCAGGAGTGGGTGCAGCGCGCGGTGGCCGTACGGGAGGTCAGCCGGCGCAAGGGATATCTGCTCGATCCGGCCGACGACAACGTCCTGAGCTTCCTCACGCTCCCGCAGCTGCGGGAGCTCATGGTCCAGCACTGGCCGTGCTTCGAGCCCTACTTCGACGACCGGCGTGATGTCGAGCTGGCCCTGGACGAGCTGGAGGTCACGCGCAACGTCGTCTCGCGCAACCGGGCACTGTCCGAGGCGGTGCTCGCCCAGGCGGAGCGGGCGTCGGCCAGGCTGCTCGAAATCCTGGGCAGCGGGGCCGGTGTGCCGTCGTCCGACCGGCTGCGCGTCGACGCGGTCGAGGACCTGGTGGGGGACCGGTACGCGGACGTCGTCAGCGTCCACCCCGACCGGGTCCGCCTGCAGCGCCAGCTGCCGGCCGAGGACCTCTTCGGCGGGGCCCGGCGCCTCGACGCGATCGGGATAGGCCTGAATCTCCTCGTCCAGAACTTCTCCGGCCGGCGCCTGGTGCGGCTCGCCGAGTCGGGCTGCCGGATCCGGCTGCTCTTCCTCAACCCGGCGAGCAGCGCGGTCAAGCGGCGCGAGCGCGAACTGGGCCTGAAGAAGGGCGAGATGAGCCGCTCGGTGGAGATGAACATCCTGCACATGCGCCGGGTGCGCTCCAAGCTGCGCGATCCCGGGGCCTTCGAGATCCAGGTCTTCGACGAGACCCCGCGATTCACCGCGTACCTGGTGGACGGGGACGGCTCGGACGGCCTGGCCGTCGTCCAGTCGTATCTGCGCAAGGCGCGCGGAATGGAGGCGCCGGTGCTGGTCCTGCGGGGCGGCGGGCGCGGAGTGGTCCGGCACGGGCAGGACACCGAGCACGGACTTTTCGAGACGTACCGGGAGGAATTCGAGTCCGTGTGGACGGACTCGCGGCCGGTCTCCTGACTGTCAGTGGTGCGTGCGAGGGTTATTTCGAGCCGGGGAAAACCACGGGGGAAGCACACGCATCATGAAGGAGGGTCACCATGGGCTGGCACCGGGAGACGCTGGTCGGCTTCGACCTGGAGACTACGGGCACCGATCCGCGCGAGGCGCGGATCGTGACGGCCGCGGTCGTCGAAGTGAAGGACGGCGAGTCGATTCGGCACCGGGGCTGGCTGGCCGATCCGGGTATCCGCATCCCCGAGCAGGCGTCGGCGATCCACGGCATAAGCAGCGAACGGGCGGTCGCGGAGGGCCGGTCCGCGCGTGAAGTGGCCGACGAGATCGCCCAGGTCCTCACGGAGTACTGGGCGCGTGGCGTCCCGGTCGTGGCGTACAACGCGGCGTTCGACCTGACGATGCTCGCCGCGGAGCTGCGCAGACACGAGCTGCCCTCGCTCGCCGAGCGCCTCGGCGGCGTGGAGGCGGGCCCGGTCGTCGACCCGTACACGATCGACCGCGCCGTCGACCGCTACCGCAAGGGCAAGCGCACGCTGGAAGCGGTCTGCGTCGAGTACGACGTGGTGCTCAACGGCGCGCACGAGGCCGCCGCCGACGCCCTCGCGGCGGTCCGCGTCGCCTGTGCGATAGCCGAGCGCCACGCCGAGGTGGCCGCACTCGCCCCGCCGGAGCTGCACCGGCGCCAGATCGAGTGGTACGCCCAGTGGGCGGCGAACTTCCAGGAGTTCCTCCGCAAGAAGGGCACCCCGGACGCGGTGGTCGAAGCGACCTGGCCGCTCCGAGAGCTTGCCCCGGCAGCGGGCTGAGCGACCTCGACTCTCCCTGGTGGCCGCGCTCTGCCCATCCGTTCAGAACGGGTACCAGCGCACCTCGGGATCCTCCTCGCGCAGTGAGGAGACCCGCCGCCGGAATTCCGTCAGCGCCGCCGCGTTGGTCGGGGCGTGCTGGGCCACCCAGGCACAGCTGGCCGTCTCGCGGGCGCCGCGCAGCACCGTACAGCCGGACCACTCGCGCACGTCCCAGCCGTACGTCGAAGTGAAAGCGTCGTACGCCTCGGGCGCCAGGCCGTAGCGGTCCCGCGACAGGGCCATGACCACCAGGTCGTGCTCGCGGAGATCGGCGGAGAAGGTCTCCAGGTCCACCAGCACGGGGCCGTCGGGGCCGATGTGGACATTGCGGGGGAGCGCGTCGCCGTGGATGGGGCCCGGCGGCAGGTACGGGGTGAGCGCGGCGGCGGCGGCGGTGGCGAAGCCGTCGCGCCGCTCGCGCAGATACGCCGCGTCCGCCGGGTCGATCGCGTCGCCCGCGAGTCGCAGCCATCGCTCGACCCCGCCGAGCAGTTCGCGCGGGGGAAGCGCGAAGGAGGGCGGGGCCAGGGCGTGGACCAGGCGCAGCAGCTCGGCCACATCACGCGGCTCGGCCGGGCGTGCGGGCTCGGGCAGCCGGTGCCAGAAGGTCACCGGGTGGCCGTCCACCCAGCGCGGCTCGGGCTCGGCGGCCCGCACTGCCGGGACGCCCGACGAGGCGAGCCAGTGCGCGACGGCCAGTTCGCGCTCGGCCCGCGCCAGCAACTCGATGTCCCGGCGGCCGACCTTGACGACCAGGCCGTCCACGGCGAACACCGCGTTCTCGCCCAGGGCCAGCAGTTCCGCACGGGACCCCGGCCGCACCGCGGCCAGCACCTCACGCGCCCGTGCCTCGTCCATCAACATCTCCTAGCTATATCTCCCGGTGATCCAGGATCCCGGGATCGAAGTCTCGCATCCTCGCAGGTTGGCTTGACGAACCAACGGCCCGTCAGCACGATGACGAGGGCCGCCAGGGCGGCCAGACCAGGATGAGCCGCCCGAAGGAGTCGAATCAGTGACATGGGAGACCGCAAAGGCGCGGTCCAGGAAACGGCCGGGCAGCACGGCGGATCATGGTGCCTGGTTCCTGGTACTGCCCGCGCTGATCCCGATCCTCATCCTCAGCGTCGGCCCGCTGCTCTACGGCATCGCGCTGGCCTTCACCGACTCCCAGTCGGGCCGCACCGCACCCACCCAGTGGGTCGGCGCGCTGAACTTCCAGGACCTGCTGCACGACACGCTCTTCTGGGACTCCTTCCGCATCGGCCTGCTGTGGGCGGTCGGGGTGAGCGTCCCGCAGTTCCTGCTCGCGCTCGGTCTCGCCCTGCTGCTCAGCCAGAATCTGCGCTTCCGCTGGCTGGCCAGATCGCTGGCGATCATCCCCTGGGCGATGCCCGAGGTGGTCGTCGGCATCATGTGGCGTCTCGTCTACAACCCGGACGCCGGAATCCTCAACGAGACCATCCGCGATCTGGGCCTCGGTGACGGGCGCGACTGGCTCACTGGCCTGGCCACCGCGCTGCCCGCCGTGATCATCGTCGGCATCTGGGCCGGAATGCCGCAGACCACGGTCGCCCTGCTCGCCGGCCTCCAGAACACCCCGCACGAGCTGCACGAGGCCGCCGCCCTCGACGGCGCGGGCGCCTGGCGGCGCTTTCGCACCGTCACCTGGCCGGCCATCAAGCCCGTGGCCCTGGCCACCACCGCGCTCAACTTCATCTGGAACTTCAATTCCTTCGCCCTGGTCTACGTCCTGACCAACGGAGGCCCCGGGGGCCGCACCCGGCTCCCGATGCTCTTCGCGTACGAAGAGGCTTTCCGCTACGGCCAGTTCGGGTATGCCGCCGCCATGGGCTGCGTCATGGTCGCGGTGATCTCGGTGCTGCTCGCCCTCTACCTCGTCGGCCGCCTGAAGGGGGACGAAGACCAGTGACGCTCCGCACCAGCAGGCCCGCGCGCGCCGGCCAGTACTTCGCGCTCCTCGGATACCTCGTCTTCCTCGCCTTCCCTTTCCTCTGGCTCATCTCGACGGCCTTCAAGCCGCCCCGGGAGCTCGGCTCCCTGCACCCCACCTGGATCCCGAAGAATCCGACCCTCGACAACTTCCGGCAGGCCTTCGAGGAGCAGCCGCTGCTCCAGGCCGCCGCCAACAGCCTGATCGCCGCGCTCTGCGCCGCCCTGATCGCGGTCGTCATCGCGACCCCGATGGCCTATGTGATGGCCCGCCACCGCAATAAACTCTCGGCCGCCGCCACCGGCTGGGTCGTGATCAGCCAGGCGTTCCCGTTCGTCCTGGTGATCATCCCGCTTTTCCTGATCCTCAAGAACCTCCACCTGATCAACTCTCTGGTGGGGTTGGTGATGGTGTACGTCGTCTGGTCCCTGCCCTTCGCGCTCTGGATGCTGGTCGGGTACGTCCGGGCCGTACCGCGCGAGCTGGAGGAGGCCGCGTCCGTCGACGGGGCGGGCCGGCTGCGTACGCTCGTGTCGGTCACCGCGCCGCTGCTGGCCCCCGGCATCGTCGCCACCGCGCTGTTCGCGTTCATCACCGCATGGAACGAGTTCTTCTTCGCGCTCGTCCTGCTCAAGACTCCGGAGAAGCAGACGTTGCCGGTCGTGCTCACCCACTTCCTCGGCGCGGAGGGCGTGGCCGACCTCGGCCCGCTCGCCGCCGCCGCTTTCCTCGCCACCCTTCCCTCCCTGGTCGTCTTCGCGATCATCCAGAAGCGGATCACGGGCGGCATGATGGCCGGGGCGGTGAAGGCCTGATGCGCACCGCGATCCCCACCCGATTCGCCGCCGTGGCCGCCGTCTGCGCGCTGCTCCTCACCGGTTGCTCGGACGGCGACAAGGAGGCCGACGGGCGGATCACCCTGCGCTTCCAGTCCCTGGCCTGGCAGAAGGAGTCCGTCGACGCCAACAAGGAGCTCGTCGACGAGTGGAACGCCGCACATCCCGATGTCCGGGTCGAGTACGTCCAGGGCAGCTGGGACAGCGTCCACGACCAGCTGCTGACGTCGTTCGAGGGACGTGAGGCCCCCGACATCATCCACGACGCGTCCGACGACCTCGCCGACTTCGCGTACGGCGGCTATCTCGCCGATCTGCGGAAGCTGCTGCCCGCCGGCCTCAAGGGCGACATTCCGCAGCGCAGTTGGCGGACAACGACGTTCGACAAGGGGATCTACGGCGTTCCGTTCCTTCAGGAGCCGCGTGTCCTGATCGCCAACGAGAAGCTCCTCAAGGCCTCCGGGGTCCGTATCCCCACCGCAGAGAAGCCATGGAGCTGGCAGGAGTTCCGGCAGGTCGCCAAGAAGCTGACCGGAAAGGGCAGGTTCGGCGTGGCCTGGCCGCTGAAGGAGCCGGTCTCCGCCACCCTCAACCTCGGGCTCTCGGCCGGCGGCGAGCTTTTCCACCGCGGCGACGACGGCAAGGTGAAGGTGCGCTTCACCGACGGCGACGCGGTGGTGCCGCAGACCGTCCACGACCAGGTCAACACCGATGGCAGCGCGTCCAGTTCGACGCTCGGCATGGGCGGTTCCGACACGCTGCCCGGTTTCTTCGGCGGCAAGTACGCGATGGTGCCCCTCGGCTTCTCGTTCCGCCAGCAGATCGTCCAGCAGGCCCCCGATGGTTTCGACTGGAAGGTGCTGCCCGCCCCGGCGGGCAGCGAGGGCCTGACCCAGGGGGTGAGCCCGCAGACCCTCTCGGTGGCCGAGGACAGCCCGTACAAGAAGGAGGCGGTGGAGTTCATCGACTTCCTGCTCCAGCCGGCGAACATGGTGCGGCTGGCCAAGGGCGACTGGATGCTGCCGACCGGTGGCCGGGCGCTGAAGGACCCGTCGCTGCGTACCGAGAAGGACGACTGGGCCACCGGCACCGCCCTCGCCGAGCATCTGCGTTCGGCGCCCGCCCAGTCGGTGCGTGGATATCCGGAGTGGAAGGACAAGGTCGCCACCCCCGCCTATCAGGAGTATTACAGCGGTGCGATCGACCGTGACGAGCTGGAGAACCGCCTGGTCAAGGACGGGGATCTGGTACTGGCCCGCTATCAGCGCTGAGCGGTAGGACCCTCAACATATTACACGAGACGTCTCGTCTCGTTACGGTGTGAGGCATGACTTCACCGAAGCGTGCGCGCAGCCATATCGCCATGTTCTCGATCGCCGCCCCCGGGCACGTCAACCCGAGCATCGAGGTGATCCGCGAGCTCGTCGCCCGTGGTCACCGCGTCACCTACGCGATCCCCGCGTCCTTCGCCGACAAGGTCGCCGAGACCGGCGCCGAGCCCGTCGCCTACACCTCGGTGCTCCCCACCGAAGGCGAACCCGAGGCGTGGGGCACCGAGCTGATCGACAACATCGAGCCGTTCCTGGCCGACGCCGTCCAGACGCTGCCGCAGCTGATCGAGGCGTACCGGGGTGACGAACCCGACCTCGTGATCCACGACATCACCTCATACCCGGCGCAGGTCCTCGCCCACCGCTGGGGCGTGCCCGCCGTCTCGCTCTCCCCGAACCTGGTGGCCTGGCAGGGGTACGAGGAGGAGCTCGCCGAACCGATATTCCGCGAGCTCAGGCAGTCCGAGCGCGGCAAGGCGTACTTCGAGCGCTTCCGGAGCTGGCTCGAAGCGGGCGGCCTGCCCGACACCGACCCCGACCGGTTCGCGGGCCGGCCTCGGCGCAGCATCGTGCTGATCCCCGAGGTGCTGCAGCCCAACGCCGACCGGGTCGACAGGTCCGTCTACACCTTCGTCGGCGCCTGCCAGGGCAAGCGTGCCGGGCAGGGGGAGTGGCGGCGCCCCGTCGGGGCCGAAAAGGTACTGCTGGTCTCGCTCGGCTCGACATTCACCAAGCAGCCCGCCTTCTACCGCGCCTGCATCGAGGCCTTCGGCTCGCTGCCCGGCTGGCACGTCGTACTCCAGATCGGCAAGCACGTCGACGCCGCCGCCCTCGGCGACATCCCCGGGAACATCGAAATCCACAGCTGGGTAGCGCAGTTGGCCATCCTTGAGCAGGCCGACGCCTTCATCACCCATGCGGGCGCCGGCGGCAGCCGCGAAGGGCTTGCAACTGGCACCCCGATGGTCGCGGTACCGCAGGCCGTGGACCAGTTCGGCAACGCCGACATGCTCGTGTCGCTGGGTGTCGCCCGCCGGATCGACACCGAGGAGGCCACCGCCGAGGCGCTCCGGACGGCGGTCCTCGGCCTTCTGGCCGACCCCGAAGTGGCCCGCAGGGCCGAGGAGATCCGCCTCGGCATGGGATCCGAGGGCGGCACCGGGCGGGCAGCCGACCTCATCGAGGCCGAACTGCCCGCCCGGTGACGCGCGTACGGAGAATCAGGCGACCGTCGGACCCGCACCCGCTCAGATCCGCACCCGCTCGGACTCCACCGAAGGAGCGGGCGGCGGCGCCACCACCGACTCGTCGTGGGTCAGGTCCGGCAGCCACCGCAGCCACTTGGGCAGATACCAGTTGCGGTCGTCGAGCAGTGCCATGACGGCCGGCAGCAGCACGCCCCTGATGATCGTCGCGTCGATGAGCACGGCCGTCGCGAGACCGACCCCCATCTGCTTCATCGACTGCATCGACAGGGTGCCGAAGATGGCGAACACCGCCACCATGATGATCGCCGCACTCGTCACCACGCCCGCCGTGGTCACCACGCCGTGGGAGATCGCGTCCCGCGTGGTCCTGCCCTGGAGCCTCGCCTCGCGGATCCGCGAGACCACGAAGACGTGGTAGTCCATCGAGAGCCCGAAGAGGATCACGAAGAGGAACAGCGGAAGCCAGGAAATGATCGCGCCGACCCCCTCGGCGCCGACCAGCGAAGCCCCCCAGCCGTGCTGGAAGACGATGGTCAGAATGCCGTACGCCGCGCCCACCGAAAGGAGATTGAGGACGATCGACGTGATCGCGATCGTCAGCGACCTGAAGCACAGCAGCATCAGCAGGAAGGCGAAGACCACGACGAAGGCGAAGACCGGCACCACCGCGCCGACGATCTGGTCGTTGAAGTCCTTGGACCCCGCGACCTGACCGCTGATCGGTGCATCGACACCGTCGGCCCGGCCCAGGGTGTCCGGGCGTACCTGGTCGCGGAGCAGGTCCAGGCTCTTTTCGGCCTTTTTCTGGTCGGAGCCGCCGACCAGCGGTACATCGATCAGGGCGATGTTCTCCTTCGCGTGCGTGACCACCTCCACCGGGCCCTGGGACGCGCCCGAGGACACCGCCTGCGCCCGGAAGTCCGAGATCGCGCGGCGTACCGGCTCCGCCCCGATGTCGTCGGCGCGGACGACGACCTGCGCCGGGTCGGCACCACCGGGGAAGGCCGCGTTGACCCTCTCGTAGGTACGGACGATCGGCAGCGAGTCGCCGAACTCCTGGTCCAGCGTGAAGTTCTGGGTGTGCATGCCCACCGCGGGCAGGGCGATCGCGGCGAGTGCCGCCACCGACAGGGCGAGCGCGGCCCTGGGGCTGCGCAGCACCCGGCGCAGCACCGCGCGCCAGAACCGGCTCTCGCCGCTGCCGTCACCCCGCTTGAGGCGACCGATCAGCGGCACCCGGCCCTTCTCGACGCGCCCGCCAAGCAGGGAGAGCAGCGCGGGCAGCACGGTCACCGAACCGACCATCGCCACCGCGACGACCATCAGTGAGGCCAGCCCCATCGCCTGGAACTCGGCGAGCCCGGTGAAGAGCATTCCGGCCATCGCGACGCACACGGTCACGCCGGAGACGATGATGGCGCGGCCACTGGTCGCCGCCGCGATGCGCAGCGCGGTCTGCGCGTCGTGCCCGGCCTCCCGCTCCTCGCGCTCGCGCCGCAGATAGAACAGGCAGTAGTCGACGCCGACCGCCAGACCGACCAGCAACATCACGGAGTTGGCCGTGTCGGTCATCGGCTGCACATGGCTCACGACGCCCATCAGGCCCATCGTCGCGACGATCGCGGTGATGGCCAGGGCGACCGGGAGCAGCGCCGCGACGAGCGCGCCGAAAGCGATCAGCAGGATGCCCAGAGCGACTGGTACGGCGGAGAGCTCGGCCTGCTTGAAGTCGTCGCCGAAGGCCTCGTCGAAGGTTTTGTTCATGCTGGCGCCGCCGATCTCCTCGATCACCAGCCCGCGGTGCTCCTTCTGCACCCCTTCGACGGCCTTCAGTACCGTGTCGACCCGCTCGCCTGCGGTCTCGGGGTCGCCGCGGATGTTGAACTGCACCAGGGCGCTGTGCCCGTCCTTGGAGATGCTCCCGGTGTCGTACGGCGAAGTCACCGCGGTTACCTCACCGGTCGCTTCCACGGCCGACGTCACCGCGTCGACGGCCCGGCGGAATTCGGGGCTCTGTGCCTTCACCGAGCCGTCCTCGGCCTGGATCAGCACGGTCTCGCCCGCCGGTTCCTCAAGTCCCGCGTCCTCGACGATCCGCATCGCCTGCCCGACCTCGCCGGACAGTTGCTGGCTGTCCTTGACGTCGACGCGGCCCGCGGCCGAACCGAGCACCGTGGCGAGGACGACGAACAGCACCCAGATGCCGACCGCCGCCCACCGGTGCTTCGCGCTCCAGCCGCCGGCCCGCGCGGCGATGCCCCGTGGTGCGCCGCCCGGTGGCCGGCCGGCCCTTTTCGTCGCGCCCTCTGCCTTGCCCATGCCCCGTCGCCCCCCTCGTCAGTGGTGGCGGCACCGCGCCGCGACCTCCGCTTCGAAGCTATGGCGGTGGGTGGCTCGTCTCGTCCTACGTGCAGGGGAGTCGTAGATCGCGCGTCTCCTCCCTGCGCGCCGGCGGGCTCCTCACCGAGGTGGAAGAGATGGAAGAACGCCCCTTACACGTAAAGGAGTTGCGAGGGGTGTGTCCGACTTGGGGAGGCCCGCCCCATTTTTTATTACGAAAGCTTGTTTAGTAAGTAACAGGCGTATGCAGGTCTTGATCTGAGCGCGTCAATCAGCAAGTGTTTCGACCCAGCCACCGGAGATCTTCCGGGCCGGTGGCTGATCCCCCCACAAATCTGAACGAGGAGACCCCTCTTCATGGCAATTCACAAGCGCACCAACCGGATCAGGCTCACCGCGGCGATAACCGCGGTCGCGGCCGCGGCCGGTGTCGCCCTGCTCAACTCCCCCTTCGCCGGAGCAGCCCCCGCACAGGGGACCGTCTACGGGGTGGGCGCCGAGGGCGCCGTGGCCGGCAGCTACATCGTGATGCTGGACCAGAAGGCCGACAAGCAGGACCTGGCCAAGGAGTACGGCGGCAAGCTGAAGCGCAACTACAAGTCAGCCGTCAACGGCTTCTCGGCCAGCGGGCTTTCGGAGACCGAGGCCAAGCGCCTGGCCGCCGACCCGGCCGTCAGCAAGGTCGTGCAGAACAAGAAGTTCAGCATCGACGCCACCCAGGACAACCCGCCGTCCTGGGGCATCGACCGTATCGACCAGGCCGACACGGCCGGCGACAGCAAGTACACCTACCCGGACAGCGCGGGTGAGGGTGTCACGGCGTACGTCATCGACACCGGTGTCCGCATCACGCACAAGGACCTCGCGGGCCGCGCCACCCACGGCTTCGACGCCGTGGACAACGACGACTCCGCGGACGACGGCAACGGCCACGGCACGCACGTCGCCGGAACCATCGGCGGCACCGCCCACGGCGTGGCCAAGAAGGCCAAGATCGTGGCCGTCAGAGTCCTCGACGACAACGGCTCCGGCACGACCGAAGGGGTCGTCGCGGGCATCGACTGGGTCACCACGAACCACAAGGGCCCGTCCGTCGCCAACATGAGCCTGGGCGGCGGCGCCGACGAGGCCCTGGACGAGGCCGTACGCAAGTCCATCGCCTCCGGCGTCACCTACGGCGTCGCCGCGGGCAACGACTCCAGCGACGCGAGCCAGAGCTCCCCGGCCCGGGTGAAGGAGGCCATCACCGTCGCATCGAGCACCAAGGACGACGCGCAGTCCGACTTCTCCAACTTCGGCTCGATCGTGGACATCTACGCGCCGGGCTCGGACATCACCTCCTCGTGGAACGACAGCGACGAGGGCACGAAGACCATCTCCGGTACGTCCATGGCTACCCCCCACGTCGTGGGCGCCGCCGCGGTCTACCTGGCGGGCCACCAGGACGCCACCCCGGAGCAGGTCGCCACCGCGCTGACCGGGGGCGCGATCCCGGACAAGATCAGCAACCCGAGCGCCGGCACGCCGAACAAGCTGCTGAAGGTCGTCGAGTAGGGATTGCCTCGCAGCACTGAACGGGCGGTCGCCGTGCCCTCCCCCACGGGGTGCGGCGACCGCCTCTCTTCGCTGTGCGTGCGCCTATCTTTCTGTTCATGACCACCACCTACGCGGCGCTGCTGCGCGGCATCAATGTGAGCGGGCACCGGAAGGTCCCGATGGCGGAACTACGGGTCCTGATGACCGAACTGGGCCACGGGAACGTCGCCACGTACCTGCAGAGCGGCAACGCGGTCTTCACCAGCGACGCCGACGCGGCCGAGGACGCGCTCGCCGCGAGCCTGGGGCAGGCCATCGAGGCACGCTTCGGGTTCGCCGTCGACGTCCTGGTCCGCAGCACCGCCTATCTGAGCGCCGTCGCCGACGCCTGCCCCTTCCCGGCCGCGGAGCTGGAGGGCAAGCAACTGCACGTCACCTACTGCTCCGAGCCGCTCACCGCCGAGCGCTTCGCGAGGATCGAACCGGCGGCGTATCTGCCCGAGGAGTTCAGGCTCGGCGATCGCGCCCTGTATCTGTACGCCCCGAACGGCCTCGGCCGCTCGAAGCTCGGCGAGGCACTGGCCAGACCTGCCCTCTTCAAGGGCGTCGTCGCCACCAGCCGCAACTGGAACACCGTGGTCAAGCTGGTGGAGATGACCCGTGACTGAGCCGTCCGCCGCCGTCGAAGCGGCCATCGAGGCCGAACTGCGCCTCCTCGACCCGGCCGTCCGCGCCTCCGCGGAGCTCCTCGAGGAACTCCTCCACCCGGAATTCAGTGAGTTCGGCACCTCGGGCCGCCACTGGGACCGGGAGTCGATCCTCGCCGCGCTCACCGCCGAGGGAGCCTCGGCGCCCAGGCCGGTCACCACCTCAAGGATGCGAGGCGCGCAACTCGCCCCCGACCTGGTGCACCTCACGTTCGACACGCAGTCGGGCGACCGCCGCTCGCACCGCAGCTCCTTGTGGCGTCTCACGGACAGCGGCTGGCTCCTCTACTTCCACCAGGGCACTCCGTTCAGTGCCGCCTCCTAGGGCGCGTCCGTATGGCAGGCTCGCACACATGCGCTACATCATCGTTGGAGCAGGAGCGGTCGGCGGCACCATCGGCGGACGGCTGGCCGAGAGCGGCCACGACGTGGTGCTCGTCGCACGCGGGGCACACTACGCAGCCCTGCGCGCCGCAGGGCTGCGGCTGACCACCCCCGAAGGCACCCAGGTCCATCAACTGCCCGTCGTCCAGGGCCCGGACGAGCTCACGCCGCTGCGGCGCGACGACGTACTCGTCCTGGCCGTGAAGACCCAGGACAGCACGGCCGCGCTCGATGCCTGGAGCGCCTGCCCCGTCACCGGCGGCGGTACCGCGGGCGAACTGCTGCCCCTGGTTTGCGCGCAGAACGGCGTCGAGAGCGAACGCCTCGCTCTGCGCCGCTTCCGCCGCGTCCACGCCATGTGCGTCTGGCTGCCCGCCATGCACATTGAGCCGGGTGCCGTCTCCGCCGCGGGGACCCCGCTGTCCGGCATGCTGCACCTCGGCAGGTATCCCACGGGCACCGACGAGACCACCCGGCACATCGCCGCCGACCTGGAGAAGTCCAGCTTCCTCGCCCCGGTCGTGCCGGACGTGATGCGCTGGAAGTACGCCAAGCTGCTGAGCAATCTGGCCAACGCGATCGAGGCCGTCTCCGGCCTGCTCACCAGCGACGAGGGGCGGGCCCTGTTCGCACGCGCGCTCGCCGAGGGGCAGGCCGTGCTCGCCGCCGCGGGCATCGGGGCCGCGGGCAAGGAGGAGCAGTCCGAGGCGCGCGACGGCCGGATCAAGTTCGATCCCTTCGACGGCTCGGAGCGCGTCGGCGGCTCTTCCTGGCAGAGCCTCGACCGCGGCACGGGCACGATCGAGGCGGACTACCTCAACGGTGAGATCGCCCTGCTCGGCCGGCTCCACGGCATCCCCACGCCGGTCAACGACACCCTGCAGCGTCTCGCCAACACCTTCGCCCGCGAGCGCCGGGCGGCCGGCTCCATGACCGTCGGCGAACTGGTGCAGGTGGTCGACGCGGCGGCGGAAACGACCGAAGTGGCCCACTGAGGCATCACCTGAATGGCCCGGGAGTCCAGGACATCCCCTGGCTGACCTCGTCGTATGACCACCGCCGCACGGACCACATCCGCCCAGGCCGCAGCCGCACAGGCTTCAGCCCCACGGACCACGACCGTCGACTTCTACTTCGACCCGGCCTGCCCCTTCGCCTGGATCGCGTCCCGCTGGATGCTGGAGGTGCAGCAGCACCGAGACATCGATCTGCGCTTCCACGTCATGAGCCTGTACCTGCACAACGAGGGCAATGAACTCCCGGACTGGTACCGCGACGTGGTGGACAGATCGATCGGCCCGGTCCGGGTCGCCGTCGCCGCGGCCGGGCCGCGGGGCGACGGGGTGCTGCGCGACCTCTACACGGCGCTCGGCGCCCGCATCCACCAGCGGAAGGACGAGGACTTCGACGAGGTGACGGCGCAGGCCCTGGCTGAACTCGGCCTGCCGGCCGACCTCGCCGAAGCCGCGCACTCCACGGCGTACGACGAGGAATTGGGCCGCGGCCACGACGCGGGCAAGGACCCGGAGGCGGGCTCCTACGTGGGTACGCCGACGATCCATGTCGACGGCACGGTCTGGTTCGGTCCGGTCCTGAACGCGATCCCGCGCGGGGAGGAGGCGGCGCGCCTCTTCGGCAGCTTCCGGGTCCTGGCCAACCACACGGACTTCTTCGAGCTCAAGCGCACCCGCACCGGAAGCCTGCGCTTCGACTGAGGCGGGACGGACCCCGCCGGGTCTCCATCGCGCAGCCGTAGCATAATTGACGGCGCGTCAGCATCCGGTCGGCTCGAAGCAGCCGTGCGGGCGAAACAGCGGTGTCAAGCCGACATGGAGGGCGCGAGCCGCTCCTGGTGGGTGTGGAAGCGCGTGAGGATCAGCCGCGCCAGCTCGGGTGCGTCACCGAGCACGTCGGCGCACACGTCGGCGTCCTCCGCGCCGTTCGCGATGCGGTCGGGCAATCGGCCCGGCGCGATGACGTACGGAGCGACCGCCACCCGGCGCACCCCGGCCGCCCGGAGTTCTCGTACCGCGTCCTCGGTACGGGGAAGGGACGCGGAGGCGAAAGCAGGCCGCACGGCGCACCAACCGGTGTGCCGCAGCTCCCGCGCGATTTCAGCGATCACTGCGATCGCCTCCGGGTCTGTGGAGCCCGCCGAGGCCAGGACCAGCCCGGTCGAGCGCTTGTCGCCGGGGGTGAGCCCGGCCTCGTACAGCCGCCGCTCCAGGGCGCTGAGCAGCAGTGGCGACGGGCCGAGCACCTCGGCCTGGTGGACGCGCAGCTGGGGGAGGCGCGCCGACGCCTCGCGCAGCACGGCGGGGATGTCGGACTTGGCGTGGAAGGCGCGGGTCAGCAGAAGAGGTACGGCCACCACGTCCCGCACGCCCTGCGCCGCCAGCCGCTCCAGGACCCGCGGGACGGCGGGAGCGTTGAAGTCCAGGAAGGCGGTCTCCACCCGCAGGCCCGGCCGCAGCCACCGCACACGCTCGCTGAGCGCGTGCACGGTGGCCGCGTGCCGCGGGTCGCGGCTGCCGTGGGCGACGAGGAGAAGGACCTGGCCGTGCATGGTGGATCAGCCCCTGACCAGGAGACCGCGGCTGCGCAGCACGCGGCGCTCCAAGGGGGAGAAGAGCAGCAGGTCGATGCCGATGCCGACGATCAGGATCAGGATGATCGTGGCCAGCACACCCGACATGTCGCTGTAGGTACGGAAGTTCTCCATCAGCTGGCCCAGACCGGTGCCCAGGTCGGGAGAGTTGGCGATGAGCTCGGCGGCCATCAGCGAGCGCCAGGAGAACGCCCAGCCCTGCTTGAGGCCCGCCAGGTAGCCGGGCAGTGCGGCGGGCAGCAGCACATGGCGGATGCCGTTGACGCCGGTCGCGCCGATGGTGCGTCCGGCCCGCAGGTACAGCGGCGGGATCTGGTCGACGCCGGCCACCAGACCGTTGGCGATGGAGGGCACGGCGCCCAGGAGCACCACGGCGTAGATCGTCGCGTCGGTCAGCCCGAACCAGATGATCGCGGCGGGCACCCAGGCCACCGAGGGCAGCGACTGGAGGCCCGACAGGATCGGCCCGATCGCCGCCCGGACGACCTTGACCCGGGCGACGAGCAGACCGAGCGGCGTGCCGATGGCGACCGAAACGGCGAAGCCGAGGGCGCCGCGCGAGATGCTCGTCCAGATGTAGCCGAGCAGGGTCCCGTCGAGCCACATCTGCTCGATCGAGTGCCATACGTCGAGCGGCCCCGGCAGGACGTAGTCGGGCTTCAGGTCGGAGACCGCGGCGACCTGCCAGAAGGTGATCACCAGGGCGACGGCGACAAACGGCGGCACCACCTTGGAGAGCAGAATCCTGCCCAGGCCCACCCGCTCGGTGGTGTGGGTCTCCAGGGCGTCCAGGCCGGCCTCCAGGCCGGCGAGGTCGCTCTTGGAGCTTGTGTCAGTGCTGGCCATGTCGGCGGATCTCCCCCCGCAGTTGTTCGGTGATCTCGACGGACAGGTCGGCGACCGCGGAGTCCTCGATCCGGCGCGGCTGCGGGATGTCGACCCGCCATTCGCGCGCGATGCGTCCCGGCCGGGACGACAGCAGCACCACGCGCTCGGCGAGGCGGACGGCCTCGCGGACGTTGTGGGTGACGAAGAGGACGGAGACGTTGGTCTCCGACCAGATGCGAGTGAGCTCCTCGTGGAGCACATCGCGGGTGATGGCGTCGAGTGCGGCGAACGGCTCGTCCATCAGGAGCAGTTGGCTGTCCTGGGCGAGTGCGCGGGCCAGCGCGACACGCTGGCGCATGCCGCCGGACAGCTCGTGCACCCGCTTGCCGTACGCGCCGGTGAGCCGCACCAGCCGGAGCAGCCGCTCCGCCTCCGGCGCCCGCTCCGCCTTGGCCATGCCCCGCATCTTGAGGGCCAGTTCGATGTTCTTGCCCGCGGTCAGCCACGGGAAGAGCGCGTGCTCCTGGAACATCAGGGCGGGCCGCCCGCCGGGCACGTCGATCGCGCCCGACGAAGGCTTGTCCAGCCCGGCCACCAGGTTGAGGAGGGTGGACTTCCCGCAGCCGGAAGCCCCCAGGAGGGTCACGAACTCACCGGGCGCGACATCGATGCTGATGTCGTCGAGCACCAGCTGCTGCGCGCCGGGCCGGCCGAACGACTTCGACACCTGGTCGATCCGGGCGGCGTACGACAGCGTGTCTACGGGCGCGGTGGCCTGCTTGACGAGCGTGGTGGCCATGAGCGTCACCTCCTGAGGGCGTTGCCGGATACGACGGATTGCTTACTTGGCGCCGAGCCCGGCGTCTTCGACGGCGGGCTGCTTCTCGGCCTTGAGGACCTTGTTGAGCAGCGTCAGGTCGTAAATGCCGTCGAGCAGCGGGTCCTTGAGCAGACCGGCCTTCACCGCGTGATCGGCCTCGTCCCGCAGCGTCGACGCGAGCGGGTCATTGAGGATGTCGACGTTGTCGAAGGCGGGTTCGAGGACCTTCGCAGGCAGTTCCTTGCCGGAGTCGGCCTTGAGCTTCGCGTTGACCGAGGCCTTGGCCTTGTCCGGGTTGGCCTTGATCCAGTCGTTGGTTTTCACCGAGCCGCGCAGGAAGGCCTCGACGACGTCGGGGTGCTCCTTGAGGAACTTCTGCGAGACGATCACGTTCGTAATGACGAACTTGTCGTCCTTCCACAGCTTCTTCTCGTCGAGGAGCACCTTGCCGCCGTCCGCGACGAGCTTGGACGCCGTCGGCTCCGGGACCCACGCGCCGTCCAGCGCACCGGACTGGAAGGACCCCGGGATGACCTTGTTCTCCTGGCGCAGTACCGTGACGTCGCCCTTGCCGGTGTCCGCGTCGACCTTCAGGCCCTTGGTCGACAGGTAGTTGAGCAGGGCCACGTCCTGGGTGTTGCCGAGCTGCGGGGTGGCGATGCGCTTGCCCTTGAGGTCGCCCAGGGACTTGATCTTCTTCGGGTTGACGACGAGCGAGACACCGCCGGAGGCCGAACCCGAGATGATCCGCAAGTTCTCGCCCTTCGACTTGGTGTAGCCGTTGATCGAGGGGGAGGGGCCGATCCAGCCGATGTCGATGGCGCCCGCGTTCAGTGCCTCGATCTCCGAGGGGCCCGCGTTGAAGACCTGCGGCTTGACCTTCGTGCCGCCGAGCTCCTTCTGGATCAGGCCCTTTTGGAGGCCCACCAGGGCGGTGGCGTGGGTGACGTTGGCGAAGTAGCCGATCCGCACCTCGTCCACACCGCCGACCTTCTCGCCCTTGGCGACGGGCGCGGTCTTTTCCTTCTCTGCGTCGGAGCCGTAACCGCACGCGCCGAGCGCGCCGATCAGCAGTGGAAGAGCGGCGGCGGCAGCGATACTGCGGCGCAGGGAGGGGCGGTTGGCACGCACGGGAGGTGTTCCTCTCGTTGGCCCGGTGCT
The DNA here is from genome assembly GCF_030063415.1 of Streptomyces sp. H27-C3. GTDB lineage: Bacteria > Actinomycetota > Actinomycetes > Streptomycetales > Streptomycetaceae > Streptomyces. The sequence goes on along the minus strand of NZ_JASITA010000022.1, from coordinate 29,782 downwards.
ACGTCACGCGGGACGCGACCGGGAAGTCGGCAGGTCTTCGTCTGTACGGCTTGTGGGGGGTGCGGGCGCGCATGCGGTGCGCGGACGTCATCGCGCACATCGCGCAACCCCGCCCGTGCCCGCGCCGAGCGTGCCGCTGCCGATGCGACCGCCCTCTCTGGCGAACGTCGCGTAGATGTCGATGCTCATCAGAAGTCCCAGCCGTCGTCGTCGACTTCGGCCACCACGTCGGGGGAGGTGAACGAGTCGCCCGCCATGCCGGCCGCCAGCGTCGTACCGTCGGCCGGGTCGATCAGCAGGAAGGAACCGGTTCGCCGCGAGTCGGCGTACGCGTCGAGCGCCAGCGGCTCGGCGGTACGGACCAGCACCCGGCCGATGTCGTTGGCGACCAGCTGTCCGGGCGCCGGGTGCTGGGACAGGTCGTCCAGCGTGAGCCGGGACGGGATGTCCTTGACGATCGCCTTGACCGTGCGGGTGGTGTGCTTGAGCAGGACCCGCTGCCCGACGACGAGCGGCTGGTCGGCCACATGGCAGACCGTCGCCTCGACGTCCTGGGTGGTGCGCGGGGCCGCCGCGCTCGGCGCGATCATGTCGCCGCGCGAGATGTCCAGGTCGTCGGCGAGGGTGACCGTCACCGACTGGGGCGCCCAGGCGATGTCTGTCGGGTTGCCCAGCACATCGATCCCGCTGACCGTGCTCGTAAGGCCCGAGGGCAGCACGGTCACGGCCTCGCCGACGCGCAGCGCGCCGGAGGCGATCTGGCCGGCGTAACCGCGGAAGTCGGGCAGCTCGGCGGTCTGCGGGCGGATGACGTACTGCACCGGGAAGCGGCCGGGGCAGTCGGCCAGGTCGTGGCTGACCGGCACGGACTCCAAGTGCTCCAGGACGGTGGGGCCGCCGTACCAGTCCATGTGCGCGGAAGGCTCCACCACGTTGTCGCCGGCCAGCGCCGAGATCGGGATGGCGGTGATCTCGGGCACGCCGAGGGAGGCGGCGTACGCCGTGAACTCCTCGGCGATGGCGGCGAATACGGGCTCGGCGTACTCGACGAGGTCCATCTTGTTGACGGCGAGCACGACGTGCGGGACGCGCAGCAGCGCCGCGACCGCCGCGTGGCGGCGGGTCTGCTCGACAACGCCGTTGCGGGCGTCCACCAGGACGACGGCCAGCTCGGCGGTGGAGGCGCCGGTGACCATGTTGCGGGTGTACTGCACATGTCCGGGGGTGTCGGCCAGGATGAAACGCCTGCGGGCGGTGGCGAAGTAGCGGTAGGCGACATCGATGGTGATGCCCTGCTCACGCTCGGCGCGCAGCCCGTCGGTGAGCAGCGCCAGGTCGGGCGCCTCCTGACCGCGCTTGAGGGACGCCGCCTCGACGGCCTCCAACTGGTCGGTGAGGATTGACTTCGAGTCGTGCAGCAGCCTGCCCACCAGGGTGGACTTGCCGTCGTCGACGGACCCGGCGGTGGCGAAGCGCAGGAGGGTGGTGGTGCTCAACTGCTCGTTGATGGTGGTCATTTAGAAGTACCCCTCGCGCTTGCGGTCTTCCATCGCGGCCTCGGACATCTTGTCGTCGGCGCGGGTCGCGCCCCGCTCGGTGAGCCGGGATGCGGCGATCTCGGTGATCACGGCTTCGAGCGTGGTGGCGTCGGAGTCGACGGCGCCGGTGCAGGACATGTCGCCGACGGTGCGGTAGCGGATCCGCCGCGTCTCCACCTGCTCGTGCCCCTTGGGGCCGCCCCACTCGCCCGCGGTCAGCCACATACCGGAACGCTGGAAGACCTCGCGCTCGTGGGCGTAGTAGATGGCCGGGAGTTCGATCTTCTCGCGGGCGATGTACTGCCACACGTCCAGCTCGGTCCAGTTGGAGAGCGGGAAGACCCGGACGTGCTCGCCGGGCGCGTGGCGGCCGTTGTAGAGCTGCCACAGCTCGGGGCGCTGGCGGCGCGGGTCCCACGCTGAGAACTCGTCACGCAGCGAGAATACCCGCTCCTTGGCGCGCGCCTTCTCCTCGTCGCGGCGCCCGCCGCCGAACACCGCGTCGAACCGCTCGGCCTGGATCTTCTCGGTCAGCGGCAGGGTCTGCAGCGGATTGCGGGTGCCGTCGGCGCGCTCGCGCAGCTTCCCGGCGTCGATGTACTCCTGCACGGAGGCGACATGCAGCCGCAGCCCGTGCTCGGCCACAGCGCGGTCGCGGTACTCCAGCACCTCCGGGAAGTTGTGCCCGGTGTCGACGTGCAGCAGGGAGAAGGGCACCTGCGCGGGCGCGAAGGCCTTGAGCGCCAGGTGCAGCATGACGATCGAGTCCTTGCCGCCGGAGAAGAGAATCACCGGTCGCTCGAACTCACCCGCCACCTCGCGGAAGATGTGCACGGCCTCGGACTCCAGGGAGTCCAAGTGGCTGAGCGCGTAGGGGCTTTCCAGGCCCTCGGTGGCAGCGCCGGCGGTCGTCGTCATGCCAGACCCCTTTCGGTGAGCAGTAGGTGCAGGGCGTCCGCGGACTCCTGCACGGTCTGCTGGTGCGACTCGATCCGCAGGTCGGGCGACCGGGGTTCCTCGTAGGGGTCGTCGACCCCGGTGAGTCCCGATATCTCGCCGGCCGCCTGCTTGGCGTACAGGCCCTTCACATCGCGTACGGAGCACACGTCCACCGGTGTGGCGACATGCACCTCCAGGTACGCGCTGCCCTCGGCCTGGTGGCGCCTGCGGACGGCCTCGCGGCTGTCGGCGTACGGCGCGATGACAGGCACGAGGGCCTTCACGCCGTTGGACGCCAGCAGTTCGGCGACGAAGCCGATGCGCTGGACGTTGGTGTGCCGGTCCTCGCGGCTGAAGCCGAGGCCCGCCGAGAGGAACTCGCGGATCTCGTCCCCGTCGAGCACCTCGACCCGGTGGCCCTCGCCGCGCAGCCGGTCCGCCAGCGCATGGGCGATGGTGGTCTTGCCGGCGCTCGGCAGACCCGTGAGCCAGATGGTGGCCCCAGTCACGTCGTTCTCCTGATCATTGGTCATCAGCCGTGCAGCCCGCATTCGGTCTTGTTGCTGCCGGCCCAGCGGCCGGCCCGTGCGTCCTCGCCCGCCGCCACCCGCCGGGTGCAGGGGGCGCAGCCCACCGACGCGTAGCCGTCCATCAGCAACGGGTTGGTGAGGACGCCGTGTTCGGTCACGTACGCGTCCACGTCGTCCTGCGTCCAGCGGGCGATCGGGGCGATCTTGACCTTCTGGCGCCTCACGTCCCAGCTGACGACCGGGGTGTTCGCCCGGGTCGGGGACTCGTCGCGGCGCAGGCCCGTCGCCCAGGCGCTGTAGCCCTTCAGCCCGTCTTCGAGCGGCGCGACCTTGCGCAGGGCGCAGCACAGGTCGGGGTCGCGGTCGTGCAGCTTCGGCCCGTACTCGGCGTCCTGCTCCTGGACGGACTGCCACGGCAGCAGCGTGATGACGTTGACGTCCATGACGGCCTCGACGGCGTCCCGGGTGCCGATCGTCTCCGGGAAGTGATAGCCCGTGTCGAGGAAGACGACATCCACACCGGGCCTGGCACGCGAGGCGAGGTGCGCGACGACCGCGTCCTCCATCGAGGACGTCACGCAGAAGCGGTCACCGAAGGTCTCGGCGGCCCACTTGAGGATGTCGATGGCGGAGGCGTCCTCAAGGTCCCGGCCGGCCTGTTCGGCCAGCGACTTGAGTTCCGCCTGCGACCTGCGGTCTTCCTGAACAAGCGTCATATCTCGTCCCCTCCACCGTCATTGCGCCGAACTCCCCGGCTGAGCAGCCCGAGGAACTTCAACTGGAAAGCGCGATTGCACGCCGCGCATTCCCAGGCGCCGTGCCCCGTCCCATGGGGACGCAGGTCCTCGTCGCCGCAGTACGGGCAGTGGAACGGCGCCGCACGCTCGCTCATGACAGGTCCTTCTCTTCGGCCCGCAGCGCCCAGGTCGCGAAGCGCTCGCCGTCCGCGCGCTGGTCCTCGAAACGCAGCAGCACCCGCTCGATGTAGTCGGGCAGTTCGGTCGAGGTGACCTTCAGGCCACGGACCTTGCGGCCGAACCCGGCTTCGAGGCCGAGCGCGCCGCCCAGGTGGACCTGGAACCCCTCGACCTGGTTGCCGTCGGCGTCCAGCATCAGCTGGCCCTTGAGGCCGATGTCGGCGACCTGGATGCGGGCGCAGGCGTTCGGGCAGCCGTTGAGGTTGATGGTGATGGGCTGATCGAACGCCGGGATGCGCCGCTCCAGTTCGTCGATGAGCGAGGCGCCGCGCGCTTTGGTCTCGACGATCGCGAGCTTGCAGAACTCGATGCCGGTGCAGGCCATCGTGCCGCGCCGGAAGGGTGAGGGAGTGACCCGGAGGTCCAGTGCCTCAAGTCCGGCGACCAGTGAATCGACCTGCGCCTCTTCGACGTCGAGCACGATCATCTTCTGCTCGGCGGTGGTCCGCAGCCGGCCCGAGCCGTGTGCTCCGGCCAGATCGGCGATCTTCGTCAGGGTCGTGCCGTCCACGCGTCCGACGCGCGGCGCGAAGCCGACATAGAAGCGGCCGTCCTTCTGCTTGTGCACCCCGAGGTGGTCGCGCCAGGTCCCGGTCGGCTGCTCGGGCGCGGGGCCGTCGACCAGCTTGTACTTGAGGTACTCGTCCTCCAGGATCCGGCGGAACTTCTCGTGGCCCCAGTCGGCGACGAGGAACTTCAGACGGGCACGGTTGCGCAGCCGCCGGTAGCCGTAGTCGCGGAAGATGCCGATGACGCCGCCGTAGACGTCGGGCACCTCGTCGAGCGGCACCCAGGCGCCGAGCCGGACGCCGAGCTTGGGGTTGGTGGACAGGCCACCGCCGACCCACAGGTCGAAGCCGGGGCCGTGCTCGGGGTGCTCGACGCCGACGAAGGCGATGTCGTTGATCTCGTGCGCCACATCGAGCTGAGGGGAGCCCGAGATCGCGGACTTGAACTTCCGCGGCAGGTTGGAGAAGTCGGGGTTGCCGATGAAGCGGCGCTGGATCTCGTCGATGGCGGGCGAGCCGTCGATGATCTCGTTCTCGGCGACGCCCGCCACCGGGGAGCCGAGGATCACCCGGGGGGTGTCGCCGCAGGCTTCGGTGGTGGAGAGCCCCACGCCCTCCAGGCGGCGCCAGATCTCCGGCACGTCCTCGATCCGGATCCAGTGGTACTGGACGTTCTGCCGGTCGGTGAGGTCGGCGGTCCCGCGCGCGAACTCCTGGGAGACCTCACCGATGACCCGAAGCTGCTCGGTGGTCAGCCGCCCGCCGTCAATGCGGACCCGGAGCATGAAGTACTCGTCGTCCAGCTCCTCCGGCTCCAGGATCGCCGTCTTACCGCCGTCGATGCCGGGCTTGCGCTGGGTGTACAGACCCCACCAGCGCATACGTCCGCGCAGGTCATTGGGGTCGATCGAGTCGAATCCGCGCTTCGAGTAGATCGTCTCAATGCGTGTCCGCACATTGAGACCGTCGTCGTCCTTCTTGAACTGCTCATTGCCGTTGAGCGGAGTGAAGTGACCCACGGCCCACTGACCTTCGCCACGGTGGCGTCCGGCCTTGCGGCGGGGCGCGGGGGCGGGGGACTGTTCGGGAGTGGCGGCCATGGTGGTTCGTCCTTCTCTGGCGGCTCGAAGGGGTGCGGAACGAAGGCGACCGTACCTCTGTGACCTGCGCGAACGCGGTCGGGCGCGACATGGAGAGGTACTCCGGCAGGCAGCCGGAGGTGACATGTGCGACAGGGGGATCGTCTCGTCCGCGACGGCGGGGACGGTGGGGAACGAGGCAGTGCTGGTGCTGTCAGCCCGCCGGACAGATGGCGCTGGACATGCGGCCGAGGTCGACGTGCCGCCGACTCACCAAGGCAACTCCAGCTGAAGACATGACGGAAGCGTGTCACGCGCATCTCGGACCAGTCCACCACTGCCCAACATGTGGACAGGACTGTCTCGACAAGTGAGACGATGTGCTGTCGGTCACTCGGGGAACGGGCGACGGAGGGGATGCCGAGGGGCCGCCAGGGGAGCCGCCGAGGGGGTGGCGCGGCCGACGCGCGGTGCGGACGAGTAGGGAGAGGCCGGTGAGTCGGTCAGGCCCTGGCCTCGGGCCACAGGCTCTCGGCCGTGACGTCGGGCTCGTCGGCCGTCTTCGTGTCGAACAGCCGGAAGCCTCGGCGCAGGTAGTTGTCCATCGCGTGCGGCCCGTCCTTGCTGCACGTGTGCAGCCACACCCGCTTCGTCTCCGGCCGGTCCGGCCACCGGTCCGCGAGGTCCCAGGCGCGGGCGGCGCCGTACGACAGTAGATGCCCACCGATCCGCCGCCCCCTGAAGGCCGGGATCAGACCGAAGTACATGACCTCGACGGCACCGTCGTCCTGCGCCACCAGCTCGACGAAACCCGCCGGGGTGCCCTTCTCGTACGCCACCCAGGTCTCGGTCCCGGGCTGTTCCACGGCCTCCCGCCACTGCGTGTGGGTCAGGGCGAGCCGGTCGGTCCACTGGATGTCACCGCCCACCGCGGTGTAGAGGAAGCGGCTGAACTCGGGGGAGGGGACCTCGGCCCGTACGATCCGGACGTCACCCTCGGGCTCCGCGGCCGGCCGCAGGTCGGCGGGCGAGGTCTGTTCCAGGGACCAGGTGGTCACCGTGCTGCTGCTCATGGCAGCCAGAGAACCATGCCCCGCCGCTCCGGCCAAAGCGGACCCCGGCGCTCAGCCTTCGGACGCGCCCGGGGCCGCGACCTCCCGCTGCCCGCGCCGCGCACGGGCGATCGCCGGGGCCGTGGAGTGCGGCAGCAGATCCGCCGGGTGCTCCGGGGGAACGACCGCCACCTCCATCTCGTCCACGAAGCGGTACGGGCGGTGCGCGAGGACCTCCGCGAGATGCCGCCGCAGCCGCGACATCTCCGCCCGCACGGTCACCGTGCGCGTCGGATCCCCGAAGAGCTCGGTCGCCAGCTCCGCCGCGCTGCAACCCTCGCGGTGCACGCTCAGCAGATACAGCAACTCGGCGTGGCGCGGGGAGAGCGCCTGGGTCCACTGTCCCGCCGCGCCGGACACGGTCACCGTCGACCGTCGCCGCCCACTCAGGTCCAGTACGACCCGGTTCGCCGCTTCTTCGTCCGGGGCCGACGGGGTCTCGTCGACCCGGATCAGCCAGCCGCCCGGCAGCGGCTCCACCGTGCACATCCCCAGCGACGGCAGCCACCTGCGGCCCGCGCGGAAGGTCTTGGGCAGCGGCAGCCGGTCGACCGGCGGCATCCCGGTCACCGCGGCGAGCCAGCCGTGCGCGTCCACCGCCAGCGCCCGGCCGCCCAGCCGGCACAGGACGGGTGCGGCCACCGACCGCAGCCGCTCGATCGTCACGAGATGCCGGTCGCGCAGTTCACCGACGGCCAGCCGCGCCACCGAGTCGACCAGCGCGAGCATCGCCGGGTGGAACGTGGAGTCGGGCCCGCTCACATCGATGATGCCCAGCAGCCGCCCGTCCCTGGGGTCGCGCACCGGCGCCGCCGCACACGTCCAGTTGTGCAGCGTACGGACGAAGTGCTCGGCCGAGTGCACCTGGACGGGCCCACACGACTCCAGGGCGGTACCGATCGCATTGGTGCCCGTGGAGTCCTCGCTCCACGCGGCGCCCTCCTCCAGGCAGATGGTGTTGGCCCGGCGCATGACCCCGCGGTTGCCGTCGCGCCACAGCACCCGGCCCTCCGCGTCCGTGACGACCATGATCTGCTGCGACGCGTCGGTGATCGCGGCCAGCCCCTTGCTGAGCGAGGGCAGCAGCTCACCGAGCGCGGTGGCCCTGCGGCGCCGCTCCACCTCCTCGGCCGGCAGCAGCGGACTGCTGGAGGACCGCTCGGGATCGATCCCGATACGCATCATCCGCTGCCAGGACGCGTCGATGACGGGGCGCGGCGCGATGCGCGAGGGCTCGCCGGAGAGCACGGCGTCCCGTATCCCGTGCAGCGCACGAACGGACTCGGCGGTATGCCGGGAACCCGGCAGGGCGCTGTCGGGTGGGCGGAACTTCACTGGATACTCCCCGACGGGCACGGACACTCGACGTCAGACGGTCACGGGCCATCGTGCCTCGCGGTCGGCCGCCGTGCAGTGCACTCCGTACAACCGGTGCAACGCTATGCAACTCCGTGCAACCCTCGCGCGCCCCGGCCCGGTTGTACGAGGGTGGCTTGTGCTCGGCCGGGTTGATGCCGCGTCGGCGCGACATCAACCCGGCCGAGCCGCAGCGTCTACGGGATGTCCGCCACCTCCGCGCGCGCCCGCTCCACGACGGACCCCAGGTCCAGCGTGTGCGGCAGCGTCCCGAAGGCCGCGCCCCAGTCCCCGCCGAGCCTCGACGCGCAGAACGCGTCCGCGACCTCCGGCGGCGCCCAGCGCACCAGCAGCGAGCCCTGCAGTACCAGCGCCATCCGCTCCACCAGCCGACGCGCCCGCCCCTCCATGCCGTCCAGATCGGCGAGTTCGGTCAGCAGCCCCTTGATCGCCCCGTCCAGCCGGTGATCGGCGCCGCGCGCCTGCCCGACCTCCGTGAGAAAGGCGTTGAGCGCCTGCGGCTCGCGCTGCAACGCCCGCAGGACGTCCAGGGCCTGTACGTTCCCCGAGCCCTCCCAGATCGAGTTGAGCGGCGACTCGCGCAGCAGCCGGGGCATCCCCGACTCCTCGACGTAGCCGTTGCCGCCCAGACACTCCAGGGCCTCGGCCGTGACCGGCGTGCACCGCTTGGTCACCCAGTACTTGGCGGCCGGCACCGCGAGCCGCAGCAAGGCACGGTCCTGCTCGGTGTCGCTGTCGTACGCCGCGGCCAGCCGCAGCGCGAGCGTCGTCGCCGCCTCCGACTCCAGCGCCAGGTCGGCCAGCACATTGCGCATCAGCGGCTTGTCGATCAGCTTCCCGCCGAACGCGCCCCGGTACGCCGCGTGGTGCGTGGCCTGCGCCACGGCCTGGCGCATCAGCGCCGCCGAGCCGATCACACAATCGAGCCGGGTGGCCGCCACCATCTCGATGATGGTGCGCACCCCGCGCCCCTCCTCACCGACCAGCCGCGCCCAGGTCCCGTCGAACTCCACCTCGCTCGACGCATTGGACCTATTGCCCAGTTTGTCCTTGAGTCGCTGGATCTGGAACACATTGCGCGTCCCGTCCGCCAGCACCCGCGGCACCAGGAAGCAGCTCAGCCCGCCCGGCGCCTGCGCCAGCACCAGGAAGCCGTCGCACATCGGCGCCGAGCAGAACCACTTGTGCCCGGTGAGCAGATACTCGCCCTCACCGGCCAGCGGCTGAGCGCTCGTCGTGTTCGCCCGGACATCGCTGCCGCCCTGCTTCTCCGTCATCCCCATGCCGAAGAGCGCCCCGGTCTTGAGCGCCCCGGCCCGCAAGTCCTGCTCGTACACATGAGAGGTGAGCCGGGGCTCCCACTCGGCGGCGAGCACCGGGTCCGTGCGCAGCGCGGGGACCGCCGCGTGTGTCATGGACAACGGGCAGCCGTGCCCCGCCTCGGCCTGCGTCCATACCAGGAAACCGGCCGCGCGCCGGACATGTCCGCCCGGCCTGCCCCAGGCGTCCGTCAGCCCCGCCGCGACGCCGCGCCCGAGGAGGCGGTGCCAGGCCGGATGGAAGTCGACCTCGTCGATCCGGTTCCCGTAGCGGTCGTGCGTCCGCAGAACCGGTGGATTCTCATTGGCCCTTGCCCCCCATTCCTGGGCCTGCGCCGATCCGGCGCTCCGGCCGAGCTCCGACAATTCGCCCTGTACTTCGTCAAGGATCGAGGGGTCCGTGTGCCGTTCCACGGCCTCGGACAGAGTCCGGTCGGCGGTGAAGACGTCGTACCCCACCAGGGGCGGAGCCTGATTGGTCACTGTGTGAGTGCTGGCTGCCATGCCGCTACGGTAAGGAGGTGCAGGCAGCAAAGGAAACACCCGAACGGCCCGAGGGCCGGCTCCACCGGGCCAGAGTGCTCTACCGCAACGTCTCCAAGCGGAAGTTGGCCTGGTTGCTGCTGAAGGACACGGTCAACTCGTGCATCGAGTACCGCATCCTGGGTCTCGCCGCCGAGGCTGCGTTCTTCACCCTGCTGTCCCTGCCGCCCCTGCTGCTCGGCATGATCGGCCTGCTCGGTTATGTCGACGCGTGGACCAGCGCCGAGTCGGTCGCCTCCATCGAGAAGAACATCCTGACCGCCGCCGAGGCCGTCCTGTCCGACCGCGGCGTCAACGACTTCGCCAAACCTCTCCTCGCGGACGTCACCAAGGGCGCCAGCCCCGACATCATCTCGATCGGCTTCGGGATCGCCCTGTGGTCCGGCTCCCGGGCCGTCAACGTCTTCATCGACACCATCACGGTGATGTACGGACTCGACGGCCACCGCGGCATCGTCAAGACCAGGCTGCTCGCCTTCCTGCTGTACATCGTCGCGCTGATCATCGGTGCGGTGGTGCTGCCGCTGATGGTGGTGGGACCCGACCGGGTGGTGGACCTCGTCCCGTTCGGCACGGAAGTCGTCAGTGTTCTGTACTGGCCCGTGGTGATACTGCTGTCCGTCATCTTCCTCACCACGCTCTACCACGTCTCGGTGCCCGTCCGTTCGCCCTGGATCGAGGACGTCCCCGGCGCACTGGTTGCCCTGGGCATGTGGGTGTTCGGCAGCTTCCTGCTCCGCATCTACCTGACCAGGACCGTCGAGGGCTTCACCATCTACGGCTCCCTCGCGGCCCCCATCGCCGTGCTCCTGTGGATCGGCATCTCCGCCTTCGCCGTCCTGGTGGGCGCCGCGGTCAACGCCGCCATCGACCGCGTCTGGCCCTCGGTCGCCACCGCCGCGGCCCGTGAGGCCAACGACCGTGTCCGTACGGCCCAGGCGGCGGCGGTGATCGCGCGCGCGGAGGCGGTGCGCGCGGCGGGCGAGGGCGACGACTACGACGCGTCCGACCCGGACATGCCCTCGGAGTTCCCGGAGCGCTGGTCGAGGTTCCTGCCGCCGGACGATCTGAAGTCCCGGCTGCACACCGGCCGCGACAAGGAGACCCGGGAGACCCGCGAGGCACGGGAGGCACGGGAGGCGCGGGAGGCGCGGGAGGCGCGGGAGGCAAGGGAGAACGAGGAGACCCGGGAGCAGCGCCCGTAGAGAGCCGGCGGAACGGCTCCTGGCGGGCCGCCGGCAGGAACCGCGCCGAGGGGCGCCCCTGCGACATTCCCTCGGAGCCCGTGTCCGGCTCCGACCCGGAAATGGGTTCGACCGGCAGCCGCGAGCTGCCACAGCGATCTTGACCTTCCCCGGCCCGGGGAGGCGCGCCTAACCTGGACGGTATGTACGCCGAGTGGGCATCGAGGCTCGATGGCGCTGTCGTTGCGTGACCTGGCCGGGCTGACTCTCGGTGCCTACACGGCGTTGGCGAACAGCGAGACACCGCAGCCGTCGGGATCCAGCACCACCGCGTAGCGCTGCCCCGAGACGGCGTCCCAGGGCTTGAGGTGGCCCGCGTACCCCGCCGTGATCAAAGGCGTCGTACGCCGCGTCGACCTCGGCCGGGCTGTCGCACAGGAACGCGAGACCGAGCCGCTCACCTGCCTGCGGCCGGGTGCAGCCCGGGTCGAAGGTGGCGACGGACTCCTCCGTGTCCCACCGGACACGCATGCCGCCGGGCAGGGTCGCCTCGGCGTGCGGCTGGGAGTCGGCCTCGGCCGGGACATCGAGGCCAAGCTTGCGGTAGAAGGCGAGAGAAGTGGCCGAGTCGGGGACGATCAGGCCGATCGCATCGAGTCGTGGAGTCTTGGATTCACCGTAGGCCGGGAGGGTCTCGCGGCTCTTGAAGAAATCGGACGTCATGGACGTCATGGATTCGTAAGGCGCCAGGAACGTGGTCGCCCCTGGTCGGCCGCCTACGGTGGTGGGATGGAGAACCAGCGGCACGGCAGTGATGTGCATGTCCTGGTCGTCGACGACGACCCGACGGTGTCCGAGGTCGTCGCCCGCTATCTCGACCGGGCCGGCTTCGCCGTGGACCGGGCCGCGGACGGGCCCGCCGCACTGCGGGCGGCGGCGGAGCGCTGGCCCCACCTGGTGGTCCTCGACCTGATGCTGCCCGGCATGGACGGCCTTGAGGTGTGCCGCGCACTGCGCGCCCAAGGACCCGTGCCGGTGATCATGCTGACCGCGCGGGGGGACGAGGACGACCGGATCCTCGGCCTGGAAATAGGCGCGGACGACTACGTCACCAAGCCGTTCAGTCCGCGCGAACTGGTGCTGCGGGTCGAATCCGTGCTGCGCCGCGCCCGGGCGGCCCAAGGCCGGGAGGGGCCGCGGCTGCGCGCCGCCGGCATCGACCTGGACCCGCGGGCCCGCCGCGTCACCCGGGACGGCCACGACCTGGCGCTGACCCTGCGGGAGTTCGACCTGCTCGCGTACCTGCTGCGGCGCCCGGGGCAGGTGTGCGGGCGCGAGCAGCTGATGCGGGAGGTGTGGGGCTGGGAATTCGGCGATCTGTCCACCGTCACCGTTCATGTCAGGCGGCTGCGCGGCAAGATCGAGGACGACCCGGCGAGGCCGCTGCTGATCCGGACGGTGTGGGGTGTGGGGTACCGGTTCGATGTACCTGTGGGTTCTGGCGGAACGCCGGGAGAGGTACCGGTGGAGTTCGGAGGGCCCCCGGAAGGCGTACGCCCGGGCCTCGGTGGGACGGGGGAGGCCGTACCCACGGGCTTCGGTGGGACCGGGGAGGCCGTACCTGCGGACTTTGACGGCCCCCCGGAGGCCGTACGTGCGGACCGTGCCGGGCCCCCGGAGGCCGTACGTGCGGACCGTGCCGGGCCCCCGGAGGCCGTACGTGCGGACCGTGCCGGCCCCCCGGAGGCCGTACGTGCGGACCGTGCCGGGCCCCCGGAGGTCGTGCCCGCGGGCCTTGATGGGCGTCCGGAGGTCGTACCCGCGGATCTCGATGGGCTCGCGGATGACGCACCCCGTACGGAAGAAGGCTGAGCGCCGTGCGCGCATTGCTGATCATGGCCGCCTTCGCCTTCCTCGGCGCCGCGGCCGCCGGACTCCTCGGGGCGCTCGCGCTGCGCCTGCTGCGACACCGTTCGGTGGTGGTCTCGCTGACGGTCATCGCCGCCGTCGCGGTCACCGCCATGCTCGCCGGGACCCTCTCCGTCGCCTGGGCGATGTTCCTCAACCGGCACGACCTCGGCGTGGTCACCACGGTCATCGCGATGGCCGCGGCGGTCTCCCTCGCCACCGCGCTGATCCTCGGCCGCTGGGTGGTGGCCCGCAGCAACGCCCTCACCCTGGCGGCCCGTTCGTTCGGCGACGGCGGAAGCTTCGCCGCGCCCGACCGCGGCGCCACAGCCGAACTCGACGCCCTGGGAAGGGAGTTGGCTGCCACCAGTGCGAAGCTGGGCGCATCGAGGGAGCGGGAGCGGGCGCTGGAGACTTCGCGGCGGGAGCTCGTCGCGTGGATCTCGCACGATCTGCGTACGCCGCTGGCCGGCCTGCGCGCCATGTCCGAGGCACTCGAAGACGGCATGGTCGCCGACCCCGAGCGCTACTACCGGCAGATCCGCACCGAGGTCGACCGCATGAACTCCATGGTCGGCGACCTCTTCGAGCTGTCCCGTATCCACGCGGGCGCGCTCGCCCTCAGCCCGAGCCGGATGTCCCTGTACGACCTGGTCGGCGACGCGCTCGCGGGCGCGGATCCGCTGGCCCGCGAGCTCGGAGTGCGCCTCGTCGGTGACGGCGTCGAGCCGCTGCCCGTCGAGGTGGACGGCAAGGAAATGACCCGCGTCCTGGCGAACCTGCTGGTCAACGCGATCCGGAGAACCCCGTCCGATGGGACGGTCGCGGTCGCCGCGCGGCGGGGGGAGCCGGGCACGGACACGGTCGTGCTCTCCGTCACCGACGGCTGCGGGGGGATCCCGGAACAGGACCTGCCGCGGGTCTTCGACACGGGCTGGCGCGGGACGGAGGCGCGGACGCCGCCGGCGGGGGCGGGGCTCGGGCTGGCCATCGTCCGGGGCATCGTGGAGGCTCATGCGGGGCGTGCGGCTGTGCGGAACGTGGTGGGGGGCTGCCGGTTCGAGGTGACGTTGCCGGCGGCGGAACGCTGAGCGCGGGCAGGGCCGGCGCCTGCGGCGCTGTTCCCTTACCCGCCCCTTCCCGCTGTGACGTTTTGCGGCTGCCGCCGCGTGCGGGGGATACCCCCGGGACGCCCTGCGGGCGTGTCCTCAAACCCGGACGGGCTGAAAGCCTTGGCCACTTCAGGCCGTTTGGCGTTTGAGGACCGGGGTCTGGGGCGGAGCCCCAGTTACGCAGGCAACCCCCACCCGCCCACGCCCCGCCCCACCCCCTACCCCGTCCGCCCCTGAAACGCCTCCAGGATCCGTTCCGCCGCCAGCGTCGCCGTCAACTCGCCGTCGCGGACCCGGCGTTCCAGGTCCGGGGTGACCTCCCGTACCTCCGGGTGGACCCGCAGCCGGTCCAGGAGTTCGTCGCGGACCATCGCCCAGACCCAGTCGACCTGCTGATCCCGCCGCTTCGCCGCGAGCCGGCCCGTCGTGTCCAGCAGTGCCCGATGCTGTTCGAGGCGCTCCCAGAGAGCGTCGAGGCCCGTGCCCTCGCGCGCGCTGCAGCACAGCACCGGCGGCGTCCACGCGGCGTCCACGGGGTGCATCAGCCGCAGCGCACCGGCCAGTTCACGCGCCGCGGACCGCGCGTCGCGCTCGTGCGGGCCGTCCGCCTTGTTGACCGTGATGACGTCGGCGAGTTCGAGGACGCCCTTCTTGATGCCCTGGAGCTGGTCGCCGGTGCGGGCGAGGGTCAGCAGCAGGAAGGTGTCCACCATGTTGGCCACCGTGGTCTCCGACTGGCCGACCCCGACCGTCTCGACCAGCACCACGTCGTACCCGGCGGCCTCGGTCACGATCATGGTCTCGCGGGTCGCCTTGGCCACCCCGCCCAGCGTGCCCGAGGTGGGCGATGGTCGTACGAAGGCCGCCGGGTCCACCGCCAGGCGTTCCATCCGGGTCTTGTCGCCCAGGATGGAGCCGCCCGTCCGGCTGGACGACGGGTCCACGGCGAGCACAGCGACCCGGTGCCCGAGGCCCGTGAGCCGGGTGCCCAGCGCGTCGATGAAGGTGGACTTGCCGACGCCGGGCACTCCGCTGATGCCGATCCGGCGGGCCGCCCCGGCGTGCGGCAGCAGCTCGGTCAGCAGTCTCTGGGCGAGTACCCGGTGGTCGGGCCGGGTGGACTCGACGAGCGTGATGGCGCGGGCGATGTACGCCCGCGACCCGTCGCGCACGCCCTTGACGTAGGTGTCGATGTCGATCGTGGGTGCCATCGGCTCAGAGCTCGTGACCGAGGGCGGCGGCGAGCTTCCTCACCAGGTCCTGCGCGGCGTCCGGGATCACGGTGCCGGGTGGGAAGACGGCGGCGGCGCCGGCCCGGTGCAGGGTCTCGACGTCCTGCGGAGGGATCACCCCACCGACGACGATCATGATGTCCCCGCGCCCCTCCGCGGCCAGTTCCTCCCGCAGTGCGGGCACCAGCGTGAGGTGCCCGGCGGCCAGCGAGGAGACCCCGACGATGTGCACGTCCGCCTCGACCGCCTGGCGCGCCACCTCGCCCGGCGTCTGGAACAGCGGGCCGACGTCCACGTCGAAGCCCAGGTCGGCGAAGGCCGTGGCGATCACCTTCTGGCCGCGGTCATGACCGTCCTGGCCCATCTTCGCGACCAGGATGCGCGGGCGGCGGCCCTCCGCCCGGTCGAACTCCTCGACCAGGACGCGGGTGGCCTCCACCGCCGGAGAGCTGCCTGCCTCGGTTCGGTACACACCGGAGATGGTACGGATCTGGCCCGAGTGGCGCCCGTACACCTTCTCCAGTGCGTCGGAGATCTCACCGACGGTCGCCATGGCGCGCGCCGCGTTCACCGCCAGTGCCAGGAGATTGCCGTCCAGGCCGTTGGTCTGATCCGCGCCCGCCCGCGCCGACGCGGTCAGGGCGCGCAGCGCGTCCTGGCAGGCGCCCTCGTCGCGCTCGGCCCGCAGCCGCCGCAGCTTCTCGACCTGCTGGACGCGCACCGAGGAGTTGTCGACCTTGTGCACGTCGATCCGCTCGTCGGTCTCCACCCGGTACTTGTTCACACCGATGACCGGCTGGCGCCCGGAGTCGATGCGGGCCTGGGTGCGGGCCGCCGCCTCCTCGACGCGCAGCTTCGGGATACCGGCGTCGATGGCCTGCGCCATACCGCCGGCCGCCTCGACCTCCTCGATGTGCTCCCAGGCGCGCCGGGCGAGGTCGTGGGTGAGCTTCTCGACGTACGCGCTGCCACCCCACGGGTCGATGACCCGGCAGGTCCCCGACTCCTGCTGGAGCAGCAACTGGGTGTTGCGTGCGATGCGCGCGGAGAAGTCGGTGGGCAGCGCGAGTGCCTCGTCCAGCGCGTTGGTGTGTAGAGACTGGGTGTGTCCCTGGGTGGCCGCCATCGCCTCCACACAGGTGCGGGTGACGTTGTTGAAGACGTCCTGCGCCGTAAGCGACCAGCCCGAGGTCTGGCAATGGGTGCGCAGCGAGAGGGACTTGGGGTTCTTCGGGCCGAAGGTCTTGACCATCCTGGCCCACAGGAGGCGCGCCGCGCGGAGCTTGGCGATCTCCATGTAGAAGTTCATGCCAATGGCCCAGAAGAACGAAAGCCGGGGCGCGAACGCGTCCACGTCGAGTCCCGCTCCGAGGCCCGCCCGCAGATACTCCATGCCGTCGGCGAGGGTGTACGCCAGCTCCAGGTCGGCCGTGGCTCCGGCCTCCTGGATGTGATAGCCGGAGATGGAGATGGAGTTGTAGCGGGGCATCTTCTGCGAGGTGTACGCGAAGATGTCCGAGATGATCCGCATCGAGGGCGTGGGCGGATAGATGTAGGTGTTGCGGACCATGAACTCTTTGAGGATGTCGTTCTGGATGGTCCCGGCCAGCTTCTCGGGCGGTACGCCCTGCTCCTCCGCGGCCACGATGTACAGCGCGAGCACCGGCAGCACGGCGCCGTTCATCGTCATCGACACGCTCATCTTGTCCAGCGGGATGCCGTCGAAGAGCTGTCGCATGTCGTAGATCGAGTCGATGGCGACGCCCGCCATGCCGACATCGCCCGTCACCCTCGAGTGGTCGCTGTCGTAGCCGCGGTGGGTCGGCAGGTCGAAGGCGACCGAAAGGCCCTTCTGGCCGGCGGCGAGATTGCGCCGGTAGAAGGCGTTGGACTCCTCGGCGGTGGAGAAACCGGCGTACTGCCGGATCGTCCACGGCTGGTTGACGTACATCGTCGGGTACGGGCCGCGCAGATACGGTGCGATGCCCGGGTACGTACCGAGGAAGTCGAGCCCTGTCAGGTCCTGCGAGGTGTACAGCGGCTTGACGGGGATGCCCTCGGGCGTGTTCCACACCAGGTCGCCGTCGCCCTTGCCAGTGCTCTCCTTGACGGCCGTGCGCCACTGGTCATCGGAGACCCCGGCCGTGGCCGCGGCCTCGCCCGGCTGCCCGAGCTCGACCTGTGAGAAGTCCGGGATCCGCATCACGCCACTCCGATTCGGTCGAGGGCGGAGGTGAGGACGGCGACCACGTCGCCGCCCGCGACGACGAACTCGTCGACCCCGGCCCGCTCAAACGTCTCACGCTGCTCGCCGGGACGTCCCGCGAGGTATACCCGCCGGGCGCCGGCCGACTTCAGTGCCTCGGCCACCGCGGCGGCGTGCTCGGCGTAGAGGGCGTCGCTGGAGCAGACGCACGCCACCTGGGCCCCGCTCGCCGTGAACGCGGCGGCGGCCGAAGCGGCGTCGACGGACACCGGGTCGTGGACCGGTTCGATGCCGCCGCTCTGGAAGAGGTTGGCGGCGAAGGAGGCGCGCGCGGTGTGCGCGGCGGCCGGGCCGATGGCGGCCAGGAAGACGCGGGGCCGGGCGCCGGTCTCGGCGAGGTGCGCGTCCGAGCGGGCCCGCAGCGCCTCGAAGTCCTCGTCGCGGCGCACCTTCGGCAGGCCACCTCCGGGCGTGGCGGGCACCGGGTCGCGCTCGACCGGAGCCTGGGCGAGCAGCGGGAACTCGCTCACCCCGGTGATCGGCTCGCGCCGCTTCGCCAGCTGCTTCTTGCGGCCCTGCCAGGTGGCGCCGATCCGCTCGGACACCAGGCCGGAGCCCAGGGCTGCCGCCTGGCCTCCCGCCCGCTCGATCTCCTGGAACCAGGCCCAGGCGGCCCGCGCCAGCTCGTCGGTGAGCTGCTCGACGTACCAGGAGCCGCCCGCCGGGTCGATGACCCGGCCCACGTGCGACTCCTCGACCAGGATCGTCGACGTATTGCGGGCGATGCGGCGGGCGAAGGCGTCCGGCAGACCCAGCGCGTGGTCGAAGGGCAGCACGGTCACGGCGTCGGCGCCGCCCACGCCCGCGGCGAGCGAGGCGACCGTGGTGCGCAGCATGTTCACCCACGGGTCGCGGCGGCTCATCATCACCGAGGAGGTCACCGCGTGCTGGCGCTGCGCCCCGGCCGCGGATCGCGCTCCGCACGCCTCGGCGACACGGGCCCACACCCGGCGGGCGGCGCGCAGCTTGGCGATCGTCAGGAACTGGTCGGCGGTGGCCGCGTACCGGAATTCCAGCTGGCCGCAGGCCGCTTCGACGGACAGTCCGGCCGAGGTGAGGTCACGCAACAGCGATACGCCGGTGGCGAGCGAGCAGCCCAGCTCCTGGGCGGCCGACGCGCCGGCCTCGTGGTACGGCAGCGCGTCCACGGTCAGCGCCCGCAGCCCCGGGTACTCCTCGTGGCAGAGCGCGGCGAGGGCGGCAGCGGATTCGGTGTGGGAGGCGAGCGCGCTGTGGTCGCCGGAGCGTGCCGCGTGGCCCAGCGGGTCGGCGCCGAGGTTGCCGAGCGCGGCCTCGGGGGCGACGCCCCGCTCCTCGTACAGGCGCAGCAACTCCCGTGTTGCTTCGGCGAATTCGGCGCCCGCGTCCAGCACGACGGGGGCCAGGTCGAGATAGACGCCGGCCAGGGCCCTGTCGATGCCGGACACCGGCACGCCGACCGCGCCGACGCTCAGCCAGATCGAGGCGACGCCGTTCTCCAGGTCCGCGAGGACGGCCTCATTGGTCCGTACGGGATCGGGCCGGTCGTGGCGCTGGCGCACGTCCCAGCCGGAGACCGCGCCACCTGCCGGCGTGCCGCCCCGGACGAACGGCGCGAAACCCGGATAGCCGGAGCTGTCCGCGTACGCGCCGTCGGCGGCGGTATAGAGGGGGCGGGCCGTGAGCCCGTCGTCGAAAGCTGTGGACAGCAGGCTTTCGGCCGCCGTGTCCGGGACATCCTTACCCGTTTTGCGCAGTACGCCGGCCACCAGGCTCTGCCACTGCTCATGGGTCGCGTCCGGGAACTCGGCGGCCAGCGAAAACCCGTCATCGGGGAGGACCGTCATGCTCAGATGTTAGGGGAACCGTGCAAAGGTGCAGGAGAGGGGAAGGCTGTGACCTTGCCCTCTCCTGCACGCCCTTGATCCTTTGGGCGTCGTGGCCTATCCGGCGCCCGGGTGTGTCACGGGCGTGTCAGGGGTGCGCCCGGGTGTGTCAGGGGCGCTGCCCCGGCCATTCACGCGGCGTCGAATGGCGGGCCGAGCAGCGGGTCATGTACGAGCGTGTGGTCGAGGTGCCGCGGCTGCTGTCCTTCTTCGGCGCACACGACCTCCTGCCGCACCCGAAGCTCGCCGAGGCCCGCTCCGCGCTGAGCGCGCACTACGCGGCCGAACTCGGTGAGCCGTTCACGACTGCGGGGCTCTGCTACTACCGGGACGGTCAGGACAGCGTCGCCTGGCACGGGGACGCGATCGGCCGGGGCAGGAAGGAGGACACCATGGTCGCGATCGTCTCCCTGGGAGCGCCCAGGCACCTTGCGCTGAGGCCCCGCAGGCCGGGCCCCTCCCCGGTGCACAAGCCGCTCGGCCACGGTGACCTCATTGTCATGGGCGCAAGCTGCCAGCGCACCTGGGAGCATGCGATTCCCAAGACGGCGCGTTCCGTGGGGCCCCGGATCAGCGTGCAGTTCCGCCCGCACGACGTGCGCTGAGCGGATACCGCGTCGAGCGCCGGGTGAATACGGACCTCTCCGTCTGCGCATCGCGGTTGTGCCGGTCCCCGCAAGGGCTGATTCTGTAGGTAATGAACCGGGCTGGTGTGGCGCTGTGAACGCGTGGGACGCGGCTGAGAGTGCCGACTTCCGTGGACCCCTCGACGTCACCAGGGCGGCCACGGCGGTACTCGACGCCCAGGACACGGTCGTCGGGTGGAGTCCCGCGGCGGAGGCGCTCCTCGGCTACCGGCCCGGCGAGATCGTCGGGCGGCCCCTGGACACGTTCCTGCCGCTGCGGCCGGTGTCCGCGCTCCCTCCCTCCGAGGAGGCCGTCCCGGCCCCGGATCCCCCGTTCGAAAGCAGCGAGATCCGGGTCGCGCGCCACCGGGCCGGCCATGAGCTGCTGGTCGCGACGGCGGTGTGCCTCCTGCCGGGCGCCGAGGGCGCCGGTACGCCGGTCGGCACGCCCCAGCGCATCCTCGTCGCGGCCGAGCTGGAGGGCCTGCGGCTGTGGGAATCCCGGCTGTCCATGCTGCACGGGCTGGCCACTCAGTCGCCCGTGGGTCTGGGTATCTACGACACCGACCTGCGGCTGACCTGGTGCAACGCTGCGTACGAACGCGAGATCGGGCGCCCGTTCGCCGCATTCCGCGGAATGCGGGCCGATGAGCTGTACCCCGGTGGCACCTTCGTGACCCAGGGGTACCCGAAGACCCTCGACGCGGTGATGCGCCAGGTGATCGAAACCGGCGAACCGGTCCTGGACCTGCACTTCCGCGCCGAGCAGCCCAGCGACCCGGGACCGGACCACCTCTGGTCCTGCTCCTACTACCGGCTGCAGAACGCTGACGGGCACGTGCTCGGAGTGTGCGAGGACGCCTTCGACATCACCGATCGCTACCAGGCGCAGAACCGGCTGGCCCTGCTCGTCGAGGCGGGCCGCGGGGTCGGCACCACGCTGGACGCGATCGTCACCGCCGAGGAGATCGCCGGGGTGGCGGTACCGGCCTTCGCCGATCTGGTGACCGTCGACTTCGGGAAGGCGGTCCTTGAGGGCGAGGTGCCGGTCACCGGCGGTTCGGCGTCGATGGGTCTCGTACGCGTCGCCTGGCGCTCCGGCGGTGCGCAGGACACGAAGCCGTCGAACCCGGGCACCGGCACGGATGTGTGCGCGGAGGGGGCCGAGGAAGCGGAGGAATCGGCCGCGCGCAGCGGCCCGGAGGCGCCGGGGGAGCGGGGAGAGCCGAGTCGGCCCGGGGCATCGGCCGAGCCTCTGGAGCCTGCGCCGCGCGAGCCGCTGCCCGTGGACTACCCGCCCGGCTCGCCCCAGGACCGCAGCCTCGCCTCGGGAGGGCTCGTACTCGACGAGAACACCCTGGTCGTTCCCCTGCGCGGCGGAGGCAGCACCCTGGGGCTCGTCACCTTCGTCCGTGGCCCGCACGCCGCCGCTTTCGACAGTGGCGAAGTCGCCCTGGCCCACGAGTTGGTGGCCCGTACCTCCGTGTCCGTCGACAACGCCCGCCGCTTCACCCGTGAACGCACCGCGGCCCTCGCCCTGCAACGTCAACTGCTACCGCAGCACGTGCCGCAGCAGTCGGCGGTCGACCTCGCCTACCGCTATCTCCCCGCGGACGACCAGACAGGGGTGGGCGGTGACTGGTTCGACGTGATCCCGCTGTCCGGGACACGGGTCGGCCTCGTGGTGGGGGATGTGGTCGGCCACGGCCTGCAGGCCGCCGCCACCATGGGGCGCCTGCGCACGACCGTGCGCGCCTTCGCCCAAATGGACATGTCCCCTGACGAGTTGCTCACCCGGCTCGACGATCTGGTGGGGCAGGCGGCGGAGGAACAGTCGGACGTCTCCGGCAAGGCGGCCGGCTCGTACGCCGATGTGACCACCGGGGCGACCTGCCTCTACGCGGTCTACGACCCGGTCTCGCGGCGCTGCGTGATGGCCCGCGCCGGACATCTGCCGCCCGCGATCGTGTACCCCGACGGCCGGCTGACCTTCCCGGACCTCCCGGCCGGTCCACCGCTGGGCCTCGGCGGCCTGCCCTTCGAGTCCATGGAGATCGAGCTGCCGGTGGGCAGCCTGGTGGCCCTCTTCACCGACGGCCTGGTCGAGGCCCGTGACCGTGACATCGACGTGGGACTCGACACGCTGGGAAGGGTGTTGAGTGACCGTCAGAAATCCCTGGAGGAGCTGTGCGACCGGGCGGTGGCTGAGCTTCTGCCCGACGGCACCACAGCCGACGACACGGCTCTGCTGCTCGTCCGTACCCGCGAACTCGACGCCCGCCAGGTTGTCGACTGGGAGCTGCCCGCTGAGCGCGTCGCGGTGAGCCACGCCCGTGAGCTGGCCACCGGGCAGCTGCGCGACTGGGGGCTCGAGGACCTGACGTTCGCCACCCAGCTCGTCGTCAGTGAACTGGTCACCAACGCGATCAGGTACGCCGAAGGCCCATTGCACCTGCGCCTCATCCGTGACCGCACCCTGCTGTGCGAGGTCGCGGACACCGGCCACACCTCACCGCATCTGCGGCACAGCGCCGAGGACGACGAAGGCGGCCGAGGGCTGTTCATCGTCGCGCAACTCGTCCAGAGGTGGGGAACGCGGTACACGCGGTCGGGGAAGACCATCTGGACCGAGCAGTCGTTCCCCTCGGCGGACTGACGCGGCCCGGTGGGCCGACCGATAAATGGTTGGCACCCGGCGCCGGTGCGGGGCTAGGGTTTTCCGTGTTGCCGAGCGACGCGGTGCGTCGTCCCGGGGTGTGTCGGTTCGTTGAAGAAACAGGAGGTGAGGGCATTGATGAATGTCACCCGCATTCAGGAGTTCATCACCGTTTCCATCCCTGTGGTCTCCGGCTGACACCCATCCGTTTTCCGCGCGCCGAGCGCGCCGCCGGGGCCACCCTCCGAAGGGTTCCCCTTGTCCAGATCGTTCAACGCTTCGCTCAACACCCCCTCCACCTCCGGTACTTCCGCCGAGCCCGACGACCGGCGTGCTCTCGCCGCCTACGGCTGGGACGAGGACTGGGCCACCGAATTCGCCCCGTACGCCGCGCAGGGCCTGCGGCCCGGCCGGGTCGTACGGGTCGACCGCGGCCGGTGCGACATCGTCACCCCGGCCGGCACCGTCCGCGCCGACACCGAATTCGTGGTGCCGCGCGACCCGATGAAGGTCGTGTGCACCGGCGACTGGGTCGCCGTCGACCCGGTCGGCGATCCGCAGTACGTACGGACGCTCCTGCCGCGGCGTACCGCCTTTGTGCGGTCCGCCTCGTCCAAGCGCTCCGAAGGTCAGGTGCTGGCCACCAACATCGACCACATCGTCATCTGTGTGTCCCTCACGGCCGAGCTCGACCTCGGGCGCATCGAGCGGTTCCTCGCGCTCGCGATGTCCAGCTCCAGCGGCGACGCGCTGTTGCGCGGAGCGACGCCGTCGAAGGAGAGCCTGGCCCAGCCGGTCGTCGTGCTCACCAAGGCAGACATGGTGCCGGACGCCACCGGGCTCTCCTACCTCGTCGAGGATGTCGCGGCCACCGCGCCCGGCGTGCAGGTGCTGCCCGTCAGCGCCGCGACGGGCGACGGCATCGACGTACTCGCCGCCATGATCTCCGGCGGTACGAGTGTGCTGCTCGGGGTGTCGGGCGCGGGCAAGTCCACCCTCGCCAACGCCCTGCTCGGCGAGGACATGATGGATGTGCGAGCCATCCGTGACGTGGACGGCAAGGGCCGGCACACCACCACCACCCGCAACCTGCTGGCCCTGCCCGGCGGGGGAACACTCATCGACACGCCGGGACTGCGCGGGGTCGGGCTGTGGGACGCCGAGGCGGGCGTCGGACAGGTCTTCTCGGAGATCGAGGACCTGGGCGCATCGTGCAGGTTCCACGACTGCGCCCACGAGGCGGAGCCGGGCTGCGCGGTGCTCGCCGCCCTGGCCGACGGCTCACTGCCGGAACGCCGGCTGGAGAGCTACCGCAAGCTGCTGCGGGAGAACCGCCACATCGCCGCCAAGACCGACGTCAGGGTGCGCGCCGAGATCGGCCGTGAGTGGCGGATGAGGTCCGCGCAGGGCCGGGCCGCGATGGAGGCCAAGCGGGGCCGTCACCGCTGACCCGTTCAAGCGCCGGGCAGGCCCGATTCCGGGTCTGCCCGGCGCTTGAAACGCGGGTTCGAGGATCCCGCCGCGCGCACCCGTACGTGGTGTCCGAATCCCGCGAGCCCGGAGTCCGCGGCGGGCGCACACTGAGGGAGTGATGGACGAAGAGACCAGGTACGAGGCGGTCAGCAGCCGCGACGCGCGTTTCGACGGCGAGTTCTTCTTCGCCGTCGCGACCACCGGCATCTACTGCCGCCCGAGCTGCCCCGCCGTCACGCCGAAGCGCAAGAACGTCCGCTTCTATCCGACCGCGGCCGCCGCTCAGGGCAACGGCTTCCGGGCCTGCCGCCGCTGCCGCCCCGACGCCGTACCCGGCTCCGCCGACTGGAACGCGCGCGCCGATGTCGTCGGCCGTGCCATGCGCATGATCGGCGACGGAATCGTGGACCGCGAGGGCGTGCCCGGCCTGGCCGGTCGGCTCGGCTACAGCACCCGGCAGGTGCAGCGCCAGCTCACCGGCGAGCTGGGGGCCGGACCCGTCGCGCTGGCCCGCGCGCAGCGCTCGCACACCGCCCGAGTGCTGCTCCAGACCACCGGGCTGCCCATCACGGAGATCGCGTTCGCCTCGGGCTTCGCGAGCGTGCGGCAGTTCAACGACACCATCCGGCAGATCTACGCCCGCACCCCGAGCGCGCTGCGCGTGGAGGCGGGCACCGGGACGGGCGGCGGCGCGGGGGCGAGGGCGGCCGACAGCACCGGCGCGCCCGCCCTCGCGGCCGGGATCCCGCTGCGGCTCGCGTACCGGGGGGCGTACGCGGCCCGCGAGGTGTTCGGCCTCCTCGCCCGCGAAGCACTGCCCCGCGTCGAGGAGGTCATCGGCGAGCCCGGCGCCCGCACCTACCGGCGCACCCTGCGGCTGCCCTACGGCACAGGCATGGCCGCCGTGAACGAAGCGCCGCACAGCGGCTGGCTCGACGCCCGGATCCACCTCACCGACCTGCGGGACCTCACCACCGCCGTACAGCGGCTGCGCAGGCTCTTCGACCTGGACGCCGACCCGTACGCCGTCGACGAGCGGCTCGGCGCCGACCCCCGCCTCGCACCGCTCGTCGCCGCCCGCCCCGGACTGCGCTCACCCGGCGCCGCAGACCCGGACGAGCTGGCGGTACGGACCCTGGTCGGCCAGAATGACGCCGTACGGCTGGTCGAGACGTACGGGAAGGCTCTGGACCTCCCGTGCGGCGCCCTCACCCACCTCTTCCCCGAGCCCGGCGCCCTCACCGGGGCCGACGACCCCGCGCTGCGCGCCCTCGCGACCGCGCTCGCCGACGGCGCTGTACGCCTCGATCCGGGCGCCGACCGAGAGGAGGCCGAACAGGCACTCCTGACGCTGCCCGGGATCACCGCCAGGACCGCGGGCCTGATCCGGATGCGGGCGCTCGGCGACCCCGATGTGGCACCGTCCGGGGAGCCGGACGCGGAAGCCTGGCGCCCCTGGCGCTCGTACGCGATGCGCCACCATTGGGCGGCGGATCCGGGGAGTGCGGCTTAGGTACTGCATGCGGTTGCAGTATTAGGGGCGAGCGGCGGCCGGTTGTGGGGTGCCGGGGTGCGCCGGTCACCCGGGCGACGCCCCGCCGGCCGCCGGGTCACCGAGGGGCGGCGCGGCAGTCTCCGGGGCCGCTCGGCAAGTGGGGAGCGGCGTGTTCGTCCGCCCAGATTTCCCCGTCACGGCGTGTCCAGGCCCCAGCTGTGGATCTTGTTCGGGTGGATCCGGATGATCTCGTCACTGAAGTGCGGGCCCAGCTCGTGCGGCCCGGTCAGCAGCTCCGCCTCACCCCGGATGTCCACCCCGCGCACCGCCCACGGCTGGAAGCTCACGATGTCGTCGACCACCAGGGCGACCTTGGAATTCGCCTGGAGGTTGCGCCACTTCTTCGTCGTGCCCAGGGCATGGCCGCCCACCAGGATCGTGCCGTCGTCCTGCGGGAAGAAGCCGACCGGGTTGGCCTGCGGCTGCCCCTTGGCGTCGACCGTGGCCATTCGTCCCAGGCGCTGGGTCTTGAGATACGCGCGTTCTGTTTCGCTGAAAGCGGTCATGGGGCCACCCTCACACGCCCGTTGACCACCCACATCGGCCCGAGGGCCTAGGCCTCGCGCGTACTTCGCTTCCCCTCAGCCCCAGATCACCGCCCCCAGCCACGCCCCCACCACCAGCAGGCACGCGAACAGCTCCACCAGCACCGGAAGGCCGACGGCGCGCATGACCGTGCGCGTGGAGGCCCAGCCGCCCCGGTGGCTGCCGAGCCGCGCCCGCTCCGCCCCGTAGATTCCCCCGACGAACCCCGCGATGCCGCCCACCACCGGCACCAGGAAGAAACCGGCGATCCCGGCGAGCCCGCCCACGAGCAGCGTGCGCGAGGGAGCCCCCGACGCATTGCGTCGGCGGCTCGGCAACAGCGGTTTCAGCGCCTGGTTGAGCAGCAACACGGCCGTCGCGCCGATCAGGACGCCCCAGGCGAGGCTCGTCGGGGCTGCCAGCGACCACCACAGCACGGCCGCCCACACGATCGCCTGACCCGGTACACCGGGGACGAGCACGCCGAGCAGACCCAGCAGCAGCACCAGGCCGACCGCGACAAGCTGCCATGCACCCATCTGTCAAGCGTGCAGGAGCCGGAGCGTTCTCGCAGGTCAAGCGAGCCGGGGCGGGCCGCTCCCGGCCGGTCCCGCGCCGCCGCGGCCGTCCCCGCCCGGCCGGTCCCGCGCCACCCAGCCCCGCTCGTACGCGTGCCAGCCCAGTTGCAGCCGGGTCGTCACGCCCGCCAGCTCCATCAGCCCCTTCACCCGGCGTTGCACGGTCCGCAGCCCCAGTTCCAGCTGCTTGGCCACGCTCGCGTCCGTCATCCCGGCGAGCAGCAGCGAAAGCACCTGGAGGTCCGTGGCGTCGGGCCCCCGGCCCGGTTCCTCCGCCACGCCGTCGCCCTCCCCGAGCCGCAGCGGCAGCGCCTCGCGCCACACCGCCTCGAAGAGCCCCATCAGCGACTCCAGCAGCCCGCTGGCATGGACGACGAGCGCCGCCGGCTCCGCGCCGCGCCCGGTCAGCGGCACCATCGCCAGCGTGCGGTCGGCGACGACCAGCTTGGTCGGCACCTTCTCCACCACCCGGACCTGCTCCTCGCGCCCCAGCGCGGCGGCCAGCTCGCTGATGCCGGTCGGCAGCGCCAGCACCTCGCGCTCGATGACCACGCGATACGTCACCCCGCGCGCCGCCGCCCGCTTCTCCGCCTCGCTGTCCCGCCCGGCCACCACGTTCGGCCGCCCGGTCACCAGCGCGCACACCTCGCTCGACGCGCCCAGCTGCAGTTGCAGGAAGCGGTGGGCGACCGCGCTCGCGCCCGTCACCACCTCGACCAGATCGTGCACGGCCGGCTCGGCCGCCTCCGAGCGGTACTCCTCGGCGAGCAGCGTCGCCGCCAGCTCTGCCTGCTCCAGCTCGTGCCGCTGCTGGGTGAGGAGCGCGCCGAGGGCGACCCCCGGCGGCGCCGCCACCCAGCGCCCCGTGCGGGCGGAGGACTGGGCGGCGAGCCCATGGCTCTCCAGGCGGCGCAGCGCCCGCTCCGTATCGGCCTCGGGGAGCGCCAGCCGGTGGGCGAGGTCGGGCACCTCCCCGGCGCCGACGGCGACGAGCGCGCGGTACGTCGACTCCTGTGCCTCATCGAGACCTATGGCTCCCAGCACTCCTGGACCCCTCCCCGGACGCGGATCTGGCAGGTCGTGGCGGTCGTGGCGGAAATCGGCCACGGCACAATCCCGCCGCACACATCATCCTTGCACCACCCGTCCCTCTGCCAATGTGGCGCCACCGCAGCACCAACAGCTTCTACACATAGGGCGTTTGCACCTTATGTGCGGAATGGCATGGGGGGAGCGGTGCTGGCCTGGGCCGCGGGCTACGACGGCACGGGCACCAAGGTCGCCGTGCTCGACACCGGCGCGGACGCAGAGCACCCCGACCTCAAGGGCCGCATCACCGCCGCCGAGAACTTCACCGACTCGCCCTCCACCGAAGACCGCCAGGGCCACGGCACCCACACCATCTCCACGGTGGGCGGCTCGGGCGCGGCGAGCGACGAAAGAAGAAGGGCGTGGCGCCCGGCGCCGACCTCCTCAACAAGGTGCTCAACGACGGTGGCGCCGGGGCGGCTTCCTGGATCGGGGTCGCCCCCGCGTTCTGGGGCGACAGCGAACATGTCGGCCTGGCCGGTTCCTTCGGCGACATCGGATCGATGCAGTTGAGCCGCGACGGTGAGATGATCGGTGAATCTCCTTACCCATTCGGAGTCTTCGACGTACCGTCAGAGGAAGCCGAGTACGAATGGGCGCCGCCCACCACCAAGTTCGGGCAGCCCGCGGCAGTCTGGAAGCGCTCCACCGAGACGCGGACGGTCTGGAAGTTCCGTTCCGAGCTCGACGAGAGCGCCTACTCCCAAGGGGTGCCGCTGCTCTTTCCGGGCTACCAACTCCCGGGGGACGGCCGTAAGACGCTCCCCGCACAGGACGGTCAGGAGATCGCCCTCAGTGTGAGCGGCCATGCGGGCTGCACGCCTGGAACTCTGACGGCGGCGAAGCTCTCGTACTCCTAACGACGGCGGCGCGACCTGGACCGAGGCCGAGGTCGGGCAGCAGTCCGGCACCTGGACCGCGACCGTGAACCACGCGGGCGCGACGGGCAAGCCGGTCACGCCGAAGACCGAACTGACGGACGCCAAGG
Source organism: Streptomyces sp. H27-C3 (assembly GCF_030063415.1). GTDB lineage: Bacteria > Actinomycetota > Actinomycetes > Streptomycetales > Streptomycetaceae > Streptomyces. The sequence goes on along the minus strand of NZ_JASITA010000022.1, from coordinate 802 downwards.
GCAACTCCGTCACTCAGCTCGTGGTGCGCGCGTGCGACGTGCGTTAGCCACGACCCGTCCGCCGGGCGTCCTTCCCGTGGGGGGTGGGGTCGCCCGGCGGACGACTTTTTCCTGATGACCCGTTTTCGTACGGCCTTCGCGGTGGACAATAAGGGGCATGAGCCAGCAGGGGGAGAGGCGCGCCACGCACGAGGACGAGTGGTGGAGTCGGCTGTACGACGACGAGACCACTCCGGACACGGGCCCCGCCCCGGCGGGCGACACTCTGGACGACAGATTCGACTCCGCGGTGGGCACGGTGGGACCACCGGCAGCGGAGCCGCCGGCGGCCTCGACGACACCGGGACCACGGGCTCCAATGGCTCCGGTGTCGTCGAGGCCACCCCCGGAGCTGAAACCACCGGAGCCGTCGCCCCCACCGGAGCTGACGCCACCTGCACCGGCCTCACTGACGCCGCCTCCACAGCCTCCGGCACCGCCGGTCATGCCGCGCCAGCGCGCTCCCTGGGAGCCGCCGGAGCCCCCGCAGGCGTCCGCCCGGATCGACGCACCCGCACGGCCCGCGACGCCCACTCGGTCCGCCCCGCCCGAGGCGCCCACCTCGCCCCCGCCGCCCGACACTCCCGCAGCCCCGCACCCGGGAGCCGCGCCGCCGGAGGCCTGGCGCCCGGGCCCCAGCCCGGCACCCCACCACCAGGCCGAGGGCCGCGCCGCCTGGGACGCGACGGCGCCCCCGGAGGACTGGCGGCCTGCGCCCCCTGGCCCACGCCGGCCGGCCGGGCTCCCCCCGGGCCCGGACGCG
>NZ_JASITA010000021.1 GCF_030063415.1 Streptomyces sp. H27-C3 | reverse complement strand
GGAAGGGGCGGGGTGGGGAACAGCGCCGCAGGCACCCGTCACGCGTCCTCCGAGACCTCCACCATCCAGCCGTACGGCAGTTCCTCGCCATCGACCGTGACCGCTTCCACCGTCCGGGTGCGGGGGTCGATCTCGGCCTGGACGCCGTCGCCCTCGTAGCGCGGATAGCCGCTCGCGCCCCACTTGCCGGTCGCCACCACCGCCGCGACGCGCAGGGTGGCTCCGTGATCGGTGTGGCCGTCCTCGTCAGCCGTGCGGGGCTTGAGCTCCACCGTGTAGGCGCGGGGGTGGGCGGGAGGGCCGGGACGCGGCCTGGGGTCCGTTGCTGACATGGGGACGACGCTAGCGCCGCCGCCGCGCCCGCGCCCGCCCACCGCACGACGCGCGCGCGCCGCAGCCGTCGGTCGGGGCCGGATCTGTCAGGGTCGGGAGCATGAGCCGTCTGGTCCGCATCCGCGTCAAGCACTGGGCGACGGCCCTTCCCGTACTGGCCGTCGTCCTCCTGGTCTTCGCCTGGGGCCGGTCGCTGCCGGGGCCCGTGGTCGCGCTCCTCGCGTGCTTCCTCGCCGGGGCGGTACTCGCCGCTGTGCATCACGCCGAGGTCGTGGCCCACCGGGTGGGTGAACCCTTCGGTTCGCTCGTCCTCGCCGTGGCCGTGACGATCATCGAGGTCGCGCTGATCGTCACCCTCATGGCCGACGGCGGCGACAAGAGCAGCTCGCTCGCCCGCGACACCGTCTTCGCCGCCGTGATGATCACCTGCAACGGCATCGTCGGCGTCTCGCTGCTGGTCGGCTCACTGAAGCGGAAGGTGGCGGTGTTCAACGCGGAGGGGACGGGCGCGGCGTTCGCGACCGTGGCGACGCTGGCGGGGCTGAGCCTGGCGCTGCCGACGTTCACCACCAGCACCCCGGGGCCCGAGTTCACCCCCGCCCAGCTCATCTTCGCCGCGGTCGCCGCCGTGCTGCTGTACGGGCTGTTCGTGATGACCCAGACCTGGCGGCACCGCGACTACTTCCTGCCGGTGACCACCCAGGGCAAGGTGATCGACGGAGAGGAGCACGCCGACCCGCCGACCCAGCGCGTCTCGCGGATCAGTCTCGGGCTGCTGGCGATTTCCCTGGTCGCGGTGGTGGGTCTGGCGAAGGGGGTGTCGCCGACCATCGAGGCCGGGGTCGAGGCCGCCGGTATGCCGGCTTCCGTCGTGGGTGTCATCATCGCGCTGCTCGTGCTCCTGCCCGAGTCGATCGCCGCCGTACGGTCCGCCCGCCGCGACCGGGTGCAGACAAGCCTGAACCTGGCACTCGGTTCGGCCATGGCCAGCATCGGGCTGACAATCCCCGCGGTGGCCATCGCCTCCATCTGGATGGACGGGCCGCTGCTGCTCGGGCTCGGCGCGACCCACCTGGTCCTGCTGACGCTCACCGTGGCCGTCGGCACGCTGACCATCGTGCCGGGGCGGGCCACCCCGCTCCAGGGCGGCGTACACCTCTCGCTGTTCGCTGCGTACCTGGTGCTCGCCGTCAGCCCGTGACCCCCTCGGCCACCCCGGGCAGCAAATGGCCTCGGCGCGAGAGCAGAAAGCGTTTGAACGCGGCCACCGGGGGCGTGTCCGGGTGGCCGTCCAGCCAGGCGACGCCGATCTCGCGCACCGCGCGGGGCGCCGTGACGGTGAGTTCCACGACGCCGGGTCTGGCCACCGCGGGCGGCGGCAGCAGGGCGACGCCGAGGCCGGCCGCGACCAGGCCGCGCAGGGTCTCCGCCTCCTCCCCCTCGAACGCGACCTTCGGCCGGAAACCCGCTTCGGCGCACAGGTCGTCGGTGATCCGGCGCAGGCCGTAGCCCGGTTCCAGGGTCACGAAGGTCTCATCGGCCGCCTCCGCGAGACGCACCCGCTTGCGTCCGGCCAGCCGGTGGTCGTCCGGGACGACCAGGCGCAGCCGCTGCTCGTCGAGACGACGGGCCATCAGGTCGGGCGCGGTGGGGATCGGGGAGGTCAGGCAGAGGTCCAGGTCGCCCGCGCGCAGCCGTTCGATCATGGCTTCGCCGTAGTTCTGGACGAGTTGGAACCGTACGCGCGGATGGTCGACGCGGAAAGCGCGGATCAGGCTGGGTACGGTCTCGGAGCCCATGGTGTGCAGGAAGCCGAAGGCGACCTTGCCGGTGGCCGGATCGGCGTCGGCCCGTACCGAGTCGGCGGCCCGCTCGACCTCGGCCAGCGCGCGCTCGACCGTGGTGAGGAAAGTGCGGCCCGCCGGGGTGAGGGAGACCGTGCGGCCCTTGCGGGCGAACAGGGCGACGCCCAGGTCCTCCTCCAGCCTGACCATGGCGCGCGACAGCGTCGACTGGGGCACGGCCAGTTCGTGCGCGGCGCGTGTGACGTGCTCGTGGCGGGCGACCGCGGCGAAGTACGCGAGGCGCGGGGCGAGTACCTGCTGGATGTCTTCTTCGTAACCGCTGGGTGACAGCCGGGGCTGTGAGCTCTGCTTATGCGCCATGGGATTGATTATCGCGAGTTTGTGCATTGGACGCATGAAGCGGCTGTGTCTACGTTCGTCACATGCCTTCCGCCAGTACCAAGGCGTCCACCAGCCGCGTGGCCGCCGACACCGTTGTTGACACCGACTCCCGTCTCGCCCCCTCGTCCCCCGGCTACCGCCGCATGAGCTTCGCGCTCTTCGCCGCCGGAATGGCGACCTTCGCCCTCCTCTACTCCACCCAGGCTCTGCTGCCCGCGATCTCCGCCGACTTCGATGTGACGGCGGGGCAGGCCAGTTGGACGGTGTCCGCGGCCACCGGCGCGCTCGCTCTGTTCGTGCTGCCGCTGAGCGCCCTGTCCGAGCGGTTCGGGCGGCGCACGCTGATGACGGTGTCGCTGGTGGTGGCGGTCGTGGTCGGGATGCTGGTGCCGTTCGCACCCTCGATCGAGTGGCTGGTGGCGCTGCGCGCCGTGCAGGGTGCGGCGCTCGCCGGGCTGCCGGCCTCGGCCATGGCGTATCTGGCGGAGGAGATCCGGCCGAAGGCCCTGGTCGCCGCGATCGGACTGTTCGTCGCGGGGAACTCGATCGGCGGCATGAGCGGCCGGATCGTCACCGGCTGGGTGGCGCAGGCCTGGGGGTGGCGGGCCGGGCTCGCCGCCGTCGGCGTGATGGCGCTGCTGTGCGCCGTGGTGTTCCGGCTGCTGCTGCCGAAGGCACGGCACTTCACCCGGGGTTCACTGAACCCGCGGGCGCTGGCGAAGACCGTGCGCGGCCATCTGGCCGATCCGCTGCTGCTGCGGCTGTACGCGATCGGCGCGCTGTTCATGACGGTCTTCGGCGCGGTCTACACGGTGATCGGCTACCGGCTGGTGGCCGCCCCGTTCAACCTGCCGCAGGGCGTGATCGGCTCGATCTTCCTGGTCTACCTGGTGGGGACGGTCTCCTCCGCCGCGGCCGGCCGGCTGGTCGCCCGCACCGGACGGCGGGGTGCGCTGTACCTGGCGGTCGGCACCACCGCCGCCGGACTGCTGCTTTCGCTGGCCGACACGCCGGCCGCGGTGCTGGTCGGCCTTGTCCTGATCACGGCGGGCTTCTTCGCGGGGCACGCGGTGGCGTCCTCCTCGGTGAGCCGTACGGCGAAGACGGGCCGCGCGCAGGCTTCGGCGCTGTACCAGTCGGCGTACTACCTGGGCAGCAGCGTGGGCGGCACGCTGGGCGCGGTGGCGTTCCACGCCGGGGGCTGGGCGGCGACCGTGCTCCTCGGCCTGGTGGCCGTGCTCGGGGTCGTGTCGATCACGCTGTACGGGACGCGGGTCGCGCGCGCCGAACTGCGAGAAGGGCGCCGGAGCGGCCGGCGCGGTGTGCCGGCCGCGGCGGGGCAGCGCTGAGGATGTCGCCCGGGGCTCGTACGGAGCCTTGAGGGGCCGCTGTCGGGCCCCCGGTTCCGGGCTGTCACGCCACTTGCGGGTGCCCGGTTCGAGTCGGTGTTCTCGCCGTACGGGCCTGACTGTCAGTCCCCTGCGGTAAGTTCCAAATCGCTGGAGTACTGGCGGATTTGGGCGACAGGGGCGGACCCGATGAGTGACATTGCCGCGACGACGGATCTCGACTCCCGGCTGGAGGACCACCGGACGGAGCTGACCGGTTATTGCTACCGGATGCTCGGTTCGGCCTTCGAGGCCGAGGACGCGGTGCAGGACACGCTGGTGCGGGCGTGGCGCAGCATCGACAAGTTCGAGGGGCGGTCGTCGCTGCGCTCCTGGCTGTACCGCATCGCGACGAACGTCTGCATGGACTCGCTGAACGCGGGCAATCGCCGGGCCCGCCCGATGGACCTCACGGCCGCGACGCCGGTGGCGCAGGCCGCGCTCAATTCCCGTCCGGAGGTCACCTGGCTGGAGCCGGTGCCGGACGGCCGGGTGCTGCCCTCGGTGGCCGACCCGGCGGACACGGCGGTGAAGCGGGAGTCGATCCGCCTCGCGTTCGTCGCGGCGCTCCAGCACCTGCCGCCGAAGCAGCGGGCGGTGCTGATCCTGCGGGAGGTGCTCGCCTGGAAGGCCAGTGAGGTGGCCGAGCTGCTCGACACAACGGTCGCTTCGGTCAACAGTGCGCTCCAGCGGGCCCGCGCCACACTCGCCGAGCACGGCGGGACGCAGGACACGGCCACGGAGAATCCGCTGGACGAGGAGCAGCGCAAGCTCCTCGACCGGTACGTCGCGGCCTTCGAGGGGTACGACATGGCCGCGCTGACCGCCCTCCTCCATGAGGACGCCACGCTCTCCATGCCCCCGTACGACCTGTGGCTGCGCGGCCACGACGACATCGTCGGCTGGATGCTGGGCGTCGGCGAGGTCTGCCGCGGCTCGCGCCTCGTGCCGGTCGTGGCGAACGGCACACCGGCCTTCGCCCATTACCACCCGCGCCCGTCGGGCGACGGCTTCGACCCGTGGGCGCTCATGGTCATCGAGATCGTCGAGGGCAAGGTCTCCGGGATCACGTCCTTCCTCGACACGAAGCGATGGTTCCCGCTGTTCGACCTGCCGGAGCACCTCGACGCGTCGGGAGCGGGCACGTCCTCCATCGAGACGTCCTCAACCGAGGAGGGCCCGGCGGCCGGCTAGAAGATCTCGCCTAGTCCCATCAGGTGCAGCAGCGCGCTCAGTTGGGGTGGTGGGTGTCGCAGCCTGATGCGGCACCCCAGCCTGCGGGCTGCGAGGCGCAGGCGGGCCAGCACCTCGACGGTGTGCAGGTCGGGTTCGGCGACGGCCCCCACGTCGCAGTCCACCTCCTGGGCGTCCGACCCGTGCAGCAGTAGGCGCAGTTCCTCGCACAGCCCGGGGACGTCGGCGGCGGTGACCCTGCCGGTGATGACAAGAACTATCGGTTTGGTGGCATCCACGGGGAAGAGACCCGTGGCGCGGGCAGAACTCATCGCTGCGTGCATATGCGCGCGGCGAGCCGTACGACGAAGGGGGCCGGCGACGATCCGCCGGCCCCCTTCGGTCAAGCCGCACTCATACGGTCACCCGCACATCAGGCGATGCGGCCCAGGATGATCGGCTGCGCGGTGAACTCGGTGTCCTCGGACGCGGTCAGGACTCCACCGTCCAGCGCCTCCAGGGCGTACTCGAACTTCTCCGGAGTGTCCGTGTGCAGCGTCATCAGGCGCTGGCCCGCGGTGATCCGGTCCCCCGGCTTGGCGTGCAGCTCGATGCCGGCGCCCGCCTGCACCTGGTCCTCCTTGCGCGCACGGCCCGCGCCGAGCCGCCAGGCGGCGACGCCGATCGCGTACGCGTCCAGGGTGGTGAGGCGGCCCGAGGTCGAGGCGTGGACGACGTGCTGCTCGCGGGCGACGGGCAGCGCCGCGTCCGGGTCGCCGCCCTGGGCCGCGATCATGCGGCGCCACACGTCCATCGCGGAGCCGTCGGCCAGCGCCTTCGCCGGGTCGGCGTCCTTCAGGCCCGCCGCGTCGAGCATTTCGCGGGCGAGGGCGAGGGTGAGCTCGACGACGTCGGACGGGCCGCCGCCGGCCAGGACCTCGACGGATTCGCGCACTTCGAGGGCGTTGCCCGCGGTGAGGCCGAGCGGGGTGGACATGTCGGTGAGGAGCGCCACCGTACGGACACCGCTGTCGGTGCCGAGGCCGACCATGGTGGCGGCCAGCTCGCGGGCGTCCTCGATGGTCTTCATGAAGGCGCCGGAGCCGACCTTGACGTCCAGGACGAGCGAGCCGGTGCCCTCGGCGATCTTCTTGGACATGATCGAGGAGGCGATCAGCGGGATCGCCTCGACCGTGCCGGTGACGTCGCGCAGCGCGTAGAGCTTCTTGTCCGCCGGGGCCAGGCCGTCGCCCGCCGCGCAGATGACCGCGCCGGTGGAGTCGAGGACGCTGAGCATCTCCTCGTTGGAGAGCTGGGCCCGCCAGCCGGGGATGGACTCCAGCTTGTCGAGTGTGCCGCCGGTGTGGCCGAGGCCGCGTCCGGACAGCTGGGGAACGGCCGCGCCGCAGGCGGCGACGAGGGGGGCCAGCGGGAGGGTGATCTTGTCGCCGACGCCGCCGGTGGAGTGCTTGTCCGCGGTGGGGCGGGCGAGGGAGGCGAAGTTCATGCGCTCGCCGGACGCGATCATCGCGGCCGTCCAGCGGGCGATTTCGACGCGGTTCATGCCGTTGAGCAGGATCGCCATCGCCAGGGCCGACATCTGCTCGTCGGCGACCTCGCCGCGGGTGTACGCGTCGATGACCCAGTCGATCTGCTGGGGGCTCAGCTCGCCCCGGTCGCGCTTGGTGCGGATGACGGAGATGACGTCCATGGAGTTCCCTACGGAGAAAGAAGTGGTGAGGAGCGGTGTCACACGGGGTACTGCGGTGTCACGCGAGGTGCTGCGGGATCACACGAGGTGCTGTGAGGTCACGCGAGGTGCTGTGAGGTCACGCGAGGTGCTGTGAGGTCACGCGAGGTGCCGGGTCACGCCAGGTGCTGCGGGCCGAAGGCGTCCGGCAGCAGTTCGGCGAGGCTACGGATGCCCGCCGACGTGTCCAGCAAAAGCGCCGGGCCCCCGAACTCGTACAGCAGCTGACGGCAGCGGCCGCACGGCATCAGGATCTCGCCCTGGCCGTCGACGCAGACGAAGTGCGTCAGCCGGCCGCCGCCGGTGGCGTGCAGCTGCGAGACCAGGCCGCACTCGGCGCACAGGGAGAGTCCGTACGACGCGTTCTCGACGTTGCAGCCGGCGACGGTGCGGCCGTCGTCGACGAGCGCCGCGGCGCCGACCGGGAAGCCCGAGTACGGGGCGTACGCACGGGACATCGCCTCGCGCGCCGCCTCGTGCAGGGCCTCCCAGTCGGCCTTGGCCGCGGCGTCCGTCATTTGCCCTGGCCCTTGCGGTAGGCCAGGCCGTTGGCCTTGGGCATGCGCAGGCGTTGTGCCGACAGAGCCAGGACCAGCAGCGTGGCGACGTACGGCGTCGCGTCGACGATCTGGCTCGGCACCTCGTCGGTCAGCGCGTACCAGGTGAACAGCAGCGCCGAGGCGGCCGCCGAGATCACCGCGGCGATGTACTTCTTCTTGTACAGCTGCCAGGCCACGACGAGCACCAGGAGGATCGCGAGCAGCAGCAGTACGGCGTGCACGTTCTCCGCGCCGCCGCGCAGCTTGAGGCTGTCGGTGAAGCCGAAGAGCCCGGCGCCCAGCGCCATGCCGCCCGGCATCCAGTTGCCGAAGATCATCGCGGCGAGACCGATGTAACCGCGTCCGCCGGTCTGGCCCTCCTGGTAGATGCCGGTCGCGACGATGGCCAGGAAGGCGCCGCCGAGTCCGGCCAGGCCGCCGGAGACGGTGACGGCGATGTACTTGTACTTGTAGACGTTCACGCCGAGAGACTCGGCGGCCACCGGGTTCTCACCGCAGGAGCGCAGCCGCAGACCGAAGGCCGTGCGCCAGAGGATCCACCAGGTGCCCGGGATCATCAGCAGGGCGACCACGGTGAGCAGGGACAGGCCGGTGACCAGGCCGCCGACCACGCCCGCGATGTCCGAGACGAAGAACCAGTGTTTGTCCTGGAGATCTCCCAGCCCGTCGGAGAGCCCTGGGATGGTGATTTCGGTGATCGCGTCGATGCGCGGGGACTGCTTGGACGAGCCGCCTTCGACAGTGGCGAAGGTGAAGTTCGACAGGTAGCGGGTGACGCCGACGGCCAGGATGTTGATGGCCACACCGGAGACGATGTGGTTGACCCCGAAGGTGACGGTGATGACGGCGTGCAGCAGACCGCCGATCGCGCCGCCGAGGATGCCGAAGGCGACCCCGGTCCACGGCCCCCACTGGAAGCCCGCCCAGGCGCCGAACCAGGTGCCGAGGACCATCATGCCTTCGAGGCCGATGTTGATGACGCCCGCGCGCTCGGCCCACAGGCCGCCCAGACCGGCCAGGCCGATCGGGATGGCGAGCTTGAGTGCGCCGGACACCTGGCCGACCGAGGTGAGGTCGTTGGCGCCGCTGATGAGGCGGACCAGCGAGACCAGGGCCATGCCGCCCGCGATGATCAGCAGGATGACGGGCCAGGACAGCTTGCGGCGTACGCCCTTCTTGGGAGCGGCGTTCGCGGCGGCCGAAACAGTGCTCGTGGTCATTACGCCGCCACCTCCTCACGGGATTTGCGGGCGGCTGCGGCGAGTTCCTCGCCGACCTTCTGCTGTTGGCGGCGCAGCCCGTAGCGGCGGACCAGCTCGTACGAGACGACGACCGAGATCACGATCAGACCCTGCATGATCGTCGCGATCTCCTTCTCGTAACCGTGCTGGTCGAGGGAGTTGGACGACTTGTCGAGGAAGGCGATGAGCAGCGCGCTCGCCGCGATGCCGACCGCGTTGTTGCGGCCGAGCAGGGCGATCGTGATGCCGGTGAAGCCGACGCCCGCCGGGAAGTCCAGGCTGTACGTGTGGGTGTCGCCCAGGAGTGTCGGCATGCCGGCGAGTCCGGCGACACCGCCCGAGATCAGCATGGAGGTGAGGATCATCTTCTTCGCGTCCACACCGCTGGCCTGGGCCGCGCTCTCGCTGGCGCCGGTGGCGCGCAGGTCGAAGCCGAAGCGGGTGCGGTTGAGGACGAACCAGTAGACGATGCCGCAGGCGGCTGCGACGAAGGTGAAGCCGTAGATCTCGCCCGCCTCGGGGCTGAGGCTCAGGCCGGGGAACCAGCCGGACTCCGGGATCTCACCGGTGTTCAGGTTGTTGGAGCCCTCCAGCTGGACGCCGAAGTTGTCGGGCAGGATCAGCCAGGCCACCAGCGAGGTCGCGATCGCGTTGAGCATGATCGTGGAGACGACCTCGCTCACCCCGCGGGTGGTCTTGAGGATGCCCGCGATCCCGGCCCAGAAGGCGCCGACCAGCATCGCGACGATCACGATCAGCGCGATCTGCAGCGGTCCCGGCAGGTCCACGCTGGCGCCGACGAGGGCGGCCATCATCGCGGCGAGGCGGTACTGCCCGTCGACGCCGATGTTGAACAGGTTCATCCGGAATCCGACGGCGACGGCCAGGGCCGCCAGGTAATACGTGCCGGCCTGGTTGATGATCAGCACCTGGACGTCGACGTACGACGCGTTCTCGATCATCAGGCTGTACGGCTCGAACGGGTCGCGCCCGGAGGCGAGCAGCACCACCGAGGTCAGCACGATGGCGACCACCAGGGCCAGCGCCGGGCCTGCGAAGCCCAGGATCAACCGGTCCTTGTCGAATTTCTTCATCGGGCCTCGTCCTCCGGGGCGTGCTCCAGATGACCGGAAGCGGCGCCTGTCATGGCCGAGCCCAGTTGTTCCGGTGTGATGGTGGCGGGGTCGGCGTCCGCGACGAGGCGGCCGCGGTACATCACCCGCAGGGTGTCGGAGAGCCCGATCAGCTCGTCCAGGTCGGCGGAGATCAGCAGCACCGCCAGGCCCTCGCGGCGCGCCGCGCGGATCTGGTCCCAGATCTGCGCCTGCGCGCCGACGTCCACCCCGCGCGTGGGGTGCGCGGCGATCAGCAGCTTGGGGGTGTGGCTCATCTCGCGGCCGACGATCAGCTTCTGCTGGTTGCCGCCGGACAGCGACGCCGCGGTGACGTCGATACCGGGCGTGCGGACGTCGTACTCGCTGACGATCCGCTCGGTGTCCTTGCGGGCCGCCTTGAGGTCCAGGAAGCCGTTCTTGCTGTTGGGCCGCTCGGTGACGTGACCGAGGATGCGGTTCTCCCACAGCGGGGCCTCAAGGAGCAGGCCGTGCCGGTGGCGGTCCTCGGGGATGTACCCGACGCCGCTCTCGCGGCGCTTGCGGGTGGGGGCGTGCGAGATGTCGGTGGTGTCGAGGGTGATGACACCGCCGTCCGGGTCGCGCATGCCCATGACGGCCTCGACGAGCTCGGCCTGGCCGTTGCCCTCGACGCCCGCGATGCCGAGGACTTCGCCCTTGTGGATGGTGAAGGAGATCCCGGCGAGCACCACGCGTACGACGCCGTCGGGGTCGACGGCGTTCAGCTGGAGATCTTCGATGCGCAGCATCGGGACGGCGGTGACCGTCGACTCGCGGGTCTCCGGCGAGGGCAGCTCACTGCCGACCATCAGCTCGGCGAGCTGCTTGGTGGTGGTGTGCGCCGGGTCGGCGGTGCCCACGGTCGTGCCGCGGCGGATGACGGTGATCTCGTCGGCGACCGAGAGCACCTCGCCCAGCTTGTGCGAGATGAAGATGACGGTCAGGCCCTCGGACTTGAGCTCGCGCAGGTTGTCGAAGAGTGCGTCGACCTCCTGCGGCACCAGGACCGCGGTGGGCTCGTCGAGGATCAGGGTGCGGGCGCCGCGGTAGAGGACCTTGAGGATCTCCACGCGCTGGCGGTCGGCGACACCGAGCTCTTCGACGAGGACGTCGGGGCGGACGTTCAGGTGGTACGCGTCGGAGATCTCCATGATCTTCTTACGGGCCTTGGGCCCGATGCCGTACAGCTTCTCGCCGCCGAGAACGATGTTCTCCATGACGGTGAGGTTGTCGGCGAGCATGAAGTGCTGGTGCACCATGCCGATGCCGCGCGCGATGGCGTCCGCGGGGCTGGAGAAGGTGACCGTGCTGCCGTCGATGGTGATGGTGCCCTCGTCCGGCTTCTGCATGCCGTAGAGGATCTTCATCAGGGTCGACTTGCCGGCCCCGTTCTCCCCCACAAGGGCATGGACCGTGCCCTTGCGGATGGTGAGGGCGATGTCGTGGTTGGCGACGACGCCGGGGAAGCGCTTGGTGATGCCGTGGAGTTCCACGGCAGGGGGGCTGGACGCGTTGATGACGCACTCTCCTTGGCGAAGGAGCTGGAAGCGGAGGCGGGGCGGGGCGGGGCGGGGCGGAGGGGCGAAACTATCGCGCTGAGGAGGGGTCTACACGCGTAGCACTGCCGAATGGTTGAACTAATTGAAGGATCTGATCCAGGGTGTGGGTCCGGGTCCGCGGGGGTTTACCCCCGCGGACCCGGACCCACTGGTCTCCCGTGGAACTACGGGGTCGTCTTGACCTTGATCGAGCCGTCGAGAATGCCCTTCTTGGCCTTCTCCACCGCGGCGGTGACATCGGTCAGCTTCTTGTACGCCGGGTTGGAGTCGGAGAGGCCGACACCGTTCTGGTCGAGGCCGAAGCGGACCTCACCGGTCTGCGGCTTGCCGTCCTTGACCGACTTGATCAGGTTGTAGACGGCGCCAGCGACGTCCTTGGTGGCCGACGTCAGGATCTTGTCCTTGTACGTGACCAGGCCCTTCTGCAGGTACTGGTCGGAGTCGACGCCGATGGCCCACTTGCCGGCCTTCGCCGTGGCCTCGATCGCGCCCACGCCCGCCTGGCCGGCGGCGTGGTAGACCACGTCGGCGCCCTTGTCGAGCTGGCCCTCCGCGGCGGCCTTGCCGAGGTCGGGCTTGGAGAAGCCGTCGTTGTTCGGCGGCTGGGTCAGGTACTGGGTGAGGACCTTGACCTTCGGGTTGGTGGCCTTGACGCCCTGAACGAAGCCCGCCTCGAACTTCTTGATCAGCGGCACCTCGACACCGCCGATGAAGCCGACCGTGTTGGACTTGGTGGCCTTGGCGGCGGCGACGCCCGCCATGTACGACGCCTGCTCCTCGTTGAAGACCAGGTTGGCGACGTTGGAGCCGTTCACCGAGAGGTCGTCGACGATGCCGAAGGTGGTCTTCGGGTACTTCGCGGAGACCTTCTTGATGGCCGGGGCGTAGGCGAAACCGATGCCGATGACCGGGTTGTTGCCGTTACGGGCCAGCTCGGTGAGGCGCTGCACCTTGTCGGCGTCGCCCTCGCCCTCTGCGGGCTCGGCGTCCACGCCCTTGATCTTGAGGTCCTTCTTGGCCTTCTCCAGGCCGGCGAAGGCGGCGTCATTGAAGGACTGGTCGCCCTTGCCGCCGATGTCGTAGGCGATGGCGGCGCTGGCGCCCTTGTCGTCGGACGCGTCCGACGACGACTTGCCGCCACACGCGGTGGCGGAGAAAGCGAGGGCCGTGGACGCAATGGCCACGGTGGCAATCCTGGTTACCCGGCGCACGGGAGGGCTCCTTCAACATGACCGAAGCGCCTCTGCCGGCGCTGGTTTCGCGGCGATCGTAACGCGCGTAGATGTCAGATAAAGCCCCCTACGGAAGCCGTTATCGGATCGTCGTGAACGGAAGGCGGCGTGGCTGGTTACACGCGGTGGCCGTCGAGCAGCGCGGCGGCCGTGAAGAGCTCCACTCCGACCCCGATCGCCCCCTCATCGGCGTCGAAATCGCCACGATGCAGGTCATGGCGGGCGCTGTCTCCCGGTGTGCGGACGCCGAGCCGGGCCATCGCGCCCGGAACGTGCTCCAGGTACCAGGAGAAGTCCTCGCCGCCGAGGCTCTGCTCGGTGTCCTCGATTGCGTACGATCCGCGCCTGGCGGCCATGGCCGAGGCCAGCAGCTCGGTGACGGCGAGGTCGTTGACGACGGGCGGCACGCCCCGGATGTAGTTGATCTCCGACTTGGCCCGGTGCAGGGCCGCGACCTCGTCGATCGCGGCGTGCACCAGGTCCGGGGCCTCGCGCCAGGCCTTGAGGTCCAGGCAGCGGACGGTCCCGGAGAGCTCGGCACGCTGCGGGATGACGTTGCACGCGTGGCCGGCCTCGATGCGGCCCCAGGTCACCGCGAGCCCCGCGCGCGCGTCGACACGCCGGGCGATCAGCGCCGGGACGTCGGTGGCGACCCTGGCGGCGGCCGTGACCAGGTCGGTGGTGAGGTGCGGGCGCGCGGTGTGGCCGCCGGGGCCGTCCAGCGAGACTTCCAGGCGGTCGCAGGCCGAGGTGATCGCGCCGGGGCGCAGGCCGACGCGGCCCACGTCGACCTTGGGGTCGCAGTGCACCGCGATGATCCGGCCCACGCCGTCCAGGACGCCGGAGACGATCGCGTCGGACGCGCCGCCGGGCAGCACTTCCTCGGCGGGCTGGAAGATCAGCCGTACGGGGTACGGGAGCAGGCCCTGACGGTGCAGGTCGGCGAGGACCAGGCCGGCGCCGAGGACCACGGCGGTGTGGATGTCGTGGCCGCAGGCGTGGGCGCGGTCCGGGACGGTCGAGCGGTACGGCACGCCCACCTTGGTGTCCGGGATGGGCAGCGCGTCGATGTCCGCGCGCAGGGCGAGCATCGGACGTACGCCGTCCCAGGTCCCGCCGACGGTGTCGTCGCCGTCACTGCCGGTCGTGCGGATGTCGCTGTCGATGCCGATGCCGATGTCACAGATGAGCCCGGTCCCGATGGAGAGCACGCGTGGCGCGAGACCGGCCTGTTCCAGCCGGGTCTTGAGCGCGGCGGTGGTGCGGAACTCCTGGTTGCCCAGCTCGGGGTGCATGTGCAGGTCCCGGCGGAAGGCGATCAGTTCGGCGCGCAGGCTCTCGGACAGCACGCCGGGCAGTTCTGCGTCCCCGGGGAGATCGGCATCGGACTCACGGGACATCAACTGGTTCACCCGTCGAAGGGTAAGCCTCTTCAATGGCCAACTAACCATCGATCAACAAAACTTCAGCCCGATAGGGGAAAGAAAACTGGCCGCGACGCGCATGTCCTCTCGGCGCGGAGGGTAGAGACAGTGGCTATGTCGCGGGCAGGGAATGGAGTCTCTGCACGTCACGGGCGGTGCCGGTGACCCCGGCCAGGAATCCCTGGGCGCGCGGTGACGCATGCGCCGTGAGCCAGCCGGGATCGATGTCGCAGACGGCCACCTTTACGTCCGTACCGGCGAGTGCGAGCGGGAGCGTATGCACGACGGTCGACGGGAAGCTCAGGATCGTACGTCCGATGGGCCCTCGGCGTGCGATGAGCTCCAGCGGGAGTTCGGGGCGGACGATTTCGAGTCCGGTCTCCACGGCGAGGCGGTGCAGCTTGTCGGTGCTCTCGCGGCGGTGCGCGAAGTAGCGGGTCGCGCCGTGCGCGCGGGCCAGCGAGATGACGGCGGCGACGTACTGGTCGGGGTCGACGACGCCCGTCTCGACCAGTGAGGTGCCCACCAGGTCGGCGCCGCGGGTGATGCGGGGCGGGCCGAAGCGGGCGCGGGTCCAGGCGAAGTCGTTGGCGGTGACCGTGACACCGGGGGCGGTGTCGACGGGCATCGAGGTGAAGACCTCGACCGTGCGGGTGGCCGAGGGCGTGAGGCGGCGGCGCGCGGCGGCCGACACCGGCGCGAAGACGATGTCTCGCGCCCCTGGGCGCCCGCCGCGCCGGTGCCAGCGCACCAGGCGCTCCCCGCGGGCGAGCTGCGAGATGAACTCCATGGTGGCCGTGCCGTCGTCGACGACGACCAGGTCACGGGCGCTGGTGATGGTCAGCAGAAGCTGTACGTACCGCGAGAACGGGTCGCCGATGACGATCCGCTCGGCGCGGCGCAGGGCGGGCGCGAGCCCGCCGATGGTCTGGAACGGCGCCCCCGGACCGCCGCGCGCCTCCTCCCACCGCACCCGCATCCCGTCGCCGCGGGCGAGCTCCGCCATGCGCCGCAGCTGGCCGCGGGTCATGGGGTCGGTGGGTGACAGGACGACGACGGTGAGGTCGTTCGTCTTGGTGTGGGCCCACTCCAGAACGTTCAGGAGCTGGACCGGGCTCTCCACGAAGGCGAGCGTGGCGGGGGCGGGGGCGGCGTCCACGACGGTGTGACCGGCCGTTCCGTCAGACCGCTGCGGGTTCGCGGTCGGCGCCCTCGGCGACGACACCCGCGACGCGGCGGAGCTTCTTCATCGGGCCGAGCTCCGACTCGTACACCTTCTTGACGCCGTCACCGAGGGAGGCCTCGATGGTGCGGATGTCACGGACGAGGCGGGTGAGGCCGCCGGGCTCGACGGACGCGGCCTGGTCGGAGCCCCACATGGCGCGGTCCAGGGTGATGTGACGCTCGACGAACGCGGCGCCCAGCGCGACGGCGGCGAGGGTGGTCTGCAGGCCCGTCTCGTGGCCGCTGTAGCCGATCGGGACGTTGGGGTACTCGGACTGGAGGGTGTTGATGACGCGCAGGTTGAGCTCCTCGGCCTTCGCCGGGTACGTCGACGTGGCGTGGCACATCAGGATGTTGTCGCTGCCCAGGACCTCGACGGCGTGCCGGATCTGGCGCGGCGTGGACATACCGGTGGAGAGGATGACGGTGCGGCCGGTGGCGCGCAGGGCGCGCAGCAGCTCGTCGTCGGTGAGGGACGCGGAGGCCACCTTGTGGGCCGGCAGGTCGAACTTCTCCAGGAAGGCGACGGCCTCGGTGTCCCACGGCGATGCGAACCAGTCGATGCCGCGCTTCTTGCAGTGCTCGTCGATGGCGCGGTACTCGTCCTCGCCGAACTCGACGCGGTGGCGGTAGTCGATGTACGTCATGCGGCCCCACGGGGTGTCGCGCTCGATGTCCCACTGGTCGCGCGGGGTGCAGATCTCCGGGGTGCGCTTCTGGAACTTGACCGCGTCGCAGCCGGCCTCGGCGGCGGCGTCGATGAGCGCGAAGGCGTTCTCGATGTCGCCGTTGTGGTTGATGCCGATCTCACCCGTGATGTAGACGGGGTGGCCGGGGCCCGCGGTCTTGGAACCGAAGGTGCGCAGGCGGGAGTTGGAGCTCATGTGGGGGTGTTCCTTACTTGGTGAGGGTGCTGGGGATGGGGTGATCCGTGTTGAGGGAAGGCCCGAGGATCCAGGTGGCGATCTCACGGATCGCGCCCTCGCCGCCGGGGATCGTCGTGACGGCGCGCGCGGCGCCGCGGACGGTGTCGTGGGCGTCGGCGACCGCGACCGGCCAGCCGGCGAGGCCGAAGCAGGGCAGGTCGTTGACGTCGTTGCCGACGTAGAGCACCCGCTCGGGGGCGAGCGACTGCTCCTCGCACCACTGCTTGAGCGCGAGGTCCTTGCGGTCGATGCCGTGCAGCACGGGAATGCGCAGCTTGTGGCCTCGTGCGGCGACGACCGCGTTCTGTTCCGTGGACAGGATCAGCAGCTTGAGCCCCGCCTTGCGCAGGGCCGCGATGCCGAGTCCGTCGCCGCGGTGCACGGCGACGAGCTCCCGTCCTTCGGAGTCGATCAACACCCGGTCGTCGGTCTGGGTGCCGTCGAAGTCGAGCACGACCGCGTCGATGTCCTCGCGGGTCGGCAGTGTGGGGGTGGCCGTGTCGAGGAGCGGCGCGAGTGCACGCGCGCGTGCCAGGTCGTGCGGGTCGTCGATCTCCAGGACACGGGCCGGGTCGGTGCGTACGAGAGTGGTCCGGCCGAAGAAGCGGTGCCCGGCCTGCCGGAATCCGGCTGCGTCCATGGCGTACGCGGCGCCGGTCTCCAGGAAGTCCTGCGGGCGGTCCTGCCTGCGGGGCCGGAAGGCCTTGTCGTGGTTGACGCCGTCGGCGGCCTGTTCGCCCTGCTGGTCGCCCTCGCGCCAGAGGAAGCCGTGGAAGGGGGCCACCGTGTGCGCCGTGTCGGCGCCTTCGTCCAGGACGGCCGTGCAGACACCCTCGATGTCCTCGCGGGTCAGGAACGGGCTCGTGCACTGCACCAGCAGCACCACGTCCACCGCCGCGCCGTGCAGCGCCTCGTGCGCGTCCAAGGCGTGCAGTACGGCGGCCTCGCTCGTCGCGGTGTCCCCCGCGATGTCCGCGGGACGCAACACCGCTTCGGCGCCCGCGCCGCGCGCCGCGGCGGCGATGGCCGCGTCGTCCGTGGAGACCACGACGTCCGTGACCTGGCGGGCGCCCAGGCACGCGCGGACGGCGCGCGCGACGAGCGGCGCGCCCCCCACAGCGGCGAGGTTCTTGGCCGGTACGCCCTTGGATCCGCCGCGGGCGGGGATCACCGCGAGGACGCGGCGCACGGTCGTGGTGCGGGGTGCGGTCGTTGGCGTGGCCTGCGGCCGGCTGCTCATAGTTCTCCCATGCGACGGATGACGGGTGCCACGCGCTGCACCCCGTGGCGGTACGCCCCGCGCGCGGCCTCCCGCACGGCGTCGCGCACGACGCGGCGCACGCCCGTGACCTCGACCTCCCGCACCCCGTCGAGGCGGTGGCGGGCGAGGACGCCGGGGAGGTAGCCCGGCGCGGTGACGGTGGTGTAGTAGGGGGCCAGCGGCGGTAGTTCGGGCTGTTCGAGGAGGCCCGTGACGCGCTTGCGTACGGCGTCGAAGGCCGTTTCGTACGAGCCGTCCGCGGCCACTCCCTGCCGGGCGAGCCACTCCTCGTCGGCACGCGGCCGGTGGCCGGCGTCCAACTGCTCCCAGGAGGCCAGACATCCGGAGCCCAGGAAGTGGTGGTTGCCGAGCGCCTCGCGTACGCCCAGGTCGGTGAGGACGGCGGTCGGGATGCGCCGGTGCAGGGCTTCCAGGGCGGCCGTCGAGCTGACGGTCACCAGCAGGTCGGTGCGGTCGAGCACCTCCCCCATATGCCCGTACGCGAGGCGGAAGTTGGCGGGCGGGCCGCCTTCGATGCGGGCCGCGAGCCGCTGGTAGGGCAGCTCCTCGATGTGCGTGGTGTGCTCGCCCGGCCTGCTGCGCAGCTTGAGCACGACCTCGCGTGCGGGGTGCAGCCTGGCGTGCTGGACGAGGCGGCGCAGCAGGTACGTACGGTCGGCGCGGGACTGCGGTACGGAGGGCTGGGCGGCGAAGACGACCACGCCCGTGGCGGGGCCTGCGTCCGAACCGGTGCGTGCGCCCGTCCCGGTGTCTCCGCCGGCCGCCGTGCCTGCGTAGCGTGCGCCGCCGAGGAACGGCAGCGCGGCCTCCGTCACGGACGAGGCGTCGGCGCCCACCCCTTCGTACACCGCGCGGAAACGCTCCGCGTCGTGGCGCGAGTTGGCGAGGACGACGTCCGCGCCGTGGCGCAGCAGCAGTCCGTCGGCGAGCTTCTCGTAGACGACACCGACATAGCCGGTGACGACGACGGGCCGCCTGGTCTCGGTCGGCCACAGCGGCGCGAGGCCGTGCAGTACGGCCTGTACCGCGCCGCCGACGAGGGCGAGCAGGACGACGTCGTACGACTCGTGCTCGATCTCGCCGAGGAATTCGGCGGCCGTCACCTCCCGCACACCGTCCACCGGCACGCCGACCTCGGCGAGTTGGCGGGGAGTGGGGGTGGCCCGGCCGCGCAGAAGGAATCCGCTGAGTTCGCTGTCCGGTGCGATGCGGTGCGCGGTGAGTGCGCCCCATTTCCATCGCGTATCGGAATCGGCGAGCACGGCGATCCGTAGGGGTTTGCTGGTACTTGCTGGCACAACGAATAAGCTAAGGACGCCCGGAGATTCACGGCCCAACTCAGCCGCAACAACGGGTTAACAGCACATCGACGATCAGCGTCGGGGCCCGGGGAACAGGTCGGTTAACCATTCCGCCATTCGTCGTTCACCCAGGATCTTTCCGGGCGTCGCAACGAATGCCGGAGTACGCCCTACCGTCGCGGGGGTGGTCAAGCTCTCCGTCATCGTGCCGTTTTTCAACGTGCAGACATACGCGCCCGACACCCTGAGAAGTCTCCGTGCGAACGCACGCGACGACTTCGAATTCATTCTCGTCGACGACTGTTCGACCGACGGGACCCCAGAGATCCTGCAGCGCGCGGAGCGGGAGCTTCCGGGGGCGGTCCTGATCAGACACGAACGCAACGGCGGTCTGGCCACCGCCCGCAACACCGGTCTGGACGCCGCCAGCGGCGAGTACCTCACCTTCCTCGACGGCGACGACTGGCTGGCCCCCGGGCACTACCCGCGCCTGCTCGCCGCCATGGAGGAGCTGGGCTGCGACTTCGTACGCACCGACCATGTGCAGTGCACCGGGCGTACGCGCACGGTGCATCGCGTCCCGCAGGGGCGGCGCGGCGTCGTCATGTCGCCGCGCGAGGCGATCCTGCCCGCCACCCGGTCCACCTCGGTGGACTACGCCTTCGCGTGGGCCGGCATGTACCACCGGCGGCTCGCCGACCGGGGGCTGCTGCATTTCACCGACGGCCTGCGGACGGCCGAGGACCGGCCGTGGATCTGGCGGCTGCACCGGGAGGCGGAATCCTTCGCCACCCTGAGCACCCTGGGCATCTTCTACCGGCGCGGAGTCGCCTCTTCGCTGACCCAGATCGGCGACGTACGGCAGCTAGATTTCATCCGCGCCTTCGACCAGGTCGTCGAAGAAACGGCGAAGGACCGGGACGCGGACAAGCTTCTCCCGAAAGCCGTACGCACGTACTGCGCCATCATTTCCCACCACTTGGGAAGTATCGAAAGGTTCGAACCGGCCGTGGCAAGAAAATTGCGGACGATGAGCGCGGCGGCGTTGCGGCGGATGCCGCAGGACGTTCTGAAGGAAGCGCTCGATTCGATGGACGCGGAGCGTTCCGTGCGGCTGCGCCGACTGCGCCGCCGTCCCTCGATCGGTGCGGGGGCAGCGGCCTGATGGGCACGACGCAGATCTTCCTCGCCTCCACGCTGTACGGCGCCGCGACTCTCGCCGCCGCGATCGACAGCGACTGCTTCGGCCCTGCCGACCGCAGGCTGCTGCTCGTCAGCAACAACGCGACGACCCCCGAGACGACCCCGTCGCTCGATGAGATGCCCGGCTTCGACCGGCTGCGTGACCGCTTCGACGGGCTGCTGTCCTGGAACGAGACCATCGCCCCCTTCCACCCGGGGGGCTGGGCGCCGCGCGCGGACGACATCCCCCTGTGGCAACGCCACCTGCGTCTGCTGTGGGACCTGGGCGAGGACAAGGTCGAACTGGCCGTGGAGTCCATCCAGGTCAATCCGGCACTGGCGCTGACCCAGCTGTTCACGGACGCGCCGATCGATGTGTACGCCGACGGGCTGATGAGCTACGGCCCGACCCGCAACAAGATCGACCCGCTGGTGGGGATGCGCGTGCAGCGCCTGCTGCACCTGGACCTGGTGCCGGGGCTCGAACCGCTGCTGCTCGGCGAGTTCGGTGTCCGGCCCGAGCTCGTCCCGACGGACACCTTCCTGAAGGTGCTGGCGGAGGTGTCCAACGTGGAACCGGAGCTGGACCTGCCGTCCGACGCGGCGCTGCTCCTCGGCCAGTACCTGTCCGCGCTCTCGATCCTCACCCCGGAGGAGGAGGAGGACCTGCATGTACGGATGCTGCGCGGGGCGGTCGCCCGCGGCCACCGACGCATCGTCTTCAAGCCGCACCCGACGGCCCCGGCCCGCTGGTCACGCCTGCTGGAGCGGGAGGCGGCAGCACTCGGCGTCGAGCTGACCGTCCTGGACAGCCCGCTGCTTGCCGAGGTGCTCTACCAGCGGATCCGCCCGGCGCTGGTGGTCGGCTGCTTCTCCACGGCGCTGCTGACGGCGAGCACTTTCTACGGGATCCCGGTCGCCCGAACCGGAACGGATGTACTTCTGGAGCGCCTCGCGCCGTACCAGAACAGCAACCGCGTCCCTGTCACGATCGTCGACGCGCTGGTGCCGGATTTGGAGAGCGGGGCGGTCGCAAGCGACGCCCCTGTGCACGTCCCTGGGGATGTACGTGCGGATGTCCCGGTGGATGTCCCGGTGGATGTGGCCGCAGACGTACCCGACCTGGCGGGCCTGCTCCGGGCGGTCGGATTCGCGATGCAGCCGCAGATCCGCCCGGACCTGCGGTCGGCCGCCGAGGCCTACCTGACCCGGCACCTCGGCCCGCTCACCCGCCGCTACTTCAAGCGTCGCCGCTTGACGATGCTCGCGCTGCCTGGCGCGCTCCCGGCCCAGTTCGCCTTCATCCCGCGCAACGCGACGGTGCGGGGGGTGGCCCGCCGGGCCCGGCGCCTCAAGCGGGTGGCGCTGGGCTGAGCGCGTGACCCTCCGAAGTCGTTCGTAACATCCGGTGCCGCCGGAGCGTGTACTGAGCAGAGGCAGTACAGGAGCAGCTCTCGGGCACACGAGGGACGGACGGGGGACGGTGGAACGACGCAGGCAGGGACCGAGAAACCAGGGACCGAAGACTTCGACGCGTTCTACGCCGCCACGGCCAAGCGCCTGGTCGCCACCCTCTACGCGGTGACCGGCGATCTGGCGGAGGCGGAGGGGTCAGAAAGGTCAGAGGGGTCGGAAGAAGATGACCGACCGCAGCTTGAGGCGCTCGCTCGCGCCGCCGCCGGGCCGCATGGTGAAGTCGTCGCCGGAGCAGTCCACACCGGTGAACGCGATGGCGTAGGAATCGGTCCGGTTCCTGGGTGCCTCCGCGGGCGCCGAGGTGTACTCCACGGCCGCCTCCGGAATCGTGATGCACACCCCGGACTCGGGGGACGTCAGGACGCCGGTCTGCCCAGAGCCGTCATCGGCGAGGTACGTGTACGAGAACGCGCCCTCCGCGGCGTAGGCGGAGCCGGAGACGGCCAGGAGCAGGGCGGCGCCGGCCGCGGCGGCCAGGGTGTGACGAAGACGCATCGTGGAATTCCTTCGATTCGGGCACTTGGCAGTGCTGGTGGGGCACAGCGTGCAGTGCCCCACCGTGGCCTCGAAGATTCCGGCTTTCTGCGAGGAATGGCGCTGAAACGATCCCGCCTCACCCGTTCGGCCGACACCACCACCACCATCACCACCACCCCGCCCGTAGCGGCCGGGTTCGCGTTTCGCTCGTCGACGTGCGCGTGGGTCGACTTGGGATCGGCCGCCTACCCGCGATCGGCTGCCTCACCGGGCACGTTCGTCCGGGCCCAGACCGCTTGGAGCGCCCGGTAGTCGATCACGGTGATGCCCTCCTGCTTGAGGCAGCGGGATCGACGCGGTCTTCGGCAACCCCGCGACCTGGGCCCTCGGGTACGCGGTCGGGATGCCGGGCGGCGACCCGCAGGACAGCCCGACAGTATTCGGAATGGGCGGCGCGGGTGGCAGCTTCGCCTACGGCGACACCGCGACCGGGACCGCTTTCGCGCTGACCAAGAGCGTGCTGAGCTTCGATTTCAGCACCGCCGAGACCTGCATCGACATTGCCCGCAATGCCACTCGGGGCTGACGGCGCGCGACCGCCACTCAGGGCTGACGGCCCGCGACCGCGCCGGGGGCCTCGGCGCGGGCGTGGGCCGTCAGCATCCACCTCTTGACGCCTTGACCTCAAGCGGGCTTGAGCTTCTATCTTCGCCGTATGGAATACACACATGACGACGCGGGACTCGCACGCCAGCCGATCGGTTACTGGGCCCCGACCGCGGGCCGGGCGGTGGTCGCCCACATTCGCGGCGCACTCGGGGTGCTGGGACTCAACCAGCCCCAGTGGTGGGTGCTGAGCCAACTCACCGAGCACCCGGACGGCAAGGCGCGCAAGGAGCTCTCGGCCTTCCTCCAGGGCTACTTGGAGGAAGGGGCCACGCTGGACGGCGACATCGACTCCCTCGTCTCCCGCGGCCTGGTCCAGGAGGACGGGCCGCTGCTGCGCGTCACCACCGAGGGCGGCGCACTCCAGGCCAGGGCCGCCGCACGCCAGCAGGCGGTGCGGGAGGAGATCCACGCGGGCATCCCGGACGAGGAGTACGTGCGTACGGTCAAGGTCCTGCAGCGCATGATCCACAACGTGGGCGCGAAGGCCTGGCACCACTGACGACCTCGGGGGCAATGGAGCGTGGATCAGCGAGCGGCGTCATGCGGCTTCGCATCCAAGGCGGAGGAGGGAGGCGACGCGGAGCGAAGGCGACGGACAGGCCCGTCGTGCCGTGGGCGATCAGCTGCCGGTAGCGGGCGTTGGACTCAGTGGCGGTACCGAAGCCCGCGTACTGGCGCATCGTCCACGGCCGGCCGGTGTACATCGACGGGTACACGCCCCGCGTGAAGGGGTACGCGCCGGGCTCACCCAACTTCTCCGCCGGGTCCCAACCCGCCAGCGCTTCCGGTCCGTACACGGGCTCGATGGGCAGGCCGCTCTCGTTCAGTCGACCGCCGTCCGGCTCACGCGCCATCTCCTGTACCTCCCGGTAGCCCCTGGGTTTCCATCATGCGCGGGCTTTCGCGACCGGGCAGAACGGGAAATAGTCCCTGGGGACGGACGAGACACCGGGGGCGGAAATGAACCAGCACAGCCGGAACAGCCAGGACCACTGGAACGGCCAGGGCAGTCGGCACAGCCGCAACGGTCAGGACAGCCGGAACAGTCGGCAGGGGCAAGGGCCAAGGGCGGCGCCAGGCCAGAACAGGTCGGATCATCGGGCGGTGCTCATACGTAGGGCCCTCGCCGCAACCGCGGTGGTGGCCGTGACAGTGACCACGGGGTGCACGGTGCAGACCGCGGGGGCGGGCGCCCCTTCCCCCGGCTCGCGCGCCGGGGCGCAGGCCGGACCAGGGGGCTCGAAGGCGCCCGCTACGGGGCACAAGCCCGTGAGTGCGCCCTCCGCGGCGCCGCGATCGGCCTCACCGGCTGCCTCGTCCCCGGCCAGGCCGCCGTCCGCCACTCCTTCGACCGTCACGCCGTCGAAGAGGGCCGTACCCAGGCCCAGAACGCTGATGGCGAGCGGCTCCGGGGGCGCCCAGGTGCGGGAGCTGCAGGCCAGGCTCCGGCAGACCGGCCACTTCGACCGCAGCCCCACCGGCTACTACGGCACGGTCACCG
The DNA here is from genome assembly GCF_030063415.1 of Streptomyces sp. H27-C3. Taxonomy (GTDB): domain Bacteria; phylum Actinomycetota; class Actinomycetes; order Streptomycetales; family Streptomycetaceae; genus Streptomyces. The sequence goes on along the minus strand of NZ_JASITA010000021.1, from coordinate 99,384 downwards.
CCGCCGCGGTCGCCGATTTCCAGGGTGGACGCGGCCTGGCCGGTACGGGCAGCACGGACATCGTCACCTGGCAGCGGCTCCTGGCGCTGACCGACGAGCCGACCCGCTCGGAGCTGCGCCCGCCGACCACCGAGGCGGTCGCGAAGCCCGATCCGCGCTGCGTGGAGGGCCGGGTCCTGTGCATAAGCAAGAACAGCCGCACGCTGGCCTGGATGATCGACGGGCGGGTCGTCTCCGCGATGGATGTGCGGCTCGGGTCGCAGTACACCCCCACTCGTGAGGGGACGTTCAAGGTGTACTGGAAGTCGCGGGACCACGTCTCGACGCTGTACGACACCCCCATGCCGTACGCCATGTTCTTCAGCGGCGGCCAGGCCGTGCACTACTCGGCGGATTTCGCGGCCCGCGGCTACAACGGTGCCTCGCACGGCTGCATCAATGTCCGGGACCAGGGGAAGATCGCGAGCCTGTTCAGCCAGGTACGCAACGGCGACAAGGTCGTCGTGTACGGGTGAGGCGGGGCCGGGCGAACGCCGTGATGAAGGGGGCGAAACGAAGTGGGCGCGGACGGGATCGGGGGAACGTTCCCGCCCGCGCCGTGTGCGCGGAGCCGTAGGTACGGGGGGAACCCCGGCTCGTCGCGCGGCCGATGACCAGTCGGCTCACTCTCTACTGCGCCACCAGCCCAAAAAACGTCACACCCTGCCGACAGGAAGGAAGAAACGCAGGTCAGGTTGAGTTTCGGGCAGCCGACCCGACGGAGGGCGCCGCGCGCTCCGGGAGGGGCAGCGGGGAGTGGGAGATCCGGGGGACGGGCCCACCGCCCGCGCCGGGCGCACCCTGGCCGCCGGCGTCCTTGCCACCGCCGCCGTCCGCGCTGCCGTCATCGCCGCCGCCACCGTCATCGCCACCGTGGTCGCCGTCGCCCGGCCGGGAGTCCGAGCCGTCCAGCAGCCGGTCGCAGAAGCGGGCCACCCGGTGGGATCCCCTGGCCGCCGCGTCCAGGCGGCGCTTGTGCTCGGCGGCGAGGTCGCCGCGGCGGTAGTCGCGGCAGGCCTGGACCGTCGTGCGGTGCCAGGTGGCCTTTCCGCTGCCGCCACCCTTGCCGCCGTTGTCCTGGGGGGCTTCGGTGGTGGGGTCCTGACCCGGCTCCGGAGTACCGGCGCCAGGGGCCGGGTCGTCGGCCGGCGGCAGGGCCGGGTCGTGCGTGCCGTCCTTGCCTCCGTCGCCGTGGCCACGGCCCGGCGTGGCGCTCTCGCGGTCCGGGGCGCGGGTGGACGGCAGGACGGACCCGGGGGCGGCCGGGGCCTCGGTGGGCGCCTCGGAGACGAGCGGATCCGGGGTCGAGGCGGCCGAGACGGAGGACTCGGGCATCGGATCGGCGCCCAGGCCGAAGGGCGCCGGCAGCACACCCGTGCCGCCCGCGACCGCGACGCCGCCGAGCGCGACCCCGGCAAGCGCGGCGGCCAGGCCGAACCGTATCGGGCGTCCCCCGCGCGCGGGCCCGGGTCCCCCGCGGCCGGCGGTCACCGCGGCGCGCGTGGGACCGGCGCCGATACGTACTGAGGGGAGCGCGTCCGGGGACGCTGCTCGGGCACTGCGGAAGGCCGCCAGCGCGGCGGCTTCACCGGGAAGTCCGGCGGGGGCGCCTGGCTCCGGGCCGCCCGCGCGGGCCAGCCCGTCCAGGGCGGCGGAGAGGCGTTCGGCACTGGCCCGTACGTGATCGTCGGCAGACTCGACCGGCTCGCCGCGCAGCAGTCGCTCCGCCGCGTCCTCGTCGAGCCACTCGTCACGCTCGTCGGCCATCACATGTCCTTCTGCGTCCGCACACGCGAATGCGTCACACCGGCAGACGTCACCCAGCCCTGCATCCGGCCCCGCTGCGACGGTACGGCGCCCAGTTCCGGCCGCTCGTCCATCGCGCCCGCCACGGTACCGCTGCCCGCTCCGTCGCCGCTCCCGGCGGGTGAAGGGCCACCGACGCCGAACGGCGGGACCGTGCCCGGCGGGACGGTCTCCGGCGGGAGCTCCGCGGCCAGCAGTTCGGCCAGCCTCTTCAGCCCGCGGTGCGCCGCGGTCCGTACCGCGCCGGGGCGCTTGCCCAGGGTCTCCGCCGCACTCTTCGCGTCGAGCCCGACGACCACGCGCAGGACGACCGCCTCGGCCTGGTCCTGCGGAAGCTGGGCGATGAGGGCGAGCGTACGGCCTGTGGAGAGCGCTTCCATCGCCTCGCCCGCGGTGTCCGACTCGCCCGGCCTACCGGCCAGCTCGGTCTCGTCGCCGCCGACGGCGGGGCGCCTGCCCCGCATCCGGATGTGGTCGAGCGCGCGGTTGCGCGCGATGCGCGCGGCCCAGCCCCTGAAGCGGTCGGCGTCGCCGCTGAACCTTTCGAGGTCGCGGGCTATCTGGAGCCAGGACTCCGAGGCGACGTCCTCCGCCTCCGAGTCCCCCACCAGCGTGCGTATGTAACCGAGCAACCGCGGGTGCACGGAGCGGTACACAGCACGGAAAGCGTCTTCGTTCCCGTCCTGCGCCGCGAGCACCGCGGTGGTCAGCTCCGCGTCGTCCCCCAGCACACCCTCAACCTGTCCCCAGTCGCCGCTGGTCACCACCACCGCGCAGCCCTGCGCGAACCCGCACGCTACGACGTCCGACAGGGCGCCGTCCAGCAACCTGTACAACCTGCAACGACCCGCTGACACAGCGCGGTGTGACAGAAAACGCATCCATGGCGCTGAGTGGAGTACGGGCCGTCGCACGGTCCGCACGGACGGCGGCCGGGGTCACTCCTGTGGGGGGTGGCGACCCCGGTCGTCGCTCCGTTTCATCGCTCTGACCAGGCAAAACGCGCCTCACAGGTCCTCGACATGACCAACGCGTGACCAACGCGTCTGGCGATCACCCGATCCTCCCAGGCCAGTACGCAGCACAGCCTCTGATTCAAGCCTCCGGACCCCCTCTACCGGCAGCCGCAGGCGAACGCGGTGAGCATCGTCCCGTAACCGCCCCCTGCGTGTGCCCCATGGCCGCCGTCCGCCTGATGCTCGGCGGTGCCGTGCGCTTCGGAGCCAGTGTCGTGCGCGTTGTGGTCCATGACAATCATCCCCATTCACACATCCCCTGGAGCCATTCGCTGACCCGCACGCAAAGCATATACCCCCCAGGGGTATTCTGAACGGTAGCGGCGGGAGTTGAGAGGCGGGGGTGCCGGTCGGCCGCCCAGATCACGGTGCCGGATGGGCCGGCTCGGGTTACGACCTCACCCGCGATTGGCAGCGGCGTCGCGGCGCCTGGGACCTCCGCCTCCGGCGTTGTCGTCAGTCGCGATGGCTCCGCCATCACTCCCTCCTCCGCCTTGGATTCGAAGGCCCCAGACGTCGCTCCTTCTCCCACTGCCAATCGCGGGTGAGGTCGTTAGTTGCGCGAGGAGGAGGCCGTCCATAGCGGCGATCTCGACTACGTGGGAGGTGGCGACGGCGCCAGCCATCGCGCTGGCGTCCGGCAAGGCATCGCCAGCCTCTGCAGCATGACCACCTCGACTGCACCTCCGCGACGCATGGAGACTTTCCCACCTGCCGACCGCCCCGCAGCGACGGGCCGTCTCCCGCCAACGGGCGTCTGCACGCAACGGGGGGCGGGGCTGAGCTTCAGACGACAGCAGGGGCGCATTGCAACTAAACTACTTAACAGATTAGTGTGATGTCTCAAACCTCCGCACGGTCGGCCGCCCAACCGGGACGCCAGGCGAGGGTGCCGCCGCATCCGCCAGCTTCGCGCGGGTCAGGCAGGGGTGATGCCCCCGCTGGTCAGGCGGGCCGAGCAAGAAGGAGCCCGCCTCAGTGGCGTCCCACCGCCGTCCTAAGCAGCCGAATCAGAGCTATGCGACCGTCCTTACGGTGACAGCGGCGGCCGCCGTCGTCATGTCGACGCAGTCGGCTTCGGCCGACCCCTTGCCCGACCCCAACAAAAAGGGCGCCGAAGCGCAGGTCGACCGTCTGTACGAAGAGGCGACGCAAGCCACAGAGAAGTACAACGGGGCGAAGGAGAAGGCCGACGGTCTGCAGAAGCAGGTGGCCGATCTGCAGGAGACGGCTGCTCGCAAGCAGGGCGACCTCAACAAACTGCGCGGCCGCCTGGGCTCGATAGCTGCCGGGCAATACCGTAGCGGCGGCCTCGATCCGTCGGTGCAGTTGCTGCTCTCGGCGGACCCTGACGGCTACCTGGAGAAGGCGTCGGACATGGACCGGCTGAGCGCGCGGCAGGCCGGCGCGCTCAAACTGTTCCTGTCGCAGCAGCGTGCCCTGCAGCAGCAGCGCAGTCAGGCTACGGAAAAACTCGGCGACCTTGAGGACACGCGCAAGGAACTGGGGAGCAGGAAGAACCAGATCAACGGCAAGCTGGCGAAGGCGCAAAAGCTGCTGAACACGCTGACGGCCGGGGAGCGGGCGAAGATCGCCGCCAAGGAGGAACGGGCCAACCGCGCCAGCGAGCGGGTCGAGCTCGGAAACGAAGGCAGTGCTTCGCAGCGTGCTGCTTCGGCCTTCAGCGCGGCCAAGGGCAGGGTTGGCATGCCCTATGTGTGGGGAGCAACCGGGCCGAACTCCTTCGACTGCTCCGGCTTGACCTCCTGGGCGTTCCAGCAGGCCGGCGTGTCCATACCTCGCACCTCCCAGGCGCAGGCAAACGCCGGCACCCGGATCAGCTCCATGAGCGCGCTCAAACCCGGAGACCTCATCATCATGCGCAGCGACCTGAGCCACGTAGGCTTCTACGCCGGGAACGGCCAGATCCTCCACGCCCCCAAACCCGGGGCTCAGGTGCGCTACGAGTCCATCGCCCGCAGCGGAATGCCCTTCATGTGGGGCGTACGCATCAGCTGACGCAGCTTTACAAAGCGCCGCATTCCACCTCGTGTACGCCGTCAACCCAGGCTCGGCGGACAGGCGAGGAGCAGGGGAAGCACCGGTGCGATGACGGCGGCAGCCGCAGCCGCTCCCCGGAGGACAGGGTGGGGCGCGCGGCGCGGTCCGAGAACGCGCCGCAGGCGAACGAGGGCGGTGTGGCCGCCGATCGCGAACGCGCCCCGTGGAGTGGTGGCCGCTGCCATCTCGTACATCGCGGTGGCGAACACAGCATGCGAGTGCGTGCGCAGGGCGCGGTCGTCCGCGATCATCTCCAGCAGAAGCGCCGTCTGCTCCTTGATGTGACGTGCCAGCGGCACCCACCGGAACACCGACGCGAACGCCTCCGCCGCGGCCAGCACCAGGTGGTGGCGCCCGGCGACATGGGCGCGCTCGTGCTCCAGCACGGCATCGAGCTGCTCGGACGACAGCAATTCCACCGCCGCATCACTGACGACGATCCTCGATCGCCACCCAGGGAGGCAGTACGCGGCGGGAGCGTCGTAGGCGAGCACCGTGGCGTGCAGGTGCTCCGAGTGCCGGCCCACCAGGTCCAAGGCGTCACGATGCCGGGCGCGTGCGCTTCGTGCTCGTAGCACATGTAAGGCGAAGCTGCCGATCAGAGCAAGCATGACCGTCCCTGGCAGGGCAACTGCCAACTGCTGCGCCATACCCGGATCGGGCCTTGCGACGTTCGCGTGCAGTCCGCACGCGTGCAGTAGACCCAGGAGACCGGTGTGGAGGTGCTCGGTCGGCGTGGCGAGGTGGTACGCGGTGAGTGCCGCCGAGATGGCGAACGAGAGGGCCAGCGCCTGCCATACGACCGCCGCCAGCGCGGGTGCCCGGTGTGGCCAGCTGCTTCGCAGTATCAGCCGTGGGGCGACTACCCCCACAGTGGCCATGTATCCGATCAAGGCGGGGGCCGCGTTCACTGCTTGGCCTGCTGTCCCATGGTCTTCAGGGCTTTGCGCAATGCGGCCACCTCGTCCTCGGACATGTTCTCGACGAAGTGGATCAGGGCGGCCGGGCGGTCCTTGCTGGTTCCCAGACCGTCTTCCATGAGGGCGGCCGCGTACTCCTCACGGCTGCGAACCGGGGTGTAGTGCCAGGCGCGACCTTGCTTGTCTCGAAGCAGCCAGCCCTTGCCGTGGAGGATATTGGTGACCGTCATCACCGTGCTGTAGGCAACGGGCCGGTCCTTATTGATGTCGTCCACAACATCGCGGACTGTCGCGGGACGCTTCCAGGTCCAAAGACGGTCCATGATCTCCGCTTCGAGATGGCCCAGCCGACGCATGGCCCTTCTTTCTTCCGCCGCAGAGTACGCGGACCATAGTAGGCCGCTGTGTGCGTCGCCTCTTGCGTGGATTTTGGTCGACAACAGTCGCCGCATCCACCCCACGGGGGCCGTACGCCGGGCGCGGTCGTTGCGCCGTTGCTCGTCCTGTTTACGCCACGCCGGGCGCGGGGGCGGGCGGTCCTGGGCACCTGCCCCCGCACCCGTGGGGCCGGTCGAGTCAGGCTGCGGCCGGTTCAGGCTGTGCAGCGGGTACCGGAGGTGCCAGGCGGCCGGTGCGGTGCAGCCCGTACACGGCGGCGGCGCAGGCAAGGCCCAGCAGGAGCAGCGCGATCCACGGCAGTGCGGACACTCCGGCGGTGCGGGCCGCGTCCAGTGCGGCTCCGGTGAGGAGGTTGCCGAGGGTGATGCCGACGCCGCAGATGGTGTTGTACAGGCCGTAGTGCGTGGCGACGAGGCGGTTGCCGGAGAGACGGACGATGGTGTCCATCTCGAACGGGTAGGCGATCATCGTGCCCAGGGCGAGCAGCAGCGCCGACAGCGCCGGCGGCACCGCCGCGAGTAGCCACAGCCCGATCCCGCCGTCCGGTACGGGCATGGCGGTGGCGAGCAGCAGCGGTACGAACGCGGCTCCCATGACCAGCAGGCCCCGGACGAGCGCCTGTCCGGGCTCCATGCGGGCCTTGCACCAGGCGGTCACCCTGGTCTGGCCGAGGATGGTGCTGAGCCCCGACACGGCGAACAGCAGCGCCACCGCCGCGGTTCCGAACTGGCCCTCGCCGCCCAGGCGTCGCACTTCCAGCGGCAGCGCGAGGTAGACCTGGAAGGTCATGACGTACGAGCCGACCATGGCGAGTGAGAACAGCAGGAACGGCCGGTTGGCCAGGATGCCGCGCCACTGCGACAGCACACTCTCCCGGCGGCCGTCGGCCTGCACCTTGGTGTCGTCGGATCGGCGCGCCGGCAGGGCCCGGATCTGCACGATGCTCAGGACTGCGAAGATACCGGCCGCGGTCAGGCAGGTGATGCGGAAGTCGATGCCGGTCAGCATCATGCCTACCAGCGGGCCGAGCAGGATTCCGGCCTGGTAGAAGACGTTGAACAGCGCGAACGCCTCCACCCGGCGTTCCCCCGCGTCAGCGGCGAGGTAGGCGCGAGTGGCCGGGTTGAACAGTGCGCCGGCCAGGCCCGTCGCGGCGGACGCGGCGATCAGCGCGGGCACGGAGTCGACGAGCCCGAGGGTCGCGAAGCCGACGATGCGCAGCGCCATCCCTGCGATGATCATTGGCTTGTAGCCGAACCGGTCGGCCAGCGTCCCGCCTACCAGGAACATGCCCTGCTGGCTGAAGTTCCGTACGCCGAGGATGAGGCCGACGAGCCATCCGGCGAGACCGAGAGGCCCGGCCAAGTGCGTGGCCAGGTACGGCATCAGCATGTAGAAGCCGAGGTTGATGGTGAACTGGTTGACCATCAACAGCTGGACGCTGCGCTCGTACGTGCGGACCTGCGCGATGGTGCCCTTCACCGGCCCTCCTCCACGTCGGTCTCGGCGCGCGTCTCATCGGCGGTGAGGGACAGCGGGTCGACCACACTCGTGCACCGGGTCCAGCGGTTGACCTCCTTCTCGTCCAGGCGGCCGATCACCTCCGGTTCGGACGCGGGCGGGAAGTCGAGCAGGCCGTGGGCGGCGCAGTAGTCGTCGTCGTACACCGTGCCGAGATAGCGCTGCGGCCCGTCGGGGAAGATCGCCGCGATTCGCGTGTCCGCGGGCATCGTGCGGGCGAGCCATCCGGCGACCAGGCCGACCGCGCCGACGCTCCACCCGCCGGTGGCGTAGTGGGAGGCGGCCAGCTGCCGGCAGGACCACACCGCCTCGGCAGGGGCGACCCAGTGGACCTCGGAGAAGTTGTCATAGGCGACGTTGCGGGGATAGATGCTCGATCCGAGGCCGCGCATCAGGCGTGTGCGGGCGGGCTGGCCGAAGATGGTGGAGCCGACGGTGTCCACGCCGACGAGCTTCAGGTCGGGGTAGAGCTGCTGCAGGACCCGCGAGACCCCGGCCGAGTGACCGCCGGTGCCGACACTGCACACCAGCACGTCGATGTGGCCGAGTTCGGTGGCCAGTTCCAGGGCCAACGGGGTGTACGCGGTGGTGTTGTCGGGGTTGTTGTACTGGTCCGGGCACCAGGAATCCGGGTGCTGCCCGATCAGTTGGGTGACGCGGTCACGCCGGGCCTGCTGCCAGCCGCCGGTGGGATGGGCTTCGGAGACGACGTTGACCTGGGCGCCGTACGCGGTCAGCAGGCGGGTCATGGACATCTCCAGGCCCGGGTCGGTGACCAGGGTGACCGGGTGGCCGTAGACCATCCCGGCCAGGGCAAGGCCGAGGCCGAGGGTACCGCTGGTGGACTCGATGATCCGGGCCCCGGGCTTCAGATCACCGCGGGCGCGGGCGCGTTCGACCATGTGCAGACCGGGGCGGTCCTTTATGCCGCCGGGGTTGAAGCCTTCCAGCTTTGCCCAGAATCCCCGTCCGGCAGGAGCGAAGGGCTCACTGACGTGCAGGAGCGGTGTGTTGCCGACCAGACCGGACAAGGCGGCGTGGCCGGGCTTGGCGAGGTGGGTGGTGTTCGGAGAGTGCATCAGTCGGCTCTCATCAGTCGGTGAACGGCGCGTCGGGTGCTGATCTCTCGCACGTCGCTTGGCCCGGACCGTGACCAGGTCCCAGGGGCGGAGCGACGGCCGCGTCATGCTGCGGCGGGAAGGACCGGCCTACCTCCGCCACCGGCACAGGGAGCACAGAATTGAGCGGCCGGAGCCGGCCTTCGGGGCCGCCGCCTGTGCAAGCCAGGCGCTGGTGTCAGGTGTCACCGAGCAGGCCGTTGTCGCTTCGGGCGCAGTGGCGGCGGATGCCGGCGTACGTGTCCGCTGCTCTCCGGCCACGGCATTGTCGCTACCGGTCGGCGAGCAGGAGGAGCCAACGGGCCCGGCAGCTTGTGGCGGTTGCTCAATGTCCTGCTGGGCGGATGAGACCACGGGGGGCGTGCCGTGAGCTTCGGACTCGTGGAGCGGCAGCGCACAGCGGAGCACGCTCAGGAGCAGGCTGGTCAGGAGCAGGGCCAGGAGTCGGTGATGCACAGGGACGAGAAGGGGACGGCGACGAATACGCGATGGCGAGAGCACAGTTCCTCCGCAGACGGCCGTCGCGCACCACAAGGGCAGCGCAGCGGCGGGCGGGACGGTCCAGGGCAGGGCAACGTCGCAAAAACCTGCCTTGCGACACGCCGCGGCGCGTCGGAGCAAGGAAGGAAACGGCGACGCCCGGCCGCATCACGCCTGCAGCCGGGTATAGGGCTGCCCGATGTCACGTCACACGGGAAGGCGTGGAAGGCCGGGGAAAGTCGCCGGGCGCTAGATCTGCAGGACTGTGGCCCTTATCGACGTGCTCGGCAATTGTTTGGCCGCCGCGACATCACCGAAGGCGACCGGAGCGTTCCGCGGCAATGGCGGAGCGTCTGCCGGGACCAGGGCACAGACGCTCGGGGCATCCAGAGCCGGTGTCTGCTGAGGCTGACCAGGTACGCACTGTGCAGCCGCATGAGACGGGCCGTGATGCCCACCACCGTGGTGATCAGCCGGCCCGCTCTCGACCGCCTGGCCGTGAACGGCGGCCGCAGCGGGCGCAGTCGCGCCGGCGTCCAGATGGCCGCTGACCGCTTCTGGACTCACACCGTGCGCGTAGACGAAGGCGAACAGCGTGACAGCCACCCACAGCATGCGCAGCGGACCCGCTGACGAGCGGGTCCGGGACACACCGGGAGACGACCAGGCCGTAACCATGCTGTGATCCTAGCCGCTCGTCCTGCCGTCTCTTCGCCGTCCGGCTGCGAACAGCGCTCGCACGTGCGGCTGCGTCTGGACGCGCACTTCCGCGACAGCGCAGGTGACGCGCTGACCACGGCCTACCCGGAGCGCGCTCCGCGGAAGGCAGAAGAGAGGTGGGACGTACGTCACACCAGACGTACGGCGCGGCGTCCCGGCTAGTGGATATCACCGGACTGGCCGGTGGGGCGGTGCAGCACCCGCCAACTCCGGCCGCCGTTCTGCGACTCGTAGACCGTGTCGCCCGAGTCGGCGGCCAGCAGGTGCGTGGGGCTCACGGCCGTCAGGACGGTGGGTTTCGCTTCCTGCGAGAGAGGCAGGCGGCCCCGCGCTTTCCAGGCGCGGCCGTCACGGCTGTTCAGGATCGTCCCGTCCGCTCCAAGAGCCACGAGGGTGTCGGGAGCCGGTCGTTCAATTGCGGCGAGATCCGGGGCCCGGGAAACGGGACGGAAGGTGCGGCCTCCGTCACTGCTGATCACAGGGCCGTCCGGAGTGGTTGCCCATATCTCCTGAGGCGCATCTGCATGGGCGGCCAGGTCGCTCGCGGGCAGGCGAGCGCGGCGGTCCCAGGTGCGTCCTTCGTTTGTGCTGGCCCATACCTGCGAGGTCTGGCTGTCGAAGCCGTAAAGGGTGCCACCCGCTCGCTGCAGGGCGTGGAAGTCGGCCTCGCCTTCGGCGGACACGGTCCTCCAGGTGCGAGCGGCGTCGGTGCTGCGGATCAGGCCCAGGTGAGGGGATGCCGCAGTGCGGTCGGTGGGTGAGGGGTGGCCGCTGGCCAGAAACGTGCCTGGACCCGTGACGGTGAAGCCCATGGTGTCCTGGTAGCGGTCGGCGACGCGGACTGCTTCGGCCCCGGTCAGGCGGAAGACGCCCAGGTGCCCAGCGGCGTAGACGGCGCCGTCGGCCGGGTCGACGCCCAACCCGTGCAAGTGCCCCGTCCCTGGGTCGAGCGAGGCAGTCTCCTCAGCGGTGGAGCTGCTGTCAGCCGAACTGCACGAGCCCAGCAGGAGCGCGCAACAGGCTATGAGGGCTGCGGCTGCCCGCCGCCGGTGGCGCGGAGGCAGCACAAAGGAACGTGTGATCACGGAGGAAGTCCAAGCTGGTCGCGGAGGAAGCTGATCACCGGACGCGGTATAAGCACCCGGTCGGGGGGCGGGGGCGGCCGGTGGGCCGCCCCCGCGGTTGCGGCTCGTGCGGTCAGCTCGTGCCGAGCAGCTTGTTCATGCGCGTGATCTCAGAACTCTGAGAGGTGACGATGTCGCCGGCCATGTCCTTGGCGGGCTGGTGGGCACCGTCGGACTGCTCGGTCTTCGCCATCTCCACCGCACCTTCGTGATGCTTGATCATCATTTCGAGGAACGCGGTGTCGAACGCCTTGCCGGAAGCCTTCTCCAGCTTGTCCATGTCCTCGGGCGTCATCATCCCGGACATGGAGTGCCCGGAGTGCTCGCTGCTCCCGCCTTCCTTAGGGACTTCCTCACCCCAGGAGGTCAGCCACTCCGAGAGGGTCTTGATCTCAGGATCCTGAGCCTTCTTGACCTCTGCTGCCAACTCCTTGACGTCGGAGGACCGGGCCCGAGTCTCCGCCAGCTCGGCCATCTCAACGGCCTGCCTGTGGTGCGGGATCATCCCCTTCGCGAAGGCCACATCGGCGGCGTTCTGCGCGCCACGCTCGGCAGAAGCGGACGCCGTGGGCGAGGAGGTCTTCTCGTGGCCGTCGTGGCCTGCGGAGCTGTCGCTTCCCCCGCCACAGGCGGCGAGCACGACGGCAGCGGAGGCCGCGGCTGCCACAGCGGCTGCGCGGCGGGTCATGGAACGGTGTGCGGTCATGGTGATGCAACTCCTGTGTGTGCGCTCAATCAGGCATGGCTCTGAAGGGCATCACCGACGCAAGGAGGCCGGCACGCCGGAGCCGCCTATATGCGCAGGAGTTGCAGTTCGCTCAATGAGGGAGGTGCCCGGCCACCGACCCTTGCCTCATGAAGAGGGGCCGGCACGGCCACAGCGGGGTACGTAATCAGCCCGGCTGGAGCCAGGGCTGGCAGTGCGGGTCCTCCGCTCGTGCCGCTGGCGGCACATGTGGCGTCGGCGTGCTCGGTATGCCCGCCGGCGTCACCACCCTCGTGACCGGCATGGGCGCAGTCCTCGCATCCGGCTGCGCCTGCGTGTGACGGGGCAGCGGCCGTGACCGTATGACGATCCACAGACATGGCGGAGGACGAGGACAAGGTGACTACTGGCCCCAAGCCGTGCATGGCCACCAGCCCCGCGAGCACGGCCAGCACGAGCAGGGCATACAGCCGCACCCCACCGGGCCGGGCCGCGCACCACGCCTGCTGACTCATACCCGCATCCTAATCGGCCTCCCGGAGGCCCGCGGGCTCGCGCATCACGGACAGGCAAACAGACGAGGTGCCCTGCGTGATCCAGGCGGGGAACCTTGGCCCGGGTGCCGCAACAGCCACGGCAGACAGTCACCGTGGGCCGCGACGTTCCCGCGGCGGAAGCGGGCTTCTTGGTACGGCGGTTCACGCATGCCTCCTGTCCGGGTCGGTGGCACGGTTCCAGGCGGCGTCGCGCAGCAGGCGCAGGCCGTTCAGACCGACGATGACGGTGGATCCCTCGTGACCCAGGACGCCCAGCGGCAGGGGAAGGTGCCCGGCCAGGTCCCAGATCACCAGCCCAGAGATGAAGACGCCGGCAATGACGAGGTTCTGCACCACCAAGCGTCTTGCCGCGCGGGACAGTGCGATGACGGCGGGGATCGTGGCCAGTTCGTCGCGGACGATGACAGCGTCGGCTGTCTCCAGGGCAAGGTCTGAGCCCGCCCGGCCCATAGCGATACCCGTGTGGGCGGCGGCCAGTGCTGGAGCGTCGTTGATGCCGTCGCCGACGACCAGCACCCGTCGCCCGGCGGCGGCCATGTCCCGTACCGCGGCGACCTTGTCCTGCGGCATGAGCCCGGCACGGATGTCGCTGATACCGACCTCGGCGGCGAGGCGCGCGGCGGCCCTCGGATTGTCGCCGGTCAGCAGCACCGGAGTCCTGCCGCTCAGCGCGCTCAGCGCGGTGACGGTCGTGGCCGCGTCGGACCGCAGTCGGTCGGCGATGCCGAGCACGCCTACGGGGATGCCGTCCTGCTGGACGATCACCGCGGTCCGCCCTCCGCTCTCCAGTTCTGCCGCCACGACCGCGGCCCCTGTGGCATCGGTGGCGCCCAGGAGTCGCGCCGGCGCGCCGACGGCGATCCGGGCCGATCCGATGGTGGCGCGCACTCCGATGCCGGGGGCTGAGGTGAAATCGTCCGCTGCCACAAGGGGGATACGGCGCTCTCGGGCTGCGTCGACGACAGCCCGCGCCAAGGGATGATCGCTGGGATGCTCGGCGGCCGCGGCCAGGGCGAGCAGGCCGTCGTCGTCGAGGCCACTGCCGTACAGCGCGAGGACGTCGGTGACGCGTGGGGTGCCCTCGGTCAGGGTGCCGGTCTTGTCCAGGGCGACCGCGTCGATCTGACCGAGCCGCTCCATCACCACCGCGGACTTCACCAGCACGCCGTGACGTCCGGCATTGGCGATGGCCGACAGCAGCGGCGGCATGGTAGCCAGGACCACCGCGCACGGAGAGGCGACGATCATGAAAGTCATCGCCCGCAGCAGGGAGCCCTCCAGATCGGCCCCGAATACCAGCGGGACGGTGAAGACGGCCAGGGTGGCGGCGACCATGCCGAGGCTGTACCGCTGCTCGATCTTCTCGATGAAGAGCTGCGTGGGCGCCTTCGTCTCGGAGGCTTCCTCGACCATGACCACGATGCGGGCGATGACGGAATCCGAGGCGTCCCGTTCCACCTTGATCCGCAGGGCACCGCTGCCGTTCAGGGTTCCCGCGAAGACCTCGTCCCCCGTCTCCTTCGCCACCGGCAGCGCTTCACCGGTGATGGTGGCCTGGTCGACGTCACTGGCGCCGTGCAGTACGCGGCCGTCGGCGCCCACTCGCTCACCGGGGCGGACGAGGACGGTGTCGCCGACCGCGAGGTCGGCGCTGCGAACCGTCTCCTCATGGCCGTCGTCGGACACGCGGGTGGCGGTAGTGGGGGCAAGGTCGAGCAGTCCCCGGACCGCATCCTGCGTCCGGGCTGTGGCGAACGCCTCCAGAGCACCCGAGGTCGCGAAGATGACGATCAGCAACGCGCCGTCCATCACCTGCCCGATCGACGCGGCTCCGACAGCCGCCACGATCATCAGCAGGTCCACATCCAGGGTCTTCTCCCGCAGCGCCTGGAGCCCCGCCCAGGCCGGTTCCCAACCGCCGGTGACGTACGCAGCCGCGTACAGCGGCCCCCATGTCCATGCGGGGGCGCCGGCGAACTGGAGTGGCAAAGCGATCAGGAACAGCAGCAGGGCCGCGCCGGCCCAGCGGGCCTCGGCAAGCGCGAGGACCCGTGTACGCCGACGCGGCGCCGCCCCCTCACCGGCCAACGCAGGCCGTTCGGGACGCCGGAGCAAGACAGAAGGCATGAAAGAGCGACCCTTCGCGGGCGGGAAGACGGCAACACACCACCACCATACAAGAACACCTGAAGAGCTCTTCACATGTCATCGCTAGGATGTCTCCATGGGTCACGGAGCCGACAAGAAGAACGCCGCCACCACACGTGAACGCCTCGACGCCGTGGGCACCGCCGAAGTCGCGGCGACACTTCAGGCCCTCGCCACACCCTCACGGTTGCGCATCCTCGCCCGCCTCCACGAGGGGCCCTGCGCGGTCGGCGACCTCGCCGAAGCCGTCGACATGGAAGCCTCCGCCTGCTCCCATCAGCTGCGCCTCCTGCGCAACCTCGGCCTGGTCACCGGCGAACGGCACGGCCGCTCGATTGTCTACGCCCTCTACGACCACCACGTCGCCGAACTCCTCGACCAGGCCCTCTTCCACGTCGAACACCTGCGCCTGGGCCTGAGTGACGCTCCGGCAGAAGAAGAGGCAGGATCGCCCACGAGGGCCTGAAAACGGCTTCTCCGAACTCAACCGAACCCCCAACGTGCGCGCGACCCGCACCGCCTGCGACGCCACGGCACCCGGAGGAACAGCCCGTACCGTTGCCCGGCCCGCGACGTCCCCGCGTTCGCCGGTTCAGTGCGCCATGACGCGGCCCTGCGAGAGATCCGGCCGGCCTGCGGGAAGAAGGAGCCAGCCGGTGATCCCCGCGGCGAAGGCGATGACAGCCGATGCCGTGAAGGCGGCGGAGAAGCCGCTCAGTTCAGCCGCCCCCTCCAGGCTGGCGCCCGCGATCATCGCGATGACGGCCACTCCGAGAGCGGCACCGAGTTCGTGTGCGGTGCTGACGAGGCCGGAGGCCAGACCGGCATCTTGGTGCTCCAGGCCGTTTATAGCTGCGGTGGTGGCGCAGACGAACGTGGCGCCGAGGCCGAAGGACATGAGAGAGAAACCCGGAGCGAGACCCGTCCACAGCCCGCTGTCGGCCGAGAGGCCGGTGAGGAGGAGTGCGCCCAGCGCCGCGAGGGCGAACCCCGCCAGTGCGGTGAGGCGCCAGCCGATGCGGCCGACCGCCGCCCCGCCGAGGTGGGCGCCCAGCGTGACGGCCACGGCGACGGGCAGGAAGGCCAGTCCGGCGGTGAGGGCGCTTTCGCCGAGAATGTGCTGGACGTAGAAGGAGTTGAGGAAGAAGGCGGAGATGAGCAGGCCGCTCGCAGCCAGCATCACCAGCGCGCCACCGAGCAGGCTGCGCCGGGCGAGAACTTCCAAGCGTACGAGCGGCACCATGACGCGGCGTTCCACAGCGAAGAATATGAAGGTGAAGACAGCCGCGCCGGCCAGGGGAAGCCATACGTGGGCGGCGTTGAAGCCTTCGTCGCGAGACTGCACGAGGCCGTAGATCAGGAGGGCAGGGGCCGCGGTCAGAGCGAGGGCGCCCAACAGGTCCAGACGTGCACGGGAGGGAGTTGGAGCGGCCGCGAGGCGCATCCGGCCGAGCAGTGCCGGTACCGCGATGAGGGCGAGCAGGCCCACGGGGATGTTGATGAAGAAGATCCATGCCCAGCCGGGTCCGGACACCAGTACGCCGCCGAGCATCACCCCTGCGGCGGCGCCCGCACCACCGATCGCCGCCCAGACACCCAAAGCTTTATGCCGGGCGGGGCCGTCGAACAGGACAGTGACCAGAGCCATCGCAGCCGGGGACAGGAGAGCAGCTCCGACACCCTGGACGGATCGTGCGGTGATCAGCGCCGGGCCGCTGGCGGCAAAGCCCGAGGCAAGGGAGGCGGCGGTGAAGAGGGACAGCCCGATGACGTACATACGGAGTTTGCCGATGGCGTCGGCAAGGCGCCCGCCCAGGAGCAGGAGGCTGCCGAAGAACAGTGTGTACGCGGTGACGATCCACGTCAGCGCCGAGCCGGAGAGGGCGAGTTCAGCACCAATGGTGGGCAGCGCGACGTTCACCACCGTCACGTCAGCGATCAGCATGAACTGTGCGAGGCAGAGCAGAGTGAGCACCCACCAGCGATGCCTTTGCACGGGCGGCGGCGCCCCCTTCGGTAGGTGGTGACCGTGCTGGTGTGCCGGTGAGGCGTGGCGAGGCTCCACAGAAAGACTCCCTAAACTTTACGGCGCTGTCAGGGATAAGGTACGCGGCGCACGGACGAATGTGAACAGCACTGTTAAGTTTGACGCCGACGACCACTTCACTGGGAGGGGCCCATGACAGACGAGAGCTCGCCACGCCGAAGGGCGGACGCAGAGCGCAACGCGACCGCGATCCTCGACGCGGGACTGGAGTGCCTGCTCGTGGACCCGCAGGCGAGCATGGCGGCCATCGCACGAGCGGCGGGAGTGAGTCGGGTGACGCTCTACTCCCACTTCCCGACGCGCGAGAGCCTCCTCGAAGCGGCACTGGAGCGCTCTGTCGCGGAAGCCGTAGACGCTCTCCACGCGGAGGCGGGTGACGTCGGGCCGGCCGACGAGGCACTGGCGCGGCTGATGCGCTCGTCCTGGCAGGTCCTCGACCGGAACTTCTCGGCCTTCGCGGCCGCCGCGGCGACTCTGCCACCGGACGTCATCCGCGACCGGCATGAATACATTCTCCGCCCCGTACGCGACCTGATTCTGAGCGGCCAGCAAGAAGGTTCGATCCGCAAGGACCTTCCGGCGGACTGGCTGGTCACAGTCGTCTACCAGCTAATGCACGCCGCTGCGGGCGAAGTCCAGGCAGGACGGATGACCACCGCAGCAGCCCCCGACACCTTGACGGCAACCACCCTCGCGGCATTGAGAACCATGGGCGGGTAGCGAGGACCCGCTCCGCTACCAGCGGGACGGTCTCGCACCGTCCGCCCAGAGGCCAGGTGTAAGCGCGCCCGGCATCACCAACCGCATTCCGGAATGTCACTTCCCGAGATCAGCGACGTGGTGGAATTCATACACTGAAGCCGAACTCCATCACATTGTGATCGCGTATCGCTTGGCCTCCGTGCGGGCAGCCCCATCAAAGAGACACCGACCGCTGGCATGCAGCCCGCAGGGCCGACCCCGCGGGATGGACGCGTGACCAACGCATGACCAACAGCGCTCAGGAACAGTCAGAAACACCCAGATGAAGGCCGATCTAGGCAGTAAGTGAGAACCTGCGCCAGGAAGACAAAATGCCTGTTCAGAGGCCCTTTATGGCGCACTACGACCAGGGGTGGCGACCCCGGTCGTCTTTCGGCGTCAGCGGGCATTCATCCCTTGCGGGATCCGCCACGCCCCTTCTTCTGGTGCTTTTCTTTCGCCTTGTCTTTTGCCTTGTTTTTCGCCTTCTCTCTCGCCTTGCCCTTGCCCTTCTCTTTCACCTTGTGCTTCGCCCTTGTGCCCGGCCTTGTCCTCGGCTTTGTCCTTCGCCTTGTCCTTGGCCTTGGCATCGCTCTTCCCCGTCCCCGTCCCCGTCCCCGTCCCCGTCCCCGTCCCCTTGGCCTTAGGGGTCTTGGACGCCTTCGGGGTCTTGGACGGCTTCGGAGACTTCGCGGGCTTTGACGCCTTCGGGGGCTTCTTGCCCGCCTGGTCCCGCTGCCCGCCCTGCTCGCCCCGCTTCACCACCTGCTCGCAGTACGCCCTCGCGCCCTTCCTGCCACCCTCAGCCGCTTCGAGCCGCTCGAACGCCTTGCGCTCGCGCCCGTCGCCACCGGCCGCCAGATACGAGCGGCAGACCGCCTTGTCCTCGGCCCTGCGCTTGTCCTCACCGCTCCCGGAGGGCCGCGCGGACCTCGCGGGCGTGGGGTCGCCCCCGGCCTGAGGCCGCCGCGTCGCAGGATCCTCCGGGTTCCCCGGCTGCTCCCCGGGTGTCACGGGCGCGCTGCTGGACGGGCTGCCGCCGGGCCGGTCGTCGTCGGGGCCGCCGCTGATGCCGAACGGCACCGGGATCGCCCCCGTCCCGGCGGCCAGCGCCACTCCGCCCAGCGTCACCGTCGCGGCGAGCGAGCCGAGCACCACCTTCAGGGGCAGCGCCCCGGGCCGCCCGGAAGGCCGCCAGTCGTCCCGGCGGCGCCTCCGCCACCAGCGCCCCGAGGGGGCGGCGTGCGCACCGGCGTCGCGCGCCGCGCGGAAGGCGACGAGCGCCGCCTCGGCCGCTGCCTCGGCACCCGCGCCGGGAGGACGTCGTACAGCGGCCAGCAACGCCTCGACCTCGGGCGTCACCCGCTCCTGCGCTGCTTCTCGTTTCCGCTGGCGTCTCATGTCTCATCCTTCAGCGTGCGCGACGCCGTACATGTCACAGCAGCCACCCGGTCCGCGGACAACTTCTCGGCCAGTCTTCTGAGTCCACGGTGTGCCGACGTGCGTACGGACCCTCCACGCTTGCCCAGCACCCGGGCCGTCGCGGGGCCGTCGAGGCCGACGACGACCCGCAGCAGTACCGCCTCCGCCTGCTCGCGCGGCAGGGTGGCGATCATCGCCAGCGCCCGGTCGGTCGACAGCGCTTCGAGCGCCTCGCCCGCGGTGTCCTGCCTGCCCGGCAACTCCAGTACGTCGTGCTCCATCAGCACGGTACGAGGCCTGCGCCGCTGCTTGCGCAGATGGTCGAGCGCCCGGTGCCGGGCGATCGTCGCCGTCCAGCCGCGGAATCCCGCACAGTCGCCGCGGAACCTCCCCAGGTCCCGGGCGATCTCCAGCCATGACTCCGACGCCACGTCCTCGGCGTCCTCCCCCACCAGCCCCCGTACGTACCCGAGCAGCCCCGGATGCACCATCCGGTACGCCGCGGCGAACCCGCCCTCGTCCCCCTGCTGGGCCCGCTCCACGGCGGCGCCCAGCTCCACGTCGTACACCTGTGTACGACGCCGCTCCCCGCCCCTGCCCACGCTTCCCTCTTCGTACTGACGTCGCACCGGTCGCCGTGCACCCGCCCGGTTCCCCCGAGCGGGAGCGGCTCCCCGCCCCCGGATCGAGGACGGGGAGCCGGACACGGCCACCGGCACTTCTGCCGGTCGGTGTCAGTGCAGCTCGCGGTAGGTGTTCCAGCCGGTACCGAGCTTGACCTTCGCCGTGAACTGCCCCGTGCCCTTGGAGTAGTAACTGGAAAGCTCACCGGCGGAGTTGGCGGCGAGGAGGTCCGCGCGGCCGTCGCCGTTGATGTCACCCGGGGCGGCCAGTCTGGTGTACCGCTTCCAGCCCGTGCCGATCGACTTCCGCGCCTTGAAGGGCGAGGCGGAGTTGCCCGTACCGGCATACAGGTACAGCGTGCCGCCCGAGGTGCGGGCGAGGACGTCGGCAGACAAAATCCCCCCAGGGACCTGATTTCGGAACGGGGTCGCAGGGCTCGCGGCAATGGCCGCCCGATGGGCGACGCGGCAAACCAACCCCGTAGTGATCCGAATCTTACAACTGGGGCCGGAGAAACAGTAGGGATAAACGACCGCAGGTCCACGGGGATACGAGGGGGGAACGAGCAGAGAACGAGCGGCGATATTTCACCTGCCGCCGTTCCCCGGCCCCATGTGTGACGTTTCAAGGCCGCGGTGCGCTGGGTTAAGCAGGCCACCTCTGCGAGAGGCGCGCCGCAGGTGAACTCCCAGGAAAGGTGGGTCATTTGAGCCCGCACGAGCCACACACCCGCAGACCGGTCCCCGGCCGAACCGCCCCAGCCCGCCGGAGGCAGTCATGACCAACCCCTATTTCCATCTGCGTTCGGTGTCATCGTCCGAACTGAGCACCGATCCCGACCGACTGCGGACCTTCTTCGCGGACGACTGGAAAGTGGTCCGCTCCAGGTGCGAGGCGGAGACGGAAACCGTTCTGGCCGAGGACTACCTCGATGTGCACCGGCTGTACGTGGGCGCCCGGCACCCCCCGGCCACCAGCGCCCCCGAGACCCTGCTCGTGCTCGGCGGCCGGCCGGTGCCCTTACCCGGTGAGGGCCTGCCGCCGTTCGTCGTCCTCATCCCCGCGCAGGTGTCGGCGGCAGCCGCGTACCTCGGCGCCGTGTCGTTCGAGACGCTGTGGTCCGCCGCGTGCGAGGACCTGATGGCGCCGCACGGGCTGCTCTTCACCGAGGCGGAGCTGCGGAGCCACTTCACGCTGGTCCACCAGCGGCTCACCGCCTTCTACACACGGACCTCGGACGAGGGTCGTGCGGTCGTGAAGTGGCTGCTGGTCTGACAACCTCGGGTCAGCCCTGGCTGCGCGCCCGGCGCGAGGCCGCCGCGCGCAGCACCCGCTTGCCCTCGTTCGACAGCCGCAGGGCGTTGCTGAGGCCGCAGCCCGAGTCGTCCGCGAGCATTTCCAGCAGCTCCGTCTGGCGGCGCAGTTCGCCCGCCGTGAGCGGGGTGATGCCGTCGGTCTCGCCGCTCAGGTACGCCTTCGCGCGCACCCCGTCGCCGAGTTCCGCCGCCCCGTCCAGCCGCAGATGGACTTCGAGCACCGCGGTCGAGCTCTCCTCGGCCCAGGCGCGCAGCTCGGGCCCGGTGTACGCGGCGGGGACAGCGGCGGCCATCCGCCGGGCAAATCCGGCCAGTTCGCCGGGGGCGTGCCCGGCGACGCGCTCCACGACGGCGGCGACCCTGCGCAGCCGCCCCAGCCATGCGTCGTCGCCCTCGACGGCGGACCACAGGGGCCGCAGCGCCAGGTCCGTGTCGAGGCCGAGGCGGTCCGCCCCGTCGACGTACTCCAGCAGGGGCAGGCAGCGGTCCAGGCACGCGACGGCGCTCGCGGCCAGGCTCCGGTCATCGGCACGGCCGATCAATTCCACCAGGCTCACGAAGACTCCTTCAGCACAGCGAGGCCCGCGCCGTGCGGGCCTTCATCTCCGACTGCGTAATGTGGCTTGATTACGTCACAGTCCGGGCCGGATGCCCCCCTTCCGGTTACCGACCCGGCCGGTTACCGACCCAGCCAGTCGCAGACCCAGCCGGTTGCAGACCCAGCCGTTTCCCCACTCCCCCGCGTGTTCGACTTCACACTGCCCGTCGCATTCCGCCCCCGGGAAGCCGGCCCGGGGCAGAATCAGTTGAGTACGGGACGTTCCGCCGGCAGGGGCGCGGCCTTGAACTGCTGCATGCGCGTCAGCATGCGCACGAAGAGGATCGCGAACACGGCGGCGGTGATGTTGATCAGGTCGCCGATGATGACCATGTCGGCGGCGGCCCTGAGCCCGGCCGCGGTCTCGGCACGGCCGTGCCCCACCGAGAACCACCTGTTGAAGAGCAACGACACGACCCACATCGTCCACCACGCGTCGAGCACGGTGCCCGACTCGCCCTTCGACCGCCCGAGTCCGTACGGGTCCTGCCTGCTCGCCGCCAGGATGTCGGCGGCGATCCCGCGCGGGAGCCACAGGTTGCCGATCGGGATGAACCATGCGCCGATCGCCCAGCCTGCCCCTCTGCGCTGGAGGTCGGGCGCGAAGATCCCGGCGTTGCGCCGCACCCGGAAGAACCAGACGACGAAGACGACGGCGCACGCGACCGCCGTGACGTAGAAGAGCGGCATCGAGACGCGGCGCAGGGAGTCGACGCCGTCCAGCGCCGCGTCACTGACGAAGTTCCCCGAGATGACGTCGTCCATCAGGCTCCGCACCCGGAGCGAGACGAGGATCGAGAACACATCGGTCACGATCACGGTGCCCAGCAGGGCCACGACGGCGTACGAGAGCCCGACCGGCGAACGCGGGACAGTCACTGGCCCGGCGGCGGAACCGGACGCGGCCCCGGGCATTGCCGTCGCACGCGTGCGTGGCGGTGGTGAAGCGTGGCCGGCGGCGACACACCGGTCGCAGGACTCACCGCTTCTGGTGGCGGTGTTCAGCTGACAATTGGTGCACAGCATGGCTGAGCGGACCCCCCAGTACGACGGAGGCGCCCCTCCCCAGAAGCGCCGTAAAGCTCACGGCCACTCCTGCCCGGCCGCCTGGGGAAGATACGCTGCCCAGCCCCGCCCGTCCATCAAAAACAGCAGGTCAGGCCGCCGTGGATGGTTCACCGGGCGGCAGGTGCGACCTG
Organism: Streptomyces sp. H27-C3; assembly: GCF_030063415.1. Taxonomy (GTDB): domain Bacteria; phylum Actinomycetota; class Actinomycetes; order Streptomycetales; family Streptomycetaceae; genus Streptomyces. The sequence continues at coordinate 76,822 of NZ_JASITA010000021.1, read as the reverse complement.
CCGGCGCCGCGCCGCGACACCAAAAACGTCCACTATGCGTGCCGGAACTCTCCCGTCCGGGTGAAATTCATTCATCCTTGGCGCGGTGCTCTCGGAGCGCCGATAGCGTTACGACTCATCCGCCCCACCCCTCTCGTCGGTTCTCGTCGGTCACATTTCGAGGAGCTCACGCTGTCCAGCGAATTCCACGCCGGCCCTCCGAAGCGCCTGCCGACACTCCACCCCGAACACCGCGCCGCGGCCCGTCCGTCCCTGCCGCACCAGAGCCGTGAGGCCACCGCCGCCGGGCTCGACCACTTCAACGGCGCGCCCGTCGGCGCCGCCGAAGCCGCGCTGCTCGCCTGCTGCGGCAGTCGCCGCTGGGCGCGGCGGCTGGTCGCGCACCGCCCGTACCCCGATCTCGAATCGCTGCTCGCCGCGGCCGACGAGGCGGCGTACGACCTCTCCGTGGACGAGATCGGCGACGCGCTGGCCGACGAGTCCTCCGCCGGGCTGCGTGAGGGCGCCCCCGCCAGCGCGCAGACCGCGCTGCGCGCCGCCCATGCGGCGTACGAGTCCAGCTTCGGCCACGCCTTCGTCATCTCGCTGGACGGGCTCCGCCCCGAGGAGCATCTGAACCAGGTGCTGGCGGGAATCCGGTCCCGGCTGGGCAACGAACCGGACGAGGAGCGGTCCGTCGCCGCCGACGAACTGCGCAGGCTGGCACGCGGGCGGCTCGCCCATCTCGTAGCCAATCATCAGGAAGTGGGCGATTCTCCCGTTTCCTCCTGCAATATGGGCCACTAGGACCGCCTCGATAGCCCGTCCGAGGCTGTTTGATTGCCACTTTGATCACACCTGTGGACCCGGCGCGAACGAACCGACAAGTCGTCGCTACGATGGCCAGGGCCGGTGGACCGTACCCGGCCGGGCCAGACCGACATCGAAGCCGGCATGGCCCCAATCCCCGCTCCCGGAGGGTTTTTCCGTGCCGGCTGGAACGCTGTATCGCGGCCGGGAAGGTATGTGGTCCTGGGTGGCTCATCGAGTCACCGGCGTCCTCATTTTCTTCTTCCTGTTCGTACACGTCCTCGACACCGCTCTCGTCCGCGTCTCTCCCGAGGCGTATGACGATGTCGTGGCCACCTACAAGACCCCTCTCGTAGCTCTGCTCGAGTACGGCCTCGTCGCCGCCATCCTGTTCCACGCGCTCAATGGCCTGCGGGTCATCGCCGTGGACTTCTGGTCCAAGGGCCCGCGCTACCAGAAGCAGATGCTCTGGACCGTGATGGGCATCTGGATCGTCCTGATGGTCGGCGCGCTGTACCCCGTCCTCGGCCACGCCGTACGCGAAGTCTTCGGGAGCTGAGGCAAATGTCCGCTGAGACCACTTCGTCCGCCGTGGGACCCGTCGAGGGCGCGAGCCTGTACGACGTGGACAACCCGGCGCCTCTCATCGAGGCGCCCCGCGTGCGCACCAAGAAGACGCCGAAGTCCACCCGTAGCAACTTCGAGCTGTACGCGTGGCTGTTCATGCGCCTGTCCGGCGTCGTGCTGGTAGTCCTGGTCATCGGTCACCTGCTGATCCAGCTCGTGCTGGACGGCGGCGTGTCCAAGATCGGCTTCGCCTTCGTGGCGGGCCGCTGGGCCTCGCCGTTCTGGCAGGCCTGGGACCTCGTCATGCTGTGGCTCGCCATGCTGCACGGCGGCAACGGCCTGCGCACCGTCATCAACGACTACGCGGAACGGCCGGGCACCCGCTTCTGGCTGAAGATGCTGCTGTACACCGCCACGGTGTTCACCGTCCTTCTGGGCACGCTGGTGATCTTCACCTTCGACCCGAACATCCGCTAGGCCCCGGGGCTGAGGTAATCCACCCATGAAGATCCACAAGTACGACACCGTCATCGTCGGCGCCGGTGGCGCGGGCATGCGCGCGGCCATCGAGTCGACGAAGCGCAGCCGCACGGCCGTTCTGACGAAGCTGTACCCCACCAGGTCCCACACAGGCGCCGCGCAGGGCGGCATGGCCGCCGCGCTCGCGAACGTGGAGGAGGACAACTGGGAGTGGCACACCTTCGACACGATCAAGGGCGGCGACTACCTGGTCGACCAGGACGCCGCCGAGATCCTGGCGAAGGAGGCCATCGACTCGGTCCTCGACCTGGAGAAGATGGGCCTGCCGTTCAACCGCACGCCGGAAGGCACCATCGACCAGCGGCGCTTCGGCGGTCACTCCCGCAACCACGGTGAGGCCCCGGTCCGCCGGTCCTGTTACGCCTCGGACCGCACCGGTCACATGATCCTCCAGACGCTGTACCAGAACTGCGTCAAGGAGGGCGTGGAGTTCTACAACGAGTTCTACGTCCTGGACCTGCTGATGCAGGAGGTCGACGGGGTCAAGAAGGCGTCCGGTGTCGTGGCCTACGAGCTGGCGACCGGCGAGATCCACATCTTCCAGGCGAAGGCGATCATCTTCGCCTCCGGCGGCACCGGCAAGTTCTTCAAGGTGACGTCGAACGCGCACACCCTGACCGGTGACGGCCAGGCCGCGGCGTACCGCCGTGGGCTGCCGCTGGAGGACATGGAGTTCTTCCAGTTCCACCCGACGGGCATCTGGCGCATGGGCATCCTGCTGACGGAGGGCGCCCGCGGTGAGGGCGGCATCCTCCGCAACAAGGACGGCGAGCGCTTCATGGAGAAGTACGCGCCGGTCATGAAGGACCTCGCGTCGCGTGACGTCGTCTCGCGCTCCATCTACACGGAGATCCGCGAGGGCCGCGGCTGCGGTCCCGAGGGCGACCACGTCTTCCTGGACCTCACCCACCTGCCGCCGGAGCAGCTGGACGCCAAGCTCCCGGACATCACGGAGTTCGCGCGTACGTACCTGGGCATCGAGCCGTACACGGACCCGATCCCGATCCAGCCCACCGCGCACTACGCCATGGGCGGCATCCCGACCAACGTCCAGGGCGAGGTGCTCTCGGACAACACCACCGTCGTGCCGGGCCTTTACGCGGCCGGCGAGGTCGCGTGCGTCTCGGTGCACGGCGCCAACCGGCTGGGTACGAACTCGCTGCTGGACATCAACGTCTTCGGCAAGCGGGCGGGCATCGCCGCCGCCGAGTACAGCGCGACGGCCGACTACGTCGACCTGCCGGAGGACCCGGCGTCGCTCGTCGTCGCCCAGATCGAGCACCTGCGCAACTCCACCGGCACCGAGCGCGTCGCCGTTCTCCGCAAGGAGATGCAGGAGTGCATGGACGCCAATGTGATGGTGTTCCGCACCGAGCAGACGATCAAGACCGCGGTGGAGAAGCTCGGCGAGCTGCGCGCCCGCTACCGCAACATCTCCATCCAGGACAAGGGCCGCCGGTTCAACACGGACCTGCTGGAAGCCGTCGAGCTGGGCAACCTGCTCGACCTGGCCGAGGTCATGGCCGTGTCCGCGCTCGCGCGCAAGGAGTCCCGCGGCGGTCACTACCGCGAGGACTTCCCGAACCGCGACGACGTCAACTTCATGCGCCACACCATGGCGTACCGCGAGGTCGGCGACGACGGCACCGAGTCGATCCGGCTCGACTACAAGCCGGTTGTCCAGACCCGCTACCAGCCGATGGAGCGTAAGTACTGATGGCTACCCCGACCCTGGACAAGGTCGACGACGCGAAGCCCGCCTCGTCCACCTCTCCGTACATCACGGTCACTTTCCGGATCCGCCGCTTCAACCCCGAGGTCTCCGCGGACTTCGAGTGGCAGGACTTCGAGATCGAGATCGACCCCAAGGAGCGGGTCCTCGACGCGCTGCACAAGATCAAGTGGGATGTCGACGGCACGCTGACCTTCCGCCGCTCGTGCGCGCACGGCATCTGCGGATCCGACGCGATGCGGATCAACGGCAAGAACAGGCTCGCCTGCAAGACGCTGATCAAGGACATCAACCCGCACAAGCCGATCACGGTCGAGGCCATCAAGGGCCTCACGGTCCTCAAGGACCTCGTGGTCGACATGGACCCGTTCTTCCAGGCGTTCCGCGACGTGATGCCGTTCCTGATCACGAAGGGCAACGAGCCGACGCGTGAGCGTCTGCAGAGCGCGGAGGACCGCGAGCGGTTCGACGACACGACCAAGTGCATCCTGTGCGCCGCGTGCACGTCCTCGTGCCCGGTGTTCTGGAACGACGGGCAGTACTTCGGCCCGGCGGCGATCGTCAACGCGCACCGCTTCATCTTCGACTCGCGCGACGAGGGCGGCGAGCAGCGTCTTGAGATCCTCAACGACAAGGACGGCGTGTGGCGTTGCCGCACGACGTTCAACTGCACCGACGCGTGCCCGCGTGGCATCGAGATCACCAAGGCGATCCAGGAGGTCAAGCGCGCGCTGATCACGCGTCGCTTCTGACCGCTCCCGCAGTCGTACGGGTACGAGGGCCCCGCCATCCGGTTCGTCCGGGCGGCGGGGCCTTTTTGTGCCAGAATCGCGTGCAGTGCCGTGACGCCGAGTGCGGGGCGGCGCGAGGTGGGTGCGGTTCAGGCGGCGAGGGGAGCGCGGGCAAACATGAGCGACCAGATTCCCAACCCGTACACGGCGGACGGGGACCCGAACGGCGACTACCAGTGGGGGCCCTATCCCGGCTACGGATACCCGAACTACACGCCGGGCCACCCCTCCGCGCAGCAGCAGCAGCCGTTCCCCGGGCTGCCGGTGCCGTACGGCGGGCCGCCCGGGTACGGCGTACCGCTGACGGCGATCGGCGACATCACGGTGATGTCCGACTCGATCGTGACGCCGTCGGGCACGATGCCGCTCAAGGGCGCGATGTGGACGGTCACCGACATGTCACGCACCGAGGAGAAGATCCCGACGGTCGCGATCGTGCTGGCCGTCGTCTTCTCCTTCGCCTGCCTGCTCGGGCTGCTCTTCCTGCTGATGAAGGAGAAGCAGACGACGGGGTACATCCACGTCACGGTGGTCAGCGGCGGCCGGCAGCACTCCGCCATGCTCCCGGCGTTCGGGCCCCAGTCCATCCACCAGGTCATGGGACAGGTCAACTACGCCCGCTCGCTCAGCGTGTGACGCCGTTCTCCTCCGCGACCAGCATGACGCGGCGGAGCAGGCCGTTGAGCTGGCCGCGCTCGGCCTCCGACAGGACGCCGAGCAGGCGCTGTTCCTCGTTGCCGACGACATCCATCGCGCCCACCCAGGCCGCCCGGCCCGGCTCCGTCAGCTCCACGTCCACCCGGCGGCGGTCGGTGTACGGCGGACGAGACCCCGGCGCTCCAGGGCGTCCAGGCGGCCGGTGACGAACGCGGGGGCCAGGTCCAGGGCGGCGGCGAGGTCGGACGGGGCCTTCGTGCTCGACGGGGTGAGCTTCGCCGTCGGTGCCGCGCTGCTCGCCGCCACCCGGGTAACCCATGTGCCGATCCCCCGGCGCTCGCTGTTCGAGGACCTCAAGGAGGGCTGGGGCGAGGTGCGCAGCCGCGACTGGTATGGGACGAGCCTGGTCGCGCACGCCGCCTGGAACGGTTCGGCGGCCGTCCTGACCACCCTCGGACCCGCCATCGCCGTCCGGGAGATGGGCGGCTGGGTCGCCATGCTCCAGGTCGGCGCCGTCGGGCTGCTGGCCGGGGCGCTGCTCGCGGAGCGCGCCCGCCCCCGCAGGCCCGTCCTGGTCGCCAATCTGGGGCTCGCCGTCTACGCCCTGCCGCCGGCGCTGCTCGCGGCCTCCGTCTGGGGTCCCGGTGTTCCGCTCGGCATCTCCGCCGTGCTGGTCGGCGTGGCCTGCGTGGGGACGGCGGCGGTGCCGGGGGTTCGGCGGTTCAATGGCTCCAGAGGTGGGGCCGTGGTGACCGTGTGATCCGGATGTCAGTGGATGGGCCTACCTTCAATGCAGAGGTTCGGGGAGGGGACGGTCACGATGGGGACGACGACGGACGGCCCGGGGGGCACGGGGCTCCCGGCGGAGCTGCTCGACGCGTACGACGACTTCGGTCCGGCCATGCGCGCCGCGCACGTCGGGCTGCTCGCCTCGCCGGGCGCGACCGCGTTCCTCGCGCACTGCGCGACGCAGGGCAAGGTGCGGGCCACCAAGCGGTGGCGCCGGGAGGCCGCCGCGCTGCTGGCGGGCGCGGAGCGCGGGGAGGAGATCGTCCGGGTGCTGCTCGACGGGATGGCGGGGCAGCGGGAGCATCCGGTGACCGGGCTGTCGCCGGTGGCGGGCGAGGCGCGCGCACCCGGCATCGCGAGCGAGGCCAATGAGACGCTGGTGCGTGGGCTGCTGTGGGCCGCCGCGGACCTCGGCGCGGAGTGGGTGGTGCCCTCGGTCGGTGGCGTGGCGCTCAACGCGGCCACGGGCCTGGGTGGTTCGGGCGGGACCTGCCGCAACGGCCGGATCGCGACCAGCGCGGTCGGGGTCCTCGGCGAGTTCGGCGGGGCCCAGGGCACGCAGGCCGCGCAGGCACTCGGGCGGCTGAAGGGCACCGTACGCAACAGGACCGTGCTGAAGGGCGTCGCCAAGTCCCTGGAGGCCGTCGCCGAGCGCAGCGGGCTGACGCCTTCGATGATCAGGGAGCGTGCCGTGCCCACGTTCGGGCTCGACGCGCGGGGCATCAGGGACGAGCCGCTCGGCGCGTACACGGCGGCGCTGTCGATCAGCACACCCGGCACCGCGTCACTCGGCTTCCGGGGGCCGCAGGGGCGCGTCCTGAGGTCGGCCCCCAAGCCGGTGCGCGACGAGCACGGGCTGGAACTGGCCGGTATGCGAGAGGCGTTGAAGCAGCTGCGTGCGCTGCTGCCCGTCGAGCGGGGGCGCCTGGAGGAGCATCTGATGGCGGGCACCCGCTGGGGCCGGGCGGACTGGGAGCCGTACTACATCGACCATCCGGTGACCGGGTCGCTCGCCCGCGCCCTGGTCTGGGAGATCAGCACGGACGGCGGCACCGGCTGGACGGCGGGGCTGCCCGAGCGTACGGGCGGCGGCTGGGCGCTGGCCGGCGCCAACGGCACCGCCGTGCCGGTCGCCGATGGGGCGCTGCTACGGCTGTGGCACCCGGTGCGGGCCTCGCCCGACGACACCGGCGAGTGGCGGGCGGAGCTGGTCGGCCGGGGGCTGCGCCAGCCCTTCCCGCAGGTGTTCCGCGAGGTGCACCGGCTCACCCCGGCGGAGCGGGACACCGGCACGCATTCGGAGCGCTTCGCCGCGCACATCCTGCACTACCCGCGGGCGAGAGCGCTGATGGTGGAGCGCGGCTGGGCCGGGCCCCAGCTCGGCTTCTTCAGCGAGGGGCAGCAGACCCGGATGCTGCGCGAGCTGCCGCGCCCCGGGGAGCTGCACCCCTCGGACGGCGAGTCCTGGCGGGCCGGGTTCACCCTCGCCCTGGTCGACCAGCAGCAGTCCGACGGCGGCCTCGCCGCGCTCTGCTCCACCGGCCGGCTGTGCTTCGAGCGGCGCCGCGGGCTGCGGGGCGCGTGGGAGCGGGCCGGGCTCACCGACGTCCCCGAGCGGGCCAGGTCGGAGGCAGCGCGGGACGTGGATCTGTTCATCGGGGCGGCGTCGATCGGCGCGGATCCGCAGTGGCAGGGGCGCGGCGAGGACCTCGACCGGGACCGGGGCCAGGAGCAGGACTGGGACCGGGTGTACGACACGTACTGGAACGACTGGGCGTTCGGCGAGCTCACCGAGTCCGCGCGGATCCGCCGGGAGGCGCTGGCGCTGTTGCTGCCGCGCACCCGGATCGCGGACCGCACGGAGCTGACGGACCGCTGGCTGCGGGTCCGGGGCGAGTTGCGGACGTACCGGATCCATCTCGGCTCGGGCAACATCCTGCTGGAGCCGGACGACGCCCATCTGCGCATCGTGGCGGACCCCACGCCGGAGGCGGTGTTCCTGCCCTTCGAGGAGGACGGCGGGCTGCTCTCGGTGATCCTGGCGAAGGCCTTTCTGCTGGCCGACGACGACCGGATCGCGGACCGGACGATCACCGGTCCGGTGCGGCGGGCGGGCTGAGCGCGGGGGCGACGGCCGCGCGATTAGGCTCGGCTCTTGTGAAGGAAGCGAAGGCCCCCAAGAGCGAGCAGACCCGCGCCCTGATTCTGGAGACCGCGCTCCGGCTCTTCCAGGAGAACGGGTACGACAGGACGACGATGCGGGCCATCGCCCAGGAGGCGGGGGTCTCCGTGGGCAACGCCTACTACTACTTCTCCTCCAAGGAGCACCTGGTCCAGGGCTTCTACGACCGGCTCACCAGCGAGCACCGGGCGGCGGTCGTGCCGGTCCTGGCCGGCGAGGACGAACTGGCTGCGCGCATCCGCGGGGTGCTGCTGGCGTGGCTGGACGTGGCGGAGCCGTACCACCGGTTCGCGGCGCAGTTCTTCAAGAACGCCGCCGATCCCGAGAGTCCGCTCAGCCCTTTCTCCACGGAGTCCACGCCGGCGCGCGACGCGTCGATCTCGCTCCAGGAGCAGGTGCTGGCCGGGTCCAGGACCAGGGCGGATCCGGAACTGGCCGAAGAGTTGCCGCAGTTGATGTGGCTGCTGCAGATGGGGCTCGTGCTGTTCTGGGTGTACGACCGCTCGAAGGGCTCAAGCCGGAGCCGCCGGCTGGTGGAGCGGGTCGCGCCATTGGCCGCGCGGGCGATTGGGGTGTCGCGGTTCCGGGTGCTGCGGCCGTTGGTTCGGCAGGTGCATGAGCTGCTGGTGGAGTTTGCGCCGAGGGGTGGGGCCGGGGGGTAGGGGGTGCGGCGGGTGCGGTGCGGGTGCGTGGGCGGGTGCGGGTTGCCTGCGGCGCTGTTCCCCTACCCGCCCCTTCCCGTAACTGTGGGCAAGCCCCCAGACCCCCGGGACGCCCTGCGGGCGTGTCCTCAAGTGCCGGACGGGCTCGAGGTGTTCCGGATGCTGCGCATCCTCAGCCTGTCCGGCGCTTGAGGACCGGGGTCTGGGGCGGAGCCCCACCACGCGGCGGCATCTGCCGGTGCGATACGTCGACCTGCTTGGCCTTCCACGCCGCGTTGAGCTGCTCCGCCTCCTTGTAGTACCGGATCTCGATGGGCGTCCCGGTCTTCTTCAACGCCCCCTTGTACGAGGGATTGGGCTCCAACCGGGCGCTGACACCGGCCTTGTACTCCTTGAGGACGTACGGGCCGGACGCCACCACCGTGTCTCCGGTGCGCAGTTGCTTCGCCGAGTACTCGGTGTGGTCGACGATCGCACCCGCGCCGGTGGCCACCTTGAACGGGAAGGTGGCGTCGCCGGTGCGCAGGGTGAAGGTGATCCTGTTTCCGCTGGCCTTGACCGAAGCCAGTGACTCGAACAGGGCCTTGGGGCTGGACGCGTCCCCGACGTCGACCGTCCGCATCCGGTCGAAGGAGTACTTGACGTCCTGCGCGGTGAGCGCGTCGCCGTTGGAGAAGGTCAGGTCCTCGCGCAGTTCGCACTGGTACGTGCGGAGCTTCTCGCCGAGGAAGCGGCAGCTGCTCGCGGCGTCGGGGACCGGCACGGCGGAGCCCGGCTCGAAGGTCAGCAGCGACTGGTACAGGTTGCTGTAGAGCGACCAGGAACCGGCGTCGTACGACCCGGCGGGGTCGAGACCGGATACTTGGTCCGTCGTCCCGACCTTGATGGCCCTGGGCTGTCGCCACTGGTCGGCAGCAGCTGCCAGCCACCCACTCCGGCCCCCAGAACTATGACGCACGTTGCCAGAATCCGAACCCGGATCGACCGCATCTGCCGTGCTCTCTTCGTCGCCCCACCCCTGGCCGGCGTGCGGAAAATCCGCAGGTCGGCCCCCCGTGACGAAGCTCACCCAATCACACGAACTACACATGTGGAAGGGGAAGTTGTACCGCGCAGACACCCTTCCGGCGAGTGAGACACACCTTCGTCTCCACGCCGGAAGGGCCTCTCACGCCTGCTTCGAAGCGAGCTCCACAACCGTGATGTCGGAGTCCGCGCCGACCCGTACCGGAGGCCCCCAGGCACCCGCGCCGCGCGAGACGTACAGCTGTGTGTCGCCGTACCGCTCCAGGCCCGCGAGGGTCGGATTGGCCTGCGCCGCGATCAGCGGGCCCGGCCAGAGCTGGCCGCCGTGGGTGTGTCCGGACAGCTGGAGGCCGACGTCGTAGCGGACCGCGTCGTGGATGACGACGGGCTGGTGCGCGAGGAGCACCGACGCGCGGCTGCGGTCCCGGTCACCCAGCGCCCGTACGAAGTCGGGGCCCTGGCCCTCGGATTCGCCCGCGATGTCGTTGACCCCGGCGAGGTCGAAGCCGGCGATCTCGACGCGGTCGTTCTCCAGGGGCCGCATGCCGAGCTCACGGACGTGGTCGACCCACTCGCCGGCCCCCGAGAAGTACTCGTGGTTGCCGGTGACGAAGTACGTGCCGTGGCGGGACTTGAGCCCGGCGAGCGGCTCGGCGGCGGACCCCAGGTCGGCGACGCTGCCGTCGACGAGGTCGCCGACGACGGCCACCAGGTCGGGCTGGGTCGCGTTGATGGTGTCGACGATGCGCTGGGTGTGCGCGCGCCCGAGGACCGGCCCGAGGTGGACGTCGCTGACGACGGCGATCCTGAACCCGTGGGCGCCGCGCGCGAGTTTGGCGAGCGGCACGGTGACCCGCTTCACGCGCGGACCGCGCAGTACGCCGTACGTCCCGTAGCCGACGGTGCCGAGCGCGGCGGCGGCGGCGGCCCCGCCGACCACCCGCGACACGAAGAGCCGCCGGGTGGGGCCCTGCGCCAGGGTCGTGCCCGCAGGCGCGGAAGTTCGTACGGCGGTGTCGGTGTCGGCGTCCGTGTTCGTGCCCGCTCGGCGGGCCAACGCCGTCACCGCACCCGTGGTGTTGGCCCCGGCGTCCGGCGCGACGTCGGACCCCGCGTCCGGTCCGGCCTGAGCCGCCTCGGGAACGGGCGGGACGACCGGGACCGGTGAGGAGCCGACACCCGCACCCGCGTCCCGCCGCGCCGGCACCCGCCGCAGCAGCGGCCGTACCGCCTCGCCCACCAGCAGGGCCGGCGTCAGATAGAGCAGCACGGCCAGCCACAGGTACCCCGGCCACGCGACCACCTGCTGGAACCAGAACGGCGCACCCGCGCGCCCCGAGACGAGCGCGCCCAGCATCAGCAGCGGCAGCACCACCAGGGTCACGGTGCCCGCCCGGCGCGGCCGGCCGGCCGGCGCCGTCGTGTCGCGGACCAGCCGCCGCCACACGTACCAGTGCACCCCGGCCAGCAGGGCCACGACCACGAGCCCGAGAAGAACGCCGACGACTACCACGTCTGCGCCTGGGTGCGCTCGCGGCGCAGATACCGCACTCCACGGAACCCGAGCACCCCAACGACCGTCCCCAGGAGAAAGGAAGTAATCGCGAGCAGCAGATGCACCCAGAAGTACGTGGTCGGGTCACCCGCGTCGTCAAAAGCGAGCCCGCTGCCGTCCTTCCACAGGTTCTTGACGAAAGTGATCCAGATGAACCAGCTCCACACCCCGAAGGCGAGCAGGAACCAGGAGACGGGGCGGCTGAGCTTCATGAGCTCAGTATCGCCACTGTCGCCAGGCCCGCTGCTCCGGGGTGGGCCGTCCCGGCGGCGAGCGCGGCGGGTCACCCCCGCCGTGTCGGGTTCCATGGTCGAGCCATGTACGTTCTCGTGCGTGTCTGCCGTTAAAAAGACCGCTCTGACGGTCCTCTCCGCCGCGCTGCTTCCCGCTCTCTTCGCCGCACCCGCGCACGCGGCCCCCGCGGACGACAAGCCCGGCGCCAAGAAGCACCCGAAACCGCCGGCCGCGATGTCCACGGTCGGCGGGACCCAGCTGGGCAGCCCGGGTGTGCAGGTGAAGCTGGGGGCGGGCGCCCCGGTCCTGCCCATGGAGCTGAGCGGCCGTTCATGGATCGTCGCGGACGCCCAGACGGGCGACGTGCTCGCCGCGAACAATGCCCACTGGCGGCTGCCGCCCGCCTCCACCATGAAGATGCTCTTCGCGGACACCGTGCTGCCCCGGCTGCCCAAGACGCAGATCCGCAAGGTCAAGGACTCCGACCTCGCGGGCATGGGCGAGGGCAGCAGCCTGGTCGGCATCAAGGAGGACCAGACCTACACGGTCCACGACCTGTGGCTCGGGGTGTTCCTGCGCTCGGGCAATGACGCGGTGCATGTGCTGTCCGCGATGAACGACGGCGTGCCCCAGACCGTTCGGGACATGCAGAAGCACGCCGAGGAGCTCCAGGCGCTGGACACGAATGTGGTGTCGCCCGACGGTTACGACGCCAAGGACCAGGTCAGCAGCGCGTACGACCTGACGCTCATCGCCCGCAGTGGAATGCAGAAGAAGGACTTCCGCGAGTACGCGTCAACGGCGAGCGCGCAGTTCCCGGGTGAAGAGAAGAAGGGGAAGAAGCGCGGGAGCTTCGGGATCCAGAACACCAACCGCCTGCTGACGGGCGATGCGGGCATCGAGCCGTACAAGGGCATCGCGGGCGTCAAGAACGGCAGCACCACGCATGCGGGGACGACCTTCACCGGGGTCGCGCAGCGCGGCGAGCGGGTGCTGCTCGTCACCGTCATGAACCCGTCGGCGAACGAGAGCCACGCCGTCTACAAGGAGAGCGCGCGTCTCCTCGACTGGGGCTTCGCCGCGGCCGGGAAGGTCACCCCGGTCGGTGAGCTGGTCGCGCCCAAGTCGGCGAAGACCGGCAGCACCAAGGGCGCCCCGCCGGCCGGCCAGGACTCGGCCAACCACGTGGGTCCCTCGGAGCTCGCCGCGACGGACGGTGGGGCCAGCGGCGTCGGGATCGCGCTCGCCATCTCGGGCGGCGCGCTGGTGCTGCTCGCCGCCGGTGTGCTCCTGATCAACCGGCGCTGGCCGCTGGCCGCCCTGGGGCGCCGCCGCCGCTGACACTCTCCGCTTCGGTCCCGGTCGTCTCCGGGGCCTCGGCGTCGCGTTCGCTGCTGTGCCGTGTCGCCGTCCAGGCGGCGCAGCACAGCAGCAGCTTCGCGGTGAAGCTGATCCACAGCAGGAGTGCGATCGGCACCCCGAAGGCGCCGTACACGCTCTTCGCCGCGATGCCCTTCATATAGCCGCCGAGCAGCAGCTTGAGCAGCTCGAAGCCGACCGCGCCGATGAGCCCGGCGGTGATCAGCCGGTGCCTGGCCGGGTGCACTCCCGGCAGCAGGGTCAGGATGTAGAGCAGCAGGACGAAGTCCGCGGCGACCGCGAGCGCGAGTGCGAGGATCTGGAGAAGCACTCCGCCCGCGCCGCTCTCCGAGATGCCGAGTTGGTCGGCGGTCCAGCCGACGGCGGTCGACCCGATGGAGGAGGCGGCCATCGAGGCGAGCCCGACCGCGCCGAGGCCGAGCAGCACACCGCCGTCCTTGAGCTTGCGCAGCAACGGGTTGCCCTCGTCGTCGTCCAGCTCCCACACGGCCCGCAGGCATTCCCGCATGGAGCCGACCCAGCCGATGCCGGTGAACAGGAGCAGCGCGCCGGCGACGAGTCCGACGGTGCCCGCGTTGTCCACCAGGGAGCCGAGGTCGAGCTGATCGGCGATGCCGGGCACCTGGTCGGACAACTTGTCCTCCAGGCTCTTGAGCCGATCGGCGGAGAGCAGCGCTGCGCCGATCGCGGCGGCCACGGTGATCAGCGGGAAGAGCGCCAGGAAACTGATGAACGTGATCGCGGCGGCCAGCCGGGACCAGTGCACCCGATCGAGGGTTTCGTACGTGCGCCACGCGTGCGTGGTCATCAGCCGCGTCACCAAAGGGCCGATGACAGGCAGCTTCTTCAACCAGTCCATGAAGTCCCTCTACCCTCCGAGCGGAAAACCAGCGTCCGTGTGCCCCAGAAACGCAGGCAGGTGGCGAGCCCCATGCCGACGACCGCTCCGGAGAGTGTGTCGGCCCGAGGCGAGGTGAGCCCGAGGCCGTAGTGCGAGACGCCGATGCACAGCAGCTGCACCAGAGCGCCGGCGACATTGACGGCGAAGAAGATCCCGTACTGGCGGAGTCTGGAGACCTGCGCGGCCCTCCCCCGGTAGGTGCCGACCGCGTTGCCGACGTACGCGACCGCGCAGCCGGCCAGGAACGCGACGGCCTTCGCGCTGAGCGGGTCCCAGCCGAGGGGCCCGCGCAGCCAGATGAAGAGCCCCAGGTCGGCGGTGTACGCGCACAGCCCGACGGCGGCGAAGCCGCCGATCTCCCGCCTGCTCGCCCGTGGCGTGCCGCTCACCCTCACAGGTCCGCGACCGCCAGCGCGTACATCGCCACCCATACGAGCCCGATCACCGCCAGCGCCCTGTCGCGCAGGACCACGTCCTCGGGGGCGCCCGCCGTGCCCCGGTCGGCGAAGACGGCGTAGCGCAGCACGGCGAGGATGAAGGCGATCATCGACAGCTGGCGCCAGGGCAGCAGGCTGCCGTTGGCCGTGCCGCCGCTCTCCAGCGCCCACAGGCAGTACCCGAGTACGGCGACACCGGCCGCGAGCTGCCATACGAAGCGCAGGTAGCCGGTGGTGTATTCGCTGAGCAGCGCCCGCGTCGCGCCGCCCTTGTCTGCCATGTGCACGGCTTCCGAGTAGCGCTTGGCGGACACCATGAAGAGCGCGCCGAACCCGGCGGTGATCAGGAACCAGCGGGAGAGCGGGATGGACAGGGCCACCCCGCCGATCATCGCGCGCATCAGGAAACCGGTGGTGACGACGACCAGGTCGACGACGAGGACGTGTTTGAGCGAGACGCAGTAGGCGAGTTGCATCAGGACGTACGCCGCGAGCAGCGCGGCCGTCATCGGGTTGCACAGCAGCGCGGCGGCGACGGGGACCAGGACGGCGAGCAGCCCGCCGACGCCGTACGCGACGGACACCGGCACCTGACCGGCGGCGACGGGGCGGCGGCACTTGACGGGGTGCGCGCGGTCGGCCTCGGCGTCGCGCGCGTCATTGATCAGGTACACGGCGGACGCGGCTGCCGTGAACAGCACGAAGACCAGAATCAGTTGGGTGAGGGCGTGCCGGGATGCCAGCTCTCCGGCGGCGGCGGGCGCGGCCACCACGAGGGCGTTCTTGACCCACTGGCGGGGCCGTGCGGTGCGCAGCAGCCCGGCGGGCAGGCCGAGCGGGCGGCGTCCGGGCCCGGACGCCGGTGTGGCGTGTACGGGCCGCTCGACGAGCGCGGCGGCTGTCGTGGTCACCCCCGCTGCGGCCTCCGCGGTGGCTGCTGTGGTGGTGCGCTCAGACATGGGCGGCTCTCCCGTCGACGATGGCCGGTAGCCCTGCCGGTCCTGTCATCCACGCCGCCCCCAGCGCGGCCATCACCCCGCCGAGCAGCGCGCCCGCCACCACGTCCGTCGGGTAGTGGACCCCGACGACGAGCCGGGACACGCACATCGCGGCGGCCAGCGGCGGTACGACGTGTCTGCCCAGCGGGGTCAGCGCGCCGAAGGCGACCACGGCTGCCGCCGCCGACGTGGCGTGCGAGCTGGGAAAGGAGTGCAGGCCCGCGGTACGCACCAGGGGTTCCCGGGAGGGCAGTTGGGGGCGGGGGCGGCGTACGGCCAGTTTGACGGCCATGCTCGCCAGGTGCGCGGCGCCGATGAGGGCCGTACCGCGCAGCCAGGCGTCGCGGCGCTCCCAGTCGGCGGCGGCGCCCACGAGTCCGGCGGCGATCCAGACGGCTCCGTGCTCACCGCACCAGGAGAGGCCGCGTGCGGCGGCGGCCAGGTGCGGGTCTGTTCCACAGTCCCGCATCGCCGACAGCAGACGGCGATCGACGTCTCGCATCTGTCACCCCTCTTCGGTAGCGGTGGCCCGGTGGATCGGACGCAGGCCGAGGGCGACTCTCATCGATAAAGCCCACTAATCGGGGATATTAATGACAACACCCCCTCAATCACCCGTTTCGCTCAGCCCGGCGGGCCCGAAGGGGACCTTTTGCTCAAATGGAACAGTTGCGAGCGATACGGTCATCGTCATGTCTGTCGACACCGTCTCAGTGACCGGTTGGGGCCGCACCGCCCCGACGACCACCCGCCTGGTCCGCCCGCGTACGTACGAGGAGGCGGCAGCCGCCGTCCGCGCCTGCGGGACGCTCGGCGCACGCGGTGGCATCGCCCGCGGCCTCGGCCGGGCGTACGGCGACGCCGCGCAGAACGCGGGCGGGTCCGTCCTCGATATGACCGGCCTGAACCGCGTCCATACGGTCGACGCCCGTACGGGCGTCGTGGTGTGCGAAGCGGGCGTGAGTCTGCACCGGCTGATGGAGGTGCTGCTGCCGCTCGGCTGGTTCGTGCCGGTGACGCCCGGGACCCGCTATGTGACCGTGGGCGGCGCGATCGGCGCGGACATCCACGGCAAGAACCACCACGGCTCGGGCTCCTTCTGCCGTCACGTCCTGTCGTTCGAACTCCTCACCGCGGACGGTGAGGTACGCACGGTCCCGGCAGGCACCGGGCTCTTCGACGCGACGGCGGGCGCGATGGGACTGACGGGCGTGATCCTCGCCGCCACGATCCAACTCCTGCCCGTCGAGACCTCGTTGATGTCGGTGGACACCGAACGGGCCACTGATCTGGACGACCTGATGGCCAGGCTCACCGCCACCGACCACCGCTACCGCTACTCGGTCGCCTGGATCGACCTCCTGGCGCGCGGCGCGGCGATGGGGCGCTCGGTCCTGACCCGGGGGGAGCACGCGCCGCTGGACGCGCTCCCGGCGCGCGCCCGCCGCGCTCCGCTCGCGTTCCGCCCCGGCCGGCTCCCGGCCGCGCCCGCCTTCGTACCCGAAGGGCTGCTGGGGCGGTCCTCGGTGGGCCTGTTCAACGAGCTCTGGTACCGCAGGGCGCCGCGTTCGCGGGTCGGCGAGCTCCAGAAGCTGTCGACGTTCTTCCACCCGCTGGACGGCGTTCCGCACTGGAACCGGATCTACGGGCGCGGCGGGTTCGTCCAGTACCAGTTCGTCGTCGGGTACGGGCAGGAGGAGACGCTGCGCCGGATCGTGCGGCGCATCTCGGAGCGCCGGTGCCCGTCGTTCCTCGCCGTTCTCAAGCGGTTCGGGGAGGGCGACCCCGGCTGGCTGTCCTTCCCGCTGCCCGGCTGGACGCTGGCGCTGGACATCCCCGCGAACATGCCGGGGCTCGGGGCGTTTCTCGACGAGCTGGACGAGGAGGTCGCGGGCGCCGACGGCCGGGTCTATCTGGCCAAGGACGCGCGGCTGCGCCCCGAAATGCTGGCGCGGATGTATCCGCGGCTGGCTGAATTCCGCGCGCTGCGCGCCGAATTGGACCCCGGTTCGCTCTTCACCTCGGACCTCTCACGCCGCCTCTCCCTCTGACCGAATTCACCGAGTTCCAGGAGATTCCTCATGAAGGACGCCTTCGGCACCCCGCAGTCCCTGCTCGTCCTCGGCGGTACGTCCGAGATCGGCCTGGCCACCGCCCGCCGCCTGGTGGCCCGCCGCACCCGTACGGTCTGGCTGGCCGGGCGCCCCTCCCCCGCGCTGGAGTCGGCGGCGGCCGGGCTGCGCGCCCTGGGCGCCGACGTCCGTACCGTCGCCTTCGACGCGCTCGACTCCGCGTCGCACGAGGAGACCCTCGGCAAGGTCTTCACCGAGGGGGACATCGACATGGTGCTGATGGCCTTCGGCGTTCTCGGCGACCAGGCGCACGACGAGGCCGAGCCGCTGGCCGCGGTCCGGGTCGCGCAGACCAACTACACGGGGGCCGTCTCCGCGGGCCTGGTGTGCGCCAACGCCCTCCAGGGGCAGGGCCACGGCTCGCTGGTCGTGCTGTCGTCGGTCGCCGCCGAGCGGGCCCGCCGCGCCAACTTCATCTACGGGTCCAGCAAGGCCGGCCTCGACGCCTTCGCCCAGGGCCTGGGGGACGCGCTGCACGGAACCGGCGTGCATGTCATGGTCGTGCGCCCCGGGTTCGTACGGACGAGGATGACCGAGGGTCTGGCGGAGGCTCCGCTGGCGACGACGCCCGAAGCGGTGGCGCTGGCCATCGAGACGGGCCTGCGGCGCCGCTCGGAGACCGTGTGGGTGCCGGGCGCCCTGCGGTTGGTCATGTCGGCCCTGCGCCACGCACCGCGCCCGCTGTTCCGGCGCCTGCCGGTCTGAGGGATCCCGGCCGGACCCCCTGCGGCCTGCTCAGGCGCCCGCGGACCTGAGCGCCACCCCGTGGACGCCCGTCGCCTTCGGCGCGCCTCCGGTGAGGAGCAGCGCGGTGATCCGGTCGGCGGGCCAAGTGCGGCGGGTGATCGAACTCAGGCGACTCGGCCGATGCCGGCGCCACCCCTACCCCCCAGCTTGGTCAGGGCACCCTGACATCGAGCCCGGGGTTGGGGCGGCGGGGCGTGGTGGGCTCGTCGACCGGCGAATTCTGCGCGGGCACACCGCCGGGCACCGTGCCGCCCCCGAAGGCGTAGTCGCAGAGCTTGCGCCACACGCCGTCCGCGCCCTGTTCGTACAGCGCGAAGCCGGAGCAGGACCACTGGGCGCCGTACTCGGAGAGCTCTTCGTACGCCCGGTCCATCCCCTCCTCGGAGATGTCGTGCGCGACGGTGACATGCGGGTGGTACGGGTAGTACAGCTCGCGCTGGAGCGGGCCCGACGCGTCCCTGACCCGCTTCTGGAGCCAGGAGCAGGCCGCGGCGCCCTCGACGACCTGCACGAAGACGACCGGGGAGAGCGGACGGAACGTACCGGTGCCGGACAGCCGCATCGGGAAGGACCGGCCCGCGGCCGCGACGGCGGCGAGGTGCGTCCCGACGGCGGGCAGCAGCGAGGAGTCCACCTCGGTGGGCGGCAGCAGGGTGACGTGGGTGGGGATGCCGTGCGCGGCAGGGTCCCCGAAGCTCGCGCGCCGCTCCTGGAGCAGGCTGCCGTACGGCTCCGGGACCGCGATCGAAACGCCGAGCGTTACGGTCCCCACGTCGTTCTCCTCCGTCATCCGGTCATCCGGTGTCGTGCTGCCAGTGTGCAGTGTGGCGGGCGCGTCGCCCCTGTGGCCAGAGTCCATCGACCCGGGCCTTCGGCCCGGCCGGTGGGCCGGGCCGGTACGTCAGTGCTTCGCGGGCAGGAAGCCGACCTTGTCGTAGGCCTGCGCGAGGGTCTCCGCGGCCACCGCGCGGGCCTTCTCGGCCCCCTTGGCCAGGATCGAGTCCAGCGTCTCCGGGTCGTCCAGATATTCCTGGGTGCGGCTCCTGAAGGGCGTGACGAATTCCACCATCGCATCGGCGAGGTCGGTCTTGAGCGCGCCGTACATCTTGCCCTCGTAGCTCTTCTCCAGGTCGGCGACGGTGGCGCCGGTGAGGGTGGAGTAGATGGAGAGCAGATTACTGACGCCCGGCTTGTCCACGGGGTCGTAGCGGATCACGGTGTCGGTGTCCGTGACCGCGCTCTTGATCTTCTTCGCGGTGGCCTTGGGCTCGTCGAGCAGGTTGATCAGGCCCTTGGGGCTGGACGCCGACTTGCTCATCTTCGCGGTGGGGTCCTGAAGATCGAAGATCTTCCCGGTCTCCTTGAGGATGTACGGCGCCGGCACCGTGAAGATCTCGCCGAAGCGGCCGTTGAAGCGCTCGGCGAGGTCGCGGGTCAGCTCGATGTGCTGGCGCTGGTCCTCGCCGACCGGGACCTGATCGGCCTGGTAGAGCAGGATGTCCGCGACCTGGAGGATCGGGTACGTGAAGAGGCCGACGGTGGCGCGGTCGCTGCCCTGCTTGGCGGCCTTGTCCTTGAACTGCGTCATGCGCGAGGCCTCACCGAAACCGGCGATGCAGTTCATGACCCAGCCGAGCTGGGCGTGCTCGGGGACCTGGCTCTGGACGAACAGCGTGCAGCGGTCCGGATCGAGCCCGGCGGCCAGCAGCTGGGCGACCGCGAGCCTGGTGTTGGCGCGCAGCTCGGCGGGGTCCTGCGGAATGGTGATCGCGTGCAGGTCGACCACCATGTAGAAGGCGTCGTGGGATTCCTGCAACGCCACCCACTGGCGCACGGCGCCCAGGTAGTTGCCGAGGTGGAACGAACCTGCGGTGGGCTGGATGCCGGAGAGCACACGAGGACGATCAGAGGCCATGAACCCATTCTCTCAGGTGCGGAACCCGGCTCTGCTCTCGGTGCCCGCCGCACATGGTCGCGAATGAGACGAGAAACACAGCGGGCCCGGTCCGCCCGGTGGCACCGAGCGCCCGGCAGGAGCGGTTTCCGGCAATGGAGTGCGATACGCGACACTCGCGCGGCCCGGACGGTGTACCAACGGGGTCACGGCCGTGCGGGCAGTCCGCACGGGCGTCCGATGGGGGGAACATGCGACTGTTACGACGACTGGCCGTCGCCTGCGGGGCCGCGCTCGCGACGGCGCTGCTGTGCGCACCACCGGCAGCGGCGGCCGACCCGACCAGCCTCCTGCTGACCTCGCCCGTCAGCGGCGAGGCGCACGCGGTCCACCGGTCGAGCGGCACGTACGCGGAGTTGGAGAAGCACCTGGGCACCGGGGAGCCCGGCGGGGTGCCGAAGCGCCCGCCGGTCGTCGACAAACCGGCCGACGAGGGCGGGACATGGCGCAGGATCACGGTCACCTGGCTGGTGCACGACGTGTCCGTGTGGCGGGTCGACCGGATCCATGTGCCGAAGTCCGGCGGGCCGGTCTGGGTCAGCACGGTGACGGACTCCGGCTCCCCGGCCGTGGAGCGCTGGCACCTGGCCGACGCCCCGGCGCGGCTCCACTCCCTGCTGGGCAGGCTCGGCGTCCTGGGCAGGGCGAAGGGCGACCCGGCGGCCACCGGCAACTACGTGGGCGAGGCGGACCACCCGCCGGACTTCGCCTCCCCCGGGGTGCCGGGACCGGCCGCGGTCGCCCCGGGGGACCCCGCGCCCGTCCCGGGGCCTCCGTCGTCCGCGTCGCCCGCCGCCACCGCGCCGGCCGGGTCCGGCGGCGGTACGAGCCGCTGGTGGGCGGTGCCGGGGCTGGCGGCCGGGATCCTGACGGGGCTCGCCGGTGCCACCCTGTTCCGGCGCAGGCGGGCCCCCCGGGGGTCGGGCCCGCCGGAGCCGCGCGGTCAACTCATCGACCTCTGAACGCGGAGAGCCGCGGAACCGGCGGTCGGGCGCGCCACGCCACAAGGTTTCTTCGCCGTCCGAGCGAGCGACGATAGAAAGGGGCACCATCCATGCCCCTCACCGGATGGATTGTCTCGACGATCGGAGACCCCGTGTCGACCACCACTGCTGCCATCGCCTCCGCGGAAGCGCACAGCGCGCACAACTACCACCCCCTGCCCATCGTCGTCGCCTCGGCGGAGGGTGCCTGGATGACCGACATCGAGGGCCGCCGCTACCTCGACATGCTCGCCGGGTACTCGGCGCTCAACTTCGGTCACGGCAACCGCCGTCTGATCGACGCGGCCAAGGCCCAGCTGGACAGAGTCACGCTGACCTCCCGCGCCTTCCACCACGACCGGTTCGCCGACTTCTGTACGCAGCTCGCCGAGTTGTGCGGCATGGAGATGGTGCTCCCGATGAACACCGGTGCGGAGGCGGTGGAGACGGCCGTGAAGACCGCCCGCAAGTGGGGATACCGGATCAAGGGCGTGCCGGACGGCCGGGCCAAGATCATTGTGGCGGGCGGCAATTTCCACGGCCGTACGACCACCATCGTCAGCTTCTCGACCGATCCCGAGGCGCGGGCCGACTTCGGCCCGTACACACCGGGCTTCGAGATCGTCCCGTACGGGGACCTGACGGCGCTCGACGCGGCGATGACCGAGAACACCGTGGCCGTCCTGCTTGAGCCGATCCAGGGCGAGGCCGGGGTGCTCGTGCCGCCTGCCGGGTATCTCGCGGGCGTGCGGGAGCTGACGCGTGCGCGCAACGTGCTCTTCGTCGCGGACGAGATCCAGTCGGGGCTCGGCAGGACGGGCCGGACCTTCGCCTGCGAGCACGAGGACGTCGTGCCGGACATGTATCTGCTGGGCAAGGCGCTGGGCGGCGGGGTCGTGCCGGTGTCCGCCGTGGTGTCGTCGGCCGAGGTGCTCGGCGTGTACCGGCCGGGCGAGCACGGTTCGACCTTCGGCGGGAACCCGCTGGCCTGCGCGGTCGCGCTGGAGGTCGTGGCGATGCTGCGCACCGGCGAGTTCCAGCAGCGCGCCACCGAGCTCGGCGACCACCTCCACCACGAGCTGGGGCTGCTGGTCGGCGGCGGCGCGGTCGACGCGGTGCGCGGCCGGGGGCTGTGGGCGGGCATCGACATCGTCCCGTCGCACGGCACCGGCCGGCAGATCTCCGAGCGGCTGATGGGGCGGGGTGTGCTGGCCAAGGACACCCATGGGTCGACGATCCGGATCGCCCCGCCGCTGGTGATCAGCAAGGAGGACCTGGACTGGGGCCTCGACCAGCTCAAGGGGGTACTGGCCCAGCAGTGACGGGCTCCCAGGGGGTGTCCGGCCGATCTCCGTGGGTGAAGGAGCGGGGGCTGGTGCGTGGAGCCGCGAGGCGCAGGAGGGAGTCGACGCGGAGCGTCGGCGACCGACGACAACGCCGCGGATGTGCGTGCCGGACCCCGCGACGCCACGGAGACCGGCCGGACACCCCCTAGAGGATCACATGCGGGAGAAAGCGGGCGTACTCGTCCGTGATCAGGCCCGCCGACTCCCGGATGCCGAGCCCCGCCGCCTCACTCTCGACGACCCACGCGCCGAGCACCACGCGGTTGCCGTCGAAGTCGGGCAGCGGGGCCAACTCCTGGTAGCAGACGGGTGCGTCGGTCACCGCGCGGGCGACCGGCGCCCAGCCCGCCTCGTGGATCGTGACGCCCGCGCCCTCCCGGCCGAGCAGTGGCTTGGCGACGTACCCGGGACCGTCGGTCGCGGCCAGCTCGCGCGGGCCGTCGAGATACGCGGCGAGCAGGTTCGGGTGGCCGGGGTAGAGCTCCCAAAGGATCGCCAGGAGCGCCTTGTTGGAGAGCAGCATCTTCCAGGCCGGCTCGATCCAGCAGGTGGCGCCGGTGCCGCCGCCGTTGTCGAGGGTGCTCAGGACGTGCGGCCCGAAGCGGTCGGTGGTCAGCCACTCCCAGGGGTAGAGCTTGAAGCAGCTGCGGATGAAGCGCAGCTTCTCGTCGACGAAGCGGCGCGACAGCCGGTCCCAGCCGATCCGTTCGACGGACAGTGCCTCGGTGGTGATCCCGGCCTGTTGGGCGGTCTCGCGCAGATACGCGACCGTCATCAGGTCCTCGCCCAGCTCGTCGCCGTCCGAGTGGACGAAGTACAGCGGGCCAGGCGGCAGCAGCGGGGCCTGCCGCTTCCACGCGTCGACGAGCCGCTCGTGCAGGGAGTTCCACTGGTCGGCGCCGGGGAAGCGCTCCTCCATCCAGAACCACTGCGGGCTGGCCGCCTCCACCAGCGAGGTGGGGGTGTCCGCGTTGTACTCCAGCATCTTGGCCGGGCCCGTGCCGTCGTAGCGCAGGTCGAACCGGCCGTATAGGGAGGGGAGTTCGGCGCGCCTGCGCCAGGCCTCGGAGATCCGTGAGACGAGTCGCGGGTCGGTGATGCCGAGGTCGGCGAAGCGGCTGCGCTCGACGATGTGCGCGGCGGCGGCCAGGCACATGGTGTGCAGTTCCTCGACGACCTCCTCCATCGCCTCGACCTCGGGCAGCGAGAACTCGTAGTACGCGCTCTCGTCCCAGTACGGGCGCAGCGAGCCGTCCGGGTAGCGGGTCAGGGGGTAGATGCAGCCCTGTTCCTCGACGGTCTGCTGCCAGCCGGGGCGCGGTTCGATCGTGTGGCGCTTCATCGCTCCGCGATCCGTTCCGTGATCCGTCAGCCGCCGCTGGAGCCGGAGGACCCGAAGCCGCCGCTGTCGACCGCCGACTTGTCGAAGCTGCCGTCGGAGACCTTGCCGCTGCTGACGCGGCCCCCGTAGTAGTGCGTGCCGTTCCCGTCGTCGTCGCACTCGTAGTCGGGCAGGACCTCGTGAGTGACCCGGTGCACGCACCGCTCGTCCGGCTCCGAACCACAGGCCGTGAGGGTCGCCGCGAGGACCCCCATGCCGCCGAGCAGCACCGTGCCCGACCTCATTTTGCGCCGTGTTGCCGCCATGTCCTGGCCCCTACCCCGTTGTTCGAACAAACTCTCCAGACCGTCGGACAGACTAGATGGCCCGATACCGCTGCCGGAACCCGGTGCACGATCCCTCCCCAACTAGAGTCCCTTTGTGCTCCTTGGGATGTTTTGCGCGCTCTGTTCAGCCGTCTGCATCGGCACCGCCTCGGTCCTCCAGGCCGTCGCGGCCCGCGCCGCGCAGCCCGGCACCGGCAGCGGCGTCGACGTGACCCTGCTGCTGCGCGCCCTGCGCCAGTGGCGGTACGTCGCCGGGCTCGCCCTCGACCTGATCGGCTTCGTCCTCCAGATCCTCGCACTGCTCACCATCCCGATCTACGCCGTCGAGGCGGCCCAGGCCGGCAGCCTCGCCGTCACGGCGGTGGTCGCCGCCCGCGTGCTGGGAATCCCCCTCAGCCGCACCGAGTGGGGCGCGGTCGCGGTGGTCTGTGCGGGCCTGGCGATGCTCGGGCTCTCCTCGGGCCCGGAGGGCACGGAGAACGGTCCGAGCGCGCTGCCGTACGCCCTGCTCGGCGTCGCGTGCGCGGTGGTCGTCACGGGCGCGCTGGCGGGGCGGCTCCGCGACCCGGCCCGGTCGCTGGTCCTCGGCTTCGGCGCCGGGACCGGTTTCGGGGTGGTGTCGGTTTCGGTGCGGCTGATCGACGATCCGGCGCCGGAGGTGCTGTTCGCCAACCCCGCCCTGTACGCACTGCTGCTCGGCGGCGGCGCGGCGTTCCTGCTGTTCACCTCGGCGCTCCAGCGCGGCTCGGTGACCACCGCGACGGCCGGTCTGGTGATCGGCGAGACACTCGGCCCCGCCGTCGTGGGGGTGGTCTGGCTCGGTGACCGTACGCGCGAGGGCCTGGCCTGGGTGGCGGTGCTCGGTTTCGCGGTGGCGGTGGCGGGCGCGCTGGCCCTGGCGCGGTTCGGTGCGGCGCCGGTCGCAGCGGCGGCCGACAACGAGACCGAGAAGGGGGCCGGGACCACCTGTTAAACCTCTGAGGGGTCGCTGCCGAAAAAAGTTTCAGCGGCCGGGAACCCGGCGGAGTGGTTGACCGTTCATATTTATGTAGGCTTTCAGACCTGCACCCACAGACTGCCCCGGTCGGTCCCCCCGTCCGGCCGGGGCTCCCCCGTTTGCTCCCGTCCGAGAGAGTGATCAACGGCCCGCGCCGGTACCCGCGCGCCACGTTTCCTCGTTGCAGACGGCGTGAACACTGCGAGCCCGTCCCACATACTGCCCACCCTCACCCGGACCGTTTCCGGCCCTCGTGACGACGCCGCTACGAGCGGCCAGACGCAGATCGTGACCGCTTGCCGCACGCACGGGGACACCCTGGTGATTGCCCTCCAGGGCGAGATCGACCGCTTCACCGCCGCTCCCCTGCACGCGCTGCTGACCTCCGCGGCCGCGTTCGGGCACACCCGTCTCGTCATTGACGCGACCCGCATCACATTCTGCGACTGCGGCTTCCTCAACGCCGTGCTCGGCTGGCGGCGCCGGGGCCGCAGGCTGTGCCTCGCGGCCTGCTCCCCCGCCGTGGAGCGGCTGCTGAACGCCGTCCACGCCACCGGCGACCGCCTCGCCAGGACCGCCACACTGGAGGAAGCGCTGATGTAGAGGCCCGCGGGACGCCATCCCCGCACTTCGACGAGACCGAGCTGGCCCAACTGATCTCCGTGATCATGGTCATCAACTCCTGGAACCGCATCGCGGTGACCACCCGCATGGTCCCGGACCACTACACGCCGGGCGCGGCCAAGGCCTGACGCAAGGGTGCCGGGCACCCCGTCCTGGGGCGCCCGGCACCTGCTGTTCGCTACGCGTCGCGCACTACTTCTTGGGGAGCCAGGCCTCCCAGACGGCCTTGTTCTCCTTGACCCACTTCTCGGCCGCGGCCGGGCCGGTCAGCTTGTCCTTGGCGATCGCCTTGGCGACGACGTTCTGCTGGTCGGTCGTCCACTTGAAGTTCTTCAGGAACTCGGCGGAGTCACCGCCGTCCTTCGCGAAGTCCGCGTTCAGGTACTTCTGCAGCGGGGTGTCGGCGTAGGCGCAGTCCGTCTTGGTGTCCGGGGCGTTGCAGCCTTCCTTGAACTCCGGCAGCTTCACCTCGACCAGGTCGATGTCGGCGTTCAGCCACTGCGGCTCCCACCAGTAGGTGATGAACGGCTTCTTGTCCTGGTACTTCTGCTGGATTTCCTTGATCTGGGCGGCCTCGTTGCCGGTCTCCTTGATGTGGAGATCAAGCTTGAGGTTCTTGATGAG
The DNA here is from genome assembly GCF_030063415.1 of Streptomyces sp. H27-C3. Classification (GTDB taxonomy): domain Bacteria; phylum Actinomycetota; class Actinomycetes; order Streptomycetales; family Streptomycetaceae; genus Streptomyces. The sequence continues at coordinate 50,507 of NZ_JASITA010000021.1, read as the reverse complement.
GGGCTCGTCGTACGTCGTGTACGACGGAGCCGCGCCCAGGAACTCGCCCTTGCCCTCGCCACTGCCGGCGGTCGAGAAGTCCTTGGCGAGCTTGTTGATGCCCTTCCAGGTCTTGATCTCCGGGTGGGCGTCCGCGTAGTACTTCGGCACGAACCAGCCGATGTGGCCCTCGACGCCGAGGTCGCCGCCCTTGACGACGGTCTTCTTCTCGTCCAGGTAGAGCTGGGCCTTCTTGGGCGAGCCGCCCCAGTCCTCCATGATCGCGTCGGCCTTGCCGTTGTTCAGCGCGTCCCACGCGACCGGCTCGTCCAGCTGGAGGAGCTTGACCTTGACGTCCAGCTCCTTCTCCATGATCACCTTGGCGACCTCGGCGTTGGCGCGGGCGCCGACCCAGGAAGGCACGGTGAGGGTGACCTCGTCGGACGCCTCCTTCTTGGTGTCCGCGGCGCAGGAGCTGAGGGCGAGCATGCCGAGGATGCCGACTCCGGCGACGGAGGTGTTGCGTATCCGCTTGCTGAGCTTCACGAGAACGACTTCTTTCGTTGACAGAAGATCTGAGAGAAACGACAGAAACTGTGGGAGGCCGAAGCCTGTGGGGCCTGATCAGACCTGGTCGCGCGCCTTCGCGGCGGCGCCGGTCTGGGTGATCCGGTCGAGCAGCAGGCCGAGGCAGACGATCGCGAGACCGGCCGTCATGCCGAGCCCCAGATCACCCTTGGCGAGGCCCTTGACCACGTCGACGCCGAGCGCGCCGCCGCCGATCATGCCGCCGATGACCACGAGCGCGAGGACCAGGACAACGCCCTGGTTGACGGCGAGCTGCAGTGCGGGCCGGGCCAGCGGCAGCTGCACCTGGAAGAGCTGCTGACGCGTATTGGCGCCGAGCGAGCGCGCCGCTTCGAGCGCCGCCGGGTCGACCTGCTTGATCCCCTGCGCGGTGATGCGTACGACGGCGGGCAGTGCGTACACCACCGCCGCGCCGATGGCGGCCGTACGGCCGCCGCTGAACAGGGCGATCATCGGAATCAGATAGATGAACTGCGGCATCGTCTGCATGATGTCGAGCACCGGCCTGATGAGCCGCTCCGCGCGCTCCACGCGCGCGGCCAGCACACCGATCGCGAAGCCGAGCAGCAGCGTCACCACGAGCGCGGCGATCACCTGCGAGAGCGTGTCCATCGAGCGGGTCCACAGACCCATCGCGCCGATGGCGCCCAGCGATGCCACGACGGTGATGGCGGCCCGCCAGCGGCCCGCGAGGAAGCCCAGGACACCGGCGACCAGCACCAGCGACCACCACGGGGTGGTCTGGAGCAGGTCGCGCACCGGGTTGATCACCCAGCTGGCGAAGCCTTCGGACCAGGTGAGGGTGCCACCCAGGACGGGGACGCCGGAGCCGAGTTCGTCCTCGATGAAGTCGACCACGGTGTTGACCGGGCCACTGATCGCGACGACCCAGCCCTCGGGCCACTCCTGCTTGTCGAGGGCCCGGCCGAGCAGGGCGCCGCCGACCGTGACGGCCGCCAGGACCGGCCAGAGAATCCACGGGGTCTTCCGCTCGGCGGCCGACGGGTCGTCCAGTTGTTCACCTGCCGCCGCGGTTGTCCGGTCCAGCCAGACGGCGATCAGGACGACGGCGATACCGGCAGGCAGGGCGAGTCCGACATCGACCGTGGACAGCGCGGTGAAGATTTCGTCGCCGAGCCCCTCCGCGCCGATCATCGACGCGAGGACGACCATCGACAGACACATCATGATCGTCTGGTTGAGGCCGAGCAGCATCTGCTTGCGGGCCAGCGGCAGCCGCGCCGTCAGCAGCTGCTGACGGGCGTTCGCGCCGAGCGAGGCGGATGCTTCCAGCGCGGCGGCGTCCGCGCCGCGCAGGCCCAGCGAGGTGAGGCGGGCCATCGGCGGGGCGGCGTAGATCACTGTCGCGACGAACACCGACGGGGTGCCGATGTCGAAGAGCAGCACGAAGGGCAGCAGGTACGAGAAGGCCGGCAGCACCTGCATGGTGTCGAACACCGGGCGCAGCAGGCGCTCGCAGCGGTCGGACAGTCCGGCGGCGAGGCCGAGCAGCGCTCCGACGACGGCCGCGGCGGTCACCGTGACGATCATCAGGGCCAGCGTTTCCATCGCCGGTTCCCACATGCCGAGCAGGCCGATCGCCAGGAAGGTGCCGAGCGCGGTGCCCGCGGTGCGCAGTGCGCGGCGGCGCAGTCCGGCGCCTCCCGCGTACCAGGCGACCAGTACGGCGGCGACGGTCACACCGATGAAGCCGAGGCCTTCGAGCAGGCTGAGCACACCGTCGACGGAGCCCTCGGCCGCGTTGCTGATGTGCAGCAGGAAGTAGAGGAAGAGCGGGTGGGTGGTCCGGTTGTCGACCAGCCAGCGGTTCAGGTCGTCGAGCGGGGAGCGGATGTCGACCGTGAGGTCGGCGGGCCACGCTCCGCCGCCGGACGTCACGACGGCGCTGACGACCGCGACGAGGAGGACGGCGAGCAGCAGCATCGCCCGGGGGTTCCCGGCGATCCTGGCCAGCGGGCCAGGGGCGCCCTTCTCGGTATCGAGCGTGTCGGGCACGTCGGGCGCGTCGCGCTTGTCGAGGACGGAATTCGGGGCGGCACTCATACGGCCGCCACCTCCTTGTCCTGGGTATCGCCGTTCGCCGTGTCGTCGATACCGGCGACGACGGCGAGCAGCCGCTCGTGATCCACGACGCCGATGGTGCGCCCGGCGTCGACCACGCGGCAGTGGCCGCCACTGCGGGCGACGGCCTCGATCGCGTTGACGACGAGCGTGTCGGGGGTCAGCGCGGCGCCGGTCTCGGCCTCGCCGGCCTCGGCGGGCCGCATCGCGCGGCGTACGGAGATGACCTGCTCGCGCGGGACGTCGCGGACGAAGTCGCTTACGTAGTCGTCGGCCGGGTTGGAGACGATCTCCTCCGGCGTGCCGAGCTGCACGATGGCGCCGTTGCGCATCAGGGCGATGCGGTCGCCGAGGCGCAGTGCCTCGTTCAGGTCGTGGGTGATGAAGACCATCGTGCGGCCCTCTTCGCGGTGCAGGCGCATGACTTCTTCCTGCATGTCCCGCCGGATCAGCGGGTCGAGCGCACTGAACGGTTCGTCGAAGAGGAGCACTTCGGGGTCGACGGCGAGGGCGCGGGCGAGGCCGACGCGCTGCTGCTGGCCGCCGGACAGCTGTCCGGGCCTGCGCAGCTCCATGCCTTCGAGGCCGACCTTGGTGACGATCTCCTGGGCCCTGGCGCGGCGCTCGGTGCGGCCGACGCCCTGGATCTCCAGGCCGTACGCGACATTGTCGAGGACGGTGCGGTGCGGCAGCAGCCCGAAGTGCTGGAAGACCATCGCGGCGCGGTGCTTGCGCAGTTCACGCAGCCGGTTCTTGTCCATGCCGATCACGTCCTCGCCGTCGAAGGCGAGGGATCCGGCGGTGGGCTCGATGAGCCGGGTCAGGCAGCGTACGAGCGTGGACTTGCCCGAGCCGGAGAGGCCCATGACGACGAAAACCTCGCCCTTCCGCACATCGAAGCTCACGTCGCGCACGGCGGCGGTGCAGCCGGTGCGCGCGGTGAGCTCTTCGGCGGGCAGTGCGGCGAGCTCTTCGTCGCCGGGTATGCGGTCGGCCTTCGGGCCGAACACCTTCCACAGATTGCGTACGGAGAAGACCGGTTCGGCGGCGTTCGCCTCGGTGTTCGTCGCGGCGCTCCTGTCGTCGTTCATGCCGTCGGCCGGGTTGTCACTCGTTCCGTCGTTCGTTCCGTCGTTCATGCCGTCGTTCATGCCGTCGATTATTTCGGTGCTCTTCTTGAGGTCGGTCATCACGCATCACCTCCCGGTGCAGTGGTTCCAGCAAGCATTTCGGCGCACTTCTCCCCGACCATGAGGACCCCGATCATCGGGTTCACAGAGGGCATCGTGGGGAAGACGGATGCGTCGGCGATACGGATGCCTTCGAGGCCGCGAATTTTCAAGTCCGGCGTCACTACGGCCAGTTCATCACCGGAAGCACCCATTCGGCAGGTCCCTGCCGGGTGGTACACGGTGTGCGCGACCTTGCGCGCGTACTCGCTGATGTCCTCGTCGGACGTGACGTCGGGCCCCGGGCAGACCTCGCGCTTGAGCCAGTGGGCCAGCGGCTCGGACTTGGCGATCTCCCGGGCGATCTTGATGCCGTCGACCAGCGTCCGGCCGTCGTAGTCGTCCTCGTCCGTGAAGTAGCGGAAGTCCAGCGCGGGCTTGTCGGCCGGGTCCGCGCTGGTGAGGAAGAGCCGGCCGCGGCTGCGCGGCTTGGGGATGTTCGGGGTCATCGACACCCCGTGCGGGGGGCGTTCGTAGCCCAGGCGCTCCGGGTTGTCGGTGAACGGGATTTGGTAGAAGTGGAACATCAGGTCCGGGCCCTCGGACTCGGGGTCCCTGCGCACGAACAGACCCGCGTCGGAGTCCATCGCGGAGTTCTCCGGGATCGGCCCGTCCGTCTCCCAGACGATGACCGACTCGGGGTGGTCGAGCAGGTTCTCGCCGACGCCCGGCAGGTCGACGACCACGGGGATGCCGAGCGCTTCGAGGTCGGCGCGGGGGCCGATGCCGGAGTGCATGAGCAGCCGCGGGGTGTCCACCGCGCCCGCGCAGACCAGGACTTCGCGGCTGGCCTCGACGAGGATTTCCTCGCCGTCCTTGGTCCTGACGTGCACACCGGTGGCCCGGCCGCCGTCGAGCTCCAGCTTGTACGCCCAGGTCTCCAGCATGATGTGGAGGTTCGGCCGGTCCAGGAACGGGTGCAGGTACGCGACCGACGCGGACGAGCGCTTGTTGTTCTCCGGGTGGTACGCGAGGTCGAAGAAGCCGACGCCCTCGTGGAAGGGCTTCTTGTTGAAGCCCTCGATACGCGGCACGTCGAGCGCGGCCTGCGCCGCGTCGACGAAGTCGCGGGCGATGGCGTTACGGTCCTTCTCGTCGACCGGCACGATGTTGTTGCGCAGCTTGTGGAAGTACGGGCCCATGGCCTCGGCGTCCCAGCCGTCGGCCCCGGCCGCCGCCCACTCGTCCCAGTCGGAGGGCAGCGGCTGGAAGGCGATGAGGGTGTTGTGCGAGGAGCAGCCGCCCAGCACGCGGGCGCGGCTGTGCCGGATGTGGGAGTTGCCGCGGGGCTGCTCGGTGGTGGGGTAGTCGTAGTCGAGCTCCCCGCCGAGCAGGCCCATCCAGCGGCGCAGGGTGAGGACTTCCGGACGGTCGACGTCGGAAGGACCGCCCTCGATGACGGCGACGCGGACGGAGGGGTCCTCGGTGAGACGGGATGCGATCACCGATCCTGCGGTGCCGCCCCCGACGACGACGTAGTCGTATACGGGCATGGGTTGCTGCTCCTCTTTTCGTGCGGCCACGGTTACGGCCGGTCCAGCGTGTTCAGCGCGCCCCAGCAAAATTCAGCCCGTCCGGCGTTTGAGGACCGGGGCCTGGGGCGGAGCCCCAGTTCGGGAAGGGGCGGGTAGGGGAAAAACTCAGCCCGCAAACCACCGCACCGGCTGCGGATTCAGGTTCTGATAGATGTGCTTCGCCTCTCGGTACTCCGCGAGCCCTGCAGGACCCAGCTCGCGCCCCACACCCGACTTGCCGAAGCCGCCCCACTCCGCCTGCGGCAGGTAGGGGTGGAAGTCGTTGATCCACACCGTGCCGTGCCGCAGCCGTCCCGCGACGCGACGCGCGCGCCCCGCGTCCGCCGTCCACACGCCGCCGGCCAGACCGTACTCGGTGTCGTTGGCGAGCGTGACGGCCTCGTCCTCGGTGCGGAAGGTCTCCACCGTCAGGACGGGGCCGAAGACCTCCTCGCGTACGACGCGCATCTCGCGGTGGCACTGGTCGAGGACGGTCGGCGCGTAGAAGTAGCCCTCGGCGGGGCGTACGTCGGACGGCTCGGGGCGGGCGCCGCCGGAGCGGAGCACCGCGCCTTCCTCCAGGGCGGAGGCGACGTACATCTCGGTCTTCGCCAGCTGCTGCGCGGAGACGAGAGGGCCGCACTCGACGCCGTCGGCGGTGCCGCGGCCGAGGCGGACCCTGGATGCGCGCCGTGCGAGTTCGGCGACGAAGCGCTCGCGCACCGACTCCTCGATGATGAGGCGCGAGCCGGCCGAGCAGACCTGGCCGCTGTGGATGAAGGCGGCGTTCAGTGCCTGGTCGACGGCGGTGTCGAAGCCCTCTTCGGTGGCGCAGGCGTCGGCGAAGACGACGTTGGGGTTCTTGCCGCCGAGTTCGAGGGCGACCTTCTTCACGGTGACGGCCGCGGCCTGCATCACCTTGGTGCCGCTGGTGAGTCCGCCGGTGAACGACACGAGGTCGACGTCGGGGTGCTCGGACATCCGCGCGCCCACGGGGTCGCCCGCGCCGGTCACGATGTTGGCGACACCGGCCGGAAGACCGGCTTCGACCAGCAGCTCAATGAGCGCGACGGTCGTCAGCGGGGTGATCTCGCTGGGCTTGATCACAAAAGTATTGCCTGCGGCCAGAGCCGGGGCAATCTTCCAACTGGCCTGCAACAGCGGATAGTTCCAGGGGGCGATCAGCGAACAGACACCGACCGGTTCGTGTACGACGACGCTGTGGATCTCGGGAGATCCGGCGTCCACCACCCGCCCGCCGCTCTCGTTCATCACAAGGTCGGCGAAGTAGTTGAAGGCGTCGCTCACGCAGTCGACGTCGACCCGGCCCTCTTCGAGGGTCTTTCCGGCGTCGCGGCTCTCCAGGAGACCTATTTCCTCACGGTCCCGCTGGAGCAGCTCGGCGACACGGCGCAGCAGCGCGGCACGCTCGGCCACCGGGGTGCGGGGCCACTCGCCCTCGTCGAACGCCGTACGGGCGGCTGCCACCGCGGCATCGACGTCCGCGACCCCGCCTTCGGCGACAACGGCGAACGGCATGGCGTCCGCGGGGTCGAGGATGTCACGCGTGGCGCCGGAGGCGGCTGCTTGCCACTTCCCGCCCACATGGATGGTCTTTTGTGCCGACACGTCGTGTTTAGCCTTCCGTTCCCGATTTATTCCCGGCTGGTTCCTGACTGGCAAGAACCAGCAACCCGGGCCCCTCCCCCGAGGGGCGGAAACCATGCGTAACTCGTGGCTGAAAGTGCCCCGCATCACGCGGCATTACGGAACTTAAGTATCAGATAAGGACGAATTGATCCGCTATCGAAGTCGTCACAGACTGTCATTTTCCTCACCGGGCTCGTCCTCCACCCGCAGTCCCGCCACCCAAAGCGGCAACAGGAAGTGCAGGACGAGGAGGGAGATCAGCACGGGCGCGACGAGCGCCTCGACCCGCAGGTCCCCGAGCCAGCCGGCCGCTCCGGTACCGAGGGCGGCGACCAGCAGCACCCCTGTCATCAGGCGGTGCGAGCGGGCGTGGACATGGTCACGCTCGGCGAGCTGACGCTCGTCCAGGACATGGCGGCGCAGCTCCAGGAGGCCACGGGTCGCACTGTTGAGCACACCGGTCGCGAGGACCCAGGGGAACAGCGCCACGACCATGGTGACGAGCGCCCACATCCGGTCGTCGAAGACCATCGCGAGCCAGGACGCCACCATGACGACGGACAGCACGGCATGGACCCCGACGACGGCCCTCCGACGCGCGGCGGTGGCATGCATGGACTTCGCCTCTTCGCGGTTCATCAGCGCGAACATGGCCCGGTCGTAGCGCACACCCCGCGCCGCCCGCCCGTCCGACTGCCCGTCCGCCCGCTGCTCCATAGCCCTCATGACTGCTTCCTCCCGTAGACCTCGTCGGTGAGCGATCGCATCGGCCGCAGGGAGAACAGCGCCTCCGCCGGCAGCTCGAAGAACTCGGCGATCTTCAGGGCGAGATCGAGGCTCGGGTTGTACTGCCCGCGCTCGATGTACCCGATGGTCTGGTAATGCGCCCCGACAGCCTCGGCGAGGGCCTGACGGGACACCTTGCGCTCCGCCCGGACCATCGCCAGCCTGTTGTGCACCTGCTCGCTCATGTATAAGAAGTACTACATTCCACAGCGGGAGTGCAACCAGAGTGGCTGTCATAGTGAGTCGGCTGAGGGTGTGGGGGTCGGGTCCGGGACCCTTCGGACCCCGTAAGTGCGCCGACCCGAATCGTGCCGACTCTGCCGTGGATCGTGGATGACGGCTTGTGGGCACTGATCGAGCCACTGCTGGCACCTGGCCACAGCGACCGCCGGGGCCGAAGCCGGTGGACGACCGGCGGCACCCGCGAAATCCACGGCGCCTACGTCTCGTTGGGCGGCGCCGTGTGGGGCGCCGAAGCAGCTGGGAAGATTGCAGGGTTGGCGTCACCGTCGCCGCCGCACTGGCCGCCTCCGGCGCGCTGACCTCTACGACCGCGGCCGAATCCGTGCCCCATGCTGACCGAGTGCTCTCCCCGATGGTGTGCACACCGAGATCCCGAACAACTCGTCCTACGCGAACGACTTGACGTCGGGCATCGACGAATCCCCCGCGACGACCTCGAACTTCGCGGACCTCGCCGGCAGCATCAACGAGACCGGGAAGAACTTCCTTGGTTCAGGTGGACGGCACACGGCTGACATCCCGCACAGTCCCTCGATGACCACGAGCGAAGCCCCAACCGTCAACCAGAACTAACGCAGCGGGCACGCCCGAGGACGCCGTATCGTACGTGTCGATCATCGCAACGTTGCGTTAGCACACGCATGTGGTCGGGTGGCGCAGCACGGAGAACGGGGAGGCACGCATGGCATGGGAGGAGTGGGAGCAGCTCAAGGCCGCGACAGCCGAGCAGCACACCACACGAATACAACTGAACCAGGCTGAGCCCGACTTTGGGGGCGACACCGGAACTCTGCTGTCGAACAAGGCGGCCTGGGCCAAGGCGGGCCAGGACATCGGCTCGTTGCAAGAGGGCATAGGCAAGGCGCTCGGGAAGCTCTCCGACGGCCAGAACGGCTTGGGAGCGGACACTGGTTGCCAGACTGCGGGCGCCCAGAGGGAAGTTCACGGATCCTGGGAGAGCTACGTCAAGAGCGTGAACCGACGGTGCGGACAGCTCGCGAGTCTGCTGGAGAAGATCGGCAACGACCAACTGAAGACCGACGAAGCGATCATGGTCGAAATCGGCAACCTGAAGGTGGCTTACGGCGACACTCCCGCAGCCGGCGAACCCGGCAAGGGACGGTAGGAACGTCATGGATCTTGCGACACTCAAGGCCCTCAAGCCGACGGAGTACGCGGAGGCGGCCACCGGATACCGCAGCGCCTCCGACATGGCGAGTGCGGCCAAAGACCGCATCGAGAATCAGATCTCCGCAGCCATGCGGAAGTCGTTGAAGGGCGAGGCCGCGACGGCGGCGATCGGCCAGCTCACGGAGCTGGGGAAGAACTTTCGCTACATCCAGACCGAGTGCGGCCTCGTCGGCTCGGCCCTGGTCGCGTTCTCGTACGAGATGGAAGCGGCCAAGAAGAAGCTCGACGGGGCTCTGGCGGACGCGAAGGCCGGGGGCCTCACCGTGAACGCCGACGGCTCGGTCAGCTATCCCCCGGGCGGGGAGCCGGGTAAGGACGGCAAGACCCCGGAGGGCGGCCAGTCCGCCAATCTGACGGATGACACCGCCTCCGCCATCGGCCGCCAGGCGGCCAACTTCAACCCCAACCCCAAGGCCCGCCTCGCCCAGGACTGCGCGGACAGGATCTCAACGGCCCTCACGGAAGCGACTGAGGTCGACGCGAAGTGGGCCCCGAAGCTGCGGGCGCTGAAGGCGGACGACGATCTGACCGTCAGCGACCGGGACTGGGCCGACGTCTCGTCGGACACCAAGGGTGTGCAGGCGGCGGGCAAGCAGTACGTCGACTCGCTGCCGCAGCCGCCCGAAAAGGGCGACCCGAAGGCCAACGCGGAGTGGTGGAAGGGCCTTGACGCCGACGAGCAGGCAGCGTGGATCTCCATGCGGGCGGACTCCGTGGGCAACCTTGACGGGCTGCCGTCCACGGTCCGGGACGAGGCGAACCGAATGGTGCTCGCCGAGGCCCGAGGCACCGCGCAGGTCGAGTACGAAGCGTGGCTCAAGAAGAATCCGGAGCCGACGCGGCAGACGGATTACCTCAACCCCATGACCGGCACCACCATGAAGGGCGTCAAGGTGGACAGCGTGGCGTGGAAGAAGTGGGAAGAAGCACGCAAGGGCGCCCACAAATCCATCGACGGCATGGACGCGATTCAGAACCGCTTCGACCAGACCGGCGCGAAAGGACTGCCCGAGGCCTATCTGCTGGGCTTCAGCACCGAGGGCGACGGCCGCGCGATCCTCGCCAACGGAAACCCGGACACCGCGGACCACCAGGCGGTTTACGTGCCGGGGACGACAGCGGAGCTCGGAACGGTCAAGGGCGACATCAACCGCATGGTCAATGTGTGGAACGTGGCCGACGCCAAAGCCGGCGGCGAGTCCGTCTCCACCATCACCTGGCTCGGATACGACGCGCCTGATTCCATCCCCAAGGACGCCCCGTTCGAGCACTACGCGTACGACGGCGCACCAGCGCTCAACGGGTTCTTGGACAGCTTGGAAGCATCACACACCGGCGATGCGGCACCGCACCGCACCGTGATCAGCCATTCGTACGGGACGACCCTGGTCGGCGCAGCGGCCGAGACAGGGAACCTCAACGCCGATGACGTCGTTTTCGCGGGCAGCCCCGGTGTCAAGGTGTCGGGTGCCGATGAGATGGACGTCCCCAAGGGGCATGTGTGGAACGCGGAAGCCGAGGGGGACGTGGTCCCGGATCTCGGCCGCTATGGACACGGCGGGGACGGCATCAACTTCAGAATTCCCAGCGACGAGCAATTCGGTGCCAACCAGATGACCACGGACACCGAGGGCCACAGCGGTTACTGGGATGAGGGGTCCAGAAGTCTGATTAATCAGGGCCTGGTGGTAGCGGGGAAGGATGATGAAGTGCGATTGAAGCCGCCGCCCAACCCATTGACGAGTGAAGAAGTAATGCGTTCGAAGTAGGAGAGCTCAGACGTGAAGACCAGAACGCGTGCCTCTGCGCTCGCCGTACCCCTTGCACTCATTGTCCTGACAGGATGTGGCATGACTGAAGAAAAGAGCGATGGCGTCCCGTTCGCCGGTACGAGCGCCTCGCTCGACGCCGCCGACGCGATGGAAAAGGTCTCCAGCGAGATCTATGATCTGTTGGGCGTGAAGGGAAAGGCGTCAGAGAACTCTCCGGGAGTAATGGGCTGTTCAGGAAAGGACACAGAGACATACTTCCGCATATTCCATCCGTGGGCCTTCACCCCTGCTTCGGCGAAAGACCTCGACAAAGCGATGGAGCGACTCAAGAGAGAACTGCCCAAGCACGGGTGGAAGATCGTTGAATACGGACCGAATACCAGCAGGAACAAAAGCATCACCTTGACCGCCGACAACGACAAGAAGAAGGTCAGCGTCGAGGTCACCAACATGGCGAAGAGCGACCCGCCGATGCTGAGCCTGGACCTGGTGTCCGGTTGCTACAAGGTCCCGGACGGCAAAGAGGTCGAACGCTTCTGAGAGGCCTTACGCCGGGCGACCGTTGGAGCTCGTGACGCGATCCTTGCCGGTACAAGTGATGGACCACTGGATTTGGCCGTCCAACTCCCCGCGATACCGGCTGGCGCGGAGCGCCGTGTCCGTCGCAGATCAGGCGGTATCTGCTACCCGTTTTCGCGCGGACAGAGGAGCCATCCACGCACGCACGGGACCAGCCGAGTTGGCCGGCTGCATTCAGTTCAGTGCGCAGGACGCGGTGCAGCCGGTCGAAGACGCCAGCCTGCTGCCACCGCTTCAGTCGCGTCGCCGGCCGGATCGGGGCGCCCGCACGGCCGCCCCGACTTCCTGTCGAAGGCCCCAGCACTTAATGGGATGAGGAGACAGAAAGCCTGAAGGATCAGGCCCCGGTGGTACCGGGGAGGGGCGATGAAGCGTAATTGAAGCCGCCGTCCAACCCATTGACGAGTGAAGAAGTATTGCGGTCCAAGTAGGAGAGCTCAGACGTGAACACCAGAATGCGTGCCTTCGCGCTCGCCGTACCGCTTGCACTCACCGTCCTGACAGGATGTGGCATGACTGACGACAAGAGCGATGGCATCCCGTTCGCAGGCACGAGCACCTCACTTGACGCCGCCGACACCATGGAAAAGGTCTCCAGCGGAATCTACGACCTGGTGGGCGTGAAGGGAAAGACGTCAGAGAACTCTCCGGGAGTGATGGACTGCTCAGGCAAGGACACAAACACATACTTCCGCATCTTCCACCCGTGGGCCTTCACCCCCGCTTCGGCAAGCGACCTCGACAAAGCGATGGAGCGACTCAGGGCAGAACTGCCCAAGCACGGGTGGAAGATCGTTGAATACGGACCGAATACCAGCAAGAACAAAAACGTCACCTTGACCGCCGACAACGACAAGAAGAAGGTCAGCGCCAAGGTCACCAACATGGCGAAGAACGACCCGCCGAAGCTGAGCCTGTTCCTGCTGTCCGGTTGCTACAAAGTCCCGCACGGCAAAGAGGTCGAACGCTTCTGAGAGGCCGTACGCCGGACGACCGTTGGAGCTCGTAGCCGTCCAAACTCCTCGCGAGGCTTGAGGGATGGGTACGCCACCTAGCACCCGAACCTCAAGGGGCCTGGGAAAGCGCCGTTACATCGCCGGGCGGGCCTTCGCCTTGCTCCACCAATTCCCGCGACTCGCCGTACGCCGGGAACGGCGTCCCGAACTCCACGACGTACTCACCTTTGTTGGCCTGCAGCCTGATCTGCTGGCCCACTTCCCAACTGACGCCTCAGCGCCGTCGCTCGGCCGCCGCCAGTTCCTCCCAGTGATGGATCAACGCGCGGCACACCCGCCCCAGTTGCTCCGCGCGATACGCCGCCCCTGTCCCCGCCGTCGCACCCGCGCGCAGCTTGCGGCGGGCCTCGGCGACCGAAGCGAGGGCCAGACAGCGGCCCTGCTCGCCCTGCGGCAGGCTCAGTGCCAGCGCTTCGACCTCCGGGGCGAGCAGTCCGATGTGTGTACGCAGCAGCAGGACGGTCTCCTCGGCCGTCGCAACTCGCGTGCTGTGCACGTCACTTCGTTCGTGTGGGGTTTCCTCGTTCATGTCTCGAATGTGCCCTGTTCAGGGCTAGCTTTGCGAGCCTGACGCGGCGTACGGGTCTGCTGTACGGGCCGTCGCCGATTCCGTACGAGGTGGCGAGGGGTGTCGGTGTGACCGACGATCGCAACAACCATCAGAACCAGAATCCGAATCAGTACGACGAGAACGTCCCCGTGAGCCTGCGCATCCTCAGCACCCAGATGCGGGCGTTGCGCGAGGGCGCGGAGCTGACGCAGCGGGAGCTCGGTGACCGGGCCGGGTTCTCGGAGTCCCAGATCGGGAGTGTGGAGCAGGGGCGGCGGCCGCTGAGGATGGACCTGGCGGAGCAGCTGGAGCGGGTCTTCAAGGTGCCGAAGGTGTTCACGTCGGTCGTGAACGAGCAGCTCAAGGAACCGCATCCTTCGTGGTTCCAGCCGTTCGCGGCGGCGGAAGCGGAGGCGGTTGCCCTGTCCGTCTACGGCAACCAGTTGGTCAACGGGCTACTTCAGACCGAGGCGTACGCCCGTGCTGTGTACGTCGAGTTCCGGCCTGCCCTCGACGACGAGGAAATCTCGCGCCGCCTGGCGGCCCGCTTGGCCCGCCAACAGCTCCTGTCCCGCACACCGGCACCGCACCTCAGCTTCATTCTTGAAGAGGTGACCCTGCTCCGCCCCATTGGTGGAACGGAGGTGATGCGCGAGCTTCGGCAACACTTGCTGGAGCTCAGCCTTTTTCGCAACGTTGAAATCCAGGTGATGCCCACCAACCGGAGAGGTCATGCGGGGCTCAGCGGTCCATTCACCCTGGTCGAGACGCCCGAGGCGGGCCTATGCGTCTACCTCGAAGTGCAGAGCACCGGTCGAATGATCACCGAGCGCCGGACAGTGAACCAGCACGCCAGACGGTATGGAATCCTCCAAAGTCAGGCCCTTTCCCCCGAGGATTCGGTCGCTTACATCGAGCAGTTGACTAAGGGAGATCGATGAGTAATCTGACGTGGTTTAAGTCCACTTACAGCGGCGATGGCGGCCAGGACTGCATCGAAGTCGCTTACAACTGGCGCAAGTCCAGCTACAGCGACGGCGGGGGCGGCGAGTGCATCGAAGTCTCCGCGCACCCCACCACCATCCACATCCGCGACTCCAAGAACACTCCCGCCACCGGCCCCATACTCGACGTCGCCCCCGCGCCCTGGGCGGCCTTCGTCGCGTACGCGTCCTCGCAGGTCAGCGGGGCGTAACGCCGGGAAGTCGTCCCCTCGGCCCGCCGGATCGTGGTTCGCCGCGACTCGGCGGGCCGCTTCGCGGGTGTGCTCGCGCCCCTAAGGACTCGGGGAAAGAAACTTTCCAACCTCCCCCTCCAACTCCCCCATCCGCTGAGGCGATTGGCATGTCACCCGATCGGGTGACGGGGTGGCATATTCCGGGATCGGCGCGGTACGTTCGCGCCAGAGCAACCCCACGCGTCGCCTACGCGGCGCCCACAACACCACACAGAATCGGCCCCCGGCGGGACGGCAATCCCGGTCCGAGGGCCTGATCATCAGGAAGGAATCCACTTCCCCATGACTTCAGGCAAGTCTAGCCCCGCGCCCGCTTCCAGCGGCGGCGTAACGCATGTCAGGCACCGGCACGAGACGCACTTCACCGTCGTCGGCAACCACCTCGCCCAGCACCGTTCGCTGTCCGCCATCGCGATCGGTCTCGCCGTGCACATCCAGTCGCTGCCGGACGGCGCGTCGGTCGGCATCAAGGCGCTGGCGGCGCGGTTTCCGGAGAGCGAGTACCGGATCGCCGCCGCTCTCAAGGAACTTGAGGCCGCCGGGTATCTCCAGCGCGCGAAGCACCGCACCGCAGGTCAGCGGATCGTGACCAGGACGACGTACTACGAGCGGCCGGGTGTGAAGCCCGTCGCCGTACGCCGGGTCAGTCTGGTGAAGCGACCGCGCGCGCCCGCGACCGCGCTCTCGCCCGAGGAGGAGGAACGGCAGCGGCCCGCTGTCGCCCTGCTGGCCGCATTGCGGTTCCGCGACCCCCGGCTGACCCTGTCGGTACGCGATGCCCACGCGCTCGCCCCGGCCGTCACCACCTGGCTGGACCTCGGAATCCCGGATGCCCAGGTGACGCACGCGCTCATCGGCGGGCTTCCCCGGGAGCCGCTCGCGCGTCCGGCCGGGCTGCTCGCGTACCGGCTTGCGAACTGGCAGCCGCCCGAGCCGCCTTCCGCGCCGCCGACGATCGGGCCCGACCGGGTGGCCGTCGTGCCGCTCCAGGACTGCGACGGGTGCGAGCGCGTCTTCAGATCGCACGAGCCGGGGCAGTGCGCCGACTGCCGCCCGCAGGAGCCGTACGCCGCCGCCTGACGCACCGCCGCCCCCGGCGGCCGGTCGATCGGCTGCCGGGGGCGGGGATGCGTACGTACAGAGGCGGACGCACAAAGACGGACGTACGAGACGGACTCAGATGAGGCCGAGCTCGCGGACCGCGTCGCGCTCTTCCTTGAGCTCCTGCACCGACGCGTCGATGCGGGTGCGGGAGAAGTCGCTGATGTCCAGGCCCTGGACGATCTCGTATGTGCCGTTCGCCGTGGTGACCGGGAACGACGAGATGAGGCCCTCGGGGACGCCGTAGGAGCCGTCCGACGGGATGCCCATCGAGGTCCAGTTGCCGGCGGCCGTGCCGTTGACCCACGTGTGGACGTGGTCGATGGCGGCGTTGGCGGCCGAGGCGGCCGAGGACGCGCCACGGGCCTCGATGATCGCCGCGCCGCGCTTGGCGACGGTCGGGATGAAGGTGTCGGCGAGCCACTGCTCGTCGTTGACGACCTCGGCGGCGTTCTTGCCGGCGACCTCGGCGTGGAAGATGTCGGGGTACTGGGTCGCGGAGTGGTTGCCCCAGATCGTGAGCTTCTTGATCTCGGAGACCGGTACGCCGGTCTTCTTCGAGAGCTGCGAGAGCGCACGGTTGTGGTCGAGGCGGGTCATCGCGGTGAAGCGCTCGGCCGGTACGTCCGGGGCCGCGGCCTGCGCGATGAGCGCGTTGGTGTTGGCCGGGTTACCGACGACGAGGACCTTGATGTCGTCCGCGGCGTTGTCGTTGATGGCCTTGCCCTGCGGCTTGAAGATGCCGCCGTTGGCGGACAGCAGGTCGCCGCGCTCCATCCCCTTGGTGCGGGGGCGGGCGCCGACGAGGAGGGCGACGTTCGCGCCGTCGAAGCCGACGTTCGGGTCGTCGGTGATCTCGATGCCCTGGAGCAGCGGGAAGGCGCAGTCGTCGAGCTCCATGGCGGTGCCCTCGGCGGCCTTCAGGCCCTGCGGGATCTCCAGGAGACGCAGCTTGACCGGCACATCCGCGCCGAGCAGGTGACCGGAGGCGATACGGAAGAGCAGCGCGTAGCCGATCTGTCCGGCCGCGCCGGTGACGGTGACATTCACGGGAGTGCGGGTCATGGCGATCTCCGTAAGACAGCTGGCGGTGGGGGGCCCTGCCCCTAGTTTCCGGATATCTCTCCGGTGAATCTTGATGTGAAGAGAAATCCAGCGGTCAGGCTATCGGACCTTGGGAGCGCCGGTTCCCCGGCCCCGTGTGGTGGCGCGCACATCCGCGTCCCGCACCGCGTGTCATCGCGGGTCTCCGCCTGCCCCCGCACACAGGCAGCGGCCGCCGGCGCGGGAGGGGGGATGCGCCGACGGCCGCCACCCGGGTGCTGTGCACCCGTGGGGGGGGGATGTCTCTCGCGTGCCCCCGTTCCGCGCGGGCATGCCCCCTCATTCGCAACTTTTTTCATCTCCCGCTCCGCCCCGGTCTACTCCGGCGTGGTGCAGCCCTTGACCCCGGTCGTGAGCGTCGCGCACGCCTTCGCGTCGGTGGCCTCGGCCACGGCGAGCATAGGGGTGTACGCGTCCTTGTCCGCGTCCACCGTGCCGTCCTGGCCCGCGCCCGGACTTGTTCCGGCCTTGGCGCCGGAGGTGATCTCTATGGTGTCGCCGGCCGTGGCCTGGGTGATACGGGCCCACGCCGCCCCGCACGTCTTGCTGTACCGGACCTCGACGACGGCGGTGCCGATGGTCGCGGTGGCCGTGGTCCTCGCGAAGTCGCCGCCGCAGCCCATGTTCTCCGGGTCCTTGCCCGTGCAGTCGTCGCCGGCGCATTCCACACCGGCCGGCAACTTGGGCGCCGAAGTCGTCGGGGTCGCGGACGGCTTGTCGTCCGCGGTCGGCTGCTTGTCCTTGCCGCCGAGGTCGGTCAGCAGCACGACGGCCGCGATCAGCAGGAGCGAGCCCACGACACCGGCGAGGAACATCGTCACCTTCCGGCGGCGGCGCTGCTGGTCGGGCGAGCCGCTGTCGCCGTGCGGCGGCTGCGGCGGCTGCGCAGCACCGAAGCCCTGCGGAGGCGCGGCGGACGGCGGGCCGACTGGGGCCGCGCCCATGCCTGGGCCTGCGCCCGTACCGGCGCCCGCGCCCCTGCCCGTACCGGCGGCGGGTCCCACGCCCCCGGCATGACCGGGTCCCGCCGCCGGGGCGGAGGGGCCTGGTGCGGGGCTGCGACCGGGCCCGGACGCGTGACCGGAGCGGGCGCCCTGGCCCGGACCCGAGGCGGCACGCTTGCCCGGCTTGCTGTTCTTCACCGGCGTCTGCGTCTGACCGAACTCGCCCAGCGCGGCCCGCGCCTGCGAGATCCTGATCGCTTCCATGGTCATGTCGTGGCGCATCTCGGAGCGGCTCCAGGCGCGCTCCGCGAGCTCCCACATGGTGGTGAGGTGACCCGCGTTCGTGCCGGTCACCTCGGCCAGCGCGACCACCGCACCCTTGGGCGCGAGCAGTCGGCCGTTCAGATAGCGCTCCCAGGACGTCTTGCTGTACCCGGTCCGGTCCGCCACCGCCGCGATGCTGAGCCCGCTTCGGTCGACGAGCCTGCGCAGCTGGTTCGTGAACTCCGTGACCTGAGGATCCAGCTCCTCGGGCAGCGCCTTCCAACGAGGCATTACGCCTCCCCCTTTTCCCCCCGTACGTACCTGATGTACCCCGCGTCCACGTGCCACCGCCGTGCCCTTCGTGATCCGTGATCCGGACTACCCACAGGGATGCGCAAACCCAGGATGTCAGTTCCGGGGGTGGCGGCGCACGGGAGCGTTTCGGGACACCGACGCGCACCTTGCGCGCCCCGTCCCAGATCCTCGGCCAGTGTCCCACCTGTGCGGCGCGTTCTGTTGCGCAGTGATCGCACCGTGGCGGAATGGTCACTTCCATGACACGGGGACCAGGCAACTCTTGATCGGTTTTGGCGCGTCCATGACTCTTAAGCGCAGGCAGCGCGGGGGCAGGAACCGCGGGGCCGCAAAGTAGGGACGGCGCTCGTCCTCCCACGGGGGAGAGGACGAGCGCCGTCGTATGCGCCGTCGTATGCGCTGTGGCGCGAGCCGTCGCAGGTGGCGTGGTGCGAGCCGTCGCGTGAGCGGTTGCCCGCGCACATGCGGCCGGTCACTACCGGGAGTAGGGACGGGTGATGATCTCCATGTTGTGGCCGTTCGGGTCGTCGAAGTACGCGCCACGACCACCGAAGAGCCGGTTGATCTGGCCGGGTTCGGTGTGGTCGGGGTCGGCGTAATAGGTGACTCCGGCCGCTTCGATCCGGCCGATCATGGTGTCGAATTCCTCATCGGGGACCAGGAACGCGTAGTGCTGCGACGCGAGTGTGGCCTCGACGTTGGTGTAGTAGTCGAGCGTCACACCGTTGGTGACGTCGACCGGGATGAACGGCCCGAACGGGGCGCCCACTTCCAGTCCCAGGATGTCGGCGATGAATTCGGCCGAGGCCTGCTTGTCCTCGGCGAAAACAACGGTGTGGTTCAGTTCAGCGGCCATCGCGGCCCTCCTTCGGGGTTGGGTGACGCGGTCCTGGAAACCGTATGCGGCAGGCCGCGCGTCGGCAGGTCCTTTTGTTCCGCGCCGGCCGGGTGGTCAATGTTTCTGGCCGTACGGCCACTTCGGCCCACCCGGCCTGCCTGTCCCCCGGCACCCATCACGCCCTCCCTCAGGCGGACATCTTCTTCCTGAGGTTCTCTTCGAGCGCGTCCAGGAACTGCTCCGTGGTCAGCCACGGCGCGTCCTCGGACACGAGCAGCGCAAGATCCTTTGTCATCAGGCCGCTCTCGACGGCCTCGACGCAGACCTGCTCCAGGGTCTGCGCGAACGCGGTGACGTCGGGGGTGCCATCCAGCCTGCCCCGGTGGGCGAGACCGCGGGTCCAGGCGAAGATCGACGCGATCGGGTTCGTCGATGTCGCCTCGCCGCGCTGGTGCCGCCGGAAATGCCGGGTGACCGACCCGTGGGCCGCCTCCGCCTCGACCGTACGGCCGTCGGGGGACATGAGGACCGAGGTCATCAGGCCGAGCGAGCCGAAGCCCTGCGCGACGATGTCGGACTGGACGTCGCCGTCATAGTTCTTGCACGCCCAGACGTAACCGCCCTCCCACTTCAGGGCCGAGGCGACCATGTCGTCGATGAGCCGGTGCTCGTAGGTGAGACCGGCCCGGTCGAAGTCCGCCTTGAACTCGGCCTCGAAGACCTCCTGGAAGATGTCCTTGAAGCGACCGTCGTACGTCTTGAGGACCGTGTTCTTCGTGGACAGGTAGACCGGGAAGTCCCGGTTCAGGCCGTACGCGAACGAGGCGCGCGCGAAGTCGCGGATCGACGAGTCCAGGTTGTACATCGACAGGGCTACCCCGGCGCCCGGGAACTCGTACACCTCCAGCTCGACCGGCTCGGAGCCGTCCTTCGGTGTGAACGTCATGGTGAGAGTGCCCTCGCCGGGCACCTTGAGGTCGGTCGCGCGGTACTGGTCGCCGAAGGCGTGCCGGCCGACGATGATCGGCTTGGTCCAGCCGGGCACCAGACGCGGGACGTTCGCCATGATGATCGGCTCACGGAAGATGACACCGCCGAGGATGTTACGGATGGTGGCGTTCGGCGAGCGGTACATCGCCTTGAGGCCGAACTCCTCGACCCGCGCCTCGTCCGGCGTGATCGTCGCGCACTTCACCCCGACGCCGTACTCCTTGATGGCGTGGGCCGCGTCGATCGTGACCTGGTCGTTGGTGGCGTCGCGGTGCTCCAGGCCCAAGTCGTAGTACTTCAGCTCGACATCGAGGTACGGAAGGATCAGCTTGTCCTTGATGAAGGACCAGATGACGCGGGTCATCTCGTCGCCGTCGAGCTCGACAACGGGGTTGGCTGCCTTGATCTTGACCATGAAGTGACACGTCCCTCTCACGTGCGCACGCGTACGTGCATGCTCCTTCTCGCGCTCGTACGCATGCCGCGGCTCGTCGTTTTATCTCGTCATCAAGATACTTGACATCGAGATGAAATGGCAGCCTTTTGTCGCATGCGAGAGCGGCGCAGCGCTCAGGGGGAGTTCAGCGCATCGTGGCAGCGGACATGAGCGCACATGGCAGCGCGCCTCAGCGCACCGCGCAGCGACTTCAGCCCGGCGTGAAGGACCTCAGCGCACTCTGAAGGACCTCAGCGAACCGTGAAGCGGACCACTGCCTCCAGGAAAGGGATCTCCAGCCAGGGCTTGGGCTGTGCCATCAGCGCGAGCAGGGAGATGACCACGCCCAACAGCCCGTACGTGACCATGTCGGTGAAGCGCGAACGCACCGCCAGCATCCCCACCGAGTGGATCAGCCGACGCATCACGGCGCCGCCGATCAGGGACAGGCCGATCAGCAGGGTGCCGAGCCGGAAGCCGATCTCGAAGGGGTCGACTGCGACCAGCAGCAGCCCGAACGCCGTCGCGCCCATGACCGCGAGGAACGGCCACTGCCGGACCGGGGCGGCAGCGCCACCGGGAGCCGCCCGGCCGCCGCCCTCGGGACGCGCGGTGTCCCGAGTGAGGAGAGGGAAGCGCCGCGTGGAACGGACGGGCCCCTCCGGGCTCGGGACGCTGACCACGCCCTTGCTCTCCGGCTCGGCGAGGTCCGCCTCGACGTCCCTCGTGGACTCCGGGGCGGCCTCTCCGGCGGGGTCCGGGGAGGAACCGGCGGGGTCCGGGGAGGAACCGGCAGGGTCCGGGGAGCCCGAGGAGGTGGCCGCGGCGTCCAGGGACGTGGCCGCGGCGTCCGGGGACGTGCCCGGAGAGTCCGGGGAGGTGCCTGCGGGGTCCCGGGAGGAACCGGCGGTGATTTCGCCCTCGGAGGCCTCGGCGGGGCCGTCGGCGTCAGCCGGGGAACCCGCCGCGGTGGCCCGGTCGCCGGGAGCCGCATCCGGAGTTACGTCCGCACCCGCGCCCGAAGCCACGTCCGGAGTCACCTCCGCACCCCCACCCGCACCCGAAGTCGCGTCGGGGGCTTTGCCCGGCGTCGCGTCCCTGCTCGTACCCGCGCCCATGGGCAACGCTTCCCTCTCGCTCACTCCCGCTCAGCTCGCGGCAGCGTCGGCGGCGGCGCGCTCGGCGGCCTCGACCACGTTCACCAGCAGCTGGGCACGGGTCATCGGACCGACACCGCCCGGGTTGGGTGCGACCCAGCCGGCCACCTCCGCCACGCCCGGGTGGACATCGCCGACGATCTTGCCGTTCTCGTCGCGGCTGACGCCGACGT
The DNA here is from genome assembly GCF_030063415.1 of Streptomyces sp. H27-C3. Taxonomy (GTDB): domain Bacteria; phylum Actinomycetota; class Actinomycetes; order Streptomycetales; family Streptomycetaceae; genus Streptomyces. The sequence goes on along the minus strand of NZ_JASITA010000021.1, from coordinate 28,769 downwards.
CGAGCACCGCCGCGCCCGGCTTCACGTCCTCGGGCTTGATGAGGTGCGGCACACCGGCGGCTGCGACGATGATGTCGGCCTGCCTGAGGTGCGAGGACAGATCACGCGTACCGGTGTGGCACTGCGTCACGGTCGCGTTCTCGGACTTGCGGGTCAGGACCAGCGGCATCGGGCGGCCGATGGTGATGCCGCGTCCGACGACCACGACATGCGCGCCGTTGATCTCGACGCCGTGGTGGCGCAGCAACTGGACGATGCCGTACGGAGTGCAGGGCAGCGGGCCCTTCTCGCCCAGCACAAGCCGGCCGAGGCTCATCGGGTGCAGGCCGTCGGCGTCCTTGGCCGGGTCCATCAGCTCCAGGACTCGGTTGGTGTCGATGCCCTTGGGGAGCGGGAGTTGGACGATGTAACCCGTGCATTCGGGGTTGTCGTTGAGCTCCCGTACGACCGCCTCGATCTCCTCCTGGGAGGCGGTGTCGGGCAGCTCGCGCTGGAGGGAGGCGAGCCCGACCTGGGCGCAGTCGCGGTGCTTGCCCGCGACGTACCACTTACTGCCCGGGTCGTCGCCGACCAGCAGGGTCCCGAGTCCGGGGACGATGCCCTGGGACTTCAGAGTCGCCACGCGAGCGGTCAGATCGGACTTGATCGCGGCTGCGGTGGCCTTGCCATCGAGAATCTGGGCGGTCATGCCCCCATCCTCGCGGATGGACCCGCCATGGTTCCAATCCGCCGTGCGTCCGAGGCCCGTCGTGCCAGGCCAGGTTGCACTTACACAACGCATACGACAATCGACTGGACAAAAAGACGACCGTACTACGACGATGATCCGCGCAGTGCCGCGGAGAGCGGCGGGGGGCTGACCGCTTGATTTGTGATGTTCCTCCGCTCGGGCCGCGACGTCCCCAGCATTTCAACGGAGGAACCCCGCCATGAGTTTCGGCGACTCGAACAACCCGTACGGCAAGCAGGGCCAGCCCGGTCAGCCCCCGCAGGGTCAGCCCCCGCAGGGTCAGCCCGGTTACGGCTACCCGCAGGCGCCGCAGGGCGTGCCCCCGCAGCAGGGTTACGGCTACCCGCAGGGTGCCCCGCAGCAGGGTCAGCCCGGCTACGGCTACCCGCAGGCGCCGCCGCCCGGCACGCTCCAGGCCAACAGCGGTTACATAACCATCCCGGTGCTTGGCACTGTCCAGGTCGCCACCATGGGCCGCCGCTTCGGCGCGCGTTGCCTCGACGGCCTCGTGATCGGTGTCATCTACGGCATCTTCAGTGCCATTGGGCTTGCGGGCGCGATGGGCGCGGCCAAGAGCGCCGAGGACTGCACCACGCAGTCCTGTGTCGACGAGGCCAGCGCCGGCATCATCGCCACGATGTTCGGCATGATCCTGGTCTTCGGTCTCATCACGCTGCTCTACGAGTGGCTGATGATCGCCTTCGTCGGCGCGACCCTGGGCAAGATGGTCCTCGGCCTGAAGGTCGTCAAGGAGAACACGGGTCAGGTCCCGGGCATCGGCGGCGGTTTCATCCGCTGGATCCTTCCGATGGTCGGCGCGCTCCTCTGCGGCATCGGCCAGATCCTGGTCTACCTGTCGCCGTTCTTCGACAACTCCGGGAAGCTGCAGGGCTGGCACGACCGTGCCGCCGGCACCCTGGTGATCAAGAAGTAAGCAGCGGTACGCAGTTGGCAATGAGCAGTTAGCGGTAGGCGTTAAGCGGTACGCAGTAGTACGGCCGAAGGCCGCAACCCCGGCGGGTTGCGGCCTTCGGCCGTACGTATGCGGCGCTCAGGCGCTCAGTGGAAGAAGTGGCGCGTGCCCGTGAAGTACATCGTCGCGCCCGCCTTCTCCGCGGCCTCCACGACCTGCTCGTCACGGACCGAACCGCCCGGCTGCACCACGGCCTTGATGCCCGCGTTCAGCAGGATCTCCAGGCCGTCGGGGAACGGGAAGAACGCGTCCGAAGCCGCGTACGCCCCCCGCGCGCGCTCCTCGCCCGCGCGCTCCACCGCGAGCTTCGCGGAGTCGACGCGGTTGACCTGTCCCATGCCGACGCCGACGGACGCGCCGCCCTTGGCGAGCAGGATCGCGTTGGACTTCACGGCGCGGCAGGCGCGCCAGGCGAAGGCGAGTTCGGTGAGCTCGTCGGCGGACAGTGCCTCGCCGCTGGCGAGCGTCCAGTTCGCCGGGTCGTCGCCGTCGGCCTGGAGAACGTCCTTGACCTGGGCGAGCCCACCGCCGTCGATCGGCTTGAACTCGGCCGGGGGCTGGGGCCCTTCGGCGCAGCGCAGCACCCGGATGTTCTTCTTCCGGGAGAGGATCTCGACGGCGCCGTCCTCGTAGTCGGGGGCGACGATGACCTCGGTGAAGATCTCCGCGACCTGCTCGGCCATCGCCGCCGACACCGGCCGGTTGACGGCGATCACGCCGCCGAAGGCGGACAGCGGGTCGCAGGCGTGGGCCTTGCGGTGCGCGTCGGCGACGTCGTCACCGATCGCGATGCCGCACGGGTTGGCGTGCTTGATGATCGCGACGCAGGGGGCGGAGTGGTCGTACGCGGCCCGGCGCGCGGCGTCGGTGTCCGTGTAGTTGTTGTAAGACATCTCCTTGCCGTGCAGCTGCTCGGCCTCCGCGAGGCCCCCGCAGCCGCCGGTGTAGAGAGCGGCGCCCTGGTGCGGGTTCTCGCCGTAGCGCAGGACGTTCTTGCGCGCGTACGTGACACCGATGAAGGACGGGAAGTCCTCACCGTCACCGGCGTAGTCGCCCGCGAACCAGCCCGCGACGGCCACGTCGTACTCGGCGGTGTGCCGGAACGCCTCCGCCGCGAGGCGCTTGCGTGCCGTGAGGTCGAACCCGCCGCTCTGCGCGGCGGTGAGCACGTCCGCGTACCGCTCGGGGCTGGTGACGACCGCGACCGAGGGGTGGTTCTTGGCGGCTGCGCGGACCATCGAGGGGCCGCCGATGTCGATCTGCTCGACACACTCGTCCGGGGTGGCGCCGGAGTCGACCGTCTGCTGGAACGGGTAGAGGTTCACGACGACGAGGTCGAAGGGCTCGACGCCCAGCTCGGCCAGCTGCTCACGGTGCGAGTCGAGCCGCAGGTCGGCGAGGATGCCGGCGTGCACGCGCGGGTGCAGTGTCTTCACCCGGCCGTCCAGGCACTCGGGGAAGCCGGTGAGCTCCTCGACCTTGGTGACGGGCACCCCGGCAGCGGCGATCTTCCCCGCGGTGGAGCCGGTGGAGACCAGCGTGACGCCCGCCTCGTGCAGACCGCGGGCCAGGTCCTCCAGACCCGTCTTGTCATAGACGCTGACCAGCGCGCGGCGGATGGGCCGCTTCGTACCTTCGGCGGTCACTGGATAACTACCTTTCGTCCCTCAATGCGGTAGCCGTTACGGGCCAAGCGCCCCACGACATCGACGAGCAGCCGTCGCTCGACTTCCTTGATGCGCTCATGGAGAGCGACACCGTGGTCTTCGTAGTCCTGCTCCCGGACCTCGACCACGCCCTGCGCGATGATCGGACCGGTGTCGACGCCGTCGTCGACGAAGTGGACGGTGCATCCGGTGACCCGCGCGCCGTACGCGAGCGCGTCGCGTACGCCGTGGGCTCCGGGAAAACTGGGCAGCAGGGCGGGGTGGGTGTTCACGCACCGGCCGCCGAAACGGGCGAGGAATTCCTTGCCCACGATCTTCATGAAGCCGGCCGAGACCACCAGGTCCGGTTCGTACGCGGCGGTCGCCTCGGCCAGGGCCGCGTCCCACTCCTCGCGGCTGTCGTGGTCCTGCACGCGGCAGACGAAGGTCGGCAGTCCGGCGCGCTCGGCGCGCTCAAGACCTGCGGTCCCGTTCCGGTCGGCTCCGACGGCCACGACGCGGGCGCCGTACGCGGCGGGGTTCTCGTCGATGGCGTCGAGCAGGGCCTGAAGGTTCGTACCGGAACCGGAGACCAGAACGACAAGGCGGGCCGGTGTACGGGAGGGGGGCGGGGAGGCCACAGCGGGTCTCTTTCTCGCAGATGGTGCGGCTTGTGTGGTCGTACGAACAGATCGCGTCCCCTGTTAGGGGAACTCTACGAAGGCGCCGACCGTCAGCAACGATACCGGCACACCGGCCCGCCCCCACGGGACGGGTGCGCGGCCGGGAGGTAGCGTCAGGGGACAGGTTCCGTCTTCGGACGCGAACAATCCGTCTCCGGACGGGAACAGACGACACAAGACCCTTCGCAACACAGGGGTCTGAGGGGAAGACGTTCACCAGATGACGGACCGACGCCGCCGCGCGGCTCTCCGCCTGCCGCACTCCGGGGCACACCTCGGGACATTCACCAATGTCGGGGAGCGCGGCCCCCAGTCGCTGCTGCGGGACCGCCAGTCCTCGTCGACCCCGCCCCAGCCGCCGCAGGGGGACGACAACCCGTTCGCACCGCCGCCCGAGGACAGGCCGGACCAGCCCTGGAAGCCGCGCAGGCCGAAGGCCGGGGACACCTCCGGCTCCGACTCCGGCTCTTCCGACCCCGGCTCCGGTGGGTCGTCGGCGCCGGAGGACCGGCCGCGCTCCGCGTGGGGCAGCAAGTGGAGCAGCCGCCAGCCCGGACAGCAGGGCGGCGGTTTCGGCGGGCCCGGCGGACGACAGGGCGGCCCCGAGGGGCAGGGCGGCCCCGAGAACAAGGGCACGGGCCTGCGCTGGGACCCGACGGACCCCGCGCAGCGACGGGCCCGTTACGCGCTGCTCGCCGGCATGTGGGCCTTCTTCTGCGCGCTCTTCGACCTTCCCGAGATCGCGCTGCTGCTCGGGGCGCTCGCGCTCTACTGGGGCATCAGCGCCCTGCGCGGCGTGAAGCCGGCCGACCGTCCGAACCCGATGGCCGACCCGACGACGCCCCCTCCGCCCCCGGTGGCCACGAGCGGCCCGCCCGCGGTCGGCGGGATCGGCGCCGGAGGCGCAACGCCCGGCAGCAAGCCGCTCACGACGGCGGCGGTGAGCGGCCTGGTCACGGCGACGCTCGCGCTGGCGATCGTCGCGGCGACGTTCACGGTGCAGATCGTTTACCGCGACTACTACACGTGCGTGCAGGACTCGCTGACCCAGTCGGCACAGGTGACGTGCAACGACTTGCTGCCGAAGTCGCTACGGCCGGTGTTCGGGGTTAAGGAGTAGGGGAGCGAGGGAGCGGGGAGGCCGCGGGCGGGGGCGCGGGGAGGCCGCGGGGCGCAGGAGAGGCCACGGGCAGCGGCGCGGGGGGGCTGCGGGCAGCGGCGTCTGCAGCGGCCTACCGTTCCCCGGGCGCCGGTGGCGTCGGTGACGGTGACGGTGACGGTGACACCGGGTGTTGAGGATCCGGCGGGATGTCCGCCATCAGTCCACCCGACGCCTCCTTGACCGCCGCCCACCGCGCTTCCCGCACCCCACTGTCGTGCCACACCGCACCCGGATCATCCGCGGGCAGGAAGTCGTACGACACCTCCTCGTCCTCCTGTTGTGCAGAGCCAGCCTCGCTCTGAGCCCGGGCTCGGTCCCGACGCGACCGACGCCACCAACGCCGGCCCGAGTCCGCCACGCCCTCATCACCGGCACCGGCACCACCGGCCGCGCCGTCGTCCGACGTACCGCCAACGCTGTCACCACCGCTTACGTCGTCCCCGCTCAGCCCACCGGGCCGCCACCAGGGCACCGATTCCGCTCCGGCCGGCTCGGCGGCGGCAACCGCCTCCACCCCGCCCTCGGCTCCGCCCGACGCCCCACCGCGCCGCCACCAGCGCGCGGACTTCACCGGCACAGCCGCGACGGCCTCGCCTCCCGCACCTTCGCCACCGCCACCGCGTGACGCACGCCGCCACCACTTCCGCTTCGCGGCATCCACCTCGACAGCCTGACCGGCGCCCGCTTCCGCAACGGGCACCGCGCGACCGCGCCACGACCGAGGCGACCGTTCCCGCAGCCGCCACGCGCGCAGGAGCACCGCACCCGGGACACCGAGCACGACCGTCCACACCAGCGCCGCCACGCCCGCACGCCACCACGAGGGGCCGAACGCCGACAGGTCCCCGGTGCCCAGCGGCCCGCCAGCCAACGCCGCGAGCATCGCCGTCGCCACCGCGCACCCGGCGCCCGCCAGCGCCGCGGTGAGCGCCGTCTCGCGGCGGCTCCAGGCCTCCTCCCGTACCGCGAAGGCGGGCGCCGCCCTGCGTACGGTGAACCACGCGATCACCACCGCCGCGAGGACCGGCACGGCGAACGCGGCCAGACTCCCGGGCATCCCCCGCCCCTCGGCGGGCAGCGCCGCGAGCAGCGGGAAGTGCGGCAGCGCGGGGCTCCCCGCAACGGCCATGGGCGTGGCCGTCGCGCCCGCGCCCATGGCGAATCCGGGTCCGAGTCCGTACGCGGCCCCCCACACCGCCGCGTTCGGCACCAACGCGACGGCGAGCATGAGCACCGCGAACCGTCCCGACCACACCCCCGTGAGCTGAAGAAACGCACCCTGCGCCGACCCCGCGTGCCACACCAGCGAGATCGCGACCAGCAGGGCGCCGCCGCCCACCAGGACCATGACGCCGGCGGCGGCGGCCCGGAGTGCGACCAGCAGCCGGGGGCGCACGAGGGCATCCCGCACGCCCCCTGGAATCCAGCCGGGCAGCGGCCCGTACGGTCGTCCGTTCGCCGTCCACACCCCGGCTGCGGCCGCCGCCATCGTGACGACGGGCAGATGGAAGGCGGCGCTGAGCGGTGCGGCGGGCAGGGGCCCACCCGAGGCGTAGAGCAGCGCGGCGGTGCCGATCAGCAGATAGCCGATCGTGACGCCCCAGAAGGCGCTGCGGGTGGACGGCCGCGGACGCTCCTGATCGGGATCCAGGGCATCCCGCGCGGCCCGGTGCGCGAGCCACACCGGCAGGGCGATCAGCAGCAGCGGGGCCAGTCCGACCGGGGCGGGGACGCCGGAGAGGGTGTCGTGCCGGACGAGTTCCGTGCCGTGGGCGAGCAGCCACAGCCCGGCGGCGACGTGCAGCGCCCCGGCAGGACCGCTGTCCGGATACGGGGAACTGATCCACAGCACCATCACCAGCACGGCTAGCGAGCCCAGGCCGAGCCCCGCGGCGATCACCCCCCGCGCCACGCAGGCGGCCTGCGCCGAGGAACGACTGTGCACGGACGACAACCACGGGGCGCGTTCGCGTTCGGTCACTTGAGTCACCCGGCCATGCTGCCAACGACACGCGCTTATTCCGCGTAACAGGCGAATAACTGCCGTGTCGCTCAATATACATTTATGTACTTTTTCGTCTGGCGCGGCGCTGTGGGGAGTCCTTCATGACGCAGAGCACCCGAACAGTCTCGACCTCCTCCCTGCCCTCCCCCAAGGAGCGGCGCAGGCTGCGCGAAGCGAAATCGCTGTCCCATGAGCAGATCGCCACCGCCATAGGGGTCACGCGCGAGACGGTGCGGTCATGGGAATCGGGGCGCACCAGCCCCAAGGGGCGCAAACGCGAGGCGTACGCGAAGCTGCTCGGCGCAGCGGAGGCCACGAACCCCCGGAAGCCGGAGCGAAAGCCCGACCCCGACCCCGATCTCACCGTCGCACCGGCACCGGCACCGGCACCGGCAGCGGCACCGGCATTGGCACCTGTGTTGGCACCTGTGTTGGCATCCGCGGCGGCCTCGACATCGGCACCTGAATCCGAATCTGAAGCCGAGCCTGAACCCACGGCTGTACCCGACCCCGCCCCCGAGACCGACGCCGCAACGGCAACGGCAATGGCGGCTGAGCCTGATCCCGCCGAGGTCCCGGACGCGACCCCCGCTCCCGACCTCACGCCCGCCGAGGCCTTCGACGCCCTGTACACGCACAGCGCCCCGGCCATACTGCGCCAGGCCTACCTCCTCACCGGACGTCAGCGGCTCTCCCAGGAGTCCGTGCGGCACGCCTTCCACCTCGCCTGGCAGCGCTGGCCCGAGGTGGCGACCGACCGGGATCCGGCGGGCTGGGTGCGTGCGGCGGCGTACGAGTACGCCATGTCCCCCTGGCACCGACTGCGGCGCGGCAACAGAAATCCCGATCGGGTCCCCGCACCGCCCGACCGGCGCGAACTGCTCAACGCTCTGCTCGACCTGCCGCCCGCGTACCGCCGCACCCTGCTGCTCTACGACGGCCTCGGCCTCGACCTGCCGGAGACGGCGGCCGAGACGGAGGCAAGCACCCCGGCCACCGCGAACCGCCTGGTCAACGCGCGCGCCGCCGTAGTGCAACGGCTGCCGGAGCTGGCCCGGGCGAGCACCCCCGCGGAGCAGTCGGCCCTGTTGCAGCAGCGCCTCAGCACCCTGTCCGACATCGAACCCGTCGCCAAGCTGCCGCCGGGCCGCGCCGTACGGACGGGCAGCGAGCGCAAGACGCAGTTCTGGACGCGGGCGGCCATCGCCCTCACCGTGTTGATCATCGGCGCGGCCGCGTTCACGCTCGTCACCGCCCCCACGCGGTACGAGCCCCCGCGCGCCCCGGGCGAAACGGTCAACGGCGTCCCCGTCCGCGGCGGCCCGCTCAAGCTGTCGCAGGAGGACATCGAACTCCGCGACAGACTCCGGGCCGAGCCCATGAACGGTCCGGAGCGCCTGGTCCCCCTGGCCCGCTGAAAACCCACCGGACACGTCCCCCCACACGCGGGCGGGCCCGCACCCCCTCGAAGGGGGATGCGGGCCCGCACCGTAAAACGTCGCGCAAACACCTGGTCGGAGACCAGCGATCACACAGCCGGCGATCACACGGCCAATGGCCACGCGATCAGGTCAGGCGATCAGGTCAGGCGGCGAGGATCTCGCGCGCCAGCTTGGCCGTCTCGGTCGGCGTCTTGCCGACCTTGACGCCCGCGGCCTCAAGGGCCTCCTTCTTCGCCTGGGCGGTGCCCGAAGAGCCGGAGACGATGGCGCCGGCGTGGCCCATGGTCTTGCCCTCCGGCGCGGTGAAGCCCGCGACGTAACCGACGACCGGCTTCGTGACGTTCTTCGCGATGTAGTCGGCCGCGCGCTCTTCCGCGTCGCCGCCGATCTCGCCGATCATCACGATCAGGTCGGTCTCGGGGTCGGCCTCGAACGCCTGGAGGGCGTCGATGTGCGTCGTACCGATGACCGGGTCGCCACCGATGCCGACGGCCGACGAGAAGCCGAGGTCACGGAGCTCGTACATCATCTGGTAGGTCAGCGTGCCGGACTTGGACACGAGACCGATGCGGCCGGGCTTGGTGATGTCGCCCGGGATGATGCCGGCGTTGGACTGGCCCGGGGTGATGAGACCGGGGCAGTTCGGGCCGATGATCCGGGTCTTGTTGCCCTTCGAGACCGCGTGCGCCCAGAAGGCGGCGGAGTCGTGGACGGCAATGCCCTCGGTGATCACGACGGCGAGACCGATCTCGGCGTCGATCGCCTCGACGACGGCGGCCTTGGCGAAGGCCGGCGGCACGAAGACGACGGAGACATCGGCGCCGGTCTTCTCGATCGCCTCGGCGACGGAGCCGAAGACCGGGACGGACGTGCCGTCGAAGTCGACGGACGTACCGGCCTTGCGCGGGTTCACGCCGCCGACGATGTTGGTGCCGTCAGCCAGCATGAGCTTGGTGTGCTTCATGCCCGTGGCGCCGGTCATCCCCTGGACGATGACCTTGCTGTCCTTGGTGAGGAAGATAGCCATGGTTGTGGTGTCCCTCGTCCCTTACTTCGCAGCCGCGGCGAGCTCGGCGGCCTTGTCGGCCGCGCCGTCCATGGTGTCCACGCGCTGTACGAGCGGGTGGTTGGCGTCGGACAGGATCTTGCGACCCAGCTCCGCGTTGTTGCCGTCGAGGCGCACGACCAGCGGCTTGTTGACCGCTTCGCCCTTCGACTTGAGCAGGGCCAGGGCCTGAATGATGCCGTTGGCGACCTCGTCGCAGGCGGTGATGCCACCGAAGACATTGACGAACACGGACTCGACGTCCGGGTCGCCGAGAATGATCTCCAGGCCGTTCGCCATGACCTCGGCGGAGGCGCCGCCACCGATGTCGAGGAAGTTGGCGGGCTTCACGTTGTCGTGCTTCTCACCGGCGTACGCGACGACGTCGAGGGTGCTCATGACGAGACCCGCGCCGTTGCCGATGATGCCGACCGAGCCGTCGAGCTTGACGTAGTTGAGGTTCTTGGCCTTGGCAGCAGCCTCGAGCGGGTTGGCTGCGGCCTTGTCCTCAAGCGCCTCGTGCTCCGGCTGGCGGAAGTCGGCGTTCTCGTCGAGAGACACTTTGCCGTCCAGCGCGATGATCTTGCCGTCGCCCGACTTGATCAGCGGGTTGACCTCAACGAGGAGAGCGTCCTCCTTGATGAAGACGACCCACAGCTTCTGCAGGACGTCGGCCACCTGGTCGGCGATCTCCGCCGGGAACTTCGCGGCGGCGACGATCTCTGCGGCCTTCTCCGGAGTACAGCCCTCGTTGGCGTCGACCGGAATCTTGGCCAGCGCGTCGGGGTTCTCCTCCGCGACGACCTCGATCTCCACGCCGCCCTCTACGGACGCCATGGCGAGGAAAGTGCGGTTGGTGCGGTCAAGGAGGAAGGAGACGTAGTACTCCTCCGCGATGTCCGCGGTCTCGGCCAGCATCACCTTGTGGACCGTGTGGCCCTTGATGTCCATGCCGAGAATGACGTCGGACTTGGCAACAGCGTCGGCGGGGCTGGAGGCCAGCTTCACGCCGCCGGCCTTACCTCGGCCACCGACCTTGACCTGCGCCTTGACGACAGCCTTGCCGCCCAGGCGCTCGGTTGCAGCGCGGGCCGCCTCGGGCGTGTCGATGACTTCACCGGCCAGCACCGGTACACCGTGCTTGGCGAAGAGATCCCTCGCCTGGTACTCGAACAGGTCCACGCGCGTCCGTCCCTTTTCGTGTGATCGCGGTTCGTTGCATTGTCTGCAATGGGCGTGCCGCAAAGGGCAACGTGACGGCGCTGTCACAAGGGAGGCGTACACGGTGTCCGGTACGCGGCATGTCCGTCTCGCAGGTTATCCCCGAGGGCCGTAGGTCCCTAAATCGCAGATCACACCTGAGCGGTGATACCGGTCACAGATTGCACCTGTGACCTCCCCGGGAGGCCTTGGGAAGCCTCGGGAGTGGCCGTCGTGCCCTTGCCTCACTGGTGCGGCGCCGTGTCCGGTATGGGGAGGGGCCGCTTCTCGATGGCCGCCGCCATTACTTCGGGGAAGAGCTCGGGCGTACAGGCGAAGGCGGGCGCCCCGAGGGCGGCGAGGGCAGCCGCGTGCTCCCTGTCATACGCCGGCGCGCCCTCGTCGGACAAGGCGAGCAACGCCACAAACTGCACCCCCGACGCCTTCATCGCCGCGACCCGCTTGAGCATCTCGTCCCGTATCCCGCCCTCGTAGAGATCGCTGATGAGGACGACCACGGTGTCGGCAGGGCGGGTGATCTGCGACTGGCAGTACGCGAGGGCCCGGTTGATGTCCGTGCCGCCGCCCAACTGGGTGCCGAAGAGGACGTCGACCGGATCGTCCAACTGGTCGGTGAGGTCGACGACGGCGGTGTCGAAGACGACGAGGCGGGTCGCGATCGAACGCATGGAGGCCAGCACCGCGCCGAACACCGACGCGTAGACGACGGAGGCGGCCATCGACCCCGACTGGTCGATGCACAGAACGACCTCCTTCTTCACGGACTGCGAAGCCCGTCCATACCCGATGAGCCGTTCGGGAACGATGCTCCGGTATTCGGGCAGGTAGTTCTTGAGGTTGGCCCGGATCGTACGGTCCCAGTCGATGTCCCGGTGTCGGGGGCGGTTGATGCGGGCGCTGCGGTCGAGGGCGCCGGTGAGCGTGGCCCTGGTGCGGGTGACGAGGCGCTTCTCCAAGTCGTCGACGACCTTGCGTACGACCATCCGGGCGGTCTCCTTGGTCGTCTCCGGCATCACCTTGTTCAGGGAGAGCAGCGTCCCGACCAGGTGAACATCCGCCTCGACGGCCTCCAGCATCTCCGGCTCCAGCAGAAGCGCGGAGAGACCGAGGCGGTCGATCGCGTCGCGCTGCATGACCTGCACGACGGAGCTGGGGAAATACGTTCGGATGTCGCCGAGCCAGCGCGCGACGGACGGCGCGGAGGCACCGAGCCCGGCCGACCGGTTGCTGCCGCGGGGCCCCTTGGCTGCCCCGCCGCCGTAGAGCGCGGTCAGGGCTCCGTCCATCGCGGCATCCTGCCCGCCGAGCACGCACCCGGTCCCGTCGGCGTCCTGCCCACCCAGCACGAGGCGCCAGCGCCTGAGCCGCTCGCCACCGGCGGATTCCCCGGCGAGATCGGCCGTAGCGGAGCCGGCCGTCGTCGTCGTAGCGCCCATCGTCGTCCTGGAGCCGGCCGCCGTCGTGGAGCCGGCCGTCGTCGTCGTCGTAGCGCCCATCGTCGTCCTGGAGCCGGCCGCCGTCCTGGAGCCGGCCGCCGCGTCCACATCATTGCCGTACGTGCTCATCGGGCCTCCTCCGTCAGGACTTTCGGCTGGTTGTCGCCGTGGCTGTCGTGGCTGCGGCTGTCTTGGTGGTGGCTGTTGTGGCTGCGGGTGTCCTGGTGGTGACTGTCGCTGTCGTGGTGGTGGCTCCCTCCCCTGTCCGTCGTGTCCGTGCCGAGCAGCAGCGCCAGCACCGGCATCACGGCTTCGGCCCGCTTCTCATCCAGGCCGGGACCGAAACCGGGTGCTCCGGATTCCGTCCGGGCAGGTCCGGCCGCGGTCGGCCCGCGCCTGACCAGCTCGCCCAGGGTGCGTCGCACTCCCGGCTCGTACGCCGCGAACGTGCGGCGCAACAGCGGCAGTACGTCGGTGAACGCCTGGTCGGGGACACCGGCCAGCCAGGTATCGACCAGGCCCAGAAGGCGCGCGTCGTGCACCAGGAGCATCCCCCCGCCCGAGGCACCGCCGACGAAGCCCTCGATCCAGGCCGCCGCGTCGGCGGGCGGGGTGCCGGGTGACAGCGCGAGCCCCATGAGCCGCGCCGCTTCGTTCTCCGCGAGCCGCCCGTCGTCCAGCAGCAGCCGCACGGCCCGCCCCCGGATGACGCCTCCGACCGAATCCCGGTCCGCGAGCTGGCGCAGCACGGCGGCCCAACGCCCGCGCAGTCCAACGGAGGTGCCGGAAATGCCGGAGGCCCGACCGGGGTCACCGACGCGCCCGGCACTCTCCGCCCCGCTGCCCGGCGCGGGTATGCGCACTGCCGCGGGTGCGTGCGCATCGCGGTCGCGCGCATCGCGGTCGCGCACGTCCGGGGTGTGTGGAGCGGTCTCCGCCAGAAGGCCGATCGCTGTCTGGACCGCGTCGAGGTGGCGGCGCATCTCCGCGGCGCCGTCCGCGTCGAGGCCCGTACAGGCGGGCGGCAGTCCCACGCAGATCCGCTCGGCGAGGCCGGCCGCCACCTCGCCGAGCGCGACCGTGTCCGTGCCGCGTACGTCGCCGTACCGCAGGGAGCGGGCAAGGGCGGGCAGCGCCTGGGCCAGATTGCCGACGTCCGCGTCCAGCGCGGCGCGGTCCGCGAGGGCCCGCATCACCACTGGCAGGGCGTCCGGAAGGTCGGCCAGGAGGCACCGCTCGGCGAGCGCGGTGACATCGGCGAGGGCGGTTGCCGAAATGGCTTCGGACTCGGCCTTGGCCGTGGCTGCGGAGAGCACGGTGGTGCCCCACACCCCGGCCTCCGCGACCCGCACGGCCAGCTCGGGCTCCCAGCGAAGCAGCCAGCTCTCCCTGAACGTGCCGGTGCTGCCCCGCCCCGCGGCGGGCCCGCCCCAGTCGATGGACAGCAACCTCAGTCGGTGCAGCAGCCGGCTGCGCGCCGTGTCGGTCTCCTTGCGGAGGTCCAGCTCCAACTCCCGATCCAGCGGACCGGGTTTGAGCCGCAGCGTGCGCTGCGCCCGGGTCAGGTCGCGCTGCAGCGGCACGGCGGGCGCCGCGTCCGGGACATCGCCGAGCACATCACCGACGACGAGCCGGTCATGGATGAGCGCGAGTGGCACGTCGGAGCCCTCGCACATCACGGCGCGAACGGCGTCGGTCGTCTCGGTCAGCCCCGCGAGAGGCCGCCCGCGCATGGCGGCCAAGGTCTCGGCGAGCCGGACGGCCTCGATGACATGGGCGGATGACACCATCCGGTCCTCGTCCCGCAGCAGCCCTGCGACCTTGGTCATCCAGCGCTCGACCGGCCGGTCCCTGGCGCCGAACAGGTGCCCGTACCAACCGGGAGAGTCGATCCCCGCGCCGTATCCGCTGTGCCGGGCGAGCCTGCGGTGCGTCCAGGGCACCCAGGTCATCTCGGTCCTGACCTTGGGCAGCCCCTTGAGCAGCGCCCGGTCGGCGGTAGCCGTGGCGGCCTTCTCGTGCAACGCCGGAAGGTGCCATGCCCCGCAGACGACGGCAATGTCATCGCCGAACTCCCTGCGCGCGGACCGCAGTCGGGTCCGCATATAGGCCTCACGCACACGGTCACGGGCGTACCCGCCGTCCCCGTACTCCTCCCGCAGCGCTTCCATGGCCTCGGCGATCGCGTCGAACGGTGCGAGGGCGGCCTCCCGCTCCGCGTCTCCGGCAGTCGGGCCGCGATGCTCGACGACGTCCTCCCACCAGCGCTCGGGATCGTCGTACCCGGCAGCCTCCGCGAGGACCGCGATCGGATCGATCCGCAGGTCACCGGGGACGGACGAACCGTCTTCCTGCCGAACCCCGTTACCGTCACCGCCCGTGGAGTCGGCGTCCTCGTCCGGTGCCCCCGCACCGCCCGGCGCCGCGCTCTCCCCCTCGCCCTTTCCCATTCCTCCCTCTCCCTCTCCCCCTTCCCCTTCCCGTTCCCCTTCTGCGAGTGCCAGCGAATGCGCCGCCGGGAGATCGATGAAGCGCACCGGGACACCGCGCCCGAGCGCCCAGCGGATCGCGACCCATTCCGGCGAGAACTCGGCCAGCGGCCAGAACGCGGCCCGGCCGGGGTCGTCCGTGACATGCGCGAGCAGGGCTACGGGCGGGCGCATCTGCTCGTCCGCCGCGAGCGACAGCAGCGCGTCCCCCTCGGGCGGCCCCTCGATCAGCACGGCCCGGGGCCCCACCGCGTCGAGCGCACTCCGCACCGCGCGGGCCGAGCCGGGCCCGTGGTGGCGCACACCCAGCAGCACCGGGCCCGCCGTCATGCCGAGACCTCCCGGCATGCGCGGTAGAAGTCCTTCCAGCCGTCCCGCTCGCGGACCACCGTCTCCAGGTACTCCTGCCAGATCACGCGGTCCGCGGCGGGATCGCGCACGACAGCGCCGAGCAGGCCGGCGGCCACGTCACCGGGGCGCAGCACACCGTCCCCGAAGTGCGCGGCGAGCGCGAGACCGCTGGTGACGACGGAGATCGCCTCGGCCGTGGACAGTGTCCCCGAGGGGGACTTGATCTTCGTGCGGCCGTCGGAGGTGATGCCGTCGCGCAGCTCGCGGAAGACCGTGACCACCCGTCGGATCTCGTCGATCCCGTCCGGTGTGGTCGGCAGGTCGAGCGAGCGGCCCAGCTGGTCGACGCGTCGCGACACGATGTCGACCTCCGCGTCAGCGGTCGCGGGCAGCGGCAGTACAACCGTGTTGAAGCGGCGGCGCAGCGCGCTGGAGAGGTCGTTCACCCCGCGGTCGCGGTCGTTGGCGGTGGCGATGACGTTGAACCCTCGGACGGCCTGTGTCTCCAGGCCCAACTCCGGGATCGGCAGGGTCTTTTCCGACAGGATCGTGATCAGGCTGTCCTGCACGTCCGCCGGGATACGGGTCAGCTCCTCGACCCGCGCGGTCATGCCCTCGGCCATGGCGCGCATGACCGGGCTGGGAACGAGCGCGGCGCGGCTCGGCCCGTTCGCGAGCAGCTCAGCGTAGTTCCAGCCGTAGCGGATGGCTTCCTCGGGCGTCCCCGCCGTGCCCTGTACGAGCAGGGTGGAGTCGCCGCTCACGGCGGCGGCGAGGTGCTCGGAGACCCAGGTCTTGGCGGTGCCGGGGACTCCGAGCAGGAGCAGCGCACGGTCGGTGGCGAGGGTGGTGACGGCGACTTCGACGATCCGACGCGGCCCCACGTACTTCGGCGTGATCACCGTGCCGTCCGGCAGGGTCCCGCCGAGCAGGTAGGTGGCGACGGCCCACGGCGACAGCAGCCACCGGGCGGGCCGCGGCCGGTCGTCGGCCGCGGCGAGCGCCTTGAGCTCGTCGGCGAACGCGTCCTCGGCGTGCGGCCGCAGAGCCTCACCGCTCGCCGCACTGCCGACAGTCTTGGTTTCGGGCACGGTCATGGATCCCCCTCCAGATTTCCCGGATGTGGGATCTACCGTGCACCACGCCACTGACAATCAGCCATCACCGCAGGTCAGAGAGCAAGTGGCGGCACATGGGAGCTACTTGGCGATGGGTGAGATCGCGATGCAGCCGCCCACCATGACCTTCTCCCCCTTGGCCTCCTTGATGGTCTTACCCTTGTAGACAACCTTGCAGCTCAGGTCGGCGGCGCCCTCAATGGCCATCGGCGACACGGCGGGCGGCATGATTCCGCGCAGGGTGACCGTCTTCGTCCACGGCAGCTTGGGCTTGGCGACGGATTCCATCTTGGGGTTCATGGCCGTGCCCTCGCCACCCGCGAACTCGATGGAATCGACACTCTTGCCGGTGACCTCGTACGTGACCTCGTAGGTCTCGTCGACGGCCTTGTCGACCTGGTCCACGGCCTTGTCCTTGGCTGCCTCGGTCGTCTCGGCGCAGGCGCCGAGACCGAAGGCGAGGCCGGTGACGGCGGCGGCACAGACGGCGGTGCGGATGATGCGGTTCATGTGGGATCCCCCCGGATTGTGAGTTGCGGATCTCGCACCCAAGCGCAAAGGAGGGGCAAGGTCAAATAGTTAACGATCGGACAAAACCGCAGCTCGGAGCCCATTGTCAGTGGTGCCGCGTAGCGTCGTTGGCATGAATCAGCTGGGGGTGCGCTGGACTGCGGATCAGGTGCTGGCACTGGCTCCTGATGATGCGTCGCGCAAGGCGGGAAGCAGGCTCGGCACGGCCGGGCCGTGGTCGGAGACGGGGAGCAGCGGCTCGGGGGCCGCGTGGGGCTTGTGCAAGGGCAGCGGCGGCAAGCCGTACCGGACCGTGGTCGACATGGCGGGCAGCAGCCCCGCCTACAAGTGCAGTTGCCCGAGCCGGAAGTTCCCCTGCAAGCACGCGCTGGGGCTGTTGCTGCTCCAGGCCGCGGACGAGCGGGGGCTCCAGGCAGCCGCGTCGGGCGCGGCTGCGCCCGACTGGGCCCAGAAGTGGCTGGCGGCACGCCGGGAGAGCGCCGCCGGGAAGAGGGGGCAGGAGAGGTGGGAGTGGGGCGTAGAGGGCGGACCAGAAGGAGAGTTGGGGTCTTCCGGGACGACGGTCGATCCCGAGGCGGCCAGGCGCAGGGCCGAGCGCCGGGCCGAGCGGATCAGCGCGGGGGCCACGGAGCTGGACCAGCGGCTGACCGACCTGCTGCGCGGCGGCCTGGCCACGGCCGAGCAGACGGGGTACCAGCTGTGGGAGGAGACGGCCGCGGAGCGGGTCGGGCTGCTCGCCTCCGTGCGGGCGCGTGAGCCCGGCGCCGCGCTCACGCTGCTCACCGCGACGTGGCCCACCGAGCGTGCCGAGGACCGGCTGATGTTCCTCGACTCCCTGCGCACGGGCTTGTCCGACAGCGACGAGCCCTTCCTGGAGCAAGCTCTGTCCGACCGCAGCCGCAATGTGCGTTCCACTGCCGCCGAGCTGCTCTCCGCGCTGCCGAGGTCGGCCCTGGCCTCCCGGATGGCGAGCCGCGCCACGACCTGCGTCAGCCTGGACCGCAGCGACCGGACGGGCGACGGGGAGCGCATCACCGTCGAGGCCCCGCACGAATGCGACGCGGACATGCAACGCGACGGCATATCACCCAAGCCCCCGGCCGGGCGGGGCGAACGGTCCTGGTGGCTCAGCCAGTTGGTGGAGTGCACCCCGCTGGCCGCCTGGACGCGCAGGCTCGGCGGTCGTACGGCACGGGAGATCGTCGCGCTGCCCGTGAGCGACGACTGGCAGGAGGAGCTGCAGGCCGCCTGGTGCCGCGCGGCGGTGCGGCAGCAGGACGCCGACTGGTCACGGGCCCTGCTCGGCACGCCTTCCGCGCCGCCGACCTCCGGGCCCGGCACCTCGTCGCTCGCCGAGCGATCGAACCTGCTGGCCACCCTGCCGGACGGTGAACGCGCTGACTGGGTGGCCGAGTTCATAGCTGCACACGGACTGTCCGAGGCCTTTCAGCTGCTCGGGGTCTGCACCGTGCCGTGGGCGGCGCCGCTCGGCCGTTCGGTGGTGGACGCACTCGACATCGCGCGCGAGGCGGGGAGTTACCCGTGGAGTTTCAGCGGGGTCATGGGGCTGGCGGAGCGATGTCTGCACCCCGGCGAAGCGAGCCGTCTCGAAATCCTCACGACGACTCCCGACGAGCAGGAGGACGCGTCGCCCGGCGCGGGCGGCTACTGGTCGGAGGCCTTCCAGCGCCTCGTTGGCACCCTCCGTCTCAGGGCGGCGATGCTCACCGAATTGTCGCAACCCGAGGCGCCGCCGTCGGCGTCTCACACCGCACAACTGCCGGAGCCGACCGAACGGCCGGAACGGCCGGGCTCCCCGGAGGCATCGGGGTCGCCCGAGCCGCCGGACCGGCCGAAGGAGTAACGACCTCCCCCGCGGTAGGGAGTGGATCGGTGAGCGGCGTCCGGTGGCTGCGATTGCGGGGCGGAGGAGGGAATCGACGCGGAGCGTCGTTGACCGACGACAACGCCGCGAGCGGGGTCGCAGGACGCCGGGAGCCCGCTCCGTATCGCGGGGGAGGTCGTAACGACCTCACCTCGGCGTCGGTACCGGCACCAGCCCCCACCTCGGCGTCGACGTCGGCGTCGGCGTCGGCGTCGGCGTCGGCGTCGGCACCGGCCCCCACCGTCACCTCAGCGTCGGCGTCGGCGTCGGCCCCCGGTGCCACTGCCACCTCGGCACCGGGACCGGCACCCGCCCCGACCACTGCGTCAGGCCTGGGCCGCCTGGCGGACGTTGGCGTTGACCCAGTCGACGATGGACTGTGTCGTCGCGCCCGGGGTGAAGATCTCCGCGACACCCTTCTCCTTCAGCGGTGCGATGTCCGCCTCCGGAATGATGCCGCCTCCGAAGACCTTGATGTCTTCCGCGTCGCGCTGCTTGAGCAGGTCGATGACCTTCGCGAAGAGCGTGTTGTGCGCACCGGAGAGAATCGACAGGCCGATCGCGTCGGCGTCCTCCTGGATGGCGGTGTCCACGATCTGCTCGGGCGTCTGATGAAGCCCGGTGTAGATGACCTCCATACCGGCGTCGCGCAGCGCCCGCGCGATGACCTTTGCCCCACGGTCGTGCCCGTCGAGGCCCGGCTTGGCGACCACCACGCGGATCGGTCCGGTCACACCCATCACTGCCTCCATGTACCGACTGCGCCGTCATTGGCACGCGTCCCCGCTCCGGAAAGGACGGGGAAGTGAACGAACGTTATCTACAGCATCCCGCAAGCGCTCGTTTCACGGTGGACAGGGAGGGGGAAATCACACGTGGGACATGTTCGCTATGCGTCGTTCCCGCCTCAGCAGGCGCTACTGCCGCAGCGCCGGGAACGATCGCCTGGGGAGCCGCAACGAGGTCGCCTCATCCCCATGCCGTCAACCGCACGGCACGGGGGCGCGGCATGCCGACCGCCTCAGCACGGCGCCCCATGAGGGCACACGGGGGACGGAGCTGTCTCCCCACGTGCCGTTCGGGAGGTCGGCCATGAAGGTTCTGCCCTTCTTCTTCGTTTTTCCGCCGTGTCTGCGCCAGTTGCAGCTGTCGGCCGCGCTCCTGCGGGCCACCGCCCTGGAGCTGGCCATCCTCGCCGGGCACCTCTGCCTCTATCCGTCGGGCATCGCCCAGGAGCGCCGCCGGGACCCGGTCGGTGAAACAGTCGTCCTGCCGGAGACGTCCCGGCTGCCCACGACCGGCCGGCCCCACCCGCCGGTCGTGCTGCTGCACGGCTTCGTGGACAACCGGTCGGTGTTCGTCCTGCTGCGCCGCTCCCTGACCCGGCACGGCTGGCACCATCTGGAATCCCTCAACTACTCTCCGCTCACCTGCGACATCCGCACCGCCGCCGAGCTGCTCGGCCGCCATGTCGAGGAGATCTGCGACCGCACGGGACACGCCGAGGTCGACATCGTCGGCCACAGCCTCGGCGGCCTGATCGCCCGCTATTACGTGCAGCGCCTCGGCGGCGACACGCGCGTACGCACCCTGGTCACTCTCGGCACTCCGCACAGCGGCACCCGCGTCGCCCCGCCCATGAGCGCTCACCCGATCGTGCGACAGATGCGCCCGGGTTCCGATGTGATCGAGGAGCTGCGCGAGCCCGCGCCCGGCTGCCGGACCAAGTTCGTAAGTTTTTGGAGCGATCTCGATCAGCTGATGCTCCCTCTCGAAACGGCGTGCGTCACCCATGAGGATCTGATCGCCCAGAACATACGAGTGACTGGAATCGGCCATCTGGCTCTACCGGTCCATCCGGCCGTCGCCGCCGGGATCCGACAGGCACTCCAGGCCCAGGACGCGGCGCCGGGTGTGTCCGGGGCGGCATCGGTGGCCTGATCCCCACCCCTGACCTGGCCGCCCCCACCCCTCCCCCACTCGCCCCGGATCGAACACGCGTCGAACGTAAGGCCAAGGCTGTGCCCGGCGTCCACCCAAAGGCGGCCGAATGCCCGTTTCCGGAGCGCCGGGAACCTGCCGAAGATTGTCGTCTCCGCATACCGCCGGGTACAGTCGCGCCACTGTTTGCCTTTGGGGCTCCCGTACTTCCAGGGGCTCAAGTTTCTCCAGGGACCCCAGACCTCAGGTCCTGTTGTCGAGGCGAGAGAGAAGTTGGTGGACGACCAGCACGCCCACGCCGGGTACGACGGCTACTCCACCGGCAGTTTCGACACCGATCCACTTTTCGGCACACTTCCGGGACCGGGAAGCCCCTACGGGGTGGACAAGAGCGGCCAGTACGACTCCTCCGAGTGGGACACCACGGGCGCCCACCAGGCGGTCGGGTACGACACCTACGGCGCGCAGCAGCATCAGCAACATCAGCAGTACGAAACCACCTCATGGCCTGCCGCCGGATATCAGACAGCGGCGGACATCCCCGCACAGACCACGGGCCAGTGGGACGCCAACGCCTGGAACCAGGCAGGGCAGCTCGGCACAGAAAAGCTCGACACGGGCCAGTTCATCCCGGGACAGTGCGACTCCGGACAGACCGGCCAGTACGCGGCCCCGCAGTTCGCCCAGGCCGCCGACGCCACCGGGCAGTGGAGCACAGCATCGGGGTACAACAACGGCGCGTACGACACCGGCGCCTGGAACGTCGGCGTCCACACCGGGGCCCACCCCGTCGCCGCGCCCGAGGAAGTCCTCTACGCCACGGCCCAGTTCTCGGTCGCGGACCTGGCCGAGGCCCCGCAGGCGTTCACGACACCCGAGGCGCCCGAAGCACCCACGCCGTACGAGGCCTATGACCCGTACGAACCGTACGAACGTTACGAAGTCTCGCCCGACTACAGGCAGTACGACGCCGACACCGATGTCGCCCCCAGCACCGGCACCAATGACATCGGCATCGACTCCACCGACGTCGCCCCCTCCCCCGCGCCGGACCCGGATCACGAGCCCGTCGCAGCAACCGCCGCCGTCGGCCCCCGCCGCTCCGCGAGCCGAGGCCGTCGACGCACCCCCGCCAGGCGCTCCGCGCTCCTCACCGTCGCCGTCCCCTCCGCCTGTGTGATGGGGGTCGCCGGCATCGCCGCGGCCTCGGTCGGCGGAGTCGGCAGCTCCGAGGAGCCGAAGGACGGCACCACCACGGTCGCCGCCCCCGACGCCGGCTCGGTGAAGCCGGTCACCGTCAACAACAAGCTGGACACCCAGCTCGCCAACCTCAGCGCGGACGCCGATGACTTCGCCGACCGTGCCAGCCGTACGCAGGAGCGCATCGACCTCAAGGCCCGCCAGATCGCCGAGAAGAAGCGCAGGGTCGCGGAGGCCGCCCGCAAGGAGGCCGAGCGCCCCAAGTTCGTCCTGCCGGTGGCGCAGCAGGGACTCAGCGCCTACTACGGTCAGGCCGGGGTCAACTGGATGTCGCAGCACTCCGGCATCGACTTCCCCGTCGGGTACGGCACTCCCGTGATGGCCGCGACCGACGGCACGGTCCGCACGCAGTACAACAGCGCCTACGGAAACATGGCCATAGTGACCGCCGCCGACGGCACTGAGACCTGGTACTGCCACCTCAGCACCAACAAGCTCCGGTCCGGCTCGGTCCAGGCCGGCGACACCATCGCGTACTCGGGCGACTCCGGCAACTCCACCGGGCCGCACCTGCACTTCGAGGTACGTCCCGGCGGCGGCGCGGCGGTCGACCCGCTGTCGTGGCTCCGCAGCCACAACCTCGACCCGACGTGAGTCCCTGGCCCGTAACCCCGACCCCGTAAAAGCCCAGGGCGCAAGCCAAGGCGCCATGCGAACAAGCCCAGCGCCGCCCCGGGCCGACAAGCCGCAGCCCCCAGCCGCGACGGGCTCCGCTCCCTGCCCCGCGCCTGTCCGCCGCGCCCGGCCGGCCAAGCGCGCGGGCCCACCCGGCCGCCGCGCCCGGCCGGCCCACCCGACCAGTTGTCGCGCCCGGGGCCGGACGCCCCCTAGGAGGCCGATGAAGATCTTGCTCCGGCCGCCCGGATCACCCCGGATTGCCAGCAAATGCCAATCCCGTCGAACTGGTGCAATACGGGCGTGATTTCAACATCTTCAGGACGCCCCTAGAGCTTCTGAACCGGCGCGTACCGCAGCAGCAGCTTCTTCGGCCGCTCGTCGCCGAAGTCGATCGTCGCCTGGGCGTCCGAGCCCGTCCCCGTCACGGTCACGACCGTGCCGAGGCCGAACTGGTCGTGCGTGACCCGGTCCCCGATCGTCAGCGCGATCACCGGCTTGTCCGAGGACCGTCGCGTGGCGAAGCCCGAAGGACCGGACCGCCCGCCGCCACCGGCGCCCCCGCTCCGCGTGGACGTGGAGAACGACGAGGTGAGCGAGGAGGAGGACGAGCGCGAGGAGCCGATGCCCGAGACCGGGCCCGCCGGAATCTGCGCCCCCGTCCGCTTCCACGTCAGGTGCTCCTCCGGGATCTCCTCCAGGAACCGCGACGGCGGGTTGTACGAGGGCTGTCCCCACGCGCTGCGCATCGTCGACCGCGTCAGATAGAGCCGCTCACGCGCGCGCGTGATCCCCACGTACGCCAGCCGCCGCTCCTCCTCCAGCTCCTTGGTCTGTCCGAGCGCGCGCATGTGCGGGAAG
The DNA here is from genome assembly GCF_030063415.1 of Streptomyces sp. H27-C3. Taxonomy (GTDB): domain Bacteria; phylum Actinomycetota; class Actinomycetes; order Streptomycetales; family Streptomycetaceae; genus Streptomyces. The sequence continues at coordinate 5,375 of NZ_JASITA010000021.1, read as the reverse complement.
ACCCCGTCCTCCATGCCCGTCACGAACACCACGGGGAACTCAAGGCCCTTGGCCGTGTGCAGCGTCATCAGCGTGATGACGCCGGAACCGTCCTCGTCCTCGTCCGGGATCTGGTCGGAGTCGGCGACGAGCGCCACCTTCTCCAGGAACTCCGCCAGCGTCCCCGGCGTCTCCTCGTCGGCGCGCTCCTGCTCGAACTCCAGGGCGACCGCGGCCAGTTCCTGAAGGTTCTCGATGCGCGTCTCGTCCTGCGGGTCGGTCGAGGCCTGCAGCTCGGCGAGGTAGCCCGTGCGTTCGAAGACGGCCTCCAGCACCGTGGCCGGGCCTGCGCCCGCCTCGACGATCGTGCGCAGCTCCTCCATCAGCGTGTTGAACCGCTTCACGGCGTTGGTGGAGCGGGCCGCCATGCCGTACGCCTCGTCCACCCGCTGGAGCGCCTGCGGGAAGCTGATCTTCTCTCGCAGTGACAGCGCGTCGATCATCGCCTCGGCGCGGTCACCGATGCCCCGCTTCGGTACGTTCAGAATGCGGCGCAGTGGGACGGTGTCCTCGGGGTTCGACAGGACGCGCAGATACGCAAGGACGTCCCGGACCTCCTTGCGCTCGTAGAAGCGGACGCCGCCGACGACCTTGTACGGCAGGCCGACCCGGATGAAGATCTCTTCGAAGACGCGGGACTGTGCGTTCGTACGGTAGAAGATCGCGATGTCGCCGGCCTTCGCGTCGCCCGCGTCGGTCAGCCGGTCGATCTCCTCGGCGATGAACTGCGCCTCGTCGTGCTCGGTGTCCGCGACATAGCCGGTGATCAGGGCACCCGCTCCGGCGTCCGTCCACAGATTCTTCGGCCGGCGGTTCTCGTTGCGCTCGATCACCGCGTTGGCGGCGGTGAGGATCGTCTGCGTGGAGCGGTAGTTCTGCTCCAGCATGATCGTCTTCGCGTTGGGGTAGTCCTCCTCGAACTGGAGGATGTTACGAATGGTGGCGCCGCGGAAGGCGTAGATCGACTGGTCGGCGTCACCGACGACGCACAGCTCGGCCGGGGCCTTGTCCTCACCGGACGGTCCCACCAGCTCGCGCACGAGGGTGTACTGCGCGTGGTTGGTGTCCTGATACTCGTCAACCATGACGTGCCGGAAGCGCAGCCGGTAGTGCTCGGCGACGTCCGGGAACGCCTGGAGCAGGTGCACCGCGGTCATGATGATGTCGTCGAAGTCCAGGGCGTTGGCCTCGCGCAGCCGCGCCTGGTACAGCACGTACGCCTCGGCCAGCATCTTCTCGAAGCCGTCGGCGGCCTGACCGGCGAAGGTCTCCTCGTCGATCAGCTCATTCTTCAGGTTCGACACTTTGGCGCTGAAGGCCTTCGGCGGGAACTTCTTCGGGTCGAGATCCAGGTCGCGGCAGACGAGCGCCATCAGGCGCTTCGAGTCCGCGGCGTCGTAGATCGAGAACGAGGAAGTGAAGCCGAGCTTCTTCGATTCGCGGCGCAGGATGCGGACGCACGCGCTGTGGAAGGTCGAGACCCACATCGCACCCGCGCGCGGGCCGACGAGCTCCTCGACGCGCTCCTTCATCTCGCCCGCGGCCTTGTTGGTGAAGGTGATCGCGAGGATCTGGCCGGGGTGCACGCCCCGGTTGGCCAGGAGATACGCGATCCGGTGGGTCAGCACCCTGGTCTTGCCCGAGCCGGCCCCCGCCACGATGAGCAGCGGCGATCCGGCGTGCACGACAGCGGCGCGCTGCTCCTCGTTCAGCCCGTCGAGCAGCGCGGCGACGTCCGTCACGGGGCGCGGTGCGCCGCCCCGGTAGTACGCGTCCCTGGGCGCCGGGGGCGCCGCGAAGGCGCCCTCGAAGAGGTCGTGCGGAACCTCCTCCGGGGCGTGCCCCTCGGGGGGCGGCGGAGTCGCCTCCGCCGTGGGCTGGAGGTCGGCCAGGAAGCTGTCGTCAAAGAGGCTGCTCATCGTTCACCAAGCTTAGGCGGGCCCACTGACACCCCGCCCCGGAATGCCCGTGAATCCCGTCGGCGACGGCCGTACCGGGCCGCGCCGACCACTTCGCCAACCGCCTTCGCCCGTGACCTCCGCCACATCTTCACCCCTCTCACGCCGCCTCTACATCCAGGTAACGAAAACGTATCGGGCATATCGAACATCGGACTTCCCAGCGGTCACACGCATTGGCTAGCGTGCTGACTCGGGCGGCTTGTACCTCCACCGGCGATCGGCGCCGGACCGGGCCGCCCACGCCGAATTCGCACTGCCTCACGGCAGTTCGGAACCGGGGACCCACACGCACCACTGGGGTGAATCGGTCCGAGTTCCCCACGGACCGTAGGGCAGCCTTCCGTTCCGCCCGAACCCGACAGCTAACCCGGTAGGCGGTCCACGGAAGGAAAATGCCGACCTTGGCATCGCATCGCAAATCGCGCACCCGGATTCGCACCACCGCGCCCGCCGTCGGCATGACGACGGCCGCCATCGCCTCCATCAGCCTCCTGGGGCAGAGCGCCCAGGCCGCGCCGACCGAGCCGAGCCCCAACCCGACCGTCGAGGAAGTGCAGAAGAAGGTCGACGACCTCTACCGGCAGGCCGGAACCTCCACCCAGAGCTACAACAAGGCGAAGGAAGCCACCGACGGCCAGCGCAAGTCGGTGGACGGGCTGCTCGACAACGTCGCCAAGCGCACCGAGAAGCTCAACGACGCGCGGCGCAAGCTCGGCAGCTTCGCAGCCGCGCAGTACCGGTCGGGCACGGTCACCCCGACCGCTGCGCTGCTGCTCGCGGACAGCCCGCAGCAGTACTTCGACCAGAACCAGCTGATGGACCGCATGACGGAACGTCAGAAGTCGTACATCACCGACTACGAGCAGAAGCAGGACGAAGCCGCCAAGGAACGCGCCGAGGCGACCCGCAGCCTGGAGAAACTCACCGAGTCGCAGGCCGCGCTCAAGGCCTCCAAGCGGAGCGTCCAGAAGAAGCTCGCCAAAGCGCGCGAAATGCTGTCGGACCTCACCGCCGAGGAAAAGGCGCGGCTCGCGGCGCTGGAGAAGAAACGGGAGGCCGAAGCCACCCGCAAGGCCGAGGAGAAGGCGAAGGCAGAGGCGAAGGCAGAGGCGAAGGACAGGGCGGACGCCGAGCGCAAGCGCCAGGAGGAAGCAACCCAGCGGGAGGACGGCACGGGCAGCGGCGCGGGTACGGGCGCCGGGACGGGCTCGGGCACCCCCGGCGCGGGCACGGGCGGCGGCGGCGAGTCCGGTGGCGCGTACGCGGCCAAGGCCGAGAAGGTTCTCGCCTTCGCCCGCGCCCAGATCGGCAAGCCGTACGTGTGGGGCGCCGCGGGCCCGAGTTCGTACGACTGCTCCGGTCTGACCCAGGGTGCCTGGAAGGCCGCGGGCGTCGATCTGCCGCGGACCACCTGGGACCAGGTGAAGGTCGGCACGCGGATCGCGACCGACCACCTAAAGCCGGGTGACCTGGTCTTTTTCTACGACGACATCAGCCATGTCGGCGTCTACATCGGCGACGGCAAGATGATCCACGCGCCCAAGCCCGGCGCGTACGTCCGCGAGGAGTCGATCTACTACATGCCGATCTACGGCAGCGTGCGCCCGGCGTAACGCACGGCGGGCCGATGCCGGGCGGGCCGGGAAAACCAGGCCCCGTCCGGCAGGATCCAACCGCACACAGCGTCCCACCGAAGCCTCAAGTACCTCACCGGAGCGTCGGCAGTCCCGCCGCGAGCGCAGCCGGCGAGCGCCGCGGCGTCGGAACTCCCTCCCCCTCAGCGGTTGATCAGCCGCCGCAGCACGGCCTCGGCCGGGCCGCGGATCGCCCGACCAAAGGATGAAGCCGCGCCGACCAACGTCGGCCGCCCCTCGACGCCCTGTAGCAGGCCCGGCCCATGAGGCGCCTCCGTGCCCCCACATCGGTCGCAGCCGATCGGAATGCTCAATTCCGGGTCATTCCATCGCTCACCGGCGGTCACTTCATCACCGAATTCGGGCACTGTCAGTCATTCCGGTGCTTCCCCGTGACCCGCAGGTTTAGCGTCCTCCCTCAGGTGGCCGACTCCCCACCGCCGCACCTCCCCGGAGCGGCCGGTCGGCCATCACCGCCGAAAATCCGGTGGCGGCCCGACCCCCTGTGCGGGCCGCCACCGGACGCGGTACCGACGGACGACCGAAGGACGTGGACGCCCTCGTGGCAGCGCATCGCAAGCCCAAACAGCGCACGCTCACCGGCAGTACCGCCCGCACCGCCTTCACCCTCGCCCTCGCCGGAGCCGCGAGCGCCACAGCCTTTGAAGGAACCAGCGTCGCGGAGCCCGCCCTCACCCCCGCTCAGGTGAAGGCCAAGGTCGACCAGCTCTACCACGACGCCGAGGTCGCCACCGAGAAGTACAACGGCGTACGGGAGACGGTGGGCGACACCCGCGAGTCCCTGGGCGAGCTGCGCGACGAGGCCGCCCGCAGGACCGAGCGCCTCAACGCCTCACGCAACGCGCTCGGTTCGCTCGCCGCCGCCCAGTACCGCACCGGCGCGGTGGACCCGGCCGTGCAGATCGCACTCAGCTCCGACCCGGACCAGTACCTGGAGCGGGCCGCGAGGGCCGACCGGGCGGGTGACCGGCACGCCGCCGCCATCACCGGTGTCCGGCAGCAGCTCGGCGCCATCGACCAGTTGCGCAGCGAGGCCGACACCAAGCTCGCGAACCTCACATCGCAGCAGAGCGACCTGAAGAAGCACAAGTCGAAGATCCAGGGCAAGATCGCCGACGCCGAGGCCCTGCTGTCCCGCCTCACCGCCGAGGACCGTGCGCGGTACGCCGAGCAGGACGGCCACGGCGCAGCGGCGGCCCCCCGCGCGAACCGCGAAGCCCCGCGCGGCGGCGCGGCCACGGCGCCCAACGCGCGCGCCGCGCAGGCCGTTTCCTTCGCCCGGGGCGCCCTCGGCGCGCCCTACGTCTGGGGCGCGACCGGCCCCTCGTCCTTCGACTGCTCGGGGCTCACCCAGGCGGCCTGGCGCGCGGCGGGCGTCTCGCTGCCCCGTACGACGTACACCCAGATCAACGCGGGCAGCCGCGTCCCCCGCTCCCAACTCGCCCCTGGTGACCTGGTGTTCTTCTACTCGGGCATCAGCCACGTGGGTCTCTACATCGGCGACGGCCAGATGATCCACGCCCCACGCCCCGGCGCCCCCGTCCGCGTGGCCCCGATCGACCAGATGCCCTTCGCGGGCGCGAGCCGGCCCGCTTAGGGCTCGCAGAGATTCAACGTGTTGCTTCCGGCGATTTGGCTCGTTGACGTGGTATGGGAATACCTCATGAGATTCGGGATCGACTCGCCTTGAAGTTCGGGGTGTTGTTCCCGCACCTGGACG
>NZ_JASITA010000020.1 GCF_030063415.1 Streptomyces sp. H27-C3 | reverse complement strand
CTACGGCACCTCGCCGCGTTGTCGGAACGCCCGAATACGTCCAGTATGCGAACGTCCCTCCGCCTTGCGATGCACCGCATCTGACGCCGTGCGCTGATCCACCAGGGATTACGGGACAGCCCTTAGTCGCTTCCACTTCCGGGCCACTTCGGGTCCGCTTCAGGATCATTGGTTCATGGTGTGGTTCAGGTGCTCCCCGGGCACCCGTCGCCAGTGGTCAGCCCCGCGCCGGCCGACGCCGCCGCCTCGTCAGTGTCGATGCAGCAGACGCCCGACCAGCACCGTGCCCCCCTTCCCGGTCGTCGGCAGCGCCCGCCCGGCACGCATCCGCGCCTGCCATGACGCGGCGCTGCGGGAACCCGCCCTCACTCACGAGGAGTGGTACGAACTGTGGATCATGGCCCGCGGTATCCCGCTGCCCTGACCGAACGACACATCCAGGGACTGTCCGGCCGAGATCAGGGTCGCATGGTCCCCTTGAGGCGTACGCCGGGAACCCGGACACCCCTGGACAGGCGAGCCGCTGGTCGGCGCCGCCCGGGGCGATGGCGCCGCAGCCTTCCTCGCGCCCCATGAAATCGCACACAGAGCGGCTTTGCTGCTCTGTGTGCGAGAAGCGGGCCTCCGGGTCCGTTACCAACTCTCCGGGGTGGCGCGGGCGGCGCGTGCGGAGAGGAGTGTGCGGCGCCGGAAAGGGTTGTTGTTGAGCGCTCAACGGGTAGGTGTAACCCCCAGCGAACCTTTGGTAAGTGCTCGTTTCGGATTCGTGCCCGATGCGGAAGAGGGTTACCAACCGTGACGGCCAGCGCTACCGCTTCACCAGCGTCCGCCTGCACGGCCGCTCCGCCATCAAGGTCCACACCGGCGTCGGCCGTGACACCCGCCACGACGTCTTCCAGGACCGCCGCAACTACATGTGGGACAACCGGTCGGACAAGGCCGTCCTGCGCAACGACCGCGGCCGGGTCATCGACACCGAGTCCTGGGGACGCGGCCACGGCCACCACCGCTGATTCCGGCAGGCGGTCATTCCTGAGGGCGTCGCCCTCAGTGCTTGAACCAACGCAGTCGCCTGTACGGCGTGCCACGGCAATCCAGCCGCGGCACGCCACACCCATGTCCGGCGGCGGAATTTCGGGCCCGGAGGTCATGTACGTCACGTACCCACTGGGCGGAAGATGCGCGGGCGGCGAAGTAGCATCCGGCAGCATTGGGCCCCGGTTTTTTCGTTATCGCGGCCCCAGCGACCGGTCTCCTTCTGTGTCGGATGGAACAGTCGGGACCGGGCACAGCCCGAGGAGGAGTGTCGAGCGTGGGCAGCGAACGCGAAACCGCAGTGATCGAGGCGGCGCAGGGCGGGGATCAGCGGGCGCAGGACGAGCTTGTCGCCGCGTACCTGCCGCTCGTCTACAACATCGTGGGCCGGGCGCTGAGCGGGCACGCCGATGTCGACGACGTGGTGCAGGAGACGCTGATCCGCGCACTGAGCGGTTTCGGCTCGCTGCGCGACCCGGGCAGCTTCCGGTCCTGGCTGGTGGCCATCACGATGAATCAGCTACGTGACCACTGGCAGTCCCATCGGACGACCCCCGTCAGCGGTGAGCTGCCGGACGCCCGTGACATGGCCGACCCCGGCGCGGATTTCGTGGACCTGACGATCCTGCGTCTGGGCCTGTCGGGCCAGCGCCGGGAAGTCGCGGAGGCGACCCGCTGGCTGGACGGGGACGACCGGGCGCTGCTGTCGCTGTGGTGGCTGGAGGCGGCGGGTGAGCTCACCCGGGCCGAGGTGGCCGCGGCGATGGAGCTGTCACCCCAGCACACGGCGGTACGGGTGCAGCGGGTGAAGGCACAGCTGGAGACGGCACGGGTGGTCGTACGCGCGCTGTCGGCCGAACCGCGGTGCGCGCTGCTGGACGATGCCATAGGGCCGTGGGGCGGGGTGCCGTCCACGCTCTGGCGCAAGCGGCTGGCGCGGCACGCCCGGGACTGCACGGTCTGCTCCGGTTACGGGGCCGGACTGGTGCCGGCCGAAAGGCTGCTGGTGGGCCTGGGGCTCATACCCGTGTCCGCCGCGCTCGCCGATGCGGTCGCCCCCGGCGGACACGGATCACCCGACCTTGCCGCGTACGGTGAAGACCTCCCCGTCCAGCTCGCTTCCTCGGGCCGCCGCCAGGAACGGCGCAGCCGGCGGGCGACGCGACGTCGGCGTACCGTGGCGGCCTCGGCCGCGGTGCTTCTGATGGGAGGCGGCGCATACACCGGTATGACCCTGCTGAAGCCGGACGAGTCCCAGAAGGTGGCCCCCGCACAGGCAGCCGCCGACGCGTCCGTGCCGACCGTCGCCCCCTCGACGAAGTCGCCCCCACCGGCGGTGTCGGCCTCGCCGTCCACCAAGCCGAGCGCCTCGACCACCCCGGTCAAGAAAACCGCGAAGGCGAAGCCCAGGCCGAAGCCCGAGCCGAAGTCGACGCCGAGCAAGGCCTCGCCCCGGCCGGTGTCGTCACCCGACCCCCGCCCCAGCGCGCAGCCGGGCGCCGCGCCCTCGTCCTTCGCGCAACAGGTGACGGCATTGGTCAACACCGAGCGGGGCAAGAAGGGCTGCGGCCGGGTCAGCCAGAACTCCCGCCTGGACACGGCCGGCCAACGCCACTCCGAGGACATGGCGGCCCGCGACTACTTCGACCACACATCCCCGGACGGCCGGGACCCCGGGGATCGCGTCACCGCCGCCGGATACACCTGGACCACGTACGGCGAGAACATAGCCCGTGGCCAGAAAACTCCCGCCAGTGTGATGCAGGGGTGGATGGACAGCCCCGGCCACCGCGCGAACATACTCAACTGCTCCTTCAAGGAAATCGGCCTCGGAGTGCACGACGCATCCGGCGGCCCCTGGTGGACGCAGGTCTTCGGCGCCCGCTGAGGGCCCCGGAGAAGATCAGTGACACCCTCTGGCCCCGCCGCACCGGGTCAGGGGGTCGGAATGCCGCCCGGGCGGGCGGGCCGCCCGAAGCGCACGGCCACACCGGGCGAGTACAGGACGCTCACCGGCTCACCGACCGGCGCGGCCAGACCGGCTGCCCGGATGAGGTTCTCGTCGCATTCGAGCAGCTCGGCCCGGTGCAGGGGCCAGCGCGAGTGGGTGTTCGGGAGGTACATCTGCCGCCCGAAGAACGTGTTGTGCATGCCCCAGCGCGCGGTCAGGAAATCCTCCAGAGGCGTGGGTTCCTCGACCCTCTCGCCCGGACGGACGGTGATCCGGCTGTACGCGCCGCGCGGCCCCGGCCAGCGCCGGGCGCTCGTGTACGTCACGGTGTCCCCGCTGTGCCGGACGGTCATCCCGGACCACAGGTACGGCAGCCGGAACAGGGCCCTCGCGACAGCCACCGGGATCAGGCGGGAGGCGTCGAGCGAACGGAAGACCACACCCCGCCGCCCCTGGGCGTCCACCGAGTACAGCCGGACGTTGGTCTCGGGAAAGGTGCCCAGGTACGGCACACCGGGGAGGGCGAACCAGCCGACGCGGTGCATGCGGAAGGCGACGAGGCCGACGTACGTCATCCCGTCGAAGGTGTCGGGAACGGTTCCGGCCGGCAGTAGCGGAGCCACCTCGGCCGGGTCCACCGCCCAGTGCAGGAACGCCAGGTCCAGCCACGACTGGGTCAACAACGGGTTGACGGTGGCGTGGGGTGGGTCGGCCGAGATCGGATCAGGAACGAGCCATGTGAAAGACACCACACCAGCATCGCATCCCCGGTTCGGCGCGATCGACGGGCTCCGCGGGCCGTACCCCTGCCCCGCTCACCGGCGCCCGCCGCGTGGCCCGGGGGACGCACCTGCGGTGTACGAGACATCCGGGGCATCCAGTGCCCCGGCCGCAGAGCATCCTCACCTGTCACCGCCCCAGCGGCCAGAGCGCGATCCGGCCACACCGCAGCGCCACGTGCGGGCCGGAGCGTCCTCAGGGGCGCGCGTCGCAGGGGTTACGGACGACGACGGGGTTTGCCGCTCTTGCTGCCCTTGGCGCCGCCGGAACCGCCCCGGGGGTTCTTGCCGGCCGACTTGCCTGCGGCGGGCTTCTGCCGTGTGCCGCCCGTACTGGGCCGCTTGGCCTTCGGCTGCGGCGGGGTCGGGGGACGGCCCCGGGTGCTGTTGACGGTCCGCCCGCGGACGATCCCGATGAATTCCTCCACCAGGTCGGTGGTCCTGTCCTCCAGCCACGACAGCGCGATGCGCGACTCGGGGGCGTCCGACACCGGCCGGTACGTGAGGTCCTTGCGGTGGTGCAGGCGGGCGATCGACTGCGGTACGACGAGCAGCCCGATCCCTGCCGCGACAAGCTCGACGGCGTCCGTCGTCGTGGCGGGACGCTCGTTCGCGGGTCGTCCCGGCAGGCTCTCCCAGCCGAGGGTGTCGTCGAGGGGGCTCAGCACGATGTCGTCGGCCAGATCCTCGGCGGTCACCTCGTCGACCGCGGCCACGACGTGGTCCTTCGGGACCATGACGACAGAGGTCTCGGTGTACAGGGGGATCGCGCTGAGCGCCGTCCGGTCGACCGGCAGCCGCACCAGACCCACGTCGGCGCCGCCGTCCCGCAGTACGTCGGGGGCTTCGGCGGCGGACACCGCGATCAGGGTCAGGGGAACGTCGGGCAACCGCTCGTTCCAGATCCGCACCCACTTGGTGGGGGTCACCCCCGGGACGTACGCGAGCCTGAACGAGAGGGGTGCTTCCGAGCCTGTCACTCCGCCAGGCTACCGGTCCTGGTCGGAGGTACCGCACACGCTCGATACTCTTGACCTCATGACCTCGAACAAGACCACCCAGATGATGAAACCCGCGACCGCGGCCAAGAAGCTGGGTGTGTACCTCGAAGCCACCCCCGCCGAGTTCCAGGAGGGGGTCGTTTCGCGCACCCAGCTGAGCGCACTGCAGGCCGACCCGCCCCAGTGGCTGCTGGACCTGCGGCACAACGGCCCGCACCCCCGCCCGGTGGTCGCGGAGCGGCTGGACATCTCCATCGCGGGTCTCGCCCGCGGCGGAGTCACCGAGGCACTCACCACCGAGCAGATCAACACGCTGCGGGCGGAGCGTCCCGAGTGGCTGGAGAAGGAGCGCGCCACCCAGGCCGAGGTCCGCAAGGAAGCGGAGCGCATCAAGGCGAAGAACGCCGAGAGCGAGGCGCGCTGAGCCCCGCCGGGAGCGCTCAGTGACCGCGCCGCAGGCGAGCGACCCGGCGACGCAGATCCTGCCGTAGGCGGCTTAGGACGCGGCCGAAGCGGTCGTCGGCCTCCCGCGCCCGGCAGGCTCGCCCCGCCGCGGCTCGGCCTTCAGGGATCGTGGGGCGACTGCGTCGGTGCCCGACGACCGGCCTGGGCCCGGATCTCGTAGGAGGACTGGTGAGCGGTCGTACGCATCGCCTCGTCGTAGGCAGCCATGGTCGCGCCGAGGGCCGCACCGGCACCCCCGCGGCGACGGGCTGGGACGCCAGCCAGGTGAGGAAACCCATCACCGCGGCGAGGGCGCCGACGAGTATCAGGAACGGTACGAACGCATCCATGGCCCGAGCGTAGGCGTGCGCCGCCGCTGCGCGTGGGCGGACCGCTGATCAGCGCCCCAGATTGCCCGTGGCGTAGGCGTCCCGGCAACCGCCGGACGCCGTCATGGGGCGCCTCCCACAGCGGTGATGCCCGCTTCGTGGCGTTCACCTCTGTGTCCGGCGTGCTGCGCCCCGAGGGACCCGCCCCGACCAGCGCGCACATGTCCTCCACGACCGCGAGACGCGTCGGATGCGGCTGGTCAGCGCCGCGGCGGACGCACACCGGCCAACGGCAGGAGCGATCATGTCTCGCTGAGCCGGGACGGGCGCTACGCCGCGTTCACTTCCGCCGCGTCGAACCTCTCCGGCGACGACCGGGACAGCAGCCCAGACGTCTTCCTGAAGGGCATGCGGACCGGGGAGGTACGGCTCGTCAGCGAGGACACTGGGCAGGTGTCCGAGGACACCGACCCCGGGCCGCGCACCGGGGGCACCGACGGCGGCGGCGCGGTGGGGTTCGACTCCCCGGCCGCCAATCTCGTCCCGGACGACGCCAACGACGCGCCTGACGTCTTCGTGTGCCACCTGCGCTGACGGACTGCGGGCGGACAGCGGCGCCGCTGTGATCGCTTGTGGGCGTGCACGCCGGGGGCTCGTCGAACCCTCGGCAATACACACTCCGCCTTGCGGGTGAGGGCGGCCGGGCGACCGTGTCCGTCGGACGGTCGGGGCCGTTGCTCCAGGCATGATCAAAGCAAAGAGCGTCCTCGCCGTCGTGGCCCTCGCCACCGGCGTCTCAGCACTCGCGGCACCGCTCGCAAGTGCGGCCGAGCCCTCCGGCCCGTACGTGTCCGTCCCCGACCTGCTCGATGACCTCGGCACGAGCGCTCTGCCGGCCGAGCGCCGGCACGAGGTGCCCACCGTTACCTACCAGTTGAGCCAGCTGCACAAGCTGGGCGAGCTGCACAAGGTCACCGACTTGGTCCAGCCCGTCACCGGGCTGGTGCCCGCCTTCCAGTAGAGCCCTGCCGCCGCCGGCGCGCTCTCGCCTCGGCGGTCCGCACCCGGAAAGATCGGCACTCCGCACAGCGGGCTGTGCGGAGTGCCGATCAACAGTGGGAGCCCAGGGGCCGCCTCGAAGAGGTCCTTCAGAACCGGGTCTTTGAGATGCTCGGGATCTGAGGCTCGTCCTCGATCGCGTCATCCGCGTGCGGACGCGTGCTGGCGAGGTTCGGCTGGAGGAACACCGAGGTGTAGTCCGGCTTGGTCGGGCGGGGAAGTCCAGCTGCCTCGTCAGGGCGCTGGTGCGGCTGTGCGGTCATCAAGGCTCCATGTTGGCTGTGGTACGGCGAGCAGAATGTCCGCAGCGGCAGGCTTTGGACGGCGGCGGTGGCCGGTCGAGTCGACTGTCGATGGGGCGTTGCACAGATCAGCTTCGAGCTCGACCTCTACTGATTGCGACAGCGACAGGCGGTCGGCCGGTAGTCGCCCACCGTTCGGTTCACATCGTGTCCGCGTCGGGTGCCCGGCGAGAAGTCCCGGTTCGGGCAGCGTCGTGGATCACCTACGGAACACCGTTGCCACTGGCTCGTGCTGAGCGAACTGCCCGTTTCCATCGGCGTCGCCCACCGGGCCAGGTTCGGCATCCGATGATGAGGATACGGCCATGTACGGCCGTTCATCCCATCAGGCGGCGCCGAGGGGGCCATGAACACCGGGATTGCCGCGTTGGACCGGGTTGCGAGTCGGGTGCGTCTCCCGTCCACAGCCCGCCGAAAACGCGGAACACCGCTTCTGGAAGCCGCAGATGAGAGGCCTCGGGGGCCGGAAATTCAATGACACGGACCGGGACGGCAGGCGATATGCGGTTGACGCCCCCGTGACCCGCGCGGTTTTGTCGAGGTCGAGCCGTATGCGCTGCCGGGCGACACCGTGCGCTGGTTCACTTTGCGGTTGCCCTGAGCGTCTCGGCGAGGGGACTGGCAGGATGTTGATATGACTGAAGCCGTGAAGGGCCCTGCCAGTTATTTTCCTTCGATCGAGGCGAAGTACGGCCGCCCGGTCACGGAGTGGAAGGAACTGATCCGCGCCTCGCCGTTGACCAAGCACATGGAACTGGTCTCCTGGCTCAAGGCGGAGCACGGCATGGGGCACGGTCATGCCAACGCCCTTGTCGCGCACACCCTCGCGGAGGACAAGGCCGAGTGACTGATTCCTCCCGGTGATACCTGCATGAGGTGAGGCTGCCCGCGAGACGGGACCCGACGACCGCTCGGTTCGGGGTGAGCGGGGCACATGCGCGCCCCGCTCACCCCGCACCTTGCTCAGGCGGCCCGGTGGGCGGCGATCAGCTTGTTGACCGCGCCCGACAGGTTCCCGGTGAGCAGCAGATGGTCCGCGTCCGCGAACGGCTTCGCCGAGGCCTCGGTGATGTTCTGGCCGATCCTCTGCTGGACGATCAGCCGCGCCTTGGCGACCAGTTCCCTGCCCTGCGCGGACTTGCCCTGCCCCCTCGCCTGGAGGAGCTTTGCCGCGAGGCCGATGGCCTTCAGCGTGGTCTCACCGCCCGCGGGAGCCTTACCGAGGGTGGTCAGCCCCCAGCCGTACGGGAATTGCGGGGCGTACGAGGCGTCCCCGACGTTGATCGGCAACTGCGCCTCCGACTTCGGCCAGGTGACCGGAAGCTGGCCAGTGAAGGGACGCTTGCCGTAGAGGACGTCGGCAACCCCGTCGCCCTCGGTGCCGGGCAGCCAGGACGCGACGAGCGCGTCGATGTCGCCGAGCCGGTCGCCGATGAGCTGCGGGCGTCCGGAGACGACCAGGACCGCGCACTTCATCGCGGCGCAGACCTTGTCGACCGCGGCCTTGTCGGCGGCCGTCAGCTCAAGGTCGTTGCCGTTGCCCACGTCACCGATGCCTTCGGCGTAGGGGGTCTCGCCGACGACGACCACGCCGACGTCATGGCCGTCGGTGGCGGCGGAGACGTCCTTGGAGTAGGAGATCTCCGCGTCCGGGGCGGCCTTCTTCATGCCTTCGAGGACGGTGGTGCCGGTGGTGATTTTCCCGGACGCGCCCTGCCAGCTGACGGTCCAGCCACCGGCCTGGTTGCCGAGGTCGTCGGCGTTGGACCCGGCGACGTACACCCTCTGGGACTTCTTCAGCGGCAGCACGGCGCCGTCGTTCTTCATCAGCACCTGGGACTTGGCGACGGCTTCGCGGGCCACCGCGCGGTGCTCCGGGGAGCCGACCTGGCCCAGGTTGGTGGTGTCGGCGTACGGCTGCTCGAACAGGCCCAGCTTGAACTTCTGGGTCAGGATCCGGGCCACCGCGTCGTCGATCCGGTGCTGGCCGATGCGCCCGGCCGTCACCTCGTCCTTCAGCGTCTTGGTGAAGTCCTGGTAGTCGGTCGGCACCATGATCATGTCGAGACCGGCGTTGATCGAGGTGCGTACGTCGCTCGGATAGTCGCCGGGGATCTGGTCGATGGCCTGCCAGTCGCTGATAACGAAGCCGTCGAAGCCCATGCGGTCCTTGAGGACCCCATTGATCATCTCGGTGTTCGCGTGCATCTTCACCGGGCCCTGGTCGTCGCCCAGGACGTCCAGAGAGGAGTACGACGGCATGACCGTGCCGGCACCGCGCTCGACCGCGTCCGCGAACGGCGCGAGATGCACCGCCTCCAGCTCCTCATGGGTGACCTTGGTGATGCCCTGGTCGATCGTGTACGAGCCGGTGGTCGAGGACCCGAACTCGGTGCCGCCGTCGCTCACGAAGTGCTTGGCGCTGGTGAGCACCTTGTCGTTGCGGTCGAGGTCCATGCCGTTGCGGGCGCCCTGCATACCGTTGATCACGGTGTCCATGGCGGTGACCAGCGCCGGGTCCTCACCGAACGCCTCGTAGGAGCGCCCCCAGCGCTCGTCGCGGGTCACGCAGAGACAGGGCGCGAAGTCCCACGGGATGCCCGTGGCGCGCACCTCCTTGGCGGTCACGGCGCCCGTCTTCTCGGAGACCTTCGGGTCACGGCCCGCTCCGATGCCGATGTTGTGCGGCATGATCGTCGACCCGATGACGTTGTTGTGGCCGTGCACCGCGTCCACGCCGTAGATCAGCGGAATCTGCAGGCGGGTCGCGCGGGAGCGCAGCTGGTACGAGTCGACCATCTTCGCCCACGCCTCGGGCGCGTTCGGGGTCGGCACCGAGCCGCCGCCGGAGAGCAGCGAGCCCAGCTCGTAGGAGGCGATGTCGCCCTGCGACTTGAGGGCGTTGCGCTCGGCCTGTGTCATCTGGCCGGCCTTCTCGTCGAGGGACATCCTCGAAAGCAGGTCGGCGACACGCTTCTTGAGCGGGAGCCTCTGGTCGAGATACGGCAGGCCGTGGGCGTTCACGACGACCTGCGGGGTCTCGGCGGGGGCCTTGGCGCCGGTGACGGTGAGCTTGAGCGGGATGGTCTCCGCGGACTCGGCCGAGTTGTCCTTCTTGGTGGCGACGGCGATCGAGCGGCTCGCACCTGAGGCGGTTCCGGCCGGGAAGGTGACGCTGCCGGTGACCGGCGCGTAGTCCTTGCCGGGCTCGGCGCTGCCGCCCTCGGTGGTGTACCCGACGGTGACCGGCTGGTCGATCGGGCCGGAGCCGGTGGTGGCGACGGAGAGCTTCACCTGGGCGGCGGCGCCCTCGGCGACCGGGTACACGGCGGCGTCGGTGATGACCTTGGCGTTCAGGGCCGGTTCGGCCGTGCCGTACAGCTCCATGCCGTCCAGGGCGAAGGAACCGGGGGCGCCGGTCGGCAGCGTGAGGGCGTAGCCCCACATCTCGTCCAGGCCCAGGACCTGGTCGATGCCGCCGACGGGCTGGTAGTCGGCGCGGTAGTTGAACTCGGAGAACGGGATCTCGACGCGATGCCAGCCCTCCCAGTCGTCGGTGAACGACGTGGTCCACAGCTCGGACGCCTCGCCGTTGGCGCCGCCGTCCTGGATCTCGAAGTTGACGCGCTTGCCCGAACCGGGCGGCAGGGGAGCGGTGTTCTGGCCGTACCACCAGAAGCGGACCCCCTTGTGGGCGGTCCAGTCTTGGGCGGGCTTGTCGAAGGCGAAATCGTGGCTGACGCCGCCCCAGCCGCTGATGTCGTAGGTGCCTTCGAGGACCTTGCTGCCCTCGGGGGCGTCGGCGCGCTCCTTGATCGCCAGCTTCGGCTGGTCGTCGGCGTCACTGCCCCAGGTGAAGATGCCCTCCGCGGGTGGGTTCGCAAAGGGGATCTCACCCTCGAAGCGGTCGACGGTCACGGGGGCGGGCGCGTCGGCGGCGGCGCTGGGCAGGGCGCCGGTGAGCAGGCTCCCGAGTACGGCGGTGGCTGCGATCACCGCCGTACTGGGTCTGCTTCTGAAGCGAGGTCGTGGCATTGCGGCTCCTTCGGCGGCGGTGCGGGACAGGGGTGTGCCGGGCGGGGGACGGATATCGCGGCGGGCCGTCCGGTGGCCGTGGGGGTCTCAGTGGGCGGGCGCGGAGCGGCGGACGATGAGTTCAGTGGGCAGGACGACCGGCTCGTCTGGGATTGTCTCGCCGCCGAGCCGCGCTAGCAGGAGCCGTGCCGCGGTCTCGCCCATCTGCCGCATGGGCTGGCGGACGGTGGTCAGCGGCGGCTCGGTGTGCTGGGCCATGGGTATGTCGTCGAAACCGACGACGGCGACGTCCTCAGGGACGCTGCGGCCGGCGGCGCGCAGGGCGCGCAGGGCGCCCGAGGCGATGAGGTCGTTGTGCGCGAAGACGCAGTCGAAGTCGCCGCCCCGGGCGCCGCCCTCCACGAGGGTCCGCTCCACGCCGTGCCGGCCGGAGGCCTCGGTGAAGGTGCCCTCGGTGATCAGGTCGGTGGGCATCACTTCGAGGAACCCCGCCAGCCGGTCGCGTACACAGCCGAAGTCGCGGCGGCCGGTGATGACGAGCGGCCTGGTGCGGCCGGAGGCCAGCAGATGGCGGGCGGCGGACGCGCCGCCCTCGTGGTTGGTGGTGGCCACCGACGGAAAGTCGGGGTGGTGGCCGCGGTCGTCGATGAGTACGACGGGCAGTCCGCGGCGCTGCATCGCCGTGATGGTGTCGAGGGTGTTCTCCGGCTCGATGACGAGGAGCCCGTCGAAGGCTCGGGCGGAGACCTGACTGGCGAAGTGACGGACGGAATCCGGGCCCCGGTTGCAGGTGAACAGCAACAGCCCGTATCCGGCCGCCTCGACGGAGTCCGCGACGCCCTGCAGGACCTCGCCCATCCACGGCCAGGTGAGAGGCGGCGTCAGCATCGCGACGGTACGGCTGGTGCCGCGGGCCAGGCCGACGGCCCCGGAGCTGGGTACGTAACCGAGCGAATCGATCACTTCGCGAACGCGGGCGGCGGTGCTGGAACCGACATCGGCCCTGGTGTTGAGGACCCGGGAGACCGTTGTCTTGCTGACAGCCGCCTCACGTGCGACGTCGGTGATCGTGACTCGCATCGAAGGGCCTTCGCCTCGTCGTCCGGAACCGGTACCGGTAGCGGTACCGGTGTGCTGCGGAGAGTCAATATGCAGGCCATGTCGTCGTCAATACTTCACGCCACTTCGCGCAGAGATCGGCAGAATCCCAAGTTCTGGGCATATGAACGAGGTTGTGTGTTCAAGACATGAATGTGCGGACTCTTGACGCCCGCCCGCATGGGCAGTTCACTCACGCCTCGATCCAAGGCATCACCCTCAACATCCCCACACCCCCCGCACCCCCGCGTGCCGAGAAGGGCAGCTGGCCATGACGAGACCGCCCCGCAAACCGATCCGCGGAGCCTCCCGGCTCACGAGACTGCTGATCGCGGGAGCACTCACCACCACAGGACTCGCCGGTCTCTCCACGGGGACCGCCCAGGCCGCCGACGAGCAGGTGAACGTCTGGCTCACCACGACCGACGACAGCGGCGGCCGTCATGTCACCCGTGGCCTTCAGCAGCAGAGCCCCACCAACTTCCAGGCCGGAACGGGCGGTGGCGGCACCAACGTCACCGTCGACGAGAACACCCGGTACCAGACCTTCACCGGCGGCGGCGCGTCCTTCACGGACGCCGCACTTCGGCGGCGTCGCCTGGCACGGCTACGGCGGGAACGTCTCCAAGCAGACCGAGGTCCACAACCAGTACCCGCAGCTCGACGCGTTCCAGACCGAGTGCTCCGGCGGCACCTGGATAGCGAATCAGCAACGCGAGGACATGATGAACATCATCGACTACACCCGTAACTGGGCGAAGTCGGTGACCAAGTGGTCCCTGGCGGTCGACCAGAACCGCGGGCCGCACAACGGTGGCTGCGGTACCTGCGACGGTCTGATCACCGTGCACAACGGCGGCTCGCGGCACGGTCAGGTCGACTACACGGTCGAGTACTACACGATGGGCCACCTCACGAAGTTCGTGAAGCCCGGTGCGCACCGCACCGCCTCCACCGCTGCTGTGCCGAGCGTGGTTTGGCGCAACCCCGACGGTTCGAAGGCGCTCCTGGCGTACAACGACTCGTCGAGCGGGCAGACGATGACCGTCAACTGGGGAAGTCGGCGCTACACGTACTCCCTGCCCGGCAAGACGTCGGCGACCTTCACCTGGTCGGGCGGCCAGGCGGACGGCTCGGAGCAGTCCGGCAGCCTGGTGGGCCTGGGCGGCAAGTGCCTGGACGTGGCGGGCGGCTCCAGTGCGGACGGCACACCGGTCCAGCTGCGGGACTGCAACGGTTCCGCGGCCCAGCGCTGGACGACCCTCGCCGACGGCTCGCTCCAGGCGCTCGGCAAGTGCCTGGACGTGACCGCGGCATCGACGACGGACTGCGCGAAGACCCAGCTGTACGGCTGCAATGGCTCAGGCGCACAACAGTGGCGCCACGAGACGGGCAGCGCGATGTGGTGAACGTGGCGTCGGACAAGTGCCTGGACGCGTCGGACAACGCCTCCGCCAACGGGACGCGGGCGCAGATCTGGGCGTGCACGGGCGCGGCCAACCAGAAATGGCGACTGCAGTAGGGCGGCTGCGGGGCTGTGCCCTGTCTCGCGCGCCCGAATTGCTGGAGTGCGGGTTCGAACGCGAAGATCAGAGCTCGCAGATCAGAACCTGAGGAGCGCCCGTGGCGAGCAAGGTCCATCAACCCTTGGAGAATGCCGAGTTCGATTTCATCCTCGCGATGACGGACGGCCCGGTGCTCGCCTACTTCTGCGGGACCTGGCCCAAGGCGGTCAAGGTGTGCAAGGAGATGGACGCCGTCGTGGAAGAGGTGGCCGGTGCCTACGCGGAGCGGTTGACCGTCGTCAGGACCGACATGACGCGGTGCCCCGGGCCGACGAAGAGGTACGACGTCACCGGCGCCCCGTCGGTCGTGCTGATCAGGAGCGGCGAGGTGATGGCGGCTGAGACCGGTCCGATGGACCAGGTCGGGCTCAGGGAGTTCCTGAACTCGAATCTCTGAGCGGCGGCCGCGCCCGGAGGTCTCCCAGGGGCGCCCGTGGCGGCTATTCGATGACGAGCTCGACCGGGATGTTGCCGCGGGTGGCCTTCGAGTAGGGGCAGTAGGCGTGGGTCTTCTCCAGGAGCTCCTGGCCCGCCGCGCCCTCGAGGTGCTCGGGCAGCTCGACCCGCATGACGACGGAGAGCCCGAAGCCACCGTCGGTGTCCTTGCCTATGCTGACCTCGGCCGTCACCGACACGTCCTTGACGTCGAGCTTCTCCTGGCGTGCGATCGAGCCCATCGCGCTGGCGAAGCACGCGGCGTACCCGGCGGCGAAGAGCTGCTCGGGGTTGGTTCCCTTGCCGTTGCCGCCCATGGCTACGGGGAAGCCGAGCGGCAGGTCGATCTGGCCGTCGGAGCTGACGGCGCGGCCTTCGCGGCCATTGGCGGTGGCGACAGCGGTGTACAGCGCGTCCATGGTGTCCATCCTCGTCGTTCTGGGGGAAACGTCCTGGGACAACTAGAGCACACAATTAAGTTGTACACAACTAAATCGCGTGCGGTAGCCTGGGTTCATGGAGAAGTCGCTGATGAACACGACAGACGTACGCGACGAGGACTTCCTGCGCCTCGACCACCAGATCTGTTTCTCGCTGCACGCCGCCTCGCGCGCCTTCAACAGCGTCTACCGGTCGGCTCTGAAGGATCTGGGGCTCACCTACCCGCAGTACCTGGTGATGCTGGTGCTCTGGGAGCACGGCGAACTGCCGGTCAAGAAGATCGGCGAACGACTGCGGCTGGACTCCGGCACCCTCTCGCCGCTGCTGAAGCGGCTGGAGACCGCGGGCCACGTGGAGCGCAGGCGCAGCGTCGACGACGAGCGTTCCGTCACAGCCCGCCCCACCGGGGCGGGCGCCGCGCTGCGTGACAGGGCGCTCGCCGTACCCCGCGCGATCGCCGATTCCACCGGCCTCTCCCTGGACGAGATCGTCGATCTCCGCGACCGGCTCAACACCCTGACGGCCGCGCTGGACGGGAGTACGGCGACCGCCACGGCCACCGGGGACTGCGCGAAAAGCGACTGAAGCACGCCGTCGTCCGAGCGGCGACACCGTGAGAACGAACAACTGAGAAGGCGGAGCCGCACAGACATGTCAGATGACTCCCGTTGGGCAAGCACACCGCCCGCCTACCGCGACGCTGTGCCGGCGGAGACCGCCCGGCTCGTCGCCCTCGTACAGGGTGTGGACCTGGCCACTCCCGTGCCCAGCTGTCCGGGGTGGACCCTCCTCGACCTGGTCAGGCACACCGGGAGCGTGCAGCGCTGGTTCTCCGTGCTGCTGCGCCAACGCGTTCAGGAGCCGCCCCGGAGCCGTGAGGTGGAGCTGCGGCTGCCGGCGCATGAGGACGGTTATGCCGACTGGCTGACGGCGAGTTCGGCCGAGGCCACCGCCGCGTTCGCCGAAACCGACCCGGACGCCCCGATGTGGGCGTGGGGTGCCGATCAGCACGCCAGGTTCTGGATCCGGCGCATGCTGTTCGAGACGCTGGTGCACCGCGTCGACGTACAACTGGCCCTCGGGCAGCGGCCCGTGATCGATCCCGGTCTCGCCGTCGACGGCATCGACGAGTTCCTGGTCAATCTGCCCTTCGCCGCGTCCTTCGCGCCCTGGACCGCGCACCTGCGCGGCGACGACGAGACCATCCGCTTCCGTTGCACCGACCGGGACGGTGGCTGGCTGGTCCGGCTGCGTCCCGACGACTTCGTGGTCGAACGGCTCACTGAGGCGGACGAAGGCGCGGGCGCAGGAAAGGACGCGGTCGTCGACGCGACCGTCGAGGGGGCCTCAGCCGATCTGCTGCTGCTTCTGTACGGGCGCTTCGGGCGGACCTCGGACGCCTTCAAGATCTCTGGTGACGACGACCTGTTGCTGCGGTGGTTCGCCAACTCCGCGTTCTGAGACTCGTCCGCGGACTCGCGCGGACCACCGGCCGGGTGGCTAGCTAGCGCTTCCAGCCCGACGGCTGCGCGGGATCCAGCGTGCGCCAGTGGGCCAGGACCTTGGGGTCCTGCGCGTCCAGCCAGTCGGTCAGTTCCCGGAAGGAGACGCAGCGCACCCCCTTGCGGGGGCAGACATCCTTCATCACGTCCTCGACGGCATCCATGTAGATACCGCCGTTCCAGTCCTCGAAGTGGTTGCCGATGAACATCGGGGCCCGGCTGCCGTGAAACACCCGCTGGAAGCCCGAGAGGTAGGAGTCACGGGTCTGCTGGCGCCAGGTGCTGTACTGCGCCGGATCGCCCTCGGTGCTGTCCTTCGACTGGTTGTACAGGTAGTTGAAGTCCATGGAGAGCACCTGGAACTGCTTGCCGGGGAAGGGAAGCATCTGCAGCGGGAGGTCCCAGACTCCATCCTTCTTGGAGGGCCAGATCTGGAAATCTCCCGCGGAACTCGCGTCGTAGCGCCAGCCGAAGGACTTGGTCGCCGGTATGAGCGTCTTCTGCCCCTCAAGACAGGGGGCCCTGCCGCCGACCACCTCACGCGTCGGGTCGAAGGGCAGCGGATCGATGTCCGTCATGCCGGTGTTCGTCTTCCAGTTCTGCACGAATGAGTAGAACTGGTCGATCTCCTTGGTCCACTCCGCCGAACTCCACTCGCCACCCCCCTTCTCGCCGCAGAAGTGGCCGTTGAAGTGGGAGCCGATCTCGTTGCCCTCCAGCCAGGCCCCGCTGAGCTGCTCCAGCGTCATGCGGATGTGCTCGTCGGTCGGGTACGAGATCGCTGCTGCCCCGGTCTCGTGCTGGGGCGGCCTATAGAGGTTCTTCTGCGCCTTCGGGAGCAGGTACATGCCGGTGAGGAAGAACGTCATGTGCGCGTTGTTCTCCTTCGCCACACGGCGGAAGCGTGAGAACAGCTGGTCGTCGCCCTCCAGCGCGCCGTCCCACGAGAACACCACGAACTGGGGTGGCTTCTCGCCCGGCTTGAGCCGCTTCGCCTTCAGCCTGCCCGGCTGCGGCCCCGTATAGGACGTGGAGCCGTCTCCCAGCACCTTGACCTGGCCGTCCCAGTTCTCCTCGTCCTTGCCGGCGGCCGCGGCGCCCTTCCCGTCCTTGGGTTTCGGGGCCGCAGCGGTGGCTTCCGGCGCCACCACGGTCTTCGGCGAACTGTCGGTGGTGGACATGGCGAATGTCGCGGTGAGCGAGGTGACCAGAACCGCGGCTATACCGACACTGATGCCGGGCATCTTGTTGACCCGTGCGCGGAGCACGGCGGACTTCTTCCAGATCATCACGACGACTCCAGGCAGACGGGCGGAAGGGGCGCGGACAGCGGCGGACGAGGCACTTGTTCAGTGCTCTTGTTCCAGGGCGTCCGTGTACTGGCTCCAGATCTCGGCCGGATACTCCTTGCCCGCGGCCGGGTCCTCGCCGAAATTTTTGAGCGGCAGCGGCGCGAGACTGCTGGAGAGGTTCATGCGGTACACGACCACCGCGGTGGCCTCCGCCTTCGCGTAGCCGACGAACCAGCGTGCGGTGTCGTCCTGCGTGGTTCCGGCCTTGCGGGAGGTTTCCCGACCGGTGGGGGTGAGCGCCTCGGTGACCTGGTCGGCCACGTCGGGCTGCAGCGCGCGTGCCCGCCGGGGACGGGGCAGGAGGACCGGCTCGCCGTTGCGGGTGACCTTGCGTACCGAGTACGGGTCGGTGTGCATGCCGCGGGCCGCGAACACGCCGTACGCCCCGGCCATGCGGATGGCGCTGGGTGTGGACGTGCCCATCGCGAAAGCGGGCACGGGCGGCCCGAAGTTGGAGGCGAGCATTCCCGACCCTTCGGCCGTTTGGCGCACGAGGTCCAGGCCCACGTCCGTGCCGAGCTGGAGGAACGGCGCGTCCACTCCCTGTGCCATGGCATCGCCCAGAGCGATCCGGCCGTAGGAACGGTCGTCGGTGTTCTGCCCCTTGAGCATTTTACCGCCGCGGTCCCAGTAGGGGCCCTCCGGTGTCACCAACGGCACATTGTCGTCCCCGTTGTACGGGGTCGACGGAGTGACAGGGGTACGGGGGCCCTCGCGTTCGAGCTGGATACCGTGCTCCAGAGCGGCGGCGTACACGAAGGGCGTGAAGGCCGAACCCGCCGGGACGGTCGCCGCGTTGGACTCGTTGAAGGCCTGCCGCTGGAAGTCCGGCCCGCCGTACACCGCGAGGATCCGCCCGTCCGCGGCAACCGACGCGGCCCCGAACCTGGCGTGCCGGTCGGTGGCGCGCCGCTTGGGATCCAGCGTGGCGCGGGCGTCCTTCACCGCCCGGGTGAGCGCGGTCATCCGCGGCTTCTCGAAGGTGGTGTAGATCTGGAAGCCGCCCAGGGCGAAGCGCGCCTCGGGGATCTTTCCTGATCGCTTCGCGTACGACTCGGCGAGTGCGACGAGGTAGCCGTTCTGTCCGCTCGCGTTGTTCGGCTTGGGCGCCGCCTTCGGCTCGGGGAATTTGGTGTACTGGGCGCGCTCGGCTGGGGTCAGCCTGCCGGTTTCCACCATGCGGTCCAGCGTCCACGTCCACCGCTCGACGGCACGCTTGCGGTTGTGGGGGCCGAGCGTGGGGTCGTAGAGCGAGGCGCCCTTGAGCAGCGAGGCGAGGAAGGCACCTTCACTCGCGTTGAGTTCCGTGACTTCCTTGCCGTAGTAGGCCTGGGAGGCCCGCTGAAGGCCGTAGGAACCACGTCCGAACCAACTGGTGTTGAGGTACTCCTGAAGGATCTTGTCCTTGCTCAGCTGACGGTCCAGCTTGATCGCCATCAGCATCTCGGTGAACTTGCGCGAGAAGGACCGGTCCTGTGTGAGGTAGACGTTCTTCACATACTGCTGGGTGATGGTGGAGCCGCCCTGGGTGTCCCCACCGCCGACCGTCTGCCAGAACGCGCGGGTGACGCCCTGGGCCGAGATGCCGGGATCCGAGTAGAAGTCGTTGTTCTCGGCGGACAGCACGGCCCACCGGACGTGCTCGGGGATCTTCGACAGAGGCATTTCCTGCCGGCTCACCCAGCCCGTACGGGCCATCGGCGTGCCGTCCGCCCAGTAGTAGACGTTGTCCTGCTGGGTGGCGAAGGAGTTCAGGTCCTCGGGTATCTCCGTTTGCGCGTACGCGATGGTCACCAGCGCCGTCAGCGTGCCCAGGGCCGTCAGGAAGGAGCCCAGGACCAGTCGCCATGAGGGAACCCACCTGCGCCAGCCCCGCCGGCCCGGCCGCGGGTAGTCCGGCAGCCGTGGAGGCCAGAGCTTCCTCGGCCGCCCCCTGGTGCCTCGCCCCGGTGCCAATGCCGTGCGCGCCGCGTGCGCGGTTTTCCTGAGCCTGTTGTGCTGGGTCATCCCTGTCCGGCGGTGACGGGCGGGGGCGGTTCCGCAATGCTGTGGTCGCGCCCTCGCACAGATAGTGGTCATTGCTTGAGGGCGACAGTCGGATCCCCCCGATTCCCCCTGTGACGACGCAGATGAATCTCGGGTGTGAGCGTTACGGAGAGTCCCGCTGCGAAGTTACGTAAAGATAACAGCAGTTCGAAGCGCGGCAAAGTGAGCAGATGTCGCGATTTGCTCGGCAATTGAACTGTTCAGGAGCATCGAACCTACCGTCGAGCGGGTCGAATTGACAGCTTTCGGCAGCTGCCGCCCGGAGGCCGGACCAGGCGCTGTTCGGGACGGCCGCCGTCTTCGGCCGACGGGGCGCAGGAGGCGGGAGGTCGCGTGGGGTCAGTTCGCCCGGCTGTAGGAGGCGAACCGGTCGAGCAGGCACTGGGGCGCGTCATGACGGAAGCACAGGTCGAGGCCGGTGGCGGACACGATGGCCGACGCCTCGCCGCGCGGGAAAGAGGACCTGTTCGTACGTGGCGAGCGCGGCCTCGGTGTCGTCGGGGTGGGCGGCGAGGGCCTGGCCGAGTTCCGCTCCGTCGAACATGGCGAGATTGGCGCCCTCACCGGCGAACGGGGACACCACATGGGCGGCGTCTCCGAGCAGTGTGACGCCAGAAGTCCGGTTCCAGCGGTGTTCGGTGGTCAGCGCGTGGACGTGCCGGGGCACCAGGGTGTCGTCGGCGTCGGTCACCAGCGCGCGCGGGCTGTCGTGCCAGCCGTCGAATTGGGCGAGCACGGCTGCCTTGGTGGCGCCGCTGTCGGCGAAGTCGATTGTGAAGAGCCAGTCCTCGGGCGCCTTGAGCGCGGTGTGGGCGTGCAGGCTGCCATCGGGTTCGCGGTGGGCGAGGAAGCTTCGGCCGTCGCCGAGGGCCAGGAAGAAACCGCCGCCGACGAGCGCCGTGCTCGCGGCGTGGCGTACCTCGGCGTCCAGCAGATCCAGCTCGACGAAGGAGACGCCGGAGTAGGCGGGGGTGGCGTCGGAGGCCAGCGGGCGGATCTTCGACCAGGCGCCGTCGGCGCCGATGAGCAGGTCGGTGGTGAAGGCGGCGCCCGCCGGCGGTGGTGACCTCGTGGCGGCCGCCGTCCAGAGGGCGGACCCCGGTGATCTTCCTCATGCGACGGACGGCACGACCACCGCGCATCTTGGTGCCGTTTCGGCAAGCCGTTCCTGCAAGCCCTTCCTGAGCCGGGTCATCTCCGCAGGGGGTATGAGAGTCCGCCGCCGGAGGATTGTCAGTGCTGCCTGGGATGCTGGCACGCATGGATGAGCTGATGCGGGGCCGGGTGTACGGCGCGGACCACGACGACCCGGACCCCGGGCCGCAGCCGGGGCGTCACTATCGCGAGCTGGTCGCCGGGCCGCTCGACGGTCTGCTGCTGGACGTCACCGACTGGACGGACGCGCAGCTGCGCGAGGGGGCCGCGCTGAGCACCGAGATCGGAGCCTTCGGGCCGGGCGGCCACGCGCTGTACCTGCCGCGGCCGACGGACCCCCGGCGGTGGGACTGGGACGGCGATACGCCCTGACGCCCGGCCCCGGACTGCCGAGCGTTCGAATGCGTGCGTACGCCCGCGAGGCATTCGATTGCGTACGGCCGACGGTGCAACCATTGTGGCCCGATCGCTGTCTCCCTTGACACAGAACCGAAAGGACATGTCATGGGGGACAGACGGCGCAGGATGGTCGTGGGAGCAGCAGTCGTGGGACTGCTGGCGCCCGCAGTGGTGGTGGCGGGCGGGGGGAGCGCCACGGCAGCCTCGTGTACGACGCAGGTGGGTCCGAACCAGAAGCAGGTGGAGCGGTTCCTGGGCCGGCCGGTCGACGGGCGGCAGTCCACCGCCGACTGCAAGGCGACCAAGGCCTTCCAGACCAAGCACGGGATCAGCCCGAACATCGGCTACGCCGGGCCCGTCACCTGGAAGGTGATGGACCTGATGAACCGGCAGAAGGCCGTCGGCAACAAGCCGAACCGCAGCGGCAAGTGCCCCACGAACAAGGGCCGCATCGCCTGCGTCGACCTCACGCTGCAGCTCAGCTGGATCCAGGACGGCGCCACGCTGAAGTACGGCCCGGTGCCGGTCCGTACCGGCCGCGACACTTACGAGACCCGTACCGGCGCCAAGAAGGTCTACTGGCGCAACAAGAACCACGTGTCGTCGATCTACCACGTGAGCATGCCGTACAGCCAGTTCTTCGACGGGGGGCAGGCCTTCCACTCGGTCGGTGTGAGCGTGTGGTCCCAGCCCGGCTCGCACGGTTGCGTCAACATGCGGACCGCTGACGCCAAGGCGTACTGGGACAGGCTGAAGAACGGGGACGACGTGTTCGTCTACGGACGGAAGTCCGGGACCTGACACGAGGCGCGGGCGTCGGGTCATGACCCGGGCGTCCCGTACCGGCGCCACGGTGACCGTGGGCGCACCTCGGCAGTTCCGTCCGGCCCGTGGCCCAGCGATGTGGGCCACGGGCCGGTGTCTTTTCCGCTGCGGAGGCGGGTGGGTATCAGCTGGTCCGCATCAGTGGGACGAGCAGGGAACAGGTCTGGCCATCGGCTGGCGTGCCGTGCTCCGCGCGGCCTGCTCGCCGGTCGCGTCAGGCGGGCAGCGCGATGAGTGTCAGGGGCGTTGTGGATGGCTCGAGGGAGCCATCCACGGGTTCGACCGTGACGCCTATTCCGGTGGCCGCCCCGATGTCTCCCGTCATCATCCGGCCGCCGTCGTGTCCGACAAGGCCTGCCGCCCGCATGGTGCCGCCGTCGTCGAACCACAGCTGATACGTCTTGTCGTGGGGGAGTTCGGGCAGGCCGGACGCCAGGAAGACGGCGCTGTTGTGGCTGCGGGACACGATCACCGTGGCCCGCGCACCACCCTTGACACTGCCCGTCGCGCTACGGGCGTCCGAGGCGGTCAGCACACGGGTCATGTCCGCGGCCTTCGCGGAGACCTGCTGGGCCCGCTGCTCGGCCTGCTGCGCCTCCTGGAACTGCCAGGCGGCCCCACCCGCCAGCAGTGTGGCCGCCGCGACGCATGCCGCCAGGATCAGGCGGGGCAGATGTCTTCCGCGGGCGCTCTCCACGCGGTGCGTGGCATCGGCGAAGGGTACGTGCGGGGGGAGCTGGCGCACGTTCTGGATCCAGGTGATGACCTGCTTCTTCATCTCGGGAGGCGGCCCGGCGGCGACGGCTGTGGCCAGACGGGCGGCGGTGGCCGTCAACTCCCTTACCTCCTGGACGCAGGCCGGGCAGTCCAGCAGGTGGCGCTCGAATGCCTCACGTTCGTCGTCGGGCAGCGCGTCCACGGCGTAGGCGCCGGTGGGTGCCTGCATGTGTTCCTCGATCATGCGTCCACTCCCATGCAGTCGCGAAGCCGGATCAGCCCGTCGCGCAGACGTGTCTTGACGGTTCCCAGGGGTGTCGACAGAGAGGCCGCGACCTCCCGGTAGGTGTAGCCCTGGTAGTAGGCGAGCGTCACGGCCTGACGCTGAAGCTCGGTCAGAGTGCGCAGGCAGCGGCGGACTTGTTCGCTCTCCAGCCGGATCGTCACCTCTTCGCTGACCGTGTCGTAGTCGGGGGTGTGTTCGCGATGTGCGTTGCGCTGCTCGCGGTCCGTGGCCGCCTGTTCGGAGCGGACACGGTCCACGGCACGCCGGTGCGCCATCGTCATCACCCAGGAGGTGGCGCTGCCCTGTTCCGGACGGAACCGGGCAGCCGTACGCCACACCTCGACCATGACTTCCTGTGCCACTTCCTCGGACTGGGACGGATTACGTAGAACTTTGAGTACCACCCCGTAAACAGGCCCCGCGATCGCGTCGTAGAGGGTGGAAAAGGCTTCCTGGTCACCGCCCGCGACGCGGCCCATGACCTCGGCCATTTCGGGCCCGCCCCGCAGGGGGTCTCCGATACGTGCGATCCCGATCACCGCGGGCCTTTCCGATGAGTTGAGGGCACGGGGAGAGGCGGGGCGTATTGGTCACCCATGCATAACCCTTCCGAGTGATAAAGGTGAGCGAATGCCGACCTTTGAAAGTTGTTCTCCACTTTCTTCGTAGCCGATGGCTTCGCGGATGGGTCGGCCGACCCATTTCATGGAATGCGAGAACTCGGCCGACCAATCCGTATGCGCCTCCGCGACGAATCAACAACGTGAGGGAAGCGGCGGCTTCGGGGCTGTGAGGGCAGCCTCGGGGACGCACCCGTCGCGAGCGGCCCCACCTCTGGTGGGGAAAGCACGACGAGACCGCTGGGTGGCCCGTCTCGGGGTCACCCAGCGGTCTCATCGGCACCAGGGGTGCCATGGGGTCGGACCTGAACTCCGGGGCGACGTGCTGCCTACGCCACCCCGGAAATCCCGTGGTTACTTGGGCATCAGGACGGTGTCGATGATGTGAACCGTGGCGTTGGCGGTGGGGACGTTGCCGCAGACGACCTTGGAGGTGTCGTTGACGCTGTAGGACTCACCGGAGCCGGCGGTGGTCAGGGTGCTCTTCTGGAGGGTGGGGTAGGTGCCCTTTTCAAGCTGCTTGGGGGCGAGCTTCTCACCGACGACGTGGTAGGTGAGGATCTTGGTGAGGGTGGCCTTGTCGGCGAGGACCTTGTCCAGGTCGGCCTTCGGGATCTTCGCGAAGGCGGCGTTGGTCGGCGCGAACACCGTGATGTTCTTGGCGTTGTTCAGCGTGTCGACCAGGCCGGCCTTCTTGACGGCGGTGACCAGGGTGGACAGCTCGGGGTTGTTCGACGCTGCGGTGGCGACCGGGTCCTTGGCCATGCCGTCGAAGCTGCCGGCGCCGTCGGCCGGAACGCCCGCACAGGCGGGGCCGAAGGGCTTGTCCGTCATCGAGGCGTCGTCGGCGGGGGGAGTCGACTTCTCCTCGGCGGCCGTCGGGGTGGAGTCGGCCTTGGTGTCGGAGCTGTCATCGCTGGAGCAGGCCGTCAGCGACAGGGGAAGAACTGCGGCGGCGGCAACCGCGATGGCGGCGCGACGGATGCGAAGGGTATTCATGATGTCTCCTTGGAGTGGTGTTGTAACAATGCGTAAGAGAATGAAGGTCTGAGGGGCTCGAATCGGACCCGGGCCGGATCGGTCAGTCGACGGTGACGACTACTGAGTGCCAGCCGCTCGCCCCGTCCGGGACGGTCTTCGTGCGCTTTTCGGTCTGGATCTCGCCCGTACGGTCCGTGGCTCGCACGGTGAGCGTGTGGCCGCCGGGGGTCGCCTTCCACGGGAAGGACCACTGCCGCCAGGTGTCCACGGTGTCCTGGGCGGCGAGATCGGCCGGTCGCCAGGGACCGTCGTCGACACGGATCTCCACCCGGTCGATGCCACGGTGCTGGGCCCAGGCCACGCCGCCGACCATGACGGTGCCCGCCTTGGGCCGGCCGAAGGGCTTGGGTGTGTCGATACGGGACTGGGTCTTGATCGGAGCCTTACGGGCCCACTTGCGCTTGACCCAGTACGCGTCGTAGTCGTCGAAGTTGGTCAGCTCGATGTCTTCGATCCACTTGCAGGCGGAGACATATCCGTAGAGGCCCGGGACGAGCATCCGGACCGGGAAGCCATGGACGAAGGACAGCGGCTCGCCGTTCATGCCGACCGCGAGCATCGCGTCGCGCCCGTCCATGACGTCGTCGACCGGGGTGCCGAGCGCCATGCCGTCCACCGACCTGGCCACCAGCTGATCGGCCGGCCCGCCCCTGGACGGCGGCTTCACTCCCGCCTCCTTCAGCAGATCCGACAGTCGTACGCCGATCCAGCGCGCGTTGCCCACATACGGCCCGCCGACCTCGTTGGAGACACAGGTCAGGGTGATGTCCCGCTCGATCAGCTCACGGTCCAGCAGATCCTGGAAGGAGACGGTCAGCGGACGCTTCACGCCCTTGCCGTGGATACGAAGCCGCCAGCTGTTGGCATCGACCTTCGGCACCACCAGGGCCGTGTCCACCCGGTAGAACGTCTTGTTTGGCGTCGTGAAGGAGCTGATGCCGGGGACTCGCAGCAGCTGGGCGCCGGACGGAATGGCGGCGGCAGCCGAAGCGGGCTGCGGCAACAACACCCCGGCCCGCGAGGCGACCGCGTTCTCACTGCGCTGACCGTTCAGGGTCCGGCCAAGAACACCGGCGCCGGCGGACGCCACCGCCGCGGCCGTGGCCGCGATCAGGAATCCTCGCCTGTCCCAGCCGCTCTCCTGGCCTTCCACGATCGGGCGTAGCGTCGCGGTGAGCCTGCCGATGAGGACATAGAGCACGGCGGCGCCCGCCACCGCGCCGGCCAGGGACGGCAGCCCGTCCACGAATCCGGTCGAATCCGGGCGGCTCACGGCCGCCGCCGCACCCACCACGCCGAAAATCAGGACACCGGCCGAACCGATCCGCCGATACCGCAGCGCCACCAAACCCAGCACAAGCGCCAGGACCGCAAGCGTGGCAAGGATACCGAGCTGCAGAATGAGCTTGTCGTCCTCACCGAAGTTGCGGATCGCCCAGTCCTTGACGGCCGCCGGCGTGCGGTCGATCGCTGCTCCGCCCACCGCGGTAATGGGGCCTGCCTCGGGCCGGACGGCCGCCGAGGCCAATTCGGCGACGGCAAGCGCCGTGAAGCCGGAAAGGAGACCGCTCAGCGCGGCAAGACCGCCGCGCACTAGATTTGAACCTGAGATCCTCACGCCCTTCATTCGGAGCCACCGGCCCGGCGGATTGGTCGCCGGTTGGAAGAAGGTGAAGATCCGCCGAGCCGCTGCGCTTTTCCTTGCCTGTGAGGGCCGGAGGGCACGAAGGGCTTGCCTTCGCGTGCGCTCCAATTCGTAGTGATCAGCGCCGCCCCGACGAACAGCGGCTGGAAGGCACCCGAGCAGGGCGCGGCCACCCAGGTGTGGGCAGCCACCTCCGCACAGTTGGGCGGCGTGGGCGGCGTGTATGGCGAAGACTGCGACGTTGCCGAGCCCGCTGCCCCGGACGCGGTTCTGGGCAGCGGAGTGAATGCCTGGGCCACTGACCCGGAGCGGGCCGCCCGACTGTGGCAGCTCTCCGCCGAACTCACCGGAGTCGACGCCTTCGCCTCGCGGTCGGCTCGCCGTCTGTGAGAGCGGCCTGAGTTCGCCCGGCCCTCCCGCCCCGCAGCGCACCTCCCGATCTGATCCCTACGCCAGTCAGCAGTCATGACCGGAACCCGACGCGGTCCCGAGGCCGGCTCAGAGGATCGGCAGCGGTTCGTCGCGGCGAGGCTCGCGGGCCTCGATCCAGCCAGAAGAGACAGCCCCGCAAGTACTGCTCCAGACCGTTGTCCAGGAAGGAGGCGTAACGCTGCAGGGCCTTCTTCTCGTTCTGCCCGTCGTCGGTCTCCCCGGCGAGGAACGGGCCGGGCACGTTGAGCCGGCTGCGGTCCTCCCAGCGACCCGTGCCCATGGTGTCCGTGAACCGGCGGACGGTGGGCAGCGGGTTCCAGTAGGCCGGCTCGTCCCAGTGCCCCCTCAAGGGGATGGACCAGCAGTCGTTCCCGCATGCGCGCTGCTGCCTCCACAAGCCTGCGCTCGTGATCCGACGCCACCGTGTCCCCTCCACGTTCAGGACCACCTCGACGGCCGCCGGTCAACCGCCGCCAGACACCCGCCCCGTACCACCGGCCGGTCGCGTGCTTCACGGCGAAACCTAGTCCGGGGCCGGGGGACAGGCGACGAGTTGGTACGCCGGTGTTGCGGCGCCTTGTCGTCGGCACCACCACAGGGCCAACCGCGTTGTTAACGTTGCCCTTTGAGCGAGGGGTGGAGACAACTGATGACATCTACGACGTTTCGCATCGGCGGCGATCTGGGCGTACACCGGCTCGGGTTCGGAGCCATGCGGCTGCCCACCGAGCAGGGTGCCGCCCGGGAGACCTCCGTCCAGGTCGCACGGAGGGCCGTCGAGCTGGGTGTCACGTTGATCGACACCGCCCACCTGTACGGCGGCGGAGCGAACGAGGAGCTCCTGGCCGAAGCACTGCACCCGTACGCGGACGGGCTGACCATCACCACCAAGGTCGGCGTCGCGCGATCGGCGGACTCCGGTGAGTGGGGGCTCGACGGGCGGCCGGAGGTCCTGCGCGAGCAGGTCGAACACGGCTGCCGCAGGCTTCGCGTCGAGCGGATCGAGCTGCTCCAACTGCACCGCATCGATCCCGAGGTGCCTCTGGCCGACCAGCTCGGCACACTGCGGGAGCTTCAGGTCGAGGGCAAGGTCGGACGGATCGGGCTGTCCGAGATCACCGTGGCCGAGCTCGGTCGGGCACGGGAGATCATTGAGGTCGCGAGCGTGCAGAACCGCTACAGCCTGCTGGACCGCGAGCACGAGCCCGTGCTCGCGGCCTGCGAGGCGGCGCAGATCGCTTTCCTGCCGTGGCGGCCGGTCGCCGGAGCGGCGTCGGACGCGGCGGCGCGGATCGCCGAGGTGGCGGCCGACCTCGGTGCCACCCCCGTGCAGGTTTCGCTCGCATGGCTCCTCGGCCACTCTCCGGTGATCCTCCCGATCCCGGGCACCGCCCGGATCGACCACCTGGAGGAGAACCTTGCCGCGACGCGTGTCCAGTTGACCCCGGCCCATCGCGACCGACTCGACCGGCTGGCCGAGCTGGCGTAGTCACGTGTTGTTCCGGTCGGGCGGCGCCGTTCCGTCCCGTGGTGGGCCGGTGTGGTGTGTGGCGGGGGCGAAAGCTCCCACCCCCACCACACACCACACCGGGTCAGGCTAGATAGTGACCATGGTCGAATCGCCCCCCGGGCAACGGGCCCCGGCGCGCCGTTCGCTCGTACCGTCCTCGGTCTGCTGATGGCCGCTGCTGGATCCCATGAGGTGATCATTCACCGGTCTCGGCGGGGCGGCACGGTCTGCTGGGCCTGCCGGCTTACGACCCCCGCGACTGACGACAACGCCGGAGGCGGAGGTCCCAGGCGCCGCGACGCCGCTGCCAATCGTGGGGGAGGTCGTTAGCCGTCACGACGCGAGTGACGGCCATGGTGGCCGAGCGAAACGCTGCCGTACGGCCTGCCGGGTGTGTTCTGCGGCGGTTGCCCCCGTGGGGGCGTCGTTACGACGTCGGGCGCACCGCGGTCGGAGTTCCCCTCCGGCTCTTCCGCTCCAGGGGTGCGCGGTTTACAGAGCGACCCTGCGCGGCGGGCGGCGGGCCCCGTCGAGGTTCACCCATGCGGTGACCCCGTCCCCGTCATGGGCGAGCGGGACGCCCCGTGCGGCCAGGATGCGGTGGACGGCGGTGTTGCCCGCGGTCGTACTGATGAACACCGACGCGAATCCGGCCGTGCCCGCGAGGTCGAGGAGCTGTTCCAGGACCGCCCCTCCGACTCCGCCGCCGCGGTGGGAGCGCCCGATCCACACTCCGGCCTCGGCCGTACCCGGCCTGTCCCGGAGCGGGCACAGGCGTGCCGCTCCCACCACCTTTTCATCCACGACGATGACGTAGGTGCGCTCCTCGGGCTCCGCTGTCAGCGTCCTCGACCGGTGGAATCGTGAGAATGCCGCCCGTCGTGCCGGGGTCCATCCCGCGGGCCCGGCAACCTCGGGCATCACGTCCTCGGCGTCGGCATCGGCTGTCGCGGTGTCCAACAGACGCCCCAGCAGGGGTTCGTCGAGCGGTTGCAGGGTCACATCGAGGCGCATGATTCACATCATGTCATCGTCGCGTTGCGAGAGAGTGGGCCGCCTCGGAATGAGACGTCGAACCGAGCCGTCCGGAGCGGACGGATCCGCGAAACGAAAGGGCCTCATGCGTGTCAAGGAATTCGATCATCTGGTGCTCAATGTGCGGGACGTCGATCGGGCGCTGGATTTCTACTGCGGCCCCCTTGGCCTGGAGCCGGTCCGGGTGGCCGAATGGCGGGCCGGCGAGGTGCCCTTCCCCTCGGTACGGGTCAGTCCGACCACCATCATCGACCTGTTGAACCGCCCCCGGGGTGAATCGAATGTGGACCACATCTGCCTGGTGGTCGAACCACTGGACTGGCAGCAGATCATCGACGCGGGCACCTTCACCGTGCTGGAGGGACCTGTGAAGCGGTTCGGCGCTCGTGGCGAGGCGGAATCGATCTACGTACAGGACTCCGAAGGCAACACCGTGGAGCTGCGCTGGTACCCGCAGGACGCCACCCCTGAGTGATCCGACTGACTGGCGCGCGCAGAGCCGGTCGTGCGGTTCCCGACCCGCATCGGCCAGGAACCGCCCGAGGCGTCGAAAGTGGTCGCTCAGGCTCCGAATCCCCTTTGCGGGAAGCGTGGGTGACGACTGATCAGCAACACCGGGGTCGTCAGGCGATCGCCGGCACCTGTCGTCCAGAGCACGTCGAAACTGACGGGTGTGCAGGGTTGCGCGAGGTTGATCGCTGCGCCCCCGCTCTGCCGGGTGACGAGCGCATGGTCGCGGAACAGGCTCAGGCCGATCGGGACCCGGCAGGTGGTCTCAGCATTGGCGTAGATGGTGTTCCCGTCCCGGTAGAGATCCGAGACGAGTCGGCACGCCGGAGCCACCCGGGTACCTCGGTCGTCGGCCGGCGCGGCCCCGGCCACGGTGGCCGACGCCACGCCGGTTCCGCCGGTCAACTCGGGCCGGCAGAAGAACTGCGCTGTGCCGACCGCGTTCAGGGCTCTGGTCAGCAGGGCCCGGTCGCCGAACCGCTCGGCGAGGCCGACCGCGCGGCTGCCCGCCTCGATCGCGTCGGGAGACTCATTGGCGAGCATGAGGAGATACGCCGACCAGGTGTAGGCGGCGGCGAGCCAGGGACCGGGGGCCAGCCACTCGGCGAGGTCGGGCCCGGCCCGTACGCACGC
Source organism: Streptomyces sp. H27-C3 (assembly GCF_030063415.1). Classification (GTDB taxonomy): domain Bacteria; phylum Actinomycetota; class Actinomycetes; order Streptomycetales; family Streptomycetaceae; genus Streptomyces. The sequence continues at coordinate 96,944 of NZ_JASITA010000020.1, read as the reverse complement.
GTGCGCCGCGGAGTTCGCACCGGTGATCCACAGGTAGTGGGAACGCCGGGCCAGCAGCGCCGCCTCGCGTTGCTGATCCCCCAGCGCACGCCAGACCTCAAGTGCCTGCGGGGAAGCGGTGACCGCCTCCCTGCCACGCCCTACGTGCGCGCACTCCTCGGCGTAGCTTTCGAGGAGCTCCGCGCGGTCCCGGACCGGCAGCGGGTCGGCGAACCGCAGCACCTGCGCGTAGTGGTCGACGGCCTGCCGGTGGGCGCCCAGCGCCGACGCCCGCCGCGCGGCGTGGGGTGCGTGCAGGAGGACTGCCGCGCCGTCGTCTGCCGCGTACGCGTGGTGGGCGAGGTGGGCCGGATCGGCGCCCTGGCGCATGAGGTCGGCCAGTGCATGTTGGTGCAGGGTGATTCTGCGGCCCGGTGCCGTGGCTTCCGCGACGGCCAGCCTGGCCAACTCGTGGCGGAAGCGTATCCGCGTGCCGTCCCTGATCAGCGGCCCGGCGCGGACACGGGCGTCGACCGCCGCGGGCGCGGCCCGGATCAGCGGTAGGTGGGCGAGTCCGGGGAAGACAGCCACCGCCTTCAGCGCGTCCTGCTCGGGCGCGCCGAGACGGGCGGCTCTGGCCAGGACCGCATCGCGTACGGTCCGTGGCACCGCGCGGTCGGGATCCGCGAGGACTTCGGTGACGAAGAAGGGATTCCCGCCGGTGCGGGCGTGCAGCGCGGCGGCCGACGGGCCGTCCGTCCCGGCCCGGTGGGCAGCCGCGCAGTACGCCGAGAACGTGCTCCCGCTCGAGCAACCGCATGATGCGGATTCTAGTGGCGCAAGGCACACCGGCCCGGTTGCCTGCGGCGCGTGAAATACCCGGTCTGTGGCCTGGAGTACTGGGCGCGGCTGCCCGACATCTACCTGCGCGAGATCGTCGACGGGTGCGACCGTCTCTTACTGGCGGCGCTGCGGCAGCTGGGCATCGAGACGCGCTTCTACGGACCCCTCCAGCCGTACTTCGACCGCACCTGGAACTCGAAGACGTCCAACCGGCGTGAGCGGGGCGTTGTCAGTGCCGTGAGGCAGGATCGCAGCATCAGTTCATCGACGGGAACAGGGAGTCGCGGTGTCGGTCACAAGCCAGCAGGTGGCGGAGCGCGCGTTTCTGCGAGCTCTTTACGCGGACGGGTACTTTCCGGACCATGTGCTCGACAAGGGCAAGGCGATTCTGCTGCGGCTCTGCGAGCGCATCGAGGCCGAGCAGCCGGCGGACCTGACGGCCCTCTATGTGCTCACGAACGTGGCGACGGAGGAATTCAACGCCCTGGAGGCGGAGTTCGAAGCGGCTGGCAGCGGGATCGAGACCGTTGCTCGGGAAGAGATAGCCGAGGACTTCTGGTTCGTGGCATCGACGTACGGGTTCGCGGAGGCGGACGTGGAAAAGCTGATCGCCGCTCGGGACTGGTGACGCCGCCGGTGACGCGCGGCGCCGCCGCGCGTCACCGAAGCGGCCGACTGCCAAGGGCAGCGGCCGGGGTCAACCTCCCGCAGGCGAAGCTCGACCGGCTCGGTAGCCGACTGGTTGAGCGCGTCGAGGGCGAGCCAAGACGCCCGGGTCGTCAACGATGTTGGTGAGCATGGTGCGCAATACCTTCAGTGCGGCGACGTACTCCTTGTCGCTGATGCCCTGGTGGATCTCGGCACGCAGCCCGGTGGCCAGCTCGCGCAGTCGCACCCTCGCGGCCTCGCCGGTGTCGGTGAGGTGCAGGCGCTGTCCTGTGTCGGTCCGGAGCCAGCCGCGGTGCAGCAGTTCGTCGATGACCCGAGTGATCTCGTGAGGTCCGTCCGCGAGTGGGGTCGGCTGGTGACCGACTTCCTCGCGGCTCGGTGCCGCGGGTCCACCGTGCACGCGGTTGAGTACCCAGTACTGCGGTTGGGTTGCGTCGATCCTGGCCATCGCGTCACGCAGCCGCCCGGTAACTGCCGTGTGGACCAGCCCGGCCCAATAGCCGATGGGCTGAGAGGTCGGCATGTCGTCGGTGGCGGCGGGGTCGGCCGGTGCCTGGTCGGTGGTGTGGGCAGGCACCGGGTTCATGGGTGCGGCAATATCTCTCTGTTGTTCGGGCGTTAGCCCGAAAGTAGTGCCGGGACGCCACACACGCACCCTCGTCGCCCGAGCCGGACGACGTACGGGTCCCGGTCACCATCGGCGGCGTGACACACTGGCCCGAGGGGCGAACAGCCGCTGACCAGCCAGGACGTTGATGGTCATCCCTGGCGCACAGTGGGTCGACCGCGGTCGGGAGCGGGCCGTGCGGACGGCATCGGGTATCAGCCGCCGTGAGGCCCACGAGGCAACTCCTCGATGGAGCTCATCTACAGGTTCTTGCCCCAGCATTCTGTGAACAGCGGGTTTATGGGTAGCATCCGCCACCAACAGACATCCGAGGCAAAGGAGCCACCATGTCCAACAAGACGCAAACCCTGCAAACCCAGTACGCCCAGCAGGTGGCCGCAGATCTGAAGCGCAACGTGGGCGAGCAGGAGCGCATCGCCGCTGAGGTTGCCGCGCTGCAGGGCCAGCTCGAGGTGCTCAAGCTGGACTGTGAGCTACTGGAAGGCATGCAGTCGGCCCTGGGCGGCGCTGCTGCCCCGGCGGTGAAGCCGACCAAGACCGCAGCGGTACCCAAGGCACGGCGTGCCCAGGGCAGTGTGACTGCTGACGCCGCGAAGAGCCCCAAGAACACCAAGAAGTCGGTGAAGGCGAACACCGCGACGTCGGCCCGTAGCGCGTCGCCGTCCTTGCGCGAGGTTGTCGTTGCCCTGCTGGGGCAGCACAACGAGCCGCGTTCGGCAGCCGAAGTGTCCGCCGAACTGGCCCAGGCACAGCCGGAGCGCGCGGTGAACGTCACCCTCGTACGCAACGCTCTTGAGGCATCGGTTGCCAAGAACCAGAGCACGCGGACCAAGCAGGGCAAGTTCGTGTACTACACCGCTCTTCAGGATGGTTCGGCAACGGCACAGGCGAGTGTGGCAACGAGCGACGCGAACGCGTAGCCGAGGCCTGACACTTATTGCTCCTCCGGCTGGCCGAGCAACGCCAACTCTTGGTGCTTCTTGCCCAGGCCGGGTGGCACGGGGCAGTGGTCGCGGCCGTGGGGTTCCGCACCGTCGTCCCGTACGGAGGCCGACAGGACCGACCGGATCACCCTGCCCGTCGAACCTCGCGTCCGTCTGCGCGGCGCCTCGATGTGGGATGCACCACGCACGGGTTGCCGCCGCACCGGCTGCCCGCCCGCGTCGGAAACAGTCCCCGATGAAAACCTGGTCGCCACCGTGACCGGCGGCACGGGCATGCAGGTACGTACCTACCGGCCGTTCCCCGGTGGGTAGGCCCGGCCCTCCAGGTCAGTCGGTGTCTTCCGCGGCCAGGTCGGGGCGGAGCCGGTGCCACGAGGGGTGGCGCAGAAACCCGGCCCTGGTGCGGGTGGCGTAGCCGACTTCACCCACCAGCCGTGGCAGGACCCAGTGCGCGCCCGCGATCGGCGGCACGGTACTGAAGGGGCAGTAGTCGACGGCAGCCACCCGCAACAGGTCGGCGAGGACAGCGCGTTCACGCTCACTCCACCCCGTTCCCACGCTCCCGATGTACCGCAGCGCGCCTTCCTCGCGCCGGCCCAGAAGCAGGGCTCCGAAGAGTCCGGCGAGCCTGCCCCGACCGGGGACCCAGCCGCCGACAATCGCGTCCACCGTCACCTTGTTGCGCACCTTGATCCAGTCTCGGGAGCGCACCCCGGGGACGTAGACGGAGTCGAGCCGTTTGCAGATCAGGCCCTCCAGACCGTGTTCCCGGCTGGCTTCGAGTGCCTGCGTACCGTGTCCGACGAGCGCGGCCGGCGTCGACCAGTGCGTCCCTGAGAGCACGAGGCTCTCCAAGTGCCGGCGGCGCTCGGCGTACGGCAGGTGCATGAGAGTGTCGCCGCGCAGATACAGGGCGTCGAACAGGATCAGGTGGGCCGGGACCTCGCGTGCCAGCCGGGCGGCTTTCGCCGGTGGTCCGGACAACCCCATCCGGGACTGCAGCAGCTCGAAGTCGCTGCGCCCCCCTTGGTCCAGGGCGACGATCTCCCCGTCCAGAACCGCGGAAACTCCTTCGCCGAGGACGGCTCCGAGGGAATGGAGTTCGGGGTAGACGGCCGTGATGTCCGCGCCCGACCGGGCACGCAACTGCACCGAGCCGTCGCCCGGCAGATGCAGCAGGGCCCGCTGGCCGTCCTGTTTGACTTCGAACGCCCACCCCTCCTGGGCGGTGGGCAGGGCGCCCGGTGTCGCGAGCATCGGAGCGATCCGAGGGAGTGTCATGACACCACTCTCACTGGGCACGTCGGTCTTCTCGCTACGACGCCCCAGGGCACACGGTCTGTCCCTGCACTCCTCCCGTGACCACCTCGACGTAGGCGCGGGCCACATCGTTCGCGTCGTCCTCAGCTGTCGTGCCGGATGCCGGGACGCTGCCCGACCTGTGGTGTGAGCGGGGATCAGCCCGTCGCCGGGTTTTCCGTGGCGGCCGGTGTCGCCCGGTGGTTCGGCCAGGCCGTCAGGGCCGTCGCCAGCTGGGCGCGTGAGCGGACGTCCAGTTTCTGGTAGATGCGGGTCAGCCGGGCCTCGACCGTCTTGACGCTCAAGTACAGTTTCGACGCCGCTTCCTGATTGCTGGCGCCCTGCCCGACCAGCAGCGCGAGGCGCAGTTCCGCGTCTGTGAGTGAAGGCAGGATGTCACCGCGGGCCGGGGCGGGTTCGGTCGTACGCGAAGAGGTCTCCGTGGTGAGTCCCAGCCACGGAAGTGCGCCCGCTCGCTCGAAGACCGCGGCCGCGGCCTGCAACGCGCCCTGCGCGGCCGACCGTCTGCGTCGGCGGCGCTCCACGCGGGCGAGCGCGACCAGTGCCCGGCCGCCCTCCAGCGGCAGACCGGCCAGGGCGAAACTCTCCGCCGTGCGCGCCAGCAGAACCGCTGCCTCGTCCGGCCTACCTGCCGAGGCCAGGCACAGGGCGTACGCCCGGTCGCAGCCGAGAAGAACCGTGGCGCGGCCCAGGCGTTCGGCGACCGGCCGCACGCCGTCGAGCAGGGCCACGGCCTCCTTAGGGGTGTCGTTCGCCAGCAGGGCCTCCGCCAGTTCCTCGTGCCACCGCAGCGCGGACGGGTCGACGGTCGACTGGGCGTGCTCGTCGGCCTGGACCCGGCGCAGGCTCTCCAGGGCCGATGCCACGTCCCCGTTGATCAGCTGGACCCGGCCGAGGGCGTACAGGCCACGGGAGAGGAAAACGTGGTCGCCCTCCTCCTCGGAGGCGCGCACACTGCGCCGGGCGTAGCTCGCGGCACGCCGGAAGCTGCCGCCTGCGGTTTCCGCGAGCGCCAGGGCGTACCAGGCGGGACCGGGGGAGAGACCGGCCTCCAGCGTCAGCGCGAGTGACCGGCCGGCGTGCGCGAGCGCCGCGGCGCACTGCCCCCGGCGGGACTCTATTTCCGCGAGCGTACTCAGCAGCTCGATGGCGTCCTCCACCGGACCCCGGCGCTCGACCAGTGGCAGCAGCGCGTTGAGCTGGCCACGGGCATCGGTGAGCCGGCCGTCGAACATGGCGTGACGGATCGTCAGGATCTGCGCGTCGTTGTGGATGCCCAGCGGGCGCTCGGACACCTCCAGGGTCCGCGCCTCGGCCAGTACCCGCTCCGCGTCCGGCGAGCCGAGGACCCGGTCCATGCGTGCTTGCAGGGTCAATGCCCTCGCGGCGGTCCTGCGGTCGCCCATCGAGTCGGCGAGCGTGGCGGATTCCACGGCGGCGGCCCGGGCGCGTACCGGGTCGCCGTCGGCCAGGACGTACTTCACCGCGAGGCGCAGCGATACGGCCGCGCGCAGCAATGTATCGCCTTCGGAGTCCTCCATGGCGTGTACGTAGATCTCGTCGAGGTTGCACAGCCCCTGGCCCGCCGTGTCCAGCACCGCGAGCCGCGCGCGGACGCGGTCGGCCGGGGACGCGTCCCTGGCCAGTAGGTCGGTGGCCGCGCGCATGGTCAGGTCCGCGCGAGCGGCGCGGGCCGCTTCCTCGGCGGCCTCGACCAGCCGGGCTATGCGTTTGGCGCCGTGCTGTACGGGGGTGGACTCGGCGGCGAGCAGGGCGAGTTCGGCGGCCAGGGCGCTGTTGCCGCGGCGCCGCGCGGTGTCGGCGGACGCGGTGACCTCGGTGGCCAGGGCCTCGTCGGGGATGTCGGTGGCCAGTGCCCGGTGGCGTACCGCTTCGACAGGATCGTCCACGACCTGGGCGAGCGCCGCGTGACCCGCGCTGCGCTTGGTCCAGCAGGCGTCGTGCACGAGCGTGGACGGCAGCACTCCCGCGGTGAAAGCGACCTTCCCGTCCTCGTCGAGGGAGACCAGGTGCGCGCGTTCGGCGGCGGCCAGGTCGGCCTCGGCGGAGGGGCGGCCCGCGCGGCGTATCAGCGCGGTCGTCGGGCGCAGCGCCAGTGCGGCCAGCAACAGTGTGGCGCGCACGTCGGGCGAGGCGGCGCCGAGCAACTGGCGGGCGAGGTCACGGGCGCGTCCGGACAGGGACAGCGTCTCGGCGTGATGCACCGGAGTGCGCGCGTCGGCGAGGGACCTGCCGACGGCCAGGGCAAGGCGCGGATTGCCGCCGCTGGCCTTGTGGATACGCCCGGCCATCCGGGAGGGGAGCCGGTGGTGGATGAGCAGTTCGGCGATCTCGTCGGCCTGCAGGGGCGGTACGAACAGTACGTCGGCCTCGGAGGGCACCCACAGGGGCTCCGGGCCGGTCGTCGGACCGGAGCGTGGCGCAACACCGTGCGGAGAGTCGGATCCGTACGCCGCCGGAGTCTCCACGGCGATCACCCGCAGCGCGGGCGGCGCCAGATGCAGGGCAAAACGCATCAGGTCGGCGCTGGTTTCGTCGATGTGCTGCACGCTGTCGACCACCAGGAGTACCGGGTCGCGTGCGGCGAGGGTCCGCAGGATCCGGGCGAGGGCGAGCCGCAGGGCGATGGGGTCCCAGCCCTCGGCAGGGACGGGTGCCTCACGGCACAGCATGGCGACCGCGGTGCGCTGCGGGCCGGGCAGCCCGTCGAGAATGTCGTACGTTGCGGGTCCGCCGGATTCGCCAGGTCCGCCGGGGCGGCTGTGGGCCGTGCCCGGTGAGGGCCAGGACACGCAGGCGGAGACGGATGCGACGAGGGCGGCGGCCGCCGCACCTGGGATGTCCCGGTCGGCGGGGAGTGTGGCGAGCCAGATCACCGACTCGCCGAGAGCTTCGGCGTGCGCCGCGGATGCCAGGGCCAGCTCGGTTTTGCCGACCCCGGCGGGGCCGGTCAGCAGGGCCCGGCCCCGGGTGTGCAGGACGCGGTCGAGCCGCGCGAGGAGCTCAGTGCGCCCGACGGGCGCGGGTCTGTACACCGCCGACGTCACGAACCCACCACCACCTTCCGGTGTGCGCGAGCCCTCTGCCCGTGCGAGCAGAGAATACGAAGTCGGCAGCCGCCGTCCAGGCCGACCGTCCGGCATACGGACGGACCTGGTGCGGGGCGCGCCCGCGAAATATCCGCGGACGACGCCCCTGAACAGCAGTAATACGATTCAATGGGCGTCTCAGAAGGTGAGATTCCAGCTGTCGATGTAGCCGGTGTCACCTGAGGCCACATCGCGCACCTGGAGCTTCCAGGTGCCGTTGGCGACCTCGCTGGACGCGTCGACCGTGTAGGTCGCCAGTACATTGTCGGCACTGTCCGAGGACGACGAGGCCTTCAGGCTGCGGACGGTGCCGTCCGGAGCGACCAGGTCGACGACCAGGTCACCGCGGTAGGTGTGCTTGATGTCCACGTCGACCTTGAGGGCGGCGGGTGCGTTGCCGGTGCGGCCGGTCACGGCGACGGACGAAGCGACCGTCGTGTTGTCACCGATCGTCACATCGGCCGCGTTGGTGAAGGTGGCGCCGCCGGGTGTCGTCGTGCCGGTGACGGCGTTCACGGTTTTCGTCGTGTCGGCGATACCCGAGCCGCAGCCACCGGTGCAGGTGCCGGGCACAGGCCGGGCGTTACTCTTGATCGCGGACTCGATGTCGGCCGGAGTGAGGGTGCTCTTGGCGGACTTCAGCAGAGCGGCGAGCCCGGCGATGTGCGGGGCGGCCATGGAAGTGCCCTGGTAGGGCTTGTAGTTCTCACCGGACTGCGTGGTGGTGCCGGAGTTCAGCGTCGAGAGGATGCCGTTCTCCGGGGTGGTGACGGTACCGGGCGTGTCCGTGGCGCGACGGGTCTCGCCGCCGGGCGCCGCGACATCGACGATGGTGCCGTAGTTCGAGTAGAAGGAGCGGTTGCCCTCACGGCTGGTCGATGCCACGTTGATGATGTTGTTGCAGTTGGCGGGCGTGAAGCCGGAGGCGTTGGTGTTGTTGTTGCCCGCTGCCACGACCACGGTGGTCCCGCGCGAGACGGCGCCGTTGATGGCGTTCTGGTAGACGCTGGGGCAGGTGGAGCTGGGGCCGCCGAGGCTCAGGTTGATGACCTTGGCCGGGGTCGCGTTCGCGGTGACACCGGGGACACTGCCGCCGGAGGCCCAGGTGATGGCCTCGGCGATGTCCGAGGAGGAGCCGCCGCACTTGCCGAGGACGCGCACGGGCTGGATCTTCGCGTTGTACGCGATACCGGCGATGCCCTTGGTGTTGTTGGCCGTGGCGCCGATGGTGCCCGCGACATGCGTGCCGTGCCAGGAGGAGTTGCTCGCCTTGGAGGTCGGGCCGCACTCGCCGTCGGTGGCGTTCCAGTCGCCCTCGTCCTTGGCGTTGTTGTCACGGCCGTTGCCGTCACGGGCGTCCGCCGACGCGGAGATGAAATCGTACCCGGCGACGACCTTGTCGGCCAGGTCCGTGTGGGTGGCGTACCCGGTGTCGATGACGGCGACGGTGACGCCACTGCCGGTGGTCTTGTCCCAGGCGCCGGGGACATTCATGCCGCCGGTGGTCTCGAACAGGTCCCACTGCTTGGCGTAGTCGGTGTCGTTGGGGGCGACGGCCAGCGGGTAGGCGCGGATGTCGGGCTCCGCGGAGGCGACCGAGGTGTCGGCACGGAAGGCGTCGATGACCTCGCCCAGGTCCTTCTTGGAGGCATCGCCACCCAGGTCGACCAGGGCGGCGCCGCCGGCGAGGCGGCGCTCGAACGACAGGTCCTCGCCGGTCGCCCTGCCCTTGGCATCCGCGTCGCTCTTGGCCGCGGTGTTGGAACCGGCCTCGGCGGCCGTGGACTTGTAGGTGACGATGACCTTCTCGACGGGTGCGACCGGCGGTGAGGACATCGCCTGCGCAGCCGGAACTGGCTGAGGGGAGGGGCCCGCGGCGGCGGACGCCACGGAGGACGTGGCAACGAGCCCGGCGATCGTGGCGCTGGCGGCCACGGCGGATATAAGTCTCCGCCTGGAACCGTTCAAGGTGTTCCCTTTCATGACGTACATGCGGAGCGAAGGCGGCGGCGCGACAACCGCGAGTGGTGTGGGGCCACATGTACGCGGTTGCTGGGCTGGGTGAGCCCACGCGCCGCCGCCGGCGCTACGACCCTGGTCAAGGCCGTCCCCGGCACACCCGCCCCTTGCATGGACCTGACATTTCGGGTGTCAGGAGCCAGAATCGGGGATTCGGAATGCGCCGGTGCGGCAGACAGTAGGGAACGGCGGGATGAACCCGATACGGGGAAAACCCTTGTCACCCCCGCGAGGGCCTCACCGGGCCATGGGAGGGGGCGTGGCGTCGGCGAGGCGTACTGGGAAGGTGGCCCGGCCCGAGTACGTAAAGTGGTCGGCCGGTCGGCCGCGCAGCTGCTTCCGTGTACGCCTCGCCGTACGCCGGCCACGCCCGCCACGGCCGGCCGGCGGGCCGGTTTTCGCTTCAGGAGATTCGATGCCCGTGCACCAGCCGCTTCACCACGTTCCCCGAACCGTCCCCCTCGCCGTTCCCCGAACTGTCCTGGCACCAGGGCGCGGGGCCACCCACATGGGCGCCCTGGTGCTGTCGGCGGCACTGCTTGCTCTGCAACTCGGCCTCAGTGCCCCGGCGCAGGCCCAGGAACCCCACGTCAGAGGGCTGCGCTTGGCGAGCAGTCCGACGGCGCCTGCCGAGGTGGCCGTGACGGAAGGGCAGGTCAAGGAGGTCGCGTCCGGGGGAGTGATCACGTATCCGAGCGTCACCAGCTGCCTCACGGTGACCGTCCGGTTCCGGGACGGCGGCTTCGTCGGCGCTCACGCGAGCCTGTTCCAGGTACCGGGTGAGCTGCGTTCCGACGAGATTCTGGCAGCGCTGAAGACTCTGGTGGGCCATCGCCCGGTGACCGCGATCGAGGTCAGGGGGGCCACCGGCGCCTGGCACCCGAGTTACTTCAGCAGGGCGATCGAGAGTTACGGCGACGGGGAGCAGGTGCCTATCCCGGACGGCCAGGACCTCGGCGGCCTCGCCCGGGCGGTGGCGCAGGGGCTGGGGCAGCCGCGTGATGCGGTGTCGGTCGAGGACGTACCGGACGGCGACCAGGTCGTCGGCGGACGAAGCGGCGAGGGACCGGCTGGGGACCGGCGCGGAACGGTCGAGGAACAGGCCGGTAACCGGCCAGGAACCTATGTCATGTTCCGCAACGGCAGCAAGGGCGAGGTCTATGTCTATACTCCTGCCGGTGACGGCTACGGCAAGGACATAGGCCTCGGCGCCTGGAACTTCTCGCCCGACAACAAGACCCACACCATCCAGCAGTCGGTGAACCGCTCCACGGGCAAGATCACGGTCTGGTACGACAACCAGCAGGTCCTGTCGCAGAACGCGGCGCCGGGCATCGGTGGCATTCCCTTCAACGGTGTCTTCTTCTCCACCTTCTTCGGCGGCCACGACACCAGCTGGGGCCCCGACCACGAGGAACACGCGTACTTCTCCAACTTCGCCGTGGGTACGAGCAAGTTCTGACACCAGGCCCAGGAGGTGGCGATACGGCCGGTCTGCCCCGCACGAAGCGCGGAGGGAGCCGGCCGTAGGGGGCAGGTGCCGGGGCAAACCGCTGATGGAACCGGCCCGTCACGCGGAATCGGCCGTCGACCTGGACGCGGCCGATACGGCCGGTCGGAGCAGACGGAACTGCGCCGAACCGTGTCCGTTCCTACGCTGACTGAATGATCATCAGAGTTTCTGTTCGCAGGGTGGTTTCCGGCGCGGCTGCCCTCGCCATCGGTGCGCTGGGCGCCCTCGCGCCAACGGCCGCTGCCGCCCCGCAGGCCGATCCGCTGCCGCCGCAGCCCCTGTCCGCCGACCTGTCACCACTCCACCGTCCGGGAACCCATGTGCGGACACACCGCGGGGCCCCGCTGCTCCCGCAAGACGTGTCCGCCCTGTCGTGGCTGGTGGCCGACGCCCGCACGGGTGAGGTTCTCGCCGCCCACCAGGCCCACCGCCGACTGCCTCCGGCCAGCACGCTCAAGACTCTCTTCGCTGTCACCACGCTGCCCCGGCTGGCCGGCAGAACCCTGCACAAGGTCACCGAAGCCGAACTCACCGGAGTGGGGGAGGGCAGCAGCCTGGTGGGCATCGCCCCCGGCAACACCTACCGCATGGCAGATCTGTGGCGGGGCGTCTTCCTGAGTTCCGGCAACGACGCCGTACACGTACTGGCCGAAATGAACGGCGGCTGGGAGGCCACGGCCCGTCAGATGCAGTCCAAGGCCCGAGCCCTGGGCGCGCTCGACACCCAGGTGATGTCCCCGGACGGCTACGACGCCCCGGGCCAGGTCTCCTCCGCCTACGATCTGGCGGTATTCGGCCGGGCCGGGCTCGCGAACCCCCAGTTCGCCCAGTACGCGGCCACCGTCGACGCGCCGTTTCCCGGCGGGACCCACAGCGACGGACGACCCACCTGGACGTACGGGATCCAAAGCACCAACCGGCTGCTGACCGGAGCGGGCGGGGTTGGACGCTACCCCGGACTGATCGGCGTCAAGAACGGCTACACCTCCGGCGCGGGCAACACCTTGATCGCCGCTGCCCGCCGCGGCGGGCGCACTCTGCTGGTGACGGTGATGAATCCTCAGCGGGGCGGGGGGTACGAGGTGTACGAGAACGCCCGCTCACTCCTCGACTGGGGCTTCGCCGCCGCCGGACGAGTCGAGCCCGTGGGATCCCTCGCGCCTCCGGCTCCTCTGACACGCCCGGTTCCGGTACGCAAGGCTCCACAGCCCGGGCCGGAGCCCGTGACGCAGGCAGCCGTACTGGCGGAGAAGACGGGCTCAGGGATCCCGTACGCCCTGCTGAGCGGTGTCGTCGGCGCGACCTGTCTTGCAGCAGTGGTCATTCTGCGGGGGAGGCGCGGACGGAGCCTGCGCTGACCGCGTTCGCAGATCGGCGGGAGCGGGGTGCACGGTCATGATCAGAGCCATGCGCGATGGTGTCGACCGACGCCGCCGCGCATGAGCCATGGTCGCGTTTGCCGCAAACCGGCCACGCGGCTGCTCCCGCACTCACTCAAGGGCGAGCATCCGAGGGTGTGCGGTGCGGAGGTCGGTTCTCAGCCGATCGAGAAGACGGCACCTGGCGCGGCATGGTCGACGGGTCCGTCGAACCGGTATCCCACAGCACAGCACAGCGCTCCGTCCAACGACCTCACCCGCGATTGACAGTGGGAGAAGGAGCGACGTCTGGGGCCTTCGAATCCAAGGCGGAGGTCCCAGACGCCGCGACGCCGCTGCCAATCGTGGGTGAGGTCGTAAGCGAGTGGCCGCATGACCTTGCGTCCCACGGGTGACGTCAGCACGATCGAGGTCGTTGTGGAGCCCAGCGCGGAGACCGCGTCCAAGAGCTCCTCCAGATGCGCCGTACTGCTCACCCCCACCTTCAGCATCCAGCAGTCCTCGCCGACGATGTGGTGCGCCTCAAGGATTTCGGGGCGGTCCACGAGTTCCTTCGTACGCGGGTGGCGCAGTGAGTACCCCGCATGCGGCGCCACCCGGATGAACGCCTGGATGCCATAGCCGAGCCGCTCCGGGCTGACTCGTGCGTGGTAGCCGGTGATCGTGCCGCTGCTCTCCAGACGCTTGATCCGCTCACCGACCGCGGCCGGGCTGAGACTCACCCGTCGGCCCAGCTCACTGAGTGTGATCCGGCCCTCCTCCTGGAGGAGTTCGAGTAGCTGGATGTCCACCGCGTCGAGACCGGCTGAGGAATCGTGGGCGATCCCGCGCAGATGCCGAGGTTCTTTCGGTGCGGCGGCCGAAGCTCCCATGATCTCCCCTTCATTGCTCCGGCCAGAACCGTAACACTGGTGCGCACGGCCACAGAAGTGGAACCGGAATCACAGAGGTTGGGGAAATGCGCGAAATCTGCGTCATCGGCGGGAGCCGGTATTTTGGTAAGCAGCTGGTCGTGCGACTGCTTGAATCCGGCGTGAGGGTCACGGTGATCAACCGGGGCTCCCACGCCGTACCGGACGGCGCCACTCATCTCATTGCCGACCGCAATGACGAGGTCGCACTGAACACGGTCCTCGGCGACCGTGAATTCGACGCCATCATCGACCAAATCTGTTATACGCCGCAACAAGCGGCCATCGCCAAGCGGGTGTTCGCCGGCCGCACCGGGCGCTATGTGATGACCTCCACCATGGAGGTGTACGACCCGGCCACCTCGCGAGCGATCCGGCATACCCGGCCCGGTGAGCCACTCACCGAGGATGCCGTCGACCCGGCCGGCTGGCCCGTGGACCTGGACTAGTCGTACGACGACCGGTACGCGGAGGGCAAGCGCCAGTCCGAAGCGGTCTTCACCCAGGATCCGGCCTTCCCGTACGTGTCGGTACGCAGTGCTCATGTCCTCGGCGGCGCCGACGACTTCACCGGCAGGCTCGCCCACTACATCGGGCGCGTCCGCGCGGGCGAACCGATCGCGGTGCACCGCGAGATACACCCGACCACGTTCATCTCCCACGACGAGATCGTGGAATTCATCGACTGGGCGGCCCGAGCCGATTTCACCGGGCCCGTCAACGCGGCCTCGCACACTCCTCTTACAGTGATCGAGTTGAGCGAGACAGTGGCCCTCGGTACCGGAGGCGCGGCCACCTATGTCGTCACCGATACCGAAAACGCCTCACCGTTCTCCTTCGACCGCTACTACCCGATGAGCAATGGCCGGGCGGAATCCCTGGGTTTCGCTTTTTCCCGGGTCACCGAATGGCTGCCTGCCGCAGTGGAGGAATCCCGTCATGCGTGAACGCACCCTGGGCGACATCAAGGTCAGCGGCATCGGCCTCGGCATGATGCCGCTCTCCGTCGAGGGCCGCCCCGACGAAGCACGTGCCATCGCCACCGTGCACGCGGCCCTCGACGTCGGCGTGACCCTGCTGGACACCGCCGATTCCTACCACCACCCCGGCGCCGAGCCCGGACACAACGAATTCCTGGTCGCCCGCGCGCTCGCAGGCCGCCGCGAGGGCGTGCTGGTCGCCACAAAGGGCGGCCGGGGCCATCCCGCCGACGGCTCCTGGACCGTCAACGGCGACCCCGCACACCTGCAGCGGGCCTGTGAAGCGTCGCTGAGCCGCCTCGGTGTCGAGGCGATCGGTCTCTACCAGCTGCACAAGCCCGATCCCGCCGTCCCGTGGGCCGAATCGGTCGGCGCGTTGCGGGACCTCCTGGCCGCGGGGAAGATCCAGCGCGCCGGGATCTCCAACGCGGACGCGCCGCAGGTGAGAGAGGCGTACGAGATCCTGGGCGACCGTCTCGTTTCCGTACAGAACGAGTACTCGCCCAAGGAGCGGGCGTCGGAGGAGGTGCTGCGGCTCTGCGAGGAGCTGCGGCTGGCGTTCCTGCCCTGGAGCCCGCTCGGCGGCATCGGAAACACCGGCAGCCTGGGCAAGGCGTTCGACGCGATCGCCGAACGCCGCGGGGTCGGGCCGCAGCGGATCGCTCTCGCCTGGCACCTGGCCGGGTCGCCCGTCTCCATCCCCATTCCGGGTTCGAGCCGGCCGTCGACGATCCGCGACGCGGCGGCCGCCGCGGAACTCACGCTGGACGCGCAGGAGCGGGCCCTGCTGGACGCCGGATGAGACCGGGGGCCGTTCGGGATCCGGTGGCTCAGGGCTGCGCCAGGTAGCCGGCGAGAGCGCTGCGGTTGCGCCGGAGGGTGTCGATGTGCTCGTCCGTGACGGCCAACTCCCTGTCCAGGACGTCCCGCAGCTCCGCGCACCAGTCGAACTCCGGCTGCTCGCCCCGGGCGCACGGCAGCACCGAACGGATCACCTCGGTCGACAGGCCCGCATGCAGCAGGGCACGAACCTGCCGTACGGCGAGTACCGCGTCCTCGTCGTAGTCGCGATAGCCGTTCGTGCCACGCCTGGCCTCCAGCAGTCCCTGAGCCTCGTAGTAGCGCAACAACCGCGCGCTGACTCCGGTACGCCGGGACAACTCTCCGATCAGCATGCGACCCCACCCCGTCCGAGCTTGACCTTGCCACTGATGTGAAGCCTTAACGTCACCCCGTGGACAGGCATTCCGTGACCGGTCAGGGTGTCCCCGGGTCCGGTCACATGCGGGGTTTTGTCCACTTCAACCCGTCCCGCGCAATTTCTTACCGCAGGAGTGAAGCATGACCACCAAGGGTGTTGAACACAATGGTGGGGCGGCGACCGGCCGCTCCTTCCTCTTCGTCCTCGGCAGCTCCCGCCCCGAAGGCAACACCGAGGCCCTTGCACGCGCCGCCGCCCAGCAGCTGCCCGCCGATGTCCCACAGCGCTGGGTGGACCTGAGCCAAGTGCCGTTGCCCGACTTCCAGGACGGCCGCCACGAGACCGACACCTGGCCCGTCGGGGAGAACGAGGAAGCGTTGCGGCAGGCCACCCTGGAGGCCACCGACATCGTCATCGCCTCCCCCTTGTACTGGTACACCCTGTCCGCGCAGACCAAGCGCTACCTCGACTACTGGTCGGGCTGGCTCGGGGTGCCCGGCCTGGACTTCAAGGAGCGCATGGCGGGCCGGACCCTGTGGGGAGTGACGGTCATGTCGGACCGCGACGAGGTCGTCGCCGACGCGCTGGTGACCACCCTCAGCCACTCGGCGGCGTATCTGCGGATGCGGTTCGGCGGGGTGCTGTTGGGCAACGGCTCCCGCCCGGGGCAGGTGCGGGACGACGAGCGGGCGACGATCCGCGCCAAGACGTTCTTTCAGAGTGAGGCCGCCCGCTTTCCCCGGGAGGATGAGGACGGAAAGCGGTAGCCGACACGCGTGAGAAGATCGCCACGCGCGCCGGGCCCGACCGTGGAGGATGAAGTTGTACGCGATATCCCTGGGCGACGACGGCGCCGAACTGCGCCCGCTCGAACCGTGGCAGGCCGAGGAGTTCCTCGCCCACGTGGATCGGGGCCGCGAGTTCATCGGGCAGCACAACGCGCTCCCCGACATCGTGACGGACCTGGGGTCGAGCCGCGCGTTCCTCCAGGCGTACGCGGAGAAGGCCGCATCCGACGCCGGGCGGCTCTACGGCATCCGGGCGGACGGCAGGCTGGTCGGCGCGGTCCTCTTCCGGAAGATGGACGTCGAGCAGGGCGCGGCGGAGGCGGGGTGCTGGCTGGAGCCGGCCGCGGTGGGCAGAGGGCTGGTGACCCGGGCGGCTCGCGTGATCATCGACTGGGCTGTCGAGGAGCGGGGCATCCACCGCGTGGAGTGGTGGGTCTCGTCGGCGAACGAGCCCAGCATCGCCGTGGCCCGACGGCTCGGGATGACGAAGGACGGCGTGCTGCGGGAGAGCTATCTGTACCGCGGGAAGCGGCACGACGAGGAGATCTGGTCGGTGCTCGCGCCGGACTGGCGGGCGGGCAGACCCGCCTCGTGAGTTCCTCACGCGATGTGGGTCACCCGGCCCCGGGAACGGACAGCGCCTCGCGGGCCGGCGGCACGTCGAGCAGCGTCCGGGGCCGGCGGCAGGGGTAGGCGCTGGGTCGCGTGGGCCGGGGACTAACGTCATGGGCCGAGGATCGGAGTTCCATGGCTCGCACATTCACTGTTTCCGACAGCATCATCATCCAGGCGGGCCCCTCAAGGGTCTACGAACATGTCTCCAGCCCGAATCTCATGGGCCGCTGGAGCCCGGAGAATCTCGGCGCCACCCTGATCGGTGAACAGCGTCCGGCGCACGTCGGCATGGTCTTCGACGGCCACAACAAGCGGGGATCCATCCGATGGACCACTCGCTGCACGGTGACCGCGGCCGACGAAGGCGAGCTGTTCCGGTTCCGGGTCCACGCCATCGGTCTGAAGCAGCCGCGGCTGCGGGGCCCCATCGCCACCTGGGAGTATCGGTTCGAGCCGGCCGGCGAGGGTGTCAAGGTGACGGAGACCTGGACCGACGACCGGCGGTCGTGGCCCGACTTCGTGGCCAACACCTTCGACAAGATCGCGACGGGCGGACAGACCTTCGCCCACTTCCAGGGCGGAAACATCCGCAAAACCCTGAGCAATCTCAAAGCGGCGCTCGAAGCTCCGGCCGTAACGCCCTGAGGCAGGGCCCTCCGGAGCCCCGGCCCGCGCCGGGCTAGGGCGGGCGGTTGGCCCTCCCGTGCGTACGTCACCTGCCTGGCTCCCCGGGCAGGTGACGCGACTCGCCGCGGAGGGTCACTGGCCGGGCCGCACGCTCTGCGGACTCCCCGACCGTGCCGGCTGCTCCGGGGCGGTCGGGCCGGACAGCGCCTTCCGGTTATGGACGGCGTCATCCGGTCCGGTGTGCCGCGCCAGCCAGTACGGGTTGTCGTGCGGGAGGCTGCCAGTGACTCTGCCGTACATGCCGAAGGTCATCAGCAGTAGGCCGAGTACGAAGCTGAACAGGACGTTCTGCATGCGGAAGGCCAGGAAGTTGTAATCCGTCTCCAGCAGGGCGAGGTTGGCGAACCCGCTGAGGATGAAGGCCGACCCGAGCACCATGTTCACCGCCGACGCGGTGTTGCCCCCGACGAACGCGCCCGCGAGAAGCGCTCCTCCGATGACGACGGACAGCACGCTGAGGGCGCCGTTGGTGTTCAGTCCCGCGACGGTGTCGCCTCCGGTGCTGAAGAAGCCGATGCGGTCGATCAGGCCAAGGACCCCGAAGGCCAGCAAGAACAACCCCATCAGGCCGGCGCCCCGGCGGTAGACGCGGCTGAGGTGATGATCAACGGGGAGATGTTCGTCGAGATGAACGCGCGGGCCGCGTCCTACCTGCGCCCGTAGAGAATGGCTTGCAGCCATGTTCGGCCTCCTGCGATAGGGAGTGCCCGGGGAGGAGCAGGCGAAATGGCCTCGCTGATCCACCTATGCATTGGTTTGCTACTCCCTATTCGGTGCGAAGGCGCCGGGGGATTGGTCCCGTCCGGCCGACTGGGGCTACGGATGCGACGCCGCGCGGGCCGTCGAGCCGCACACAGCTTCGCCCGGCTCGACCAGGGCCTCGGGGGGCCTGGCCGAGCCGGGCGAGTTCCCGACTGTGTGGGACGCCGTAACCGCGTCGGAAGGCGTCAACGTTCCATCGAGCGTCTCAGCCGAAAGCGGAGAAGGTGCGCCCGTCCCCGCTCTCCCGCATGGCAGGGTGCACGCTGCTCCAGTCCAGGGCCTGCTGCATCCGGTGCTTGGCCTGCTCGGCCGCCTCGCGGGTCTCGGCGGGGACGTCGCCGCGCTCCTGAATCAAGCGGTCGTAGATCGGCGGATGCTCGGATATCTCTGCAGTACTCATGACAGTTGATCCTGCCCGTTCTTCGGTGATCTGTCAGGTGCCGACAGAGATGTCCCCGGCGGCGCGCGACGGGCAGGTATCTCCGCCGAGCGTGCTGTACAGCGGGAGAAGAGCGGTAGGAGCCACGACTTGGCGGGGTTCGGTGTCCGGGACTCGCACCACTGGCGGCCCAGAGGTGGGCCCGGCGGAGGGAGGCAATGTGACGGTCTTCACCTCCGGAGGAAGTCGTGTGACGGAACGTGTCGAGACCTTTACGTGTTTGCTACGTACTGTTGCGCGTGGGGCAAAGGTTCCCACGGTGTGCGGAGGAGAGTCATGCGACCGTTCGTGTTGAAGTACGCAATTCCGGCTGAGAATTCCGCGGGCGACATTCCGTACACATACGACTCCTCCCTTCAGCTGAACGTCCTCACCGACGGGCTTCCGCCATCACGGACCGGGCGGTGTTGCGGGCGACCGGAACCACCACGTCCACCGCCGGTTCCAAGACGCACTTCGACGACTGAACGGCCGGGACAGCGATGACTGTGCCGATCCTGACCTGCCGTCAGGATGTGGCGGCGGACATGGTGGTGGCCGGGTTGCATGAGCGGGATGTCCCGCTGTTGCGCTTCGATCCCGCGGATCTCCCCGAAGAGGCCGATCTGTCGGCCGAATATCTCCAGGGGGACCTTCATGGTTTCCTCGCCACGGACGGCCGCCTGCTGAGCATGGACAGCCTGCGCCCGATATGGGTGCGCAGGCCGGGCGAGCCCGCCGCACATGCTCCCGAGTCGTCGCCCTGGCTCACACGTGAGACCGGACAGGCCCTGTACGGGATGCTGCTCTCCACCGAGGCTCGTTGGATGAACCATCCGTCCATGGCCACGCAGGCACGCTGCAAGCCTTGGCAGTTGCGTATCGCCCACCGCAGCGGCTTCGCCGTGCCCGCCACGCTCGTCACCACTTTCCCGCGGGTGGCGCGCGCGTTCGCGGCGCAGTACCGGGATGTCGTGGTGGAGGCCGCCTCGGGCCCGCCGCCCGGAGACCCGCCGGTCATCCTGCCCACCACCCGCATCGGCCCAGAGACGGACTTCGCCGGTGTCGCGGCCGCCCCACCCTCCTTCAGCAATACATCACAAAACGGGCGGACATCCGGCTGACGTTCGTCGGCGGGAACCTGTTCGCCGCGCGGAAGATCGCGGCATCCGGCCAGGTGGACGGGCGCTACGGCGACACCGGCCATGTCTGGGAGGCTGTCGCGGTGCCGCACCGCATCAGCCGGGCCGCCCACGAGTACACCGGCCTTCCTGGTCTCGCCTGCGGAGCTTTCGACTTCGCCGAGGACGCCGACGGGGTGTGGTGGTTCCTGGAGTGCGATCAGGGGGTCAGTTCGGCTTCATCGAGTTGGAGACCGGCCAGCCGATCGCGGCGACCGTCGCCCCCTGGCTGGCCGTCTCCTCAATGGCGTAAAGCGCTGTGCACAGCGGCGGTATGTGACGAGGCCCGGATGCGTCAGGGGCTCACGCGCGGCGGGTGATCACCATTTTGTGTGGGGGTGCCAGCACACGGGCGAGGGCCGTTCGGCCTGCGAGTCCCCAGGTGGGCTGGCCACCGGGGAGACCCCTCTCCCAGGCCTGCCCAATTCCGATGAGGGAAACTGCGCGCAGGGCGGCCCACCCCCGCGCGCGCCGGATCGCCGCGTCCAGGTTCATGCGCTGGTCTGTAGCTGGGCCTGGGCTCCCGGCATGGCCCGCATCTGTGTCCACGTCTGTGTCCACGTCTGCGCGCACGTCCTCGTACGCGTCGAAGAATCGTGGGGCCGCGCCTGCAGGCAGGAGCAGCCACGCGGCCGCGAGATCCGTCGCCGGATCGCCGGCGCAGAGTTCACCGAAGTCGATCACGCCTGAGAGCGTCCCGGCCGAGACGACGAAATTGGCCGGATGCAGGTCACCGTGCAGCCATACGGGTGGACCTTCCCAGGTGGGAGCCGATACGGCCTCGTCCCATATGCCTCGGACGTCCGCGGCGACGCCGCTGGAGGTGACGGCCCGGAGGCGGCGATCAAACTCCTGCGTGAGCCTGTCGAGAGGAACACCGCGATTCGGATTGGCCGGCGCACCCGCGGGTGCCTCGTGATGGAGAGATCTGAGGAATCCCGCCAAGGTGTCGGCCGCATGGTGGGCGCGGCTCATTGGAGCGCGGTCGCCCGGTTCGCCGGGAACCCATGTCGCGATGCTCCAGGGGCTCGGGAAGTGCGCGGACGGTTCACCGATGCGCACGGGGGTCGGTACGGGGAGCGGGAGGCGCGGCGCCAGAACGGGCAGCCACTTCTGCTCCTGTCGCAGCAGTGACGGGGCGCGTGGCGTGCGAGGCAGACGGACGGCCAAGTCGTCCCCGAGTCGCCACAGTTGGTTGTCCCAGCCACCGGGCACCTGCCGAAGGGGCAGTCCGGCAACGTCCGGGTGCTGCTCATGCAGAAGGGTTCGAACGAGACTTTCATTGATCACGAGACTGTCCATGGACGCAATCCTCAACTCCGTGCGGTGACGCGGCCCGGATCGCCGCTGGGATGCGCTCCCGGCCTGGGGGCGAACATGTCGACGAGGCGGCCCACGAATTCAGCCGGCCATTTCGCGTAGCCGACGTGACCGCCGGGGAACTCCGCCAGCTGCCTTGCCATCGTCGCCGGCATCGTCGGGGCGTCCACCACGGCGACCTGACCCGGCCCCCCAACCCCGGCGGGGGACTCAGCGCCCGGGTATCCCTGCCCGGCCACGGGACCGCCGGGCAGGCACCAGGTGCAGTCGTCGGCAGGTGAGGGCCCGGGCAGATATCCCTCGGCGAGGGCGAGGCCCCTGGCACGTGGGTGTCCACACCGTATCGCGGGCCTCGGTGCCGGCTCGCAGGTGGCGGCGTACGAGCGCGAGGACGCGCGGCAACGGTGGCGCGCCCGGCGCACTGGGGCCGGTGTGCGCCGTGTCCGCGCGGCCCGCGCGCCCCGCGTCGTGACTGCGGGAACTCGCTGCGCGGTCAGACGCTGCGGTCCACGCAAGTGAATACCTATTGCGGCAGGCACAGAAATTAGCGAAATGCGCGGTGAAGGTTATGTGCTGTCGGAAGGAGTGGCGTCACTTTCCACACTTGACCCATTCCCCGTGCTAGTGTTGATCTCAGTTGCAGTTGTGGTTCCCAAAGACTTCAAGTGCATTTACCGGCCCCCAATGCCGGTAGGTGCATTTTTGTGTGCCGGAGTTGGTTTCCGGTCGGGGCGATCATTGCGGCGACTCGAGGCTCGCACAGTGCGAGCCCTGGGCATTGCCCCGAAGGAGATATGACATGGCTACTGGCACCGTGAAGTGGTTCAACGCGGAAAAGGGTTTCGGCTTCATCGAGCAGGAGGGTGGCGGCGCTGACGTCTTCGCCCACTACTCGAACATCGCAGCCCAGGGCTTCCGCGAGCTGCAGGAGGGCCAGAAGGTGAACTTCGACGTCACGCAGGGCCAGAAGGGCCCGCAGGCGGAGAACATCGTTCCCGCCTGACGCTCAAGCGTACGACGGAGCTGGGGCCCGCACCTTGGGGTGCGGGCCCCAGCTCGTTGCTTTCTCCAGCGCCTGTCCGCCTATCGCGTCGTGTACGTTGCGCGAGCGACGCCAGTTGACTGTGCGCTGGTCGCTCCACCGTACGGCGGGCGCTCCGCCCATGGCTCCGGACGCAAGTCCGCCCGAGCCCTGTGATCCGGCATTTCCGGCCCCTGCTCGGGCGTGTCGATCGTTTCTCGACGCATCTGGCCCCGGACGGCCCCGTCGGCCCGGCTGCGATTTGATCTTCACCTCGGCTCGTTCCTACGGATCCCCGTGCTGTCCAGTCGCGCCGGTACTTCCTGGGGACGTGTCGTATCGAGGAGGGTTCCGCGTGAACCGCACAGCTCACACGAACAACGCCGTCGTGGACCTGAGATGTGCCCGCTGAGCAGCGGTGCACGAGTCGCCCCGCTGCACGGCGGCAAGCCCCAGCCGTGGCGCGACCGGACCGGTGGCCACAAGAACTACCTGCATCGTGGCGGCCGTACGGCCCGTGCTGGTGAGTCGGACAGCGTGGTCACGGGGACGCTGTCGTCCCGCTCGGACACGTCGTACGGACTCGCATTCCCGCGCGGTGCCCGGAACCTGCTAGCCGTAGACCCTTCTGGGAGCGGCCGTGTAGGACTAACGTAAGTGTCGGTCCCCCATCGGCCGATACCCTTTTGCCTGTCCCCTCAACCCTGCTGAGGCATTATGCGCTGCGTCATCGCCCGTTTCCCCTTCGATCTGGTCAAGGCCGGCGTGCAGGAGTCGATGAAGGGCATCAAGCCCGAACCCATCGAGGGTGAGTCCGTGATCATCGGCCGTCGGCACTACCCCGTCAAGCAAGTAGGCGAAGTCATCACCCGGCAGGACCGCCGCGACTTCACTGCCAGTGAGGTGACCAGGGCGCTGACGCGCCTCGGCTTCACCTGCCGCGCGGCCGCCGAGGTTGCCCCCGCCGTTGAGCCGGCCCCGCTCGAGGCGGCGTCGGCCCTGCTCGGCGCGCCGGCACCGGCGTAACCGGGAGAAAGTCTCAGCCGAGGCGAGACAGCGTTGAGGGCCCCGACCAGTGCATCCCAGTGCATCCGGTCGGGGCCCTCAACGCGTTCGGGGGCGTGGGAGGCTCGGTGAGTCGGCGCCCCGAATGGCGCACACCTGACGTAACTGGAAGTGTAACGACTGTCCAGGAGGTGGTCCGTGAGTGCGAACAGCAAGCTGACCGTTGCGCTGCACGCTCTGGCGTGGGTGGGGCTCTATCAGAGCCGCGGACACGAGGTCGCCACCTCGGAGCAGATCGCGGACAGCGCCAGCACCAACCCTGTGGTGATCAGACGCCTGCTCGGTGAGCTGCGCGTGGCGGGGCTGGTGAACTCGCGGCGTGGTGCCGGGGCCGGCTGGATGTTGGCGCGCCGCCTGGAGGAGATCAGCTCCTGGATGTCTATGACGCCATCGGATCGGGCTCCCTGTTCGGCATGCACCGGGCGGAGCCCAATCAGGAGTGCGTTGTAGGGGCCGGTATTCAGCCCGCCCTGAAGAGTGTGTACGGCCGCATCGATCAGACCCTGCGGGCGGAGCTGGCGACTACGACCGTCGCCGACGTCCTCAAGGGCACCCTCGCTGCCCGGTGAAACCCCGTACGAGCGTGTGCGGGGTTTATGCGGCCTCGATGTAACAGTAGTTGTTACGACGCGAAGGTGAGAATCATGGCGCAGATGACCGGCAGGCTGCCTCGGTGACCGGCGCTTCCAGCGGGATCGGCCGGGCGATCGCTCAGCGTTTCGCCGACGACGGAGCCCGCGTCCATCTGACCGGCCGGCGCGCGGCAGAGCTGGAGTCCACCGCGTCGGAGATCGGCTCCAGCGTTGTCGCCGCTCAGTGCGACGTGTCCATGGCCGACGACCTCGACCGTCTCTTCGGCACGATCCGTGCGGACGGCCGTCGTCTCGACACCGTGGTCGCCAACGCGGGTATGGGAGATCCCGCCCGCCAAGAGTCCGACCACCGTCCGGCCGGTATGGCTCGCGCACCATCGTCTGCCGCGAGCCCCTGCCCTTCCTTTTCCCTCCCTTCTTCTCCTGGAGAGTTCTCATGTCTGAAACCACTGCGCTTGTCGCGCGCCACAATTGACCGTTTCCTGTCCAGGCTGGCCGTGCAGGACACGGACGGCGTCGCCGAGGTATTCGCCGAGCAGATCGACTGGTTCGTACCCGGTGCGGATCACCTCCCCTGGACGGGCCCGCGCACGCGCCGCGAGGAAGTGCCGGTCGACTTCCGCACCGTGTGCCCCCCACTTCGTCGAGGGGGAGAGCGAAGCGGCGATCGACCACATCCTGGTGGACGGGCCCGACGTGGCGATCTTCGGCAGCTTCAGTCACGCGGCCAAGTCGTCGGGACGTCGCTTCAGCACTCCGGTGGCTCTGCACCTCGTCGTCCACGAGGGGCAGAGCGCCCGTTTTCACCTGTTCGAGGACACGTTCGCTGTCGCCCGTGCGATGCCGCCCGTCGACGATGGCCGCGCGCGAGGTGTTGACGAGGTAGGCGTCCGGCTTCATCAGCGCCAGCTCGGCTGCGCCCAGCAGGTCGCGGGTGCGCTCGCTCAGCTCGAGGTGCACCGATACGAAGTCGCTCTCCCGCAGCAGTTCCTCCTTGGAGGTGGCCAGGGTCACACCCACCTCGGCGGTACGTTCCTTGGTGAGATTCTGGCTCCAGGCCGTCACCTCCATGCCGAAGGCCGACCCGATCCGGGCGACCCGGCCGCCGATCTTCCCAAGGCCCAGCAGGCCCAGCCGACGCCCGTGCAGGTCCGCCCCGACCGTGGACTGCCACGGGCCTTCGTCACGCAGCGCGTTGCTCTCACCCACGATGCCCCGGGCAAGGCCCAGCAGCAGCGCCCAGGTCAGCTCCACGGGCGGAGTCGAGGAGCTCTGCGTGCCGCACACCGTCACCCCGTGATCCGACGCTGCCGCCAGGTCGATCACCGAGTTGCGCATCCCCGAGGCGACCAGCAGCTTCAGCCGGGGCAACCGGGCGATCAGCGACGCCGGGAACGGGACCCGCTCGCGCAGAGTTACCAGGATGTCGAACTCCCTCAGCCGCTCGGCCAGTTCGTCCTCGCCAGTGATGTGCTCGGTGAAGACACTGAGCTCCACACGATCGGCGAGCGGGCTCCAGTCGGCGACGGTGGTGGCGATGTTCTGGAAGTCGTCGATGATGGCGCAGCGCAGTCGCATGTCGGTTGTCCTTCTGCTCTCGGTGGCTGTGACGTTCCCGGCCCGGCCCGACCGCGGCGTCCAGTGTGTGTATGGCTCCCGGGGTATGGAGGTACATCCCGCTGACTAGTCTGTGGTGTCCCGCATAGCACCCAGGGATGACCAAGGACCAACACGGAGAGGGATGCGCATCGAGGATGTTCGTTCCGGCACGAACGCGCATATAGCCGAAAACTTCATCCGGCAAGACGTTGGGACATGTTACTGAGACGGAAGGCTATTCTCCGGCTCGTTCGATCTCCCTAGGGTTGAAAACATCAAGCAGGACACCGAGCCGGACATCAGCCGGCCGACCCTCAGGGAGACCCACCGTGCGCGCAATGATCCAGAAGTCCTTCGGCGGCCCCGAGGTCCTGGAACTCGTCGACAGCGAGCGGCCGAAGCCACTGGCCGGGGAAGTCCTCGTCAAGGTCCACGCCAGTGCGATCAATCCGGTGGACGTGGCCGTCAGGTCCGGCGCCTTCCCGCTGCTCGGCGAGCCGCCGTTCGGCGTGGGATGGGACATCTCCGGGGTGGTCGAAGAGGTTGGCCCCGGCGCCGGGTTCGCGGTGGGTGACGAGGTCTACGGAATGCCGTTCTTCCCCCGCGCCGCCACCGGATACGCCGAATACGTCGCCGCCCCGTCGAGCCAACTGGCCCGCAAGCCCGCCTCGCTCGACCATGTGCACGCTGCCGCCGTCCCCCTCGCGGCCCTCACGGCCTGGCAGGGACTGGTCGGGGCGGCCGACGTCAAGGAGGGTGACCGGGTGCTGATCCAGCGGGCCGCCGGTGGCGTCGGCCACTTCGCGGTGCAGATCGCGAAGGCGCGCGGCGCCCATGTGATCGCCATCGCCAGTGCGGCCCGGCGCGCCTTCGTCACCGGCCTTGGCGCCGACGAGATCATCGACTACCGGACCACCGACTTCACCGAGACTGTCAAGGATGTCGATGTGGTCCTCGACTCCATGGCCCAGGGCGATCTCTCGTTCGGCGTGCTGCGCCCCGGCGGCGTACTCATCACCATCCTGGAGCACGGCGACGAGGAGCTCGCGGCCCGCGTCGAGGCGGCCGGCCGGCGCTTCGCCGGCATCCTCGTCGAGCCGGACCGCGCCGCGCTCGAAGCGATCGCCGAGCTGATCGACGCGGGCCGGATCCGCCCGTACGTCGAGCGGACCTTCCCGCTGGAGGAGGTCGGCAAGGCCCATGACCTGGTCGGCGCGGGACACGTACAGGGCAAGATTGTCCTGACGGTCTGAACGGTCCGACCGCGACCGACCACTCCAGGGAGGGCGAGGCCCGATGGACATCCTGACCGAGGCGCTGGCTTCCATGCGTACGGGGCACCCGGCGTCCGTACGGACCAACGGCCGCGCCCCCTGGGGTCTGCGGCTGTCGCCGGTCGCGGGCGCCGGATTCCACGTGGTGCTGTACGGCACCTGCTGGCTGGTCCCCCTGCGCGATCCCACGGATCCCACACCACCCCTGAAACCGATTCCGCTCAGCCCCGGCGATGTCGTCTTCCTGCGCGACGGGCGGGGGCATATCCTCGCCGACCACCCCTCCACCCCGGCCGAGGAGCCCAAGGGCGAGCAGTTTCACGGTGGTTCGCCGATCCGCTCGCTCACCATCGGCGGTGACGGCCCCGAGACCAGCCTGCTGTGCGGCAACTACCACCTGGACCAGGGGCGCCCGCACCCGCTGGTACGCCAGCTCCCCGAGGTGATCCACCTGTCGACGCGGCACGGCCGCCATCCCGAGCTGAGCGCGGCCGTACAACTCCTCGGCTCCGAGCTGGAGAACCCGCGCATCGGCTCGGACGGCATCGTGCCCACCTTGATCGACTCCCTGCTCCTCTACATTCTGCGGGCCTGGCTGGACGACCAGTCCCCGGCCGCCGTCCAGGGCTGGGCCGCGGCACTGGGCGACTCGGCGGTGGCGCCCGCCTTGTCCGCCATTCACGACGACCCGGCCGCCCAGTGGACCGTCGAATCCCTGGCCGAGCGGGCCGGGCTCTCCCGCGCCGCCTTCGCCCGGCGGTTCGCCACGCTGGTCGGCGAACCGCCGATGGCCTACCTGACCCGCTGGCGCATGACCACCGCCGCCCGACTGCTGCGCGAGTCCGACGCGCCGCTGACGACAGTCGCCGCCCGTACGGGGTACGGCTCGGAGTTCGCCTTCGCCAAAGCCTTCAAGCGGGAGTACGGACTGGCGCCCGGCGGCTATCGGCGCCAGGTCGGAGCAGCCTAGGGCGAGTCCGATCGGCGGGTTCGATCCCGCAGCCGACCGACCGGGTCGGCCATTAGCCGCGACGCGGCGGCGGCGGCGGGGGCGGTGGAGGCCCGGGTCTTGGGGTCCGCCGACGCGTTCCGCTGTCCGTGACCGTCTCCGCCTGGGCGGTCCCCGTCATGGTCGTCGGTCAGTTCGCCCTCATCGCGGCCGTCCCAGTCGTGATCGCGCTGGTCGGCGCGGTCCGCCGGGTCCCCGACCGGGCGGTGCGCCGGGCGGCCACACTTGTCGCCGTCTTGTTCACGATCCCGCTCATCGTATGGCTGACGCGCCCCAACGGGGCGCAGAGCCTGTCCAAGGACATGCACCCCGTGTTCGCCGGGCTGATCGTCGCCGCGTCCGCCGCCTTCATCGTGACCCTCCACCGAGCCCGCCGGAGCCTTCCCGCGCGGTGACACCACCGCCCGGATCGCCGCCCAACTCCCGTTCATCCGCGTCACCGACGCCGTGCAGGACCCCCGGCACCGGCAGGAGCCTTCGCCGGAAGGACCGCCCGCAGATCAAGCGCAACTCCTGCATCCGCTGGACCGGCCCCGCGACCGGTGAGGGGCCGCGCATCGACGGCGTCCACGTGTGGAACTTCACCGAGGTCAAAGGCGGCGTCCTCGTGCGTACGGAAGAAACCCACACCGGAGCCCAGGTCGATGCGGACGTCCCCACCGCGACCAAGACGCCATGCGAGGGCCTCAAGGATGGCTGGGCGACCTGAAGACCACCGCCGAAGCCCGCGCCGGCCACCAACGCACCACGGCGGAACTCGCTCAGAAATCGTAGGGCTTGGCGGTGTTCCAGTTCAGTACGTCGGCGCTGGACCAAGTGAACTTCGTGGGAGCGCCCTTGGTGTCGAAGGCGTCGTGCTCGGTGCCCGGACCGGTGTCGCCGGTCCGGTCGCGCAGGGCGAGCGACAAGGTCACCGACGTGTGGGACTTCGCACTGTCGGTGAAGAGGTTCACGGCCGAGTAGACCGTGCCGCCGGGCTTGACCGTGATACGGATGCTGCCGCCCGGGGCGTCCTTGGCCGAGTGGCGCACGACGTTCGAGGTGTCCCCGAGGATGACGGACGGGTACGAAGTGACCCAGCAGGGCTTGCTGTCGGCGTTGTGCGCGGTGATCAGCAGGTGCTCGCCCTGCTGCCTCGCGAAGCGGTGCAGTACGGCGTACGACATCTCGTCGCCGTTGCACGGACGGGCGCCGCCTGCCGACCCGGCGGCGACCTTGTCGGAGCTGGTGACGGTGCCAGTGCCCGAGTCGGAGCCGGCCTCGGACGTGCCCCTCTCGGCGGACGGCCGGGCAGGCTCCGCCGCCTTTTCGCCGCCCGCACTCTCCATTGTCTCCGAGCCCTTCGAGCTGTCGGCGTCCCCGCTGCTGCTCACGTCGGCTTGCAGACCGCTGCCGCCGTCGGCGGAGCGGTCCGAGCCGACGCCGCAGCCGGCCAAAGTCAGGGCCAGGGCGGCAGTGGTGGCGGCCAGGGCGGCAGTGCGGATGCGGGATGTAGGCATGCTGAGATTCCCCCGTAGTGTGGTGCGTGGAGCGCGGGCGTGTCCCCGCTGTGGGCACCAGCTTGGTCGCAGCCGCTGGTGTTCCGCTCACGCTCCGCTGATGTCGCGCTGACGCCACGGTCCGCGCGGCCCGCTCACGTCTCGGCCGTGAGCCGCACCATCGCCGTGTCGTACCGTGCCCGCAGCGCCACATCCGCCGACACCCGCAACAGAGCGCCCAGCGCCCGCACCACACCCTCGTCGTAGCCGAACGACTCCGCCTCGCGTGCCGCGCCCTCCAGCCGTCGGATGCCCTCGGCCTCGTCGCCCATCCCCAGCAGCGCCTCGCCGGCCGCCGTCAGCAACAGCACCCTCGACGCCGTCGGTGCGTCCGACGAGCCGTCGAGGGCGAGCGCGGCGATGGTCGTGTCGAGAGCGGGCTGCCATTCCCTGGCGTCCAGTCGGTGTCGGGCGAGGTGGTGCAGGGCCAGCCGCTCGGTGTGCCGGTCGCCGGCGCTGCGCGCCAGTTGAGCCGCCTGTACGCACCCTTCGGCCGCCTCTTCCGGGCTGCCGAGTGCCGCTTGGGCCAGCGAGAGGTTGACCAGTGCCGTCGCCTCCCCGCGCCGATCGCCGGCCCTGGCGGCGAGCGCGGGGGCGGCCTCCAGATGGACCAGCGCTTCACGGGTGTGGCCCTCTTCGGTCAGCACCCATCCGAGCAGGGCCAGGACCCGCGACTCGGCGCGGGCATCGGCGTCGGCCCTCGCCGCCTCAAGTGCCGTCTGCAGCAGGGGAGTCCAGCCGTCGAGGACCCGCCACACCATCTGCGGCCACAGCGCCAGGATGATCCGCCAGGTTCTGCTGTGCAGCCCGGCGGCGTGCGCTGCGGTCGCTGCCAGGGTCAGGTCGTCGCGCTCGGTCGCATACCAGGCCATGGCCTGGTCGCGGTCCGTGAACTCCCTGATGGCCAGGGGCGGATGGAAGTCTGCGGGAAGCTCGAAGCACGGCTCGTCGCCGGGCTCGACCGCGTCCGCCGCGGCCAGGGCGGTGGCCACAGTGTGGTCGAGTACCCGGACGACAGCGTCGGGTTCGGCGTCCAGGTCACGCGCGTACAGCCGTACGAGATCGTGGAGCGTCCAGCGGCCCGCGGCGGTCCGGTTGACGAGGTGGGCCGCGGTCAGCCTGTCCAGCGCGGCCTCGGCCGCGGCGGGGTCGGTGCCGGCCAGGGCCGCCGCCGTGTACCGGTCGACGTGGGTGCCGGGATGGCGGCCGAGATGTGCGAAGTGGTGTGCGGCGTCCTCGGGCAGTCGGCGCACGGTGAGCCGCAGGGCGGCCCGTACGCCGGTGTCTTCCACGTCCAGAAGGCCCAAGCGGCTGGATTCGTCGGACAGTTCGGCGCTCATCGCGCTCAGGGGGCAGTCCGGCTGATCCGCCAGCCTGGCGGCGGTCACCCGTAGTGCGAGGGGCAGTCCGCCGCACAGCTCGGCGAGCCGACGGGCGGCCACCGCCTCCGCGAGCACCCGCTCCTTGCCGAGCACCGCGGCGAGCAGGGCCGTGCCGTCCTCCGGTTCGAGTACGTCCACGGGGACGGGACGGGCGGCGTCGGAGGCGATCAGGCCGCGCAGCCGGTACCGGCTGGTGACCACGGTGACGCACCGTACGCCGCCCGGCAGTAGCTCTCTGACCTGCTCGGACCCGCGCGCATTGTCAAGTACGACAAGAAGACGACGATCGGCGGCAAGGGACCGGAAGAGCGCGGACGCGCCGTTCGCCGACTCCGGGATCCGACGCGGCGCGACACCCAGCGCGAGCAGGAACTCCCGCAGCACCTCGACGAGGGTAGGCTCTCCCGTATCGCTGAAGCCCCGCAGGTCGACGTAGAGCAGGCCGCCGGGGAATCCCGCGCGATTGCGGTGTGCCCAGTGCACCACCAGGGCGGTCTTGCCCACTCCTGCGGGCCCGGTGACCAGGCAGACGGGTGCTTCGCCGACGGCGGCGCGGGACAGTGCGGTGAGTTCGCCGGCGCGACCGTGGAAACCGCGCGGCATGCGTGGCAGCAGGTCGACCGTGCTGGGGAGGGGAGAGCTCGGCGGCCCGTGCACCGGTACGGGCACGGGCGCCGGGGCAGAGACCTGAGGCTCCTGGGCTTCTTCACCCTCGCCGCGCAGCGCCACAGCGTAGGCGTCGGCCAGCTCCCGGCCCGGGTCGACACCCAGTTCGTCGGCGAGCAGCCGTCGGGTGCGGTGGAACCAGTCGAGTGCCTCCGAGCGGCGCCCTGCCCGCTGAAGTGCCGTCATGAGAGCGGCGGACAACGATTCGCGCAGCGGCTGGATGTCGGCCTCCGCGCGCAGCACAGCAGCGGCTCGGGCGTGCTCACCCAACCGTGCGTAGCCCGCGGCCAGCGATTCGACGGAGGCCAGCCGCAGCTCTTCCAACGCGTGCGCGGCGGCCTCCAGCGGCGGACTCGGATAGGCGCCGGTCAAGGCGGGCCCCTGCCACAGCGACAGCGCCTCCTGGTACATCGCCACGGCGTCGGTCGGCGCACGCTGACCGCGGGCCAGCGTCACCAACTCCTCGAAACGGTGCGCGTCCAGCAGGCTCTCCGGCATCCGCAGGACGTATGCCGTGCCCTGAGTGGCCAGTTCGACCCCGTACATCTCCGCGTCCGCCTCGGCGAGCAGGACCCTCAGTCGCGAGACGTGTCCCTGGATGACGCTGCGGGCCCGCGGCGGCGGTTCGTGATCCCACAGCGTGGCCATCAGCTGGTCGACCGGGACGGGGCGGTTGGGTCTCAGCAGCAGAGCGGCGAGCAGGCTGCGCCGTTTGGCGGGACCGAGTGGCAGTTCGCCGGATCGGGTGGCGACGGAAACCGCTCCGAGCAACCGGAACTCCACTGACGTAACTCCTTCTGGGGAAAGAGCCAGATTATCGGAGGTGCGCGGGGGTGATTTCGCGTTCGCGGGACGACCGGTCGTGCCGTTTCTCACTGGTGCCCGCGGCTTCCGGGGCGGCGGAGCCCGTGCCCCGTGACGCGACGATCGAAGAGCGTCCGTACGCCGGTGTTTCGCGGACCGGTAGGGAACGTTCGGTTGTGCTCGCGCTCGTCCTGCCCTCGTCGCAGCGAGCGCCGTCACGTGCGCTCTCAGCGGCAGTACGGTGGCCGGGCGTCTCGTCCGCGTACCGCAATCGCCATGCGGACGGCCATCTCGCGTGCGGGCTCGATGGCCAGGAAGCACAGGTCTGCCCGGCCTGCCGACATCGCTTCGTACGACTTGCGCGCCGCGTCGAAGCAGAGAAGCTCCACGGGTACTTCCAGCCGCGCGCCGACCTCCCGCGCGATGTTCACCGTGATGCCGGTCGGTGCCGTCGGCGTTCCCTGGGCAAGTACCGCATTCCCCAGGTTGCTTGAGGCTCGCAGCACGCCGTTCGGCGCCAGATCCCGGGTGATGGCAGCCGTTGTGATCCGCATGGAGCGGATGCAGGTCACCCGAAGTTGGCGGGCCGACTCGCCCTGACCGGGGCGCGGTGGGCCGTACAGCGGAGTGTCGGGAGGATCGCGCCACCGGTACGGGTCGATATCGGCGCCCCCGAATACGTACCGCTGCTGCGAGGTGCGTATTCGGGGGGCGAGCCATTGGCGGCCCGTCAGAATGCAACAGTTGGCGCACCGTCTCGGTATGCCCCCAGCATGCGGCTCCGCACAAGGGCGCGCCTTCCGCGCCAACTCCCCTGCTCTCGGCGTTGGGGGGAGGCCCCGGCCATCAGGAGCAGGCGTGCGATCTCGGCTTTTCCGTTCACGGATGCCTCATACAGGGGGGTGGTGCCCTCGCTGTCCCGTCGGTCCGGGTCGGCTCCACCCCGCGGAATCGCCTTGACTGCGGCGGTGTCACCCCGGGGGGATCGCTCCGAAGAGACGCGGGGAGAGCTTCTTCTGATGGCGCTGGTTCATGGGGGCCGACAGTAGCGACCGGGTATGTGGCAGGAGCCAGTCATTTTCGGCTCCTGCCGTCGGCCACGCCACACACCCCACGGCGAGATGGTTGATCTCCCGCATGACGGACCGAAGGCACCACACGGCACGTGGCGCCTTCGGTGCTCACGGGTGCGGTGAGCCTGCGACCGAGGTCAGGCCCGCACGGTGTACCAGGCGCCCAGGCCACCACATCCGGTCGCGTTGTAGGTGGTGCTGCGATAGCCCGCCGGAATGGGGGAGTAGGGGCAGGTCCAGATGCCATTACGGACGAGCTGGTGGTACCAGGACCCGATGCCGCCGCAACCGTTTCTGATGTAGTTGGTCGTGACGTACCCGCTCACGACCGGTGAGCCCGCGCAGGTCCATATGCCGTCACGAGCGAGATTGTGGAGCCAGGACCCGACACCGCTGCAACCGTTGCTGATGTAGCTGGTGGTGACGTACCCGGGCACGATCGGCGAGCCCGCGCAGGTCCAGATGCCGTCACGGGCGGGTTCCTGCAACCAGGACCCCGAGCCGTTGCAGCCGCTGCGATTGAAGGCGGTGATGACGTACCCGGACGGAACGGGTGTCCCGGGACAGGTCCACCCGCCTGCCGCGGGGGCGGCCTCGGCGGCGCCCGCCGTGCCGGTGGCCGTACCGGTGAAGACGGCCGCGAACATCGCGACCGCTCCGAGCATCGCGGCGAACCTGCTTCGGAGGACCGACATCGTCGTACGACTCTGCGAGCGACGGAATTGACTGTTCAATTCACACCCGTTCCATGGCCCTGCTCAGGTGTTCTCTCTCGATGTCCGAGAGCATCCGGCAGTGGATCAGAGAGGACCCTACTCCGCCCCAAAGGCGAAGAATGCGACCGGTGGAAATCAGTAACTACCGTGTCCTGAAAATGACATGAGAGCCCATCAGCTCCGGGCCGGCTCGTTGTGTTCGTCCAGCGCCGTCGGTTCAGGCGCACCGAATGGTGCGTAGTGCCGCTGTCGCGAAACCGGGACCGCAGGAGGCCAGGCCGAGGGCGCCGTCGGCGCGAACGAACCTGCCCCGATGACTACTGCCATCAGGGCGAGCCCCGTCGCCGGGCACATCCGGGCTCTGCGCGCCCGCCCCCCTCACTGCACGCTCAAGACGCGGTGACTCCCGCGGTTGCACGACGGTCACGGGTGCCGGCTGCAAGGCGGGTACGCCCGAACCGACCGCTCCAACCGGGCCCGTCTGTTCCGGTTCACCCGTGTTCCGCCCGGCACAGCCGCCTGCGCCCACGGTGGGTGAGCTATGTTGAACACGATTGGGACGAGAAGGAGGCACGCCGGTGCCATCAGGGCAGCAGGCACGCGCACAGGCGTCTGTGATCACGCCGGGACAGCCGTCTCCCGACACCGAGGCGGCTCCCACGGACAGAGTTCTCGCCCTGTTCGGCGGCCACCGGCTTTCCCCTGCGCAGCGGCGTATCGCCCAGTACCTGGTCGATCACCTCACTGAAGCGGCCTTCCTGTCGATCACCGACCTTGCCGAGCGCGTGGGAGTCAGCCAGCCCTCGGTGACCCGCTTCGCGTCCTCGCTGGGCTTCAGCGGGTTCCCCGCGTTGCGGGAGGCTCTGCAGCCCATCGCGCTCAGCGCGGTCGCCGGTTCCCCGGACACGCGGGAAGAGATCCGGCGCAATGAGCTGCAGGCGGCCGTCGACGCGGAGATCGAGAATCTGGAGAATCTGCGCCGTGTTCTCGCCGACCCCCACCATGTGCTCGACATCGGCCGCGAGCTGGCCCGGTCGGTGCCTCTGACGATCCTGGGACTGCGGATCTCCGCCTCACTGGCGGAGTACTTCGCGTATGCCGCACGGCGGATCCATCCCGACGTACGGCTGGTGACGCGCGGGGGGAGTGTCGCCTACGACGCGCTGCTCCAGTCGCGGGCAGTGGGCGGGACGTGGGTCCTGGCGTTCGCGATGCCCAGGCATGCCAACGAGACCCTGGCGGCGATGCGGGCCGCCCGCAGTACAGGGTTGCGCGTCGCGCTGATCACGGACCTGACGCTCGGAACACTCGTCGACGAGGCCGACGCCACGCTCAGCGCAGCCACCGGATCCCGGCTCGTCTTCGACTCGTACTCGGCGCCGGGTGTCATGGCGGCCGCCGTGCTCCAGGCGATGGCGGACGCCGAGCCCGAACGGACGCAGGTGCGTCTAGAGGGGTACGAACAGGTCGCGGAGCAGCACGACTTCTTCCTTGAGGACTGACCGCCGAGAAGGACCGACCTCCGAGGCTGTCCTCCGACCGTTGCGCCTTCGGCCCTCGCGGGGAGGGATGCCGGGTCCTGCGCGGCGCGCCACCGCAAGGGCGGCGGCGGGTGGGGATCGCTCACGGAGAGTGGCCATTCGCACGGAAAAGGCATGAATGTTTTCATGCCCTTGCGTACTCGACGGTATATATGTTTACTACTCGTGGCTCTACGGTGCACCGTAGGCGCCGACCAGACCTGTCCCCCTCAATGAAGAGAAGTCGACGGTCCGCACCATGCACATCACCTCTCCATCCGCCTCGTCCGACGCCATGGCGTTGCGGGGCCGCCACGCCGGGCGCCGTCCCGGTGACGCCCGGCACCGCGATCGCCCGCGTTTCGGCGGGCCATGTGACTGAACGCCATGGGGCCGCGCTGTCCTCCTCGCGCCGTCCCATGGCGTTCCCGTCGGGTGCTCCGTCCACTTGCGGACGCCCGACCCCCGGCGGCCCCGGTCTACCCCTGGGCCGGGGCCGCCACAACACCCCGCGGTCAGAGCCCATCCGCACCACCTCCGGAAGCGACGACGATGTCCCCGACCACCACCTCATCGATCAGCTCGGACTGGCCGTGCCAGGTCAAGGCTCCAGGCAGCCCGGACTGGGAGCGCACAGCCGCCCGCTGGCTGCGAGACCTCCTGCCGGCCCGCTATGCCGGCTACTCGACGCTCACCCGGCACCCCATCCTCCTGGCACGTCATGCGCAGCTGCAGATACAGCACGAGATCCGCGCCGTGCGGGTGGCGCTGCAGACCTGCCGGGCGGAGCTGCCCACGCTCGGGGTCGCCGAGACGATCATTGAGGGCACCATCAGGCTGTACGCCGTCGAGCTGGAGCAGCTCAACCGGCTGGCCCGTGGGGTACGGCTCATCACCGAAGCGCTCCTGGCGGGAAGCCAGCCGCAGCGCAGGCGCTCGCGCCTCTAGGCGCATTTCCTCCTGGTCCCGCTCGTAGAGCCTGCCCGGGCAGGCCGGCGGCGTGCACCTCCCGCAGCCGTTGGGGCCGATCCGGCCAACGTGCCTGGCGACGTACCGTGCGGGGACAGATCAAGGGGAGGGGGGGACCTGGTGCGCCCGGTGCTGCTCGTGGATGTGGACGGGCCGCTGAATCCGTACGCCGCGAAGCCGCCGAGCGGCGTCGGCTGACGGAGTGGGGGCTGCCTCACAGACCGGTGAAGCCGCTGCGCGTGTGGCTCAATCCGGACCACGGACCGGCGCTCGCCGCGCTCCCCTTCGACCTGGTCTGGGCGACGACCTGGGAAGAAGAAGCCAACGCCTTCGTCGCGCCGGTTCTTGGAATGCCGCCCCTGCCTTTCATCCCGTGGCCGTCGCCGCGACCTGAGCCCGGCGGCGGGGGCTCGGACGCCCTTGGCATCCAGATTGCCGAGCGGCTGACCGGCCGCCCGTACACCGCGTACACCAAACGCGCCCGCAACAACCCGGGCGACCCCGCGAGCTGCACCGCCGGGCAGCCGATCCGAGTCGGGCCGGCGCCGGGTGTCCCTCGCTACACCGGACCCGTCGCGGTGCTCACCGGACCGCTGACGATCAGCGCCGGGGAGACCTTCACCCAGTCACTGACGGGCCGCCACCCCGCCCCGCTGCGGATCGGCGAGAACACTCAGGGGGTGTTCTCGGACACCATGGACCGATCGCTGCCGAACGGCTGGACTTTCACCCTGCCCAACGAGAAGTACCTCAACGCGGCAGGTTCCAGCTACGACGGAGCGGGCATCCCGCCCCGACACGCCGAGCCGGTCTACGCGAAGGACGACGTCAAGCAC
The DNA here is from genome assembly GCF_030063415.1 of Streptomyces sp. H27-C3. Classification (GTDB taxonomy): domain Bacteria; phylum Actinomycetota; class Actinomycetes; order Streptomycetales; family Streptomycetaceae; genus Streptomyces. The sequence goes on along the minus strand of NZ_JASITA010000020.1, from coordinate 59,612 downwards.
CTCCGCGACCCCGCCTTGAACCGGGCCCTGCGAGAGTTCCGCTCCCGGTAGGACAGGTGTCGACTACGCGGGGACGTCGGTACCCGGGTGCGCCTGGTCGCTCTCCGGCTCCTGCGGCGGGTCGCTCAGCTGCTCGCGCAGATAGTTCCAGACCACCGCGATCAGCGCGGCCAGCGGTACCGCGAGGAGGCTGCCCACGACGCCGGCCAGGCTGCCGCCCAACGTCACCGCCAGCAGGATCACCGCCGCGTGGAGGCCGAGCCCGCGACTCTGGATCATGGGCTGGAATACGTTGCCCTCAAGTTGCTGCACCACGATGATGATCACCAGCACGATCAGCGCGTCCGTGAGGCCGTTCGACACCAACGCGATGAGGACCGCGACCAGGCCGGCGAACAGGGCGCCCACGATCGGCACGAACGCGGACACGAACGTCAGCACCGCCAGCGGGAGTACCAGGGGGACCCCCAGAATCCACAAGCCGAGGCCGATGAAGACGGCGTCGAGCAGGCCGACGAACGCCTGGGAACGCACGAACGCGCCCAGGGTGTCCCAGCAGCGCGCGGTCACGACCGGAACGTCGGTGGCGAGGCGACCGGGGAGCTGGCGGGTGAGCCACGGCAGGAACCGCGGGCCGTCCTTGAGGAAGAAGAACATCAGGAAGAGCGCCAGGACGGCGGTGATCACGCCGTTCAGGACCGTGCTCACTCCCGTGACGACGGCGGTGACCATGCTGCCTGCGCTGCTCTGGATACGGTCGATCGAGGCGTCGAAGGCACCTGAGAGCTGGTCGTCGCCGATGTTCAGCGGCGGCCCGGCGGCCCACTCGCGCAGCTTCTGGATGCCTTCGACCACGCCGTCGGCCAGCTCACCGGACTGGGACGCCACCGGCACCGCGATCAGCGCCACGATGCCGCTGAGGAGCAGGAGAAACAGCACGGTGACGACCGACGCGGCCAAGGCGGGACGCCACCCGCGCCCGCGCAGCAGGCGAGCCAGAGGCCAGGTCAGGGTGGTGAGGAACAGGGCCACTATGAGTGGCCAGACGATCGACCACATCTGGCCAAGAACCCATAGTGCCGTCGCAGCCATGACGAGGACCAGCAGCAACTCAACGGAGACACGCGCCGATGTTCGGAGCGTGGCGGTGGCTTTTGTGGAACTCAACGTGGCGGGCATGGGGTCACCCTAGTTGGTACGCCGGTCGCGCTTCGGTATCGCTGCTAGTCAGAGACAGTCCTGTAGTCAGAGACAGTCCTGTAGTCAGAGGCAGGCTTGCCGTTCCCGCCGGTCCTGTCGGCTGACTCCCTGTCAGGTGTGGCGAGTTGGTCGGTCATCGGTGAAGTCCCTTCGGAGTGGTCCGGGTGGTGAGCTCTTCGAACGCGGGGGCGTCGCCCTCGCGGACCCGGGCCCAGGCGCGGCCGAAAGTTCCGCCACGGAGATCCGGCCGCGTTGCGGCAGACGACCTTTCCATCGTCGAGGGCGACCTCGTAGTCGCCCGCCGGGAACCATGCCCTGTGCTGTCTCCCATCGTCCACGCCAGATGCCCGGCGGTCGGGCCGCGGTCCCGGCGCACAGCGCACCCCGGCCACAGCGCCACCGTGATCACTTGCGAAGACTCTAGGTGCGGGCACTGACATGGCGGCCGGTGCGCCGACATCCCCCCGCCGAAACGCCGTTGCCGAACTCCGCGACGGCGAGAGCGAGAGCACGGCGGCCGACGGAGAGCACGGCCGGCACTTCGCACGGCCGACGGGGCGCGCGGCACAGGATGCGCGCGGTGGGCCTGGAGTGGCAGAGGCATTTTGTCCACGGTCCGCGGCCGTTCGACTGCCGATGCATTGGTGGCCGAGAGCGGGGCACACGGTGGTCGAGCGACAGGATCCTGCGGCCGTCGACCGGACGGTTGCGACAGATCTCACCGGGCTACGGCCCGGGCAGGGCAAGGGTCCTCACCTCTGACGAGGCGAGGACCGCACACCCCGAAGAGACCGGAAGATAGGGAACACTCATGATCGTCCTTGGTGTCATTCTGCTCATCATCGGCCTGCTGGTCGGTATCTCCCTCCTGACGACGGTCGGCGGCATACTCGTCGTGGTCGGCGCGGTTCTGTGGATCCTCGGCGCGATGGGTCGCCAGGTCGGTGGGCGCAAACACTTCTTCTAGTCCGGCCTTCCAGTCCCGCGATCTCAGCGGGCACAACACAGCGCGGACGGCCCGTTGCCGGCCTCCCCCCTCCCCCCCGTAGATGGCCGACATGGGGGAGGGGCACGGCTCTGACGCCCGGATGTGTCAGCCGAGCGTGAAGCGCACCGGAGTCCCTACCGCGGCCTGGGCTGCCGCCGCCAGGGCGGCTTCCGCGACGACCGCGATCACCGGGTAGCCCCCCGTCGTGGGGTGGTCGTGCAGAAACACCACCGGGCGCCCGTCCGGTGGCACCTGTACCGCGCCGAGGACCATGCCCTCACTGGGCAGTTCGCCCGTCGACACCCGCTCCAGCGGCGGCCCTTCGGTGCGCAGGCCGATGCGGTTGCTGTGCGGGGACACGCTGTACGTCGCCGAGGTGAGCGTATGCAGTGCCTCCGGGGTGAACCAGTCGGCGCGGGGGCCGAGCCGTATCGGCAGCGTCAGTTCGTCCGGCGGCCCTGCCCAGGGGGCGGTGGCGGGCAGCGCCGCCTGCTGTACGGGTGCGCCCACGAGGAGCACATCCCCGTCGCGCAGTGGCGCCGGACCGAGTCCGGAGAGCAGGTCCGTCGAGCTACTGCCGAGGACCGGCTCGGCGGCGATGCCCCCCGCGACGGCCAGATATGAGCGCACGCCCGCACTCACTCCGCCCGCATCGACGACCGCGCCCGCGGGCACCCGTACCGGTGCGCCCCACGGCACCGGCCGACCGTCCACCGTCACCGGGCAGGGCGCGCCGCCAACCACGACAGTGACGCCGCTATCGGGCCGCAGGGCGCAGCCGGTCAGGGTGGTCTCCAGGACGGCGGCGTCGGGGGCGTTGCCGAGTAGCCGGTTGGCGAGCCTCATCGCGGGTGCGTCCAGGGCGCCGGAGCGCGGAACGCCCAGGTGGGCATGGCCGCGCCGGCCCGCGTCCTGCACTGTGGTGAGGGCGCCGCAGCGTATGACGGTGAGGCTGATGGTCATGGCGTGCTGTCCGCGGGGACGAATCGGACCCGGGTTCCCGGCGTGAGGAGCGCCGCTCCGTCCCGGGTGAGGTCCCACAGCGGTGTCGGGTCGGGCATGGTGCCGATCAACTGCCAGCCGCCGGGTGTGGAGCGCGGATACACCGCGGTGTAGGGCCCCGCGAGTGCGAGCGCCCCGGCCGGAACCCGGGTGCGGGGCGTGGCGCGGCGCGGTACGTGCAATTCCGCGGGCAGTCCCGTGAGGTAGCCGAACCCGGGCGCGAAACCGCAGAACGCGACGCGATAGGTGTACGAGGAATGCCGGGCGGCGGCCTCCTGCGCGCCGAGCCCCCACAAATCCGCCACGGCAGCCAGGTCCGGCCCGTCGTAGCGCACGGCGATCTCCACGATGTCGCCGTCGTCGGCCACCCCTGACGGCACGTCCCAGTCGGCGAGTTGGCGGGCCAGCTTTTCCGGATCCGGCACCCCGTCCAGCAGTACGGTCCGCGCGCCCGGCACGATCTCCTCGACCGGCGGGAGCGTCCCCGCCGCGCGCCGCCGCAACAGCTCGGCGTGGAAGGCCCCGGTGCGCTCGGCGTCCGGAAGCTCGATGAGCAGGGCGTGCCGCCCGGCTATGCGTACGTCGAGAAGTCGGTTCCTGGTCATGTGAAGGCCCCAACCTCGACCCCGGCCGCGTCCAGCGCTTCCCGGACTCGCGCCGCGATCCGGGCCGCGCCGGGGGTGTCGCCGTGCACGCACAGGGAGCGGGCGGCGACCTCGACGCGCGTACCGTCCAGGGCTTCGACGGAACCCTCCACCGCGAACGCCAGCGCGCGCCGTACCACCGCGTCCTCCTCCGTCACCACGGAGTTCGCCTCGCGGCGCGGCACGAGGGTGCCCCCGGGGGTGTACGCGCGGTCCGCGAAGGCCTCCGGCACGCCGACGAGTTCCGCCTCTTCGGCTGCGGCGAGCAGCCGTGACCCGGGCAGGCCGAGCACCGGCAGCGCCCCGCCCGCGAGCAGGACACCCGCCACCACGGCGTGGGCCTGCTCGGCGTCGTGGACGGTGCGGTTGTAGAGCGCGCCGTGCGGCTTGACGTATGACACCTCGGCCCCGGCGGCCTCGGCGAAAACCTTCAACGCCCCGATCTGGTAGGCAACTTCGGCCGTCAGCTCGTCGCTGGGTACGTCCATGGCCCGCCGCCCGAAGCCGGCCAGGTCGCGGTACGACACCTGCGCCCCGATCCGTACTCCGCGCTCGGCGGCGAGATCACAGACGCGGCGCATCACCGACGGGTCGCCCGCGTGGAAGCCGCAGGCGACGTTGGCGCTGGTGACGACGGAGAGGAGGGCGGCGTCGTCGGTGAGAGTCCAGCGGCCGAAGCCTTCGCCGAGGTCTGCGTTGAGATCGATCACATCTTGAACGTAGCCGATTGTTGAACGATCCGGCAAGGGTCGATTCTCCCGCTACCCGACATCGTGCCGGGATTACCCTTGTTGGATCGTTGAACGATCTCCTAGGGTCCGTGCATCCCCCACGGAATCGGAACTCCGGATCCGTGCCGCCCCTGGTGCCTTGCCCCAACGCCTGACGAAGGCCGCCGCATGATCGTTCCTCTCGGTGCGGTCGTGGTGATCATCGGATTCGTGGCGCGCCGCAACCCCGTCCTGGTGGTGGGCGTCGCCGGTATCGTCAGCGGACTGCTCGGCCAGATGACCCCGCTGGATGTCCTCGGGGCCTGACCAGCCGATCCGCCGGCCAATCCATCAGCCGATCAATCGACCGGTCACGCTGCCGAGCGGCTGATTTCGTCAGGTCGTGGCTGTCCGGGGCCGGTGCTCCAAGAGCCAGCCCTCGGCGTATTCCACCGCCTCGGACACGCCGAACAGCCTGGCCTGCGCCCCGCCCACCGTGCCCCGTACCACCGGGCGTTCCTTCTCGAAGGCCGCACCCAACTCATCGAAGTGCTCTTCGGAGATCGACGTGTCACGCACAGTGCTTCAGCGGCGGCCCTGCGGGGTCATGACCGCGAAGGAGTTGTCCACCAGCGGTGCGGCGACCCGGTATTCGGCCAGGTGGAACGCGGTGCAGGAATCAAAGCCCGCGCCCAGGAGAAGGATCCTCGCCCCGCCTTCTTCGAGCCGGGCGAGCGGGCTCTGCTCGCCCAGTTGGCAGTCGAGGGCATGGCCGTCCAGGATCGCCGCGGCACGCGGGCCCAGAGCCGCGAAGGAGGTCTGCGGATGGCCGCTGCGGACGGCGCCCGGCCAGTTGCGGACGGTCTCCGGGATGACACCCATGCCACGGGTGGGCGTGGTGCGAGCGTCGTAGGGCGGCATCGACGCCCGAACGTCCGCCCACCATGCCTCGGGAACAGGCGGATTCCCCCAGCTCACCGGATCCGAGTTGTCCCCGGAGTGCGTCGGAACCACCAAGGTCCCCTCGCCACTCAGGACATCGAGCAGCGCCGTGACGACGACGCCCGCGCCGCCGCAGACCCAGCCGAGCGAGCTGAGGGAGGAGTGGACGAGGAGGGTTTCACCAGGGCGTAGGCCAAGTGCTTGCAGGTCGGTGGCGAGCGATGCGCGCGTACACAGCGGGCCTGCCGGAGGCTTTGTGGACATAACCACTCAGTATCCCGGTCTCCGTGCCTCCGCACCATCGGATGTCGATGGGCCGGGTGCCCTGGGTCCACCGTTGTCGTGCTCACCTGCTCCGATGCCCGCCGCTGGTGACGGCAGCGGGGGCGGGCTGCCGCGCTCGGTGGACCTGTTAGGCGGGGAGGGCGCCGACGGTGGGGACGACGGTGCCGAACAGGTCGGTGATCGCGGTCAGGGCGGCGGCCTGGAGGGAGGCGGCGGGCAGAACGGCGCCTTCGGGAGTGGTGAGCGTGCGGGTGGCGGTGGTTTCGGCGATGACGGTGGGGCGGTAACCGAGGTTGAAGGCGCCCTGGGCGGTGTAGTTGACGCACATGTGTGTCATGAAGCCGCCAAGAATCAGGTCCTTGCCGCTGCCCGGCCCGGCGCCCAGGTCGGTCAGTGTCTTCTCCAGTTCGGTGAGGTGGAAGGAGTTGGGGAACTGCTTGACCACGACCGTTTCACCCTCCGCCGGGGCGACTTGGTCGCTGATGGCCCCGATGTGGGCGCGGATGTCGTACGGGGTGTTCTCGCCGCCGTCGTTGATGACGTGGACGACCGGGGTGCCCGCGGCGCGGGCGCGCTCCAGCAGGCGGGCGCCCGCTGCGAGGGCTTGCTCGGCGCCGTCCAGAGCCATGACGCCGGTGCGATAGGTGTTCTGGAAGTCGATCATGATCAGGACGGAGTCACTCAGCCGGGGCGGCTGGTTGTCCAGGCCGATCACGTCGCGCAGGGTCTTGGACGGCTGATTCGTGGTCATCGGGGGGCCTTTCGTCGAGGAATGAGGCAGGGCGAAGCCGCGGGCTTGCCTGCGTACGGGCAGGCGCGTCAGGTGCTCTGGGTGCGGAACCGGCGGCGGTAGGCGGCGGGGGTGGTGGCGAGCTGCCGCTTGAACGCCCGGTGCAGGGTCTCCTGCGAACCGAGCCCGGCAGCGGTCGCGACCTGGTCGAGCGGGCAGTCGGTGGTCTCCAGGAGGCGGCGGGCCGCCTCCACCCGGGACGCTTCGACGTAGCCGGCCGTGCTGGAGCCCGTCTCTTGCTTGAAGACGCGGGCGAAGTGCCGTTCGCTCAGACACATCCGGGCCGCCAAAACCTCTGCGGACAGGTCCTCGTCAAGGTGCTCGGCGATCCACAGCCGCAGCTCGTCGATGTCACGGCGGGAGCTCGCGGGGCGGCTGATCGGAACGGAGAACTGGCTCTGGCCGCCCTGCCGCTTGAGGTACATCACCAGTTGCCGGGCCACCGCCAGCGCGGTCTCCTCGCCGTGGTCCTCGGCCACCAGAGCCAGCGCGAGGTCCAGGCAGGCGCTGATGCCGGCCCCGGTCCACAGCCGGCCCCGGTCGGTGCGTACGAAGATGGGATCGGGGTCGACCGTGACGGTCGGGTGATCGGCGGCCAGCTGGGCGGCGGTCGACCAGTGGGTGGTCGCCGTCCTGCCGTCGAGCAGCCCGGCCGCCGCCAGCAGGTGCGCGCCCACACACACCGACGCCACCCGCCGGGAGTGCGGTGCGGTCTCTTTGACCCAGGCCACGACATCGGGATCGATACGGGCCAGGGGGCCGGCGTCGGTCATGTCGACCGCGCCGGGCACCAGCAGGGTGTCCACCTGCCCGCCGACCTCGTCGAAGGACAGATCTGCCACCAGACGCACACCCGCCGATGTCCGCACCTCGCCGCCGATGGGCCCGGCCAGGTGGACCTGGTAGCCGGCGAGGCCCGCGGTCACTCGGTTGGCCAGCGCGAAGACCTCGGCCGGGCCGGAGACGTCGAGGAGGTCGACATCAGGGAAGACCGCGATGACGACACGGTGCGGAATGGGCATGTCCCCATCCTCACCGCCACTGCCGATGACCGCAATGACAGTTCCCTGTCACATCCGGACATGCGTCTGAGCCTTCTGGGATGGGGCCCGGTTGCATGGAGCCGGACAGAGGCCGATCCACACGACCAGGCTCGCGCGACGTCAGGGGTCTACCGGCTCAGTACCCGGCCCGGGGCACACCGCCGGGTTCGATTACGGCTGAATACAACAAGTTCTGCAACACCGATCTCCCCGCCGGCATCTTCACCCGCACCACCGCCATTACGGCGGGGCTGGGAGTCCCCACTGCCTGACCTGTGCCCGCCCCTGGACCCGCGGTCCTGCGAAACCGGCCGTCGGCGTCGCGCTCGGGCTGGGCAGCCTGAGGGGTCAGAGCGTCAGCTCCCGCAGTCCGCCCGGCGTCGGCCTGATGTCGAAGCGCGTGTAGTACTCGGTGGAGATGATCCGGTGCCGGGCGTCGGCAGCCAGGCGGGACAGGATGCCCGGCAGGGATCGAGTGCGTCCCACTTCGCTTCGGTGCGCGAGGATCGCGGCCCACTTCTGTGCGAGCCACGGGCTCACGTCGACCGTCGCGGTGACCCGCGGGTCCGGCACGCTGAGCAGGGACTTGCCGACCCGGGGCAGCAGGTTGCCCAACTTCACGACGCCCGAGTGCGGATGGGTGGCCAGGTAGGGAGCGGTAGGCTGCCAGGGCTCCCCGGTCTCGGGGTAGAGGTGCTCAAGTCCTGAGGCCTGTAGGGCGAGTGCGGTGACGCGGTGGGTGTGTACGTGGTCCGGGTGGCCGGTCAGATTGCCGTACGCGTCGTGGGTGACGACGATGTCCGGGCGGATCTCGCGCAGGTGTCCGACGAGTCGTCCCACGGCTTCATCGAGCGGCGCATCGCGGAACCGGGCCTGTCCGGGCGCCGATTGGGGGATACGGGCATCGGCGTACCCGAGCATGCGCGGCGGTCCGGCGCCGAGAATCCTTACGGCGTCGGAGAGTTCGGCAACCCGATGACTGTCCGGTGCCCAGGTGGCGGTGACGACGGCAGTGCGCGCGCCGGCGGCGGCGTGCTGGGCGAGCACGCCGCCGGCCACCAGGGACTCGTCGTCCGGGTGCGCGAAGGCCGCGAGCAGGCTCGGCGGGGACGAGGGGGCGGTCGCGGTCATGGCGGTCGGCCTTTCTCACGGGAGCAGCAGCGGAGGTAGGGGCTTGGTGGCGCAGTACGTCGTTCGTTCGGATCAGGACGAACACCATGATCGTGCGCGGATCGGCGGCTGGTCGTCATGGCCCTCGACGGCGCACTCCGGCCGCACAGCCTCGGACCATCGCGCTGTCCATCCGCCCGAATCGTGGTCGGTGTGCGGGTGACTCATTGGGCCGGGGGCAGCGTAGAAGGGGCGTTGGTCGCGGCGTTGGTGTAGCGGCGGGCCAGGTGCGCGAAGGCGTCCTTGAGCTCGGTCGGGCCGACACCCTCGATGTCGGCGTCGAACCACCGATGGTGGCGGCCAGGCCGGGCCATGACCACGAGCCAAGGGTGAGCCGGCAGCGGTTCGGGTCGAGTTCCTCGACGATTCCGTCGTGGGTGTAGCGGGACACGACGGCGGCGGGCAGGTCGAGGATCAGGGTTCGGCCGGCTCTCGGGCCGCTTGACGGCGGTGACCTGGAGGGTGTCGATGCGGTGTCGCAGCCGTGCGGGCATGACCTGCCGGACGGTGGTCAGCGCGCGTGCCGCGGCGTCCTCGATGCCGTCGCCGGTGGTGGTGGCGATCTGGAGGGCGACGGCGAGGGCGACGGCCTGCTCGTCGTCGAACAGCAACGGGGGCAGTTCCGTGCCGGCGTCGAGCCGGTACCCGCCGTCGGGCCCCTTGAAGGCCACTACGGGATACCCGAGCTCGCGCAGACGGTCGACATCACGTCGTACGGTGCGCGGGCTGATGTCCAGCCGCTCGGCCAGCAGCGCCCCCGGCCAGTCCCCGCACGCCTGGAGGAGCGAGAGCAATGACAGCAGTCGCGCAGAGGCCAATAATGACCGGAAGGGCCGGATCGCCGTGACCGCCACGCATACGCCGGGCCTGCTGCGTGGCGGTCAGCAGCCGGACGGGATGCGCAGTTCGGCGGCCGTCCGTGACGACGTGGTCCTGTTTTTCATGCCGCTGCAACGAGCCGGGTTCGTAGGTACTCGGCTAATTCGAGCGGGCCCGAAGAGGTGACCTCGCAAAGTCTTTACGTTATCGCCACAGCCTGACATGGTCATGCCCTTGTGGGTCGTGGTAATACCGGCCCGGAAAAAAAGGGGGCACCATGTCAGCTTGCTCTGCTCGATTATTCGGACGGCTCAGATCGGGGGAGATCTCGCCTCGGCGCCTCTCCCGAATCCTGGTCTTCTTCGCCACCCTCGCCGTGGTGACCACGCTGTTTCCCCTCCTGGGGGCCGGCGGAAACAGCGCCACCGCGGACAACCGGGCACCTGCGCCCACCCCCACCGTCGGCGGGACCTCGCCGCCACCGGCTCCGCACCACAGGGCCGCACCCGCGTCCGCCATGGAGCCCCTCGCTCCGATGCTGCCGCGTACCGGATGGACCGTGTTGGCCGGCGACGAGGAGACGACCGGGGAGAACGGCCGTGCGGTCAATGTCCTGGACGGCAGCGCGGCCACGATCTGGCACAGCAAGTGGTTGGGCACCGCCGCGCCCCTCCCGCACACGCTCACCGTGGACATACACCGCACAGCAGTCGTCTCCGCGCTGGTCTACCGGCCGCGTACGGGCAGCGCCAACGGCCGGATCGGCGAGTACCAGCTGCACGTCAGCGCCGACGGCCAGAGCTGGGGCCCGGCCGTGGCCACCGGTACCCTCGCGGACGACACCACCACGAAAACGCTCAGTTTCGCCGCCCGGGGAGCCCGGTTCGTCCGGCTGACCGCGGTCACCGAGGCCGGCGGACGCGGACCGTGGAGTTCGGCCGCGGAGATCAACCTGCTCGGTGACCCCGGCTCACCGGCCTCCACCGTCGACCTCCCGCGCGACGGCTGGACCGCCGTGGCGAGCGACGAGGAGACGACGAGCGCGGACAACCGTGCGGCCCTGGTTCTGGACGGCAGCAGCACCACGCTCTGGCACAGCAAGTGGTCGGGTACGGCAGCGCCGCTGCCGCACAGCATCACCCTCGACATGAAGCGCACACAGACGGTCTCCGCCCTCACCTACGAGCCTCGCAGGGCCGGCGCGAACGGCAGGATCGGCGCGTACTCGGTCACCACCAGCATCGACGGTGCCACGTTCGGGACGCCCGTCGCCACCGGCACCTGGAAGGACGACGACACCGTCAAGGGAGCCACGTTCACCCGGGCTGTCGACGCGCGATACGTCCGTCTGACCGCCACCACAGAGGCCGGCGGGCGCGGCCCGTGGTCCTCGGCGGCGGAGATTCGCATTGCCGGACCCGCGGACCCGGCGACCACCGGCTCATGGGGACAGGTCACCGGTTTCCCGCTGGTCCCGGTTGCCACCGCGGTGCTGCCGAACAACAAGCTGCTGGCCTGGTCGGCGTACGCCATCGACCGGTTCGGCGGCAGCAACGGCTACACCCAGACCGCGATCCTGGACCTGACGACCGGCCAGGTGAGTCAACGACGGATCGACAACACCCGGCACGACATGTTCTGCCCCGGCATCGCGGTGCTGGCCGACGGCCGGGTGCTGGTCACCGGCGGCAGCAACGCCGAACGCGCCAGCATCTATGACCCGCGCACCGACGCCTGGTCCTCCACTACCGACATGAACATCGCGCGTGGCTACCAGGCCATGACTCTTCTCTCCACCGGTGACGCGTTCGTTCTTGGCGGCTCCTGGAGCGGCGGAGCGGGCGGCAAGGACGGCGAGGTCTGGTCGCCCGCCACCGGCACCTGGCGCAAGCTGTCCGGCGTACCGGTCACCACCACCATGACAGCCGACCAGGCCGGCCCCTACCGCGCAGACAACCACCAGTGGCTGCACGCCACTTCGGGCGGCAGGGTGCTGCAACTCGGCCCCAGCAAACAGCTCAACTGGATCTCCACCACCGGCAACGGCAGCGTCACCGCCGCCGGGACTCGCGCCGACAGCCAGGACGCGATGAACGGAAACGCGGTCGCGTACGACATCGGGAAGCTGCTGACCCTCGGTGGCGCTCCGGCGTACGAGAACTCCGACGCGACCAGGCGCGCGTACACCGTCGACCTCAACGGCGGGGCGCAGCCCGTCAGTACGCGTACCGGCGACATGGCGCAGGCGCGGGCCTTCAGCAACAGCGTCGTCATGCCGGACGGCAAGGTGGCGGTCTTCGGCGGGCAGTCCTACCCGGTTCCCTTCAGCGACGCGACCTCCACGATGACACCGGAGATCTGGGACCCGCAGACGGGCACATTCACCCCGATGGCATCCATGGCGGTACCGCGCAATTACCACAGCGTCGCCAACCTGCTTCCCGACGGCCGGATATTCTCCGGCGGCGGCGGACTGTGCGGCGGCTGCGCCACGAACCACTCCGACGGCGCGATCTTCACCCCTCCGTACCTTCTCAATTCCGACGGTACGGAGAAGCCGCGCCCCGCCATCATCGGAACCGTTCCGGCCAGGGTCGCGCACGGCGCGACGGTGCCGGTGACGACCGACGGGGCGGGCTCCGCCTTCTCCCTCGTCCGCATGGGGGCGGCGACGCACTCGGTCGACAACGACCAGCGCCGGGTGCCGTTGCAGTCGATCCGCCTTGCGGACGGATCGTACGAGGTACGCATTCCCGCCGATCCGGGTGTGGCACTCCCCGGCGGCTACATGCTGTTCGCCCTCGACGCGAAGGGGGTGCCCAGCAAGGCGCGCACGCTGACGATCGGCTGACCGCCGTTGCGTCCGAAGGACCCGGGGCCATGGCCCCGGGTCCTTCGGTGGCGCTCCGGCGTACGAGAACTCCGACGCGACCAGGCGCGCGTACACCGTCGACCTCAACGGCGGTCAGCGGGCTTCGAGGGTCAGTGCGTAGGTGGCGATGGCGGCGAAATCGTCGGCCGGTTCGGAGCTCTGCCACGAGCGGACATCGTCCACGTAGCGCGAACCCCGTCCGGTGAACTCCTCGTTCCGATCGACGGCGTCGGGCGGGCAGGGGTTCATTCGATCAAGGTTGTCGCCCAGGCCGTGGGTGAAGAGGTCCTCACTGTTCGGCCCGTTGACCACAGCGCCAATGGCCGTGGACTTCTTGATGTTGGCGATCTGGTGGTGAGGGCACTGCTCGAAGTTTTCGCCCACCCCCACCATGAACGAGACACCCCAAGGGTTCGCGCCGAACGACCAGTTGCGCTGCTGCGTCCCGAACGCGTCGTACGACCGATCCCCGGTCACCCCCCGGTAGAGCCGGGCTGTCGCGTTGAGTCCGAAAGCGTGAGGCACCGCGTCGAACTGGTTGTACGCCGCTCCTGCCCGGAACGGATCGGCGACAGCACGGCGCCGGCCGATCTCGAGCTGCGCCTTGAGGTCCTTGGTGAGATCGGCCGCGCCGACCGCCAGCCCGTCGACCCGGTGCGCCCGAATCGCCTTGAGCAGATCGGCATGCGCGAGCGCACTCACGTCGTACAGGTTCAACGTGTCCCCGCCCGCATCGTGTGCGAGGTACTCCTTGGCCCAACGGGCCGAGTCCCGCAACCACGTCTTCGAGCGAGGATCACCCAGCTTGCGCCCAGCAAGTGCGAGCTCCGCCGCACCCAGTTCGAGATCGTCCCGCCACACGCTCTCGGGGTAGAACGCGAACGGCAACGACGTCACCAGCTGATCAACACCGGTCGTCTGCGCCTGCGCGTAGATCTGCGCCGCGGTGTTGATGTGGCGCCACGCCTTGCTCGGATCGGTCTCCACCTGAGCGGCGACAGCGAAGGCCGCGGCCGTCCGGCCGGCGATGTTCGGGCTGATCGGCTTCCCCGGCGCTGCCGCGCGGAATACCGGCCGGTTCTTCAGGAACCGGTGCGCCGGATCGGCGTCGAGATCGTCCTCCTCGGGCAACCGCCACACGTCGTGGTCGCCGACATACGTCCCTTCGGCGTTGCCCGCGCCGGCCCCGACCTGGATGTACAGCGTCCGGGTCTTCTCGTCCCACATCTTGTCCAGCCAGCTCAACCCGTGCCGCGCTTCACGGAGCAGCTTCGGGTCGGCGTGGCGGGCGTCCCGCGCCGAGGCCCAGAGCAAGGTGTCGGTGTACGCCGCGATATGTGTGAACTTCAGATAGTCCCCCGCGTCGTACCAGCCGCCTTCGACATCGACGGGCCCGCCGATGGGCTTCAGTTCACCCACAGTCTGGTCGGTATCGGGCCCGGCGAATACCGGCCAGTCATAGACCTGGGCCGCGCGGTCGGTCAGGTGCGACGGCTTCCGCTCGAGCGAGCCGGGAATCACATTCTTCCCGTCCCGCTGCGAGGCGAAGAACGTGACCGTCTTGTCGGCCGCCCCGTCGAAGAGCCGCCCGCCTCCCACCGTGAACTGCGGCGACTTCAGGCCGCCGACTTCGACCCGGTACTTCCCGGGCTTGTGCAGGGCCTTCAGGTCAAGGCCGTGGACGTGCTGGTAGGCCTCGTTCCACTTCCCGAGGTCCGCACCGGCCCTGCCGCTCAGCACTTGGCGCCCGCGTGCGTCCCGCACCACGAACCGTGCCCCCGCCGAGGCGCCGGGTGTCATCAGGTAGGCCCACTTGTCGTTTTTGGCCGCGTACCCGAGTTGGTCCACCCGGACATGCCCTCCGCCCTGCGTGCTCGGTCTCTCGGCCGGTTCGGGTGCGGGCTGGCGCGCCTGCGCGGCCGGTCCGGCGAGGCCGGTGGCGACGGCCAGGGCGAGGCTGGTGACGAGAGTGGGCTGGGCGGCCCTTCGCAACCTCCACATGGGGGGACTCCTCAACAGTGATCGTCAGGAAGGTTTCCTAATAGTCGCCATACGCTAGGCGATGCGACGCGCGGCGGCAAGCATTCGCGCCACCTCGGTCCACGTTCGGAACGCCCGTTGAAGGGCCCGGTCGTCGGCGGGACGACGGCGGCGGTGCTGAGGGGGCCGAGGGGGTCGAGCGGCTTCATGTGTCCGAGCGTCAGGTCGCCGCCGACCGGCGCCTCCAGGAGGACGACTGGCCTGTCGCACGGCTTGCGTTCCCAGGCCGGTCGCGGATGTCGTTACCCACCCTGGTACGCCGACTCGGCAGTGCCGTCGACTCCGGACCGTCGAGATCGCGTCAGCCCCGTGCGCGCCTGGGGGTCCGGCCGGGACGAGCGGTGGCCGGAACCCCTCTCTTGACCTGGTCATGCCATAGCACGACCATGTGCGCGTCGCACAGCTCTACCCCCCACCTCACCGGACTCAGGAGATTGCCAGCATGCGACTCGTCAACGCACGGATACCCCGGCCGACGAAGGTCAGACGGACCGCCACCATCGCCGTTCTGCTCGCCCTCGGTCTCACCGCTCCCCTCACCGCCGTCACCGGCGCCGACGCCTCGTCCCGGAGCGCGGCCGTCGCCGCGGACGAGCGGACCCGTCAGTACGAGATCACCGGGCACACCACTCCCGCCGCCCGCACCGCGATCGCCCGCGCCGGCGTCTCGATCGACGAGGTGCACGACCACGGCATCGTGATCACCGCGGACGCGGCCCAGGCCAAGAAGCTCCGGGCCCGCGGCCACGTGCTGGAGGCCCTGCCCGTGCCGGGCAGCGAACCGCCCGCGTCGGGTGGCATCGGCACCCTCGACTTCCCTCCGGCCGACTCCAGATACCACAACTACGCCGAGATGAACGCGGAGATCGACGCACGCATCGCCGCGTACCCCTCGATCATGAGCAAGCGCGTGATCGGCAAGACCTATCAGGGCCGGGACATCGTCGCCATCAAGGTCAGCGACAACGTCGGCACCGACGAGGCCGAGCCCGAGGTCCTCTTCACCGCCCACCAGCACGCCCGAGAGCACCTGACCGTCGAGATGGCGCTCTATCTGCTCCGCGAGCTCGGCGAGGACTACGGCACCGACTCCCGGATCAGCCAGGCGGTCAACGGCCGTGAGCTGTGGATTGTGCCGGACATGAATCCCGACGGCGGCGAGTACGACATCGCGTCGGGCTCGTACCGCAGCTGGCGCAAGAACCGGCAGCCCAACTCCGGCTCCAGCTACGTGGGGACGGACCTCAACCGCAACTGGGCATACAACTGGGGCTGCTGTGGCGGCTCCTCGTCCAGCCGCTCGTCGGAGACCTATCGCGGCGCCGCCGCCGAGTCGGCGCCCGAGACGAAGGTCGTGGCGGACTTCGTCCGCAGCCGGGTGGTCGGCGGGAAGCAGCAGATCAAGGCGGGCATCGACTTCCACACGTACAGCCAGCTGGTGTTGTGGCCGTTCGGCTACACGTACAACGACACGGCCCCCGGGATGACGGCCGACGACCGCGACGCGTTCGCAGCCGTGGGCCGCAAGATGAGTGCGAGCAACGGCTACACCGCCGAGCAGTCCAGCGATCTCTACATCACCGACGGGTCGATCGACGACTGGCTGTGGGGCTCGCAGAAGATCTTCGGCTACACCTTCGAGATGTACCCGGGTTCGGCCTCGGGCGGCGGTTTCTACCCGCCGGACGAGGTGATCGAGCGCGAGACCTCGCGCAACCGGGACGCGGTGCTCCAACTGGTGGAGAACGCGGACTGCATGTACCGGTCGATCGGGAAGCAGGGGCAGTACTGCGTCTGACGGCCGGGAACAGGGGCGCGCGCACGCGGCCGCCCATGCAGGTGAGGGCGCCCCGGGGAGATGTGCCCCGGGGCGCCCCTTGCGCCAAGCGGGCGCCCCTTGCGTGGTGCCCTGGCGGCGTCGGCATGTCCTACGTGCAGAAAGCCCACTGGGCGCTCGTGGGCCCCGGTGGCGAACTGCGGACCACGAGCTTCGACAGTGAGGCCACGATCACCCAAGTGACCCGGGAATCCTCGTATACCGAGATCACCCAGTGGGCCGACTGCTTTCTCCGAGCCCGGGCGACCGATGCCGATGTTCTCGCAGCTTCGGTCCGCGGGACGGACGCAGTGACACGCCGTGAAGTCCACGCCGTCGCCTGCTCCATCAGCCTTGAGACGATCGTCGTGGCCGTGTCAGCCAAGCCTGTGGGGTACTCACTCGCCTCGTGCGGGTCGTCGGAGGGCGCGTTGGTATCGGCGACGGTATGTGCGTTGTGCGAGCAGAAGCACGGGGAACAGGGGCCGCCACGGGCCTTTGGGGGCGCGGCTGGTCAGGGAGCGCAAGGTCAGGGTGACGTGGCCATCGGGGGTGTTGCACACGATGAAGGCTTCCTCGCCGGACACGGGGTGTCCGGGCAGTGTGCCGTAGGCGAAGCCGCATCTTTCGGGCGTGTCCACGACGGCGACGACCCGCACCGGCTCGTGCACAGCCAGTGGGCCCCACGCCGCTGTGATGCGGTATTCGGCCCCCTCGGTGACCCGTTCGCCGGCGCCTGCCAGCGGTGTGACTCCAAAACCGCTACGGCGCTTGATGCCCCATTGCAGGACGGCGTCGGACGCGGCGCGCCAGTCGCTGTCGCCACGCCCGATGACGACGGTCCGCTCGTAGCGGCGGTATCCCGGGATCTCGGTCGACCAGACGTCGTCGCCGGGACATGTCGCGCCGGGTGGAGCGTAGGTGAGGCTGCCGGCCATCGGGGTATCACGTGCTTGGTGGCGGTCTGCTGATCTGTAAGAGGGCATGGGTCTCCTGTCAGGGCGACTGGTGGCTGGCCGATGAGCCTAGTACGGCCCGATGCCGCCACCTGATGCCGACGGGTGAGGGAGGGGCCGGTGGACTCGCCCGGGTCGCGGGGCATCGCCAGGTACCAGTGCTCCTGTCCCGGACAGTCGTGGCCGAGTCCCGGGGGAGTTGTCACTGCTCTGGTGTGTTCAGGCGGATCAGGGTCGGCCAACCGTTGCCGACGACTGTCCGCCGACTGTCCTGGAAGCCGCACACCTCCAGTTGGCACACGGTCGGGGCGCGTCCGGACTTCAGGACGTAACCCACTGCCTCGATGGCGTCGCCGATGGTGGGCGCCAGCGAGTTGATCTTGTACTCGGCCGTGAGGAACCCGGTCTTCGCGCATGTGGTCATCCGAGCTGTCAGTGTCCGTCAGCCGTGGCTGGTGTCGATCGCCTCGCCATCGCGAGGGACGTAACCCAGCGCCCGACACCAGAAGTCCACGCCGCGCCGCACATCTGCGGCGCCCATCACCATCGTTCCGACGCTCAGCGTCCGCCGATTCTGGCAGATCCCCCGCTATGGCCACGGAAGGCCGGGGTCTGTCCGACGGGCCAGTCGTTGGACCCGATCGCGTAAGCTCTAGTGTCATTCACTGTGACCGAACTTCGCTCGTACCTCTGTGCAACAGCGGATGCCTACGACGCCGTCGCCGTTCGCTACGCCGATCTCGTCCGCGACGGGCTCGACTGTCTTCCGCTGGACCGCGCGGTTCTCGCCGCGTTCGCCGAGCTCGCACGAGCCACTGGTACCGGGCCCGTCGCCGAGCTGGGTTGCGGCCCTGGATATGTGACGGCGCATCTGCGGAAACTGGAACTGGACGTGTTCGGCGTCGACCTGTCACCGGTGATGATCGACCTTGCCCGCGAGGCGTACCCGGACCTGCGGTTCGAGCTCGGGTCGATGGACGCCCTGGACCTGGCCGACGGCGAACTGGGCGGAATCGTGTCCTGGTACTCGGTTATTCATGCTCCGCCGCAGGAAGTACCGTCGTACTTGGCGGAGTTCCGTCGGACCCTGACCGTAGGTGGCGCCCTCCTGCTCGCCTTCTTCGAGTCCGAGGGCGGGCCGGTGGAGGCGTTCGACCACAAAGTGACTACGGCGTACCGATGGCCGATCGACGACCTCGCCGGGCTGGCCCGGGATGCCGGATTCGTCGAAGTCGGACGGATGCTGCGCGAGCCCGGCGAGGGAGAGCGCTATCGGCGGGGCCATCTGCTGATGCGCGCACAGTAGATTCGACAGCAGCGCCTGAGCGCAGGACGAGCTGCCGAGGGGCTGTCCGGCGGCGCTGCATTCCGGCCGACCTCCGTCTGAGCCCCACCGCATGCCGATCTCGTGCGTCTCCCGGATTCGAAGGGGGACGTACGCGTGGGGCGAGCAGGACGTGTTCTGCTCGCCCCAGCGGGGCCGTCGAAGCGTGGTGAGAATCCCCGGGGCGCATGGGGCAGTCGTGCACGGCGGCCACGCTCCCTGGCCGGAAGACGTCGGCGTTGCGCGACACTCGTCCGCTCCCTTCCCAGCGGCCCACCGACAGCCTGACCCCGAGATACGGGTCGTGACGACCGCTGTCGCATGCTCACCGTCGTACGGTCGGGCGGATGCCCGTTCGAAGGGTGCCGTCGTTCCAAGGGGCCGAGTGCCCGCCACGGGTGGGCGACTGAGCCCGATATCCGGTTCGGAGGACTGCGAAGTTCCCCGAGTGGCCGACCGGGGCAAGGACCGGTGAAGTTGCCGATGTGTGAGGGGAGCGGGGCCGCGACGGTGGTGTCGCCATCAACAAGGCGGCGAACGCCCCGTCGGGGGCAGGGACTCCGGACGACGAGCCCGGCCCCCGACAGCGCGGCGCCGCCCGATCGAGAGGACCCCCCTCGTGCAGCACGAACTTGCCAGGAGCCGCACCGCCCGCACGGCGATGGCCGCCGCCGCGGTCGCCGCAGGCCTGTGTGCCACGCTCCTCCCCGGCGCGCAGGCGACGGCCGCGGACAACCCCTACCAGCGCGGACCTGCCCCCACCCAGTCGAGCATCGAAGCTTCCCGCGGTTCGTACGCCGTCTCCGAGGCTTCGGTGTCCCGGCTGAGTGCCGGCAGATTCGGCGGAGGCACCATCTACTACCCCACATCCACCGCGGACGGCACCTTCGGCGCCGTCGCCGTGGCACCCGGCTACACGGCCAGTCAGTCCAGCATGGCCTGGCTGGGCCCGAGGCTCGCCTCCCAGGGCTTTGTGGTCTTCACCATCGACACCATCACGGTCACCGACCAGCCCGGCAGCCGCGGCGACCAACTCCTCGCCGCCCTGGACTACCTGACCGAACGCAGCCCGGTTCGCAGCCGCATCGACAGTTCACGGCTCGGCGTAATGGGCCACTCGATGGGCGGCGGAGGCAGCCTGGAGGCCGCCAAGAGCCGTACCTCGCTGCAAGCAGCTATCCCTCTGACCGGGTGGAACACCGACACGTCCTGGCCCGAGGTGCGCACGCCGACGCTGGTGATCGGGGCGGACGGCGACACGATCGCGCCGGTCTCCTCGCACTCCGAGCCGTTCTACGAGTCGCTGCCGGGTTCGCTCGACAAGGCGTATCTGGAGTTGAACAACGCGAACCACTTCACGCCGAACACCGCGAACACGACCATCGCGAAGTACAGCATCTCGTGGCTGAAGCGCTTCATCGACAATGACACCCGCTACGAGCAGTTCCTGTGCCCACTGCCGCGGCCGAGCCTGACCGTCGAGGAGTACCGGGGCAACTGCCCGCACACCTGATCAACCGAGTAACGGCCCCGAGTGCACGGTGCCGGTGACGAGGCATCGTCACCGGCACCGCGTGTTGGTGCCGGGAGCAGGCGACAGACGGGCCGGGAGCTGTGCGCCGGCACAGCCGTGGCCCGTGGTCGCTGGGAGCCCGCCCAAGACCACGAACCGCGGCGCCGACAGCCGGACGTGAGCCTTCCGGACGCCCCTCGGGCGGCAGTACGTTGCCCGGCGTGACCCCAACCACGACCGTTCGCAGTCCCCTTCGGCTGTGCGGCCGCAGCGGTGAACTCGCCATCCTGGACCAGCTGTCGGAGCGCCTGCGCGACGGACATGGCAGCGCCCTCGTCATCAGCGCTCCGCCCGGACTCGGCCGCTCCGGTCTGCTGCGGCATGCGATGGTCGCGCACGGCGAACTCCCGCTGCTTCACACCCGTGCCGTGGCGGCGAGGGGCCTGCTGCCGTACAGCGGGCTGCACGCCCTGCTGTGCTCCGCACCCGGGTCGTTGCCCCGTGGGGCGGCCCACGTGACGCGCGCCGAGCTCACCCCCATCGCCCTGCTCGACCTGCTGCGGGCCCTCGGCTCACGTAGACCTCTCCTGGTCTGTGTCGACGACGCGCAGGCCTGGGACCCGGACTCGCGCGTCGCGCTCGGCTTCGCGGCCCGGCGCCTGGAGCCCGCCGACCACGTCGCTGTCCTGGTCACCTTGGCGGACTTCTCGCACAGCTCGGGCAGCCCCTACGGACCCGGCGCCCAGGCACCCTTCGGCGACCTGCCCCAGCTGCGCCTCGGGCCACTCGACACCACCGCGGCCACGGAGCTGTGTGCGCGCCTCACCGGCCAAGAGGCCGATCCGGTCGTACGCGAGGCCCTGTGCCGCGAGGCCGCGGGCAACCCGCGACTGCTCACCGCCCTCGCCGAGCAGGTCACCCCCGATCAACTGGCCGGGCGGACGCCGCTGCCGCACCCGCTGCCGGGCGGGGAGGCCCTACTCGATGCGTACGCCGCACGCACCGAGGCGCTGCCTGCCGAGACCCGGCTGCTGCTGCTCCTCGCCGCTGCGGCCCACGAGCACGAACCGGACGGTGCGGGAGCCGACGCCGCCGTGCTGACAAGCGCCGCACGGCTCGCCGGAATCGACCCCGACCGGCTCCGGGCGGCGGAACGGGCCGACGTCGTCCGCAGCGACGGCACACGGGTGCGCTTCACCCACCCGCTGTTGCGCACGGCGATACTGCGCAGGTCACCGGCGGCCCGCCTGCGCGCGGCGCACCACTTGCTCGCCGCCACCCTGGACGCACCGCACCAGGAACTGCCGCACCTGGTACAGCGCGCACTGGCGGCTTCCGTCGCCGACCCGCTGCTCGCGGACGCCCTGGCCGCCGTGGCGGTCGAGCCGCGCCCCTACGCCGACCGCGCTGTCGCGCTCGCCAGGGCCGCCGACCTGACCACCGACGTGACCTTGCGCGACGTGCGGTTCGCGGCCTCCGCCGAACAGGCCTGGCACGGCGGTGACCCCGGGCGGGCCCGCGCCCTCCTCACCCGGGTACGCGCCGTTCCCGCGCCCGGCCGAGTCCATTACGTACGGGGGCTGCTCGCACTGCGCGACGGTCCGGTCGCCGATGCCCGCGAGTCGCTGCTCACCGCGGCGGCCCTGCTGACCGGGCAGGACACCGAGCGCGCGGCCGACGCGCTCCTGGGCGCAGCGGAGGCCGCCTGGGCGATGGGCGACGCGGCCGGCTGGGTGGACGCCCTGCGACGGGCTTCGGCCGTATCGAAGGTGCCGAGCCACGGAGGCGAAGAGGGCAGCGCAGCCGGGCGCACGGGACCGGGGGACGGGCCGGCGGCCCCAAAGGCCGTCCTGGGGCCATACGTCGAAGGCATGTTGGCGGTCTTCGGGGGCCGGATGTTTCAAGGCAGGGTGCTCTTGCGGGACTGCATCGAGGGGGCATTGCGCGCGGGCGATCCCGCCGCCGTGATGCGTGCCGGGGTCGCCGCCCTGGTCATCGGGGACGTCGAGGGCGCTTGCCGGTCGGGTGGCCGCGCACTCGCCGCCGTGCGGGCCCACGGCCCCGAGGTCCAACTCCCGCAGGCCCTCGAGTACTTGGCCTACGGCGAACTACGGGTCGGACGGCATGCGCTGGCTCGTGCCCACGCCGAGGAAGGGTTGCGCGCCGCTGCCCGCCTGGGGCAGCGCAACATCGCCACTCACCTGCACGCCGTGCTCGCTCTGACCGCTTCGGTGGAGGGCGACGGTGCAATCTGCGCCGGGCACGCCCAGAGAGCAGCGGCCGGCGCCGGATCGCACGGCCTCACCCAGGCGGCCACCCTCGCCACCTGGGCCGTGGCCCGCGCGGAGTTGGCCAGGGGGCTGCCCGCGGAGGCCGCGGCGCGGCTCTTCCCGCTGGTGCGCCGCGGGCCACGGCGCGGGCACTTCGCCGCCCGGATGCTGGCCGTACCGTGCCTGGTGGAGGCTGCCGTCCTCGCCGGGCGTACGGATGAAGCGCTCGATGCGGTCGAGGAGTTCACGCGATGGGCCGCGGACACGGCGGATCCGCTCGCCCCCGCACAGTTGGCCCGCTGTCGGGCCCTGGTAGCGCCGCCCGAGTCGGCCGCCGACCGATACATGGAAGCCCTCGCTCAACACGAGCGCGCGGGTGGTGACTTCGAGCGGGCCCGTACGCTGCTGCTCTACGGGCACTGGCTGCGCCGGAGGCGCAGGACCCGAGAGGCGCGCGGTCCACTGCGTGATGCGCTGGTCGCCTTCGAGCGCTGTGGGGCACAGGCCTGGTGGCAGCGCGCGGCTGGAGAGCTGCGGGCCGCGGGGGAGGCGGTGGCCGACGGACGCGGCAACGGTCTCCTCGACCGGCTCACCCCGCAGCAGCGGCGAATTGCCCGCCATGTCGCCGAGGGCGCGACCAATCGGGAGGTGGCGCTGCGTCTGTCGGTGAGCACAAGGACCGTCGACCACCATCTGCGCAATGTGTTCTCGCAGCTCGGCGTGCGGTCCAGAACCGAGCTCGCCCGCATCCTGGAGGGCTCCGGGCGCTCGCGGTGAGCTGACGTCCTCGACCCCTCCACCGAACTCGGCGTCCATGCCCACCACTCGCTTGGTGCGGGGCACTTCGGTCGTCGCGGTCGTGAACGGTGTCACCCGTGCCGGTGCGTCCCTCGACGGTCATGTCCGGGCTCTCGGTGCGCGTGTGTCTCACCTCGGATGGCGTGCCTGCTGCCCGGATGCGGCGCTGGGCCGGTGGGTGTCCGCGGGGTGCGGCATAGGGTTCTCCGCCCAGAAAAAGCTGTGTCGGGGTGCGTCGCCGCCCCACGGCGGGGTGGTCGAGATCGACGCGGTGGCACGTGTCGAGGGCGAGTGCCTCGGAGCGCGCGATGTCGGCTGAGGAACAGGACGCGATCAGACGCAACTGCCGGGACGGGCGGGAACGGGTCACCCACTCCGAGGTGGCGCAGGCCGATCCGGGCTCCGCCTTCGCCTTTGTCGTCGGCGGAGCCGAGTGTGGAATCGTGCGCTGGGACTGGCGCTTCCGCGAGCAGGGCTGGGGCAGCGTTGTCGAGCAGTCCTGGCAGCTCCTGCGCACCGATCCAGTCCTGGGCGACAGCGGCGAGGACATTGAGGCGTTGCGCGACCACATGGCCGACCGTGCGGAATCCACGCTGGTGGCCTTGGCGGAGTGGATCGTCGGCCACGCCACTCACTGAGTCCCGTTCGGATCGGGCGTCTCCTGGGGGCCGGGGGCGGCGCGCGCGACGTCCGGGACACTCTCCGTCAACGTCTCGATGTGCAGGGAGCTTTTGGCGAGGGCACGGAAAATCTGGCTCCAGTCGGTCGGCGCGCTGGAAATCCCGATGGTGCTGAAACCGGCGCCCGACGGGTCGTGAGCCGCTCCCGAGACGGACCACTGCTCCATCGCTCTCCTTCCGGTCCTTTCGGGGCCGTGCGAATATCGGCTGTTGTGCGCGCTTTCAAGCATGGAGAGTGAACGAATGCCAGTGGGGCCCAACCTTCGGGTGCCTGTACATGGTTGGCCGACGAGCGCAGAGGTATGCGGCAGCGCCGAGCACGTGCCGTCGCCGCGTGGACGGGAAGGTCCGCGCGGGCGACGACGCGAGTCGGCCTGCGGCCGCGGCCGCCGATTCTCAGGTGGTCATATCCCCGGTCGAGAGCCGTGCTGCACGTGCGGGTGTTGGTTCTCTGATCAGTGTTGGTTCTCCGGCCGTCACGGACGGCCCGTGAGGTAGCCGCCCATCGAGGTGAAGTAGTCGGTGGCAGTCATTTCCTCGCCGTCCTCGGTGCGCACACGCGTGATGGCCAGGCCGTGGTTGCGGCCGGTGCGGGCGTCGGCTCCCGCGACGATCGCCACGCCGGTGCCCTCGCGGTAGAAGATGCGGCCGGGGGTGCCGCCGTAGGTGCCTTCGGACACGACCGCCGTCAGAATCTCGAGGCGCTTGCCCTTGTGGTACGTGAAGGCGCTCGGGTACGGGGCGGACTGGGCGCGTACGAGGCGCGCGAGGTCTTCGGAAGGCCAGTTCCAGTCGATGCGGATGTCTTCGGCGGAGCGCTTGTGGAAGAAGGTCGCCTGCGACCGGTCCTGCTTGGTGAACTCGGTCTCGCCGGCCGCGATACGGCTCAAGGCGCCGACCGTGACGGGGGCGATGAGGTCGACCGTCTTGTGGAACAGGTCGGTAGCCGTGTCGGTCGGCTCGACCCCCACCGCCCGCTGGTCCACGATGTCACCGGCGTCGAGCTCATCGTCCATCATGTGCGCGGTGACGCCCACTTCACGCTCACCGTTGATCAGCGCCCAGATCAGTGGGGAGAAGCCCGCGTACTTGGGCAGCAGTGAGTCGTGCACGTTCAGGGTGCCGTGGCGGGGGAGGCCGAAGATGCGCGGAGGTATCCACGTACGCCAGTTGTTGGCCACGATGATGTCCGGGTCGGCTGTCTTGAGCGCGGCGAACAGCTCTTCATCGTCGGGGCGGTTGCGGATCAGCACGGGCACACCGTGCTCCTCCGCGAGATCGGCTACGGAGTCGCTCCAGATCTTTTCGTACGCGTGCTCGCTCTTGGGGTGCGTCACAACCATCACGACGTCGTGCTCCGAGTCCAGGAGAGCTTGCAGGGTGCGGTGGCCCCAGGTCTGATAACCGAACATGACGACCCGCATGAGGCTCCTTCTTATAGACAGTGTCCGAGCGACATTAAGTAAAGCAAGCCTTACCTAAGGATGCAACGGCCGATATTTTGGGCGATGTTGCAGTAAATCGCACGCTATATCCGCTTTGCCCTGTCGACAGGCTTGCGAGATGAGGTTAGCGTTACCTAAGTTCCGCTCGGCCCGCCGCTTCGCAAGCGTGCTCGCCTTCCCCCACGCCTGACAAGCGGCTGCCCCTCGATGGGAGTGACATGTCACAGGCTCTTCCTGACGACGTACCACCGATTCACGACCTCATAGGAATTGGCTTCGGGCCATCCAATGTGGCCATGGCGATAGCCCTCAGCGAGCACAACGCACGCGTCGGGAGGCAGGAGGCGGTCACAGCTCAATTCTTCGAGCGGCAGCCGCGCTTCGGCTGGCACCGCGGCATGCTGATCGACGACGCGACGATGCAGGTCTCCTTCCTCAAGGACCTGGTCACGATGCGGAATCCGTCGAGTGAGTTCAGCTTCCTGTGCTACTTGCAGAGCAAGGGGCGGCTGGTCGACTTCGTCAACGGTAAGAGCCTCTTCCCTCTGCGGGTGGAGTTCCACGACTATTTCGAGTGGGCCGCGGCTCAGGTGGACGACATGGTGTCCTATGGGCACGAGGTCGTCTCGGTGACACCCTTCGTGGTTGACGGAGTGGTGGAGTACCTGGACGTGACGGCCCGTTCCGGGTCCGAAGTGGTGGTCCACCGCGCCCGGAACCTCGTCGTCAGCACGGGTCTGCGGCCTCAGATGCCCGAGGGTGTCGATCGCACCGACCGGATCTGGCACAACTCCGACCTGCTGGCCCGGGTGGATGGCCTGGACGCCGACGAGCCCTCCCGCTTCATCGTGGTCGGGGCCGGTCAGAGCGCCGCCGAAAATGTGGCCTACCTGCACCGCCGCTTCCCGAAGGCCGAAGTCTGCGCCGTATTCGCCCGCTACGGATACAGTCCCGCCGACGACAGCAGCTTCGCCAACCGGATCTTTGATCCCGGCGCGGTGGACGAGTACTTCACGGCCCCCGACGAGATCAAGCGCAAGCTGATGAGCTACCACGGCAATACCAACTACGCCGTGGTGGACATCGACCTGATCGACGACCTGTACCGCCAGGCGTACCAGGAGAAGGTTCTGGGGACCGAGCGGCTGCGATTCCTCAACGTTTCGCGGCTCACCGATGTCGTGGAGAGCCCGGACAAGGTCCGTACCACGGTCGAATCCCTGGTCACCGGAGAGAAGACTCCGCTCGATGCCGATGTGGTCGTCTACGCAACCGGCTACCGGTCCGCCGATGCTCTCGGGCTGCTCGGCGCCGTCGCCGATCAGTGCCATCGCGACGGCGAGGGTCGTGTCCGCGTCGAGCGTGACTACCGGGTCGCCACCGATCCCGAACTGCGTTGTGGGATCTACTTGCAGGGCGGCACGGAGCACACGCACGGCATCACGTCCTCCCTGCTGTCGAACACCGCGATCCGGGTCGGCGAGATCCTGGATTCGATCGTGCAACGAAGCCAGGAGCTCACCTCCGGGCAGACTCGTGACGCCGTCGACGAGGTCAACACGCACCTCTGAACAGGGCTCTTCCACCCCTAGGGAGACGAACTGCCCATGCTGTGCACGAGGCTGACCAACGGCCGCATCATCACCATGGATCCGGACCATCCCGTCGCCCACGACCTGGGAATCTGGCACGGGCGGATCGTGGGGCTGGACGACGCCGTGACGTCGCTGCCGGCCCGCCGGGTGGTCGATCTTCAGGGCGCGACGGTGCTGCCCGGGTTCATCGACAGTCATGTGCATCTGGCCTGGACCGGTTTGAACGCGAGGGTCCCGAGCGTCGCGCCGTGCAATCGTGTCGCGGACGTGCTCGGGGTGGTGGCCGAGGCTGTCGCCCACAAGCCGCAGGGCTCCTGGGTGTCCGTGCGCGGCTACGACCAGCGAGGGCTCGGGCGCCATCTCACCGCCGCCGAGCTGGACACGGTCAGCGACGGCCGCAAGGTGTTCATGATGCACGACTCGGGACACGCCTGCGTGGTCAACAGCGCCGTCCTGGATCTGCTGCCCGCCGACGTCCCGCACGAGGACGGTTACCTCGCCGAGGGTGCGATGGGCGCCGCGCGCCGGCTTCGGCTTCCCTACTCCCAGGACGAGTTGGCGGACGCGATCGCGTACGCCGCGAGGACCTGCCTGTCGGAGGGAGTGACCGCGGTCGCCGAAGCGGGCATCGGCGGCGCCCTGTTCGGCCACAGCCCGGTCGAACTGGCCGCCTACCAACTTACGCGAGGACAGGGCCGACTGCCGCTGCGGGTACAGCTCATGGTGGCCGCGGACACGCTGCACCCGGTCGGCGCACACGTGAACGACCAGATACCCAGGGCTCTCGACCTCGGCCTGCGCACCGGATTCGGTGACGACTGGCTTTCTGTCGGTGCGCTCAAGATCTGGACCGACGGTGGCATGATGGCCCGGACCGCCGCGCTGACCACCTCGTACGAGGGTCTGGAAAGCGCCGGGGAGCTGCAGGACGACCCGGACGTCGTCATGGACACCATCGTCGACGGCCATCTGGCCGGGTGGCAGCTCGCCGTCCACGCCATCGGCGACCGCGCCGCCGACCTCGCGCTGGACGCCTTGGAACGGGCGCAGGCGCTGCGACCGCGCCCGGACGCACGGCACCGTATCGAACACGCGGGCCTGATCCGACCCGATCAGCTGCCGCGATTCGCGCAGCTCGGCGCGATCGCGGTGGTCCAGCCGAGCTTCCTGCGGTACTTCGGCGACGACTACGCGTCGATTATGGGGGAGGACAGGGCGCCTTGGCTCTACCGGGGCAGAGGGTTCCTGGACCACGGGATCACACTGGTGGGCAGTTCCGACCGGCCCGTCGCCCATGGCTCGCCCTTGCGCGCCATCCAGTTCATGGTCGAGCGAGCTTCCGAGTCAGGGCAGCTGATCGGCCCGGGAGAGGGCGTCACGGTCGATGAAGCGCTGCGCGCGTACACCGTCGGCGGCGCGTTCGCCTGCCACTGGGACGACGTCGCGGGCAGCATCACCCCGGGCAAGCGCGCCGACCTGGTGGTGCTCGGCGACGACCCACGGTGCGTGAGCACTTCACATATCGGCGACATCGAGGTGGTCACGACGTTCGTCGACGGCCACGAGACCAAGGAGTCGGCACTGTGAGCACAACGGCCCGAACGAAGACCGATGACCTGGAGCGCTACGCACACCTGTGGCGGGCAGGTTCGGCGCCTCATCAATGGGTCATCTGGAACACCGCCGGGGAAACCATGATCTTCGACAGGGAGATCAACTGCCCTGTTGATATCGGGGACGGGGCTCAGCGGGAGGTCCTGCGCAAAATGCGCGAGGCGGGAGCGCCGGAGAGCGACGAATATCCGGGTCGCCCCTGCTCGTAGACGCTCCCGATCGCCCTCCGCGTTCGGTGCGCGGAGTTGCTGGGTACGCGGAGCTGTTGGGTACGACGGCCGCGCGAAGCGGTCCTCAGCCATGTCCCAGGGAGCGTCATTTCACGCATGTGGCACTGCGACGCCTGATCTGCGCGTATCGGGTCCAGGGTGTCGGCAGGGGCGCGCGTGCGGGCGCGGGCGCGTGTGGACGCCGGGGGCAACGGCCGCCGCTGAGTGGGTCGTAGGATGCGCGTCTCTGTTTTGGTGATTGAGTTAGGTAAGGCTACCCTTACTGTCGATGGTGTCCCGGGTGCGGCGGCAGAACTGCCCTTCGTGCACGGGTGGTACCGATGAAAGGAAGCCTCTTGATCACGGCCCCCATCGCCGCGCGCCTCGGCACGCCGTCGCCGCGCACCCCCCTGCCCGCCCCGCTCCGGCTGCGGTCCGCGCATCACGGGGATGCCACCGCGCTTGAGGCCCTGTCCCGGCCGTTCGTACGCTCCGGGGCGCTGCGTGAGCGTTCCCTGTCCCTCTACGCCTCAGACGCTGCCGACTTTCTTGTGGTGGAGGCCCAGGATGGAGCCCTCGACGGCTGTCTGGGGCTGCGTGTTCATCCCGCCGAACCCTCCCGCGGCCGCGGGCCCGCAGGCGTGCTCTACAACTTCTGCGTCGCGCCGCAGAGTCAGGGCTCAGGGGTGGGCGCTCAGCTCCTGCGCGGGGCGCTGGCCCACGCGACCGCGCAATCGCTGGACGTCGTGTTCACTGCGACGACCGGCGGTGGCGGCCTGTTCCTCCGGTACGGTTTCGCGTCCGCCTCCGAGGAACTCGCACCGATGGCCTGGGTGAAATCCCTGGACCCACGCCGCAATTCGCGAGTCCTCGCCCGCGCCCTCTGACCAACTGGCGCAGCTACGTGGACTGTTGGGCTCGTAACCCGCTTTCGTGCTCTGTCGCCGTATCGCAGAGGGGGCCCCTGGTGCCGATGGGCCCGGTCGAGCAGCGATCAGCTCGCTTCGCGCACCTCGCCGAACGCCGACGCCGGCCGTGCGGCTGGGCCCGCCGGCGTTGTCACCGACGTCCGCACTCCGCACCCTGCGTCGCCAGTTGAGCGAAGCGGCGACCCGTGAGGAGCGGGCGCGGACGTCGGCCGGCAGTCATGCGGCATTGTCCCCGTCCCCGTCCCCGTCTTCGTCCCCGTCCTCGCCCGGAACCACGGTGGTGCCGAAGCGGTCCCCGCCGAACACATCCAGGACCGAGTGCGCGATCCTGCCGTCCACTACGTGGGCCATGAGCACGCCAGCCCGGGCGGCCTGAAGGCACCCCTCCATCTTGGGAAGCATCCCGCCCGCCAGCTCCGGCAGAAGTTTCTCCAGTTGATCCGCCGTCAGGCGTTCGATCACCTCGGTGTCGTGCGGCCAGTTTGCGTACAGCCCCTCGACATCGGTGAGCATCACCAGCTTCTCCGCGCCCAGGGCCACCGCCAGGGCCGCCGCCGCGAGATCGGCGTTGACGTTGTAGACCTGTCCGTCCGTTCCCCGGGCCACGGGGGAGATCACCGGTATACGGCCCTGATCCAGCAGCGTCTGTACGGTGTCCGGATTGACCTCGGTGATGTCGCCGACCAGCCCGATGTCCACCGGTTCTCCGTCCACCCAGGCCGGCCGCCGCACAGCAGTCATGGTGTGCGCGTCCTCGCCCGACAGGCCCACGGCGAAGGGTCCGTGGCTGTTGACGAGCCCCACGAGCTGCCGCTGGACCTGACCCGTCAGCACCATCCGGACCACGTCCATGATTTCCGGAGTGGTGACCCGTAGACCAGCCTCGAAACGGACCTCCAGATCGAGCCGGTCGAGCAGCGCACTGATCTGCGGGCCGCCGCCGTGTACGACGACAGGGCGCAGCCCCGCCCGCCACAATTCCACCACGTCCTGGGCGAAGACCCGCTTGAGATCCTCGTTCACCATGGCGTTTCCGCCGAACTTGATCACGACCGTGCGGCCTTGGAAATCCTCCAGTGCCCGAGGCGCGTGGCGTGGCCGCACGCCGCTCGTAAGGAATCCCTGTGCGGCTGTGGCGGTCACTGGGCCACTCCATTCGTGGACAGGTCCAGGTCCAGGCCCTCAGGAAGGCCGAAGGTGACACTCATGCTGTGCACCGCGTGGCCGGCAGTGCCCCTGGCCGGATTGTCGATGGCACTCGCAGCGGTCGGGCGAGCGGTCTCTTCGTTCACCGTCACCTGTACCCGCGTGGTGTTGGAGCCGAGTACAGCGGTGCTCGCTCCGGTCGCAGCGACCCGTACTGTCATGGTCTTTGTCTCTCCTCGTGCCGGCTCAACGCTGTGCCGATGCCAGGCTCGATGTCTGCCGGCCTGCCTGTCATGCGTCACGCGCCGCCCTGCCGGTCAGGAGGGCACGCAGCGGCATGTCGTTGGTGCACACGACGCCACTGCGCGCTGCCCACCGCAGCGCCATGGCGTGCTCTTCGGCGGAGAGGTCGGCGACGACGAAGGGCTGGATGTCCCGCATGAAGGCGTCCGCAGCCGTGAGCAGTATGCCCAGATGCGCGCAAGCTTCTTCCTGATGACAGGACTTCCCCTCCGACAGGGGGTCAGCTTAGCCTAACCTAACTCAAGGTGTTGGAGTGGCTGACCAGTCCGGTTCAGGCCGCGCGTCGGTAACCCGGCGTATGTAAGCGGCCCTTGGTGTGCGGCCGGCTGCTTGTTGAGGCCTTTCGGCTCCCTTGTGGGAACTTTTGCGGCATCTGCCAGAGGGTGTCCGTGTACGCGTCGGCGCTTGGCCGGTGGGCAGGTGTGCCGCTGGATACAGGTGTGCGGCTGTGACGGCCTGGTAGGTGGCCGGCTTCACACCGTGGCGGGGCCTTTGATGGTCCAGGCGGAGTCGTGCTGGGTGAAGCCGACGTGCGGGTAGTAGTCGACGGCGGCGGGGGCCGCCAGCAGGATGAGCCGGGCCTGGGGCGCCGCTTCCCTGGTGGCCTGGATGAGGGCGCGTCCCACTCCCTGACCCTGGAACTCGCTGTCGACGGCCAGGTCGCTCAAGTAGGTGGCGTATGCGCCGTCGGTGATCGAGCGGGCGATCCCGATGAGCCGGTTCTCCGCGCGCACGGTGATGATCAGGTTGGCGCCGGCCAGCATCTTGGTGAAGCGTTCCTCGTCGTCGACCGGGCGTCGTTCGGCCAGGGTGGATGCCCGGTAGAGACCGATGGTCTCCTTCACGTTCAGGCTCGCGCCGACCACCTGTTCACACGTCCACATGCGGCTGCAACTCCTTGCTCCATGGCCCGGGCGCGTACAGCGTACGGCTGTGGTCCCGCTGTGGGACCAGCACGGCCAGCCTCCCATTTCTTCGCCTGGTCGGCTGAGCGGGAATCCGGATACGAAGGCGGTCGAACTCTTCGGCCCTTGGCCCACATGGTGACGGCTCCGGCGTCAGGGCCTGCGTGCTGTACGCCTGGCGTACGACCTGGTCGAGCAGTCAGGCCCCCAGGGGGTGCCGCTCTTCTGGGCCCAGTGCCACCGTGGTGGTAATCCGAGTGACGGCGGGTTTCCGGGGCACCGAAGCGAACCCGAAGCGCACGGGCGGTTCGATGGGCGCCATCACGCCGAGGTCCTTGCCTTCGAAGACTGCCGAAACTGTGTCGATCGGCCTCAGATCGTGCGGTCCATACCACTCGCGGCGACCGGTCCCTGCGCTGCCTCGGGTCCGTACGCCTGCCAGCAGGAGGCGGGCGGGAAGGTCCAGGAGTGTGCTCCAGGCCGGGCGGGCGGCGAGCGTGTCGGGCACCGCACGCAGAAGAATCCCCAGGGGTCCTCGCCGACCGGTGGTGAAGCGCAGGTCGAGAGGACCCGCCTTGACGGTCCAGAGGGCTGCTTCGACGCTGACGTCCACCGGCACGATGTGCACGGTGTCGAAGTTGTAGGTGGTGGCGATGAAATCCGCCGTCCGCGAAGTGGGTGCGAACAGCCGCCGTTCGCCGTCTTTTCGCTCAAGCATCACGTCGCTGAACGAGCCGAACGGCGATCGTTGCCAATGTCCCAGTACGATGCGTGTCCCGGATGAGGTGCCTGTGCCCGCGATGCATCCGTCAAAGCGCAGCCGCGCGTGATTGGGCGTCTTGTGGCGTTTCTGACTCATCCTCTGCTCCCGTCGAAAGCCTTCGAGGAGTGCCTGACAGTGTCACATCACGCGAGTTTTGCTACGTCGTCCTGACTCTTTGCGCGCGTGGCGCAGGCAGACGGCGCGCCGAGTCCGCGCCAAATCGGGGTCGATACAAGGACTCGCCCGGGGTGCGCCGTACGGGCTGCCACCGTCCTGGCGGAGGGCTTGCTCACCGCACGCTCTGTCAGGCATACCTGCCGCGCGACGGGGTCGGCGACGGCGGCGGTGGCGTGACAGGGGCGGGCAGGTGCAGCAGGGTTGCCGGGCTTCTCTGCTTTACGGCCTGCGTGCCTCGGCCCACGATCGGAACATGGCCAAGGCCTCGGTGAGGTTGGCGGGGCAGCATGCGGCGTTGAAGTGGAAGCCTGTTACTCGCGCGTGGATCCAGTTGTCGGGCCGCGTTCGATGGTCTGCTCGGGGTATTCGCGTGCTCCGAGCGGAGTGTCCTCAAGGTCAAGCGTGATGGTCCATCCCGGGTTGTCGAGGGTGCCGATCTTGACACCCCACATGTGCTCCCGGTCGCCGTCGCACTGCTCGGCATACCGCCTCTGAAGCCAGTCGAGATCTGAGCCTGAATCGTTCATGGCCGATGATCCTATGAGGTCGTTCCGAGCAGGGTGGTGCTGTGCCTCGTGTCGCTCAGTAGGCGGAGTCGACGTTGTCGATGGAGCCGTACTTGTCAGCGGCGTAGTTGGCGGCTGCGGTGATGTTGGCGACCGGGTCGGTCAGGTCCTTCTCCGTGCCGGGGACGTGGTAGGCGTCGAAGGTCGGCTGGATGACCTGCAGCAGCCCCTTGGACGGCGTGCCGTTCTGGGCGTTGACGTCCGTGCCGTTGGCCGCGTCCGGGTTGCCGCCGGACTCGCGGATGATGTTGCGGTGCAGGCCCTCGTAGCTGCCGGGGATGCCCTTGTCCTTCATGATGGCGAGGGACTCGCGGATCCAGCCGTCCAGATTCTCGGGGTGGGACGGCTTCTTGTCGGCCTTCTTCGCGAGGGCGTCGGCCTGTGCGGAGACGGCGCTCGCCGCGGACACGCTGTGCAAGGTGGGCTCGGCGGCCTGTGCGGGGGAGGGGACGAGGGTCAGTGCTGCCGCGGCGGCGCCGGCGGCGCAGAGGCCGGAGACCGAGAAGTTACGGATCCGGGCAGTGCGGGCGGTGGAGGTGCGGGGCTGGGCGAGCATACGGATGGAACTCTCCAAATCAGTGGAATGCGGGGAAGCCGCGGGGGGCGACGACAGTGCAGCGACGCTGCGTGACGTGGCCGGGAAACAGTCGGATCGAGCGCTGCTCGACCGGTCCGGAGTGGCTGGCTCCCCGGGGTACGTTCCATGGTTAACAACCGCGAGAGATGTCCGCAATAACCCTAAAAACTATGCTTCTACGTAGTGAAGGGACGAAGTCGGCTCGGACCTTGCATGGGGCGCCGCACCGTACGCCGTGTCCTCCTAAGGCGCTTCGTATGTGATCCACGCCCTATGGGCGGGCTCACAGCCCGCAGGGATCCGACTCCGGCGAGGAGGACTTAGGGCCAGGACCAAAGGCCCTGTGGCTTCGTGACGTTCGCCGAACGATGCCGGGTGCGCCGCGGCGTACGGGGAGGGGCCCCCACGCCGCCCCACGCTGCCTCATCTCGCGTGAGCGCCACCGTCGGGTGCAGACGGGAGGCGCGGATCGCCGGATAGAGGCCCGCGACCACGCCGATCAGCGGACGTCCCGGCGGTCGCTGCGGCCCTTCTCGTTCTCCCGCTTACGGAAGCGGTGTCTCTCGTGCCTACTTCGATTCGACTCGTCCGAGCGGGTTGGGTTCGGCCGTCAGTGCGTCATGCGCCGCCTGCCAAGCGGAATCGCCGGGGTAGAGCTCTGTGCGGAGGTAGGCCCAGGTGAGCCGCTGGACCGCCGACACTCGCTCGAGGTTCTCGTCCGTGGTCTCGGCGACGTCATATCCGGAGACCCCGCCGAGCCCGTGCTCCGCGTCGAACAGGGCGAGCAGGGTGGGCATAGTCGTTCAGCGAGGAGAGATGGTTCGAGTAGCCCTGGCCGTGCGAGAGGAGGATGACCGGCAGGTCGCCCTCGGTCACCGGCGCGGAGACCCGTACCTCCAGGTCAACGGCTCGGTCGGGAGTCGACAGCACCACCGGACCGACCGAGAGGACAGGAGTGGGTGAGCTGAAGGTGGCGGCTGTGGAGGTCGATTCAGGCATGATGCGTTTTCCGTTCAATGACCTCTGCCGCCTGTCTCATTCGGCCGACGGCGGGGGATGCGGTCAGGAGCGTCCGGCTTCGGTTACGCTGAAGCGGAGCGTTGTTCCACTTGCTGTGCGGAGCGATGTTTCGGTTAGTCAACGGCCATCGGAAGGAGAGCGCGGTGCCCACTGCAAGCCACTTCGGGGAGGTGCGGCCCCGAAGCAAGCGGGCCGATGCGCAGCGCAACCAGCAGACGCTGCTCACCGCCGCCGCTGCGGTGTTCGTCACCTCCGGCGTCGACGCACCGATCCGTGAGATCGCGGCCCGAGCGGGCGTCGGGATGGGGACGATCTACCGCCACTTCCCGACTCGGGCGGATCTCGTCGTCGCCGTCTACCGCCACCAGGTCGAAACCTGCGCCGAGGCCGGCCCGCACCTGCTGGCCGACGCCGACTCTCCGCTCGAAGCGCTCCGTCAGTGGGCCGACCTGTTCGTCGACTTCCTGGTCACGAAGCACGGACTCGCCAACGCGATGCAGTCGGAGAGCAGTGGCTTTGACGCGCTGCACACCTACTTCCTCGACCGCTTGGTGCCCGTCTGTGCGCAGTTGCTCGACGCGGCAGCCGAGGCCGACGAAATCAGGCCCGGTACGCATGCCTACGAACTGATGCGTGGCATCGGCAACCTCTGCATCGGGCGTGACAGCGACCCCCGCTACGACCCCCGCCGGTTGGTCCAACTGCTCCTTCTGGGGCTGCAGCGACCGCAGTCGTCCTGATGCCGACGGTGAGCCCGCACGAGCGGCGCCGTCCCTCGCTTCGGGGCGGGACCCCGGATATGCGCAGGGGGCCAGCCTGCTCTGGGCTTCGCCCCGCTACAACTCGGGCCGGATGGTGGAGGCCGGTGCCGCGTACATAGCGGCGGCGGCCTCGATGCCCAGGGCCGGTGACACCAGGTCCGAGGCCGAACCGACCATGCGCCGGGGCTACCTGAGGTGGGACGAGGGCCGTGTCGAGGAACCGACCTGCCGACTGGCGGGCCTGCCCGATGAGGCCCTGCGACTGCACCGGCAGGCGCTGGATCTGGCCCCGAAACTTGGATACCGGTACGCGGAGGCGCTGGCCCACGAGGGAAGCGCCGCGGTCCTCGACGAAACGGACCCGCGTGAGGCCGCCGAACATCGCGCGGCCGGGCACGCCATCCTGCAGGAGCTCGCACCAGGGGCCTGACGGCACTGGTGGCTCCCGCCGGTCTGTCGGGTCATCGGGACAGGGGTGGCGGCTGGGGCTGGGGCAGGGGCAGGGGCAGGGGCAGGGGGAACGGTAACGGCCCGGTGGTGTCCGGATCGGTTCGGTGGAGTGTCGCCTTCACCCGCCCCCACGTCTTCGTCATCGGTGACGACTCCAACTGGCAGAGGAGGACATCCCGCTCATCGAGGTCTCGCTCAGCGGCAACGACGCGCTCGCCGTCATCTGCCGGGCCCGCGCGGCCCTCGGGGCCGCCGCCCCGCTCGGCGCCGGCACCGTCCTGATCGCGCAGGACGTGCAGGCGGTCCACGAGGCGGGCGCCGACTTCGTCGTCACCCCGGCCGTCTGTGAGGAATCACGGAGGCGAAGCGACTCGAACTGCCCGTTCTCGCCTGGGTGATGACCCCCACCGACATCGTCGCCGAACGGCTCGGAGCCGACGCCCTCCCAATCCTCCCGGCGGCGCAGGCGGGTGGCCCCGAGTACCTGCGGGCCCTGCACGGCCCGTTCCCGACCGCGCCGTTCGTGCCCGTCGGGGGAGTGGACGCCGAAGCGGCCCGCATCTACCTCGCGCATGGCGCGACCGCCGTGGGAGTGGGTTCGCCGCTCACCTCGAACTTCGAACGATAAGCCATCGATGCCCGATTGTCCGTATTTGCCCTGTCGACAGCATCGCATGATTAGCTTAGGCTAACCTAAGTTTGCTGGCCGCTCCGTCGGCGTGCCCGCCCTTCGCATCCTTCCTCCACGCCTGGCAGGCGGCTTTCCCGCACGATCGGAGTGACATGTCACAGGTCCTTCCTGGCGACGCACCGCTGGTCCTCGACCTCATCGGCATCGGCTTCGGCCCCTCCAATGTGGCCATGGCGATCGCGCTCAACGAGCACAACGCGCACGTCGGCAGGCAGGAGCCGGTCACCGCTCACTTCTTCGAGCAGCAGCCGAGCTTCGGTTGGCACCGCGGCATGCTGATCGACGACGCCACCATGCAGGTGTCCTCAACGTGTCCCGGGTCACCGGCGCGCAGGAGACGCCCGACGGCGTCCGTGCCACGGTGAAGTCCCTCGTCACGGGCGAGGAGACGCTCCTGGACGCCGGCGTCGTGGTGTTCGCCACCGGCTACAGCCCCGCCGACCCGCTCGGCCTCCTCGGCGAGGTCGCCGACCGCTGCCTGAGCGACGACGAGGGCCGGGTCCGCGTCGAGCGCGACTACCGCGTCGCGACGGACCCCGACCTGCGCTGTGGGATCTACCTGCAGGGCGGCACGGAGCACACGCATGGCATCACGACGTCCCTGCTGTCCAACACCGCGATACGGGTCGGCGAGATCCTGGACTCGCTGTTCGACCGGGGCCTGAAGTCCGCCTCCGACGAGGCCCGGCCCGTCGCCGACGGCAGCACCGCCCGTCAGTCCGCCCACGGGGAGGGATAACGTACATCGACATGTTCACGACTGCAGTTGAGCGACCCGCGCCCGTGGGTACAACGGAGGCCCGTCGGCGGCGGGTCGTGGGTTTGGGCACGCTTGTGGTGATTCTCGTGATCGCCGCGGCGGTGTCGCTGGCCGTCGGCGCACGCGCGTTGAGTCCCGCCGAGGT
The DNA here is from genome assembly GCF_030063415.1 of Streptomyces sp. H27-C3. Classification (GTDB taxonomy): domain Bacteria; phylum Actinomycetota; class Actinomycetes; order Streptomycetales; family Streptomycetaceae; genus Streptomyces. The sequence continues at coordinate 21,694 of NZ_JASITA010000020.1, read as the reverse complement.
CTGGCACGGGCTGTTCGCGGTGCCCGACTCCGACGAGCGGCTCACCGAGATCAGGCTCATTGTGCAGACCGTGCGGGTGCCCCGGACGGTTCTCGCGATCGTGGCGGGCATCGCTCTGGGGGTCGGCGGTGCGCTGATCCAGGGGTACACACGCAACCCCATCGCCGACACGGGCCTGCTGGGGGTGAACGCCGGAGCCTCGTTCGCCGTGGTTACGGTGATCGCCCTGTTCGGGTTCACCGACCCGTTCCAGTACGTCTGGTTCGCCTTTGTGGGGGCGGCGGTCGCCGGCGTCGTCGTCTTCGGCCTGGCGAGCATCGGCCGGGGGGCGGGCAACCCGTTGACGCTCGCCCTGGCTGGGCAAGGGATCACGGTGTTCCTCGCGGCGATGACTACGGCGGTCGCGCTGTCCGACCAGAAGTCGCTGAACGCGCTGCGGTTCTGGAACGCGGGCTCCGTGGCCGGTGTCCAATTCGACGTCATCCGGCCGGTGACCGCGTTCATCGCGACCGGACTGGTATTGGCACTGATCACGCTGCCCGCCCTCAACCTGCTCAACCTGGGCGACGACGTGGCGCGGGGGCTGGGAGTGAACATCGCGATGAGCCGGACCATCGGCATCGTCGCCATCACCCTGCTGGCGGGCGCGGCCACGGCGGCCTGCGGCCCCATCGCGTTTCTCGGGCTCATGGTGGCCCACGGGGCCCGGTTTCTGACCGGGCCGGACTACCGCTGGCTGGTGCCGTACGCGGGTCTGCTGGGAGCCGTCGTCCTGCTGGTCTGCGACATCGTGGGGCGCTTGGTGGTGCGGCCGGGCGAGTTGGACGCGGGGGTCGTGGTCGCCCTTCTCGGCGCCCCGTTCTTCGCGATTCTGGTCTGGCGAGGAAAGTTCAAGAGCGCATGAACAAGACACGCATGGCCAAGACACACATGAACAAGACCGATGTGAATCCATCGGTGGCGCCGGGCGTGCGGATCGGCCGTGTGTCGTTCGTATGGCGGCCCTGGCTCGTCCTGGTCACGCTGCTGCTGATGGCGGCGACCTTCCTGGTGTTCTGCCTCTCCCTCAGCGCCGGGGACTTCCCCATCGGCCTGTCCCGGGTGATCGCCACGATCCTCGGCCGGGGCGAACAGGTCGACGAGTTCGTGGTCATGGATCTGCGGATGCCGCGTGCCCTGGCCGGTCTCATCGTGGGGATCGCGCTGGGGATGTCCGGAGCGATCACGCAGTCCGTCGCGCGCAATCCGCTCGCCAGTCCCGACATCCTGGGGATCACCAGCGGAGCCAGCGCTGTCGCGGTGTTCCTGGTGACGGTGTCGGGCGGGACCGCCGCGGCGGTCGTCAGCTCGGTGGGCCTGTCCGCGGCGTCGCTCGCGGGCGGTCTCGGCACGGGTCTGCTGGTGTACTTCCTGGCGTGGCGACGCGGGATCGACGGCGTACGGCTCATCCTCATCGGCATCTCGGTGAGCGCCGTGATGGAGGCGATCACGACCTGGCTGCTGGTCTCGGCCGACATCAGGGACGTGGCCAGGGCCCAGGCGTGGTTGGTCGGCTCGTTGGAGAACCGGTCGTGGGACGAGGTCCGGGTGGCGTTCTGGTGCACGCTCGTTCTCATGGTCGTCGTGGCCGGCGTCGCGTTCCAGTTCAAGCCGATGCACCTCGGCGACGAGGTCGCCGCCGGCCTGGGCGTCCGGTACTCCAGGGTGCGGGCGGTCCTGCTGTTGTGCGCGGTCCTGCTGGCCGCCGTGGCGGTGAGCGCGGCAGGCCCGGTTCCGTTCGTCGCGCTGGTGGCCCCGCAAGTGGCGATGCGTCTGGCGAAGTGCCCGACGCCGCCGATGGTGGCCTCCGGCCTGGTGGGAGCACTGCTGCTGATCGGCGCGGACCTGGTCGCTCGCACGGCGCTGCCGATCACTCTCCCGGTCGGCGTGGTCACCGCCGCGATCGGCGGCCCGTTCCTCGTCTACCTGCTGGTGCGGGCGAACCTCAGGTAGATGGTAAAAAGTAAGGCGAACCTAATTAAGGGGGGCTTGTGGCCGCGCAGTTCATCACCGAGATCGAGTCCGGGGTCAAGGACGTCTCACGGTTGGCAGCCAGGGGCGTCACGGTCGGATACGGCGGCCTGACAGTTATCGACGATCTCGACGTGGCGATTCCACCCGGAGTGATCACCACGATCATCGGCCCCAACGGCTGCGGGAAGTCCACCCTGTTGCGCACCCTGACGCGGCTGCTCAAGCCGACCAGTGGGACGGTCGTTCTGGACGGCGAGGACATCGTCAGGCTCAAGACGAGGGACGTGGCGAAGAAGCTCGGTCTGCTGCCGCAGGCGCCGGTCGCGCCGGAAGGTTTGACGGTGGCCGACCTGGTCGCCAGGGGGCGTCATCCGCATCAGAGTTGGCTGCGGCAGTGGTCCTCGGACGACGCCGGCGTCGTGGAGCGCGCGCTGGCCATGACCGGGGTGTCCGACCTGGCCGACCGTCCGGTGGACTCACTGTCCGGCGGTCAGCGCCAGCGTGTCTGGATCTCGATGACCCTGGCCCAGGGCACCGAGCTGCTGCTGCTTGACGAGCCGACCACCTATCTGGACCTGGCGCACGCGATCGACGTGCTCGACCTGGTGGACGACCTGCACGAGTCGGGGTGCACCGTGGTCATGGTGCTACACGACCTCAATCTGGCCACGCGCTACAGCGACAACCTCATCGTGATGCGGGAGGGGTCGATCCTGGCGCAGGGGCATCCGCGTGACGTGATCACCGCCGAGTTGCTGCACGAGGCGTTCGGGCTGCAGGCCAGGGTGATCGACGACCCGGTGGGCGATCGGCCGCTGATCGTGCCGATCGGCCGTACGCACGTCCGCCTCGACCTGTAGGCCTCAAGGGCAGGTGCGTGTCCAACTCGTTTCCGGTGATGGAAAGTTAGGCTAGGCTAACCTCACTTATGCGGGATAAGGTTTGGCTGCCCTTACATCGGGGCGCAGTGGACCGTGCGACAGCAAGGGATTTCGGATGCTTCTCCATCGAACGACGCTTGTGAAGCCATGGCGGCGGGTGGCGGCGGTAGTGTCCGCCGCGACCCTCGGGCTGGGCCTCCTCTCCGGATGCGGTTCCGACTCGGCGGACAAGAAGAGCGACGACGCCCCGGCTGCCGCCACCGGTGCATTCCCGGTCACCGTGGAGCACGCGTTCGGATCCACGAAGGTCACCAAGGCTCCCCAGCGGGTCGTCTCCGTGGGCTACACGGACGACCAGGCCATGCTGGCGCTCGGCACCAAGCCGGTCGGAATGGTCGACCAGTACCCGAACCCGGCGGGCAAGTCCCCCGACATCAACACCCAGTGGCCCTGGGTGAAGGACAAGTGGGGCGACACCCGCCCCGAGGTCGTCATGAACAACGGTGACTCGGGCCCCAACTACGAGAAGATCGCCTCCCTGCGGCCGGACCTGATCGTCGCGGTCTACTCCGAGATCGACAAGGCCGCCTACGAGAAGCTCTCCAAGATCGCCCCGACGGTGGGCCGCACCAAGGGCGAGAAGGAGCCCTTCAGTGCGCCGTGGCAGGACAACGCGGTGCACATCGCCAAGGCGCTCGGCAAGGAAGACGAGGGTGCCGAGCTGGTGAAGGGCATCCAGACCAAGCTCGACACGGCCGAAAAGGCAAACCCCGACTTCGGGAAGCAGACCGCTGTCGCGGTGTCCTGGTACAAGGACGCGGTGGTGCCGTTCACCTCCACCGACGTGCGTGGACGGCTGGCGACGGGCATCGGATTCAAGTACCAGACCAAGATCGACGAGATCGCGGACGGCGGCTTCTCCGTCCCACTGTCCCCCGAGCGCATGGACCTGATCGACGTCGACCGCATCTTTGTCATCAACGACAAGGCGGACACGGAAGCGCTGAAGAAGTTCGAGCTGTTCACCAACCTGCCCGCCGTCAAGAGCGGCAAGGTGTCGTACCTGCTGGACAGTGAGGGACCGGCGGTCGGTGCTGCCATGTCCCAGGGCACGCTGTTGTCCCTGCCGTACGCGATCGACGAACTCGCCAAGTCGGTCGGCTGAAAATGCCGATCGCCCTGTCCCGTCCCCGGCAAGATTTGGTCTCTTTGTGAGTATCACCGACACCCGCGTCGCCCCGACAACTCTGCGCACGGCGGCCGGAGGTGAGGCCACCGGGTGGGTCGCTGCGCACTGCCGCCGGGCCCCGTGGCTGACGGCCGCCACCGTGCTCACCACGGTGGCCGGGGCGGTGCTCCAGGTGCTCCCGGTGCTCCTTCTTGGCCGGGTGGTCGACGGGGTGGTCGAGGGCGAATCGCGCTCGATGCTGGTCATGGTCGGGGTGCTGATGGTGGCCGCCGCGCTGCTCGGCGCCGCGGCCACCGCGGCGTCGACGTACCTGATCGGGCGGCTGGGAGCGGATCTGCTCGCACAACTGCGGGAAGCTGCTGTCCGCGCGGTGCTGGCCATGCCGAGCGCACGCGTCGAGCAGGTCGGCCGGGGCGACGTACTGTCCCGGGTCGGTGACGACGTGGCCGTGCTGTCCAAGGGCATCCGCACGGCCGTCCCCACGGTGTTCTCGGCGGGAGTGCTGGTCGCCATAGCGACGGTCGGCATGTTCGGACTGGACTGGCGGCTCGGCCTGGCCGGCGCCTGCGCGCTGCCCGCGTACGCGCTGGCCCTGCGCTGGTATCTGCCCCGGTCCGCACCGCTCTACCGGGAGCAGCGGGTGGCCCAGGCCGACCGTGCGCAGGCGTTGATAAGTGGTCTGAACGGGATCGACACGGTCCGGGCGTACCGCCTTGAGGGCGCCGTGCGCGAGAAGGTCACCCAGGAGTCGTGGCGGGTGCGCAATCTCGGCGTCGAGGTGTTCCGGTTCTTCGGCCGGTTCGTCGGCAGGGAGAACCGCGCCGAGTTCATCGGGCTGGTCCTGATCCTTGTGGTGGGGTACGCCCTGTTGGAGGCCGACGCGGCCACCCTGGGCGAGGTGTCCGCGGCCCCGCTGATGTTCCACCGGTTGTTCACCCCGCTGGGCGCCATCATGTTCACCTTCGACGAGGCGCAGAAGTCGGGCGCGAGCCTCACTCGTCTGGTCGGGGTGTTGGGGGAGCCCGCGGAGGACCGGTTGGTGGGCGACGTGTCTGTCGCGCCGGCGGACACCGCGCCGTACCCGGTGACGGTGGAGGGCCTGACCTTCAGCTATCCCGACACCGAGGAACCGGTCCTGCGGGATGTGAACCTGTCCATCCCGGCGGGCGGTTCGCTCGCTCTGGTGGGGGTGACGGGCGCCGGCAAATCGACTCTGGCCGCGCTGATCGCCGGCATCGGCAGCCCGCAGGCCGGCTCGGTACGCATCGGGTCGCACGACCTCGCCGCTTTCGACGAGGCCGGGGCGCGGGCGTTGGTGAGCATCCTGACGCAGGAGACACACGTGTTCTCGGGCCCGCTCGCCGACGACCTGCGGCTCGCCGCGCCCGAGGCGAGCGATGAGCGGCTGATGGACGCCTTGCGCACGGTCGGCGCCGGTGGGTGGGTCGAGCTGCTGCCCGACGGGCTGAACGCCATGGTCGGCGAGGGCGGGGAGCGCCTGGACGGCACCAAGGTCGCCCAGATCGCCCTGGCCCGGCTTGTGTTGAGCCGCTCGCCGGTGGTGGTGCTCGACGAGTCGACCGCGGAGGCGGGCAGCGAGGGCGCCGCCGAGCTGGAGCGAGCCGTACTGGCCGCACGCTCGGGCCGCACCACGCTGCTCGTGGCGCACCGGCTGACCCAGGCGATGGCGGCGGACCGGATCGCCGTGCTGGACGCGGGACGCGTGGTGGAGGAGGGAACGCACGGTGAGTTGGTGGCTCTGGGCGGCCAGTACGCGCGTCTGTGGAGCGCCTGGCGAGAGGGCAGTTAGGGCAGCCTAAGTTAGGTTAGGCTGCCCTGCACTCCTTGAAAGGATACTGAGTTTTCGATGATGGAACCGAGCGCTCCTCGCGTACTGCTTTCTCCCGCCCGCCTGGCCGATGTACGCCGGCGAACCGGCGGCTACGGTGACCGGACCATCATCGAGGCATGCGCCATCGGGCTGTCGTACTGGACGACGAGCCGCAGTCCCGACGGTATCGACCTCACGCCCGGCACACTGTTCGCCGACGTCCTCGGGTGGGTCGACAACGGCGGTGCCGGCAGCGGCGATTGGCAGGTCGGCGCGGACGGCCTGAGTATCACCGTCCCCGACGGAGTCGAGCCGGCCGACGCGCAGCTCGCGCTGGACGACCTGGCCGACTTCCCGGACCGGCCCATCGGCACCATCAGCCCGTCCAGCATTCCGGCGAGGATCGAAGCCCTGGCCGAGTGGAACGACACCCGGGCCGACCGGGTCCGCCCGACCATCATGGAGATGTTCCGCGAGCAGGCGCGCAGCAGGCCGGACGCCGTCGCCATCGTCGACGAGCACCGGTCGCTGACCTACCGTCAAGCAGCCGAACACTCCAGCCAGTTGGCCCATCACCTGATCGAACGCGGTCTCACCTCCGAACAGGTCGTCGGTATCTCGCTGGGCCGCTCCGCGGACATGGTCATCGGACTCCTCGCCGTGCTCCAGGCGAAGTGCGCGTTCGTACCGCTCGATCCGCAGTGGCCCGCCGCACGCCGAGCCGTCGTCATCAAGGACGCCCGGGTCGTGCTGCAGCTCAACGCGTCGGGCGAGCACGGCGCGGGAGAACCGGACGCCGTGGCCGTCGACCTCGGCAACTGGGCGTTCGGTGCCTACGCCGCCGAGGAACCCGAGGCGACCGTCCCCGGCACGGCCCTGGCCTACGTGATCTTCACATCCGGTTCGACCGGGCGGCCCAAGGGCGCCATGATCCGACACGAAGCGATCAGCGAGCGGCTGTTGTGGCAGGTCAACGAGATCCTGGGCTTCGGCCACGACGACGCGTCGCTGTTCAAGGCGCCGTTGTCCTTCGACATCTCCATCAACGAGATATTCCTGCCGCTGGTGTCCGGCGCCAGGCTGGTGATCCTGCGGCCCGGCGGCGAACGGGACCCGCACCACCTGCTGGGTGTGATCGCCGAGCAGCGCGTCACGTTCACCTACCTGGTGTCGTCCATGCTGGACGTGCTGCTGGAGATGGCGGGTGACTCCGGCCGCCTCAGCAGCCTGCGGCACGTGTGGTGCGGCGGCGAGGTGCTGACGCCGGAGCTCTACGAGCGGTTCCGCACCCAGCTCGACATCCCCCTGTACCACGGCTACGGCCCGGCCGAGACGACCATCGGTGTCTCCCACGTCATCTACCGGGGCGCGGCCGAACGTCTGTCGACGTCGATCGGCAAGGCCAACCCCAACACCCAACTGTACGTCCTGGACGACGAACTGCGCCCGGTCCCGGTCGGGGTCGGCGGCGAACTGTACGCCGGAGGACTGCTCCTCGGGCGCGGGTACGTCAACGCGCCCGGCCTCACGGCCTCCCGGTTCGTGGCGAACCCTTTCGCCGCGGACGGCTCCCGGCTGTACCGGACCGGTGACCTCGCGCGGTTCGCCCCGGACGGGTCGCTGGACTTCCTCGGCCGCGCCGACAACCAGATCAAGATCCGCGGCATGCGGCTGGAGATCGAGGATGTCGAGGCCGGCCTCGCGGAGCACCCCGGCGTACGGCACACCTGCGTCGTCGCGAAGAAGAACACGGCGGGCGGCACCTACCTGGTCGGATACGTGATCCCGGCCGCAGGCAACGAGGACCTGCACGCGGACGAGGTCAAGGCCTGGGCCACCCTGCACATGGTGGAGTACATGGTGCCCGCCCACCTCGTCGTGATGAAGGAGTTCCCGCTCACCGCGAACGGCAAGGTCGACCGGGTCGCCCTCCCGGAGCCCGTGATCGGCACAGGCTCCGTCGTGGCGCCCGCCACCGACAACGAGCGCATGGTGTGCGCGGCCGTCGCGACGGTCCTGCGGCTGGAGAAGACCGGTGTCGACCAGGACTTCTTCCAGCTCGGCGGAGACAGCATTCTGGCGATCTCACTGCTGAGCGCCCTGCGGAACGCGGGCCTCTACGTCACCGCACGGCAGATCTTCACCCACAGCGTTCTCGGGGCACTGGCCGCGGTGGCGAGCCGTGAAGACGTCTCCACCGTGGACCACGGCGATATCGCGACCGGTTCCGTTGCGGGATCGCCTATCGTGCAGTGGCTCGGCCACACCACGGACGCGATCGACGGCTTCGTACAGTCGGTCCTACTGAACACGCCGGCGGACCTGACCGCCGGCGCTCTCGACGAGATCCTCACCGCCGTGCTCGGGCGGCACGACATGCTGCGCGCCAAGCTGGTGCGCGGCGAACGCTGGAGCTTCGACATCCCGGCGGTCGGCCAGGCCGACGCGGTGTGGCAGGAGAGCGACCGCCCGCTCGATGACTGCATCGCTCTCGCCACCGCCGGGCTCGACCCGGACAACGGCGTGATGCTGCGCGCCGTCTGGCACCGCGAGGCACAGCGGCTGGTCGTGGTCGCCCACCACGTCGTGATCGACGGCGTGTCCTGGCGGATCCTGATGGACGACCTGGCCACGGCATGGCGCCAGTTCGCCTCGGGCACACCGATCGACCTGCCCCCCGTGGGCACATCGTTCAGGCGCTGGACGCAGCTGCTCGGGAACGCGGCGTTCGACACGGACCGCACCCACTTCCGGCGCACCCTGCCGGGAGCGGACGCACCGCTGGGCAGGCGCGCGCTGACCGAGGCCGACACCGTCGCCCAAGAGCGGACGCAGACCGTCTCCGTCGGGCCCAAGGACACGGCCGCCCTGCTGGGCGAGATACCCGCGAAGTTCCACGCGGGCGTCAACGACGTGCTGCTGACCGCGCTCGCCGTCACCCTCGCCCGGTGGCGGCGCGACCGCGGACAGGACCAGACGTTCGCCCACATCGAACTCGAAGGACACGGCCGCGAGGGACGCTTCGTCGCAGGCGATGCCGGTTTCGAGCCCGATCTGTCGCGGACCGTAGGCTGGTTCACCACCCTGTTCCCGGTGACCGTCGACCCGGGTGCGGCAGCCGACTTCACCGCCCCCGCGTACCTGGCCGCCACCCTCAAGGCGGTCAAGGAGGACCTCGCCCGGGTGCCGAGCAACGGCGTCTCCTACGGCGCCCTGCGGTACTTGACCGACACCGCGCTGACCGCGCCCGCACCTCAGGTGTTGTTCAACTACCTGGGCCGCTTCGACGCAGGTCTCGCCGGAGACTGGCAACTCGCGGGCACTACAGGGCAGTTGGGTGAGAAGCGCGACCCGAGGATGCGCATGCCGCGCGCCCTGGAGTTCAACGCGATCGCCGAACCCGACGCGAGTGGCGAGTACGAGCTGGTCACCACCATCTCCTGGCCCGACGGGGTGTTCACCGACGAGGACATCGCCACCCTCGGCCAGTACTTCCAGGCGGCTCTGTCCGCGCTTGCCGCGCTCGAAGAAGGCGGCCACTCTCCCAGCGACTTCGCCCTGGTGCCGCTCACCCAGGCCGATGTCGACGACCTGGACGGACCGGCGCTGCGGGACATCCTGCCGCTGACCCCGCTGCAGGAGGGCCTGTACTTCCACTCGGTCTTCGACGACGACGCGACGGGCAGCTACGTCGAGCAGCAACTGCTGACGCTGGAAGGCGACGTGGACGCCGACCGACTCGCTGCGGCGGCCACCCGGCTGCTCGCGCTGTACCCGAACCTGGCCGCCCGGTTCACGGCCCTCGCCGACGGCCGTGTCGTCTCCGTCCTGGAGAGCGGTGTGGAGGCGCCCTTCACCACGCTGGACCGCCCCTCCATCACCGACGACGAGATCCGCGACCACGCCGAGCGGGACCGCCGCGCCGGTTTCGACCTGGCCACCGGCCCACTGATGCGCTACACGCTCATCCGCGCCGGGTCCGGCCGCAACGTCCTGGTGCAGACCGTGCACCACATCATCGCCGACGGCTGGTCGGTGCCGCCGATGCTCCGCGCGCTGCTGGCCGAGTACTCCGCGCCGGGGACCGTGTACCCGCTCGGCGGCTACCGCGACTACGTGAGCTGGCTCGCCGAACGCGACCACGACGAGAGCGACCGGGTGTGGCGCGACGAACTCGCGGCTCTGCCCGGCCCCTCGCTGGTCGCCGAAGGACACACCCCGTCCGAACGGTTCGCCGACACCGCCACTGAGCCCGCCGACGACATCGACGCGGCCGTCCGGTCGGCCGGTGTGCCCCTGAGCGTGGCCGTGCACAGCGCGTGGGCGTTGACGCTGGGCGGCATCCTGCACGGCAGGGACGTCCTGTTCGGGTCCACGGTGTCCGGGCGTGACTCGGAGGTGCCGGGCATCGGGGACATGGTGGGCCTGTTCATCAACACCATTCCCGTGCGTGCCCGCTGGGCAGCCGCCACCACGGGGCGCGACCTGTTCGCCTCGGTGCGCGAACACCAGAGCGCGGTGCTGCCGCACCAGCACGTCTCGCTGGCGAGGATCGGCCGCCAGGCCGGCGCCGGCTCCCTGTTCGACACTCTGGTGGTGTTCGACGTCGCGACCGATGTGGAAGCTCTGCGCGGGCCCGACGACACCCTGGTCATCACCGACATCGTCAACGAGGGCGCCCCCCACTACCCGTTGACGCTGGTGGTGGAGCGCGCGCTCGACGGTCGTCCGCGCTTCAACCTGATCTACGACGGGGAACTGCTGCGCCAGGAGAGCGCCGAGGCGATCCTGCACGCGTTCACCCAGACCCTCACCGGCCTGCTCGACCGGCCGGACGCCCCGGTCGACGAACTGGCCCCCGAGGCCGGCCTGCGCCCGGCGTCGATCTCCCCGGCGACCCTGGGCGAACTGTTCGCCGCCGCCGCCAACCGCCACCCGGCAGCCACCGCCGTCACTCAATGCGCTCTCGACGGCGGTACCCGGTCACTGACCTACGGCGAACTGGCGAACGCCAAGAACGAGCTGGCCTCGGCCCTGCACGCGGCCGGTGTCGGGCCGGGCAAGAGGGTAGCCGTCGCTGTCCCGCGCTCCATCGAGCAGGTCGTCGCCCTGGTCGCGGTCGTCACCGCGGGCGGCGCGTACGTGCCGCTGGACCTGGCGTACCCGGACGAACGGCTGGAGTACATCCTCGCCGACGCCGCTCCGCAGGTGGTACTCGTGGACCGCGAACAGCAAGGCCGCTTCACCCGACTGCTGGCCCGGGCAGGGGTGCGGGCCCGCGTGCTCGTCCAGGGCGACGAACTCCCTTCGGCCACCACCCAGCCCGAGGTCAGCTGGCACGACCCCGCGTACGTGATTTACACGTCCGGCTCGACTGGTAAGCCCAAGGGCGTCGTCGTCCCGCACTCCAGCGTGGTGGCGCTCCTCGCCAACACCCGGCCCGACATGAACTTCGGCCCGCACGACGTGTGGGTCCAGTTCCACTCCTTCTCCTTCGACTTCGCGGTCTGGGAACTGTGGGGCGCGCTGGTGCACGGCGGTGAGCTGCTGGTGCCCGAGTACGGGCTGACCCGCTCCCCGGTCGACTTCCATCGGCTGGTCCGCGAGCGCTCAGTGACCGTGCTGAACCAGACCCCGTCGGCGTTCTATCAGTTCATCGAGGCCGACCGGCACGCCGACGAGCCGGTCACCTCGCTGCGCCGGATCATCTTCGGAGGCGAGGCGCTGGATCTTGGGAAGCTGCGCGGCTGGGTCGAGCGGCACGGCACCGGTACGCCCGAGTTGGTCAACATGTACGGCATCACCGAGACCACCGTTCACGTCACCCACCGGGTGCTGACCGACGACGACTTCGGCCCCGGCGACGACGTCAGCCCGATCGGCGGTCCGATTCCCGGCCTGATCACCTACCTGCTCGACGATCGGCTCCGGCCGGTGCCGCCGGGCCGGGTGGGCGCCATCTACGTCGCCGGCGACCAGGTGTCGCTCGGCTACCTGGGCAGGCCGGGGCTCACCGCGGGCCGGTTCGTCGCGAACCCGTTCGCGGACGACGGCTCCCGCATGTATCACACGGGCGACCTCGCCCGCCGCACGCTCGACGGCGAGCTGGAGTTCGCCGGCCGCGCCGACGACCAGGTGCAGCTCAAGGGATTCCGCATCGAGCTCGGCGAAGTGGAGTCCGCGGTCAGGGAACTCGACGGTGTCGTCGATGTGGCCGTCACCGTGGCGGACAGCGGCGACCATCTCGTCGCGCACGTCGTGGGCCGGGTGCCCGGTGACCTCACCGACCTGCTGTCCACGAGGCTGCCCGTGCACATGGTGCCGGGCCGGGTACTGCCGGTCGAAGCCCTGCCGCTGACGGTCAACGGCAAGCTGGACCGTAAGGCCCTGACCGAACGCGCCGCACAGGACGACACTCCGGTGGCCACCAGCGACTCCGCGCTCACCGCCCTGGTCGAGATCTTCGCTCAGACGCTGCCCGGCGCCGCGGTGGACGCCGACACTGATTTCTTCGGCGCCGGAGGCGACAGCATCGTCGCCATCACCGTGATCAACCGGGCCAGGGCGCTCGGACTGTCGATCTCCCCCCGGGACGTTTTCCTGTGGAAGACACCGCGCGCGCTCGCCGACCACGTGGGCACACGCACCCCGCAGGCCGTTGCGGCCGTGCCGTCCCGCCGCGAGGACGGCCCACTGCCGGCGACGCCGATCATGTTGCGCCAGCGGGAACTGGGCGGAACGCTCGCCCGGTTCGCCCAGGCAAGGACGCTGGTGGCTGCCGAGGGCACCGACCTAGCTGACGCCCGTCGGGCCGCGAACGCCGTCGTGGCCGCACACCCGGCCCTCCGGCTGCGGCTGCGCGTCGAGCACGGCGTGTGGGCCCTGCGCACCGAACCCGCCCGCGAGGTCACCGTCGCCCGGACGGACGCCGCCGATGCCACTACCGCGGCGAACGAAGCCGCCGGGCGGCTCGATCCCGAATCAGGAGAAGTCATCGCCTTCTCCTGGCTGGAGGCGAGCCGGACCCTGGTGGTCACCGTGCACCACATGGCCGTCGACGCGGTGTCCTGGCTGGTCCTCCTCGACGACCTGGCCACCGCCATGAGCGGGGCGGCCCTGGCACCGCCGACCACGTCCTACGCCGAGTACGCCGAAGCACTGGCGGTGGGCTCCGCCCAGGTGATCGACGACCTCGGACACTGGGTCAGCACGCTCCAGGCGCCCGCACTGCTGCCCGCGGTCCAGGATCTGCGCGAGGCCACGGTTGTGCTCGCACCCGAGATGAGTGAGCGCGTGACGCGCAGTGCGCCCGCCGCACTCGGCCTGGGCCTCACCGAGCTGCTGTGCGGCGCGCTGCGCACCGCACTGACACACGTTCAGCCCACGCCCACCGATCTCGCGATCGAACTGGAGCGGCACGGCAGGGTCCCGGCCCTGGAACACCACGACTACACCCGCACCGTCGGCTGGTTCACCTCCATCGCACCGCTTCGGCTCACGGCGCACACCGAGCCCGTCGCGGCGGCCCGCGAGGTCGCCGAACGCCAGCTGGACGAGTGCGGACACGTCGCCTACGGCCAACTCAGGTACCTCAACCCGCAGACGGCGCCGCTGCTGACCGCCCGCCCGCAGGTGCTGTTCAACTACCTCGGCCGGGGCAACGAGTCCCAGGCGCCGCACCTCACCGGCGGCGATCAGAGCAGCCCGTACGCCGTCGAGGTCAACGCGTGGATCGACGACGCCACCGGAAGCCTGCACGCGGCCTTCACCCTCGCCGAAGGCATACCCGACGAGCTCACCGAGCACTGGCGCAGCGCTCTTGAGCACATCGGGGACGCCTCCGCGACAGCCGAGCGCACAGCGCCGGTCACCGCGCTCCAGCGGGGCCTGTTCTTTCAGGCCCAGATGGCGGGCGCGGCCGGACACTACGTGGCGCAGAGCTACTTCACCTTCGACCGGCGCCTGGACACCGAGGCGCTGGCCGAGGCGATGGCGTACGTGATCGCGCGGCACCCGGTCGTGGGCGCCGGCTTCACCACCGACGACGACGGAAACCCGGTCCAGATCCTCAAGATGGGCCGCAGGGTCGATGTCCGCACGGTCGACCTGACGACGGACGCCGACGTCGAGGCCCTGCGCACCCGGGACCGCGAGTCGGGATTCGACCCGGGTGAGCCGCCGCTGATCCGGGTGACCGTGGTGCGTCTGCCCGGCGGCCGGGACGGCCTGCTGCTGAGCTACCACCTGCTGCTCTGGGACGGCTGGTCCCGGGAGATCCTGTTGCGGGACCTGTTCGACGCCTACCAGGCCGTCGTCGCGGGCGAGCCGCTCGACGCGGCCCCGGCCCTGCCGAGCTTCGAGGACTACGCCCGGACGCTCGACGCCAAGGACCCCGCGGTGTCGAACCGCTTCTGGGCCGAGCACCTGGCGGGACTGTCAGGCCCGACGCTGCTCGCCGGGCCGGCTCCCGCCCTCTCGGACGACCTGCCGCGCGCCCTCGTGCACACGCTGTCCGCCGAACTGTCGGAACTGCTGCGGGATGCTGCCAGGGTGCACGGCGTCACGCTGAACTCGGTGCTGACCGGCGCGTTCGGCCTCCTGCTCGGCGCCCACACGGGCCGCAGTGACGCCGTGTTCGGCGTGACCGTCTCGGGCCGGGAGGGCGAGGGCCACTCCGGCATCGTCGGTGTGCTGCTCAACACGGTGCCCATGTGGACACGGGCGCGCCCCGATGACACGGTCGGCGGGTACCTGTCGGGCGTACAGGCGGCCCGGGTCGAGGCGATGGAGCACGAGCACCTGGGGCTCGGCGAAATCCAGCGGGCCAGCGGGCACGACACCCTGTTCGACAACCTGTTCGTGCTCCAGAACTTTCTGGACCTGGACGCGTTCGCCGAGATGAACGCCAGGCACGGCATCACCTCGGTGAAGGCCGACGACTCCACGCACTACCCGTACACGTGGGTCGTCACGCCCGGCGACCGGCTCACGGTCAAGCTGGAGCACCGCGACGGCGACCCCGACGACGCCCGTCGCCTCCTCGACGACTACCTTCGCGTGCTCGAGGACCTGGCCCGGTCGACGGGCCGGGTGGGCGCGCTGCGCGGGCTGGTGGCGAATCCCGAGCCCGCACAGCGCACCGACGTCGGCACGGACACCGTCGTCGACCGCTTCGACCAGGCGGCGGACCGTGATCCGCAGCGTGTCGCGCTTGTCGCCGAGGGTTCGACCATGACCTTCGCCGAACTCCAGGACCGCAGTCGTGCGGTGGCGGGAGTGCTCGCCCGGCGGGGCATCGGCCCCGAGACGACCGTGGGTCTGGCGATCCCGCGCTCTCCCGACTGGATCGTGGCGCTGTTCGCCGTGCTGCGCGTCGGTGCCGCGTACGTGCCGCTGGAACTGGACCACCCGGACGAGCGGATCGCGGCGATCGTCGCGGACGCACGCCCCGCGGTGATCCTCACCGTGAGCGCCGTGTCGCCCCGGTTGAGCGGCGACCTGATCGAGCTGGACCGCCCCCTGCCCGAGGCCGATCCGGTCGTGACGTTCGCGCCGGACGACCCGGACCGCCTGCGCCACCCCGCGTACACGATCTACACCTCCGGCTCGACCGGGAAGCCCAAGGGCGTGGTGACCGAGTACGCCGGGCTCACCAACATGCTCATCAACCACCAAAGGCGGATCTTTGAGCCGGTCCTTGCCGAGCACGGCCACCCGATCTTCAAGATCGCCCACACGGTGTCGTTCGCGTTCGACATGTCGTGGGAAGAACTGCTGTGGCTCGCCGATGGCCACGAGGTCCACATATGCGACGAGGAACTGCGCCGCGACGCCCCCCGTTTGGTCGAGTACTGCCGTGAGCGCGGGATCGACGTCATCAACGTGACGCCGACCTACGCGCAGCAACTGGTGGCCGAGGGCCTGCTCGACAACCCGGCGACGCGGCCGGCGCTGGTGCTGCTGGGTGGCGAGGCCGTCACCCCGGCGCTGTGGCAGCGGCTCGCCGAGACCGAGGGCACGGTCGGCTACAACCTGTACGGGCCCACCGAGTACACCATCAACACCCTCGGCGTCGGCACCTTCGAATGCCAGGACCCGGTGGTGGGCGTGGCGATCGACAACACCGAGGTGTACGTACTGGACCCGTGGCTGCGGCCCCTGCCCGACGGCGTTCCCGGTGAGCTGTACGTATCGGGTATCGGCATCGCGCGCGGCTATCTCGGGCAGAGCGCCCAGACCGCGCACCGCTTTGTCGCGTGCCCGTTCGGCGCGCCCGGCGAGCGCATGTACCGCACCGGCGACCTGGTGATCCGTCGGCCCGACGGGAACCTGACATACCTGGGCCGCACCGACCAGCAGGTCAAGATCCGCGGGCACCGGGTCGAACTGGGCGAGGTCGAGGCCGTGTTCTCGGCGCACCAGGCGGTGCGGTTCGCCGCCGCGGTCGCCCAGCCGGACCCGCAGGTCGACGGCGCGTACCGGCTGGCAGCCTATCTCGTACTGGACGGCTCCGACTTGGCGCAGGTCGCCGGCGAAGTGGGTGCCGCGCTGCCGGACTTCCTGCGCCCGACGCACTACGCCCAGGTCGACAGCATCCCGCTGACCGTGAACGGGAAGGCTGACACCAAGGCGTTGCCGGAGGCCAAGCCGCTCGGCGCGCTGACCACGGCGGGAGAACGCGGCCCGGAGACCGAAACCGAGACCGTGGTGTGCGAGTTCTTCGCCGAGGCACTGGACCTGGACGATGACGAGGTGAGCGCGGTGAGCGACTTCGTGTCCCTCGGAGGACACTCCATGCTGGCGGTGCGGCTGAACGGGCTGCTCCGCCGCGAGTACGGTCCAGTGATCACGATCCGTGATCTGTTTACCCTGCGAACCCCGGAAGCGATTGCCCGTCACCTTGATGAAAACTCCTGACACGCAGCGGCCCCGCCCGGGGTCGGCCATCCTGCGGACCGCACTGCGCCGCAACGCCCGGGCCATGGTCTGGGGCACCGTCCTCATGAGCCTGTACCAGGCGGGCGAGACCGCCTTCCCCATCGCACTCGGCCTGATCGTCGAGCACACGATGCAGAACCGGAGCCTGGGCGCGCTCGGCCTGTCGATCGGCGCGCTGGCCGTGATCATCACAACGGTCTCGCTGTCGTGGCGGTTCGGCATGCGCGTCCTGCAGAAGGCCAACACGACCGAGGCCCACCGCTGGCGGGTGCGAGTGGCCGCCTGCGGGCTCCAGCCGGTGGCCAGGGACGTCGACCTGAAGTCCGGCGAAGTGCTGACCATCGCCACCGAGGACGCCGACCAGACCGCCGACATCGTCGAGGTGGTGCCGATGCTGATCAGCTCCCTGGTCGCGGTGGTGGTCGCGACGGTCGCGCTGGGCCTGGCCGACATCCGGCTCGGCCTGCTGGTGATCGTGGGAACCGTCGCGATCCTGTCGATCCTGGCCGTGATGTCCAAGCGGATCGGCGCCAGCACTCAGGAACAGCAGGCTCGGGTGGCGCGGGCGGGCGCGAAGGTCGCCGACCTGATCATCGGCCTGCGCCCGCTGCACGGCTTCGGCGGCAACCACGCGGCGTTCGGTTCCTACCGGAAGGTCAGCACGGACGCCAAGCGCCAGGCGATCACTGTCGCCAAGGTGAACGGCACGTACGCGGGCACCGCGCTGGCCCTCAACGCGGTCCTCGCCGCAGCGGTGTCCCTGACGGCGGGCTGGCTGGCGTTCGGCGGCCAGATCAACATCGGCGAGCTGGTCATGGCCGTGGGCCTCGCGCAGTTCATCATGGAACCGCTCAAGATGTTCTCGGAAATGCCCAAGTACGTAATGATCGCGCGCGCGTCGGCCGAGCGGATGGCGCTGGTGCTCACCGCGCCGCCGGTGACGACCCCGGGCCCGCAGCGCCCGGCCGCGGGCGGCGACCTCGAGGTCGACTGCGTCCGGTACGGGGCCCTGCACAAGCTGAAGTTCAAAGTGGCCGCCGGCGAGTTCGTGGCGATCGCCGTCTACCAGCCGCGCGCGGCGTCCGACCTTGCGTCGGTCCTCGCGGTGAACGTCGCGCCCCATGCGTACGAGGGAGTGGTGCGGGTCAGCGGGCAGCCCCTCGCGGACCTGTCGATCGAGGCGGTCCGCGAGCACATGCTGGTGAATCCGTACGACGGGGAGATCTTCGCGGGTACCCTGCGCACGAACATCGACCCGTCGGGCAGCAGCCGGACAATCTCCAAGGCCGTCGAGGCGTCCATGCTGACCGATGTCGTCGCCCTCCACCGCGACGGGCTCGACTACACGGTCCGCGACCGCGGGGCGAACCTGTCCGGGGGGCAGCGACAGCGGCTTTCCCTGGCCCGCGCCCTGGCTGCCGACACCGAAGTGCTGGTCCTGCACGACCCGACGACAGCCGTCGACGCGGTCACCGAGCAGCTCATCGCGCGCAACGTCGCGGAGCTGCGCCGCGGTCGGACCACCGTGGTGCTCACCAGCAGCCCGGCCCTGCTGGACGCCGCCGACCGCGTCCTCGTCCTGGACGACGGCGTCATTACCGCCGAGGACACCCACCGCAACCTCCTCGCCGGCGACGCGGACTACTGCCTGGCCGTCGCCCGGTGAAGCGCCGGGTGGTTCCGGGGGCGTGTCCGAACACGCCCCCGGAACCGCTCAGGCGAGGGCCCAGGCGACGTCCCTGAGCAGGGCATGCCGCCAGCCTGCCCGGTCGTGTTCCGAAGCCGACCGCGAAACCCGCACCGTTGCACCGGCCTGTTCGGTCAGGGACTCGGCCGCCTCGCAGTGGGGCAGCATCCGTGTCTCGTGTTCCCCCACGTCGAACGCGCACCGCAGATGGGACAGGTCGGGGCTCTGGCGCAGGCGCGCCGCGACGGCGCCGCCGACCGGGCCGCCCAGGAGGTCCGCCTGGTCCATGGCTCCGGGTGTCCACCAGAAGGACCCCGACTGGCAAGCGACTCGCGAGACCAGGTCCGGGAACTGCAGCGCCGCGTACAGCGCGCTCAGCCCGCCCAGGCTCTGCCCGGCGACCACCATGCGGTCCAGGTCGGCGGGTA
Organism: Streptomyces sp. H27-C3; assembly: GCF_030063415.1. Lineage (GTDB taxonomy): Bacteria > Actinomycetota > Actinomycetes > Streptomycetales > Streptomycetaceae > Streptomyces. The sequence continues at coordinate 2,727 of NZ_JASITA010000020.1, read as the reverse complement.
CGCCCGATTCCGCCACCAGCGGCAGCAGTTCGTCCCGTACCGCCTCCCACAGTTCGGGCCTGCACCCGAACTCGGCCTGCCTGTCCTTGGCCGGAACGAAGACGAGGGTGACGGGGGGCATCTCGCCGTCGGCGACGGCCGAGTCGAACGCGGTCATCGCCGGGTGCAGGTGCAGCCAGTCGTCCCCGTCGAGCAGCAGGACCACCGGTCCGCCGCCGCCCACCGGGTGAACGCGCACGGTGCGCCGTCCGCCGAGCCGTTCGCTGGTCCAGCGGATCCGGGTACGGGGAAGGGGCAGGGTGTCGTCGGCGCCGATGACGGGCCAGTGCGGCTGGGCCGGGGCATCCGGGGTCGCGGCGATGGACCGGTCACCACCGGCACCGACCGGGTTGAACGGGTCGGCGTAGGCCGCGTCGCCCGCGACGATCCGATAGGTCACCCGCAGCCGCGCGGGCATGCGCACTTCGGCGTACCAGCAGTCCGTGTCTGCCCATCGCCGCAGGGGAATTGGCTGCGACCAGCTCTCGAAGTCGATGCGGGCCGAAGACCCGCGCCACAGAAACAAGGTCCGCCAGCCGCCGTCGTCGGCAGGCACCGACGCGGGCGTCCGCGCCGCCGCCCAGAACTCGTCGGTGCCCGGCCTGCGGGGCAGTCCGAACTCGGCGAAGGCGTTTTGCACGTCGGCAGCGGGGCCGGAACCGGGATCGGTCACGGCCGGCTGGTGAGGCAGCCGCCCGTGGTCCGGAGGAACGTGCTCGGAGCCACGTTCGCGCCGTCCCAGGTGCGGGTCCGTTCGATCACTGGGCGCATGAACTTCTCCTTGTGAGAGGGATGGGGAGAGGTTAGGCTCATCCTGCATTAGGTGAGCCTAACCTAATGCTTTTACACTCTCTATCTTCGATCCACCTCCTGGACGGGCCCATGTCCCTTGCGGGAACGGGCCTGGCCATCGGCCCGACTGTCGAGCCGGACCGAGGACGCGCCGCTCGACCCGGTCGGCCGTTACTCACCGCTGTGATCCGGCCCACCACGCCCACCCACACCGACGACCTGACGCACACTCACGACGCGGCCGTCGCCGGCCCGTCGGCCCCGAGGAGGCACTGACACATGAGCACCAACCCTTTCGACGACCCCGAAGGCCGTTTCCTGGTCCTGGTGAACGATGAGGGACAGCACTCGCTCTGGCCGTCCTTCGTCGAGGTTCCCGGGGGATGGACGATCGCTCTCGACGAGAACACCCGAGAGGCGTGCCTGGACTTCATCGAGGTCGGCTGGACCGATCTGCGCCCCCGATCCCTCACGGCATCCACCGACTGATCCCGCACGGCTCCAGAGGTAGGGCAGCGACCCGGCCGTCGGCACAGGCCGGCGGGTGCCGACGGCGGCCTCGCCAGGGCCGACCTGTACGCCACAGCCCGGCCGTTGGAAGGGCGGGCGGCATCATGGCTGCCGTCGCTAGGTGGCTGAATCGTCGGACTGCACAGGTGTGCTCGGGCTCATGTCGTAGCCTTCCGCACGAGGGTGGGAGCACCCGGCTGAAGCCGCTGCCACGCTCAGGCAAACTGGGACGACAAAGGTCGACGCGCCTTGTGAGTCGTACTCCCCGCTACCGGATGCTCACATCCCGAGCCGCGTCGCCGAGCGCCTGATCGAGTATGGAGACTCCACGGGCGATCTCTTCGTCGCTCGCCGTCAGCGGTGGCGCGATACGGGAAATGCGGCCGATCCCCGGCAACTGGACGATGTTCATGTGCAGTCCGAGGTCGAGGCTTACGGCTCCAGCCACATCTCAGGGTGAAGGCAAGGTGAGGACGGAGAATCACCGCGAAAGCCTGGCTCGGAGGATCACTCAGCGGGGCATCCGGGGCGTCAACCGTTTTGATACGCAGAGGAAAGCGTCTTGGCGGGGCATGCCCCAGATGAGCCAGAAACCCGCGGGACGACCTTGAACGTCTGACGGGTGGAGGTCTTCTCCTGAAACAGCGCCCCGGGCAGCGTTGATGCCGGTTGCCACCACCGGCTCAGGAGGTCCGGGTGTGGTGGTCCAGCAAGCGGGTGAGCAACTGTACGAACTGGTCGCGTTCGGCCGGACTCAGCGGCGCGAGCAGTTCGTCGTGGAGGCCGTCCAAGACCTTGTCGAGGAGGCGTAGGTGACGGCGGCCTCGGGCGGAGATCGTGATGATGTTGCGGCGCCGGTCGTCGGGATCCGGTGCCCGCTCGACGAGGTCGCGCTCGGCCAGTTCGTTGAGCACGCCGACCATGTCGCTGCGGAAGATGCCGGAGCGCCTACTCAGCTCCGCCTGGCTGCCCGGCCCGTAATCCTGCAGTGAGGCGAGCACGGCGTAGTGCCACTTGCGGGTGTCGTCCCGGGCCAGCCCCTCGGTGATCAGCCGGTCCGACCGCACGGCCAGCTGCGACAACAGTCGGCTCGCCCGCCGACGCAGCCTGTCGGGCGTCTTGAGCGCGCCGTCGTCATGCGTGTCCGCGGCTTCGGCTCTGATCATGGCGCCCATCCTACCCATTGCGTTAGTCTGACTAACGATGTACGTTCACTCGCGCCAAAAACGTTAGTGCAATAAACGTTAATTGAGTGAACTCCAAGGAAGGAAGACCCGCCATGCCCACGAGGACGCTGCAGATTCCCACCACGGACGGTCAGGCCGACGCCTTCGCCGTCTTCCCCGACCGTGGCGAGCGGCACCCGGGGGTGCTGATGTACGCGGA